>CAVQMU010000009.1:0-557334 GCA_963713695.1 uncultured Alphaproteobacteria bacterium
AGCGCGCCTGCGCCGCCGTCCGCCGCTGTTCGGCGCGCTGGGCGCTCTGCGACTCCGCGGATTCGCGAAGGCCGATCTTGAAGGCTTCCACCGCGCGAGCCATTTCGCCGAGTTCATCGGCCCGGTCGAGGTCGGGCAAAGCGATATCGTAATCGCCCGCCGCCATCCTGCGCATCGCCTCGGTCATCCGTGCCAGCCGGGTCGAAATCGAATGGCCGATGAAAAAGGCCACTCCGACGAACAGCAGCAGCAGCGGCGAGACATAAAGCGCGATGCGCCAGACGATGCCGAGGGTCCGGTTGACCATGTCGTCGGTATAGGCGCCCGTGCCGACCATCAGGCCTGCCGCCGGGATCGCGCGGACGAACGAAATTTTCGGAGCGTTTTCGGCCTGCCCCGCTTTCGGCCAGCTATATTCGGTGAAGCCGGCCTTGTCGGTCCGCGCGATCTCAAGCATCGAGCGGAAGGGATAGACGCCGTTGGCGTCCTTGACGTCGAGCAGGCTCTTGCCCTCCATCTGAGGCGTCAACGGCAGCAGGCGCGAGACTCCCTTGAGGTCGAGGACAAAATAATAGCCCGTGTCGCCGAAGCGGATCGGCCGCAGCGCCTGGATGGCGGCGTCCACCGCTGCGGGCAAGTCGGCCTCCCGCCCGCGGACGGCGTTTTCGATCAGCGCCGCGCCGACATCGACTTCGTGGCGAAGCTCGGCCCTGTGCTGATCGAGCGTCGAGAGATGGAACTGGTAAAGCGCGAGGCCTGTGCCAAGCCCCATCGCGAACAGCGCCAGCAAGGCCATGGCCCAGACCCGGCGCGAAAGCGTCAATTCAAAAACGGCTTTGGACACGGCTCAGGTCCCGGGGTTTGGCATTGAAGTCGAAGGCCGGCGGCCGCCGGCTTCCGCCGCCTTCACCATGCCCATCGCCAGCTTGCGCGAGACTTTCGGGGCCGCAGCAGAGCCGCCCAAAACGCAAAAGGCGCCGCGTTTTTGCGGCGCCTTTTTCAACTTTTTCGATCCCTCAAGCCCGGATCGGCGAGGCGATCACATTGTGCAGCGTTTCGTCCGCGCCGTCGAAAAAGCGCCTGATCCCACGCGCCGCCTGGCGAATGCGCTGCTCGTTCTCGACCAGCGCCAGCCGCACGAAGTCATCGCCGTGCTCGCCGAAGCCAATGCCCGGCGCCACGGCGACATCGGCCTTTTCGATCAGCAGCTTGGAAAATTCGAGGCTGCCGAGCGGACGGTATTTTTCCGGCACCGGCACCCAGGCGAACATCGAGGCGGTCGGAGCGGGAATCTTCCAGCCCGCCTGGGCGAAGCTCTCGACCATCACGTCGCGGCGCTTCTTGTAAGTGGCGCGCATCTCCTTGATGCAATCGTCGGGACCGTTGAGCGCCGCCGCCGCCGCCACCTGGATCGGCGTATACGCGCCGTAGTCGAGATAGCTTTTTACGCGCGCCAGCGCCGAGAGGAGACGCTCGTTGCCGACGGCGAAGCCGATGCGCCAGCCCGCCATCGAAAAGGTCTTCGACATCGAGGTGAATTCGACGCAGACGTCGTTGGCGCCAGGGACTTGCAGGACCGAGGGCGGCGGGTTGTCGTCGAAGAACACTTCGGCGTAGGCGAGGTCCGAGAGAATGTAGATGTCGTGTTTTTTCGCGAAGGTGACGAGGTCGCGATAAAAGTCCAGCGAAGCGACCATGGCCGTCGGATTGGAGGGATAGCAGACGACGACGGCGATCGGCTTCGGGATGGAGTGCATGACCGCCCGCTCGGCGGCGCGGAAAAACTCCTCGTCGGGCTCGATCGGCACGGAGCGAATCACGCCGCCGGCCATCAGGAAGCCGAAGGCGTGAATCGGATAGGAGGGATTTGGCACGAGCACCACGTCGCCCGGCGCGGTGATGGCCTGCGCCATATTGGCGAAGCCTTCCTTGGAGCCGAGCGTTGCGACGACCTGGGTGTCGGGATTGAGCTTCACGCCGAATCGGCGCTCGTAATAGGCGGCCTGGGCGCGGCGCAAGCCGGCGATTCCCTTGGAGGCGGAATAGCGATCGGTGCGCGGCTTACCCGCCGTCTCGACGAGCTTGTCAACGACGTGGCGCGGCGTCGGCAGGTCGGGATTGCCCATGCCGAGATCGATGATGTCGGCGCCGCCGGCGCGGGCCTTGGCTTTGAGACGGTTGACCTGTTCGAATACATAGGGCGGCAGCCGCCGCACGCGATAAAAATCGCTCATCAACCCAGTCCCTTTTCAATCCTAAAATCTGTCCGGAATGGTCCGTTGCGCGTCCGGCCGCCACAAAACCGTGTTAGCACGGGCGCGAGCGGCTTGTCAGGACGTTTGTCTCAAAAATGGTCTTCCAGCGGCGGCGGCGGCTTGTTCGGGGCGACAGCATCCATTTTTTCGCCGTTCAGCTTTTTCAGCCGCGTATTGGCCTTGTCGCGCTCGGCGACGAGTTCGGACTTGTCGGCTTCGACCTCGGCGGGCGTGCGGACCGGCACGCGCTTCTTTTCGGGGCCGTTGACCTTGGAATAGTCGATCTTGTCCAGGTCGGGCCGGGACTGCCTTACGAAATCGGCGCCCTGTCCCGATTCCGTGGTGAGTCCCAAGGCGTCGGTCAAGGAGCGGAATGGGTTTTCCTGCGCCCGCGCGGACGCTGCGCCAAGTCCCGTCGTGGAAAGCCCCGCAGCGCAAAGTCCCGTGACAACAACGAGGCGCAGGCATTTTCGAAAACGCGAGACTTTTTCGGGCGATCGGACTGTCATTTTGTCTTGGCTTTCGTCAATGCGCAGGGGCATTATCCTAAGGGCGTTCGCCCATCGGACCATTGGCCAAACTGTCGCATAAAGTCTTATTATGTCGGAAACGGGACCGGAACGGCTCGAACCGCCCATATAACGCCCGGAACGCAAAGAGGGAACGTCATGACCGCCAGCCAGGATTCCCCAACGGGCCGCCCCGTTCAGGGCGCAGCCGAGCCAATGGGAAAGGCGTCCGCCGGCCCGGCCGCCAAAAAATCCGACACGGCCAAGAAATCCGCCACGGCCAAGAAATCCGCGCCAAAGGGCGAGAAAACGGCCAAGGAGCAGCAGAAGGCCGCCCCCGCGCCGAAGCCGGTCATCGCCGCGCCGCCACCGGTCGCCGCGCCGCCGAAGCCGGCCGCGCCGGTTCATCGCGCCGACGCGCCAAAGGCCGAAAAGCCGGACCACGAGGACCAAGGCCCGCACCTGCCCAATTTCGAGCGCATGGCCGAAAACATGGCGCTGGCGATGGAGCATGGCGGGAAAGCGCTGGCGGCGATGGTCAGGCCGGTCGAGGAAGGCAAGTCGAAGACCGGTTTCGCCGACGACATCGCCGACGCATTGAAAACCTTCGGGCATGTCGCGGAATACTGGCTGGCGGACCCCCGCCGGACCATCGAGGCGCAGTCCAGCCTGTCGACGCAGTTTCTCGGCCTGTGGTCGAACACGCTGCGGCGGCTGAACGGCGAAAAAGACGAGCCCTACGTTCCCGCCGATCCCAGGGACAAGCGGTTCGCCGCGCCCGACTGGCAGACCAATCCCTATTTCGATTTCCTGCGCCAGGCCTACAGCCTCGCCAACGACTGGTGCAGTTCGCTGGTCGAGAACGCCGAACTCGACAAGCCGACCCACGACAAGGCCGACTTTTATCTTCGCCAGATTGTCCGGCGCCCTGTCGCCGTCGAATTTCCTCGCCACCAATCCCGAGCTGCTGCGAACGACATGGACGGCGGAAGGCGAAAACCTGGTGCGCGGCATGAAAATGCTCGCCGAGGACATCGAGGCCGGCGGCGGCAACATCAAGATCCGCCAGTCGAGCGGCGGCAAGTTCGAACTGGGCGTCAATCTCGCGACAACCCCTGGCAAGGTGGTGTTTCGCAACGACCTGATCGAGCTGATGCAATATGCGCCGACGACCGAACAGGTTTTCAAGCGTCCGCTGCTGATCGTGCCGCCCTGGATCAACAAATTCTACATTCTCGACCTCAATCCCGAGAAAAGCTTCATCAAATGGGCGGTGTCGCAGGGATTGACGGTTTTCTGCATCTCCTGGGTCAATCCTGACGCACGCCACGCTTCCAAGGATTTCTTCGCCTACATGAAAGAGGGCATTTTCGCAGCCCTCGAACAGGTCGAAAAGATCACCGGCGAGCGGCAGGTCACCTCCATCGGCTATTGCGTCGGCGGCACGCTCAGCGCCGCGACCCTCGCCTATATGGCGGCCAAGGGCGACGACCGCATTTCCAGCGCCACGCTCTTCACCACCCAGGTCGATTTCAGCGATGCCGGCGATCTGAAGATTTTCGCCGACGAGGACCGCATCAAGAATATCGAAAGCGAAATGGAGCTGTCCGGCTATCTCGAGGGCCGCTCGATGGCCAACGCCTTCAACATGCTGCGTCCCAACGACATGATCTGGTCCTACGTGGTCAACAATTACCTGAAGGGCATCGAGCCGATGGCCTTCGACCTCCTGACCTGGAATGCCGACTTCCACCCGCATGCCGCGCGCAAATCATTCGCAATATCTGCGCAATTGCTATCTGGAGAACAAATTCGCCAAGGGCGAATGTCGTCATGGGCGACGAGAAGCTGCAAATCGGCAAGATCAAGATCCCCGTCTACAATCTCGCGGCCAAGGAAGACCATATCGCGCCGGCGCGCTCGGTGTTCAACGGCGCCAAGCTGTTCGGCGGCGAGATGCGCTATGTGATGGGCGGCTCCGGCCATATCGCCGGCGTGATCAACCCGCCCGGCCCCAAGCCCAAATACCAGTACTGGACCGGACCGGCGCCCTCGGGCCAATTCGAGGACTGGGTGGCCGGCGCGCAGGAGCATCCGGGCTCCTGGTGGCCGGACTGGCTCGCCTGGATCGAGGCGCAGGCGCCCGAAAAAGTGCCCGGCCCGCGAGCCCGGCGGCGGCAAGGTCGAAATCCTCGGCGACGCGCCCGGGAACCTATGTGCGCGTAAAAGCCTGACCGCCTGCCGCAGCGCCTGATCTGATTTTCCAGAAGCTGGACACGCGGCGCCTCACGGCGCCGCTTTTCTTTTGCAAGCACGCGCGCGCATGACCCGCGAAAAACCCAGGCGCCCTTCTTGCCATTACAAAAGCGGTTGCCTCGCCGCGTTCCGAAACTGTGCGTTTTCGGGCGATTCCGGGCCGAGGCCGGTCTCGTTTCGAGACAGGAGAGCGAAAATGGGTCATTTTGCGAAACTGGGCGGGTTCGTCGGACTTGCCGCGCTACTCGCCGCCACGGCGCCGGCTTCCGCCGGTTTCCGGCATGGCGGATATTTCCATTCCCACGGCCGTTTCAGCGGCCATTGCCACAACGGCCAATGCTTCAACGGGGGCTATGCGCCGCGCTACGGCGGACTCGGCTACGACGGACTGGGCTATCCCGCCGGCTTCATTCCCGAAGCGCCCATTGTCGAGCCGCAGCCCTATCCCGTCGACTATGGCGCCGCGAGCTATGAACCGACCGGCTATGGCGTGGTCTATAACGTTCCGCCGACGCCGCCCATGTGGCGCCGCCCCGGCCCGCGCATCGTCTACATCCACGACGGCTGGCGGCATCGGCGCCACCACCATCATTTTTGCGCGCGCAGGCATGGAATGGCGATGGTGCGCGGCGGCCACATTTCGATGGAGTGATGAAGGCCTGCGGGCGAGCCGACAGGCTCGCCTCCGTCACAGCCCCAGCATCAATTGCAGGTTCTGCACGGCGGCGCCGGAAGCGCCCTTGCCGAGATTGTCGAGCCGCGCCACGATCACGGCCTGCGCGCGCGCCTCATTGGCGAAGACGCGGATTTCCAGGTCGTTGGTTCCGTTCAGCGCCTGCGGCTCCAGCTTGCCGGACTCTTCCGCCGCGACGACGCGGACGAATTCGCAGCCTGCGTAATGCGCCGCCAGCGCCGCCTCGAGGTCGCCGCGCCTCGGGCCGTCCCGGCAGGTCGTCGAGCGCCAGCGGCAGGCTGACGAGCATGCCCTGCCGGAAATTGCCCACCGACGGAACGAATACGGGCCGCGCTCGCAGTCGCCCGAATAAGCCATGATTTCCGGCGACATGCTTGTGCTCGAGCCCAAGCGCATAAAGCTCGAACGGCGGCGCCTGCCCGCCTCAAAGTCCTCGATCATCTGGCGGCCGCCGCCGGAATAGCCTGACACCGCGTTGATCGCCAGAGCATGGTCTGGCGGGACCAGGCCGCCGTCGACCAGCGGACGCAGGATGGCGATGGCGCCGGTGGCGTAGCAGCCGGGATTGGAGACGCGCCGCGCTCCGGCGATCGCCGCGCCCTGCCCTGGCGCGAGTTCGGGAAAGCCGTAAGTCCAGCCGGGAGCGGTCCTGATGCGCGGTGGAGGCGTCGAGAACCCGCGGACCCCGGTCGCCAAGCGAATCGACCAGCGCCACGCTTTCCTTGGCCGCCGCGTCCGGGAGGCAGAGGATGGTCAGGTCGACGCTTGCAAGGATCTCCGCCTTGGCGCCGGCGTCCTTGCGCTGTTCCGGCGCAATCGAGACGAGTTCGACATCCTTGCGGCCGCCAAGTTTTTCACGGATCTGCAGGCCGGTGGTGCCGGCTTCGCCGTCGATGAAGATTTTTTTCGCTGCAAACTGCTGGCTATCAGACATCTGGACGCCCTCGAACGACAAGCGCGAGCTTCATAGCAAAGCCGCCGGATTTTAAAACGCGATTTTTTTCGCCTCGGCAAATCCACGGTTGCGGCGTGCTGCGCGCGCGCCTTCCGTTGTGCCGATCAGATCCCTAAACCTGGAAATCACGCGCTGATTTTGCGCGCGTGACCTCTGGCTTCCCGCAATTCATTGATTTTCCTCAGCCCCGCCATTCCGGGCAGCGCCCGAGTGCCTCGAACGCTTCGGCGGCTTTGCCGGCCTCGGGCTGCAAGGCCTTCGCCAACCCTGCGACGAGATCCGGAGCCGGATGTCCGGCGGCGGCCGCCGCTGCGGCGTTGCGACCAAGGTCCACAAAAGTACCCAAGTGGGCCGGCGCTGTGAGCCCCGCCCGCATTTCCTCCAGGGCTCGGCCGCGCAGTCCTGCATCGCCATGCGCATAGCGCAAGAACCACCCCAGCAGCTCGACCCAGCCTTTCATTCTTTTGCGCATCTTCTGCAAACGCTGATGGGTCATGGCCTCCGACACCAGCGCCAGCCCCTCGGCGGTGCGTTCGGTGGCCGTCAGCATCGCGGCAAAGGTCAGCAGGCCTCGCAGATCGGTGCGCGACTTCGCCAAAGCGAGGCGGAACCAGGTCTCAGCCAAGACGGACTCGCCCATTTTCCAAAGGGCTGTCGCGTAGATCCCGCGCATCTGGGCATCATCGCCGGGATGACCGGTGTCGAGTTCCGCCGCCTTGCGATACCAGGGCAAGGCGTCCGCGTCTTTGTTGAGCCTGAACCAAAGAAAGCCCGCATAATGATTGAGCGCCAGAGCGTCGTCGCCCAGCGCCACGGCGCGACAAAGGATGGCTTCCTCCTCGACGATATCAACTTCGCCGATCATGCGGGCAAATCCCGCATAAAGCGCCATGATCCCCGGCGCCGGCTTCCGCATCAACCGATCGAAGATACTCCGCGCTTCCTCGCGCTTGTGCAGCCGCTGCTCGAGAAACAGGGCGTATTCCGCTTCAATCACGTCGCGGTCGTGCGGATTCCCGGCGATCAATTCGCGAAAGGCCTGCTCCACCGCGCTATAGTCGCCGCTATCTTCGGCGGCGGCCTGCACCTGATAAAACGCCTCGCCCCAGTCATGGCGAAATGCCGCAGCGGCTTTCGCGCTCGGGCGAAACAGCGCCGCCAGCCGACGCCAACTGGAAAAACCATAGTCGCGCGCGACCTCCTTTTGGGCGGCCGCCAGCTTCGCGCCGGGATCGACGCTGCGCAGCAGCTTTAACCGCTGCTTCGCTTCCTTGCGCAAATGTTCGAGATTAGGATGTTCCGGCAATGCCCGCAGGGCGCGCCCCGTCATTGGCGAGATCATGGACCTTCCTTCCGCAATCGCCCTTTGTCCGCGTCAACAGGGCAGGAAGTCAGGTGTTATGCGCTTGGCATTCGATTGGGCTGAGCCCTTTACGCGGACCGTCGGCCCATCGCGGGCGCAATCGAGCCCTAGCAAAAAATGATTTTGACGTCCACGGCAAATGTGCGCCGGCAATGGCGGCATAAAAAACGGCGGGCCAAAAGCCCGCCGCTGGAATTTTGCCGAAGCCTGACGAAAATCAGCGCTTCGAGAACTGGAAGCTGCGACGAGCCTTGCGCTTGCCGTACTTCTTGCGCTCGACGACGCGCGAATCGCGGGTCAGGAAGCCGGCCTTCTTGAGCACGCCGCGCAGCGCCGGCTCGTAATAGGTCAGCGCCTTGGACACGCCGTGGCGCACCGCGCCAGCCTGGCCGGACAGGCCGCCGCCGGCGACGGTGACGGTGATGTCGTACTGTTCCTCGCGGTTGGCGATGCCCAGCGGCTGCTGCAGGATCATCCGCAGCACCGGACGGGCGAAATAGACTTCGAGGTCGCGGCCATTGACGGTGACCTTGCCCTTGCCGGGCTTGATCCAGACGCGGGCGACCGCGTTCTTGCGCTTGCCGGTGGCATAGGCGCGGCCGAACTTGTCGATCTTCTGGACATGGACGGGCGCTTCGGCTGCCGGCGCGGAGGTTGCGCCCTTGAGGTCCTGCAGGGAGGAGAGAGTCTCGGCCATGATCAGTCGTTCCTGGCGTTCTTGGAGTTCAGGGCGGCGACGTCAAGAACCGACGGGTTCTGCGCCACATGAGGATGTTCGGCGCCCTTGTAGACGCGCAGGTTGGACAATTGCTTCACGCCGAGGGGGCCGCGCGGCAGCATGCGCTGCACGGCCTTCTCGAGCACGCGCTCCGGGAAACGACCTTCGAGGATGAACTTGGCCGTCCGCTCCTTGATGCCGCCGGGATAGCCGGTGTGGTGGAAATAGACCTTGTCCTCACGCTTGCGGCCGGTCAGCACGACCTTGTCCGCGTTGATGACGACGATATTGTCGCCATCGTCCATGTGAGGCGTGAAGGTCGCCTTGTGCTTGCCGCGCAGGCGCAGCGCGATGATCGAGGCGAGGCGGCCGACAACCAGGCCCTTGGCGTCGATCAGCACCCATTTCTTCTCGATTTCGGCGGCCTTGGCCGAATAGGTCTTGCCGTACATATTGGTTTTCCTGAATTGCGCCGCAGGCGCGGTCTCTTTTCCGTTCTGGCGCAGGGCGCAAGGGATGGACGCGCCCTGTGGGAAGATGCCGGCTTTTACGGAGGCGCTATCGCTTTGTCAACAGCATCAACGGCCGGGATGCTGCGGAAATGCAGGCTTTTAGCGCAAATGGTATTCAGATACCTCATTTGTGCGCCGCCGGGATGGAATAGGTCGCCACCGCATGGGCGACCGGCTCATCGGCGCCTTCGGCGAAAAGCGTCGCCTCGCCGACTGCGAGCCTCTTGCCGAGCTTGAGCAGCCGGCAATGGACGATCACGTCGCCGTGCGGCGGCTTCCTCAGAAAGTTGATATTGAGATTGGTGGTCACGGCCAGCGCCTCGCGGCCGATATGGGCGAGGATGGCGACGTAGATTCCGACATCGGCCAGCATGAACATGGCCGGTCCGGATATGGTCCCCCCCGGCCGCAGATGCCGCTCATGCGCCAGCAGCCGGAGAGTCGCCGTCATCGGCCCGACCGATTCGACAAGGACGGTGCGGCCGCCATGGTGCAATTGCGGAAAGACCTCGTCGAGAAAGCTCTCGATCTCGGGAACGCTCATCACGGGCTGGTGGAGATTGATTTTTATCGACATGACCAAGGGCTCGTCCGGTTCGAGCCACAATGGAAGAACGCGCCGCGCTTGTCACCCGGCCAATCGCGCAAGGACGCGCCAAGCATATTTCGATGATAAAACAACTTGATGCGACAGATTTCTAATTCTCAGCTTGATAACGGTTCATTAACCATGTCTTCAGCTTATTCCCGCATCTATCTGTTACATCACGCTTTATAACCGCAGCCGTCATTCCGCCGCGGCTTCGGACGCTGCTTCGGCGACGACGAGCGGCCGCAGTTCGAACTGGGTCCGGTGCAGCAGGGCGTAGACGCCGTCCTTGGCCAGCAATTCGTCCTGGCGGCCGGTTTCGATGACCTTGCCGCCCTCGATCACGCAGATGCGCTCGGCGTTGGCGACGGTCGACAGGCGGTGGGCGATGACAATCGTCGTGCGGCCCGCGCAAAGCGTTTTCAGCGCCTCCTGCACGGCGCGCTCGGATTCGGTGTCGAGCGCCGAGGTCGCCTCGTCGAGCAGGATCAGCGGCGCGTCCTTGAGGAAGGCGCGGGCGATGGAAATGCGCTGGCGCTGGCCGCCGGACAGCTGCATGCCCTGCTCGCCGACCGGCGAGTCGTAGCCGCGCTCAAAACCGATGATGAACTCATGCGCATGCGCGGCCTTGGCCGCGGCGACGATTTCTGCTTCGCTCGCGCCCGGCTTGCCGAAGGCGATATTGTCGCGGATCGAGCCTTTGAACAGAAACGTGTCCTGGCCGACATAGGCGATCTGCCGGCGCAGCGAGGCGCGCGAAAAGGCGCTTGATATCCTGGCCGTCGATCAGGATTTTGCCGGCGCCGGGCTCGTAGAAGCGCAGCAGCATGCTCATGGTGGTGGTCTTGCCGCCGCCCGAGCGCCCGACCAGCGCCGTGGTCTGGCCCGCCTCGGCCGTGAAGCTCAGGTTGTCGAGCACCTTCTCGCCGGCGCGATAGAAGAAATCGACCTTCGTCGAACTCGACCCTGCCGGTGGTGATTTCAGTTCCGGCTCGTCGCCCGTCTCGGCCTCGGGCACCGGCATGTCGAGGAAATCGTAGAGCATGCCGACGCCCATCAGCGAGGTCGCGAGGTCGACATGCAGGCGGGCGACGCGTTTGGCCGGTTCGGTCGCCAGCAGCAGCGCGTCGAGGAAGGCGAAGAAATTGCCCGGCTGCTGGCCGCTGTAGATCACGCGATAGCCGCCGTAGACCACGACCATGGCGATGGCGAAGCCGGCCAGCGATTCCATCATCGGGCTCGAGCGCGACTGGATGCGCGACAATTTGTTGGCGGCGCGCTCGAAGCTTTCGATCGCCGAGACCTGCTTGCTCGCGCATAAAAGGTTCGAGCGTGAAGGCCTTGACCACGCGAATGCCCTGCGCCGTTTCCTGCAGGGATTCGAGAATGGCGCGAAAATCCCTGGAATTCCGTCATCATCACCTTTTTGGCGCGGCTGCCGAGCTTTCGCACGCCGACAATGGCCAGGGGCATGATCAAAACAGCCAGCGCCGCCAGCAGCGGGTCCTGCACGAACATGGCGTAGGTCAGGCCGATGGTCGTCAGAATGTCGCGGCCGAGCGCGGTGATCAGCATGTTCAGCGCGCCCGAGGCGGCCTGGGCGATGAAGGCCTGCCGGGCGATGAATTCGGTGGAATGACGGGCGTTGTAGAAGCTGATGTCCATCGCGAGCATCTTGTCGAAGATGCGCGTCTGGATGGTCGGCGATGATGTTGTTGGCGATTTTCGACAGGATCACCTGCTGGCCATAGGTGGCGAAGCCCTTGACCGTGTAGATCGCCATGATCGCGCCGCCGATCAACCACATGGCGGTGATGTTGCGTTCGACGAAGATGTGATTGACGATGTCGCCCATGATGAAGGCGGTCATCGTCGTCGTCGCGGCGATGAGCCCCATCATGACGAACGCGGCGACATAACCCTTGACGTGCTTGCGGCCCTGGTCGCGGATCAGCCGCTCGACCAGGTGCAACTGCCCCTCTGTGAACAGTCTTGTGCGCAAGCGATTGGTCAGTTTGGAAAACAAATATGCGTCTCGCTGCGGTCGCCCGTCGGGTCAAAGTCCGTTCCGACCGCTGGGAACGCCCGTGGTTTGGCCAAAACCGGCGAAACGCCGGCTACTTTCGGCCCTTGCCCCTGCCGCCGCCGCGCGGCGGCGCAAATACGAGGCCAAATTCTCGGACCTTCTAGTGAAAGGGTTTAGCCCGTGTGTCAATGACACGGGAGACACAGCCCCCGGCTAATCGTCGATCGCCCTAGCGCAGATGGACGGAAAGGATCTGGAACAGGGAAAGGCCGAGTTCGGCCAGAATCAGCAGCACAATCGCAAATTCCATGCGCGAGGAGCGGTCGGCGTCGATGATGTCGGTCAGCGCCCGCACCGTCTCGACGATCACGTCGATCTTGCGCTGCAGGGTTTGCGCCCGCTCCTTCAGCTCATATTCGTCCTCGAGGCGCGCATAGAGACGCTCGAGGTCTGGCCGGTCCCACAGCACGTCGGGCTTGTCCTCGACCGCGACGCGGCCGGAGACGCGGTGCTGCACGCCGAGCGCCTGGCCGATCAGCCGCAGCATTTCGCGCCGGTCGCGCATCGGCCGACCCTGCCGGGCCAGCGTGGCGGCGAGCGGCTCGACCTTGTCGAACACGCTGTTGACCTCGCGCTCGTCGCGCCCCAGCGCCACGCTTTTCGCCAGGGCGTCGGAAAAGACAAGGAACCGATGGTCGGAGAGATCCTTCAGGGCGATAGGGCCGCCGGGCGTAATCCGGTCCTCGCCCTCGCCGCCGATGGTGAGGATGGCGATTTCGTCCTCCTTGCGCAGGCGGGCGCCGACGATGCGATCCTTGAGCTTGGCCAGAATGTCCTCTTCTTCCAGCGGCGACAGGCCGACCAGGACCGCCACGCCATAGCGGTAAAGCGCCACGCGGCCGCCCTGCCCGACATGAAAGGCCAGCGGCGCCGCGGAAATGGCGTCGGCCCGCTCAAGCCCGGCGATGTCGATGCGGTCGCCAAGAAGAAGCGCGCGCGCCGTGACCCGCAGGGCCGCGGAAAGGGGTTGGGATTCGCTCATCGGGGCGTTTTAGCGGAATTTTGCGACGATTGCTCGGATTCATGTCAATCCTGCCTCAATCGTCACAAACGCTTGACCGAACCTGTCCAAGATACATATATTCAGAAATCTCAATATATTGGCGCGCGGGAGCGAAATGGATGGATTTTTCGCCCGGCGACGGCCCGGCCCTGGCGTCCGGCGTGCTCGTCGGCTTCGTTCTCGGCCTGATCGGCGGCGGCGGCTCGGTTTTCGCCACGCCGCTGCTCGTCTATTTCGTCGGCCTGCGCGATCCCCATATCGCCATCGGAACCGGCGCGACCGCGGTGGCGATCAATGCCCTGGTCAATCTCGCGGGACACGCCCGCGCCGGCAATGTCCGCTGGCCCTGCGCCCTGTTTTTCGCCGCCGCCGGCTCGCTTGGCGCGGTCATCGGCTCCTCCATTGGCAAGCTTGTCGATGGCCAGAAGCTCTTGCTGCTGTTCGGCGTGCTCATGCTGGTCATCGCCGTGCAGATGGCGCTGAAAAAGCCGGTCGAAAACAATGACGAGGTGCGGATGACCTCGGAAAACGCCTTGCGCATGGCGCCCTCGCTGGCCATTTTCGGCCTCGGCGCCGGGGCGCTCGCCGGCTTCTTCGGCATTGGCGGCGGGTTTCTGGCAGTGCCGGCGATCATCGCGGCCACGCAAATGCCGATCCTCTACGCGATCGGCTCGTCGCTGGTCTCGGTCACGGTTTTCGGCGCGGCGACGGCGGCCAATTACGCCTTGTCCGGGCTGGTGGACTGGCGCATCGCCGGCTTCCTGCTGGCGGGCGGAATTGTCGGCGGCGTCGGCGGCGGCGTGCTCGCCGGCCGCCTGGCGGTGCGCAAGCAGATGCTGACGCAGGTTTTCGCCGTCCTGGTGGCCGGCGTCGGCCTCTATGTGATTTATCGCGGCGCACGCGTGCTGTTCGCCGTTTGAGGAGCCGCCGCCCTTGTCCACGCCGCGTCCGGGATTATGCTGGCCGCCAGATCAAAAATGCTTTCCCAACACAGGGATGAACACATGCCGCATACGCCACACCCCTTCGCCAGATACATCGCCATCCTCGGACGCGGCAAGCATCTGACCCGTCCCCTCACGGTCGATGAGGCGGACGAGGCGATGGGCATGATCCTGCGCGACGAAGTCCTGCCGGAACAGCTCGGCGCCTTCCTGATGCTGTTGCGAGTGAAGGAAGAAAACGGCGCGGAAATCGCCGGTTTCGTCAAGGCGGTGCGGAAAAGCCTTCCCTCGCTGCCGCAAAACCTCGCCGATGTCGACTGGTCCTCCTACGCTGGCAAGAAGCGGCAATTGCCGTGGTTCCTGCTCGCGGCCCTGTGCCTTGCCCAGAACGGCCACAGCGTTTTCATGCACGGATTCGACGGGCATACGGCGGGACGGCTTTATACTGGCGACGTGTTGCGCGCCCTCGGCCTGCCGCCGGCGGAAAATTTCGCGCAGGCCGCAGAAAAACTCGCCCGGAACAAGTTCGCCTATCTCGACCTCGGCCAGATCAGCCCTCCTCTCGCGCGAATGATGGGCTTCAAAAAGATTCTCGGCCTGCGCTCCCCCGTCCACACCATCGCCCGCATGATCAATCCCTTTGGCGCGCCTTGCCTGCTGCAGGGCATTTTCCACCCCAATTACATGAAGACGCATCGCGACGCCGCGCTGCTGCTCGGAGAGAGGAACATGGCGGTGTTCCGCGGCGAGGGCGGCGAAATCGAACGCCGTCCCGGCAAGCCCACGGAGACGCTCGGGCTCATTGGCGGCGTCGAGGTCGAGGAGCGCTGGCCGCCGATACTGGAGGAGCCGCGGCAATTGCCCGATGAGTCCATGGACCTCGCGGGCCTGCTCGCGGTCTGGCGCGGCGAGGCCAAGAACGCCTATGCCGAGGCCGCCGTCACCGGCACGCTCGCCTTGGCGCTGCGCACCATGGGCCTTGCGAAAGGCATGGCCGAAGCGCAAGCCATGGCCGAGTCCTATTGGGCTGCGCGCGACCCCGCCAGGCTGCTGGCCGCTTGAACGGAAAGCATCGCATGGACCGGCTGCCCCTGTTCCTCAATCTGAAAGACCGGCGCGTAGGCGTGATCGGCGACGGCGCCATCGCCGCCCGGCGCGTCGAGACGCTTTTTCGCGCCGGCGCAGACGTCGTGCTTTTCGTCGCAAACCCCAGCGACGAGTTCGACGATTCTGCAAGGCCAGTTTCGCCTCGGCGACCTCGCGGCCGAAAACGCCTTCCAGGGCTGCACGCTCTGCTATTTCGCGCCGGAGGAGGGCGAGGAGCCCGAACCTGCCCTGCTCGCGCGGGCGCGCGCCGGCGGGCGCCCTGGTCAATGTCGCCGACCACCCGCAGATCTCCGATTTCATCGTGCCTTCGGTGCTCGACCGCAGCCCGCTCATCGTCGCCATTTCGACCGGCGGCGACGCGCCTTTGCTCGGACGCATGCTGAAGGCGCGCCTGGAAACGCTGATCCCCAGCGGCCTATGGCCGCCTCGCCTCCCTCGCCGGCTCGGGTCGCGCGTCATTAGCCGACAAATTGACCAGCCATTCCGCGCGCCTGCGCTTCTGGGAGCGCATCTATGACGGCCCCATCTCGGAAATGGTGCTGTCCGGCGACGAGGCGAAGGCCGCGGCGGCGCTCGACCATGAGATCGCCGCCTGCCAGCCGGACGGCTCGGCGACGGCTGAGACGCAGCGCGGAGAAGTCTATCTGGTCGGCGCCGGGCCGGGCGACCCCGATCTTCTCACCTTCCGCGCCTTCCGCCTGATGCAGCAGGCCGATGTCGTGCTTTACGACCGGCTGGTCGAACCGGCGATCATGGACCGCGTGCGTCGGGACGCCGAACGCATCTACGTCGGCAAGCGCCGCGCCGATCACGCGCTGCCGCAGGAGGAAATCGGCGAGCTGATGGTCAAGCTCGCCTTGCAGGGCAAGCGCGTGCTGCGGCTCAAGGGCGGCGATCCCTTCATCTTCGGACGGGGCGGCGAAGAAATCGAAAAGCTCGCCGAGCATCGCATTCCCTTCCAGGTCTGCCCCGGCGTGACGGCGGCGGCGGGCTGCTCGGCCTACGCCGGGATACCGCTGACCCATCGGGATCACGCGCAATCCTGCGTCTTCGTCGACGGGGCACGGACGCAACGGCCCGATCGACCTGGACTGGTCGACGATTCTGCGCCCACGCCAGACGGTGGCGGTTTACATGGGCCTGGCCCATCTCGACTTCCTGATGCGGGAGTTCCTGAAGCACGGCGCCGATCCGGCCCTGCCCGTGGCGATCGTTGAAAACGGCACCCGCGCCAACCAGATCACGGTCACAGGAACGATCTCCAACATCACGCAAAAGGCTGATCGACGCGGGACTGCGCGGCCCGACCATCATCATCGTCGGAAGCGTCGTCACATTGCGCGAAAAACTCAACTGGTATTCACCGAAATCCGAGGCTGATCATGGCGACGAATGAACAGGTTTTAGCGGCGCTCGAAGCGATCCCGGGACCGGACGGCAAGACCCCCTGCCCGATCCGGCGCGCTGTCCGGGCTCAACATCCGCGAAGGCAAGGTCTATCTCACCCTGTCCGTCGCGCCCGAGCAGGCGCAGGCGCTCGAGCCGATGCGCGAGGCCGCGCAGAAGGCGATCGCGGCGCTGCCCGGCGTGGACGCCGCCTTCGTCGCGCTGACCGCGGAGCGGCCGGCGCAGGCCGCAAGGCCCGCGCATGCGCCGCATGCGCCGCACGGCGACGCCCCGGCGCAAGGCTCCGGGTCTTGAACGCGTGAAAAAGATCATCGCCGTCGCCTCCGGCAAGGGCGGCGTCGGCAAATCCACCACCGCCGCCAATCTCGCCGCGGCGCTGGCCGCCTCGGGACAAAAGGTCGGGCTGCTCGACGCCGACGTGTTCGGCCCGTCGCTGCCGCTGCTGTTCGGCATCAAGGGCAAGCCGGGTTTCGCCGCCGACGGCAAGAGCCTGTTGCCGTTCGAGAAATATGGCGTCAAGCTGATGTCGATCGGCTTTCTCGTGCCCGAGGACGCCGCCGTGGTCTGGCGCGGCCCCCTGGTGATGACCGCCATCAAGCAATTGCTCAATGACGTCGCCTGGGGCGATCTCGACATACTGGTCGTGGACATGCCGCCCGGAACGGGCGACGTGCAGCTCACGATGGCGCAGAACGCGACGCTCGCCGGCGCGATCGTCGTCTCGACGCCGCAGGATCTCGCGCTGATCGACGCGCGCCGGGCCGTCGCCATGTTCAACCAGGTCAAGACGCCCGTGCTCGGCCTGTTCGAGAACATGAGCTATTTCCTCTGCCCGCATTGCGGCGGCCGCTCGGACATTTTTTCACACGGCGGCGCGGAAAAGGAGGCGGAAAAGGCCGGTCTGCGCTTCCTCGGCGCCTCGCCGCTCGACATGATGATCCGCGAGACCTCGGACAAGGGCGCGCCGGTGGCGGCTCTGTCGCCCGAATCGCCGCAGGCGCAGCCCTATCTCGCCCTGGCCCGCAGCGTCATCGAGGCGCTGGCTTCAGGCGGCCGCAAGGCGCCGGTTTTTACTGTCGGCTAAAGCCGGCAAAAAGGGGGTTTCATGCATCGTCGCACTTTCCTGTCCGGCGTGGCCCTGGCGGTCGCCGCTCCCGGTTTCGCGCTGGCTCGGGAGGACGATGTCTCGCCTCGGGAGGACGACCTGTCGCCTCGGGAGGGCGACCGGTCGCCTCGGGAGCACGACCTCTCTCCGCTTCCAGCCGGCGTCGATCCGCGTGCTTGCCCCGGCCTGTCATGGGCGGGATCGGGGCCGGCGGCGATCGAGATTTTCGATTACAACTGCCCCTATTGCCGCGCGGTGTTCAGGGCGCTCGACGCGCGCGTCGCCGCGGGCGGCGCGTTGCGGCTTGGCTTGATCGACAGCCCGCTGCTGTCGATCGGCTCGATCCAGGCGGCGAAGCTGCGACAGGCCGTGTTAAAACTCTACGGTCCCGGGAAAGCCTATGCCTATCACCGCCACGTTTTCGGCGGTCGCGGGGCTGTCGACGGCGAGGTCGGGCTTGCGGCGGTGAAAGCGCTGCGCCTCGACGTGGCGAAAGTGACTGAAGAGGCCGACGGCGACCGTGTGCGCGATATTCTGGTGGGACAGTCGCATTTCCTCGATCGGGCCGGCGCCCGCTCGACGCCCTCCTTCATCCTCGGCGGCAGGCTCCTGTCGGGCTGGCCCGGACCGGCGCGATTCGACGCGGCGTTGAAGGGAGCTTGACAGACGCGGCGAGCGCGTCTCAGCGCAACAGCCTTGTGACGGCGGCAGCCCAGGGCGACGAGGTGAAGAGGTAAAACCCCCCCGCGCCCACGCCGACGACCGTAAGACAGCCGAGAACGAGCGGCGCGCGGGATAGCTTCGCATCCGCTTTTTTCGCCAGCGCCGCGCGCATGTCCCTCACGGCGCCGCCCTTGGTTTGAAAGTCCCGCGAAATGCCAAATGATTTTCCGGGCGCCATTATTTTTGCCTCGCTCGCATTTCGATACAGCGGCGCAGCGCCCAGGGGGACGCGCTAACTGATTAGTTTTTAATCGCTTGCAAGGCTTGCGCGGAGCTGTTCGCCTCATTTGGAAACTGCGGCGCTGGTTGGCGGCGACGGCTTTCAGGCGCCGACCGCCGCCTTGGTTGCTTCGCTCCACTCGCATTGACAATGGTCGGCCGGATAAAGCAGCCGGGACGCGGAAAAAGCCGGCGACCGGCGAAGCCCGATACGCCGCGGCGGCGCCGCCTCGCGACAGCTTCGGGCAAGAACTCCATCGTAGCTATCAATGAGATAGATCACGCTCGTTTGCGCAAATCGAAAGCTTGCAGTTCGACGACCCCATTTTTTTCTCGTTTTTTCAGAGGCATCAGCACATGAACGACATAAGCGCCGAGAATTCCACCCAACTCAATTTCATGAGGGTCGACGCCAACTCGCGGAAAGCGCTCGCCGAATTCTGGCGGGTCGTCGAACCGCGGCTCGGCGGCATTCTCGATGATTTCTACCGGCACGCCGGCTCAATTCCCGCCCTGTCGCGACTGATCGGCGACCAGCACGGGCGGTTGAAATCGGCGCAGCAGGCGCATTGGGGCAAGCTGTTTTCCGGGCGCTTCGACGAAAGCTATTTCGCCGGCGTGCGCGCCATCGGCCTCGCCCACAACCGCATCGGGCTGGAGCCGCGCTGGTACATCGGCGGCTATAATTTCGTTCTCACCCGCCTTTGCGACCTGGCGGCGGAAACCTATCGCTGGTCGCCCGCCAAGCTGAAAACGGTGACGCGCGCGGTCAACAGCGCGGTCATGCTCGACATGGACATAGCCATTTCCGTCTATCAGGAGGCGATGGTCGAGGAACGGATGTCCCGCGGCAAGCGACTTTCGGTCCTTTTGCAGGATTTCGACACGCGCGCGCGCGCCATGCTCGGCTCCGTCGCCTCGGCGGGCGCCCAATTGCAGGCCACGGCGCAATCCATGTCCGCGATATCGGCGCAGACGCGCGGCCAATCGGCGACCGTCGCTTCCGCTTCCGAGGAGGCGAGCGTCAATGTCCAGACCGTCGCCTCGGCGGCGGAGGAACTGTCGCGCTCGATCGTGGACATCATGCGCCACGTGTCGCAATCCTCCGACAAGGCGAACCAGGCGGTCGAGCGCGCGCGCGGCGCCAATGAAACCATGAAGGATCTGGTGGAGAACGCGGGCAAGATCAGCGCCGTGGTCCAGCTCATCCAGGACATTGCCGGACAGACCAACCTGCTGGCGCTGAACGCCACGATCGAGGCGGCGCGCGCCGGCGAGGCGGGCAAGGGCTTTGCGGTCGTCGCCAACGAGGTCAAGAGCCTCGCCAGCCAGACCGCTCGCGCCACCGAGGAAATCGCGGCTTCGGTCAGCCAGATCCAGGGCGCGACGCGCAACGCCGGCGCCGCCATTTCGGCGATCGGCTCCGCCATCGAGGATTTGAGCCGCAACGCCGCGGCGATCGCCTCCGGCATCGAACAGCAGGGCGAGGCGACGCAGGAAATCGCCCGCAGCGTGCACGAGGCTGCGCAGGGAACGCGCGAAGTCGCCAGCACCATTATCGGCGTCAACAGATCGGCCGACGAAACCGGCGTCGCAGCCGGGGAAGTGCTCGACGCCGCCGAAAAACTGACGCTGGAATCGGGACAACTGAATGAAGAGGTGACGACCTTCATCCGTTTGGCCATGGCGGTCTGATCGCGCCGGTTGAAAAGATTGGGCTTGCACAACTTTTGTCACTCGCGCCGCGCGAAGTTAAAGGCGTAACCTTAAAGCCACCAATTTGACCTGGAACAACGCAAGCTTGCTAAATATATGATATCGTTACTATATTAGCCCATAAAAACAACAAGATGCATGGGCGGGAGGAAAGCACATGCGTGATGGATTGAAAGCCATGCTCGAGGTCGTCGGCATAGAACTCGCCTATGCCCGGGCGGAAATCGCAATGTCCCCGGGAATTGGCGTGGAAAGGCTTCGCGTTTTCGATCATCTGGACGCGGCGAGCGAAACCCTCGCCCGCCTGCTTCTTCTGGCGGACGAACTGGGGATTGCCGGCGGTTCGCGCCAAAGGCCGCAAGTCGTGCGCGCGCGCTCGACTGGGGACAAGGTCGACAGCGCCGCAGAAAATGTCGGCCGGCCCAAGCGCGCCGACGCCTGAGCCCTATCCGCTCGCATTCAGATGTCGATTTCCCGACCCTTGAAGCCGATGTGCATCGACAAGGGACGGCCGGCTATCGCGCCGCCGAGCGCGTCCGTGATCTTGACGGGAATGCAGCGGTCGAAGGAGGCGGCGACGCCATCGACAAAGCGGCGCTTCGCCGCAGCATCTTTCGGCAATTTCGAATAGGCGATGCGCGGCTTGCCGATCAGCGCGCCGTCGCGCCTGAGGCTGAAAACCAGCGTGATCTCGCTGCCCGGCGCGCCGCCCTCCGCCGACAGGCATTGTCCGAGCGCGTGAAACAATTCGCGCAACGTGTTGGCGGGCGCCTTCTGGCCGGCCGCCGGCTGGCCGGGAGCCGGATGGTCGGAGGGCTGGTCTGAGGCTGCTTTGGCCGGCGCGGCGAGGATCAAACCCGCAAATGCGACAGCGAAGGGGCGCCGGACTCTGTTCATGGCGATCATTTCCCGGGATTTCACAATGCGTTTTACCTCACGATGCGCCTCGTGACAAAGCGGCGGCGCGCATCCGGCTTTTCAAACTGGCGCCAACTGGCTATGTTCAGTTTATGTTCCAGCCAGACGAATCGCCCCGCCTCCGCCCCGGCGGCATGGGAACCGGAGTTTTCCGATGAGCGCGGCCCATCTCGAAAAACTCAATCCGGCCCAGCGCCAAGCCGTAGAACATGGACTCCCCGGAGAACATGGACTCCTCGGAGAGCATGGACGCGCGGCCAGCGGGGCGACGGTCGGAGCGCCCCTGCTCGTCATCGCCGGCGCGGGGTCCGGCAAGACCAACATGCTCGCCCATCGCGTCGCCCATCTCATCGTCCGGGGCGCCGATCCCCGCCGCATCCTGCTGATGACCTTCTCCCGCCGCGCGGCGACGGAACTGACGTCGCGCGTAAAACGCATCTGCGCGGAGACGCTCGGCGCCAAGGCGGGACCATTGACCAACGCGCTCGCATGGGCCGGCACCTTCCACGGCGTCGGCGCGCGTTTCCTGCGCGAATATGCCGAGACCATCGGGCTCGATCCGGATTTCACGATCCACGATCGCGAGGACAGCGCCGACCTGATCAATCTCGTGCGGCACGATCTCGGATTTTCAAAAACCGACAAGCGGTTTCCGACCAAGGGAACCTGCCTCGCCATCTACTCGCGGACCGTCAATTCGGAAGCGCCGCTCGACGACGTCCTGGCGAAAAGCTTTCCATGGTGCGCCGGCTGGAGCGAGGAACTGAGGAAGATCTTCGCAGCTTACGTCGAGGCGAAGCAGGCGCATCGCGTGCTCGATTACGACGACCTGCTGCTCTACTGGGCGCAGATGGCGGGAGAACCCGAACTGGCGCGCCGCATCGGCGAGCGGTTCGACCATGTGCTGGTCGACGAATACCAGGACACCAATCGCCTGCAGGCCTCGATTCTCAAGGGATTGAAACCGGACGGGCGCGGCCTGACCGTCGTCGGCGACGACGCCCAGTCGATCTATGCCTTTCGCGCCGCGACCGTGCGCAACATTCTCGATTTTCCCGCCCAGTTCAGCCCACCGGCGGAGGTCGTCACGCTGGAGCGCAACTACCGCTCGACCCAGCCCATTCTCGCCGCGGCCAACGGCGTCATTTCCTTGGCGAGCGAGCGCTTCACGAAAAATCTCTGGACCGAGCGGCTTTCCGCCGAGCGACCGCGGCTTGTCGTCGTGCGCGACGAAACCGCGCAAGCCCAATACATCGTCGAGCAGGTGCTGGAAGCGCGCGAAGCGGGCGAAAAACTGAAGGAACAGGCGATCCTGTTCCGCACCTCGCATCACAGCGGTCCGCTGGAAATCGAGCTGACCCGCCGCAACATTCCCTTCGTGAAATTCGGCGGCCTGAAGTTTCTGGACAGCGCCCATGTGAAAGACCTGCTGTCGCTGCTGCGCTTCGCGCAGAATCCGCGCGACCGCGTCTCGGGCTTTCGCGTGCTGCAGCTTTTGCCCGGCGTGGGACCGACGTCGGCGCGCAAGGTTCTGGACGCCATGGCGGACGCCGCCGATCCGCTGGCGGCGCTCGCCGCCCTGCCCGCCCCCGCGCGCACGGGCGAGCATTGGGATGATTTCGCCGCGCTGCTGCCGACGCTGCGCGGCGCGGACCCTGTCTGGCCCGCCGCGCTCAACGCCGCGCGAAAATGGTATCAGCCGCAGCTCGAACGCCTGCACGAGGATGCGCCGACGCGGCTGCTCGATCTCGTCCAGCTCGAACAGATCGCCGCGACCTATCCCTCGCGCGAAAAATTCCTCACCGAGCTGACGCTCGACCCGCCCGACGCGACCAGCGCGGAATCCGGCGTTCCCCTGCGCGACGAGGACTATCTCATCCTCTCGACGATCCATTCCGCCAAGGGGCAGGAATGGAAGAACGTGTTTCTGCTGAACGTCGTCGACGGCTGCATTCCCTCCGATCTTTCGACCGGCGCCTCCGCCGAGATCGAGGAGGAGCGGCGCCTGCTCTATGTCGCGATGACCCGGGCAAAAGACCGGTTGCATCTGATGATTCCCCAGCGCTTTTTCACCCACGGCCAGAACCCGCAGGGCGACCGGCACGTCTATGCCGCGCGCAGCCGCTTCATTCCGGAAAGCCTCGCCGAATTGTTCGAATTTTCCGCCTGGCCGGCCGCCTCCCCTGAAGAGGTCCTGCGCATGCAGGCCCCGCCGCAGAAAGTCGACCTGCGCGCGCGGATGCGCGGCATGTGGCGCTGAGGCTTTTCCGTGCATCTCGTGCGAAAAATCATCCATATCGACATGGACGCCTTTTTCGCCTCGGTCGAGCAGCGCGACAATCCGGTTTTCCGCGGCAGACCGTTGGCTGTCGGCTATGGCCGCGAGCGCGGCGTGGTGGCCGCCGCGAGCTACGAGGCGCGAAAATTCGGCGTGCGCTCTGCCATGCCGTCGGTGACGGCGCTGCGCAAATGCCCGGAGCTGATCTTCACGCCGCCGCGATTCGACGTTTACCGCGCGGTGTCCTCGCAAATCCGCGACATCTTCGCCCGCTTCACGCCGCTGATCGAGCCTTTGTCGCTCGACGAGGCCTATCTCGACGTGACCGACCATTTGCGCGAGGCGCAGACGGCGACCGAGGTTGCGCAGACCATCCGGGCGATGATCCGGGGCGAGACGGGCCTGACGGCTTCGGCCGGCGTTTCCTACAACAAATTCCTGGCGAAAATCGCCTCGGACCAGAACAAGCCGGACGGACTCTGCGTCATCACGCCGAAACAGGGGCCGGGCTTTGTCGAAACGCTGCCGGTGAAGAAATTCCACGGCGTCGGCCCGGCGACGGCGGAACGGATGAAGCGCCTGGGCATCGAGACCGGCGCCGACCTGCGAGGCCATGGCGTCGAATTCCTGCGCCAGCATTTCGGCAAGGCCGGCCCCTATTACTTCGCCATCGCGCGCGGCGTCGACGACAGGCCGGTGCGGCCGGACCGCGAGCGAAAATCGATCGGAGCGGAGCGGACTTTTCTTGCTGATCTGCGCAGGCTGGAAGAGGCCGAGGCCGTCGTCCCCGAGATCATCGACAAGGTTTTCCGCGCTTGCGAAAAAATGCGGCTTTTTGGACGCACCGTGACGCTGAAAGTAAAATATGCCGATTTCCGCCAGATCACCCGGGGCCATACCGAGCCCACGCCAATCGCGACGCGAGCCGATTTCGAAAGGCGCGCGCACGCCCTGCTGGCCCCGGTCTTTCCGGCGGAAAAAGGCGTGCGCCTGCTCGGCCTGACGATTTCGGGTTTTGACGCGCCGGCCGAGGACGAAGCGCAATTGTCGCTGGAGCTTGACGGCGGCGACGACTGATCGCTGCGACGGAGACATGGCGTAACGCTCCCCAAGTAATTCCGGTAGCGTCCACTGAGGTGGTGGAAATTTTCTGAGAAGGGCCGGCGGGCGGAGCTCCGCGTATTGCGGAGCCGGCCGGCCCGTCGGCTGGGGGCGGTCACCGCGTCCTCTTCGGTTTATAGTCGAGTTGCGAGACTTGACCCCTACCGGAGACAACACGATGACCGATGACACAATGGCATTTTTCAATTCCATTCGCGAGCGCGGCGGCGGCGACCTTTTGAAGGAACTCGCCGAAGCGGTTTTGCAGCGACTGATGGAGTATGACGTCGAAAACCTCGTTGGCGCGGGCCGCTACGAGCGCAACGAGGCGCGCACGACCCAGCGCAACGGTTTTCGCGAGCGCAATCTGGAGACGCGGCTCGGCACGCTCGATCTCAAAATCCCGAAGCTGCGCCAGGGCAGCTATTTTCCGGCCTTCCTGGAGCCGCGCAAGACCGCCGAGCGGGCGTTGGTCGCCGTCGTGCAGGAGGCCTGGATTCAAGGCGTTTCGACGCGCAAGGTCGATGACCTCGTTCAGGCGATGGGCATGTCAGGCATTTCGAAAAGCCAGGTGTCCAAACTCTGCCAGGACATCGACGAACGGGTGAACTCCTTCCTCGACCGGCGGATCGAAGGCGACTGGCCCTATCTGTGGCTCGACGCCACCTATCTGAAAGTGCGCGAGAACGGCCGCATCGTTTCGGTCGCGGCAATAATCGCTACGGCCGTCAACACCGAAGGCAAGCGCGAGATTTTGGGCCTGGGCCTGGGCCCCTCGGAAGCTGCTGTGTTCTGGCTCGATTTCCTGCGTTCGCTGGAAAAGCGCGGGCTCAAGGGCGTGCAACTGGTGATTTCCGATGCCCACGAAGGCCTGAAAGCGGCGATCTCGCAGGTATTCAAGGCAAGCTGGCAGCGCTGTCGCGTCCACTTCATGCGCAACGCGCTCGCCCACGTGTCGAAGGCGGAGCATTCCATGGTCTCGGCTGCGATCCGCTCGGTTTTCGCTCAGGACAATCAAGCCGCCGCCTCGCAGACATGGCGCCACGTCGCCGACCAGTTGCGCAAGCGTTTTGGCAAACTCGCTGCTTTGATGGACGACGCCGAGGCCAACGTGCTCGCCTTCATGGCCTTCCCCCGCGCCCATTGGCCAAAACTGCATTCGACCAACCCGATCGAGAGATTGAACAAGGAGGTCAAGCGCCGCGCCGATGTCGTCGGCATCTTTCCCAACGAGCCGTCAATCAGGCGCCTCGTTGGCGCGATCCTGCTCGAACAAAACGACGAGTGGCAATTGCAGCATCGCTACATGAGCCTGGAGACCATGACCGGACTCGCCGAACAACCCACGCCAATCCCGAAAATCGCAGCCTGAGGAGGCAAGGTGACCGCCCCAAAATTTCCACCAGCTTGACGGACGTGATCAGTAATTCCCGTTCGATCACGGTAATGCCCCGGACTCAGGCGTCTCGGCATCGAGAACTCCGTCCGGGCGGCGCCGCCTGCCTTACCAAGGGTCTGTCCGGTGGCATCTCTATTTTGCGTCGCAAGGATGGTCCGCAAGTACACTTGTCCTATTCCTACTGCTTCGGTTTAGCCTGTCGTCAACGGGAGGTAATAATGAAAAGACTTTTAAAACTGGCGAGTATGCTGTGCGTGCTGCTGTTTGGGCTGATTTCGGCCGAAACCGTCGCGGCGGGCGTCTTGCAACGCGCCGATTTGGAAAAGTTGTTTCCCTCGCCACTGATGGTCGGCGAGCGCGAGGCCGACATTCCGGTCTGGCCAATACTCAAGCAAAACGGCACGTCGGACGAATTGATCGCCTATGTGTTCGAAATCTCTCGATTTTCGCCCCATTCCCGGTTTTTCCGGCACGCCCTTCAACCTGCTCGTCGCGCTCCGCCCCAATGGCGAATTGATGACGGTGCGGGTTTTATCCCAGCATGAGCCGGTTTTCGTCAACGGCCTCGGTCCCGAGCCGCTGGACGAGTTCGTCAAGCAATATGTCGGCAAGTCCTTGAAGCAGCCGATCAAGGTCGCCGCCGGCAATACGTCCGGCAAGGGCGGCGGCGAGGGCCGCGCCAATTCGGCCACCGCGATTATCGACGGCGTCGGCAAGGCCACCGCCTCCATCCGCATCGTCAACGAAACCGTGATTTCCTCGGCGCTGGACGTCGCCCGCGCCAAATACGGCTACGCTCAGGGCCGCGATCCCTCGAAAATCGCCCGCATCCGCCAGGATGTATTCAAGCCGATGACCTGGCGGCAATTGCTCGATGCCGGCTATGTCAGGCGCTATCAGTTCACCAACCGCCAGATTCAGGACCTGTTCAAAGGCACGTCCGTGGCGGACGTGGACGAGGAGGCGATCGCTCATCCCGACGAGAATTTCATCGACGTCTATCTCGCGGAAATCGACGTGCCGACCATCGGCCGCAACATTCTCGGCGACAAGGGCTACGCCAAATTCAAATTCGAGAACTATGAAGATGCGCCGGCGCTCATGCTGCTGTCGGCGGGCCGCTGGAGCTTCGTGCCCGACGATTTCGTTCCCGGCGCCGCGCCTGACCGCCTGCTGCTGAGCCAGGAGGATATTCCGGCGTTGATCCGCGATTTTCCCTCGTCCCGCGCTTTCAACGACATCAAGACGCCCGCCGGGCAATTCAACATATTCAAAATCTCGCAACAGGCGTCGTTCGACCCAGCCAAGCCGTCGAAGCTTCAATTGCATCTGACGCGAGAGAAAGGGCAGATCCTGCCCGAATATGTCAGTCGCGACGTGGCGATCGACTACAGCCTTCCGGCGGACTTCTTCCTGATCCCGGACCAGCAGGAGACCATGGGCTGGCGTCCGCTCTGGCGCGAGCGCATCCCGGAGCTTTCCGTCCTCGTCGGCAGCCTCGTTCTGCTCAGCCTGGCTTTGGGCGAGCGCAAGATCCTCACCCGCTCCGCGCGCGCCTTCAACATCTTCCGCATGGCCTTTCTCGCCTATACGCTGGTCTTCATCGGCTGGCTCTGGCAGGGGCAATTGTCGATCGTCCAGATCATCGGCCTCGCCAAGGTGGCGCGCGGCGACGGCGGCTTCGGCTTCCTGCTCTATGATCCGCCGACGATGATTCTCTGGATGTTCACGCTGGTTGGCGTGGTCTTGTGGGGTCGCGGCGCGTTCTGCGGCTGGCTCTGCCCCTTTGGGGCCTTGCAGGAATTCGTCGGCAATATCGCGCGCCTGCTGCGCGTGCCGCAGATCCGCGTCTCCGACGACGTCGACGCCAAACTGCGTTACGTCAAATACGCGGTTCTCGCGCTCATCGTCGGCGTGGCGGTGTTCTCCTCCTCGCTTGCCGAGCGTTTCGCCGAGGTCGAGCCGTTCAAGACCTCGATCACCCTGGTCTTCGTCCGCGCTGTGCCCTACGTCGCTTACGCCGTGGCGCTGCTGGCGCTGAACGCCGTCCTGTTCAAGGCCTTCTGCCGCTATCTCTGCCCGCTTGGCGCCGCGCTGGCCGTGCTCGGAAGGCTGCGGATCCTGAACTGGCTGCCGCGCCGCGCCGAATGCGGCTCGCCCTGCCAATTGTGCCGCACCAAGTGCCGCTATGACGCGATCGAGCGCGCCGGCGAGGTCGATTTCAACGAATGTTTCCAATGCATGGACTGCGTGGTGATCCACGACGACGTCACGCAATGCGTGCCGCTGATCGTCGCCGCGCGCAAGACGAGCCGCGCCGCCAGCGGCGCCGCCTCGGTTCGGGAAAAGGAGACCGTCTGAGACGGCCTCTGTCCACTTTCGCGTCCAAATTTTCGGGAATTTCATCATGACAAAAATCAATCGCCGCACCTGCCTGAGCCTTGGCCTGATCGGCCTCGCAAGCTCCGTCGTCCCTGCGGCCGCGCTTCCCTCCGAACTCCGCCGTTCCCGGCGTGCGCCGCGCCGGCCACGCCTTCGGAACCACCGTCTTCATCCGGGTGGAAGGCCTGGCCAAACCAGAGGCCGAAGCCGCGCTCGACGCCGCCTTCGCCGAAATCCGCCTGGTCGAGCGCGTCGCCAGCCTGACCAACGCCGACAGCGAAATCAGCCGGCTCAATCGTGACGGCGCGCTGAAAAATCCGCATCCCGCCTTTGTTGAAATGCTGCGCTTCTCCCAGCGCCTGCACCAGGCCTCCAACGGCGCTTTTGACATTACCGTGCAGCCGCTCTGGCTGCTGTGCGACGGCAAGGCCAAACAGGGCGCCTGGCCGAATGCGGCGGAACTGGAGGCGGCGCGCCGTCTCGCCGATCAAGGCAAGCTGCAAGTCGACGAGGATTACCTGTCCTTTGCCGAGCCGGGCATGGGCATGACGCTGAACGGCGTCGCCCAGGGCTATGCGGCGGACCGCGTCGCCGCGGTTTTGCGCGCGCGAGGGGTGACCAGCGCGTTTTTCGACACCGGCGAGATCGAGGCGCTCGGCCTGCGTCCCGACAGAAGCGCCTGGACGGCGGCGATCCAGCATCCACGCCATGCCGATAAATCCGTCGCGCTCGCCAATGTCACGGGCGCGCTCGCAACCTCCGGCGATTACGAATATTTCTGGTCGCCGGATTTCGAGCGCAACCACATTCTCGATCCCCGCACCGGCGTCTCGCCGAAAGGTTTCGCCTCGGCGTCGGTGCTGGCGCCGACCGGACTGGCCGCGACTCGCTCACCAAGGCGGTTTTCATCATGGATTGGGCGGAGAGCCAGGTTCTGCTGAAACAATTCGGCGCCAGCGCGCTCGCGGTCGGCAAGGACGGGACGGTCGTCGCCACCGAGGATTTTCCGATTTTGCGCCGGTCCTGATCGGCGCGGCGCCGGTCGGCCGCTGGGTTCTGCGCCGATCGGCGAAAATTTAAACCCCTCGAGATTTGCAAATATTTGGAGCCAAAATCATGCAACAACATCCCAATGCTGACGCGACCCGCCTGGAAAAAGGACAATTTGTACTTTCAACCATCGAGCCCACGCTGCAAAGCCAGGCGATAGAAGGCGTCGGCGACATCGCGCCGGATTTCGCCCGGTTCACCGTGGAATTCCCTTTCGGCGACCTTTATTCCCGCCCGGGCCTCGATCTGCGCTCGCGCGAAGTCGCCACCATCGCGGCGCTGACCGCGCTGGGCACGATGCCGCAATTGCGCCTGCACGTCGGTTGCGGCCTGAATGTCGGCCTGACCCGCGAGGAAATCGTCGAAATCATCATGCAGATGACCGCTTACGCCGGTTTTCCCGCCGCCTGGAACGGTCTCGTCGCGGCGAAGGATGTTTTCGCCGAGCGCGATCAGAAGGACGTCTGAGCCGCGGTTTCGCGCAAAAACAGGCGCGCGGCCAACGCGCGCCTGAGAGCGTTTTTTTAGCTGTTCGTTTTGGCGCGGCGTTCCCGGCCGCGAGAATTTCACGCCGTCGCGGCCTCGGTCCGAAAACGCCAATTTGCGGCTTCGCGGAGATTGCATGCAGCCTTGCCTGGAAACTGATTGCGACCCCGCCGCTCTCGCGCTGCTGCGCAGGATCGCGGGCGACGGCAAACGCTCCGCCGCGATTCGCAAGCGAGCGCGGATCGCGCTTCTCGCGGCGGAAAGCCGGCCCGAGCGGGAAATCGCCAAAATCCTCGGCGTCAGCCGCCCCACCGTCTCGCGCTGGCGCAAAAGGTTCGAAGATGAGGGGGTGGAAGGTCTGTTGCGTGAAAAAGCCGGCAAGCCCGGCCGGAAATCGCGGCAGAGCGAGCTTTCCGCCGAGGTGCTGGCGCTGATCTGCCAACCGCCGCCGCAAAACCGGACGGTCTGGACGGGCCGCGCCATGGCCGAGGCGATGGATCTGTCGTTGCGCAGCGTCCAGCGCATCTGGAGCGCCGAAAATCTGGATCCGCGGCGGATCCGCTTTTTCCGTCGACCGCGCGACCACAAATTTGCGGCGTCGGTCGCAAACTTCGCGGGCTTTTACGGCTCGGAGCGGCTGCGCGCCGTGATCCTCCGCGCCCCCCGCGCCGAACGTCCGGTCGCCCGGCCAGAAGGCGGAAAAAGCCCGCGCGCGCCGATCACGCCAGTCTGGTGCTTTCATGAAATTCTTTGCGATCTCGACGAGGCCGCCGCGTCCGCCCGCCCGATAGCGGCCTATGATGGATTCTGCGCTTTGCTGGCCAAGATCGACGCGGCGACGCCCGTCGGAGATGTGTTCCACGTCATTGTCCACGGCCCCCCGGCGGGGGCGGCGCCCTTGTCCTGGCTTTCAGCCTACCCGCGCCTGATCCTGCATATCGTTCCAGAGCAGACGCCGTGGCTCACCGTCATGCTGGATTTCTTCGCCACTCTGCTGCGCTGCATGCCGGAGTGCGAGGCAGTCGATCTGCTCGCCACATTCCTCGAATTGCGCCTGGCGGCCGTGGCGCAAAGGGACGGTGTCGGCGGCGCCCTGGCCTGGACCCGCTGACCCCAATCCCGTTCGGGACGAGCGATGGGCGATCATCGCCGACAGAGTGATGAAGCGCGGAGCGCTCGCTTTCGCCCTCGATGAAAAATGCTAAGCTCTCCGCCAATCTTCGCAACTCAGGGCTTTCAGATCAAAAATCATGTTTGAACAGACATTCAAAAATATTGACGACGTTCTCTGGAAAGAAGCGGGCTGCACCACCGAACTCGATTACACCGAGCAGACCTCGTGGATTTTGTTCCTCAAATATCTGGATGATCTGGAGCAGGAGCGCGCGCTTCAGGCGGAACTGGTCGGCAAGGCCTACGCCTATATCATCGACGCGCCGCATCGCTGGTCGAAATGGGCCGCGCCGAAGAACGCAAAGGGCGAGTTCGACCACGACAAGGCCCTGACCGGCTCGGACCTGATCGATTACGTCAACAGGACGCTCTGGCCCTACCTGCGAGGCTTCAAGACCTCCGCCGAGCATCCCGACACCATCGAATACAAGATCGGCGAGATCTTTTCCGAGATCGAAAACAAGTTCCGCAGCGGCTACAGCCTGCGCGACGCGCTGGAACTGATCGACCAGTTGCGCTTTCGCTCGCAGGCGGAAAAGCACGAGCTGTCGCACATGTACGAAGCCAAGATCAAGAACATGGGCAATGCCGGGCGCAATGGCGGCGAATATTACACGCCGCGCCCGCTCATCCGCGCGATGATCAAGGTGACGAAGCCAAAAGTCGGCGAGCGCATCTATGACGGCGCTTGCGGCTCGGCCGGCTTTTTATGCGAGGCCTTCGATTTTTTACGCGCACAACCCGGCCTTTCGACCGGCGACCTGAAAGCCCTGCAGGAGACAACCTTCTACGGGCGCGAGAAAAAGAGCCTCGCCTATGTCATCGCCATCATGAACATGATCCTGCATGGCATCGACGGCCGAACATCGTCCACACCAACACGCTGGCGCAAAACCTCAGCGACATTCAGGAGAAGGATCGGTTCCACGTCATCCTGGCCAACCCGCCGTTCGGCGGCAAGGAGCGGCCCGAGGTCCAGCAGAATTTCCCGATCCGCACCGGCGAGACCGCCTTCCTGTTCCTCCAGCATTTCATAAAATCGCTGAAGGCGGGCGGACGCGCCGCCGTGGTCATCAAGAACACGTTTTTGTCCAACGGCGACAACGCCAGCGTCAGCCTTCGCCGCGAGCTGCTGACGAGCTGCAACCTGCATACGGTGTTGGATTGCCCCGGCGGGACGTTTTTGGGCGCGGGCTGAAAACCGTCGTGCTGTTTTTCGAGAAAGGCGCGGCTTCCAGAAAAATCTGGTTTTACCAGCTCGACCCCGGCCGCAACATGGGCAAGACCAACCCGCTCAATGACAACGATCTCGCGGAATTCGTCAGCCTTCAGGCGCGCTTCGCCGGACTCTGAAAAGAGCTGGAGCGTCGAGGCCAGCCAGCTCGACCCGGACAGCTTTGACCTATCCGTCAAAAACCCCAATGGCGGCGAAGAAGTCACCCACCGCAGCCCGCAGGACATCATGGACGAAATCGCCGCGCTGGACGCCGAGAGTGCGGAGATTCTGGCGAATATCCGGGGGCTGCTGGCATGAGAGGCCGCTTTTCCTGCCCGGTGCAGAGCGACCATTGCGAGGATATGCTCGCTATGGTCCATCGGAACCATTTCGGTGAGAGCGCCAAAATGGTCGAAATCGCCTCGGCCGTCATGCCCGGGCTTGTCCCGGGCATCCACGCCGGGCCGCCGCTTCAACGCCGCCGAATGGGACGGAGCGGTTCGCATCTGCCGCACTTTGCCGCGCTCCATGCCGGCGTGGATGGCCGGGACAAGCCCGGCCATGACGCGGGTTTGTCTCCGAAAGGCAGCGAGTTGGTGACGGATTGTCACCGACTGAGGCCGAAAATTGAAAATGGCGAGTTTTTAAAGAATATTCGGGGGCTGCTGTGAAGGCGGGCTGGCAACGAAAACAGCTCGCCGAAGTGTGCGCGATTGATAAAATGCAGGGCTTTCACGCGGGCCTTCCTTATGTTGGTCTTGAGAATATTGAAGCGCAGACCGCTCGGTTTGTCGGCGACTTGAATGCGCAAGCTGTAAAAAGCGCCACGTTTCGTTTTTCGCCCGATCACATTCTGTACGGTCGCTTGCGACCCTATTTGAACAAGGTTTTAGCGCCTGACTTTTCCGGACATTGCTCCACGGAAATCTTCCCACTTAGGCCATACCCCTCGTTGTTGCGGGAGTTTCTTCTATATTGGCTCATTTCCGACGAGACGGGTCTTCGCATCGACGCAACGTGCACCGGCGCGCGAATGCCTCGCGCCAACATGAACGAGGTAATGGAATTTGAATTGCCGATCCCTCCGCTCCCTGAACAGCGGCGGATCGTTGGCACTTTGGACGAGGCCTTTGCCGGGCTGGAGGCGATGCGCGCCCATGCCGAAAAGAACCTCTAAAACGCCCACGCATTGTTTAACAGCGAACTTCGCATTTTGTTTTCCGGAAGAAACGACGATTGGAGTAGCACAACAATTGGCGAGCAATTTATGCTCCAACGCGGATTCGATATTACAAAGGATCAGCAGAAAGCCGGCTCTATCCCTGTCGTGTCCAGCGGCGGCATAAAAAGCTTTCATAACGTGGCGATGGTGACTGGCCCAGGAGTGGTGATCGGGCGAAAAGGAACGTTGGGAAAGGTCTTTTACCTCGACGGCGATTTCTGGCCACACGACACCACGCTCTGGGTCAAAACATTCAAGGGCAACAACCCAAAATTCGTCTACCACTTTCTTCGGACGCTCGACGCGGTTAGTCTTGATTCTGGTGCGGCGAATCCTGCTCTCAATCGCAATCAGGTCCATCCGCTTCCCATACGTTGGCCGTCCATCTCTCTTCAGAGAGGCTTCTCCGAAAAGCTGGATAATTTGGAAGCAGAAACTGATCGTCTCACTACGATCTACGAACAAAAGCTTGGAAATATGCACGAACTCAAAAAATCCCTTTTGCACCAAGCCTTTTCCGGCCAACTCTAGAGCCCCGCCATGGACGAAACGCCGCCGCCAAAATCGAGCATCCTCCTCTATCAGACCGAAGATGGACGGACGCGCATCGATTGCCGCCTTCAGGACGAAATCTTTGGCTGACCCAGGCGCTGATCGCCGAATTGTTTCAGGTCACGCCGCAAAACGTCACCCTCCACCTGAAAGCGATTTTCGCGGAAGGCGAAATCGACGAGGCGGCAACTTGTAAGGATTACTTACAAGTTCGATCCGAAGGCGGGCGCGAGGTGTCGCGCAAGCTGCGCCATTACAGCCTTCCCGCTATTCTGGCCGTGGGCCTGCGTGTGCGCAGCCATCGCGGCACGCAATTCCGGCAATGGGCGATTGCCCGGTTGACGGAATATCTCGTCAAGGGTTTCGCGATGGATGACGAGCGGCTGAAAAACCCGCCCGTTTCAGGCCAGACCGATTATTTCGACGAGCTTCTGACGCGCATTCGCGACATACGCTCCTCCGAGCGTCGCTTTTATCAAAAAGTGCTCGACATCTACGCGACCAGCATTGATTACACGCCGAATCTGGAGCTGTCGCAGACGTTTTTCGCCACGGTGCAAAACAAGATGCACTGGGCTTCACATGGCCATACGGCGGCGGAGGTGGTTCACCAACGCGCCGACGCGGCCAAACCCGCAATGGGCCTGACAGTGACGCGGCCCGGTGGGCTTTTACGCAAGGCAGATGTTTCCATCGCCAAGAATTATCTTGCCGAGGACGAATTGAACGCGCTCAACCGCATTGTGTCCGCCTATCTCGAATTTGCCGAGCTTCAGGCGTTGAACCGCAAGCCAATGACCATGCGGGACTGGATCGCCAAACTTGACGACTTTCTAAAATTGTCAGGGCGCGAATTGCTCGATCATGCCGGAAAAATCTCGGCCGATGACGCAAAGGCGAAAGCCGAAATCGAATATGAGCAATATCGCAAGCTTCAGGATATGAGGCCTCGCCGCGTTGACGACGATTTCGATGGTGCGACGAAGGGCCTGAAGAAGCTGGAAAAGCCGACGCCGCGCAAAATCAGGAAAAAGGGCGGCGGCGATGAATGAAGCCGAAACCCGCGCCGAACTTATCGACCCCGCCCTGACAGCCGCAGGCTGGGGCGTGATCAAGGGCAGCCGTGTCAGGCGGGAGATGATCGCGCCGGGGCGCATTCAGGGCGCCGGCAAGCGCGTCGACCCGCTCAAATGCGATTACGTCCTGACCTACCGCAACCAGAAACTGGCGGTGATCGAGGCCAAGAGGCGCGGCCTCGCCGACACGGAGGGCGTTGGGCAGGCGAAGGATTACGCCGGGCGGCTTTTGGCTCGCTTCGCCTATTCGACCAACGGCGTCGGCATCTATCGGATCGACATGAAGACCGGCGCGGAAGGCTACGTTTCCGCTTATCCCTCGCCGGATGTTTTGTGGAAGCTGGTCTTCGCCGAGGCGAATGAATGGCGCGACCGTTTTACCGCCATCCCCTTCGTTGAGAAGGGCTCGGGATGGTCGATCCGCTATTATCAGGCCAATGCCGTCAACAAGGCGCTGGAGGCGCTGGCCGCCGGCAAAACCCGCATCCTGCTGACGCTGGCGACCGGAACCGGCAAGACGACCATTGCCTTCCAGATCGCCTGGAAATTGTTCGAAGCCCGCTGGAGCCTTTTGGGCGAGCCGACGCGCCGGCCGCGCATCCTCTTCCTGGCCGACCGCAACATCCTCGCCAATCAGGCCTTTAATGATTTTTCCTCCTTCGCCGCCTTTGCCGAAGACGGGATGATCCGCATCAAGCCGGACGAGATCGCGAGGCGGGGTCGGGTCCCGAAAAACGGCAACCTGTTCTTCACGATCTTCCAGACCTTTTCGAGCGGGCGCGACGCCGAGGGCAGGTCGGCGCCGAGTTTTGGCGACTATCCCCCGGATTTCTTCGATTTCATCATCATCGACGAATGCCATCGCGGCGGCGCGAATGACGAAGGCGACTGGCGGAAAATTCTCGAATATTTTTCGCCCGCCGTGCAACTCGGCCTGACCGCGACGCCCAAGCGCAAGAACAATGTCGACACCTACGCCTATTTCGGCGATCCCGTTTACACCTATTCGCTCAAGCAGGGCATCAACGACGGTTTTTTGACCCCGTTCAAGGTCAAGCAGATCGCCACGACGCTCGACGATTATGTTTTTACGCCCGACGACACGGTCGTCGAAGGCGAGGTCGACCAGACCAAGCGCTACACGGAGGCTGATTTCAACCGGGTCATCGTCATCGAAGAGCGTGAAAAATATCGCGTCAAACTCTTCATGGAGCTGATCGACCAACGACAGAAAACACTCGTGTTCTGCGCAACCCAGCTTCACGCGCTGGCGGTGCGCAATCTGATCAACCAGATCAAGACCAGCACGGACCCGCATTATTGCGAACGCGTGACCTCGGACGACGGCAAGCTCGGCGAGCAACAACTGCTGGCCTTTCAGGACAACGAAAAGACCATCCCGACCATTCTGACCACCTCGCAAAAGCTTTCGACCGGCGTCGACGCCCGCAACATCCGCAACATCGTGCTGATGCGGCCGGTGACGACGATGATCGAATTCAAGCAGATCATCGGGCGCGGCACCCGCCTGTTCGACGGCAAGGACCATTTCACGATCTATGATTTCGTGAAGGCCTACGAACTCTTCAACGATCCCGAATGGGATGGCGAGCCGCTGGACCCTCCAGAGGCGGCTACGCCACGGCCGCCGCGTCCCGAGGGCGACGGCGAAGGAGAGGGCGAGGGAAAACGAGAAGGCGACGAAGAGGCTGCCCGGCCCAGGACGATCAAGATCAAGCTGGCGGACGGAAAGGAGCGCACCATCCAGCACATGATGGCGACGACCTTCTGGAGCCCGGACGGCCGCCCCATGTCGGCGGCGGAATTCGTGCAGCGCCTGTTCGGTGAGCTGCCCCAGCTATTCAAGGACGAGGACGAATTGCGGCAAATCTGGTCCGCGCCCGAGACGCGCAAGGCCCTGCTGGACCAGCTTTCCGAAAAGGGCTTCAGCGGCGAACAGCTCGGCGCGATGCGCAAGCTGATCGACGCCGAGAAAAGCGACCTGTTCGACGTCCTCGCCTACATCGCCTATGCGCGACCGCCGATCACCCGCCAGGACCGCGTCGAAGCGCGCCGCAACTCGATATTGGCGCCCTACGACGCCAAGCTTCAGACGTTTCTGAATTTCGTCCTCGCGCAATATGTCGACCAAGGCGACGAAGAGCTGAGCGCCGACAAGCTCGGCAACCTGCTCGTCTTGAAATATCACACGGTCAGCGACGCCGCCGCCGAACTGTCGCGACGATCCGGGACGCCTTCAATGGGTTTCAGCGGCATTTGTACGAGGCGTGAGTCCGATGGCTACGCGCCTGCCCTGCCCGGCGCTACATCCTGAAGTTGCAGGCTGCGTGCAAAACCGTGCAAAAAGCGCGTGTTTCCTGTCTGAATCGCGCAATTTCCGTTAAAAACGGGTCATTTTCCGACCGTTTTTTTCATCCGTTGATTTCCGCAACCTTGGCGTGCATTCCGCAAGGACGCCTGAAGCGCCGTCATGCCAAACGCCTGAATTTTCTGTGGTTTATCATGAGGTTCGCGCCCGCCCTCCCGGTCGGCGAAGCGGGTGTTTCACGTGGAACATAGCAAGAACATTTGAGAAATTTGCCGAATTTCAACCGGAAAACGCGGGCTTGACGCTTTTCACCTCCGCGCATCCGGCGCGATTGTCGCGCGGCGAGCGCGGCGCCAGAATGGCGATCGAGAGCTCAGGCTGCATGCATTTGGGGAAGGCGCACATGAAATTGCTTCGCTACGGGCCGGTCGGCCATGAGCTGCCGGGACTTCTCGATTTGCAGGGGCGCATCCGCGCGCTCTCGCCTGTGATCGCCGACATTTGTCCAAAACTGCTTTCGCCCGAGGGGCTGGCGGTGCTGGCGGCGATCGATCCCGAGCGGCTGCCGCTGGTCGAGGGCCAGCCGCGCATCGGCGCGCCCATCGCGGGCATAGGGCAGATTGACGCGGTCGGCCTCAACTACCGCGCCCATGCGCTCGAATCCGGCTCGCAGCCGCCGAAGGAGCCGATCATTTTCAACAAGGCGCTGTCCTGCCTGTCCGGGCCCAATGACGACATCGTCATCCCCAGGGGGGCGGAAAGCGTTGACTGGGAAGTCGAACTCGGGCTGGTGATCGGCGCCGAGGCCTATCAGGTTTCCGAGGCGCAAGCGCTCGACCATGTCGCCGCCTATATGACGGTCAACGATGTTTCCGAGCGCGACTTCCAGCGCAATCGCGGCGGCCAGTTCGTCAAGGGCAAGAGCGCGCCGAGTTTTGGGCCGCTCGGCCCGTGGCTGGTGACCCGCGACGAGGTTCCAGATCCGCAGAACCTGTCGTTGCGCCTCGAAGTCAACGGCGCGGCGATGCAGGACGGGCATACCTCGGACATGATTTTCAACGTCGCCTGGCTGATCGCCCACATCAGCAGCTTCTTCCGCCTCATGCCCGGCGACGTGATCATCACCGGGACGCCCTCAGGCGTCGGCATGGGCCGCAATCCCCCTGTCTATCTCAAGCCGGGCGATGTGGTGACGGCGGAAGTGAGCGGCCTCGGCCGACAAACCCAGCATGTTCGGGCGCAGGCGTAAGGGCGCGTCCGCAATTATCAGAGCCGGGCGGAAACGCCCTGCTCCATTGTTTTCATGGGCGTTATGACCTTCGGCACTCCACTGTGCAGGTCGGTTCATTCATAAACTATTCAATCACACTACGTTAAACACTCGCGCAATGGCAATGTCGTGGCAATCATTTGCAGCTTCAGGTGCACCAATGACCGTCATCAGCAACAGCATTGATCGCTTTGTTGGAATGCGTCTCCGTTTGCAGCGGGAAAGGCTGCAGTTCAGCCCGGAGCAATTCGCCGGCGAACTGGGTTTGACCGAGGCCGAACTGACCAATTATGAAAACGGAGCCGTTCGGCTGAGCGCGCAGCTGCTGCAACGAATTGCCGAGCATTTGCGCGTTCCGCCGTCGTATTTCTTCCAGGGCATCGCGGTGGTTCCGGGGGCGGCGGCAAACGAGAGCGAGTTTGCGCGACCTGAAGCCGCACGAACTGGCGTTGATGCGGCCTTGGCGCCATGATGGCGGCAGGAGCGCCTGCCGTCCATGACCTGTTACAGTCATATTCATCGCAACGAGCGCCATGTGTTCGCCGATCTGCGCGCCCTGCTCGCGGAAGCCTCGCCGCGCCGCTCCGGCGACGAACTGGCGGGCCTCGCGGCGCCCACGCAGGCGCGCCGCATCGCCGCGCGATATGCGCTGGCCGAACTGCCGCTGAAAACCTTTTTGAACGAATGCCTCGTTCCCTACGAAGCGGATGAAGTGACGCGGCTGATCGTCGATACGCACGATGTGGGCGCCTTCGCGCCGCTTTCCGCCATGACCGTCGGCGACTTCCGCGAATATCTGCTCGACGTCGCGACCGACGCCGCCGCGCTCACGAGGATCGCTCCCGGCCTGACCCCCGAAATGGCCGCAGCCGTCTCGAAACTGATGACCAACGGCGATCTCGTCGCCGTCGCGGCCAAGGCGCGGGTGGTCACGGTCTTCCGCACCACGCTCGGCCTCGAAGGCCGCCTCGCCTCGCGCCTGCAACCCAATCACCCGACCGACGACATCGCCGCCATCGCCGCCGCGACGCTCGACGGACTGGCCTTCGGCATGGGCGATGCGGTCATCGGCGTCAATCCCGCCACCGACAATCTGGACGCCGCGATCCGCATTCTCGACGCGCTCGACGCCTTGCGGCAAAGGCTGGGCATGCCCGCGCAGTCCTGCGTGCTCTGCCATGTCACGACCTCCATCGCCGCGATGGAAAAGGGTGCGCCTGTCGACCTGGTGTTCCAGTCCATTGCCGGGACGCAGGCCGCCAACGACGGCTTCGGCGTGTCGCTATCGATCCTGCGGGAGGCGCGCGAGGCCGCGCTGGCGCTCAAGCGCGGCACGGTCGGCTCGAATGTCATGTATTTCGAAACCGGACAGGGGTCCGCCCTGTCGAGCGGCGCCCACCATGGCGTCGACCAGCAGACGGTGGAGGCGCGCGCCTATGCGGTGGCTCGCGCGTTCCAGCCGCTGCTGGTCAATACGGTCGTCGGCTTCATCGGCCCGGAATATCTCTACGACGCAAAAGAGATTTTTCGCGCGGGGCTGGAGGACCATTTCTGCGGCAAGCTGCTGGGACTGCCGATGGGCGTCGACGCCTGCTACACCAATCACGCCGAGGCCGACCAGGACGACATGGATGTGCTGGCGCTGCTGCTCGCCAACGCCGGCGTGAATTTCCTGATCGCCGTGCCGGGCGCCGACGACATCATGCTCAATTACCAGAGCCTTTCGCATCATGACGTTTTGCGCCTACGCCATCTGCTCGGCCTGCGACCGGCGCCGGAATTCGAGACGTGGCTCCAGAGCGTCGGCCTGATGGATGCGCAAGGACGGATGCCCGACCTCCCGCCCTCCTCGCCTTCGCTGCAGCGGCTGATTTTCTCCACAAGCGCTGGCGCCTGAAATGAACGAAGATTCCTCGCCCTGGGCTCATCTCCGCAAATTCACGCGGGCGCGCATCGGCCTCGGACGGGCTGGCGACGCTCTGCCGACGCGCGCCCTGCTCGATTTCCAGATGGCGCACGCGCTTGCGCGCGACGCCGTGCATGGCGCGGTCGATTGGCGAAAACTCGGAAAAAGCCTCGCGCCGTTTGAGACATTGGATGTCCTCAGCGAAGCGACCGAACGTACGACTTATCTGCGGCGGCCGGATCTGGGACGCCTGCTCGCGCCCGGAGAAACCGAAAAATTGCCTTCCGGCCCGTTCGATATCGTCGTGATCATCGGCGACGGGCTTTCCGCCGCCGCCTGCGACGCCCATGCCGCCGCTGTCGTGAAGGCCCTGGCGCCATTGCTGGAGGGCCTGACGCTCGCCCCTATCGTGCTGGCGCGCGGCGCCCGCGTGGGCCTGTCCGACCCGATCGGCGCGGCGATGCGGGCCCGGCTGGCGATCATGCTGATCGGCGAGCGTCCCGGCCTGAGTTCAGCGGATTCGCTCGGGGCCTATCTGACCTTTGCGCCTGCGCCGGGACGGCGCGACAGCGAGCGCAACTGCCTCTCCAATATCCATGACCACGGCCTCAAAACAGAAGACGCTGCGAAAAAAATAGCCTGGATCGCCCGCGAAGCGTTGCGGATCGGCCTGACCGGCGTCGGGCTCAAGGAAGCGGCGCCGAGTTTGGAGCGGGAGGAACCGCCGGGGCTGAAGATCGACAGGGATTGAGTACGGCTCCAAGCTTTGCAGTAACGCGACGAAATTAGGCTTGGCTATTGATTGAGAACCAATGTGGCTTCTTTGTCATAGCCAGTCGATCAAGGCTATGCGAAGAATAACCCCGGATGCAGCCACGCCGCATCCGGGGCCAAGACAGGACACAATACACACACGCGATGGCCGGTCTCAATTTTCCCGCGCGGATGCGCTTGGGGGGCAAGTCCCATCCGCGCGGGAGGACGAGACCATGACACTTCCTGCCTAACTATTCTACCGCCAACCAGCACTTTGTTGTTGAAAATTAATGTTGCGATGCGAAGTCATTTTATTGCCGTATTTCTGCAGATCGTTTTTCCGCTTTGCTTCGGCTTGATTGTTTCTTGCTTGCACAGCTGATCGTCAGGCGAGAGCTGACGCCGGCAAACGGGGGAGCCGCGGATTTCTGTGCTCAAATGGCAGGCGCCACTTTTTTTGTCAGCGTTTCTGACTTAATTGTGCGATCTGACTGTTGGTCAGTTCGGACCGAGGCGGAGACGCTTCGTGTTTCGTCGGAGACAACATGATCCGTCGCAACAACAAACAACGGCTGGCGCTCAGCATGGCGGCGATGCTCGGATCTGTCGCTGCTTGTCGCGCCGACGACCCAAGCTGCGCGACCGCCGCTCCGTGGGCGGCCTGTCAGATCTTTCCTCCGGGACCGTCGATCGCCGATCATAGCGGCAATCACGATCACGCGTTTTTCTGGATTTTCTTCAACGCTTATGCGGACGAATGGGGCCGTTTGCCTCCAGCCGATCCCAATGCGACGCCAAGCCGGCGTTCAATCGCCGAAATTCCGCCGGTTCCGGAAACCAGCCCGCCAATGCCCTTCACGGATTGGCCGATCGGCGGCGCACAAATCATCGGCGGCGCAACGCCGAACTCGATTGACAGCCCTTTCATGAAGGCCCTCATCGGCGGCACGCCCTTGGGCAAGCCGCTGGAAGACTCGCATATCCAGGTTTACGGCTGGCTCGACGTCGGTGGAAACGTCAGCAGCGCGCGCCATGGCTATGGCGCCAATGCGCCGGTCGCCGATGCATTTACGCCTGATATCGTGCAGCTCGATCAAGCCGTGGTCTATTTCGAACGCGTCCCCGACACGGTTCAGAAGACCAATATCGATTGGGGTTTTCGTCTCGCGCCGGTTTACGGAGAGAATTACCGCTACACCACCGCGCTCGGTTTCTTCAGCAACCAATATGTCTATGCAAACGGTTTCATGGGCTTCGACATGCCAATGGCTTATGGCGAGCTCTTCGTCCCCAATGTCGGCGAAGGGCTGCTGTTCCGCTTCGGCCGCTACATCACTCTGCCGGATATTGAAGCGCAGCTTGCGCCAAATGACTATTTATACACGCGCTCCATCACTTACGCCTACGACAATTACAGCACGATCGGTCTCAATACGAGCCTGAAACTCAACAAGAATTGGCTATTGCAGTTCGGGATTGGCTCCGGCACCGAAACCGTTCCCGGGAACGCGGCGACCGTCAGCCTTCCGGGCTATCGCGGCCCCCGCGACCCCGGCGCCCAGCCATCTCTGTCCGGTTGCCTCCAGTACCAGACCGACACCGGCACCGATGCCGTCTATCTTTGTGCCGACGACATCAACAACGCGCGGTGGGGCTACAACAATCTCAACTGGTATGGCGGAACCTATTATCACAAGTTCAACGAGCAAATTCACGTCTCGTTTGAAGGCTATTACATGGACCAGCGCGACGTCTGGAACAAAGCCTACTCCGGGCAGGGTTACGCCAACAATCCGTTGGGCCCCTATTATGGAACCCCTTGGTACGGCATGGCGAACCCGCCGAAAGAGGCGATCTGCAAGTCCAGTCTGCCGACCTGCACCGCTGGCGAATATGGCCTGCTGGCGTTCTGGAATTACCGAATCGGCACGTTCGACAATCTCACTTTGCGCACCGAATTTTACAACGACATGGATGGGCAACGCACAGGCTACGCGACGCGTTACGTCGAGATTACGCCAGGCTGGCAACACTGGATCGGTCCACAGGTCGAAATGCGGCCTGAGATCGGCTATTATCGAGCGCTTGACGCTGCGGCCTTTGACAATGGGACTGCAAGAAGCCTTTGGTTTTTCGGCGGCGATGTGATCTGGCATTTCTGAAAGTCCCCGGAACTTCTGCCGGCGACCCGGGCTTGGCGTTCGTAAGCGATGTGGCGCTTGAACGTTGGTGGCGGGGCAATGAGCGGGCCGGTTCTTTTTCGAAGAAGTAGCGGGTCGCGCTGCGACTCCTCGCGCGCGACTTGCCGAAATTTCACCCATCGGCATTGCCGACGAAGCAGCCCGCAATTGGCTGGGGAAGGCGCATGACTGCCCTCGCCCCCCGCCGCTCCGTCGCCATGTTGGCGGTGGGCCTGTCCACGGTCGTCGAATGGTATGATTTCACGCTCTGCCTCTATTTCGCACCGACATTGTCGCGCGTGTTCTTTGGCCAGGACGACATGGCTCTGGGCAAGACGCTGGCTGGTTTCGCCATCGCCTATCTGATGCGGCCGTTCGGCGCCGTCCTGTTTGGCCTGTTTGGCGACCGGCATGGCCGGCGGCCGACGTTGCTCATGTCGATGGCGGCGATGACGCTGACGATGCTGTGCCTCGCCTTGCTGCCGACCTACGCCCAGGTCGGCGCCTTGGCGGGAGCAGGGCTGATCCTGATGCGATGCATGATGGGATTGAGCGTCGGGGGAGAATATACCGCCGTGGTCGCTTATCTCTTCGAAAGCGCGCCATTTCACCGCAGGGGTTTTGATCACATCCCTTGCGGCGGCGGCGAGCGAGATTGGCGGCTTGTTGGCTGTCGGTTTCTGCGCGGTCCTGGCGCGCAATCTCGATGTCGCGCAGCTCGACGCCTGGGGATGGAGGGTTCCGTTCCTGTTTGGCGGCGCGCTGGCGGGCGCGGTCCTCGTCGCGCGCAACAGCATTGTGGAAACCCCGCTTTTCGAGGAACAAGCCGGTCGCGCGCTGCCGGCGCGATGGGCCACTCATCTATGTCTTGCGCTTTGAGGCGCGAGGCGTTGCGCTGGGCTTCGCCATTTCGGCCTTGGGGTCGGTTACCTATTACGTTGGCATTACCTATGTGCCCTCGTTCCTTGCGACGGCTGGACGGGGCAACGAGGCACAGGCGCTGGAATTTTCCAGCATCGCCGCGCTGGTCGTCATTGCGGTGACGCCATGCTTCGGCTGGCTTTCCGATCTCGCGGGGCGCAAGCCCGTCTTGCTGGGCCTTTGTCTCGCCTGCGTCATTCTTCCGGTCGCGATGTTTCAGCTGATCGCCAGCGGCTCCAGCCGAGGCTGCAATCGCCGGCGTCGTCATTCTGGCGGCTCTCGGCGGCGGGGTCAGCGCGGTCGGCGCGACGGCGACCGCCGAACAATTTTCCGAAGCGGTGCGTCTGAGCGGTCTGGCCTTGGGCGCCACCACGGCGACGGCGCTTTTCGGCGGAACGGCGCCCTATGTCGTCTACGCCCTGCAAAAGCTGACGGGCGTCGCCGAAATCCCAGGCGTGATCATTGCGGCGGTTGCGGCAAGCGTTGGGTTGACGCTTGCGGTTTTCCTGCCGCATTCGCCTGGATCGGCGGCGCCGGATCATCAGAACCCGACTTGAGCGCTCCTCGTCGTTTAAATCGCCTAGCGCCGCGCCACGAAACCGATGCGCGGAACTGGGGCTGTTCGGTCGCGGCAACCAAGCCCGCGCCGCTCAGCTCTGGTGTGGGCCGAGCATCATCTTGATAGCCGCTTCGATATGCCGCCACGTCGCAGCTTCCTCGTCCCTGCCTTTCTCCTCGCTTGCGCGAGCCTTTTGAGCACCCTCCGCAATGGCCTTGTCGCCGTGGGCGTCGAGCAACCGACGGGCGCAATCATGGATCTCCGTTTCTTGCATGACGACCCTCATTCTGTGTCCGGGCGTTCGGTCGCGCAGCAACCTCCCGCCAACACAAGAACTTCAGTTCGTCCTCAAAGTTCGGCTGTCGGCGCCGCCACTTGATGAATTGAGCTTCGGCTCGACACCGGTCCATGATGATGCGTCGGGTGCGATCTTAATCCATCTGCAGGTTTCCAGCGCCCGTCTTTGCGGCAAATACGGATAGAGATCATCGTCAAAAAGAGTCTGGCTCCGGCAGCGAAAATCATGTCGCTCCTTAGCATCATAGAAACGAAAAATAACACTGGATCAATGCTATAAAAATCTCTGTAGCAGCAATTTGTTGTGTCAAGACGCCGAATTAACGCAACGAATTTGTTGCGACTGTGCCGTATTAGTACGGAAGTTGTAATAATTGACTGTCTTTGGAGTGTCGATTTCCACGAGAACTCTCCGGGACACAGGATGAGCAACATCGCCCTGTTCAGACGGCGCGATAAATCAATGCGATTTCGCGTCCTGGGCCTCAGACCGAGGAGTGTCCGATATGCCCACCCGATATGCCCAACATCGTCTCCGCGTCAATTTCCGGTTTGACGACGCCAGACGAGACGCTCACGGCAAGCGCGACCTCCGTCGATCCTGATGTATCCTTTAGCTTTCAGTGGCAGTCATCGGCCGACAGCCTGTTCGACGACGCCGTCGATATCGGATCGAACAGCCCGAAATATACGGTTGCGGAAAGCGATCTTGGCTCGGTCATCCGGGTCACCGTCATTGCGACCGACACGTCGCACAACGGGACCCCGGCGACCAGTGCGGCTACCACGCTGTTGCGCCGTCTCTTTGGACGAACGCCAAAGGCGGCGATTGGAGCCAAGCGGGCTGGAGTTTCGACGTGGTTCCCGGCGCCATTGACGACGTCGTCATCAACGCGCCAGGCGCGACGGTGAGCGCGACCGAGCAGGCTGCGAATGAACTTCAGGTCGCTCCGAATTCGACGCTGTCGGTCAATGGAACCTGAACACCGGCGTGACCGATGCCTGGACCTATAATGCAGACGGCTCCTACCAGATCGTCTATACGGGCGTGACGGGAAAATCCTATACGTCGGTGGAGGATGTCTATGATTCCGCCGGCGTGCAGGTGGCCGTGGCGGTCGCCAATTCCAATGGAACGGGCGCGCTGACGCTTGAAGCCAATGGCGTGGGCGTCGCGCTGGGCCAGTCGCAATTGAGCGTGACGGTCGGAGACGATTTTAACCTGAACGCCTACGCCGATGCGTCCACGACCATTGCGGCGACGGGTTTTGGAGCCGAGACTTTCGCCTTCGCGCCGAATTTCGGCAACGACGCGATCTCCGGTTTTGTGGCGAGCGGCTTGTCGGCGGATGCGATCAATCTGACCGCATCGGCCTTCGGTCTGCAAGCCGGCGCCCAAAATCAGACGGCGGACTGGCAAGCGCTCGTGGCCAATGGCCCGAACGGCAGCCTCAGCCAGAGCAACGGATCGGCAGTCATCACCAACACGCTCGGCGACAAACTCACCTTTGCCGGCGTGACCGAGGCGACGCTCAAAGCCCATCCCGGAGGTTTCAATTTCGTCTGAGACGAATGAAGTTGCGTGCTACCGAATCTGAAAGGCGCGTGTCCGGATTTTCCTGCGGTCGTCCTGACCACGGTCATGAAATCCATTCTGCAAGCCCCGTCAGGTCCTCGCGAAGACGTCAATTGCCTCGAATTGCGCCGAACGCTTTGCCAAGTGCGCCAAGCGCCGCGAACGCCGATGGCCCCTCGAAACCAAGGCCGCCGAAAAGCTGTTGCAGGAGCGTCTTGCGCGCCGCGGTCGCCACTTCGAAGAGGCGCGCATCGTCTTTCAAACCGAAGATGAGATCTTCGCCTGTCGATAAAGCATCCACGAGACCGAGGCTCACGGCCTCGCTCGCCAGCCACACGTCGCCGTTCGCGACCTTGGCGATGTCGGCAGCCGGTCGGCGCGCGGCGACGAAACTCTTGAAGGCCGAGTGTGTGTCTTCGATCTTGCCCAGGAAATGCTCGCGGCCGGACGGCGTGATCTCTCCGAGCAGCGATACCGAGCGCTTGAATTCGCCCGCCGTCAGCTCTTCGAAGTCGATGTCATTCTTCTTGAGGAGGCGATGGAGGTTCGGCACCTGCGCCACGACGCCGATTGAACCGATGAGCGCAAAAGGCGCGGCGACAATTCTGTCCGCCGCGCAGGCCATCATGTAGCCGCCGCTCGCCGCCACCTGGTCGACTGAAACCGTGACCTTGATCTTGCGGTCGCGAAGTCGCGAGACCTCGGCTGCTGCTAGGCCGTAGCCGGTCACCGTGCCGCCGGAGCTTTGCAGGCGCAACACGACCTCATCCGTCTCTGGCCGGGCGACGGTGAGCACCGCGTCGATCTCCCGCGCCAGGCTCTTGACGGTCGACGCCATGAGATCGCCCTTGAAGCCGAGTACGTAGACGCGCCTGCCCGTCGACGCCTCTGAACTTGCCTTGGCCTCGCGCTTGCGGGTCTTGGCGAGCGACCGCAACTCCTTCCTGCCGAGGATTTTGGCATCAAGTTCGTCGCGCATGTGATCGTAGCGCTCGTTGAGCGATCGGACCTCGATTTCGCGCTTGCGTCCTGCGTCGCCGCGCGTCAGGCGCGCGATAAGCGCTGCGAGGACGCCGAGAGCCGCCACAATCAGGAACGCCTTCAGAGCAAAGGCGGCGATGTCCAACCAGAAGTTCATGAGAAGAGGTCCTTGCGCGTTTCACCGCGCTGTGCGCGGCGGATAGCGGCCAAACTCATCGGCAGAGATTAAGTTGCAGCGCCACTAGTCGGCGACGCCGCAACCTTCATCACAGTTCTCACGGTTTGGAAATACTGAACGCCTCCTGGCCGCGCTACGTCGATGTCTGCCCGGTCGAAAACACCCGCGTCAAAATCTGAGAAATCGCGGCTTCCATGATCATCATGGCCCATCGAGCCATTGCCGCCATCAACTCAATGTCCGTCGCTTTTTGAAATGCCTCCCACTCCTTGCTCCCCGACAAAGTTTTCCTGCGCCCGACGTCCCATTGCTGGCGCCGTGAAGGGACGCAAGCAAAAATGAGCGACGCTTTGGACGCCGGCCGGCTGGATCGTATGGCGGCAGGAACGGAAACCGGTTGGGGGCCTTTGTCCGCCCTTCCGGGCAATCCATTGATGTGGGTGCTGATCGGCTCTGAGCTCGCCGTTTTCGGCCTCGCTTTGCTCGGTTATGCCGGCGCACGGGCGCGCAATCCACAAAGCTTCCTTGACGCGCAGAACGTGCTCGACCGTCTTGCTGCGACGATCAATACCGCGCTGCTGCTGACCAGCGGCCTGTTCGCGGCGCTGGCCACCGATGCGGCGAAGATTGGCCGTCGCAAATCGGCCCGCACATTTCTGGGCGCCGCCGGCGCGCTCGGGATAGCCTTCCTTTCTGTCAAGGGTTGGGAATACGCCGGTGAAATCGCCGCCGGCGCGGACATGGATACGCCCTTCTTCACCCTCTATTTCCTCGTCACCGGGTTTCACGCCCTGCACGTCGTGCTGGGCCTCATCATACTCGCAATCGTCGCCAAAAGCGCCTCGCCAGCCGCTGTCGAGACCGGAACTGCTTTCTGGCACATGGTCGACCTGATCTGGGTCGTCGTCTTCCCCTGCTTCTACTTGTTGCGGTGAGGGCGATGCGGGACGCGACTCGCTCATTGCTTCTTGACTGGGCGGCGCTAATGACGCTGTCGCTGGTCCTCGCCTTCGCCGGCGATGTCGTCGGCCTGTCGCGGCCCGGCGCAATCGGAATTGCCGTCATCGCCGGCGTCGCCGCGATCAAGGCGCGGATCATCCTGCGCTCCTATCTCGGCCTCGTTCGCGCCCCTGCCGCGGGCACGGGCTTTTTCAGCGTCGTCTTCGTCCTGCTGGCGCTGCTCGCCGTCTCTTTCCTGATCTTCCCGTCGCCCGTCCGAACTGGCGCGGGCGCGGCAACTTTCGCCCGAACATTCGCTGGAGGAATCGAATGAGTGAAGTCCTGACCAAATCCACGGCCCGCAATATTTTCTACGGCGGGTCGCTCTTCTTTTTTGTCATCTTTGTCGGACTGACGGTGCATAGCCGCCATTACATCCTGACAAAAAGCACCGACCAGGCGCACCTGACCGACTCGGTCGAGCGCGGCAAGCGCGTCTGGGAGCGCAAAGCCTGCTTCGATTGCCACACGATCTACGGCGAAGGCGCGCGCTTCGCGCCTGAGGTCGGCGACGTCTTCAAGCGCTGGGGCGGCGAAAAGGACCCAGCTGGCGCGCACCAGCAGATCAAGGACTGGATGAAGGCGCAGCCGTCCGGCGTCGCAGGCCGCCGCCAGATGCCCAACTTCAACCTGGCCGAGACCCAGCTCGACGATCTCGCCAACTTCCTGGAATGGGCGAGCCGGACCAACACGCAGGGTTGGCCGCCGCGCCCGAAAGCCAACTGAATGTCTGTTTGGCTTCGACGTCTTATGGACGCCGAAGCAATCCGGCGGCGTCAGCCGCCGCCGCGTCAATCGGCGCGGGCCGTCCGCCGTCGACGACGGCAGCCGGCTGTCCCCAATCTTATTCGCGGAGGATTTGATGCAATACCAAACCCAAAGCATCGCCAAGACCTACTGGCTTGGCGCCATGCTCATCTTCGCCGTACAGGTCCTGTTCGGACTGCTCGGCGGTCTCGTCTATGTGCTGCCTAATATTTTTCCGGTGGAGTTGCTGCCCTTCAACACCATTCGCATGATCCATACCAATGCGCTGATCGTCTGGCTGCTGCTCGGGTTTTTCGGCGCGGCCTATTACCTGATCCCCGAAGAGGCGGAGCGGGAAATCTATTCCGTCAAACTCGCCTATATCCAGTTCGCCATCTTCTTCCTCGGCGCGCTGTCGGCGGTGGTGGGCTATCTCTTCTTCCACATCTACGCCGACCAGGCGCGCTCCTATCTTGAGCAGCCGGTGTGGGTGAAACTGGGCATCATCGTCGCTGCCTTGATCTTCCTGTTCAACATCACCATGACAGTGTTGCAGGGACGGAAAACCGCGATCACCAACGTGCTGCTGTTCGGCCTTTGGGGCATCGCCATCTTCTTCCTGTTCTCGCTTTACAACCCGGCCAACCTCTCGGAAGACAAGATGTTCTGGTGGTATGTCGTCCATCTCTGGGTGGAAGGCGTGTGGGAACTGGTGATGGCGTCCGTCCTCGCCTTCCTGATGCTGAAAATGACCGGCGTCGACCGCGAAGTGATCGAGAAGTGGCTCTATGTCATCGTCGCCACGGCGTTCTTTTCCGGCATCCTCGGCACTGGCCATCACTATTACTGGATCGGCGCGCCGGGCTACTGGCAGTGGATCGGCTCTGTCTTCTCGTCGCTCGAAGTCGTGCCGTTCTTCGGCATGGTGCTCTTCACCTTCAACATGGTGTGGAAGGGCCGCCGCGATCATCCGAACAAGGCGGCGCTGCTGTGGTCGCTCGGCTGCTCGGTGCTGGCCTTCTTCGGCGCGGGCGTGTGGGGCTTCCTGCACACACTGCATGGCGTGAACTTCTACACCCACGGCACGCAGGTCACCGCGGCGCACGGGCATCTCGCCTTCTACGGGGCTTATGTCTGCCTCAACCTGGCGATTATGACCTACGCCTTCCCGCAATTGTTCAACCGCGCGCCCTACAACCAGTTCCTGAACATGGTGAGCTTCTGGGTCCTCTCCAGCGGCGTTGTGTTCATGACGGTGTCGTTGACCTTCGCGGGCGTGCTGCAGACCCATCTCGAACGGGTCATGGGCATGAGCTACATGGACGCGCAGGACCAACTCGGCCTGTTCTACATGATGCGTCTCGGCGCGGGGGTGGTGACGGTGATCGGCGCCCTTATATTCATCTACTCGCTGCTGGCGGTTCCGCGCAAAGCGGAAGCGGTCGATCCGACCGCCCTCGGCGCTCGCGCCGCTGCTGAATGAGGCGCAGTTCCGGCCCGTCATGCATCCTCGCATGGCGGGACGGCGACCAGCCTGGAAACAAATGGAGATGACCATGAGCCTTGCAGCTGTTGCCGTCGGAAACGACTCGAAAGCTCCGCTTCCCTTCTATCAGCCGCAAGCCCACGAATGCGAACTTTTCGAGGCGGCGTTTCGGCGCCGCCTCCCCGTCCTGCTCAAGGGCCCAACCGGCTGCGGAAAGACGCGCTTCGTCACGCATATGGCGACGCGGCTGAATTTGAACCTCGACACCATCGCCTGTCACGACGATCTCACCGCCGCCGACCTGACCGGCCGCTATCTCATCAAGAACAATGAAACGGTGTGGACCGACGGTCCGCTCACCCGCGCCGTGCGCCGGGGCGGCGTCTGCTATCTCGACGAAGTCGTCGAGGCGCGCAAGGACGTGACCGTGGTGCTGCATCCCCTGACCGACGACCGCCGCATCCTGCCGCTCGACCGCACTGGCGAAATCTTGCACGCGCCGAATGATTTCATGTTGGTGATCTCGTACAATCCCGGCTACCAGTCGGTGCTGAAAACGCTGAAGCCATCGACGCGCCAGCGCTTTGTCGCCATTTCCTTCGATTATCCGAAGCCCGAGGTCGAAGCCGCCATCGTCTCCCGCGAATCTGGACTCGACGTGGACGCCTGCAGGACGCTGGTGCGGCTCGCTGGACGACTGCGCGCGCTGAAAGGCCAGGATCTTGAGGAGGGGGCGTCGACGCGCCTGCTCGTCGCCTGCGCCAATCTGATGGCCGACGGCATGAAGCGCGACCTCGCCATCGAGGCGGCGATGATCGAGCCGCTCAGCGACGATCCCGACGTCAAGACCGGACTTCTCGACCTGGTCAAAGTCACGCTCGGCTGAGAAGCCCATGTCGCTCATCCAAAAAATCCTCGACACAAAATTCTGGGAGCCCGAAGAGGCAGTCGGAACGCTCTGGGATACCTACGTCGACCAACTCGACGCCGCGAAGCACTTTCCGCAGGCTTCGGTGGCCCTGGCGCAGGTCAAAGGCGGCCTGGGCGTGCTGTTTCGCGGCCTTGGCGGCGAGTGTGGCGTCGAAATCAAGGCGGGCGGCGAAGACATTTCGCGCCATCGCCGCTCATGGCGCCGACGCTTCGCCCGCGCCGCGGAAAAAATCGAGACGGCGCGCTTTGACGGCTCGACGCTCACCCTGCCCGAAAAGATCGACGCTTTTCCCGCAGCGGAAAACAATCGCCAGCTCTATCTCTGGCTTGCCGCCCTCGCCGTGGCGGCGCGACCTGCGGGCGCCGATAATGCCGATCCCTTGCGCCGCGACGTCGTCCGCCTGCGCCAGAATATGCGCGATTGCGCGCGGGCGGTCGAGATGTTCCCCGGCCTCGCGCCGATCCGCGCCACACTCGGAGAACAGACGCTTCATATGCGGCCGCCCTTCAAGCGACCGCCGCTCGAAACCGGGCTGGAATGCTGGATTCTCGCGCGGCTGTCTGGCGAGCCGCAAAAAAACCTGACGCCGCTTGAGCGTGCGCTGGCTGGCGATGACGATGCCTTGCAAAGCCTGTGCGCGCCGCCGTCCTACAAAACCTATCGGCCCGTGCTGATGTGGGGCGAGCGCGTCGCGTCGCCGCCCGGCGGCGAAAGGCGGCGCGACGATGCGCCAGAGCCGGGCCGAGACAGCGCCGACGGCGCAGAAAAGACGCTCAAGGCCGAAAGGCGCAAGAGTGAGCAGGCAGACCGGCGCGACAGCCTGATTTTGCATCGTTTCGAATCAATTCTTTCCTTCGCCGACTTCCTCAACATCAACCGCGACGTCGATGACGACGACGAGGATTCCGCGCGCAAGGCGGCGGCCGACGCCGAAAAGATCGGCGTCGCGCAGCATCACAAAAAACCAAAGACGCGGCTGAAATTCGATCTCGACCTCGCGCCGGAGGACGGCGACCGAGAAAAACTGGCGGGACGTTTCGTCTATCCCGAATGGGACTGGAAGAAGGTCGTTCTCGTCGCCGACCAGGCGCGCGTGCTGGAAAACGTCGCCGCCGAAGCGCCGGAGGGATTGAATCTCGATGCCGGCGCCCGCCGTCGCGTCGAGACGGTGCGGCGGCAGTTTGAAGCGCTTCGGCCAAAACGAAAAATCCTGTCGCGGCAAAGCGACGGAGATGAAATCGACATCGACGAATTCTTACGCGCACAAGCCGATCGGCTCGCCCGCGGCAACGGCAGCGAGCGATTTTATCGCGCCGCGCGCAACGAGGAGCGCGACCTCGCGGTGGTCGTGCTGTTCGATTCCTCGCGCTCGACCGAAAGCGCGGTCAACGGCCGGCCGGTGATCGCTGTCGCGCGCGAAGCGCTTGTCGCCTTGGCGCACGGGTTGCAGGCCTGCGGCGACAGCGTCGCGCTTTATGCTTTCTCCTCCTTGCGCAAGGAGCGCGTCTTCGTCGATGTCTGCAAGTCCTTCGACGAGCCCTTCGGCGCCAAAGTCGACGCGCGCATCGCAGCCCTGAAACCGGGCTTTTACACACGGCTCGGCGCAGCCATACGCCATGCGTCATTCCGCCTCGGCGAGCGACCGAACACGCGAAAGCTGCTGCTGGTGATCACCGACGGCAAGCCTAACGATCTCGATCATTACGAAGGGCGCTTTGGCGTCGAGGACACGCGGCGCGCGACTCAGGAGGCGCGACGGCGGGGACAGGCCGTGTTCTGTATCGCCATCGACGCACAGGCGCGCTCCTATCTGCCGCACCTGTTCGGTCCCGCGGGATTTTCGATCGTGTCGAAGCCTGAAAAACTATCCGCCGCGTTGCCGGCGATCTATCGGCATCTCGTCGGATGAGCGGCTGCCGCTCAACGTCAGCATTGATCCGAGATCAAGGGGAGCTTCGGCGAAAAACGCCTATGAAAAAAACGCGAGGCCGCGTCCATGTCGCGCTCAACCGCGAGATCGCCGGCATATTCGCGCCACGCCGCGAGATTGCGACGCGGCACGCCGATGACGACTGGAATGTCCAAAGCCAGCGCGTCGGAGATGACGCAGCGAAAGCCGCCGCCCTCGGCTTCAGTCTTGCCGAACTTGTTCAACAGAATGAGATCGCACTGGGGCAGGCTGGACATGATCAAAGCGCAAGTGCGGGCCAGACTGTCGAGATCGAGCCTGCACCCTCGCGCCAGTGCGCCGCGTTCCTCGGAAATCTTGATCCTTCGCGAGCTGGCCAGATCGAGCAAGACCATATCGCAGCGATGACCCGCGGCGGACGCGGCCGGCGTCTCGATCACGCCGCCGAGGCGCAATCCCTGTCGCCTCGCATCCGCGGCAACGGCGTGAAACACTTCGCCGATGGCGAAACCTTCGTCGTAGACCAGCGCGGTCAGCGAATTGGCGAACATTTCGAAACGTGCGCCGTCCAAGCTATCGGCGTCTATCTTTTCGATTTCCATCAGATCGGGGCGCCTCCGCCGCAGCCGCAACTTGAACCGATTGGCGCTTCGCGCGAAATCGCCCATTCGAGCATGCACCGCAGACAGGCGGCGCCGGGATCCCCAGCGTAGCCCATCGCCGCCATTACCGCCGCCCACTCATCGTCATTGGCTTTGTTCGAGAAAAGCCTGACAGAAGCCAAGGCGTATTCGCCCAGCGTTTCCCCATGAATGGAAGCTTTCTCCCGGACCTGCGCCAGCAGGCCGAGATCGCCGAATTCTTTCAAAGCCGTGGCGACGACATTGGGGTCATCGAATTGGCGCAGGATATCACCCAGAATCATCATGCCCTCATTGCAGCGGCTGGCCCTTCGGCGGGAGCAGGGAGAAGCCGTCGATCCGCGCCTGTCCCGCGAGAATGCCGATATATTGCGCGACGGCGCGACGACGGCAGGTCTCGTCGAGATAGGCGGCAATGCGCGCGGCGACCGTTTCGTAGGGCAGCGCCTCCCCCTCGATCTTGCGATCGAGGCGCACGACATGAAAACCATAACGCGTCTGGATCGGTTCCGGCGCGATAGAGCCAGGCGTCAGCCTTGCCAGCGCCCTTTCAAATTCTGGCGCGGTCTGTCCGCGCGAAAGCTGACCCAGGTTTCCCCCCTGCTCGCGCGACGGACAGGCGGAATTTTTTTGCGCGGCGTCAGCGAATGACGATGGACTTTCCACGCAGAATGCAATCAGTTCCGAAGCGCGCTTGCGTCCGTCGTTCAGCTGTTGCGGATCGTCGGGATTTATGGCGATCAGGATATGCGCGGCCTCATAGAGATCGCTTGAGCGAAATTTCTGGCGATTCTGCTCGTAATAGCGTCGGCATGACGGCTCGTCCGGGGTTGGCGTTATCACTTCCCGTTCGACCACTCCGCGGATCAGGGCCTCTTCGTCGGTTTCCCGCCAACCCTGCTCGTCCGTCGCCGGTTCAGGCGACAGACCAAGACGACGCGCTTCCTGCAAAAGCAATTGCCGGATGACCAACGCCTGCGCAGCCTCGAGCCAGGCGGCGGCGGGCGTTGCGGCGCGATGATTTTGCGCCTCGCGCGAAATATCTTCGCGCGCGATGGCGACTCCATTGACGCTGATCATTTTGCGCGATGGCGCAAGTGCCGAGGTGCAAGCGCTCATTGATTTTACTCCGCTGGAATGCGCGTGCGGACGATCTGGTAGCCGGTACGGCCGAGATACCAGATCGGCGCCGACCAGACATGCACCAGCCGTGTGAACGGAAACAGCAGGAAGATCGTCATGCCCAAAGTTAGATGCAGCTTGAAGAGGAGCGGAACGTCAGCGACATTTTCCCAGGCGCCGGCTTCGAGAGTGAGCACGCCCTGCGCCCAGTTCATGAACTTGACCATTTCGTGGCCATCCATCGCGCCAAGCGATACGAAAATTGTCGACAAGCCCAGCAAAAGTTGGGCGAACAGGATCAGCAGGATCGCCGTGTCGCTAAAGGACGAGTTGGCGCGAACGCGCGGATCAAGCAGGCGGCGATGGGTCAAAAGCGCAATGCCCACGAGACAGGTCAATCCGGCGAGACCGCCGACGACGATCGCCAGGCCTTGCTTGAAACTGTGGCTGATTCCCAGCGCGTCGAAGATCCAGATCGGCGTCAGCAAGCCCGCGCAATGCCCCATGAAGATCACGAGTATGCCGACATGGAACAGGTTCGAGCCCCAGTACAATTGCTTGCGCCGCAACAGCTGCGACGAGCCGGTGCGCCAGCTGTATTGCTCGCGGTCGAAGCGCACCAGGCTGCCCAGAAGGAAAACCGTCAGGCACAGGTACGGATACCAGCCAAACAGCGCATGATCTAAATAAGCGTTCATGGCGCCTTTCCCTTCAGACGGTTGTGGAATGAGTGAAAACGGGACGCTGGCCCTGTGTCTCCAGCCCGGGCGCCGGTCGTCGCGCCTGACGAAGCTTCGCCGCCAGCGTATCCTTGCCACAATTGGCTGGATCGTCGTCCTGGCCAAAATCGACGGCGGCGTCTTCATAAGCGGCGTCGAGCGCCTCGAAATCATCCGGCGCGGGATCGGGTTCCGCGCGCAAGACTTCCAGCAAGGCGGCGTCGGGTTTTGCACGGGCAATGGCGATAAGGGCCAGAAACACCGCTTCGAAGCCCGACTCTCTTTTGTGCAGGCGCTCCGCCAAGGCGGTGAAGACATGCGCGGGCTGTTCCAGCAAGTCCCGCGCCGCCTCAAGATCGAGCAGAGAGGCGAATTCCAGAAACAGCGGCAGAAAATCGGGCAGCTCGCGCGGGTTGGGGACTAGGCCCTTCGCCTCGTAAACTGCCTTGAGATCGATCATCGCCTGCCCACGGTCCCGGCTTTCGCCATGGACGTGCTCGAACAAATGCAGCGAGAGCGAACGGGTGCGGTCGAACAGCAGGCCATATTGCTCCTGCAAGTCATAGAGATCGCGGCCCTTGAATTCTTCAAGCAGGGCAAGCAGAGCGCGCCGCTCCGCCGGAGGCGCCAGGGCCTCCAGTTCGATGACGGCGCCGATCTCGTCGATGGCGTCGATGAACGGCTGAGAGGGATAGGAAAGGATCGCCGACAAAGCCTTGAACGTCTGCATCACTCGACCTCCATCGGCGTTTTTGTGCGCTTCTTCTTGGGACCGCCAAACAGGTTGATCTCGGTTTCGCCGCCGGAACAGCCGTTGCCGAAGGTGAAGCCGCAGGAGCCACGCAGATCAAAGGCGTCTTCGCCAGTTTCGCGATGCGCCGTGGGGATCACGAAGCGATCCTCATAATTGGCGATGGCCATGGTTTGATACATGTCTTCGATCTGGAAACCCGTGAGGCCCACTTTCGCGGCGATGCCTTCATCAATGACGCCATCGATGGTCTTGGCCCGCATATAGGCGCGCATGGCAAGCATCCGCTCCAGCCCGGTCGCCACCGGGGCCTCGTCTCCCGCCGTCAGCAGATTGGCGAGATACTTCAAGGGAATGCGCAGCGACCTCACGTCCGGCATGGCGCCGTCCAAACCCATCTTGCCGGCTTCCGCGGCCGACTGAATCGGTGACAGCGGCGGCACGTACCAGACCATCGGCAGGGTGCGATATTCCGGATGCAGCGGAAAGGCGACCTTCCAATCCATCGCCATTTTCCAGACCGGCGATCTCCGCGCCGCTTCGATCCAGGCCTCGGGAACGCCATCGGCGCGCGCCTGCGCGATCACTTGGGGATCGTTGGGATCCAGGAATATTTTCAGTTGTGCGGCGTAAAGGTCGGACTCGTCCGGCGCGCTCGCCGCCGCCTCGATTTGGTCGGCGTCGTAGAGGATGACGCCGAGATAGCGGATGCGCCCGACGCAAGTCTCCGAGCAGACCGTCGGCTGCCCAGCCTCGATGCGCGGATAGCAGAAGATGCATTTTTCCGATTTGCCCGAGGACCAGTTGTAGTAGATCTTCTTGTAAGGGCAGCCGGAGACGCACATGCGCCAGCCCCGGCATTTGTCCTGATCGATCAGCACGATCCCGTCGTCCTCGCGCTTGTAGATCGCGCCCGAGGGACAGGAGGCGACGCAGGCCGGATTGAGGCAATGTTCGCACAGCCGCGGCAGGTACATCATGAAGGTGTTTTCGAACTGGCCGTACATCTCCTTCTGCACGCCCTCGAAATTCGAATCCGCCGAGCGCTTTGAGAACTCGCCGCCGAGAATTTCCTCCCAGTTCGGACCCCACTCGATCTTCTCCATCCGCTCGCCTGTTATCAGCGAGCGCGGTCGCGCGGTGGGGAAGGCTTCGAGCTCCGGCGCCTTTTGCAGATGCGCGTAATCGAAGGTGAAGGGCTCGTAATAATCGTCGATTTCCGGCAGGTCCGGATTGGCGAAAATATTGGCGAGAATGCGCCATTTGCCGCCGATGCGCGGTTCGATCCCGCCTTTGTCCCTGCGGTTCCAGCCGCCTTTCCAGCGCTTCTGGTTCTCCCAATCCTTGGGATAGCCAATCCCTGGCTTGGTCTCGACATTGTTGAACCAGGCGTATTCCATGCCTTCTCTGGATGTCCAGACGTTCTTGCAGGTGATGGAGCAGGTGTGGCAGCCGATGCATTTATCGAGATTCAGCACCATGCCGATTTGAGCGCGGATTTTCATGGGCTTCCCTTATTCTGCTGCGGTCGGAAGGGGGCCGTGCGATGCGCCCTGCTTGGCCTCGATGAGCGGCTTTTCCAGCCAGTCGACTTTGGAAAGTTTGCGCACGATGACGAATTCGTCGCGGTTGGTGCCGATCGTGCCGTAATAGTTGAAGCCGTAACTTTGCTGGGCATAGCCGCCGATCATGTGAGTCGGCTTGAGCACCGTGCGGGTGACGGAGTTATGGATGCCGCCGCGCCTGCCGGTGGTCTGGGATCCCGGCACGTTCACGATCTTTTCCTGCGCATGATACATCATGCACATGCCCTGTTTGACACGCTGCGACACGACGGCGCGGGCCACCAGCGCGCCGTTGGAATTGTACGCTTCGATCCAGTCGTTATCGACCAGCCCCGCCGCCTTGGCGTCCACTTCGCTGATCCAGACGCACGGGCCGCCTCGCGAAAGCGTCAGCATCAGAAGATTGTCGGTATAGGTCGAATGAATGCCCCATTTCTGGTGCGGCGTGATGAAGTTCAGGACGATCTGTTTTTCGCCGTTGGGATGCTTGTCGATCACCGGCTTTATCGCGCGCGTATCGATCGGAGGACGATAGACGCAGAAGCCCTCGCCGAAGGCGCGCATCCACAGATGATCCTGATAGGTCTGCTGGCGCCCGGTCAGCGTGCGCCAGGGTATCAGTTCGTGCACATTGGTGTAGCCGGCGTTATAGCAGACCTTCTCGCTTTCAAGTCCGGACCAGGTCGGCGCCGAAATGATTTTCCGCGGTTGTGCGACGACGTCGCGAAAGCGGATTTTCTCGTCCTCCTTCGGCAGAGCGAGGTGGGCGTGTTCGAGGCCGGTTGTTTTTCCCAAAGCCTCCCACGCGCGCACCGCGACCTCGCCATTGGTCTCGGGCGCGAGCATGAGAATGACTTCGCATGCGTCAATGGCGCTGTCGATGCGCGCCAGCCCTTTGGTTGGCCCCTCTTCGCGGACCACGCCATTGAGATGCTTGAGGTGCAAGACCTCGTCCTGCGTCTCCCAGCCGATGCCCTTCACGCCATTGCCAATCTTGTCCATCAGCGGGCCGAGAGACGTGAATCTTTTGTAGAGGTTGGGATAGTCGCGCTCGACCACGGTCACCGCGGGCATGGTCTTGCCCGGTAGCGCAGCGCATTCGCCTTTCTTCCAGTCCTTCACATCCAGCGCCTGCGCCATTTCGCCGGGGGAATCGTGCATGATCGGCGTCAGCACGACATCGGTCTCGACGCCAAGCACTTCGGGCGCGACACCCGAAAACGCCTTGGCGATTCCCTTGTAGATTTCCCAATCGGAGCGCGCCTCCCAGACCGGGTCGACCGCCGCGGTGAGCGGATGGATGAAGGGATGCATGTCGGAGGTGTTGAGGTCGTCCTTTTCGTACCATGTAGCGGTCGGCAGTACGATGTCGGAATAAACGCAAGTTGTGGACATGCGGAAATCCAGCGTCACCAGCAGATCGAGCTTTCCTTCTGGCGCCGCCTCATGCCAGGCGACTTCACTCGGTTTTTCCCGCCCTTCCTCGCCGAGATTCTTGCCGAGCACGCCATGCGACGTCCCGAGCAGATGCTTGAGAAAATATTCATGCCCCTTGCCCGAGGACCCCAGCAGATTGGAGCGCCAGACGAACATGTTGCGTGGCCAGTTTTTTGGATCGTCAGGGTCTTCGCAGGACATTTTCAATTCGCCGGAGACTAGCCCCTGCGCGACATAGTCCTTCGCCTCGAGTCCGTTCGCCCTGGCCCTGGCGGCCAGCGTCAACGGGTTCTGTTCAAGCTGCGGCGCGGAGGGCAGCCAGCCCATGCGCTCGGCGCGCACGTTGTAATCAATCACCGCTCCGTCCCAGGGGCCGTCGGGCGCGGTCGGCGAGAGGATTTCCTTCGGGTCCAGCGTCTCGTAGCGCCATTGGTCGGAATGGGCGTAAAAGAACGAGGTTCCGTTCATCTGGCGCGACGGACGGCCCCAATCGAGGCCGAAGGCCAGAGGCGCCCAGCCCGATTGCGGCCGCAGCTTTTCCTGGCCGACATAATGCGCCCAGCCGCCGCCCGACTGGCCGACGCACCCGCACATCACCAGCATATTGATGACGCCGCGATAATTCATGTCGCAATGGAACCAATGGTTCATCGCCGCGCCGATGATCACCATCGAACGACCCTGAGTCTTTTCGGCGTTCAGCGCGAATTCATGCGCGACCTGAATGATCTTTCCGCGATCAACGCCCGTGATTTTTTCTGCCCATGCTGGCGTGTAGGGAATATCTTCATCGAAACTCTTCGCGACGTTGACGCCACCAAAACCCCGGTCCACGCCGTAATTGGCAAGGAACAAATCATAGACCGAAGCGACCAGAATCTCGCCATCGGCCGTTTTCACCCGCGTCGCCGGAAGGCGCCGCTCCAGTATGCTGGCGTGATCGGAACTGGCGAAATGCTCATGCTCGATATTGCCGAAATAGGGAAAGGCGACGTCGACCAGTTCGTGTTTCCGGTCCTTCAGCGAGAGTTGAAGATCGACCGACGAACCATCAGAACTTCTAGCCTGAAGATTCCACTTGCCCTTCTCGCCCCAGCGGAATCCGATCGAGCCATTGGGCGCGACCAGTTCGCCGCTTTTGCCATCATAGGCGAGCGTCTTCCATTCGGAATTGTTGGTCTCATTGAGCGCCCCATCGAGATCGGAAGCGCGCAGAAAACGGTCGGGGATGAGACGGCCGTCTTTCTCGACCAGACGCACGAGCATCGGCATGTCGGTGTAGCGCTTCAGATAATCGACGAAATAATCGACCTGTTTGTCGACATGGAATTCGCGCAGGATCGCATGGCCCATGGCCATGGCCAGCGCGGCGTCGGTTCCCTGCTTCACGGACAGCCAGATGTCGCCGAATTTGGCGGCTTCCGAATAGTCCGGACAGATCACCGCGCTCTTGGCGCCGCGATAGCGCGCCTCTGTGTAGAAATGCGCATCGGGCGTGCGCGTCTGCGGCACGTTGGAGCCCCACAGGATCAGAAAACCGGCATTGTACCAGTCGGCGGATTCCGGCACGTCGGTTTGCTCGCCCCAGGTCTGCGGCGACGACGGCGGCAGATCGCAATACCAGTCGTAGAAGGACAGGCAGACGCCGCCGAGCAGCGACAGATAGCGCGCGCCCGCCGCATAGGACACCATCGACATGGCGGGAATGGGCGAAAAGCCGACGACGCGATCCGGGCCGTGATTTTTGACCGTATAGGCGTTGGCGGCGGCGATGATCTCGTTGACCTCGTCCCAGCCCGCGCGCACCAGGCCGCCGTGGCCGCGGATGCTGGTGTAGGACTCGCGCTTGGCCGGGTCCTCGACGATCGACGCCCATGCCGCCACAGGAGGAAGGCTCTTCCGAGCTTCACGGAAAAGTTTCAAAAGGCGCGACCTCACCATCGGATATTTCACCCGATTGGCGGAATAGAGATACCAGCTGTAGCTGGCGCCGCGCGGACAGCCGCGCGGTTCGTGATTGGGCAGGTCTGGGCGCGTGCGCGGATAATCGGTCTGCTGCGTCTCCCAGGTGACGATGCCGCCCTTGACGTAGATTTTCCATGAGCAGGAGCCGGTGCAATTCACGCCATGTGTCGAACGCACGATCTTGTCATGCTGCCAGCGTTTTCTGTATCCGTCCTCCCAGCGGCGATCCTCGCTGGTCGTGATCCCGTGTCCATTGGCAAAAGGTTGTTTTGCCCTTTGGAAAAAGGTCAGCCTGTCCAGGAAATGGCTCATGCGCGGAAACTCCGATCATTTCTTTTACGCGAGAGAAGGAGTGGCGACGGCGCGTTCGACGTCGTGCAGCAAGCCGCCTTTTCGTGTGTAGACGGCCCAGGTGACGAGCACGCAGATCACGTAGAAGGCGAAGAAGCCCCAAAGCGCGCCGGAGACGCCACCAGTCAGGGCGATCGACGTGCCGTAGGATTTGGGGATGAAAAAGGCGCCATAGGCGGCGATGGCGGAAGTGAAGCCGGTGATCGCCGCCGATTCCTTTTCCGCCTGTTTTACCCGCGACGCCACGTCCATCTGCGGCTCAAGCCGCGCGATTTCCTTGCGCATGATCGCGGGGATCATCTGGAAGGTCGAAGCGTTGCCGATTCCGGTCATAAGAAACAGGAACAGGAAGCAGGAGAAGAAGCCCCAGAAGGCGCCGGGCTGGTCCTTGACGGCGACGAAGTAGATCACGCCCGCTACTCCGAGCATCATGCCGCCGAACACGCCGACGGTGACACGCCCGCCGCCCCAGCGGTCGGCGATCCAGCCGGTTCCCGACCGCGCCAGTGCGCCGACCAGCGGGCCCAGGAAGGCGAATTGCAGCGCGTCGACCTGCGGGAACAGGATTTTGCTCAGCAGCGGAAAGCCGGCGGAATAACCGATGAACGATCCGAAAGTGCCAGTGTAGAGCAGGCACATGATCCAGTTGTGGCGCCGCGAGAAAATAACCGCCTGTTCGGCGAAAGAGGCCTTTGCCGAGGCTATGTCGTTCATACCGAACCAGGCGCCGAAAGCCGACAGGGCGATAAAGGGAACCCAGACGAAGCCCGCGTTCTGCAGCCAAAGCGTCGTCGCCTTGGCGCCCTCCCCCGCTGTTTCCGGCGAGCCTCCAAGCCAGCCGAAGACGCCCGAGGCGATGACCAGGGGAACCACGAATTGCACCGCACTGACGCCGAGATTGCCGAGCCCTGCATTGAGCGCCAAAGCGTTGCCTTTTTCCGCCTTCGGGAAGAAGAAGGAAATGTTCGCCATCGAAGAGGCGAAATTGCCGCCGCCAAGACCGCAAAGCAGCGCCAGGATCAGCAAGACAACATAGGGCGTATCGGGATTTTGCACGGCATAGCCGATGCCGATCGCGGGTATCATCAGGGACCACGTGGCGAGCGTCGTCCAGAGCCGCCCGCCGAACACCGGCACCATGAAGGAATAGAAAATCCGCAAGGTCGCGCCGGTCAGGCCGGGCAGAGCAGCGAGCCAGAACAATTGGTCGGTGGAATATTTGAATCCGACCAAAGGCAGTTTGGCCACCACCACCGACCAGACCTGCCAGATGGCGAAAGACAGCAGCAAAGCCGGGATCGACAGCCACAGGTTTTTCCGCGCGACGGCGCGGCCCGTGGCGTCCCAGAACGCCTTGTCTTCCGGGCGCCAATCCTGGAGCACCGCGCCGGAAAGCGCGCCAATATGCTCCGGCGTGTGTATTTCCTGCATTTCCGGGAATTGCGGCAGCGTTTCGAGCGCGCTGGCGACGGCCCCCTGCTCCATGTGGCGGATCGAAGAAGTGCATCCAGGCGAGCGAGGCGCCCACGACGAGGAACAACAGCATGAAGCAGCTGGTCCACAGTCCCGTCAGGTCGAACAGGGCGCCAAAGGCGATCGGCAGCACAAAACCGCCGAGGCCGCCGATCATGCCGACAAGGCCGCCGACCGCTCCGACGTTTTCCGAATAATAGACGGGTATGTGTTTGTAGACGGCGGCCTTGCCGAGCGCCATGAAGAAGCCAAGCACAAAGATTGTGACGATGAAGCCCTGCAGGCCCATTTCCATGTGAAACGCCGTGGCGCCATGCGCGGTTCGCACGACGTAATCGGCGGGAGGATAAGACAGGATGAAGGTGCAAAGGATTCCGACGAGGAAGGCCCAATACATGACCGTGCGCGCGCCATAGCGGTCGGACAGATGGCCGCCATAGGCGCGAAACAGGCTGGCGGGCAAAGAGAACATAGCCGCGGTCATGCCGGCCGTCTTCAGATCGACGCCGTAAACTTTCATCAGATATTGCGGCAGCCACAGCGACAGGGCGACAAAACCGCCGAAGACGAAGAAATAATAAAGCGAAAAGCGCCAGACCTGGACGTTTTTCAACAACTCCAGCTCCAGCCAGGCGCTGCGCGGCTTTTCGCCGGTGCGGCGGCGTTCGGCCACCACGGGGTCCTCCCTTGTGGTGAACCAGAACACAACCGCCATCAGGGCCAGGCCGGCGGCCCAGACGTCGGCGACGCCCTTCCAACCCCAGGCGATCATCACGAAGGGCGCACAGAATTTGGTGACGGCGGCGCCGACATTCCCGGCGCCGAAAATGCCGAGCGCGGTTCCTTGCTTGCCGGGGGCATACCAGCGCGAGACATAGGCAATTCCGACCGCAAAAGAGCCGCCGGCGATGCCGACGCCAAGCGCCGCGATCAGGAATTGCGGGTAAGTTTGCGCGAAAGCGAGAAGATAAGTCGCGAGGGAAGCGGCCAGCATGACGAATGTGAAGACGCGGCGACCGCCGTACTGGTCGGTCCACACGCCCAAGGCCAAACGCACCAGCGATCCCGTCAGGATCGGCGTGCCGACCAGCAGGCCGAACTGCGTCTCGTTGAGCCCGAGGTCCTTCTTGATCTGAATGCCTATGATGGCGAAGATCGTCCAGACCGCAAAGCATAGGGTGAAGGCGATCGTCGATATCCAAAGAGCGCGTTTTTCCGCGCCACCGTCCTGCACTGCGTCCGCCATGTTCAAATCCGCGATCCCGGCCAGGAAAGGAAATTTCCCGCCGGGAGAGCTTGGCGACGGGGCTGGCAAGGTCTCCTTGATTTCGATCAAAAAAACAAGTTTACGTTGTAAAAACAATTAGTTCTTAGATTTTAGTCAATTCAGGAATCTTGTTTTTATTTGACCGTAGGCAATGATTGTCCGCACATGCGTTGATAATCATCAAGCGTCGGCCGTCCTGGGAGCGCCGACGATGGAGAGCAGAACATGCGCGCGGAAGAACGCGAAGAGATCGCCCGCATTCCAATTCTGGCGCCATGCCGCACGGGAACCGTGGATTTTCTGTTGCAAGGCGCATTCGTGCAGCGCTTCCCCGCCCATACCCAACTGACGCGCGAGGGCGAGAAGGCCGATTTTCTCTATGCGGTCCTATCCGGCGCGATCGAACTTTCCGCCGCCTATCTCGACCGCGAGACAACGATCGCGGTGATAGGGGCGCCGCACACCTTCATTGTCGCCGCCGTCGTGCTCGACCGGCTTTACCTGCAATCGGCGCAGGTCCTGGAGCCTGCCCGCATCCTGATGCTGCCTGCGGAATCCGTTCGCCACGCCATGCGCGATGACGCAGGTTTCGCGACCGCGCTCGCCGAGGAAATGGCCAACGCCTATCGCAATGTCGCGCAGGAATTGAAAAATCAGAAATTGCGCACGAGTCTCGAACGTCTCGCCAACTGGCTGGTGCATCGCGACAAGGAGACGGGCGGGCTCCGCCGATTTGTCATTCCCTTCGAAAAGAAGATTTTGGCGGCGCATCTCGGCATGGCCCCCGAGGCCCTGTCACGCGCCTTCGTCACGCTGGCAAAATACAACGTCTTCGTCGACGGCGCCAACGTCACCATCAGAGACGGCAACGCTTTGGAACGACTGGCTCATCCAGACCCTCTGATCGACGACGAAACCGTTTGAGCTTGAAAATCGAGGGGAGACAAGTTTGCCGACAGTTGGGCTTCGAGTTCAAAATCAGCCGCTCACTAGCGGCTTGAGAGGTCGTTTCTGACCAACGAGTCGACCTTCATTCCAGGCCTCGTGCTGTTGGACTGGATGTTGGGTTTGCGACTGCGCATTGGAGGTTGCCTCCCTATCCAGCCTCTCCCCCCAACTCCTCACGCCATGCGCGAGGCCAAGAGTCACAGCGCCGCTTGGAGCCGGCGCGGCCAGGTTCAAATTCGAGCGCGACTTCAGGCGAGGACTGCCGGCCTTGGCAGGTCACGCGCGCAATCCCAGTCGATCGCGCAGGCCGCGCTTGGCGAAATGCGCAGCCCGATAAAGCTTGTGCGCTCGCGAAACCGTGTTGACAGCCTCGCGGCGACGGAACGCCAGTTCGTGCGTGCTTTCGTCGCGCGCCCGCTTTATGGGGTCGTTGTAAAACGCGGCAATTTTCTCACGCCCCATGCCTGGCGTCGCAAGCCACTCGGCAACGTGATCGCGCAGCCGCAGGACGTCAACCAGGGCGCAGCTCAGGCCCGTGCCCACCGCGGGACAGGAGGTCCTGAAGGAATCGCCGATCAGCACGACGCCGTCGCAAACGACATTGGCGCATTTGTAGAGCTCCACCGGGAAAATAGCGACATCGCCCACCCATTCGCTGCCGTCCAGCCATGGCCGAAGTCCCGGCAGAAGATCGAACAGGGCGTCCAGTCCGCGATCCTTCAACGCCAGCAGCCGTGGGTCACGGACGTGCGAAAACATGAAGAGATTTCCGCGCATCGTCGCGCCAATCGGGAAAAGCGAGAGATAATCGACATTGTCTCCCTGCGCCTCGCCATAAGCGGTGAGCGCGGGAAATCGAAATCTTGAGGTTGGCGAACGGATCGAGAAGCCGGCGCTGATCGTTGGCTGGGGATGGACCCGCACGCATTCGAAGCCAAGCTTGCGGCGCAACGAGTCGGCGCCCCCGTCGCCAGGATCACCAGCCGGGCGAGACTTGTTTCGCCGTTCGCGAAAGTAATGCGCTGGATGTCCTCGCTGGTTTCGATGTTTTCAACGCGGCCCGGATGGAAAGCGACATCGGACGGAACCCGCGCGCGCAGTAACTCGACCATCTTGGCGTAGGGCATGTCATATTGTTGGTTGTCGAGGCGATCTATGACCAGCTTGCCGCGAATATTGATGAAGGTTTTCGCGGGCGTGGACGCCGCCTTGAAGGCGTCGAGCAAACCGATCTGGCTTAACAGCGGCAATTGGTCGCCGGCAATTTTTTCGGCGCGAAACACATCGGCAATCGCCTTGCTGCGTTCGATCAGCGTCACCTTGCGGCCCGCGCCGCCAAGCGCGATGGCTGCGAGCGCGCCGGCAAAGCCGCCGCCGATAATCGCGACATCGGCCACGGCCCCAACGTTCGTCGCGCCGGCGCCGCCAAGAGCTGGCCAGGATTTGCCTGATGGCTTCGAGGTCATGTGGGCAACTCCTCTTCTTGTTGGTCGGCGCGTTGTCGTCGCCCCGGGAATTCGACATCGATCCCGGCCTACTCGCGCGCCGGAGCTCCGGAGCGAATGATCTTGATCAGTCGCTTGATATGCGTGGCGGACCGCGCCGCCAGGACGACGGCGGCTCCGAAAAGCGAGATAGGCAGCCATGTCGCGAAAAGCGGGCTCGGTTGCGCGCCGAATTTCTGCTTGTAGTCTTCATCGCCGATGGTGAGATCGAAGGCCGTGAAGCGGCCGCCGTCGATGCAGTCCTCGATTGCTTTTTGGATCAATACATTACCGAGCGAACAGCTTTTCCATTCGCCGCCCTCGAAGGTCGACATGATCACGTGCAGGACGTTCCCGCGGGCAAGCGCGAACAATGTTCCAACTACCTCGCCGCCGACTTTCAACAGCGCAAGTTTCGCGAGGGGCTCGCCTGAGTTCCCCTCGCCTGAGTTCACCGCGATGAATTGATAGAATCGCCGGGCATCGGGCTGCGTGAGGACATTGGTCCGCCGTCCCGTCTCCTCGAAGCGCGCCTGCCTTTGCCGTGTCAAAATCTCAAAGGCGGCGCGCTTTTCATCCGGCGTGCGGGCAAAGGCATATTCGATCGCGCCATGTTTGGCGACACGGCGAAACTTTTTGGCGAGCTCACGGGCAAAGCTCTGGTCGAGCGCCTGTTTCCAGAATTCTGCGCGCGTCCGGGGCAAAGCGACGCTCCAGGCGGAATATCCCAGGCGCGTCGGAGCCGCATCAAAGGCGACAAGCGGGTTGACGCTTTCGTCGATCAGGCCCGGCATTTTGGTCAGCCGCAAGACCGCGCCCTTTTTCGAGAGGGCGGCGATGATGCGGCGCCAAAGGCCGCGCCATTGCGCGGCCGAAGGTTTGAACGTCGCGGAAAGAATCGGCGCGTTATAATCGCTCACGCCAAGGTCGGCGAATTCGATCACACGGAGTCCATAAAACCGCCTCACGCAAAGCGGCAGGAGCATGAGCGGGGCGCCGCCGGGCCGGTCGCGGACAAGCACGATCACGGGCCGCGCGCCCATCCGCGGGGCCAGGATGGCATAGAGCGGCTGCGTCCAGGCCAGGGACTGAAAGGGCGTCAACGCGCCTTCGCGCTCGAGGCGTCGCCAATCCTCAGCCGCCGCTTCGATATCTTCATGAACCTCAACGACGTAGGCATCGGCGGCAAAGCCCACGCCTGCGGTTGCGCCGCCGATCCTGTCCACCTCGGCGCGCGCTATTTTCCGATCGGCCTTGTCCGGTGAGGTCGTCGCAGTCATCGACAATCCGTTTTGTTTCGAAGCTGATCGCGAATTAGCGCCCCGCAGTTGCCGGCCGAAACTTTTCGTCCAGGGAACGACGCCGATTCTCGCAACGACGATGGCCTCACGTATGGATGCGCTTCTTTTGTAACCTCTGCCGCTGCTTCGGCGCGCCATATCAAAAGTGTTAGTCGATTGGACATTCGATTATCCGCCCTTCGAGACGAGGAGCCTTTGGGAGATACCCCCCAAAAGAGGATCCATGGCGAAAATCTCCAATAGTCCAAAACGTTGAAGGCGCCTTTTCCGCAGAATCGATGAAGCCAGCGCGAAAGGGGTACAGATCGCGTTTCAAAAATCACCATAATTGCCGGTCAATTCCAACCGGTCGCGCAACTGGCGGCGCGACGGATTTCCCGACCCGAAAAATCTGCAGGTCCACGACGTCAAGGCCGCGCCGGTCTTGAAGCAAGATGCGACAGCGTCGGAAAGGAGCGCCTCATGTTCAGGTCTCGCCCGCGGACCACCGAATTTCCAGTCAAACGAACATTGTCCGCCCCGCTTTCGCGCCCGGCGCCCCGAAGCGAAAGGCTGAGCGGGAACAACTGGTCGGCCGCACTACCCCGCGGCAACAGCGAAGCGATGCGAGCGGCATTCACGGCTTCCGCGGCGTCGCTCGACGTCGTCGCAATCGTCGTGGCCGGCCTGGCCGCCGCTACGGCCTATCATCACGCGTTCCTGGATGAAACGATCCAGACAGAAGTGGCGTTTCGTTTTGCCGCGCTGGTCGCAATCATGCATGCGACCCCCAATCTCGTGCGCGGCGACTATGGCTTTCATCATTTTCTCGGGCGTCATGGCGCGGCGTTGCGCACGTTCGAGCATTGGACCCTGGCTTTCCTCGCCGCCCTGGCCTTCGTCTTTGTCACCAAGACCAGCGCCGATATCTCACGCGGCTCCGCCATGCTGTTTTTTGCCGGCGGCTGGGTGGCGGTTCTCGGAGCGCAATCCTTGATGAGCGCCTTCGCCCGAAAGGCCGTGGCCTCGCGCGACATGTTTTTGCGGCGCATATTCCTCGTTGGCTACGAGGAAGAAATCAACGCCTTCTGCGAGCGTTGCCAACCCACGGCATTTGCAAGCGAAACGGATTCCGGCTCGCATGGAGGAAGCGCGCCAAAACAGAAATCCAGAACCCGGATCCGATTCGATCGGATCGGAAAAGGCTCTTGCGCGCCGGGCGTGAAAATCGTCAGCGCCGCGGTATTGCGGGGGCCGGGAACTCTGCATGACGACCTTAAACTGGCAGCAGCGGCGGCGCGCATCTTTCGGCCGGACGACATCGTCATCCTGACGCCCTGGCACGATTCAATGACAATCGAGGCCTGCGTCGACGCTTTTATGCGCGTGCCCGCTTCGATCCACATGGGCCCCGAGCGTGTGCTCGACCGATATTCCGACGCCCATATCGCAAAGATCGGTTCATTCTCCAGCCTGCGGCTGGTGCGGCCTCCGCTCAATCTCATCGAGGTCGGCATGAAGCGCTTGCTCGATCTGGTGGGGTCTTCGGTGGCTTTGGTCCTGTTGGCGCCATTGCTGCTGATCGTCGCCATCGCGGTCAAGATCGACAGCACGGGGCCCGTTTTTTTCGTGCAGAGGCGTTACGGCTTCAACCAGGTGCCATTCCGCATTTTCAAATTCCGCTCCCTGACGACTTTGGACGATCATGCCGGCCTGCGCCAGGTCAGCCGCTCGGATCCGCGTCTCACCCGCGTCGGTCGCTTCATCCGTCGCACCAATATCGACGAACTGCCGCAACTGCTCAACGTTTTGAGGGGCGACATGTCCCTGGTCGGACCGCGGCCGCACGTCATGTCGCACGACCATATGTTCGAGCGCAGCATCGCTCTGTCGGCGCGCAGACACAACGTCAAGCCGGGGATTACCGGCTGGGCCCAGATCAACGGCTTTCGCGGCGAAATCGACTCGGACGAGCAATTGCGCGGTCGCATCGAACACGACCTCTATTACATCGACAACTGGAGCCCCTGGCTCGATCTGCGCATTCTGCTGCTGACGGCGTTCTCACGGAAATCCTATGATAACGCCTATTGAAGCGCCTGCGGCGCCACCGGCTTTCCGAACCCGCCGTCGCCGATCGCGAGCCCGCGCATGAGCCGCAAACTGCTTTTCTACACCCATTCGCTCGCCGGCGGCGGCGCCGAGCGTGTCTGGGCGCAACTTGCGCAGGGATTTGCCGAGCGCGGCGACGACGTCATCTTCGTCCAGGATTTCCATTCCGAGGAAAACGCCGCGTGGCTTGGCGCGTCGGTCCGGCGGGCGCTCCTCGGGCGCAACCATCTGTTGGCGATCTGGCGGCTGGCCCGCCTGCTGGCGCGCGAACGGCCTGACGTGTCGGTGTCGGCGCTCGGCGCCTCAAACCTCAAGCATGCGCTGGCCGCCGCCCTCGCAGGAAGGCGCGAGCGCGCCATCCTGGGCTTCCACGGCCATTTCGCCGCCGAGCCGCAATTCCTGTCCCGCCTCGCCTATCTTCTGACGCCGATGCTGACGCGCGTTGCGGCGGGTTCCGTCTGCGTCTCGGACGCGCTGCGCGACTATCTTGTGTCGGTCTGGCGGGCGCCGCCGGGGCGAACGCATCGGATTTACAATCCGGTCGATCTTGGAGCCGAAGGCGGCGCCGGAGCGCTTCCGCTCAACCAGCGCCAGCCCGTCGTCATCTCGGCCAGCAGGTTCATCCCCGACAAGAACATTGCCGGCATGTTGCGCGCCTTTGCCCGGGTCAAACCCGACGATGCGCGCCTCGTGCTGCTCGGCGAAGGCCCGGAGCGTCCGGCGATCGAAGCGGAGATCGCGCGTCTCGGGCTTGGTCCGCGCGTAAAACTCTTGGGCTATGTGACGCGGCCGTGGACGCTTTATGGCGAGGCGCGCTGTTTTGCGCTGTTTTCATCGCACGAGACCTTTGGGCTGGTCCTGGCCGAGGCGATGGCCTGCGGCCTCCCCGTCGTCAGCACGGATTGCGGCGGCCCGCGCGAACTGCTCGACGGCGGCCGGTACGGGCGTCTCGTCGGCGTCGGCGATGAGGCCGGTTTTGCGAAGGCGCTCACCGAAACCCTGGCGCAGCCGGGCGACGGGGTGGCCGAGCAGGCGCGCGCGCGCGTCTTCTCGCTCGACGCGGCGCTCGACGCTTACGACGCCCTGTTCGATCGCGTCGTGCGCTTCCGTCAGAACTCCCACGGAAAAGCATTTGGCGGAGGGGTTCGCGCATGAATTTCGGCGCGTCGGACATGCCGCTGATCCAACGGGCGTGGTCTCCGCCATGCGCCGGTCGCGGCGTCGCTGGCCTTTTCCACTGGGCGGCGCGCCTGGTGGGTTGCGGCCCTGATTTGCGCGGTTCTTCCTGTCGGCATGATTTCAAGGTCGCCGGTCATGTCGTCGCGATATTTTCTTTGTCCGCGCCGCTCGAAATTGTCAGCGCCGCGGTCGCGCCGGCCGCAGTTTTTGCGTTGCGATCCGCGCCAGAAACACCGGATTGCCGACGAGGTAGCGGCGCGCAAGGCGACGCGGTTCATGCGCCAGGCGAAAAACCCATTCGCATCGCGCCTGGCGGACGAGGTTCGGCGCGCGCGGCGCCAATCCCGACCAGAAATCGAACAGGGCGCCGACAGCGAAGCCGAGCTGCGCGCCGCTTTTCTCTAGCCATTCGGCCAGCCACATTTCCTGCCTGGGATTGCCTAGCGCCACGAGGGCAAGGCTGACGTCCAGCTGGCGCATGCGCTCGACCAGCGCCGCGCAATCCTTGATCCCCCCATAGCCGTCCGACCAGCCGACGATCGTGTGCTTGCGAAAGCGCGCCGCGACATTGGCGGCGGCGCGGGTAACGGATTCGGAGCGCGCGCCGACCATGAAGATACGGTGGGCGCGCGATGTGCGGTCAAGGAACGCGGGCAGGAAATCGGTGCCGTTGAGATTGGCGGGAAAGTGAACGCCGTGCAGAATGCGGGCGCCGATGTCGACGCCAAAACCGTCGTTGAAAACGATGAATTTTCGAAGGGCGCGTCGAAGTTCGTCGTCCTTGAAAGCCAGGTTGAGAAGGTTAGCGTTGGCGAAGGCGACCGCGGATCGGACGCCGGCCGACGTGCGACGATCCAAAAGGTCGATCGCCTCTTCCAGCGAAGTCGCGCGAATGTTGACGCCGAGCATGGGCCAGACGCCCGACGCGTCGTTTTTTTCCCGCGCGAATTCCGTCGAAATGGCCATGATTCCGGACCCTCTCGTTGTTTTCAGGACAGGTTTTCTGGTTCGCGCGGCGCCTGTAAAAGGCGCGGCGGCGTCGATCAATCCCAGCCTTGTCGGCGGCCCGCGCGAGGGGAAGCCGGCGCGTAAGGCGGCGAACGCGCCGCTGTGCGGCGCTCCGCGTTCTGCAACTCGCGATGACGCGCGAAAAGTCGCTGCATCTGGTTCTCGATCGAATAAGGCGCTGCGAGCGCGGCAATGCGCGCGGGGTCTGTGTGGCCGGCCTCGATCGCCGCCCAGAGACCGGCAAAGGCGTCGACAAGACGCGACGCGCAGATCTCCGGGGGGTCGCTACGTTCGATGAGGCTTCCGCTGACGCCCTCGATGATGAGCGGGTCGAATTGCGAGAGCCGGATTGCGGCCAGCGGACGGCCGCTCGCCAGCATTTCCAGGAGATAACAGGGCATTCCCTCATAAAAGGAAGTCAGCAGTCCCGCATGGCATTGTCTCATGACGGCGGCGACCGCATCGGGCCCCAGTGCGCCATGGCGGATCGTGAAGGCTTCGATTGCGGAATATTCGGCATAGCGGCGCGGATCGGTCGCGCCGACATAGTGGAACTCCAGCCTGCCGCCGAGTTGCGTTCGCAGAGCGCTCAACACCCTGAACATCAGCGGCGGGTCCTTGAATTCATCCAGGCGTCCGGCGAAACACAATCGATAGACGCCGTCAGCGCAGTCGAAGGGAGTTGGCGTGAAACGCATTGTGTCGACGGAGACCGTCATGACCTCGCAGCGCGGGGCGAGCTTCGGCCAGTTTCGCGCGATGCGCGCCACGATGTCGTCGTTGACGCCGAGGATGCGCCGGGCCGCGTGAAGAGCCAGCCATTCGTTGACGCGCTGGACGAACCAGTAGCGCTTCAACAGGCTGTCCATCTTGTCATCGCCGGAGGCGGCGTTATGAACCATCTGGACCGTCGGCAGGCCTAGGGCTTTCGCGGCCATGGCGAATTCATATCGTTGCAGGTCGGCCGAGGCTGTTGCGCCGGCGAGCAAGCGGCGGATCGTCGGGAGGCGCCGCAAAAGCCCGAGCGCATAGCGAAACGTCATTGAGCCGCGAATCGTCTTGCTCGCGACATTGACGCTGTCGGCGTTGACGCGCGCGACGGGCAGGAAATCGATGTCGCGCCCGTCGACCTCGATTTTTTTGACCTCGCCGATGCGGCAGTCGCCGATTTCATCGAGACCGACCAGGAGCACGGAAAAGTCATCGGGATGGCGGGAAAGGATCAGCCGGACATGGGTCTCGATGCCGCCGACCTTTTCGCCGCGCGGGTCCAGGGGATGCATGAGGCAGATGCGGTAGCGGCGGCTCATTCCGCCCTCGCAGCGGCGGAGACAGCCAAGGTTTCTGGTCTGGGACTTTGGTGACCGGTTCCGCGCATGTCGGTGTCTCCGCGGCTGTGCGCTGAGGCGTCAAAAATTGCTGCGCTTGGGCATGTGACGGCGGATGCTAGCGAGGAAACGCCCGGAACGGAAAAGGCCAGAGGCGGTAGGCGCGCGGTTTAAACGGCGTATTGGGCGAACGGCGCCTCGCAGTTCATTAGACGTAGTCAGGCGGCTAAGTGCCTCTCCTATCGACTGAAATGGCGGCAAACTGGCTGAATGCCGGGCGGGTGGGCGAATGCCGGGTGGAAATTCCGGCCGCTTCGCTGTAAAGTTGTCGATTGCAGACGTGTGAAAAACCGTTCCCTTCAAGACTTGCCAAATCGGCGCGGCGCCTTCGTCCGCCGGATTTTCAGGGAAATCCATGTGAGCACCGTCCATACCGGCCTTGGAATGCGCGGCGCGCGATCGATCGATCGCGACCGGGACGCCGACGCCGGCGACTTGCTGCAGATCTTGTGGCGGCGCAAGCGGACGGTCGCCGCGGGCCTGCTCGCCGCCCTGGCCTTGGCCGCGGCCTATCTCGCCTTCATGCCGATCAAGTACGAGGCCGGCGCCTTGCTGCTGATCGATCCCAGGCTCGGACGCACGCTTGAAGTCGAGCGCCACGCCGAGGCCAACGACCCTTCTGCCGTGGATAGCCAAATCCGGCTGCTGACCTCGGAGACAGTTCTCGCCAGGCTGGCGAAAGCGCAGAACCTGGCTGACGATTCCGAATTCAACGGCAAGGCGCGCAGCTGGATCCCGGCCCTGTTTTCAAGGTCGCCCGCCAACGCCGACGCCGACGCGGTCGACCTGGACGCGCTCGATCGGGCGTTTAACATCAAGCGTCCCGAACGCACCTATGTCGTCGAAGTCCAGGCGACAACCGCCGACCCCTCGAAATCGGCGGCTTTGGCCAATGGCCTTGCGCGCGCTTACAACGAAGACCAGGTCGAGGCCCGCATCGAAGCCGCTGCCAATGACGGCAAGTGGGTGCAGCAAGTTCTCGACAAAAAGCAGGCCGAACTGCAGGCCGCCGAGAACGACATCCAGACGTACAAGACGAAGAACAACGTCATCGCCACCGAAGGCCTGCGCTCCAACGAGATGCAGGTCGCCGACGCCACTCGCGAGCTCGGCCTGGCGCGCGGGCGCACAGTCGACGCCAGGGCGCGGCTGGACCAGGTCGAGACCGCCGTCCGCGAGGGGCGGACCGGATCGGTCGGCGAAGCGTTGAAGTCGACGACGATCGAGCGGCTTCGCTCGCAACAGGCGGACGCGGAACGCGAGGTGGCGGGCCTTGCGCGCACACTCGGCGAACGCCATCCCGCACTGCAGGAAGCGCGCGAGCGCGCCGCCCGCATCGGCGCGCTGCTTGCCGACGAATTGCGGCGCATCTCGGAAGGCGCGCGCAAGGACTATCAGGCGGCGCTGGCCAGTGAGCGCCAGCAGGAACGCAACATTGAACGGCTCAAGGCGCAATCCAACGTCGTCGGCCACAGCACTGTCGAATTGCGCCGCCTGGAGCGGGCCGCCGAAATCTTGCGGACCAAGGTCGATGAACTCTCGAAGGTGCAAGAGGGGCTGATGCATGAGCAGGTCGACAGTCCGCCCGCGCGCATCGTCGCCTCGGCGCGTCCCCCCGTTTCGCGCTCCAGTCCCCGGGCGCGTCCGGCCCTGTTGATCGCCCTCGCGGCTGGCCTGTTCGGCGGCATGGGAGCGGCGCTGCTCCAGGAAAGCGCTCAACGCCGCAAACGTCCGCTTTTTGCGCGCGGCGCGATTGAACAAAGCATCGACGAAAGTGACGACGAGGCCTGATGAGCCAGGCGGGAACGCGATGAAGCCGATCAGGCTCCATGATCAGAATGGGGACGCTCCGACCCGCCGCGCGGCGCTGGGGCTGATCGGCGGCGCCGTGGCGTCAGCAACGAGATCGGCCGCCGCGCCAGAGCCGGGACTTGCCGCAGCCGCACGTAACGCCGGGATTGTCTTCGGCGTCGCCGCGGATTCCGAAATCCTCGCCGATCCCGCATATCGCGCGCTGATCCTGGACAATTGCCGACTGCTGACGCCCTCCAATTCACTGAAATTCGCTGCGCTCCAGCCGGAAGAAAACATCTTCCGCTTTGAGCAGGGTGACGCGCTCATCGCCTTCGCCGAACGCAGCGGCCTCTTCGCACGAGGCCACGCCTTGTTCTGGAACGACTATCCGCCAGCCTGGCTGCAAGGCAAAAGCGGCGCCGAACTGGCCTATGTCTTCGACGCCTATCTCGATCGCGTCGTGCCGCATTATGCCGGCCGGCTCCACTCCTGGGACGTCGTCAACGAGCCATTCTGGCTGGGAAGGGACAGGCCCGGAACGTTCCGGCCCGGCCCCTGGCTGCGGGCCTTCGGCGAAAAATATGTCGAACGCGCCTTCATGCGGACGGCAGCCCTCGACCCGCAAGCGACGCTCGTGCTCAACGAAGCCTGGACGGAATCCGCTGGGCCTGTCGCACTGGCGGTGCGCGCTTCGCTGCTGGCGCTGGTCGATCGCCTGCAGAATCGCGGCGTCAAGCTTGGAGCGGTCGGACTGCAGGGCCATATCATGCCCTCGGAGCCCTGGAGCGAAGCAGGCTTTGTCGAATTCCTGCACGCCTTGTCTGAACGCAAGCTCGACATTTATGTCACGGAGCTCGATGTCGTCGATGACCCGCTGCAAGGCGAGCCGTCCGAACGCGATCGGACGGAAGCGCAGCTGACCCACCGCCTGTTGAGCGCCGCGCTGAAAATTCCGGCGGTCAAGATGATCGTCGCCTGGAGCCTCAGCGACAAATATTCGTGGCTTCGCGATCCCTGGTTCACAAGCCGGAAAAAGCTGTCGCACGTCGCGCGGCCCTGTCCGTTCGACGAGGATATGCGCCCCAAGCCCATGGCGGCGGCGATCGTCAACACGTTTCGCGAAGCGCGCGGCTGAATGGGGCCGTCAGAACAGGATTTGAATGCGGCTGATCGCGTCGCGGCCTTTTTGCCCGGACCATAGAAGGCCGGGTTTTGCCAGCGCACGGACTTGCGCCGGGTGCAGCGCGGCCATCGAGACGAGATAGACCAAGGCCCCGACGACGATCTGGACCAACAGGCCGATGATCCGATGGTTCGCGAGCTCAGCCGCCCAAGGCGACCAAAGCAGCGCCGCGACCATGGCTGCGGTCGCGACGCAAATGCGAAACATGCGCGCGAAGGGCACGATCAGGCCAAATCTTCTCCGCGCGAAGCCGAAGCTGAAGATCGCGCCGACCGTCAATCCGAAGCAGGCGCCCTCGGCCGCGCCGACCAGGCCCTGCTGGCGAAGGCCGACCAGGCAGCCAACAACTACCATCGCCGCCTCCAGCGCATTGATCAAGATGGTCAGATCGGTCCGTTCGAACAGCAGTGTGGATTGATCGGCGAAATGCACCCGCATGTTGCGCACGCCGCCGGCCACCGCCGAAATTGGCAGCACCGCCAGAGTGATCGGACGAAACGATTCCGCGATCGTAAGATTGATGAGTTGCGGCGCGATGACGACGAGGCCGGCGGTGGCTGGCGCCAGAACCGCGAACAACAGCGCGCCGCTGGAGGCCAATTGCTTCAGGGCGCCTTTTCGGTCGCCATCGTGCATGTGCCGGACCGCCAGTGGAAACGCCGCCGCCGTCACCAGCATGGCGACGGTCGCGGCGAGTCGCTGACCGAGGCCCCAGCCGACTGCGATCAGTCCCATGGCCTCAGGCGAATCCAGATATTGAACAATGACGCGAATTCCATTGGCGCCGACCCACGCGATGGCTCCCGCGGCAACCAAGGGCAAGCCGAAACGCATTGCCTTCGAAATGATTTCCGGCTCGAACGCGTTGACTTCGACGATCACGCCCAATCGTCGCCACAGCCAGGCCAGGGCGATCGCCTGGGGCGCGGCGAAGCCGAACAACGCAGCTTCCGGGGTGCGCGAAACGGTCGCGATGAGGAGGAAGGCGAGAACGAAGCCGAAGATTGGCCCCGCGGTCTGCGCGACGGTGTAGACTCCGATTTGCGCATGTGCTCTGGCGCGCTCGGACAAATGCGCCGTCGCCGACCGTGTCACCGAGAAAGCGATCGTCGCCAGAGCGAGCGACGGAGCAAAACGCGGCGCGACCGCCAGCAACATCGTCAGGGACAGCAGCATCTGCGCCGCGGCCGCCACCACCAGCACCAGCCCTTCCGTCCGGAGATAGACGCTGCGCCGCTCGTCATCGTCGAACGCGCCGACGTAACGCATCGTGAATTGCGACCACCAGGCCAGCGAGACCAGGAAGACCAGCTCCTGCGCCGCCAGCACGAAGGTCAGGACGCCATAGGCCTCCGGCGCAAGCCAATGCGTCCACACCACCGCACCCACGAACTGGATCAACGGTCCGAAAATCTGCGCCGGCGCGTAAAGGATGGTCTGACGGATCAGCATGCCCGGATTCCCTTTGCTGGCGCGCCGGTGTGACGGCGTCTTGTTTGCGGGCGCGATCACAGACTTCCTGTCGACTTTGTGACGCGAACGGCGCCGACGCCGTCCGCAGCCGGGCTCGCGTCGCCCGGAGGGCGCAAAATCAGCGCCGGCTGTTGCTCGTAGAATGCGATCATCTCCTTTGGAGTCACTGTCCGTTCGCTCCGACGTCCATAGAAATACACGCCGGAAGCCGCATCGGCGGCCTGGCGGCCAGGCGCCCGGCGGTCGAAAAATCGCAGCCAGAAAAAGGCCAATCCAGCCAGCACGCCAATTCTCTCGCTGCCGGTCAAAGCGCGGACGAAATAGCGGATCGACCAGTTCAAGGCCGTGCCGGGTCCGCCGGCATAGCCAGCGTCGACGAGGTCGAAGGTCTTGAACAGCCAGCGATGCCCGCTCAGCGTGAAGCGCGTGAAATCATTGGCGCCCTCATGCACCTGCTGCATGAACGGCGTGTCGGCATAAACAAGCCCGCGCGGCTTGAGGACGCGATATATTTCCGCCACGACCTCGGAGGGATCGAGCACATGTTCGAGAACAGCCTGAATCCACACGGCGTCCACGCATTGATCGTCGAGCGGCAGTTGATGTCCGTCGGCGACGATGGTCACGTTGGGCGAGACATAGATGTCCGACCCGATCAGTCCTGCACGCGCTTGCGCATAGAGCGCTTCCGTTCCCGAACCGCGCTCGCCGCCTCCGATGACCAGCACGATCGGCGAAGCGGCTTGGGCGCAGACATCCGCCACGAATATTTCTCCAGCGCGTTTCGCCGCCGGGTTGTCGCCGAGCAGCGCCCGCTGGAGTCTCGCCTTCAGTGAGTTCCCGCATCGGATCCCGCTTGACGATGGAGGCGCCTGACGACGTATCGAAACGGTTCCTGTCGATCACGCTGTTTTCGAAATCGAGCAAGATTGGCAGGCCGTCGACGACAGGAAAAGGAGTCTTGGACAGCCCGCAAAGCGCATTGCCGCAAACGAACCCCTTCGCGTCATCACCGACCCGATCGAGACGCGATTTGCAGCGCGGACAGCGAAGGATGCGCGCAACTTGTTGAGCTGACAGCAACATGTGGGCCTATCAAAATTTGATGCACATAGCAGACGCGCAAAGCCGCGCCATCGCGCCCGCAGTATACGCGCAAGGCGCCGCGACGGGCGCCGCCTCCAATGGTTGATCGCCAAAAGGGGTAGTTTTATTGTCCGAATGAACCGGCGTCGCTTGGCGCATTGCGGTTTGACTTGGTCGAATTTGATCGGGAATTGCCGAACTCGATCGGAGCGGCGACGATGAGCGTTCGGAGCGAACCACTTCATTCCACAAGGCGGGTCGCCAGCTCCGACGCAGCGCCAATGCGCCGCTTTTGCGCGCGCGCTTCGGTCATGGCGACGGCTTTGTCTTTCATCGTGACAATGCTGGTTTCGGCCCTGGTGATGGATCAGATCGGCCTGGCGAATTACTCGGCGTCCGGCGGCACGATCCTGGAAAAAGTGCATCCTGGAACCTGGGCCGCCTTTTTCGCGCTGGCGCTGCGGCTGGCAGCCGCGGTCCATCCCGTTCGAGCGCTTCACCGCCAGTTCAGCCGCGCCCCGCAATTGCTGTTTTATCTGCTCGCCGTCGCCACGGCCGGCGTGCATTCGGTCGTCGTGTCGAAGAGCCCGGTTACCCCGCTGATCGACACGTTCCTGCTGCCGCTGGCGTATTTCCTGCTGCTGGAAGAGCTCGACGAGCGCGCGTCCCGGAGGCTGGCCTGGTTGGTTGCGGCCTTTCTCGCCGCCAATGCATTGATCGGGCTCGCAGAATTTGCAACCGGCTGGCGGTTTATCACCGTGGATCTGCCGGCCAACGTCACTGGCGATCCGCGACACGCTCCAGGATTGGTGTTCGACTGGCGCGCGGCGCTGGAGAAGGATGGGCGCCCCACCGCGCTGCTCGGACATCCCCTGACCAATGCCAGCGTCACCGGCGTTTTCGTCGCGACGCTCTGTGCAAGGGACGCCGGCTGGATCGCGCCCGGCCTCCGGGTCGCCCTGCTGGCCCTCGAGACGCTGGCGCTGTTCGTTTTCGGCGGCCGCGCCTCGCTGGTCGTGACCCTCCTCGTGCTGGCGGCGATGTCCATCGGCTGGCTGTTCAAAGTCGTCGGCGGCGGCGTTCGCATTTCCTTGCGGCGCTGGGCCTATGTCCTGCTGGCGGCGCCGATTGTGCTTGCCTTTGTCCAGGCGCTGATCGAACGCGGCTTTTTCGATCGCGTGCTCAGTCGCTTCAGCCACGACGCGGGCAGCGCCGAAACCCGGTCGAGAATGTTTGACCTGTTCCAGGCGTTTTCCCCGGAAAGCCTGCTGCTTGGGCCAGACCAGGCGGTCCTCGCCACGCAGCAGCGGCTCGAAGGACTCGAATTCGGCGTCGAGAGTTTCATTGTCGGCTTCATCCTGGACTATGGCGCCTTGATCACCATCTTGCTCCTCGCCGGCCTCGGCGCCTTCGTCGCCGCGCTGCTGCGGGTGCGAGGGCGAGGCGTGATCCCGGGGCTGACGGTATTCTTTGTCGTCGCCGTCACAGCGGAATCGATATCCGCCAAGACCACCATGTTCGGCCTCATCGTCGCATTGCTCCTGTTGTTCATCCGACGACCGGAGCGACAGCCGGCCGGGCGAAAATCTGCCGAAAACCCCGGCGCGCGGGCGACGCCTGGAAGTCGATGACCTCAAACCCCGCGCAGCGGTTGAGCGTATGCGCCGCCCTTTTGCCCAAGGACTCCGGCGGGGCCAGCCGAGCCAGAACGCTCTGCTCATAATTTTCAGGATCGAGCGCGTCGATTTGGCAGATCGTCATGCCCGAGCCATAGTTGGACGAACAATCCTGCGCGACCCGCCGCAAATGGGCGCCAACGGAAACGATCGCCCCCGCGGGCCGCGCGGCGCTCACGTCAACCAACACCGGATTGCGCTGATGCGGCCGCCAAGGACCGCGCAGATCGTCGGCATAATAGAGCGCAAGCGCATCCCAGCTCGACCCACCGCCGTCCGACAGGGCGGCGAACAGCCAGAATCGGCCCGCGTGTTCGACCAGCGTCGCGTCGGAGGCGTCGATCCCGTCGACCAAGACAGAGTCCAGCGTCCAGCTGTCGGGGAAGCGCTCGGCTCGGTAAAGCGCGATCCGGCGCTCCGCGCAACTTTCGGGAATCATGTAAACCTGGCCATCATGCTCGAAGACGAACGGGTATGACAAATGGCCGGCTGGCTCGAGCACGGGCCTTGGCGTGCTGACAGCTCCATTATCGTCGATCACGGCGTGGCTGATCAGGCCCCTGCGCGTTGCATAGGGAAATTCCTCGACAAACAGATGCGTGCGGCCGTCTCGGACAATGACGAAGGGATCGGCGTAATAGCGCCTGCCATCGTCGGGCAGTGTGATCCACGGCGCCTGCGGCCATTGCAACGTCCCTATCACGCCCTCGCCGTGCAGGCGGCGATAGGCGACGCGCCAATGGCCGGGTTCAACCGACATTTGCGTGAGGAGATTGGCGACGATCTTTTCCGCCAGCGCGCCGACCGCGAAGACGAGCGGAGAATTCGGCGCTGATATTTCCGGCGCCTCGGGGATGGCGGTCGGACGAACGCCGTCGCGGAGATCGCGCAATGCGCGCACCAGCAGGCTCGTCACCCGAGCGAAGGTCTCATTCAGCCCGAACGATAAAATGCGGCGATCGCGAAGTCCAATGGCGCCCTGAGCCACGATCCGGACGCCTTGCGCGTCCCGCAGCTCCACTGAAAGTTTCGGCGCGCGGCGGTCGAGCAAAGCATAGATGGCGGCGGCGGGATTGGGCGATCCGTCATAGAGCGGACGCAGCACTGGCCCGTTCCTTTGCGCGTTCGCTTGCGCTCCGGAGAGATCGATGACGAAGGCGGCGGCAGTTGCCGGCGGAGCGTCCATGGCGGCAGGTTGCAAGGCGCATTCGGGCGCCCGGTAGATGAGCCGCTCGAAAGCCAGCAAGAGATCGAGGCCGGCGATCTTTCCGCCGCCTTGCGCGCTTGGGGCCGCGGCCGTCGTGAACCCTGCCTGTTCGCAAGCGCGCGCGAACTGAGCGTGCCAACGCAAGGCAATGGGACCGGTCAGGATTTCGACTTGCATTCGTCTGGCGCCTGTTCGCTGCGATGCGCTTCGAAATTGCGTGAGCCGGCGTCGCTGGATTGTGCCGAACGTCATAAGTCTGCAATGATTTCGCCATTTTGCCAAGTTTGCGCGGCGCAGTCGCCAGGATCATTAGGGGTATCGGCGCCTGTCGGCGTCGTCCAACTCTTGTCGCGGCTTGAGAGAGGGAACCTCATGCGGCTCTCAAGGAATTAATACTGTAATATTCTTCGTTTTATGTGACGGGAAGGCGTTCCACCTGCGACCGCTATGCGCCAAGAGTGGGAATCCGTTTTGACATTACGGACCCCATCGCTTGGTCGGAAAGCCGCCGTTAACGCCTCCTATGACTTCGATCGATGGAATGGCGCAACGTCGAAATTGATGACCGGAAACGTCTCGAATCACGTTCAGGGGACCGAGATCATCACGTCCGACGACTTGATGACGGCGCTTGCCGTCGCGCCCGCCTTCAGCCCGAGTTCCTCAACCGCTTCGTTGGTGATCGCGGCGGTGAAAATGAGCCCCTTCGCCTCCAAGGTCACATGAGACGTGGTGGCGCCCTTCTTGATCTCGACGACCTTGCCTTCGAAAACATTGCGAGCGGAAATTTTCATTGTTTTCATCCCCTTGCTTGCAGCGCCGAGCCCTCATTGCCGGGCGGAAGACCGGCTCTCGCCGAACTCAGCACGCCCCGTTTATTATAAGGCATAATCAGGGCATTGTGCTCAGAAATTCAGGGAATACATGGTTCCCGGCAAGGATGGCTCGATCGCCGCAACCGGTGTGAGGGAGCGCCACGCCCTCTGCAAAGACCAATTATTGCGCCGGGGCGATCGCGAGGCCGATGGATTCGGCTTCGGAATTGCTGATTTCGACGACCAGCGGCCTAGCAGTAAGATCGAAGCGGACGCTCTTGTGTATTGCAGCGCAGGTCTCTTGCCCTGAAAACGCAGAAGATTTCACGCGGACGCCCTCCTGGATGACATCGATCCAGGCTTTCTTCGAAAGGTCGAACTGGTAGGAGCCGGCCTTGTCGATGGAGACTATGGTCAGCGTCGCCCCGAATGTTCCGGGTTTCGGCTCCCGCTCGGGCGGCATGACGTAACCCGCCGCATCGGGGCCACGCTCCATTTGAACTTATCGCAGCCGCCCGCGTCCTCGGCCACGGCGGCAGTAGGCACGCACAGGAAAATCAGGGCGGTCAGGCACCAACGCGAGCGAGTCATGGCAAACCTCATGCTGTCGGATCAAACGAGCTTTTTGACATATTGGATGAATCCGCTGCGCTCGGCGACCTTGTCATAGAGACTCTGGGCCTTGGCGTTGGTTTCATGGGTTATCCAGTAGACGCGGGAACAGGCGCGGCGCCGCGCCGCGACGCTGACGGCCTCGATCAAGTCTGTTCCGAGGCCTTGCCCGCGAACCTCGGGCGCAACGAAAAGATCCTGCAAATAGCAGTAATCTCCGGCAGTCCAACAGGATCTGTGATCGATCCAATGCGCAATGCCCCGGGCGACGCCAGACCCGTCGCGGGCGATGAAGCCGCCCATCGGCTCGGCCGGGTCAATCAGCCGGACGAAGGTCAAATTTGTCCCGGACTTCGGCAGTTCGGTTTTGTAGAAGGTCAAATAGCCTTCCCACAGCGGCTTCCAGACGGCGAAATCCTTTTCGGCGAGTTGCTCGATCAGCATGGCGACTTTCGAAGGCGAGGCTTGTCAGAGATGGCGGACGAAATCGTCGACCGCGGCCTCGGGCACAGGGCCAGCGAGGCGCGCGACAGTCCCAAGATAGAGGAATCCGACGATCCGGTCATGTTCCCTAAGTTTCAGCGCCTTCGCGAGATGAGTGTCGAACATGGGCTAGCCCGAACGCCAGACGCCGAAAAGCCCAGCGCCACCGCCGCCATCTGCATGGCCATGACCGCGCAGTCCGCCGTCAATTGCTGTTCGAACAGGGTCACGATCTCGCTCTCCCGCGCCTTGGCGACAACGACGATGACCAATGGCGCCCGTCGCGGCATTCTGGGGGCGCGCTCGATATCGGCCTCCGATCGCCCCGAGGCGATGGCCGCCGCCTCCATCATGGCGCCAAGCCTTTCTAGCCCATCGCCCTGAGCGATGATGAACTCATAAGGCCGCAGGCGCTGGAAGTCTGGAACCCGCAGCGCCGCGCGGACAATCAGACCGAGCGCCGCCTCGTCCGGTCCCGGCTCTTGAAGCGCATGGCAGGACTGCCGCTCCAGCAGCAAAGTCAGCGCGTCCATGCGAGGCCTTTCGGGCTTGCAAGCGAAGCGTTTGCTGACGCAAAAGGCGCAAATTCGGGCGGCAACGCATCCAGACGCTCGCCGCGCCGAAAACGCTCGCGCAGGTCGGCCATGATGGCGTCATATCGTTCCAATGTCGCGAGATGCCGCCGCTCGTCCGGACCAGTCTCGACAATATCCGTCACCGCCCCATGCGCAACAATGATTCGCTTTTCGCCGAGCAGCGCGAGAATGGGGTCGTGGGTCGACATGAGCACGATCTTGTCGCTGGCAATCAGCAGGTCGAGCGCGCGCTTGCGGTCGATTCCCGCGTTTTCGATCTCGTCGATCAGCACGATGGGCGAGGCCGAGAGAAGCGCGACGTCCGCGATCATCAGGGCGCGGCTCTGGCCGCCACTCAATTGAGTGAGCGACGTCTCGCTCGTGAACTTTTCGCCGGCGAGCCTATTGGCGCAGACGATGACGTCATGCGCCGCCGCCTCGCGATCAGGCGCGCCCCGGCAATCCGCGTGCATGGCGATGAATTCGCCGACCGTGAGATCAACGACGAAATTCATGTTCTGCGACAGTTGCGCGACGAGTTTTCCGGAAATGGCCCAGCGCCGCGCCGGATCGGGGATTTCGTCGTCGATCCAAATCTTTCGCCCCGAAGGCGTGTCGCCCTGCGCGAGGCATTCGATATCTGCGAGCAGGCGGCTTTTGCCCGAACCGGTGGGACCGACGATGCAGACGATTTGGCCAGGGCGCAGGGTGAGGTCGAGCCTTTCTTCGCGTCCTATTTTATCGCGTCCGCCAAGAATACGTAGGGACGAGATCGAGGCGACGGGCCTTCTCACCTTCTCCGCTTCCTCAGCCAATGAGGCGACATGAGCGGCGATCTCTTCGCGCGCCATGCCGATCTGGACGAGGCTTTCGCGCGAGATTTACGAGGCCGAGCTATCCATATGAGCCCCCACCAGCCGTTTTGCCGATTTCCGCAAACTGCTTACCGAGCGCTTACCGCAGCGCCGCTTCAGGAACAAAAAACCTCGGAAGTTTCACCTAAGCCATTGCTTTAGCTTGGTGAGCGCGTCGGGATTCGAACCCGAGACCCTCTGATTAAAAGTAAGCTGTTATGAATAATTCGCCGTGAAGTAACCTGTTCTAAGGTCGTTGACGATTCTTCAAAAATGTCATATATTAGTTCAAATACAGAGGCTTTTGTGGTGCGATCCCCTCCGTGGGCATACCGCATGGTTTTCGGAACAATCGACCTATAATCGACCTGCGAATTGGACATGGCGAAAAAGACCACGATCACCAAAACGACCGTTATCCATGCCGTCCGCGAGGCCGAGGCAGGTCGAAAATTCGAGCGAAAAGACCACGAGGTCGGACTGGTCCTGCGTTGTCAGGGCCGATCCGTCCGCTGGAGTGTCAAGCTATCACTAGGCGGCAAGGAGCGCCGCTGGGACCTTGGCGACGCCAAGCTCCACGAGCCCGACTGGTATCGCGCGCTTGCGCGCGACGCGCGTGAACTTTGCAAAAAAGGCATCGACCCTGCGGATTTGATTCGGAGCAAGACCGGCGACGCGATCGAAGGCGTTGGATCGAGCGAGACGCGCGAGAAAAAGGCGACGCTGTGGACTTGGGAAGAATGCATCGCGGAATTTCTCAACTTCAAGATCGCCACCCGCGCGGTCGCGACCGCTGACGATTATCGCGCCAAGCTCGTTAATGAGCCCGCTTGGACTTCATTACATAGCAAACTGATATCGGACATCGACGACTCCGACATTCAACAAGTGTTGGATCGAATTGCCGACAGGGGCGCCTTTGGCAAAGTCGAGGGCTGCTTTCGTATCGCCCGCGCCATGTTCAACTGGGCCGCCCAATCGGGGCAGCGCAAAAAATCCGGGGTCGCCAAGGGACTTCTCGCTGATGTGAAGCCCCGCCCCCGTCCGCAAGTCACCTATAAGAATGTCGCAGAGGCGCAAGAACTCAATCAAGCAATCCTGCCAGAAGCGGACGAACTTGGCCGAATGCTCGCGATTGTGCAATCTGGCGCTTTGCCTGAGGCAGATGCTCTGATGATCGAGCTTTCCCTGCGCACGGCGCAGCGGCGCAGCGCAATTTGTCCAATCTCGGCTGAGCAGATCGAGGGAGTGCTCAAATCTGACGCGCCGACTGTGCCGAACTGCCATTTATATTGGTCGGCCTGGGTCATTCCGCCCTATTTCATGAAGGGCAGGAAAGCAACGCGGTCGAAGCCTGCAACCCTTGCGCACCTAGTTCCTATTCCGGCCCACTTGGCTATTCGGCTAGACGAATATCGCCAAGCGAAAGAAAAACCTTCGCAATGGTATTTCCCTGCCGCGCGCCCTCGCCGCGAGGGGCAGCCCCTGAAATTCCCCTTCGTCAACCCATCAACGCTCAGCCATTTGTTCCTTGAATATCCGGGCATCAATTTCGCGTCGCAGGACATGAGGCGCGCAGTGACCTCTTATGGGCAACATTATCTCGGCATCGAGGAAGAGCAGGCGAAGCTGGTCCTCGATCATACTGAGGGACGAAACGACAGCGTAACATCGAAATTTTATGACTACCGCGAGCGCATCGGCGAAAAAATCGAGATCATGGCGAAGTGGAATGCTTGGCTCGATGGTCTGGCGGATGAAGCACGAAGGGCCGATCCAATTCTCCGAGATAAAGACCAACTAAAAGCCGCCATCGAGGAATTTCGCGGCAAAAAATTCCGGGCCGCGCGCAAAAATATGAGTCCGAAAGTGCCGCCGAAAAGTCATATGGGGGAGCACGCGGTTCAGGCAATTAGGAAAGCGGCTCTCGAATTAAATGAGACGCCACGGGAGGATGGCGCGCTTGGTAATGTCGTGCGTGCCGTCTCGTCCGAATTGAAAAAATCGGAAGCGCTTCACGAAGCTAAAGTCTTGGAGCAGCGGTTGGCGCACCTTGGACGCAGAAAGCGTTTGCGAAAGCGTCGGCCGTCGCAAGAAACAACCTGCTAGCTGAAGCGCCAGCATCTTGGAACGATAAACCGTGCCCTTCCAGTTAGCGCAAACCCGCTACATAAAGGCATGCCGTTAGCCGTTCTTCCTGCGACGGCAAGCGCCATAACTCGACGAATGATGGGTTGGTCGGTCGGACTATTGAAAAGCATCCATCCGGCGTAGGACGCAGGCGCCCAGATCAGCCCGCTACCGCCTCACGAGGAGTGTCGCATCCTATTTGTAGATTTTGATCAGCTCGATCAGGCTCTCGATGCCGAAGTCGGTGAACGCAATTCTGCGCCTGAATTGGTGCAATGCTTGCTTTTTAATGCATTTCGCGTTGTTTCATGTCATTTTCTCCGTACAGACGGAATCGTGACACAAGCCCCATGTCAGAGTTTTACACCACCCGCGAACTGGCCGCGCTTTTGCGCGTCAAAGAGCGCAAGGTTTACGACCTCGCGGCGGCGGGCGAAATTCCGGTGCGGCGGGTCACTGGGAAGTTATTGTTTCCACGCGACGAAATTTCGCAATGGCTCGGCGCAAACACGCCAGCGCCGGAGTCTCGCCCTGCGATCGACGGGCAGCGGCAACGGGTTGCCGCGGGCGGCCACGATCCCTTGCTGGAATGGGCTCTTCGTGAGTCGCTGTCCGGCATCGCCGGTTTCTTCGACGGCGCGATTGACGGCCTCCGCCGGGCCGAGAACGATGAATGTATCGTCGCCGGCCTGCATATTCCTGAAGAAAGCGATTGGAACGTCGCGACCGTCAAGACGAAATTCGCGACAAGACCCTGGGTTTTGATCGAATGGGCGAAGCGGCGGCGTGGCCTGATCCTGCGGTCTGGGCTCTCCAGCCACCCAACAAATCTGAGAGAGACGCGAGGCCTAAAGTTTCAAACACGCCAAGCCGAAGCCGGCAGCGAACTGGTGCTCGCCCGGCTGCTCGCCGCCGAGCGCATGACCCGCGCCGATCTGCATATTGTCGAGACCATAGAGCGGTCGGAGACGGATCTTGCGATGGCTCTGTCGGAGGGCCGCGCCGACGTCGGCCTAGGCATCGAGGCGGCGGCACGCCAGTTTAAGCTTGATTTCACGCCATTGATCGAAGAACGATACGATCTGCTTGTCTGGCGCAAGGCTTATTTCGAGCCGCCCTTCCAGCACCTCGTCACGCTCTGCCGTTCGGAGAAATTCCGGGCGAAAGCCAAGTCTCTCGGCGGCTACGACGTCTCAGGTTTTGGAACCGTCCATTTCAACGGCGCCTGACCCATTTTAGGCGCCGTTTTCAATTCGACCGCGATTATGACGAACGGCCGCCCAAGGGCAGCCGCGTCCAGATAAGCAGCCATCGCGTTCAGGGGACCGAGATCATCACGTCCGACGACTTGATGACGGCGCTTGCCGTCGCGCCCGCCTTCAGCCCTAGTTCCTCAACCGCTTCGTTGGTGATCGCGGCGGTGAAAATGAGCCCCTTCGCCTCCAAGGTCACATGAGACGTGGTGGCGCCCTTCTTGATCTCGACGACCTTGCCTTCGAAAACATTGCGAGCGGAAATTTTCATTGTTTTCATCCCCTTGCTTGCAGCGCCGAGCACTCATTGCCGGGCGGAAGACCGGCTCTCGTCGAACTCGGCACACCCCGCTTGTTATAAGGCATAATCAGGGCATTGCGCTCAGAAATTCAGGGAATACATGGTTCCGCGGCAAGGATGGCTCGATCGCCGCAACCGGTGTGAGGGAGGGCCATGCCCTCTGCAAAGGCCAATTATTGCGCCGGGGCGATCGCGAGGCCAATGGATTCGGCTTCGGAATTGCTGATTTCGACGACCAGCTGCCCAGCAGCAAGATCGAAGCGGACGCTCTTGTGTATTGCAGCGCAGGTCTCTTGCCCTGAAAACGCAGAAGATTTCACGCGGACGCCCTCCTGGATGACATCGATCCAGGCTTTCTTCGAAAGGTCGAACTGGTAGGAGCCGGCCTTGTCGATGGAGACTATGGTCAGCGTCGCCCCGAACGTTCCGGGTTTGGGCTCCCGCTCGGGCGGCATGACGTAACCCGCCGCATCGGTCGGCTTGAGCACGACCGTGAATGCATTGTCGCCGAGCGTCAGCTTGTCGCCCGAGGCCGCGAGCTTGGGCGATGCCGCGAACCAGGCGAGTTCCCGCGCCACGCTCCATTTGAACTTATCGCAGCCGCCTGTGTCCTCGGCCACGGCGGCAGTAGACACGCGCAGGAAAATCAGGGCGGTCAGGCTCCAACGCGAGCGAGTCATGGCAAACCTCATGCTGTCGGATCAAACGAGTTTTTTAACATATTGGATGAAACCACTGCGCTCGGCGACCTTGTCATAGAGACTCTGCGCCTTGGCGTTGGTTTCATGGGTGATCCAATAGACGCGGGAGCAGGCGCGCCGCCGCGCCGCGGCGCTGACGGCCTCGACCAAGTCTGTGCCGACGCCTTGCCCGCGAACCTCGGGCGCAACGAAAAGATCCTGCAAATAGCAGTAATCGCCGGCCGTCCAGCAGGAGCGGTGGTCGATCCAATGGGCGATGCCCCGGGCGACCCCAGACCCGTCGCGCGCGATGAAGCCGCCCATCGGCTCGGCCGGGTCGATCAGCCGGACGAAGGTCAAATTTGTCCCTCGACTCCGGCAATTCGGTTTTGTAGAAGGTCAAATAGCCTTCCCACAGCGGCTTCCAGACGGCGAAATCCTTTTCGGCGAGTTGCTCGATCAGCATGGCGACTTTCGAAGGCGAGGCTTGTCAGAGATGGCGGACGAAATCGTCGACCGCGGCCTCGGGCACAGGGCCAGCGAGGCGCGCGACAGTCCCAAGATAGAGGAATCCGACGATCCGGTCATGTTCCCTAAGTTTCAGCGCCTTCGCGAGATGAGTGTCGAACATCGGCCAGCCCGAACGCCAGACGCCCGAAAAGCCCAGCGCCACCGCCGCCATCTGCATGGCCATGACCGCGCAGCCCGCCGTCAATTGCTGTTCGAACAGGGTCACAATCTCGCTTTTCCGCGCCTTGGCGACGACGACGATGACCAATGGCGCGCGTTGCGGCATTCTCGCGGCGCGCTCGATATCGGCCTCCGACCGGCCCGAGGCGATGGCCGCCATCTCCATCATAGCGCCAAGCCTTTCTAGCCCATCGCCCTGAGCGATGATAAACTCGTAAGGTCGGAGGCGCTGGAAGTCTGGAACCCGCAGCGCCGAGCGGAAAATCAGATCGAGCGCCGCCTGGTCCGGTCCCGGCTCCTGAAGCGCATGGCAGGATTGACGCTCCAACAGCAAGCTCATCGCATCCATGCGAGGCCTTTCGGGATTGCAAGCGAAGCGTTTGCTGACGCAAAAGGCGCAAATTCGGGCGGCAGCGCATCCAGACGCTCCCCGCGCCGAAAACGCTCGCGCAGGTCGGCCATGATGGCGTCATATCGTTCCATTGTCGCGAGATGCCGCCGCTCGTCTGGGCCGGTCTCGACAATATCCGTCACCGCCCCATGTGCAACAATGATGCGCTTTTCGCCGAGCAGCGCGAGAATCGGGTCGTGAGTCGACATGAGCACGATCTTGTCGCTGGCAATCAGCAGGTCGAGCGCGCGCTTGCGGTCGATGCCCGCGTTTTCGATCTCGTCGATCAGCACGATGGGCGAGGCCGAGAGAAGCGCGACATCCGCGATCATCAGGGCGCGGCTCTGGCCGCCACTCAATTGAGTGAGCGACGTCTCGCTCGTGAACTTTTCGCCGGCGAGCCTATTGGCGCAGACGATGACGTCGTGCGCCGCCGCCTCGCGATCAGGCGCGCCCCGGCAATCCGCATGCATGGCGATGAATTCGCCGACCGTGAGATCAACGACGAAATTCATGTTCTGCGACAGTTGCGCGACGAGTTTTCCGGAAATGGCCCAGCGCCGCGCCGGATCGGGGATTTCGTCGTCGATCCAGGATCTTTCGCCCCGAAGGCGTGTCGCCCTGCGCGAGGCATTCGATATCTGCGAGCAGGCGGCTTTTGCCCGAACCGGTGGGACCGACGATGCAGACGATTTGGCCAGGGCGCAGGGTGAGGTCGAGCCCTTCTTCGCGTCCCATTTTATCGCGTCCGCCAAGAATACGTAGGGACGAGATCGAGGCGACGGGCTTTTTCACCTTCTCAACTTCCTCGGCCAATGAGGCGACATGAGCGGCGATCTCTTCGCGCGCCATGCCGATCTGGACGAGGCTTTCCTCGCTCAAACCGTCGATCCACGCGGCCAGCAGCAAGTCCGGCTTGGCGGCGCCGCCGTCCGCATCATGGAAGAAAACGGAAAAGGCCGGATGCAGGCGCATGATTTCGCCGAGCTTCTGCGACAGCATCTGAAAGCTCATGCGCCAGCTTCCTCGAAATTCATCTTGCGCACATTGCCGCGCTGATGCGCCTCGCCGATGCAGGTTTCGCCGATGCAATAGGGACAGATGGCGGAGGGCATGGGAAAGCGCAGCCGGCGCCCTTCCAGGGTCTCCAGTTCCGGCGCCGAGCGGATGTGGAAGGCCAGCTCGCCCGCGCCTTGCCCGGTCATGCCATTGAAGCCGAGAACGCTGGCGCGCGGATTGGCGAGGCGCACATTATGCGCGAAGACTTCGCGCTCGGCCTGCGAGACGATATCGCCCTTTGTCACCGCCACGACATCGGCCAGTTTCAGCATCGGGCCGATTTTTTGCGGCGTGTGAATGCCCGAGAGATTGTCCACCACGCAGATCGCCAGCGCGCCCTGGATATGCGGCGAGCACCGATTGCAAAGGCCGGCGCTTTCGGCGATGAGCAGGTCGACGCCGAGGCCGTCGCCCATTGCAGGCAATCGTCGATATTGGAGACGAAGAAATGATCGGGGCAGACCGAGCCGGCCAGCCCCACGGCGACTGGCAGTCCGACGCGCCGATAGACTTGCTCGTCGCCCGCCGTCAGGCAATCGAACTTGACCACGGCGAGGCGAAGCCCCTCGGCGCGCAAATGCATGGCCGTCTTGACCGCCACCGAAGTCTTGCCGACTGAGGGCGGTCCCGCCACGGTGATCACGCGCATTTCCGCCCTCTCGCCTCGATCGCCGCCCGGCTCTCGATGAAAATCCCCGACGCCGCCTTGATGTCCTGCGCCGCGCCGCGATTGCGCAGGTAGTCCCAGCCAAGCCAGAGCAGCTTTGCGCCTTGGGGCAGACCATCTCGCTGTCCGGGCGCGAGCGAGGGATAGCGATTATAATCGAGCCATTGCGCGGTTTTTGGCGCAAATAAATAGTCCTGCAAGGCTGCCGATTTTTTCGCCATGCGCCGCCTGCGCGGTCAGCCAGAGCGGAAAGGCCAGTCCGCCCTCGCGCGGCCAGACCACTTGCGTGACTTCGCGACGCGGACAGAGATCGGCCAGCGACCAGGGCAAGACATAGATCGCCCCGAGCGAAGACGCCGCGCCGGCGTGTCGTGGCATTTGCGCGGAATGCATCAAGCCGCGGACATTGGCGACAAGCGCGGCGCAGGCCGTCCTCGCCAAGCAGGCGCAGCATGGAGAGCAGGAAGAACTGGTTGTAGGCTGCTCCAGTTCCTCTCGCCTTCGCGCCGCCAGCCGCGAAAACACCACTTCGCCACGATAGACGGGATCGGCGAGGTCGGCCCAGCTTTGCGGGACCGGTCGCGCGCCGAGCCGCTTTTTGGTCGATCAGCAGCACAAAGGGCGCGACGGCGTAAACGCCGATCCAGCCTCTGTCGGATCGATTAGCCCCGCCTCGACAAAGGCCTCCGCCGCGCCCGGCCGGCTGGCAGCTCGTGAAAGGCGCCGCGCTCGACATGACGTCAGCGTGGAAAGTCGCGATTGAACACATTGCCATGTTCGGCGGAGACAAGAAGCTTTGGGAAGTCTTCCAGCTCGCGCACATAGCGCAGCCGCTCGACAGGCGTGCGACCGCCCTGACCCATGGGCATGCAACATTTGAGCGGAGCCCCGCCGCTGGCGACATAGGCCTGCGCCGCCTGCGCAATGTCGTCGCGCATGCGTGCGCGCAGCGGTACCGGGGTCGAGCCGAGAAAGTCCCAGCCGCGCGGCGCGGCGCGCGCGGACGATGGCATCGCCGAAGACGCGGTGCGCCGGATCAAGGTCGAGTGCGATGCGATGCTGCGTCAGAGAACCCATTTGCCGCGTCTCCACTCTCGCGAACCTGACGGCGCAGGCTGTATTCGACGACATGGCCGAGGATGTCGGCCTGCGTCAGTCCCCATTGAGCGCCCGGCGAGGCAGATGGCGCCGCTGCGGCCGATGTGGCAGCAGATGTTGAATTCGAGAAAGATGCCGCGGCCCGTTGCCGGATCGAAACGGAAATCGAGGCGCAGATAATCTATCGGCCCCGCCGCCGCCCATAATTTCAGTGCGTCTGCGGCAAAATCGGCCGGTCTCGCCGCCGGCGTCGAACAGATCATAGCCGAGAGGGTCGTCACGTTTCAGGTCTTCGGTGACGATGGCTCCTCGCCGGTCGGAGCACGGACGGACCAATCCGAGGATGATCGGATCGTCGCCGCCAAGCACAGGCAGGGTGACATCCACGCCCGGCGCATATTGCTCGACGAGCACCGACATGCCTCGCGCGAAAAAGCTTTCGGCGGCGCGGAAAACGCCGGCCCAGTCGTCCTGGATCGAGCTGCTCGGAAATGCCCTCCGAGGCCGCGCCAAAACGGTTCTTCACGAAATAGGGGCCGGCGAAAGACGGCGGGTTTTTAGATCCTCGCGGACGCGAGTAAGTCGCGCCCTCGACGACCGGCAGGCCGATCGAGCGGGCGAAATTCTTGGCAAGCCATTTGTCCTCGGCCAACGCCCTGATGTTGGGCTTGGCGCCGATATGCGGCAGATGCAGGAACTCGCAGGTCGCCGCGACGAAAATTTCCGGATTGTCGATGGGCATGCGGTTGTACAGCGAAAAGACGAAGATCGATGTCATTGGCGAGGCGATAGAGCGCGCGGCACTGGTTCGCGGTCGTCACGCGATAGCCAAGCTCGCCCAGCGCGGCCCAGACGCGGTGGTAATAGGCGGGATAACCGCCATCGCCGGGATAGGCGGCGCAGGCATAATCGGGCGCGAGCGGCGCGTGGCGCGCCAGGAACAGGATGCGCGTTTGCGGCGCCTTTTGCGGCGGCCGCAACAGCTTTTCGGCGATCCGGTCCGCGATCATGGCGACTTCCTCGAACGAGCGATTGCCTGACCAGAGCAAGGCTTGCGCCAGAGGCAAATGCGGCAATTCCCCACCGGAAAAGTTCGCCGACGTACGAAATGGCCAAACAGTCGTTCGGCATGGTGCGCCCCGTCGGTGGGAGCCGATCGCGTCGACTAACTTGCGTCCCTTCGTTTCCAAGGAGCTATCGCGAAAAGCCGCGTGGTGTTCGCGATTGGTCCGAAGCTTGCTGACCAAGAACTGGACTCCGGCGCGAGTTTCGTCGGCCCCGGCTGGTTTTGAGCAGCCTTCACTCCATGGCGGGAGGCCGACCGTGAACATGCGCGTCGATCCGAAAGTCGATCAAGGCTTCCGCCCTTCCGCGCGTGGCGGTCAGCGACCTTTGCGTCGCGCGGGGCGGACGCGCCATTCTACGCCAGATGTCGCTGCGCTTCGAACGCGGCGCCGTCACCGTTCTCGTTGGACCCTCCGGCGCAGGCAAGACGACCTTGATCAATGTTCTCAATGGACTGATCGAGCCGACCTGCGGCCAGATCGCGACGCCGGAGCTGGGCGAATTTACGCAGGCCTCCCATTGGAGCGCCCTGCGCCAGAACACCGCGACGATTTTTCAGGATCACGCCCTGATCGGCCGCCTGTCCGCGCTCGATAATGTGCTGCTTGGCCTCGCTGATTCGCCGCCATCCCTTCTCGCTCCTGCCCTGGCGGCGCGAGGCGCGGTTGCGCGCGGCGCAGGCGCTGCGCGACGTCGGCCTGCTCGATCGCGCGATGGAGCGGGTCGAGAAGTTTTCCGGCGGCGAGAAAGCAGCGGATCGGCATGGCCCGCGCGCTGGCGCGCCGGCCCCGCCTGCTGCTTGGCGACGAACCCTTCTCCTCGCTCGACCTGCCGCTGGCGCGGCGCCTCGGCGAGGATCTGCGCCGGCTGGCGACGCGCGACGGCGTCACTGTCGTGCTCGTGCTGCATCAGATCGCCCTCGCCCGCGCGCTGGCCGACCGCATCGTCGGCATCAATGACGGACGCGTGCTTGTTCGACGGCCCCGCCGAATGCTTTCGACGCGGAATGCGGAAGCGCAGGTTTTCGCGACATCCAACGCCAATTTCGGACGCAAAGCCGATCTGACCTGAGAAGGATGCTGACATGAGACGATTGACTGTCTTCGCCTTTTCTTGCCTGGGCGGCCATGTCTCGGCTGCCTCATATTCGTGTTCACGGCGCCTGCGCCAGCGATGGAGCGCCCACAGAAGCTGGTGATCGGCCTGCTGCCCGGCGAATCCGCGCCCGACCGTGATGCGGCTCAACGAGCCCCTGCGCGCCTACCTCGAAAAGCGCCTGAACATGCCGGTGGAGCTGGTCGTCGGCGCCAATTACGCCGCGACCTCGGAAGCCCTGCGCTTCGGTCGCCTCGACATCGCCTATCTCGGGCCCGGTCACTTACATCCTGCAATCGAAACGCACGCCGCTCCAGCCATTCGCCCGTCCTTCGCATGCCCAGCGTCGGCCCGACTTTCCAGGCGACGATCATCGTTCCCGCCGATAGTCCGGCGAAAACGCTCGCCGATCTCAAGGGCGGCGACATCGCCTTCGGCGATCCCGCCTCGACCTCCGGCACATGGGTTCCACGCTGGCAATTGCTGAATGAAGGGCTCGTTTCGGGACGCGACTATCAGCTGCGAGTGCTCGGCGCGCACGACGCGGTTGCGCTGGCCGTCGCCAATAAAAAAGTCGCCGCCGGCGGTCTGTCGAAACCGATCTACGACCGACTGCTGAAAGAGGGCAAGATCTCCGCCGACAAGGTGCGCGTCCTCGAAGATTCTCCGCCAATTCCCGAGTATATGTGGACATTTCGCAACGGTCTCGATCCCGGGCTCAAGGAAGAAATCCGCAAGGCCTTCGTCGAAGTGAACGACCCCGAGGCCTTGGCTGTGTTTCGGGCCGAAAGCTTCATCCCTTGCGTCGACGCCGACGTCGATCGGGTGCGCGGTTGGATCGCAGCGATCCAGGCCGCGGACACCGCCAAGACCGCCTGGGCGCCGCAATGACGGACGCGCTCACATCGTCGGAATTCTCCGCGCTAACAGGCGAATGCCGGCGGCGGCAGATGCGCGCCCTGGTGGCGACATTGGCGGGCGCGCTGGTGCTCATCGCCGCCTTTTTCTACGCGGACGCCTTCAACTTCGCCCGTTACGTCGACGCTGCGCCGACGCTGTTTCACCTCGCCGCCGATGCCCTGCCCCCGGATTTTGCGCGCTGGCGCGGCTGGGGCAGGCCCCTGCTCGAAACCCTGTCGATGGGCATTGCCGGGACAGTGCTGGCGACGCTGCTTGCCCTGCCGCTCGCCGCCCTGACAGCCCGCAACACGATGAAATCGCCATGGCTCGGCGGGGGCGTGCGAATGGCTTTGAATTTCGTACGTTCCATTCCCTGCATGATTTGGGGCGTGGTCTTTGTCGCGGCGGTCGGCTTCGGATCATTGCCCGGCGTTCTCGCGCTCGCCGTCCACTCGACGGGCATGCTGGGCAAACTCTTCGCCGAGGCGATCGAGCACGTCGATCCGGCGCCCGGCGCGGCGCTCCGTTCGCACGGCGTCTCCCGCGCGGGGGTGCTGCGCTTCGCCGTCCTGCCGCAGGTTCTGCCCCGCATCGCCGACATCGTCCTCTATCGCTTCGAACACAATTTGCGCGCCGCCACAACTTTGGGTCTCGTCGGCGCCGGCGGGCTCGGCCTCGAAATCGTCACCGCCTTCCACTTGTTCGAATATCGGGAGGCGTCTGCGTTGATCCTGGTGCTGCTCGCCCTGGTGACCTTGGTTAACTTTTTTGGCGCCGCCATGCGCAAGGGCTTTTTGCAGGGCGAATAACCGGGGGCTCGTTTCCGGGCTTCAAGCATTCCCTCCGAATAGTGTTGGAAAGTCCACAACCGGCCTACATGTTCCAATTTTTAAGCGAAATGCATAATATATATACACGATTCATGTTGTAAAAATGCAACCTATATTATGAATTTCCTTGGACTTCGCTTTTATCAATAGCCTGCCATTGCATGTATTCAATTTACATATCGTAATGCTAGGCGACCGCGGCATGCGGATTCGAAACGAATTTTGTCCCCTGCCGCCAATGGACTGCCGGCGCTCAGCCGACGCCCCAACCAGACTGCGCTCCAGCGATGCTGGACACAGCGTCGACTTTACGAGAGGCCAAAATGAAAGCTTTCCGCGAATTCCTCCTCGGCGCCGTAGCGGGCCGCGCCCTGCAAGCCGTCTTCGCCTTCGGCGCGCTGACCCCGATCGCCTCGCGCGCCGCCGATCTTCCCTCGACGAAAGACGAGCCCGCCCCGCCGATGGACCACGCCGCGATGGCCATGCCGGTCATTCCCGCCACGCTGACATGGGTCATGACGGCCCCGGCGGGCGGCTTCATGTTCAACTACAACCCCATGTTCATGCATATGGACGGCGACTACGTCGGCTCGTCGAAACTTTCGCCTTCAACCATCGCAACGACCATTCCGTCGGGCCAGACCCACGTGATGAAGGGCGTGACCATGCCCACGATGTGGCGCATCATTCCGACGTCGATGGACATGCAGATGCAAATGTTCAACGCCATGTACGGGATCACCGACAAGCTGACGATCATGGCCTCGACGAGCTATGTCGAGAAGTCGATGAAGATGACCTCGTTCTCCGGCATGATGGGGTCGACGGTCCTCGGCCAAAGCTCGGGAGCGACCGATGGGCTTGGCGACACGATGTTCGGGGCCGAATACAAGCTCTATCAGGATCACATGAACCGGATCGTCGTCGGCCTGATGGTCAGCGCTCCTACGGGGTCGATCACGCGCCAGGTGTCGATGCTGAGCCCCATGACGGGCATGAACATGATCATGCGCGCGCCCTATGGGATCCAATCCGGCACGGGAACTTGGGACCTCATGCCCGATATCGCCTATCTCGGCGTCCTCGGCCCCTGGTCCTGGGGCGCGGCCTATCGCGGCCGCTTCGCGCTCGACAACAACGCTGACGGCTGGCGCTTTGGCGACCTGCACGAATTCCATGCCTGGGGCGCCTATCAGTGGACGCCGTGGTTCGCGACGACGGGCCATGTCGTCGGCACGACCCAGGACCACATCCACGGCGCCGATGCAAATATCGTTGGACTGTCGCCGATGGCGAGCCCGCTCGACTACGGCGGCCAGCGCGTCTCGCTGCTCGGCGGCGTTGTCCTGTCCGGCGCGCCGCTCGGCTTCGCGAATGGCTCGCTGGCGGTCGAAGCGGGGGCTCCCGTCTACCAGCATCTGAATGGTCCCCAACTCGGGCAGGACTGGCAAGTGACACTGTCGGTCCGCGTGATGTTCTGACGCGCAGATCGAAGGAGCCGGCCATGGTTGTGCAAAAATCGTGCGTCTCGCGGCGTCAGGCGTTGGCCCTCGCGGCCGGCGCCAGCATTGCGGCGCTCGACGGCGGCATGGCTGCGGCGCGTCCGCTGGAAAATCTCGAAATCCTCGCGGCGCCGACCGGCGCCTCGATCACGCTGGCGCGCGCCCTGGATTCGGGCGCGCTCGCCAAGGCCGCGCCCGGCGCTGCGTTCCGCGTATGGCGCGACCCCGACGAACTCAGGGCGGGCCTTGTCTCCGGCCATACGCTGCTGTTCACGACGCCGACCAACCTGCCGGCCAACCTCGCCAACCGCGGCATGCCGATCAAGCTGTTGTGCACGCTCGGCCAGGGACATCTGACCATCGTCACCGCCGATCCAGGCATCAAGACCTTCCACGATCTCGTCGGCAAGGACGTGCTGGGCTTCTTTCACAATGACATGCCCGACCTCGTCTTCCGCGCCTGCGCCAAAATGGAGGGCGTCGACCCCGACAAGGACATGAAGCTGTCCTATGTCCAGGATCATATGGCTGCCGCGCAAATGCTGGCGGCGGGCAAAGTGACGACGGCGATCCTGGCCGAACCGGCCGCGACCATGGCCATTTTCATGGCGGCACAGCAGGGACGAACGCTCACACGCGTCATCAGCCTGCAAGACATATGGATGGCGCACAAGAAGGCCGTGCGGATGCCGATGGTCGGCCTCGCCGTCCACGCAAGGCTCGTCGAGGAGGCCCCGGAAATCGTCGCGGCCTTGCGCACAGCGTTGCCCGCGGCCAAGACCTGGACGCTCGCCAATCACGACGAAGCTGCGGCGCTGGCAGGCAGGACCATGCAGATGCATCCCAAAATCTTCGCCGCCGCGATCGACCGCTTCAACATGGACATCGTTTCCGCGCGCACGGCGAAATCCGACCTGGAAATCTTTTATCAAAGCCTGCTCGACATCGCGCCGCAATCGCTGGGCGGAAAGCTGCCCGCGGACGATTTCTATCTCGACTTCTGACATGAACGGGAAGATTTTCCGCGTCGTTTACAGTCTCTCCGGCCTTGTCGCGCTTGTCGGCGTCTGGGCCGCGATTCACGCGGCCTACGGCCCGTTGGTGTTGCCACGTCCTGATCTCGCTGCCCGCGAATTGCTGCGACTGTTCGCCTCGGGTGAAGCACAACTGGCGCTCAAGGCCACCCTCCTCCATTCGCTCGCGGGCTGGGCGACTGGCAGCCTGCTGGGGCTCCTGCTCGCGCTGCTCGGCGGTTTCTGGCGCCCGGCGGGGCTCGCGCTGCGGCCGGTCGCCACCGTCCTTCTGGGAACGCCGCCGATCGCCTGGCTGGTGCTGGCGGCGCTGTGGTTCGGCGCCAACGGTTTCGACGCCGGTTTCACGGTCGCCGTGGTTATTCTGCCGATTGTCTTCGTCGCCGCGCTGCAAGGCCTGGAGGCTCGCGACCCCCTACTGGACGAAATGGCCGCCGGTTTTTCCGCGCCCGCATTGCAAAAATTCTCCGATATTCTGGCGCCGCAGATGCTGTCTCATCTCCTGCCGGCGGCGGCGACCGCGCTGGGAATGGCGCTGAAAGTCTGCGTCATGTCCGAAGTCATGGCGAGCGGCACGGGCATCGGCGGCCGCCTAGCCGCCGCGCGGTCCAATCTCGACCTGACCGAAACCCTCGCATGGATCCTTCTGGCAGTCGCGCTTGTATTGGGGCTGGACCTCCTGTTGGTCGCGCCCTTCCGCAGATCGTTCCGCATCGCGCGCGCGTCGGATGGCCTTGAGGCATGTTGACCCTCAGCGAGCTTTGCAAGGATTTCGGGCCGAAGCGGATCGTCGAGCAAATCGACCTCATCGTCGCGCCCGGAGAATTCGTGGTCGTGATCGGCCCTTCAGGTTGCGGCAAGACAACATTGCTTCGTCTCGCCGCTGGCGCCTTGTCGCCAACGTCGGGGCGCGTCGAAAATCGCTATCTCCGCACTGCGAGCGTCTTCCAGGAGCCGAGGCTGCTTCCATGGAGCACGGCGGCCGAAAATGCCGCGTTCGGCCTGAAGGCGCTTGGTCGGAACCGCAGCCAGCGTCGCGACGAAGCAGAGGCGATCCTGACGCGCCTTGGCCTCGGCGCCGACGATCTCGGGAAGCGACCGGCGGCGCTGTCCGGCGGCATGGCGCAACGCGTCGCCTTCGCGCGCGCATTGGCGGTATCGCCCGATCTCCTGCTGATGGACGAGCCCTTTGGCGCCCTGGACGTGGGCATGCGCCGGTCGATGCAAGACCTGACGCGTCAGGAAGTGGAGAAGGCGGGAACGGCGGTGCTGTTCGTCACCCATGACATCGCCGAGGCGCTCCGCCTCGCCAGCCGGATCATTGTCCTCTCGCCGCAACCCGGACGGATCGTTGCAGATATCGCTCATTCCCCGCTTCACGATCCCGCCGCAATTTTTCAGGCCGCCGCAGACTTGCTCAAACGGCCGGAAATCGACGGCGCCCTGTTTGGATAACGATGGCGTCCGATGTCCTATTCAGCCACCATCGGCGTCGCATCGGCCCGAATGGCGTCATAGGCATGCCGCGGCAGACGGAAAAAGCCGCGAGCGCCAGCGAATGTCTGGTAATGCTCCGACCCTTCTTTGAGCAGCAAATCGCGCCATTCCTGCGCGGCCAAATGAGGCGGACATTTGTCGATCGTCATGACGTCCGAGTTTGGCAAATAACGAACATGAATCAGGACTTCGTCGCTGACTTTTTCTTCCAGGCTGTCAGATTTCACAAGAGTTCAGCATGGTCGGCTCTCCTTCTTTTCAGATTTGATGTGGAAACTTTCTTGAGGCCCCATTCACGCGGGTCAGTAGGCGCTCTGCGCCTCCAGCGCCACGCCAGTGCGGCGGCTTATGGCGCGGCGCATCCACAGAGGTTGCGTCCCAGCCATCATGGCTTGAACCTGCGCGATCACCTCATCGACGGAACGGTGACGCTCGGATTTGACCGGAAAGACCTTCAACTCGTTCACGCGCACGGCGGCGACGTCTGATAGCCCCATGGTGAAAAGGACCGAGCAGCCGCCAACGGCATTGACGCGCTCGGTCAGCGGGTCGTAGCCCGTGCCGTCGTCGTCCTCCATGTCGTCCATGATGCAGCGGCCGGCGTTGGCCTCTTTGCCGCCGCCCTGGGCCTTGCCCTTGGAGCGACGGGAGAATTGCAAGGCGTCGATGAATTCGAACTCGTCCAGCGCAACGTCGTAAAGCAGGAATTGCTTGGCGGCGACGAAATTGGCGTCGAGATTGACTAGGCTATCGCTGGTGATGGCGATGCGAAGATGCGGGCCTTCCATGATCGTGCTCCCTAAATCCGAATGCCGGTGATTGGCCAAATGGGTTTTCGCGAAGCGGAAACCTTAGGAGCGACCGCGACGCCGAGCGAGTGGGAGGAGCGCCGCAGCGCGCGCTGCGGCGCCGAAACTAAGTCATCGGCTGTCCCACGACGATCTTCTCCCGCGCGAAGCGGGTGCGGAACGAGGCCGGCAGCGAAAGGTCTTCAAGTCCGCGGGCCCGCCATTTCAGCAGGTCCCTGCGTTCGATCCGTCCGTCCTTCAGCGCTTCGACGGGAATGATGTGGAACACATCGTCTAGCGCGGCGAAAAAATCGATCGGGTGGCGCGCGGGATCGCGATAGAGCGGTCCGATTTCGAACGCGATGAATTCACTGTCATAGGTCGCCTTGGGATTATCGCAATCGAAGCGGAAATGCCGATTGAACGGAGCGCGGCGGCGGAACTGATAGAGGATGCGGTCCTCATCCGAGAAACGCTTGATCTCCGAGACGATATCGCCAAAAAGCTCGAACAGCATCGCCTCGACATAGGCCTCCGGATAGGGGCTGGTCAGCGACGAGAAATAATAGGCGACCGCTGTCTCCAGCAGGTCGAGGCCAGCCGCCGTAATTTCCAGCGACAGGGCGCAGAGATCGATGGCGCCGTTGAGGCAGACGATGCCGTCGCGCATGTCGACATGGCCATGCGCATGGAAGGCGATTTTGCGCACGACGCGCAAGACGCGGTGCAAGTTCGGCGAGGATTTTTTCCGTCTGCGTCTGCGCGCGGCAATTCCAGGCAGCGTTTCCATGCGGTCAGCGGCAATCGGTCGGATGAATCCCGGCCATAATAGGATTCGAATGCCAGCGCGGCGCGGCAGACAGCGGCAATGCGATCCATCGGCGCTTCTTTCGGCGGCGGCGGGTCGAGGAAATTGAGCGCCTTGCGCTTGGTGTAGAGTTCGATCTGGCGATATTCTGGCAGGCGCAGGCTGTTCGACCAGCCGAAGGCGGGATTTGCGATCAGGCGTTGGGTGAAGCTCATGGCCGGCCTCTCTCGAAAGATATCGGCAGCAGGCAGGAGGAAGGGGGCGGTGACAGAGGCCGCCCCCTTCGCAAAATCCTCAATCACCAGGTGTTGAGGATCCATTCGCGATCCCTGGTGTATTCCATGTGCGCGAACATGGCGTTGGCGATGGCCTCGCCCACTTCCATGGCGCCCTGATAGCCCATCGTCGGATGACGATAGAGGCCGGCGCGGTCGAAGGTCGGGAAGCCCACGCGCGCCATCGGGAGATTGGCGTCGATTGCGACGTAACGACCCTTCGAGTGACCGAGGATGATATCGATCTTGTAGTCCGGATCCTTGACGCGCTTCTCCAGTTCCCAGAGATCGGCGTTGCAGACGACTTCCATGTCCCAGTTGACCTTGTCTTTCAGGGCCAGGATGCGCGGGTCCTTCTTGTACTTGGTGTTGTCGTCGCCGAGCAGCAGCAGCACCGGCTTCAACTCCACCTCGATGCAGAATTCGGCGAGGCCGATCACCAGGTCGGGATGGCCGAACAGGGCAACGCGCTTGTCCGCGAAGAACATGTGCGCGAGGTCCTGCAAGGCGTCGATGGCGATGCCGCGCTCCTTGACCAGCGACTGCCGGGATCGGCTTGCCGGTGATTTCGCTAGATTTTCTTCAGCATGGCGTCGGTGTTGGCGATGCCATAGGGCGAGGAGACGGCATGAGCCGGGAACGTCGAATTCCTTCTTGAGGTAGTCGACCGTGCTCGGCGGCCTCGTAGCGGGCGAGCGACAGCGAAGCGAGTCGCGCCGGTCGAGGCCTTGATGTCTTCGACCGTGGTGCGGCCATGGGTGTGGATCGATTTGTCGGGCAGCATCGGCGAGTCGAAATCTTCGGTGTCCATGAAGATCGTCGCATCGACGCCCATCTCGGAGGCGTAGCGCTTCAGCAGCACGACGTCGCCGGGATTGACCCAGCCCGGGAAAATGTTGAGCTTGCCGGTCGGCGCGACCTTTTCCTTGGCGATGGTCTTCCACGTCGCCTGCACGCATTCTGAATAGCCGCCGACCTGGCTGTTCTTGAAGCTCGGCGTATGCACCGGAACGACATAGACTTCGCGGCCCGGGAAATTCCGCGGCGATCATGTCGTTGCAATATTTGATATTGCCTTCGATGTCGTCGCCGATGACTTCCGTCGAGCAGGTCGAGATGACCTGGATGATGCGCAGGTTGGGATAGCGGCGCACCAGGGCCATCACGCCTTCCTGGATGCGCTTGTGGCCGCCGAACACCGCCGAATCCTCATGCAGCGAGGTCGAGGCGACGTCGAAGTTTTCCTTGAAATGCTGGGCGAACAGCAGGCGCACGAACATCGTGCAGCCCTGGCCGCCGTGGACCAGCGGAATGCAGTCCTTCATGCCGATGCCGGCATATTGCGCGCCGGCCGGCTGGCAGTCGTACATCGGATTGATGACGCCAGCCCTCTCGCGCGTTGTGATTTCGCAACCCATGGCGGGTTCCTTTCTCTGAGGGGGAGTGTGATTTCAGGGACCGCCGCGTCCGATGGACGGCGGCGGCGGTCGTGGGGCTCAATAGAGCGAGTGGTTCAGTTCGTGGTTCAGCGATTTGGTGATGGTGTGATCGACCAGCTCGGCCTTCAAAGCCGCCATCAGTTCGGTGATCTTGGTCGGCTCAAGATCGTTGATCCAGGGGAAGCGCTCCCTGAAATCCGTCACCATGGCTCCAGGCGTCGGCGTAGAACAGCTTCTCCATCGGCGTGATGCTTGCTTCGGCTCGCTTGCCGTGGAGCATATCGGTCGCGGCGGCGATGATCCCGTCGATGTTCTCCTTCCGGTCCCAGGCCGCGGGAGAAGAACTGCCACAGGCAGCGCTCCTGCACATAGTCGAACAATTGCTCGATCTGTTGCTGGCTCATTCCGCGGCCTCCTGGATTTGCGCCGCTCCGGCCGCCGAATGTCGAGCGCGGCGAGCTTCAGAAGCGGGTTGTGGACGGCGTTGTAGGTGTCGCGGGCGAGGTTCACGAAGCCCTCGAAACCCATGTAGGGGCCGTTGTGATAGCCGTGGCCGTTGACGTAGGGGATGTGCAGCTTCTTCACGAGTTCGCCGACGCGCGGGCCGGTGAAGATGACGTCCGGCTTGACGAGGTCGATGATCTCGAAGAACTCGAGCTCGTTGCCGTCATCGATGTAATAGGTGCCGGCCTGGCCGCGCGCGATGACCTTTTCGAAGTCTTCCTGATGGCCGAATTTCGAGGACATGGCGACGACCTGGATGCCGAGATCGTCTTCGACCGACTTGGTCCAGTGCCACAGGCGCGGACCGCCGGTCCAGATCGCCATTTTCTTGCCCTTCAGGCGCTCCTTGTACCAGTCGAGCTTGCGGCTTCCACTTGGCGTATTCCTCGGCGATCAGCGCCTCGCCGCGGTCTTCGATGCCGAAGAAGGCGCAGATCTTGCGGATGCCCTCGGCCATGTAGCTGAAGCCCCAGCTGTCGATGTCGAGGCGCGGAATGCCATATTGCTTCTTCAGCTCGTTGGCGATGTAGCCGGAGGAGCGGGCGCAGTTGACGACATTGAGCTGGGCGCGGTGCATGCAGCGCAGATCGTCATAGGTGCCGTTGCCGGTGAAGTGGGCGATGACCTGGATGCCGAGCTTGTCCCAGTAGGTCTGGAGCAGCTGGGTGTCGCCCTGGATGTTGAAGTCGCCGATGAAGTTCATCGTGTATTCGCTGGTGATCTCCGGCTCCAGCGTGCCGACCTTCTCGTTGATCCAGCCGATGTTGAGCACGTGATGGCCCTTCGACTGCGAAACGCCGGCGAAGCCGGGGCATTCGCAGGTGAAGATGTCGACGTCGGGACGTTCGTCCATCACCTTCTTGGCGACCGCCTTGATGTCGTCGCCGATCAGCGCCGTCGGGCAGGTGGTGTAGACGAACATGCGCTTGACGTCGGGCATTTCGTCGAAGGCTTCGTTGATCGACTTCTCCAGGCGCTTCTCGCCGCCGAAGACGATGTGGCTTTCCTTCATGTCCGTCGACCAGACATACTTCATGTTGAAGTGGCCGTTGTCGGTCGGATAGCGCTTGGTGTGCCAGGTGTCGTAGGCGCAGCCGATCGGGCCGTGGATCATCTGGATCGTGTCTTTCAGCACGCCGCCGATGACGAGCTTGGCGCCGCAGAAGGCGCAGCCGCGCTCCGACAGCGTGCCGGGAATGGTCGGCGGCATTGGAGACGGGAAGGAAGTCGCGAGTATCCTCGCCGTCCACCTTCAGGTAAATATGTTTTTCGCGTTCAGGGATCGCCTTGTCGCACTCCAGCAGAACCATAGGCATGATTAGTCCTCCTCACAAAACGTGAGCGAAAAATATTCGCAGCTTCCAGATGGCGGCTCGGGCATCGATGAAAGCTTGGTCCCGCGCCGTTCGGACCCCTAATCGCAGGAAGCGTGCCAAGCGCGATAGAACGGCAATTATTCCTTTTACATGAACTTGTCGACGCCTGCTACCTCCGGGATTCCTTTGCGATTGATGGAAATATGCAGTTCATCTCAAGGGACATCCGATCGCGCCAGCGCCGCGTCAACCGGATGAAATACGGGCACACGGTATTCGCATGTCCGTCATGGCCCGCGCGCACGGATCGGTACGAAATTTTTGGAAGCGTACGCGGCCGTGCGTGCCTACGGCGCAAAACAGCGCAGTTAATCCGGCAAATATGCGTTGGCACGGCCGTTGCAATCTCGTCATGCGGCCTGAATGCCGCGAGGACGCGCCATGCTGGATACGTCCTACAGACGACCACGTTGAAACGCAGCGAAGCCGATCAACGCCGCGAGCGCTTCTCCGACTCTGCGCATCGCCGTGGCGACGCGCGAGGGACAGCGCGTCGATCTTCATTTCGGCCATGCCGAAGCCTTCTCTGTCTATGATGTCGACGCCGCGCGGCCCGAGCCTCGTCGAGACGCGCGTCGTCGCCGAGCACGCGCTGAACGAAGAGGAAGACACCGCGCGACACGATCTATCGCATGATCGCCGACTGCAAGATGTTGCTCGTCGCCAAGATCGGCGCCGCGCCGCAGGAAGCGCTGGCCGCGCTCGGCATCGAAGCCAGCAATATGCACGCCGGCAAGGATGTCGACGCGGCGCTTGCGCGAAGTCTTCGCCGCCAAGAAGGCGGCCGCTGATGCGGCGCCGATCGACGCCTCCGAATTTCGGCTGCTGCACGCCATGCTGCGCGTCGCCGATCTCGACCGCTCCATCGCCTTCTATACCGCGAAGCCTCGGCATGACAGTGCTGGAGCGGCGCGAGCACAAGAAGAACCAGTTTTCACAGGCCTATCTCGGCTATGGCGACGGCCGGCCGGCATGACGATCGAGCTCGTGTCCAACTGGCAGCGCGAGACGCCTTACGTCGCGGCGACGCCTTCGGCCATATCGCCATCGAGGTGAAGAACATCCTGCGCCTGTGCGACCGGCTCGCCGCCGAAGGGCGTGCCCATGCCGCGGCCGCCGCGCGGCCAGCGCCATGGCGAAAACATCGTCGCCTTCATCGAAGATCCCGATGGCCACCGGATCGAACTGGTTCAAGCGCCGACGCCCGAATAGGGCGAACGCGTTCGAAGGAAGCCCAAACGCCACTATCGACAGGAAAAGGAGCATCACATGGCAAAACTCAGGCAAATCGCCTTCTACGGAAAGGGCGGCATCGGCAAGTCCACCACCTCGCAGAACACCCTCGCCGCGCTTGCGGAAATGGGCCAGAAGATCCTCATCGTCGGCTGCGATCCCAAGGCGGATTCCACCCGCCTGATCCTGCACGCCAAGGCCCAGGACACCATCCTGTCGCTGGCCGCCGAAGCCGGTTCGGTCGAGGATCTCGAACTCGAAGACGTGATGAAGATCGGCTATCGCGACATCAAGTGCGTTGAATCCGGCGGTCCGGAGCCCGGCGTCGGCTGCGCCGGCCGCGGCGTCATCACCTCGATCAACTTCCTGGAAGAAAACGGCGCCTATGACGACGTCGACTATGTGTCCTACGACGTGCTCGGCGACGTCGTGTGTGGCGGTTTCGCCATGCCGATCCGCGAGAACAAGGCGCAGGAAATCTACATCGTCATGTCCGGCGAGATGATGGCCATGTATGCGGCCAACAACATCTCCAAGGGCATTCTGAAATACGCCAATTCCGGCGGCGTGCGCCTGGGCGGGCTGGTCTGCAACGAGCGCCAGACCGACAAGGAATATGAATTGGCGGATTCGCTGGCGAAGAAGCTCGGCACCACGCTGATCTATTTCGTGCCGCGCGACAACATCGTGCAGCACGCCGAACTGCGCCGCATGACCGTGCATCGAATACGCTCCCGATTCCGAGCAGGCGCAGCAATACCGCAACCTGGCCGGCAAGGTCCACAGCAATTCGGGCAATGGCATCATCCCGTCCCCGATCACCATGGACGAACTCGAAGACCTGCTGATGGAGCACGGCATCATGCAGAAGGTCGACGAGTCGATCATCGGCAAGTCCGCCGCCGAACTGGCCGTCGGCTGATATAAGCCAGCGCGGTCCGGGGCTGAAGCTCCGGATCGCCTTTCGCGCAACATTCACCGGGAGTATGCCATGTCCGTCGATTCCGCAGTCGCCTATATCAAACGCATGCGTTCGGACGATGATTTCCGTCAAAAAATGAACGAAATCAGCGAAGACGAAGACGCGAGCTGGGCGGCAGTCCGCGAAGCCGGCTACGAATTCACGATGAGCGAATTCAAGCAGGCCCAGGACGTGATCTACCAGGAGCACGGCATCACGCCGATGTGAAAATTTTCTGGCAGAGAGGCAAAAAGGGCGGGCGTGAAAAGCGCCCGCCCTTTTTGGTGTCGATCGCCCGCCATGCGCCTCAGCTACGATAGCGGATGATCGCCTCGCGCTTGTCGTTGAAATGCACGGCGATGCGTTTCGGCCAGCGTCGGCATCGATCGGGATGCCGTATTTTTCCGCCGCGCGCGTGAGCTGATCGGGATCGACGCCTTGCAGCGACGCGACGCCCGGCATTGGCGAGAGCCAGCACTTGCGCGCTTCAGTTCGTCGTCGCTCGCATCTGCCAGCCACGAGTCGCGAATAGCCGCCGGGCTCGTACGAACCCTCGGCAGGCGCGGCAAAAGTCGAGCCGGACGTTTTGATCGCCGCCGCCATGGCGATATCGGCCAGCAGCAGATGGAAATACTGGTTTTCGACTCATTTCCGCCATGTCAGTCTCCTTGCGCCGGCGCCGCGGCGATAATCCTTGTAATTGATGCCGTGCTTTTCCATGCGCAGGCCCAGGATGCGCCGCGTCAGGCCCAGTTCCTTCGCCGCCTCGGTGGTGTTGCCGTTATGGGTCTTCAGGGCCTCGACGATCATTTCATATTCGACCGCCTGGATCTTCGCTTCGAGGCCGCAGCCGAACGTCGTTCCGGTTTCGGTCGAGGTCTGCAAGCGACGGCGGCAGGTTATAGCCGTGGATGACGCCGTCATCGGACAGGATGACCGAGCGCTCGATGACATTTTCCAGTTCGCGCACATTGCCCGGCCAATGATAGGCCATCAGCATGTTGAGCGCGGGCGTCGAGATGCGCTTGACCTCCTTGCCCATCTCTTCCGAGCTTTTGGTCACGAAATAATCGGCGAGCAGGATGACGTCGCTGGAGCGGTCGCGCAGTGGCGGAATGGTGATGGGAAAGACATTCAGTCGGTAAAACAGATCCTCGCGAAACAGGCCCTTCTCGATCATGTCGGGCAGGTTGCGATTGGTCGCAGCGATGATGCGCAGATCGACCCGGACCGACTTGGAGCCGCCGACGCGCTCGAAAGTCTTCTGCTGCAAGACCCGCAAAAGCTTGGCCTGCATCGGCAGGCTCAGTTCGCCGACTTCGTCGAGGAAGATCGTGCCGCCGTCCGCCATTTCAAACCGGCCCTTGCGCATCCCGACCGCGCCGGTGAACGAGCCCTTCTCGTGGCCGAACAATTCGCTTTCGACGATGCTTTCCGGCAGGGCCGCGCAGTTGAACACAACGAAGGGCCCGTCGGCGGTGGCGCCGTTGTAGTGGATGGCGCTGGCGACCAGTTCCTTGCCGACGCCGCTCTCGCCCAGCACCAGTACGGTCGCCTTGGTCGTCGGCGACCTTGTCGATCAGCCCGTAGATTTCCTGCATCGGCTTGGAATTGCCGATGATAGTTGGAAGGTTTGAATCTCCGCTTAAGCGCGCTTTGCAGGCGCCGGTTCTCGTTCTCCAGCCTGCACCTTTTCGAAATTCTCCATCAGGTAGAGTTCGACTGCCGGCGCGATCATCGACCCAAGTGTGGCGACCAGTTCCATGTCCTGCTTGAGCAGATCGCGGTTGATGATAGACGCGTTCCGCGCTGATCGCGCCAAGCACCTTTTTGGCGTGAACGATCGGCACGCAGAAAAAGGAGGCGTTCATGCCGGCGCCGTCGCTATGCGCCTTGGTGCGGTCGAGAAAGCGCGCGTCAGCCGAAATGTGCGGCACGAGGATCGGCAGGCCGGATTCGACGACCTCGCCGGTGATGCCTTCGCCTGGCGTGTAGACGCCGCGCGATTTTTCGACGTCCGAAAGGCCGAAGCTCTTGTGGATGAAGATTGTCTCCGAGCCGCGTTCATAGAGCGTCACCGCGCCGCGCAAAACTTTCAGTCGCTTTTGCATGACGCCGAGGATGATGGACAGCGAGGATTCCAGATCCTCGCTTTCTGCGAGGACTTGGCTGATTCTGTAAAGCGTGGGCAATACATTGATTCGGCATTCGCCGGTGAAGCAATGCGGTGAAGTCATCAAACGACTCGTCGATATATTCGTCGGTACTTTGCTTCTGGCCCATGCCGTTCTTGACCTCAAAGGCGAGCGCATGCGAAACGCCGAGTCCCGACGATAAACGCGAAATAGCGCAGCTAAACCGCCATTCTGGATTTGTAACCCGAGCAAGTTCCGGGCCACCGTCATCATAGCGACTATATCGCCGTTCCAAGACAATGTCTCCAGAGTGGCCTGACTAACTTTTTATCATCTGCCTATTTGGCAAGCTATTTCTTCTTTTTACATAACGGTACGAAATTTCCTGAGACGCAGTTGTTTGGTACGCGAACGTCCGTGGAAATGCACCAGCGATCGGTGCTTCAGACTGTTTTTCCTTGTCATTCCGTCCTTCCGTCGGAATGGCCCACCCTTTGCAAAATCACTTTGGGACGAATTTGCGGAGGGTCGCATGAAGCCGGAAGACATCCAGGCTCTGATGAACGAGCCGGCCTGCGCGCATAACAAGAAATCCAAGTCCGGTTGCGCCAAGCCGGCCCCCGGCGCGACCCAGGGCGGCTGCTGCTTCGACGGCGCGCGCAATGCGCTGCTGCCGGTCGCCGACGTCGCCCATATCGTGCATGGCCCCATCGGCTGCGCCGGCTCCTCCTGGGACAATCGCGGCACGCGCTCCAGCGGCCCTGACACCTATCGCATCGGCATGACCACCGATCTGTCCGACATGGACGTGATCATGGGGCGCGGCGAAAAGCGGCTCTACCAGTCGATCCGCCAGACGGTGGAGACGCACAAGCCGGCCGCCGTCTTCATCTACAACACCTGCGTGCCCGCTTTGCAGGGCGACGATATCGAGGCCGTGGCCAAGCAGGCCGCAAGCCAGGTTCGGCACGCCAGTCGATCCCCGTCGATTGCGCGGGCTTTTACGGCAACAAGAACCTCGGCAATCGCGTCGCGGGCGATGCCGCCTACAAGCATATCATCGGCACGCGCGAGCCCGATCCCGTTCCGCCCGAGACCGAAATCCCCGGCGTAAAACGCCACGACGTCAATCTGATCGGCGAATGGAACGTCGGCGGCGAATATCTGGAACGTTTCGCCGCTGTTCGACGAACTCGGGCTTGCGCGTCCTTTGCAGCTTTTCCGGCGACAGCCGTTTTCGCGAGGTGCAGACCATGCATCGCGCCGAGGCCAGCATGGTGGTCTGCTCCAAGGCCATGCTGCATGTCGCGCGCAAACTCGAAGACGATTACCGCATCCCCTGGTTCGAAGGCAGTTTCTACGGCGTCGCCGACACGTCCGAAGCTTTTCGCGGTTTCGCCCGCCTGCTCAACGACCCCGATCTGACCGCCCGCGTCGAAGCGCTGGTCGCGCGCGAGGAGGCGCGGGTCGATGCCGCGCTGGCGCCGCTGCGCGAGAGGCTGAAGGGCAAGCGCGTGCTGATCTTCACCGGCGGCTACAAGTCCTGGTCGGTGGTGTCGGCCATGCAGGACCTCGGCATGGTCGTCGTCGCCACCGGCACGGAAAAATCGACCGAGGAAGACAAGGCCCGCATCAAGGAACTGATGGGGCCGGACGCGCGGATGATCTCGGACAATGACCAGACGGCGCTGATCGCCGCCTTCCACGAATGCGAGGCCGACATCCTGATCGCCGGCGACCGCTACATCTATCCGACGCTGAAATCGCGCATTCCCTTCCTCGACATCGATCATGTCCGCCGCATCGGCTACGCCGGCTATGACGGCCTGATCGAACTGGCGCGCAACCTCGACCATGCCGTGCACTCGCCGGTCTGGGCGCAGGTGCGTTCGCGCCCCGCCTGGACCGAAACCGATCGGGCCAGCCCGCCCTCCCGCGCGCGGTGGCTTGAATGGCCGAGATCCTCACGCCCACCAAGGCGCTGGCGGTCAATCCGCTGAAGGCAAGCCAGCCGATCGGCGCCTCGCTCGCCTTCCTCGGCATCGCCGATTGCATGCCGCTGGAGCACGGCGCGCGCGGCTGCACTTCCTTCAACAAACTGTTCTTCATGCGCCATTTCAACGAGCCGATACCCGTTGCAGACCACGGCGATGGACCAGACGACGACCGTGCTCGGCGTCGGACGACAATGTCGTCGAGGCGCTGGCGACCATCTGCAAGAAAAACGCGCCGCGCCGTGATCGGTCTGGTCACCACCGGCCTGTCGGAAATGCAGGGCGCCGACGTGCCGCGCACCGTGCAGGAATTCCGCAAGACGCATCCTGAGTGCGCCGACGTCGCCGTGGTTCCGGTCAGCGCCAGCGATACGCTCGGCTGCCTTGAAACGGGCTTTGCCGCCGCCGTCGAGGCGATCATAGCCACACTGGTTCCGCGCCGGCTGCCCGCGGTTCGCGCAAAAAGCGACGTCAGGTCAACGTGCTCGCCTCGTCCATGCTGACGCCCGGCGATCTCGAAGATTTGCGCCTCTGGATCGAGGCTTTCGGACTGACGCCGATCATCCTGCCCGATATCGGCGCTCTCGCTCGACGGCCATTTGATCGAAGCAGGGTTATTCGACGCTGACCTATGGCGGCGTGAGCCGCGCGGAAATCGAAAGCATGGGCGAATCCGCGGCAACGCTCGTCATCGGCCGCTCGATGCACCGCGCCGCCGACCTGCTCAGGGAGCACACCGGCGTGCCCGACTGGCGTTTCGACCAATTGATCGGCCTTGAGGCTTCCGACGCTTTTACGCAGGCGCTCGCGACCATCGCCGGCATTCCGGTCCCGGCGCAATTTGCCCGCAAGCGCGACCAGCTTGCCGACGCCATGGTCGATTGCCAGTTCCAGTTCGGCGGCGCCAAGGTCGGCATCGCCGGCGACGCCGATCTTCTCGGCGCGTTGACCGATTTCTTCGTCGGCATGGGCTCGCAAATCATAGCGCGCCGTCGCTTCCGCGCGGGCGCCACGACTGGCCGATCTGCCGATCGAGAGCGTCATCGTCGGCGATCTCGAAGATTTCGAGACGCTTGTGCGCGACGGCGCGGCCGATCTGATCGTGACCAATTCGCATGGCGTCGGAAGTCGCCCGCCGCACCGGCGCCGCGCTTTTTGCGCGCGGGCTTTCCGATCTATGATTCCTATGGCGCCCATGCGGACTCCTGGATCGGCTATGGCGGAACGCGCCGCTTGATCTTCACCGCCGCCAACTTGCTCGCCGGCCATTATCAAGAATTGGCGCCCTACGTCTCCCGCTACCGTCAAGTTGTGGCGAGGTCTCGCCACGTAGCGGCGGAGTAAGGCCATGCTGAAGATCGCCTTCGCCTCCACCGATCAGCAGAAGGTCGACCTGCATTTCGGCGGCGCCGAGAGCCTGGTCATCTACGAGGTCTCCCCCGGACAGGCCGATCTCGTCGGCGTCGCAGAATTCTTCAAGGCCGAACAGGTCGGCGAAGCAGGTCGCAGCGGCTTGAGCGGGACGGTGCAGGACAAGGTTATTCCCAAGCTCGATTTCGTCGAGGGTTGCGCCGCCGTCTACGCCGCCTCGATCGGCAGCAATTCGGTCCGCCGCCTGATGAAGGCGGGAATCCAGCCCATCGTCGTCGACGAGGGCCACGACATTGTCGACCTGCTCAACGAAGTCAGCCTCGCGCTCGTCTATGGCGGCCTGCCCTGGGTGGACAAAGCCAAGGCGAAAGCTGGGGCCTCCGCGCCAGCCTCGCCAAAGGAAAACACCACCAGCCGTCGCCTGATCGCTTCCGTCGAAGAACTGGATTGAGACCATGACGCCTCGCATTCTCCAACCTCTCCCTCCCCGCTTTCGACCACAAGATGCTTCTGCCCGAACTGCGATCCCTCGGCGTCGAGGGCCTGGAAATCGCGCCCGACCATACCTGGCCACGCCCGCATTTCGGCCAGGGGTTTTCGCACACTCAAGTCTGCTCCTATGGCCGCGCCGCCCGAGGCGCCGGACTGCAAATCGTCGGCCTGCACGCGATATTGGGCGGACGGCCTGAACTGGGCATCTTCGAGGACGCCTGACATCCGTCACTACACCATCGAGCATCTCGTCCATCTCTCTGGGGTATGCCGCGATCTCGGGGGACGCACGCTGATCCTCGACGCCCGCTGGGCCCGTTCCGTCGCCACCAAGGAGGCTTGGCTGCAATGCCGCGCCTTTCTGGAGCGGCTGCTGCCGCGCATCGAGGAGCACGGAACAACTCTCTGTTTCGCGCCGCTGTCGCCGTCGGAGGGCGACTTCTGCCGCCTCGCGCGCGAATGTCTGATGCTGGTCAACGCGCTGGATCATTCCTCTTTCGGGCTTCACGTCAGCACGGCGGCGCTCGCCGCAAATGGCGAAAATGGACATCAGCACTTCGCCGCCCGACGCGGTCGCCTCGACCACGTCCATATCGACGAGCCCGGCCTGGCGCCACTCGGCTCCAGCGGCACGGTCGACCATCCCGACATGCGTCGTCATCTCAGCGCAATCAGCTATGACGGCTGGCTTTCCGTGGTCCAGCGCCATGACCCCAAGGCCGCGCAGCATGAGACGCTGCTCGCTTCCGTGCGCGGCTTCAACGCCATCTACCTGCAATCCTTTCGCTCAAGGAGGCCCTTCCATGTCTGAAGACGAGAGGCAGCGGATCATCGCGGAAACCATTGCGGAGGTGCGCCCGTCCATTCAGGCCGACGGTGGCGATATCGAACTCCTGGCTGTCAATGGCCAGAGGGTCGAGGTGCGGCTGTCGGGCAAATGCTTGTCCTGCGCCCTCGCCGGCCAGACGCTCGGCAGCATCAGGCGGAAATTGCTCAAGGTCCTGGATGCGCCCGTCATGGTCATCCCAATGATCGCCTGAGACGAGGGAAACGCACGTTCATGAAGTCCATGGCTCAAAAGAAAGCGGAACAAAGGCCCGGGGCGAATAGCCCCGTCGCATGCGCTTTCGCCGCCATCGACGAAATCGTTGCTGTTCTGACCCTATCAGGCGCCACACGCCCCGCCTTCGAACGCATACTGGCCATTGTCGAGGCCGCGCACGGCTTGCGCGATGGAAGCATCGCCCTTGTCGATGAGCACGGCATTCTGACGCGCATGGCCGGCGCCATGTCCAAATCGCCAACACCCAAATTGAAAAAACTGCTGGCTTCCGGCGCCGGCGGATCGATCGGCAAAAGAACGCCGCTGCTTGCAGCGCCAATCCTCGCGGAAAGCAAGACCATCGGCGTCCTGAGCGCCCGCGGTCCCGCCGGAGAAGGCGTCCCGGCAGAGGAATGCCTCAAAAACCTGCGCCTGATCGCCAATTTGCTCGGTCCACACCTGAGCTTTGCCTTGCGGGAGAAAGCAGCAGGTCCGGTCCTGAAGAAGATTGCGGTCGCCCAACCGGATGCGAAAAAAATCGTCGGCGAAAGCGCGGCCTTGAATGCGGCGCTCGGACAGGCGCGCCGCATCGCCGGAGCCAATCTCACGGTCTTGCTGCGCGGAGATAGCGGCGTCGGCAAGGAGCTTTTCGCACAGACCATTCATGACCTGTCGCCGCGAAGGGGAAAGCCGTTCATCAAAGTCAATTGCGCCGCCTTGGCTGAGAGCGTGCTGGAAAGCGAGCTGTTCGGCCATGAACGCGGCGCTTTCACGGGCGCCGTCGCACGGCGGAAGGGCCGCTTTGAACTCGCCGATGGCGGCACCTTGCTGCTCGACGAAATCGGCGACATTCCCCCGATCCTTCCAGGCCAAGCTGCTGCGCGTCTTGCAGGAGGGCGAATTCGAGCGGGTCGGCGGCAGCAGGACGCTGAAAGTGGATGTGCGCGTCATCGCCGCAACTCATTGCGATCTCGAAACGGCCACGACCAACAAGACCTTTCGTGCGGATCTCTATTACCGCCTCGGCGTCGCGCAAATTCGCGTGCCGTCGTTGCGGGAACGGCGGGAAGACATTCCGGCGCTGGCCCAGCATATTCTCGCGCGGTTCAACGCCGAAAACCTGCGCGACATGACCTTTCATCCCGGCGCGATCGAACTGCTCTGCAAATGCGCCTTCCCCGGCAATATCCGGGAATTGGAGAATTGCGTCCGCAGCGCCGCCGCCATGGCCGGGGAGATGCGGATTGTCGAGAAGGACTTTGCCTGCCGCAACCGCTCCTGCTTTTCCGCCCGCCTGCGGCAGGCGCAACTCGCGCGGCAGACGGCCCGCCGCCAACCGGTTGCCGTGGCCATTTAAAGGAGTCTCAGGATGATCACGCTCGACGACCTGATACGCACCGCCAACAGCGGCGACGCAAAACCCTTGGCCGCCAAGGCAGCCGCCACGAGCGGCTGCGCCTCGTCAAGCTGCGGCTCGGACCAGGGACCGGAAGATCTCGCGCCCGGCGTCTGGGAGAAGGTCAAGGACCATCCCTGCTATTCGGAAGAGGCGCATCATTATTTTGCGCGCATGCATCTCGCCGTGGCCCCGGCGTGCAACATCCAGTGCAATTACTGCAACCGCAAATATGACTGCGCCAACGAAAGCCGACCGGGCGTCGTTTCCGAGCGCCTGACCCCAGAACAGGGCGCGCGGAAAACATTCGCCGTAGCGCAGAGCGTGCCCCAATTCTCTGTCCTCGGCATCGCCGGCCCGGGCGATGCCCTTTATGACTGGCGTCACACCAAGGCGACGTTCGAAAACGTCGTCCAAGAGCTGCCCGACATCAAGTTGTGCATCTCCACCAATGGGCTCGCGCTGCCCGACCATGTCGATGAAATCGTCAACATGAACATCGACCATGTGACCATCACCATCAACATGGTCGATCCCGGAGATCGGCGCAAAAATCTATCCCGTGGATTTTTTACAACCACAAGCGCTACACGGGCGTCGAAGCTGCGAAAATCCTGCATGAACGGCAGATGCTCGGCCTGGAGATGCTCACGGCCCGCGGCGTGCTTGTAAAAGTCAATTCGGTGCTGATCCCGGGCGTCAATGACGAGCACTTGATCGAGGTCAATCGTCAGGTGAAGGCGCGAGGGGCCTTCCTGCACAATATCATGCCGCTGATTTCCGATCCGGCGCATGGAACCTTTTACGGGGTGAACGGCCAGCGCGGCCCGACGCCGCAGGAATTGAAAAAGGTCCAGGACGCCTGCGAGGGCGGCGCGAAAATGATGCGCCATTGCCGCCAGTGCCGCGCCGATGCGGTGGGCATGCTGGGCGAAGACCGCGGCCAGGAATTCAATCTCGCCCTACTCCCGGAAAAGATCGAAGTCGATTTTACACAGCGCGACGCCTATCGCGCCGAAGTCGAGCAAAAGCGCCAGTCCCACAAAGCGGCCAAGGCCGCCGCCAATGAGGTCCTGGCGCCGGCCAAGGACTGCGCCGGCATGACCATCGCCGTCGCCACGAAGGGCGACGGCGTCATCAACCAGCATTTCGGCCATGCCAAGGAATTCCAGATTTACGAGGTGGATTCCTTGGGTGTGCGCTTTGTCAGTCACAGGCGGATCGAGGACCATTATTGCCAAGGCGGCCTCGGCGAGGATTCAGCCCTCGCAGGAATCATCAAGATGCTCGACGGCGTCGACGCCCTGCTCTGCGCAAAAATCGGCGGATGCCCCAAGGCCGAACTGGCCGCGGCCGGCATCACGCCAAGCGACGATTTCGCGTTCGAGTTCATCGAGCCGTCGGTCGCCGCCTATTTCGCGAAACATAGGGCGCTCGAAAGCGCCTGATCCATCCAACCGAAGGAGACCAAAATGGCTTTCAAGATCATCGCATCGCAATGCTCCGCTTGCGGCGCCTGCGAATTCGAATGTCCCAACGCCGCCATTCGCATGAAGGGCGACATGTTCATCATCGAAGCCGCCAAATGCACGGAATGCGACGGCGAGCAGCCGCGCTGCGTCGATGTCTGCCCGGTCGAAAACACCTGCGTCAAAATCTGAGAAAAGGCGGCTTCCATGATCATTCTGACCCGCGAGGCCATTGCGGCCATCGAAACCTCCATGAACGCCAATGGTAAATCCGGATTCGGCGTGCGCGTCACTGCCGAGCGGCGGCTGCTCCGGCCCGAAATACGCCATGCGCTTCGAGGAGGCGCCGGAACCTGAGGACACGGTCATCGAAATTCGCGACGTCCGCCTTTTCGTCAATGAAGCGTCACTGGACATCCTGACCGGCGCCACCATCGACTATTCCGAAAAGCCTGAGGATCCCGGCTTCAATTTCACCCTCGCCCTGCCGAGCGAGGAAGAGGCGTCCACCTGCTCCAAGCCGAAGCCGGCTGGGGGCTGCGGCTGCGGAAAGCCCTCATAATCGTCGGAGGCGGCGAAGAGGCGGCCGCCTCACGCCGCCTTTTCATGCACTGCGGGCGAACGTCTCGTCACGTTCCACCACGCTTCAAGTGCATCCGCGCTGGCAAAGACATCGTCGGACAGGTCGCCGGCGAAAAGCGTCCAATCCTCGCGCAGGACCGGATTGACGGTGGTCACGATCGGCAATTCCGCATTGATCGCCGCGGCAAAGGCGTCGCAGAGGCCACCGCGCGCCGCCTCCAGTTTGCCGAACTTGCTGAGGATGACGAGATCCGCGCCCTTATCGATCGCCCGCTGCGCGGCGGCGCAGGCTTCGGCGACGCCGCGTGGATCAAGATTGCAGGCCGCAGAGCCCGGCCCGAGGTCCTGCGAAATGGCGATCCGGGCGCCCGTTGCGATGTCGACAACCGACAGCCGTCCGCAAGCGCCGCCCTCGCCTCGCTCCGGCACTTCAAAAAGCCCGGCGATGCGAAATCCTTCCGAACGGCGCTTCTCGACAAAATCGGCAAGCAGCGCCTGCTTCGACACGTTCTTGTTTCCGCTTACCGCGGCGATCCTCGGCGAAGAATTCTGCATTTCGGCGCTCATGGCTTTGCTCCCAAGGCTGGCTCGAACTGGAAATTTTCAGCCGACGCGGATTTCCGCATCTACGCAATATTCAGCGGGCGCAACCTTTCGCGCCTTGTGCAGGCTGATCGCCTCGAAAGCTGCTTCGGCAATGACCCGGCCGCGCTCGTCGGTCCCGGTCCAGCAGGCCGCGCGACCGCGCGGATCGACTTCCAGAAGTTTGATACCCGCGGGAGCGAGAGTGGCGTCACGCACGACGCCTCGAACGAAACCATCGATCGGCGCATGGACGCCAACGCCGCCGTGGCGACCGACCATGAACCCCTTGGGTATCCACATTCCGATTTCGACCGGCGTGCGCCAGATTCCCGCGCGGTCGGAATAGACGAAGCGGTCCTTGCCAACGCCGCCCAATTCGCGTGAAACGCCGTCCGGCTCCTCGGTCGCGCCCGCCTCGATGACAGCGCCGGTGTGGATAGGACGGGTCTCGACTGCGATATCGCAATTGACGCCGACGATGAATTTTGGCCCCAGACCAACGGTGACGCCGGCAAGCCTTCGGAAATCAGGGGTGATCCGGTGCTTCTGCATGCGCGCATCGACGATCACGTCGGCCCGGCGCATGGCGAGCAGATCGGTCAGCGACAACGGCGTGACCGCCACCCTTTCCCGCTTCGAAACGACGGAGGCGATTTCAAGCAGGCTCTCGGCGCGCTGGCCGACAACGCCATCGACTTCGGCGGGATCGTCGAACAGCGCATCATGGAAGGACATCGCCCGTCGGATGACCGGCGGAAAGGCATCGTGGCACATGACAACCGAATAGCCTGATCTCGTCAGAGGAATGGCGACGGCCGAGGCGATCTCATTCGTCCCGAGGACGACGGCGAGCGGCCAGCGCTGGAAGGATTTCAAGGAGTGCTCGGCGTCATGCATGCGCAACCTCTATCGTTCGAGGTAGACGCCGCAATTCATATGCCATCTTGGCATCAAGATGTAATTGAAACGCCGCAAGCCACGAAATCCAATCGTTTCCCCGGATCGGAATTCCAGAAATCATCGTCAGAAATCGCGTGCCAGAGGCTGCTCGGTTATCCCATTTCCGACAATATGTAATTTGGCGACATAGCTATGTCGTCTTTGCAACGGGCCATACATAGGCGCCTTCAGAACAGGTCGCCGAGCGAAATAGGCTTAATGCCCCCCAACTCCATCTCAACCGCGAATAGCACGGCGCGTGCAATTGCGAGACTATTCCTGTCACATCCACTCACGACCGCAGTGGGGTCGCGCGCGATCTCCGCAACCTCCTCATTAGCGACGACGAAATTCCCGGCGCGCTGAAGGCCACGAACGCGACCCGGGCCGCGCGCGCTTACGATGGTGTCGCCAATCCTGCCGAGCACCACTCCGGCATCGACGACATCACCGATGTCCGCGATCATTTCGAATATCCCAGCCCTCGACGCCATGACTTGCATGAATTTCGCAACGTCCCGGCTGCTCGACGGGGTGCGGGCAAGCCCGCTACGGATGACGGCGCCGGGATCCGGCCCGTCCATTTCAATTACAAGGTCATAGTCCTCCCCGGCGATCGCCGGCGCGCCCAGCGCGATAGTCAGGTCGGCACGCCCCTTGATCTTTTCGTACCTCCGCTCCTCGGCAGGACGAACATCGATGAGCGCGTCCCAAGGCCAGCGTTCGGCAACTTCGGCCAGCGGTTTGGTCAGGAGCGGGATGAAGGCGCGGTTCCTCAGGCCGCTCAGCAAAACGGCGCTGCTGGTCGCGCGGCGCGCCTCGACGCCTTCAAGTGATGCCGCGCCCTCGTGCCAGGCGTCCGAAAAATCCATCTTCCGGCGAAGCGTTCGCGGCGCCTCCGGTTGCAAGAGCGCGACGGCGAAACCCGATAGCAGGAAGAGCCGCGCAACGACGGATGCCGTCGCGTCGAGACCGAGAACCAGAATGCTGGAATCGTTCAATGGCATTCCTTGCTGCGAATTCCTGGCAAACGGGGCAAGCAGCATGCCAAAGGACTTTCTGGTTGCACGTCGTCGGGTTTTCGACGGTCTCGATCACGGCAATTGTCGAAGAATACAGAATTGTGCATTTCGTGTTGTTTTTTTCCGGCGAAGAAAAAAGCGTATGATTTTCGCAAATTGCAGGGCGGTCTTACGAGTTGTACCAACGCATTCGAAGCCGACAATAGTGTTAGAACAACGAAAGGCGCCCCCATGGCCACAACGACGACGGAGCTTGAGGCGCTGCTGATGCAGCGATCGCTAACCGACGCACAGCTTCTGGCCGCGACGGAAGAGGCGGAAGACTTCCGCATCCTGCCGGACGCCACCGTGGTCAAGATCGGCGGCCAAAGCGTCATCGACCGCGGACGCGCGGCCGTCTACCCGCTGGTCGATGAAATCGTCGCCGCCCGTAAGGCGCACCAGCTGCTGATCGGCACCGGCGCGGGCACCCGCGCCCGCCATCTCTATTCGATCGCGGCGGGCCTGAACCTGCCGGCGGGCGTGCTGTCGCAACTTGGCGCCTCAGTCGCCGATCAGAACGCCGCGATGCTCGGCCATCTCTTCGCCAAGCACGGCATTCCCCTCGTCGAGGGCGCCGGCCTTTCGGCGGTCCCGCTCTTCCTCGCCGAAATTCACGCCGTCATCTTCAGCGGCATGCCGCCTTACAAGCTTTGGATGCGCCCGGCCGCAGAGGGCGTCCTCCCACCCTACCGCACAGACGCCGGCTGCTTCCTAGTCGCCGAACAATTCGGCTGCAAGGCCATGATCTTCGTGAAGGACGAAAACGGCCTCTACGACGCCAATCCGAAAACCTCGAAAGGCGCCAAGTTCATCCCAAAAATCTCAGTCGACGAGATGAAGGCGCGCGGGCTGCACGATTCGATCCTAGAATTTCCGATGCTCGACCTCTTGAAGGCCGCCCGCCATGTCCGCCAAGTGCAGGTCGTCAACGGCCTTGTCCCCGGCAACCTGACCCGCGCGCTCGCCGGCGAGCATGTCGGCACCATCATCACCGCGGGCTGAGGATAGATCCATGACCGAACACACAATCGGGATCAAGCACGTCACATCGCCGCTCGCGCGCCAGACCCTCCTCGATGACAGCCTGACCCGCCCCATCGCGGGCGGGCGTCCGGTTCGGCTCCTTCCCTGGCTGCAAGTCGTGAAGATCGGCGGCCGCTCCATCATGGATCGTGGCGCCGAAGCGATTCTGCCCCTCGTGGAGGAAATTCGAAAACTCCTGCCCGAGCACCGCCTGCTCATTTTGACGGGCGCCGGAATCCGCGCCCGCCACCTTTACGGCGTCGGCCTCGACCTCGGCCTGCCCGTCGGCTCATTAGCACCGCTCGCAGCAAGCGAGGCCGGCCAAAACGGCCATATTCTCGCTTCGCTGCTGGCGGCCGAGGGCGTCTCATATCTTGAGCATCCGACCATCGCCAACCAGCTCGCCATACACCTCTGCGCCGCCCGCGCGGCCGTGGGCAGCGCCTTTCCACCCTATCACCATCACGAATTCCCGGGCTCGCGCATCCCGCCGCACCGGGCCGACACAGGCGCCTTCCTGCTCGCCGACGCGCTCGGCGCGGCCGGCCTCACGATCGTCGAGGACGTGGACGGCGTCTATGACGTCGATCCCAAGGATCCCGGCGGGGAAAAGGCGAGACTTTTCCGCGAGACCAGCGCGGCCGAGCTGGCGAAAATCGAGGGCCCGCTGCCCTTCGACCGCGCGCTTCTCGAAGTCATGGCGACCGCGCGCCATATCGAGCGCGCGCAGCTCGTGAACGGGCTTGTTCCCGGCCGCCTCACCGCCGCACTGCGCGGCGAACATGTCGGGACGATCATCCACACCGGAGTGCGCCCGGCCTGAGCGCACCGCACCACCACACGGATTAGGCCCTGAGGACTCTATGCCAAGACGTCAAGGAAGGAAGATCGGCATCCGTTTCAGCGGCGCTTCATAACCAGAACAAATCAGGCGCCGCGGGAGCGCCTACGTTACAACGAGACTTTCGCACGTGATTCTGAACAATCATCATGAGGTCAGCGAGTCGATAACGAGTCATTTAGGGATATTGCGAGTCATTTTGTGTCACCACAATTTAATGGTACGGATTCCGCTTCTCGCTGGTCTCGTCACCAGATTCTCGCCAGAGGAAGGGCGCATGCCCGATCTGAATACTCGTTTCCGCGCGGCGCTTTGCACTGAATTCGGACCGCAGCCATTGGCGGCCGCGCTTCGAGAGGTCCGCGACCTCGTCCTCCAGGCAAGGGGTCGGTCGGTGCCTTGGGAAAATTTGGCGACGGCGCTTTCCAGTGTCCTTGCCGAAGCCAATCGACCGCCCATCAGCGCCGCGACCTTGCGCGGCATGATGCGCCGTATGGCCGCCGAAAGGACCGCCACAGCCGATAATTCCGCACATTGTCCAGTAACGGCTGAGACCGCCAGTCAACTGTCCCTTCTTCCCTCCCGCGACAACGGCGAGAAGGCCTCTCATGAGCCTTTGGGACGTATCGCCCGGATCGCCGAATCGCGAGCGAAAATTAGCCGCATAGACAAGGGCGAGCCCTCAACCGACTAAAAACGTCGACACTTTCGGGCGGCTTGCAGACACCATGTCATGATCTATTAGATTGATATCTATCATTAATTCTGAACTTAATTAAGTGGGGGAACGATTTCGGCGTTTCTCGGGAAAATCCTCACACCGCAAATTCGCGGCACCAAGAGGACCCCACAATGGCCAAGCTCAAAACGAAACACTTCTGGCTCGTCGGAAACGACAAAGGCGGCGCGCGCAAAACCATGACGGCGACCCTGCTCGCCAGCACCAGCGCCTCCCAGTCTTTGCCCTTCCACATATACCAGACCGACAAGCAGGGAAGGTTGCCGAAGCTCTTCCCCAAGAACGTGACGACGCTGGAAATGCCGAGCACGGAACAATTGCGCCAGGACGACACCGCGGACGCGGCCGCTCTCGTGCCGCTCGACGAGGCTCTCCATAATTCGAGCCTGGAGATCGACATTTTTGACATCGGCGCCAATTTTCCCGCACGCGTCGCCGAAGTCCTGGCGGCGACCGACACCGACGCGCATCTTTCCTCCGTCGGCACTCCCACGACGATCCTGATTCCGATCACGACGGAGTCGGAGGCCGTCATCTTGGGCGCCAGGGCGATGGAGCTGCTGCGCGCGGCGTTGCCCCATGCGCGGGCCGTGGTGGTCATGTGCGACGACGGCAATTTGTTCGCCAACATCCCCGACGCCAGCGCAAAAAGGATCTTCGCCAAGCATTTCCAGCCCCTGATCGACGCCGGCAACATCATCAGGCAGCCCCGGCTGCTGCCCCGGGCGCTGTCGGCGCTGGAGGCCTCCGGGCTGACCCCCGTGAAATTCGCGGAATTGGCGGATGCGGAACTCTTGCGCATCACGGGATTGCCCGGCGCGGTCGCCCGGCAGATTAGGGGCGATGTCGCGAAATTCGCTTACGAAGCCATGCAGGAGGTGGAAAAGCTCCTGCCCTTTTGCGACGACCGCAACGCCTGAGCGGGAGAAATACTTGCGCCGATCGTGGCATGATCGGCGTATATTCGTTGACCGTCTGGTGCATGCCCCCCTCGGAACGCTGCAAGAAGAGTTACCGGTCTTGGTCGGTGACCAAGCCGCAGCGGAGGTATGGTATATAATCTCGCAGCGGGAAAGGATTGCCGGTCACCGAAAATGGCGCGCCGGTCTTGAGCGGGGGCGGCACGAGGGCAGACTGGAAAGCTTGCATCAACAGGTGCAAGCCGTCCTTATCACGGTTCTGTCGTCGGGCTGGGATATCCTACGTGGGACCTTTGTCCAGAAGCCGCGGGACCCGCGGTAGCTCTTCATCAGCGGCAAGAGCAAGCTCGCCGCTGATTTTTTTTCTAAGCATGTCAATGATGTCATTGGCGTCGTTTTCCTGAACTGCCGGGTGCCTTCCAGACAGAGCCCTCAAGCCATAGCGGGCAATAATTCCAGCGGCGGTTGTCCTGTCTGGAATAAGTCCGAGGCGCTCGTGGCGACCAACGGCTCGGGCGGCCTCAGTCATTGGCCGCAGGTACAATTGGCCGCCAAATATTATCGTGAGGTCGATATCGAAATCGAGCGCCAGTTCGACCGCGCTCTCAAGCGTCGGCGGCATGTCGCTCGGTCGCGCAAGCATTTCGACATGCTCCGCGGGATACGGCAGTTGCCGCAAAGCCTCGTCGAAGGACGGCAAGTCGGTCGTCCCTATCGCCCGCCGGATGCCGCGTTGCGCATCGCTCGCCGCTCGGGCGGTCGACCGAAAACGCACCAAAAGCTCCAAGGCGCGGATGCGGCGCGCGAATTCGGGATTTTCGATCGGATCCTGATCTCGGCCGCCGCTTTCAGCCGTTTGCTTCCCGAGGGCAATCAGCCGCCCCGCCTCGCCCTTGCGTCCGTTTTCGCCCCAAAGCCGTCGAACGGCGGCGGGAGCCCGCTCACGCATGTCCTCCACCAGTTGTTCAACATCAGCGGATTGGCGATCCGCGGACGGGACCCGTGATTTCAAATGATGGAATGCCAAGAGCGGCGTCAAAAACGGTTGCAAATATCCAACCGCTTGTGTTTCGGCGAGGCTGTGTTCTCGTCCGACTTTGCGCGCATAAAACCCGCTAAGAAACTTCAGAATGAAATAGACGCAGACCTCAGTCGCCTGGGCTATATCCGCCTCAAGCGTGCCAGCGATTCCAGGACGGCCTCGCGCATTCGGAGTCGCGGGGAACAACGCCGTCGGAAAAGCAATCGTCGCCGCCAACTGCCCGTCCAGCAGGTCAACTGCCGCCGAGGCGTCTTTTTCCCCGTCAGAACGAGAGAGCGCTACCGTCCACCGCGTGAAAAAGGAGGATGTCCAGATTGCTTCAATGTCGGCCACATGCGGCGCAAGCGCCGATCGGACAGCGTTGACCAACCCTTCAAAATTCAGCCGTTCCCGCAAGCCGGATCGCTCGTAAACCTTGATGATCAGAACGTGAGGATCGCTATAAAGGTCTAGCGTTGGCTCCTTCGATCGAGGCACGTCAGGAGGTTGATCAAGAATTGTCATCGCATGCGCATCCCGATTTTATTCTTCCGCCGCTAACATGCCCGTCCACAAAGAATGATTAAGTGGGGGAACGAAGGCGCCTTCGGACTGTCAGGATTGCTCGAATTTCAGACATCGAGTGAACTGAATGTCGGACAATCAGGAACAACTCTCGACGGCAGGAGTCGGCGCGGACGCCGCGGCAAAATCCAACGCGCCGTCCCGCACTGAGAAAACCGAGGCCGACTACCGCAAGCGGTTTGACGTCTTGCGCCGCCGCGCGCGAAAACAACTCGGCCTTAAGGATGACGATGAGCTTGGTGCGACACATTTCGTAAAATGGCTCGTCGAACTGGCGCCGAATTTGAGGCCAGCGACACGGCGAGTTTATCGCGCAGCAGTCTGCTTCTGTCTCCAATCACCCCTCGACGAAGAGGACGTTCCCCGCGATTTCGGGCGACCGCAGACCCGCGCTGGCCAAATTGGTGGACTATCACAGGTCCACCGGCGCCGAGATCAAGGAACCGGCAACGTCGTCCCACAAGAAAAAAAGATTTGAGGTCGAGGATTTGGAAAAATTGCGGCGCCGCCTCCTACGTCGCCGATCCGGCTACGACGAAGACCTGGACTGCTATTTGAGCGCCGGAATGCCGACCGGTCTTCGACCTGTTGAGTGGCAGCGGGCTCGGATGGTGAAACGCGCCGACGGCGGCCTCGTCTTGTTGGTCCGCAACGCCAAGAGCACCAATGGACGTTCTCATGGGCGATTCCGGCGTCTGTACTGGACCGCTGACGACAGCCAAGCGATATCGGCTATAGAGTCCTGGATGCGGATTGTGCAGGAAGTGCTTGCAGGTGCGACCTTCGATGTCCGTGAGGCTATCTGGGAAACCTATACGCGCGCATTGCAGGACCGACTGCGCGTGATTTGTGACGACCTGTGGCCCCGGCGCGTCCAGCACTATGTTCTTTACAGCACGCGGCATACTTTCGCCGCGGCCGCCAAGATAATTTTTGCCCGCGCCGAAGTTGCCGCCTTGATGGGCCATGCTGTCGACGATACGGCAACCAAACATTATTCCCGGCCGCCAAAGGGATCCAAACGCCTTCCGGCTATCGAATTGCCCCGTCCTAGCGTTCGCGACCTGGCGCGCGTCAGGCGGACGGATCTCGGGGACTACCTAGCGGGAACGCCCCTCTCCACCTGCCCCTCAAGACGCTAGTTACCGAAATTAAGCGCATGTCCCGAGATGCGAGTTCCAGCCAAGTCCTCTTAGGTCCCGCGGGCTTTGTTAAGCATAACGCGACTTTCGAACTGGCCGGCGGCAGATTCATCTGGACACCGGTATCGGCGCCGCGGCAGGCTAAGGGCGCTTGAGATCGGACAGCGTGTCTGACCCGAGCTGGTTAAGTTTTCGGCGTCCCGAAAGCGCAAAGGCGGGTTTACCAGACCTGCCTGAGGCGGCTGACGGGGGTGTTACCAGCACCGCCCGGCAGCCTAACCACGATCATATCTGAGTTGGAGATATAACCATGGCTAAGGCCCACATTAGCGCGGCAGCGTGCGCCGCGGAATCCCGTTGCACGCCTTTTTTCGACCCCTCCCACAATAATTTCGCGAACATGCAGGCGCCCGGCTTCGAAACCGGACGGATCGTCCCCCTCGGCGGCTCTTCGCAATGGCTCCGCGGCGTGGAAATCCACGAAGCCTCCGATTTCACGCCGATCATTTGCTCTGGCGAAATCGAGGCGGTGCTCTCCTGTGGCGTCCATCCCGATCTCAATCGTCCCGCAATTTACATTGCCGCGCGGCCGCCGGCCTCTGCTTGGGATCGCTGGCATGTCAAAGTCGGCGAAGGCGGCAAGGGCGGCGCGCGGATTCTCGGCCAAGCCGAAGACTTTCGTCACCAGTTCGACCGCATTCTCATGATGACCACGCGTCACCTATGCTTTACAAAGCTCGTCGCCGAGGAAGCGGAACACCGCGTGACGGCTTGGCTTGAGGCGCAGGGTAACGTCGCCCTCGTCCTCGGCAAGTCGCCCAAACATCGCGAATTGCCCGACGACATTTCCGGCGCCTTGAATTGCTTTCTGGACTATGGCCTCGCTTACGCGACGATGCGGGGTTTTCCTTTCCTCGCCCAACCAGACATTAAGCAGGCGCCAGCGGCTCGCGCTCCTGCTTTTTGCAGGACTGATCGCACTGAGACGTTTGATCGACAGCCTCTTACCCGCACGGGGCCCGCTGAAGAAGGCGCCGACCAGCCCACTCCTCATGAGCAGAATGTCGGCGGCGGCAAGCTTAAGGCGACCCATCAGCTTAATTACCGTGGGCTCGTTTGCTACGGCGTCCTGCACCCCGACGAAACTTTTGAAGTTCTCGCCGGCGGCGAAGCGTCGGCAAGCCAGGTGGCCAGCCTGCCACCTTATATCGGCGCCGGGCGCAAGGAGCTTTTGAGCGAGCACGTGCTCGTGCGGCATCCCAGCGACGCGACCCGCCTGAAGTTCGCGCGGCGTAAAATCTTCGAAAACATGTCCCGAGCGGCCCGCACAGTGACCGGGTCGACTCAGGCCGAGGGCCGGTGGCGGCCTGTGCGACCCGCGTAGATCTCAGCCGCCGCATCGGGCCAGATCTATCGCGCCCGTTTCATTCAAAACTCAGATTTTCTGACGCGCCGGCATCGCCCGGCTGCGTCGAGGAGGACCTATGACCCTTCCTGCATCTCAACTTCATGTGGCGGAGTCCGACTGTCAGCATCCGTTGACCTGGTGGCGCACGTTTCGCCGCGCTGAATTCGATACCGAGCGGAAAACCGAACTGTTCAAATTGATTAGCGGCATCGCCATAGTCAATTGTCCGGAATGGGTTGCCGCCCAGAACTGCGATCCCGCCGCCGCCATAGCCAGCGCCCTGCGTCTGGGTCGCCAGTGCAATCCCGCACTTGCCGATTTGGCGATGACCGCGTTGGCCCTGTGCGCCATCGATGGCGATCCCGCTGCCGCTCTCGTGTTGCGACACAAGCTCGCCCTCCGGGCGCGAACGGATCACGAGGCGGCATTCGCTCTTAAATCCTGGCTTCCGGCCCTTCGTGCGGCGCCGCCTGCAACACCAGTGCACGACGGCGGCAGACACGAAAAGCCGTGATGCGCAGTTGCGCACGCCATCTTCTGATCGCGGCGCCCTCGGAAACATTCATCAGAGACTAGCAACATGTCCGACACCGATGACGACGACTTTTCGCTCCTCAACTTTTCCGATCCCGCCATCGATGGTGCGGCGGCAGACAGCGCTGATTCTGAACTCGAACAAGCCGGGCTGCCGCGGCTGCTGAGATACGCCGTCGCAGCCCGCCGTAACCGGCCCTTGTTGCGGCAACGCCTTTTAGCGGAAATCATTTCCGTCGCGCCCGATTTGGCTGAGCCGGCGAAGGCATGGGCTGAATATAAGAATCATGATTGGTCCGCGGCCGACTGGGATGGGAGCGCGTTGGCGGCGCTCCTCGACGCCTTCGCGGTCTCCCTAGACCAGCCGGACTTGCGGAGTTTTGCAGACATCGTGCGTCTGTTGTGCCTTCCCGCGACCTCTCGCCATTGCGCGGATCAACGCCGTGTCGCCGCCGCCCTTGCACAATGTCAGGCCTTGGTCCGTTCAGAAGCGAAAGTGGACCTGCGGGCGGAGATCGCCAAGATTGTCCTTGGCTGGGCCCTAATCGCGGCGGGAGCGACCAAGTTAGATCGCCATTCTCTTGCGGTCGATCTCGCGGTGTCGGTTGGCGATGCGCGCACGCTGATTGTCGCGAAAGCCGCCATTGCCGCAAAACTTGCGGAACAGGAAGAAGAAGACCGTGCACTCGCGGAGCAGAAGGCCAAGACCGAACAGCCGTTGGCCGACGAGTACGATGACGTCGTTCCTGAAGGATTCGTCAGGGTCTGCACCATGAGCGAAGTCGAGCGGAAAAACCCCAAACTCAAAGACATCGTGCGCGGTCACGAGCATGTGCTCGGCGAGAACCTGCCGTTGCAGCCTGTACCCATTTTGAGTGAGATCCGGCAGACGCTTTTGTTCGAATTTCCTTATGCCACCGAGGTTGTGGACTTTGTTCTGGGCGATCTCGTGACCAGGACGACGGTGCTGCTGCGTCCAGTCCTGCTGGTCGGACCGCCGGGCGGAGGCAAGTCGCGATTTGCGCGCCGGCTCGGAGAAGTCCTTGGGATTGGCGTGTGGCGGACCGACGCCAGTCAAAGCGACGCCGCAGTTTTCGGCGGCACTGCAAAACGCTGGCACAGTGCGGAGCCGTCCCATCCGTTTCTCGCGGTCTCTCGCTCGCGGCACGGAAATCCTCTCGTCATTATCGACGAGGTTGAAAAGGCGGCGACACGTAGCGATTACGGTCGTCTTTGGGATTCGTTGCTCGGCTTCCTGGAACCGGAGACTGCGGCGCGTTACCCGGACCCCGCGCTGCAAACTGACACCAATCTGTCTCAGGTCTCTTTTGTTGCGACAGCCAATAATCTTACGCCATTGCCGTCGCCGTTGCTCGACAGATTCCGCGTCGTCAACTTTCCCGAACCGAGACCTGAAGACCTCAGCCTGCTGCTGCCGCCGGTTTTGGCCGACGTGGCCGGCGAACGCGGCGTTGACATGCGATGGGTGGCGCCGCTTGCGGCCTGGGAGCGCGAACTCGTCGCGGCGCGCTGGAAGGGCGGCTCCGTCCGTCGTCTCCGTCGTTTTGTCGACGCAGTCGTTCGCGCCCGCGAACGCAATACGGTGAAGCAGTGATGTGGCCCGCGATCGCGGTCACGAGCAAACTGGCGATCGATCATCACATTTTTCGCCACCCCGGTCCGGATCGCAGCCTGTAGCGGCTGTAACGTCGAAGAAACTTGAAGCCATGATGAACGACGCTTGCATCTTTCCCGCATCCGCCTCCCTGCCGCTTTTGATCGGCGTTTCGACGCGCGCTCTTTTCGATCTCGAAGAAGAGCACGCCACATTCGTCGATGGCGGCGAGGAAGCCTATTGCGCGCTCCAACGCGAGCGCGAGCAGACGATCCTGAAACCTGGCTGCGCTTTCGCGCTTACCAGTCGGCTTCTGGCGCTCAATCCGCCGAGCGGCGAAAAGCGCGTCGATGTTGTCCTTCTTTCAAAAAATGCGCCGGATTTGGCGCTGCGCGCGTTTCACTCTTGTGAACACTATGGGCTGCCAATTTTCCGCGGCAGTTTCACCAGCGGACGTACGGTCGCCCCCTTCGTCCGCGCCTGGAGCGTCGATCTATTTCTTTCGAACGACGATGACGACGTTCGCGAGGCGTTAGCTGCGGGAACAGCGGCGGCGCGGCTTGAGCCCGCTCCTCAATGTGCAACTCATGAAGCATACGACGAGGTGCATTTTGTCCTCGACGGCGACTGCGTTTTGTTTGGCGCGCAATCCGATCAGATTTTTGAAACGCATGGGCTGGAATATTTCGAACGGCACGAGCGCGAGAATGCCGGCATTCCCATGGCGCGCGGCCCCTTCGGCAATTCCTTGCTGCAAAAGCTTGCGTGGCTCAGGAGCACCTGTCGGAACAACGACGGGTCAAACAAAGTCCGCATCGGCATTGTCACCGCCCGCAGCGCTCCCGCTCATGAACGCGTCATTCGAACGCTCCGTACGTGGGGAACGCTCCTGGATGAAGCGCACTTCGTCGGCCACAGCAGCAAGGCATCGTTTGTTGGCGCCGCGGGAGCCTGCATCTTCTTCGACGATCGGGAAAAACACGTCGTCGAGGCGAGCGCCATCGTTTCGGCGGGGCTCGTGCCAGTCTTGCAGCCAAAATGAAAGCGCGACGCCCTTGCCAGCGATGGAAGCGCCCGTTTGGTCGAGGTCGGAGTCATTAGTCGCCAGCGTGGCAGACGAAATCTTGAGCATTTAAACCCAATGCCGAAGCGGGAGCGATCAACGCCATGATAGAAGGAAAAAATAGGACTGGCGGGAAAGGCCATCCACAAGAAATGCCATACGCAGTCGCTCCAGTGCTGACGCCCCACGGTTCGCTTTGGCTTGATCGGGTCAAAGACGAATTTTCTTTGGATGACGGGCTTGCCGGCCGGCTTGAGAAGAACTTCGCCCGCGGACCAGGACATGGTCTTCTTCATCTTGGCGCCGCGGAGGCGGGAACCAGCCTGCCGCCAGCCCTGGCCTGGTGGCGCGATTTCGCCATGCGCTTTATCACGGAGCTTTGCAGCCTGGGTGAAGCGGCGCCGCGCCACGCCCAACCGGCCCCTTCCGCCAGCGAACTCGTGGCTTTGGTCGACGAGGCGCCGCCGATGCGCGGCGGCGAATATCTGCATCCCCAAAGCTTGATCGCATTCTGGCGCGAGATCGGCGAAGCGCTGGAGAGTGAACTCGACGAGAGCGGCCTCTCGCTTCAGGATTTTCTCAAAAAGCAGAATTGCCGCTGGCGCTTGGTCGGGAGGGTCCATTTCAATCTCGCGGAAAACCGCCGCGATCCCGAGTTCCCCTTCGCCTTCATGGCGACCTATACGTCCAGCCTGTCGGCGAACGGCGAGTTGCGGCACTTGCCGCTCGGCCAGGCCTTGCGCGAATATGCCGGCGCCGGCGACAAGGCCAAACTGTTGCAGCTTCTCAAGCCGGTGCAAGAGGCCGCCGAGGCTTGTCCCTGGCTGAAAACAATCGTCGATTCGGGCGAAATCTTTCATCCCTTGCGCTGGGAGCCGCAAGACGCTGTGCTTTTTCTGCACGATGTCGAAACAATGGAAACAGCCGGCGTTGTCATTCGCATGCCAGCTAATTGGCGGATGAACCGGCCGAGCCGTCCTTCGGTGGAGGCGACGGTCGGCGCGACGCAACCATCGGTTCTCGGCTTGGACGGTCTGCTCGATTTTCGCGTCGACGTCAGCCTCGACGGCGAGACTTCGACTGATGTGGAAATCGAGGATCTGCTCGCTTCGACGCACGGCCTCGCGCTTTTGCGCGGAAAATGGGTCGAGGTCGATCAGCAGCGCCTGCGCGAGACTCTCGACAAATTCCAGCGGATCGAGCGCCTGTCCGAACAGGCGGGCGTTCCATTCGGTGAGGCCATGCGTCTGCTGGCGGGCGCCGAGTTCGGCCCTGCCGCAAATGCAGCAAGCACGGCGCAATGGGGACAGGTGCTGGCCGGCCCCTGGCTTGCCGAGGCTTTGGCCAACTGCCGCAGTCCGGAAGGCATGGCTCGAACCGTTCCCGGCGACGGGTTGAAGGCGACGTTGCGCCCCTATCAGCAGGTCGGCGTTCAGTGGCTGCATTTCCTCACCCAACTTGGGCTGGGCGCCTGTCTTGCCGACGACATGGGGCTGGGCAAGACCATTCAGGTGCTGGCGATGCTGGCCAGCCTCTCTCGTCAAGCGCGCGACGGCGTGAAAAAGACGCCGAGCCTGCTGGTGGCGCCGGCATCGCTGCTCGCGAATTGGGCGCAGGAGGCGGAGCGGTTCACGCCGGACTTGAAAATCCTGGTCGCCCATCCGGCGTTCCTGCCCGCCGACGAATTGCGCGCCATGGACGAAAAGCGGCTGGCGTCCGCCGATCTTGTGGTGACGAGCTACGCGACCTTGCTGCGGCTCGACTGGATCGCCAAGACCAACTGGCGCTTCGTCATGCTCGACGAAGCGCAGGCGATCAAGAATCCCAACGCCAAACAAACCCGGGCGGTAAAACTGCTGAAGGCCAGCGGACGCATCGTGCTGACCGGCACGCCGATCGAGAACAATCTGCGCGACCTCTGGTCGATATTCGATTTTCTCAATCCAGGCTTGCTCGGCTCGTCAAAAGCCTTCGCCAATTTCGTCAAATCGCTGGCCGCCCAGCCGCATGTGTCCTACGCGCCGTTGCGCAAGCTGGTTCAGCCCTACATCCTGCGCCGGCTGAAGACCGACAAGAGCATCATCGCTGACCTGCCCGACAAGACCGAGGTTAGGGCATTCTGCCATTTGTCGCGCAAGCAGGCGGCGCTTTATCAGGCCTCCGTCGGCGAACTGGAAGAAAGGCTGAAGGTATCAGGCGACGGCATCGCGCGGCGGGGCCTAGTGCTGGCATTTTTGATGCGCCTCAAGCAGATTTGCAATCATCCGGCGCAATGGCTGGGCGACGGCGCCTATGACGAAGCCGACAGCGGCAAGTTTTTCCGCCTGCGCGAAATCGCCGAGACGATCGCCAGCCGGCAAGAAAAGCTTTTGGTGTTCACCCAGTTCAAGGAGATCATCCCGGCGCTCGAACGCCTGCTTGGCGTGGCGTTCGGACGACCCGGCTTGGTGCTGCATGGCGAAACGCCCGTGGCGAAACGCAAGGAACTGGTCAAGAAGTTCCAGGAGGACGAACGCACCCCGTTCTTCGTGTTGTCGATCAAGGCCGGCGGCGCCGGTCTCAATCTCACCGCCGCCTCGCATGTCGTGCATTTCGACCGCTGGTGGAATCCCGCGGTCGAAAACCAGGCGACGGATCGGGCTTTTCGCATCGGGCAAAAGCGCAACGTCCTGGTGCATAAATTCATCTGCCGGGGCACGATCGAGGATCGAATTGATCAACTGATCGAGTCGAAGCGGCAATTGGCCGCGGATTTCCTTGAGGCCGGGGGCGAGGTAAACTTGGCGGAAATGAGCGATCGCGAATTGCTGTCCTTGGTCGCTCTGGATCTCAACGCCGCATCGACAGAAGGCGCGTCGGCATGAGCTATTTTGCCTTTCCAGACTATGTCTCTGTCGCCCAGAGACGGGCGCAGGCGGCGCGCGAAGTCGAGAAACTTAGGAAAAAGGGGCGCACCGTCGCGCCGGTGGTCATTGAGGGCCGAACCATCGCCAGGAATTTCTGGGGCAAGGCCTGGTGCGAAAATCTGGAGCGCTACTCCGATTTCGAAAACCGTTTGCCCCGTGGCCAGAGCTATGTCCGAAACGGTTCGGTCATCGATCTCCAGATCGAGAAAGGCCAAATTCGAGCCCTGGTCATGGGTTCCAGCCTCTACAAAGTAAAGATAGAGATCGGCTCTGTTTCGGCGGCGCGGTGGCGGGCCATCTGCCGGGATTGCGGGGGCTCCGTGGGATCGTTAGTGGAGTTGTTGTCCGGCAAATTGTCGAAAAACGTCATGGAGCGTGTCTGCCGCAAAGACGACGGTTTGTTTCCGGCGCCGGACGAAATCAAAATGTCCTGCTCCTGCCCCGATGGGGCGCTCATGTGCAAACATGTGGCGGCGACCCTTTATGGGGCGGGCGCGCGGCTGGATGCGACGCCGGATCTACTCTTCGCCTTGCGCGGCGTCGACAGTTCCCAGTTGATCGCCAATACGGGCGCTGGTCTTCCGATCGCACACAGCGGCGGAGCGGGAACGCGCATTCTCGCCGATGAAAATCTTGCCGCGCTGTTCGGCGTAGAAATGGCGCCCGCGCCCATTGCACCAAGACCCGAGCATTTGAAAACGAAGGCGCGAGCTGGAAAAAGCACGGCAGGCACAACTCGTAAGGCTGAGAAGTCGACTGCTCCAAGGCAACCCGCAACAAAAAAAACGTCAGCGAAGTGCCATGCAGACGCTTCTTCGAAGGTCGCGAACACAAAACTGGCGTCGGAACGTGACGTGATGAAAAGCGCAGGAGTTCCAACTGTCAAAGAAAAGGTCGAACCGGACCGTGGCGCGACAGCGGCGCCCGTGAGACCGGCGAACGCATCGGCGGTTTCCGCTCAACGAAAAGCGCCCGCTTCGCAACGTCGAGTGCGCACCAAGGCGGCGAGGTGGATAAAGCGTCCATGAACGGCGGCATTGGCGCCGCGACGATGGCCTACCCCGCCATCGACCAGCTCTGTGGGCTATACGGCAAACGAAAGTTGAGGGCGTTGCAATTAAAGTGGATGAATGGCGCGGCTGTGTGGACATATTCGATCGCATCACATTTGAATTGGCCACGTATCAAATGTCGAGGACGAGCTGTTGGCGGACCGGAACGGGGAGCACGCAACTTATTTGTGGGTCGCAGAGACCGTGCTGCGGCAACACGGACGACCACTCACAGCGAGGCAGATAGTCACGTTTGGTTTGGATGACGGCCTTTTTTCCGACGCACATCTTAGCAGGACGCCTCAAAAATCAATGCAGGCTCGCCTAAGTATGGATATCCTCAAGCGAGCAGAGAATTCCCGTTTTATGCGAACTCAGCGGGGAAAATTCTACCTTCGGTCGTTGAGGGACGACGTGAGTTCTCCCTTCCCAAACACCGACCTCACCGAATACACGGCTGTACGGCGAGCGCCGGCGCCACCATCTGAAAAAGTGTTAGTGGTGCCGCGAGGAGCATACAGTGACATTCTGAACTTCCAAGGCATAGAAACGAACCACACCAGCGTTCTTGAACGCTTGTTGCGAACAGGAACTCTCATTCATATACCAAGAACGGATGCCGAGATTAATTCGGATTTTAAGCAATTCATAACGTACACGATCATCCAGCAGAGAGATAAAATTCTTTCATTTCGGAGGGGGCAATACAACAGAGCAGCATCATTCCTTCGAGGTGCCAAGTGTATCGGTTTTGGTGGCCATGTCACAGAGGATGACATAAATATTTTTACGTATTCTGATAAGGGCGTAAAAGCAAATGCGGCCCGAGAAATTTCGGAGGAAATAAGATTTCAATCTGGAAGGCCAGAGATAGACCCGGACGACATCGAAATTTTGGGCGTTCTGAATGACAACTCTTCTGACGTCGGTGTCCGACATGTCGCTGTAGTTCTTCGGTATTGGGCACCCGATACGCCGGCTTGGCGCACCCCGCACAGGGGCGAAGCCTCGATATCTCAATTGGCCTGGCTGTCTACGCAAGCCGCAGATATTGATCTCTTGGATTATGAGTACTGGTCTCAACTTGTTTTAAGAACATTCTATCCAACTGTTGTGACCAGTCGCCCGTCCTTCAAGGTCGTCCGCGCAAGCGCCTTTCGGGAGGCCCACCTTCTTTGCGTCGCGGGCTCGATAGGATCAGGAAAATCGATAACGACAGACCGGTTTAGCCGGAGGGCTGGATACCACCATCTCAATTCAGGTAAAGTAATTGCGAAACTCTTGGATATTCCTCCTGTTCCGGAAACGCCACGCGCAGAATTCCAGGCAAAGGCGTATGATTTCATAACAACTCCCGGAGGCCCGGCACTTCTCGCGGCGGCAATATTGGAAGAGGTAGCTACAATCGGAGAGCCGCGGATCATTATTGACGGCATCCGACAGCTTGAGACGTTGGAGCGGTTAAAAGAACTATCGCCGCACACCGTTGCGACCATTTTCGTCTATACGCCGCCTGACATTGCCTATAAACTTTACATGGCCCGTGAAGCTAACGTACCGAATTTATCCCTAACTGAGTTTATGACCATTTATAACGCGCCCGTTGAATCTCAAGTCCGTTTGCTTATCCAGGAAGCTGATGTAATCGTTTACAACTGGTTTGGACTGGATCAGTACGAACTCGTCGTCGAAAAACTTGTTCTGGAGCTTGGATTGTAATGCCATGACACATTTAAATCGTGGAGGATACGACGACGGGTATGAGGCCGTCCCCTGCCTCTGGGGCACTGAGCCCGGTTCGCTTGTTCAAATGGTGCTGTCCATGCCCGAGTTCGGCTGGACCCGCAGAGTTCTGGATATCGGGTGCGGCGAGGGCAAGAACGCGGCCGCCTTCGCGCGTTCAGGCTGTCAGGTCGATGCCGTCGATTGCTCTCCTGCCGCAATTGCAAACGGGAAAAGAACTTTTACAGACGCGCCAATCAAGTGGCTTTGCGAAGACGCCCGCACGTTTCCGTGCGAGGCAAACTCGTATGACATTGTTGTAGGTTACGGCGTTTTTCACTGTCTTTCGAATAATATTGAAGTGGATCAACTCGTTGACCGCTTACGACAAACCACCCGTCGGGGCGGATTGAATATCGTTTGCACATTTAATGACCGATCTCATGACTTGTCAGCACATCCTGGATTCGCACCCCTGCTGCTGCCACATCAGTGGTACGTCGATCGATACTTGGGATGGGAACTGCTGCATTCGTCAGATGCGGACCTGATCGAAACTCATCCTCATAATCTGATACGTCACCATCATTCCCTCACTCGGATCATAGCGAGACGCCCGTGACGCGCCATACTTGTCCTGCGGAACTGAAGCGCCTCTATCGGGAAACACGGGTGCTGCCCTTCATTGGCGCGGGCGTTTCAATGTCCGTATCCTGGAATGACAGCGCAGGAAATATTCGACGGGGACCAAGTTGGCGCGAGATGGTGAACGAAGCAGCTCGAATGCTCGGATACGAGGAACCAGAGCTACTCCGCATGCGAGGAACAGATCTACAAATTCTTGAATATTTTCGCGTAAAGAAAAAGAACTTTGCCCCGCTATATAATTGGATGTTAAAGCAGTTAGATGCTTCCGAGGAGGTTCTCGCCAAATCCGCGCTTCACTGCGGGCTTTCGATGCTATCAAAATGTAATATATTTTATACAACAAACTACGACGACTTTATTGAGCGTTCATTCTCTACCTTAGGAAGAAACGTCAAGGTGATCGCAACTGAGGAGGATATGGGATTTAATAATACGGACACTCAGATTGTCAAATTTCATGGCGACCTTAACAATCCGGGCGAAATGGTTATGTCTGAGGCTGATTACTATAAGAGAATGCGCCTTGATGCCCCAATGGATTTAAAATTACGATCTGACCTGTTTGGCAGAGCTGTTTTATTTATTGGGTATAGCTTTGGAGATATAAATATCGCTCATTTATTCCGCACAGTAAATGAAATGTTTCGAAAACTGCCGAACAGTTTCTCCGGCCGTCGCGCCTATATCATAGTACAAAACCCTTCTGATTTCGAGAATCGCCTCTTTCACGAGCGAAACATCGAAGTTATACCTGCTTATGGCGATGATAAAACAGGCTCAGTGGCAGAGATTTTGGCGGACATGGCATCATGAGAAAAATAAAAATCATTTACGCAACGCGAAGCTTATTTAAAAAGCAGGAGATTGCGGCTATTGAGGCAGGCTCCGTGTTTCTTAACGAAGACGGCAAAGAGCAAATCATAGGTGAGCGCTTTCAGTTCGTTTTTTCTGACGTAGGCACTGATGAACCGCTCGAAGTTGATCTGGCAGCGATGGTTCGGCATAAGGCAATATCTGCCTACCGCAGTCTTTTAATGCCATGCATCGTTGAACATGCAGGGATTATCCTCGAAGAGCATATCGCCTCCGAATACCCTGGCGGATTGACACAGCCAATGATGGAACTCTTTGGGGCCGGAAACTTTTGTTCGACGAATGTCCGCAGCTGGCGAAAGAGCGATCGCAAAGGCGGTCATTGGGTATTGTGATGGGATGTCAGTGCAAATATTTGCTGGTGAGACCAAAGGTACGATTTCCGCAACACCCAAAGGCGGTCGTGAATTTTATTGGGATACAGTTTTCTGCCCGGATGATTTTGGCGGAAAAACGTATGCCGAAATTAGCTCTGATGTAAGTCGAGGCATTCCCGAAAAGATGAAGGTATCGCAGTCTTTTCGAGCACTTCGAAAATTTCTGGAATTTCGGGTCAAGAAGGGGGCAAACTCCCTGTTTATTGACTTCGATGCAAATTGAACTGTTGAGATAATGCACGCAGCCAATTAGGCCATCGGACAGCGTCATCCCTCCGACAAATTGTCGTCAGCGCTCCTGCCCGTAACCAATCACGAGGACAAGCTGCCGGTACATCTGAAATTAGATGCAATCCATCCGATCGAACGATCGCGGGTCAAGGCATCAATCGTCAACGCCAGCCTCGCAACCTGGGATAAAACTTTCGACGTGATAATCGACCTATTTTCGACCTATTTCGAAATCGACCTGTTCTCAACACATCAGCCTAACACCACAACTTATTGACTTATCGTCTTATTTTGTGGTGAGCGCGTCGGGATTCGAACCCGAGACCCTCTGATTAAAAGTCAATTTATAAAGTTCGCTAGCGCGTCCAAACGTGCTCAAACCTGCCTTGAAACCCACGGTTTTCGGCTGATAAGCGCCTGAACGGTGTCAAATCTGAACGCAGAAAACACCTATGAACGCGCCTGAGCAAAACAAATGTGTATCCCTAAGACGTATCCCCGGCTATATGTATCAGTAGGTGACGTGAGTTTGATAAAACGTCAGTTGCTCGGGGGATACGATGGCGACGATAAAGCTAACCGACACCTACATTCGAGGTTTGCAGGTTGAAGCCGGGCAACGCATTGAGATCACCGACGCAACCGTTTCGGGCTTGCGTCTAAGGGCATCGGCGACGGCGAAGACGTGGAGCGCGGTCTACAGGCCGCGCGGCGGCAAGCCAGAGCGGTTCAGCCTCGGCAGCTATCCGCAGATTAGCCTTGCTCGCGCTCGTGAGTTGACAATCGACGCCATTGCCAAACGCAACGGAGGCAACGCGCCGCAGGCTGATTACAAGGCCAAGGCCGAACGGGCCAACGTCGAAGCGACCCGCGAAAAATTCACCTTCGATCAGATGGCCGCTCGATATGTCGAACACGCGAAGCAGCACCTCAAGTCATGGGCTCAAGTGGAATACAATCTAAAGGAGGCAAAGGCGAAGCTCGGATCGAAAGAGCCTGACGCGATCACCCGGCAGGAAATCCGCGAACTTGCTCGATACGATCAAGGCGCGGGGGCCGGTCATGGCGAACCGAGTTCAGGCCGCCTTGCGCGCATGCTATAAGTGGGCGCTCGCCGAAGAACTGGCGACCATCAACCCTATCGACGGCATCAAGGCCCGAGGAGGCCGTGAGACGGCCAAGGAACGCTATTTGAGCGACGCCGAGGTTGTGGCGTTATGGGCCCTTCTCGACGGGCCTGCGTGCAAGCTTTCGAACATCGGCGAGGCGCTGAAGCTCATTCTTTTGACTGCGGCCCGACCGGGCGAAGTTACTGCTATGGAGTGGACCGAACTTCGCGACCTAGACGGCGAGCAACCCGAATGGCATTTGCCCCGCGCGAAGACCAAAGCAGCCCGGTCCCGTGTCATTCCGTTATCCGCGCAGGCCGTGTCGATCCTGAAGGCGAAGCGCAAGCAGGGCGAAGACCGCGACGACAATCCGTCGCCTTATGTGTTCCCGCACAGGACTGATCGAAGCCAGCAAGCGAGCCAATGGGCCGCGTCGCAGCTTGTCGAGAACCTTCGCGGGCAAATGACCGTTGACGGCAAGCCCTGCCCTAGCTGGACTGCGCACGATCTAAGGCGCACAGCTGCGACGATAGCCGGCGCGAACGGCGTTTCGTTCGAAGTCATTCAAAAACTGTTAGGACATGCGGATGGCCGGGTTACAGCGGTTTACGCTCGTTACAGCCACGCCAAGGAGCTACGGGAAGCTGTCGATTTGATCGCCGATCACGTCGCAAAAGCCGGGAAAACAAGGAAAAATGAAGGTGCATAAACGGCGAGGCGAACGAAGCCTTTGAAATCGTACTAAAATAAAAACAGTAAAACTTTTTAATGCCCCCGAGTAACTCAAAATCGTAAGGAGTTATCAAGCACAAACTCCACCAAAACAATACCTTCTGATGGAACACCTCGTCAACGTTGCTACGTTAATACGTTGCCATGTTGTATTAATGTCATTTTTTATTGCAAATCGCTGTTTACCTGCGCCCACATATGCGCTAACAATCACTTATCGGAACCGGCTGAAAACCCGTTCTGCGGCGTACCCAAGGACCGTAGCCACGCCTTCAAAAGCGGCAGGCGGAAGCGGCCAAATCACCCAAAACGAAAATTGCGCGCTCCGGCATCAAGCCGGATTGCGCCAAATTACGGGGTTTTTTACATGGCCGTCGCTACGCTGAAACAATCAACTACTCCGCCGCTGCAACCGCGCCGGCTCTCTATGTCCGACGTGTGCACGCGTTACGATTTATCGCGGGGGGCCATTTACAACGGCCTTGAGCGCGGAAGCTTTCCACGCCCGCTGAAGGTTGGCGGAGTGTTGAGGTGGAGGGAGGAAGACCTCAATGCCTTCGAAGCCAAGCAACTCGACGGCGAGGAGGTCTGACGCAATGTCATCATCAATCGAAAGCGCCGATGTCATCGCCCACGACTATCGCCGCGACGCCAACCGCATTGCTCGCCATGTGGTCGACCATGAACGCCTGCCGGGATCGCTCGCATCATATGAGATCACCAATGCGTTCCGCTTTGCGCTTGGTCGTGTGCCGCAATCTATCCGCGACCTCTACTCACTCGGCGAGATGGCGTCATATTCCGATCTTGGCCGCGCCGTGGAGCGAAAACTCAATCCGCCGAAGCAAGAGCTGGAAGAAATCCGCATCGGCGAATTTCCGCCGACCGTGAAAGAGCTGCGTCGCGCTGCCGCGCTTCGCAAGGCTGGCGTCGACCTCATAGGCGGCTCCGAAGTCAGCCGCGCCCCGGCCATTCGCAAGACCGATATCGACGCCACGCCTGCGAACGACTGGCGAGCCGCTGTTTCCGGCGAGCGAGGTTGATGGCCATGGCCAGCGACCTTCAAAAAGCGCCGCACGCGGAAATTTTGCGAGAAATCGCCCGCCGACAATGCGTCATCATCGCGCATCGCTTCGGTAGGCAAGCCATGCACTGTGCATTCCGGCGAACCGGCCATGCCAACATTCGCACCGTCAATCCGCGCGACCTGCCGAAAACGATTGAACAACTTTTCGAGATCGCGGAAGGGCTCAATTTCGATATTGCGGCGGAATTGGCGCGCTACTCCGACGCCGAGTTTATGCCGCTAAGCGAATTGCCGTTGCACGAAATCGCGCTGGGCGACGACGTGCAGTTGTGGCTACACTCGGACAGCCAAAAAGCTGAAGTGCGTCAGGTCGCTTTGGCTGCAATCGAGCGCAGGGAGATTGACCGGGCGCACGCGTCGTCGATTTGGAGGCATGCCCATGACCGTATCGGAAATCCTGGGCAGCCGCCCGTACAGCCTCGCCGAAATTATCGACCTGTTTTTGGCGGATTTGGAGCGCGTCGAGACGACTGAACTTGCCGGCCAAATCGACAATCCCTTCTTGGGCCGGCTGATCGAATTGGTCCTTGAAAGGAGACGCGCGGCGAGGTTGACGAATCAAGCCGAGCACGCGCAACCCGGCGCGAAAAACACACTGCATTGAACAAGAAAAACCCGCCGAGCGGTTCGAGCGCGAAGCGGGTTCGAAGGGTATTCATATGAACGTTCAAAGTGTGCCTGTCGCGGCTGAAAATGTCAACGCGGCTGTCGATAAAATCACGTTCCTTAAATCACAAAAAGCCCAAGGAAAACGCATTCGTTTCAAAGACGGAGCGTGGCAAAAGAAGCAATTAAAGCTTGAGTTCAAATGGCAAGCTGAGGTTGCGGACATTTCGGACCTGAAGCACTTCGGAAAAATGCTTGCGAAGGGCTCTGACAATCGTAAGTGCATCATCGTTCACGGCGTCCCCAAAGACGGCGTTGACCTGAACGACCTGCGGCGCATCGGCGACAATTTCGAAGACGCGGCGCATCGGTTCATTCTTATCGATGACGATGGCCTGGAAACCATGGAAACGGACGGTCCCGCCGTTGCAATGGCTGCCCGCGCGCGTTTGCCTGCGGTATTCCATGACGCGCGCTGCCTGTGGAACCTGACGAGCGGTCATGCCCTCACGCCTGGCAAGGCGCGCGTGCGTCTTGTTTTCTGGACAAACCGACCGATTACGCTTGCCGAAACGGAGGCCCTTCTATCCCCCGTTGCCGACATAATCGACATGTCCATATATCGCACCGTTCAGCCGATCTTTCTCGGCGTCACCGTTCTCGGCGCACCTGACCCCGTGGGGCAGCGTTGGGGATTAATTGACGGCGAACCGAGCGTCGAGCTGCCCGACCTCATCCCGCACGCGCTGAAAGCTTCGGCAATGGAGCGGACGAAATCCGTTGCGCCGGGCTGCGTTGAGGACGCGCCGCACATGATTGATGAATTTGTGCGCGAAATTGAAGTGCGAAGTGAAAGGGATCGCCTGGACGACGGAAGGCGAAACGTGATCCGAAACACCGCAAACGACGGCTTCGATTTGGGGCTCTCGCGCGACACCGTGTGCGCGATTGAATGGGCGTGGTTCGACCGCGATCTAAGCGGCTCGAAAGGCGAATTGCGGGAGCACTTGGAGGGCATCGGTGTTGATGATGCCAATGCGTTATCGGCGCGCGTGTTGGCGGCGGGCGAAAAGATCGGCGAGGGATGGGATGCGGGTAAAGAAGCGCTCGACGCCACGCATATAGAAGACCAGATCGAAAGCGCGCTAAGTTCGCGTCACACAGCCGTGGGTTCGCGGTTTATGACGCCGGAAGCGCTCGACGCCGAGCGCAGGAAAAAGGGACCGGCGAGGGGCGACGCGTTCGGCGCAGTCGAACAAGACGAAACGTCGTCTTTCGCCAAAATCGAGGCGATACGTTGGGCCGTCGACAATGGCGTGACGATCGACGCCGGCATGCTCTATGACCTGAGATGCGCTCTTGAAGATGACGGCGTGAAGGCCGAAACAGCCGGCGTTATGTGCCGCGCCTTAGCCTCGTATGGACCCGGCGAATATGCGTTAGGCGACACTGACGACCTCTTGTCGAAGATGGCGGACAAGGCGCGGAAGGCGATCAGCAAACCGGAGGCACCGAAAAAAGGCCGGCTCGCTTTTACGTTGTTCGACGAAGCCGCCGACGCCGCATTCGCAGAGGTCGAACGTCAGCTTGTGAAGGACATGCTCGACCTCGGTTCGATGAGTGTTTTGTACGGCAAGTCGAACGCGGGCAAGTCGTTTATCGCCTTGCTTCTTGCTTTCCATATCGCGCTAGGGACGGAATTTGCGGGCCGCGAAGTCGAACAGGGGCTCGTCGTTTACATCGTCGCGGAAGGTGGCAGGCGCTTCGACCGCCGCCTTGCGGCGCTACGCGCCAAGTATCCCGAGGCGAAAAACCCGCCGCTGGCAATCGTCAAGTCGAGCGTCGACTTACACGGGAACGACGCCGACGTGAAAGAGATTACCCGCATCGTTTCGGAAGCCGAGGCGGCGACCGGCAAGAAGGCGCTTTTGGTAATCGTCGATACCCTGGCGCGCGCGATGGGCGCAGGCAGCGAGAACGAAGCCCGCGACATGAACGCACTTGTGACGAATGGCGACAAGGTGCGCCAACGGACCGGCGCGCACCTCATGTACATCCATCACAGCGGCAAGGACCGGGCGAAGGGCGCACGCGGTCATTCATCCCTTCGCGCTGCGACGGATACCGAGATTGAAGTCGTCGCGGATGGCGCTGGCCTGCGCTCTATGACCGTCACCAAACAGCGGGACATGGAAACCGGCGACGTTTTCAACTTCCGTCTCGTCGACATGCAGCTCGGAACGGACGCGGAAGGCAACCCGCGCAAGTCGGCTGTCGCCAAGATCGTCGACACGACCTCATTGCAGGCGAAACGAGCGAAACCACCCACGGGGCGGAAGCTTTCGCCCGGCGAGGCAGAAGCCTTCGACGTCATAAAGCGGCTTGCGCAGGGTAGCGACGGGCCGATTGCAATGGCGGCGATCCGGGATGCGATGAACGAGGGCAGAAAGGCGGACGCGGGCGACGGGGAGTTCGCCGAGGTCAAGGGCAACTACCTGCGCAAGCTCAGGGCCTCATTGATCGCAGTTGGCTTAATTCGGGAAGGCGAGCCGGGCCATGTGCTGCTTGCCGCGGCCGATGACGCAAGCATGCGGTTCGGCATGGTCGATGACGAAGAGGGCGAGGCCTTAGCGGCTTGATGGCTCGACGACGGGAAGGCGAAAAGGCGGCCCGCGATAATCGGGCCGCCTAATTTGGTGCGCAAGCGGCAATAGCCCCTCACCGCCAAGTCGAACGCCCGATCTCCGCGTCGGCCTGCGCAACGGCCTCGGGAGTTATCCCATTGATCCACCGAATGCTAACCCATTGGACCAATATCGATTGCTCGGCTTTCCGTCGTCCGAGTAGACCGTTTGCGTCATAAACACTGCGTTTATGTTCTGCTCCCCAAAACCGGTCATTATTTTGTCGCCGCTTATAATATACTTACAGCGCAAGAAATTGTCTCCACGCAACAATGTTGTGGGTGTAAGCGTAAACTCCGGGGCTTTTGCGTACGGCTTCTGCGTTGTGGGGTCATCGACCAAACCAACGAATACATCACTGACAGCTGCTTGCCGCCAAAACTTGACATAATCATCATCTGAACAATTTGGTACAGATGTGATATGTTGCTCTTCAGATGATTTACGACCGCCTTCTTTTTCGCTTGATGGTTTTACGGACGATGTAATTACCTGCGCAACTGCTTTTCGATACCATGTGGCTGACTGCGCGTAATCCTGCGGCACCCCATGGCCTTCAAAATAGAGTTCGCCGAGTTCAGCTTGCGCCTTCGCGTTTCCCTGATCTGCGGCTTTTCGAAACCACTGTATCGCCTGTACATCGGCATGCTCGTCGTGCATCCCTAAATAGAAAACCCCGAGTTCGGTTTGCGCGGCTGCGTTCCCTTGTTCCGCCGCCTTTCGATACCACGAAGCTGCCAGCGCATCGTCTTGCGGCACGCCTTGGCCATGACGGTAGATATCGCCAAGTCCGATCTGCGCTAACACGTTGCCTTGATCGGCCAACGCGCGAAAAAGCCGTATCGCCGTTGCATAATCACCGCGCTGATAGGCAGATACGCCATCGTTGAAAGCGTCCGCAGCGGCAGTACCGAAAATGGCTAGCGCCATGACGAAGCCAGCAAAAATTACTCTGATTTGTTGATTCATGAGAAATTCGTTCGTTAAAAAAGTTGCATGGCGAACCCGTTGGCTGTGTCGTCAAGACAGCATACCTCAGCCCTATCCGCAATCGCTATGTTGCAGCTCGGTTCCTTCATGAAAGCGCACCATGCGCGCCCCAACACAAGGTTAGGACGCGCGCACGTTGGGGTTAAATGCGCACCGATTGCGCACCAAAAGCGCGTTTCTATAAATACGTTTAGATTCAGTTAGTTACGCAGGGCGCACCAAATGCGCACCATTGAGCGCACCAAGAGCGCACCATGCCTCCGCACACCCGCACCGCACCGCACCTCCCCCTATATAGGAGGTGCGGATGGTGCGCCCTGGCTTTGGTGCTGAACGATTGTCATCCAAGCGCGATCAAACCGGGAGAACCCCTCAGACGGAAAAACCTTCCGCCTTTCCACATGCTGTTTTCCAGCCACGGAAATTTATTTAGGGCAGAGATGCTGTCATATCATACACAACATGAAACACGCTCAAGCAACTTTCGACGTGTTGAGACATATTAACACAAGTTTACAGCCAATTAAAATCATATATTTATTGAATAATAGAATTTCCTCTTACGCGAACATTCTCTCAACTCACCCGAGAACCGTCCGCAGACTAGCCAGCCAACATGCACGCCCTTTTTTCTGACCCGAACACGCTCAAATTAATCGATAAGCAGTGCGCGCACGTCGAAGCGCTCGCGCACACTGCTCCCTCGCTCGATACGCCGTTGCTCGACCACATGCGCGCTCTCCTCGCCGCATCGCCGGAAAGCGAGACGCCGGAAGTCGAGAGCATCTCCGATTATTTCCGCAAGCGCTTCAACGTGGGGGCCTGAACAATGGCGATCAACTCGAAACCGCCCCGCGTCACACAGGCTGAACACGCCGTCGCCAGCAAAGCCGACTTGGCGAAGCTGTTCGCCAACATGCTCGACGCCGCGCCTCTTGCCCAAATGGACGGCGCACGGATCGCGCTTAGCCTGACTGTCGAGAGAGACGCCGCCTATCACAACCTGACGCGCACTGCCGAAGTTCGGAAAGGCTGAACCCATGGGCGTCGAGCTTCGCGTGCAAATCGATACACGGCAATTCGTTGAGCGCATGGAGTTCAGCGCACGCGAAGGCGTGAACGCGATGCGGCGCACGGTCGACAAGACAGCGCGCGCCGCGCGCAAAGACGCAATCAAGACCATGGCGAAAGACATCGGCGTTCCGGCGAGCAAGTTTCGCGACGCCACGCCCCTCGTTAGAGGCTCCACACAGAACAATCTAAGCGCCGTTTGGACAATCAAGAAAAAGGCTATCGGCGCGCTGAACGTTGGCACGTTCCTGTCTGGCATGAACGCCAATCGCGGCTCTTACACCGGCTCGACCTTTCGTCTCACGGGCGGCGGCTCAGCAAGCCTCAACATCCCCAAGGCGTTCGTCATCGAAGCCAATGGTGGCCGGGCTCTCATGGTGCGGACCGGCAAGGGCAGGAAGGACTTCAAGCCAGTCTATATCGAGATGCCTTCGACGGGCATGGCGCAAGACAAGGCCGCGCCGCGTGTCGACTGGACGAAGGCAGTAGACCGTTTACTTGCCTCGACGATGGCCGCCGAAATACAGCACGCGCTCGACGGCGTCGCCGGGCCGAACCCTTCAATAATTGGCGGGGAGTGACATGCTCGACGCGTCGCCCCGATCATTCAACAACCCACACCGCGTTTCGCGACTTGCTCGCCGTGCTGTTGCTCTGTCCGTCGTCGGATTCTTCTCCGGTTCGGCGATGGCGCATCACTCCACGACGGCAGGCCACCCCCCGCGCTGCGCATCCGTTCGGTCTGAATGCGGGAGTGATCCCGCCGAATGGCCGCAGCGCGGGGAGCGCGAGAACGCCACGCTCAAGGCTTATGCTCAAGCTGAGTTTATGGAAGCGATTGGCGCAATCGGCCTCAAGACTCAACGCGAGTCGCTGGCAGGCATCGCGGGCGCGAAGCTGTCGACCTTGCTTGAAGCCCCGTCAAGCCCTATGCGCGGGCCTCTCTGGGCATCAGTGCGCCGCGCGGGCGATTGGCGGACAGCGCAGGCGGCTTTGGGTCCTTGGCAGCCATCCACCGACCGGTTGCGGCGCGCTGCCGCATATTATTCGTTCTTTTCGTCTCATTTTTCGATAGTGCCATCAAAGCCTTGCGGGGCAAAGGCATGACCGCACGCGCAACGATAACCGAACTCGCCGCAGAAAATCACATTGCCCGGAACATCGCGCTTCAGCATCTCAAAGATGCTGGTATTGCCCGCAATCCGAAGGACAGGACTTTCAACCACACCGACGCGTCCGAAGCGATCCGCCTGCGCCTCGACGAAGCCCGCGTCGTTGGCAACCGGAACGCGCCCCGCGCATCGTATGGTCATTCCCTGGACGATGACGCCCGCCGCACGCTGAACGCCGCGAAAGCGGAAGGCGAACAGATGCGCGCCCGGAAGATGCGCCTTCAACTCGAACAGGCCGAAGGCAAGCTCATTGACCGGGAAACCGTCGCCGAGGTTTGCAAGGACATAGCCACGCGTGCGCGATCCGCCTTCCTGTCAATCGGGCCGAAACTCGCGCCGCGCCTCGCCGGCATGACTGACGAACGCGCGATTGCCGGACTTATAGAGGAAGAGGCCCGCCTTGCGCTCGGCGTGCTCGCCGATCCGTTCACCTATGCAAACGAGGCCCTGGCATGAGCTTCGTTTTCAAATTTGACTTCAGCCTTGCAATCGAAATTCTCGGCGCATTCGCGCCGCCTGTCCTCCTGTCGCCGTCCGAATGGGCTGAAGCGAACATCATCCTGCCGTCCGAGAGCAATGCCGAGCCGGGGCCGTTGCGCCTGACTTCCTATCAGCGCGGTATGATCGACGCGATTGCGGACGAAGCCGCCGACACGTTCGTTTTCATGCTCGCGTCGCAAACCGGGAAGTCAATTTCTATCGATTGCGTCCTCGGCTACGCCATGGCGCAAGACCCCGGCCCCGCATTGCACGTCTCGCCAACTGAAGGCAAAGCAACGGATTTTGTTCGCAACCGGCTGGACCCGCTTATAAAAACATCTCCCGCGCTGCGCTCCATTATCGGCGGCGGCAGGAAAGGCGGCGGCGACAGCCTGTCGCACAAACTCTTTCCAGGCGGATCGCTGAACGTCGCTTCGTCCTATAAGCCGGATGACCTTGCCGCACGCGCGATCCGCTGGCTATTCCTCGACGAAGTAGACAGGTTCGCCAATTCGGCGGGAACCGAAGGCGACCCCGTGCTTTTAGCGACGAAGCGCACGCGCACTTTCCGTAACCGCCGCCGCATCATCGCCAGCACGCCTACGGCGAAAGGCGCGTCGCGCGTCAAGGAATGGCACGACCGGGGGACGTGCGAAAAGTACTTCACCTCTTGCCCTGAATGCGGCGCGTTCGATTATTTCCGTTTCGAACAGCTCAAATGGGAAAAGGGCAAGCCCCACACCGCGCGCCTTGTGTGCGACGATTGCGGGCATCATCTGACTGAGCGCGAACGCCTCGCTGCTATCGAGGCCGGCGATTGGCAGCCCACGAACGAAAACCCGGAGCCGGGTATCCGCAGCTTTCACGCGACGGAACTTGTCTCGAAGTTCAGCTCGCTCGCCAGCGTCGCCGCGCAATCCGAGGAAGCCGACACGCCCGAAAAGCGCCGCGTCTTCGTCAATACCGTTTTGGCCGATACTTATGACGATGGCGGCGAAATCAAGGTCGACGCGACGGAGCTTCAGCAACGCGCCGAGCCGATTAAAGCGCCTTATGCGCCCGCAATCCAGTTCGTTACGGCTGGCGTAGACGTTCAGGCGGAACGCCTTGAAGTCAGTTTTATCGGCCATGCCGAGCCGAAAGACGACCGCCGCGCGTGGGTTTTGAACCACTTCGTTTTGCACGGCGACACTTCAGGCGGCGCGGTATGGGCGGACCTCGATAAGTTGTTAGGCAGCGTGTCCTTCCGCACCTTCGACGGGCGCAATTTGCCACTGTCCGCGACTGCGATCGATAGCGGATACAACACAAGCAACGTTGCCACGTTCTGCGCTTCTCAACGCAAAAAAACCCGCAACGTTATCGCTGTCAAAGGCGTGGGCGGGTTCGACAAACCCGTAATCCGCAAGGGCAACACGTTGCGCGGTCTAACCACGCTCTACCTTGTGGGCGTCGACGGCGTGAAGGCGGCCATTCACCGCCGCCTGTCCATGCAGGAAATCGCGCCCGGCTTCATTTACCTGCCGGACCATCTCGACGCCGCGTACTTCGAAGGGCTCGCCGTCGAGACGCTGAAAACCCGGTATGTGCGCGGCTACGCCAAACAAGAATTCCACATGTCGGCACGTTCAGGCGGCGGCAATGAACCCCTGGACTGTCTGGCCTATGCGCTCGCCGTCGCGAGCATCACGAAGGCACCGCCGAAAAACGCAAAGGCTAAATCCACCATCGGCGATTTGGCCGCAAAGCTGAACGCCACCTCGAACACCGGAGCTTCCTCGAATGTCCCTTAAACCTGTCGTCACCAAAGCGCCCACCGCCGCGATGATTATTTCGCAAGAGCGGTTGCGCATCATGAATATTCTCGAATGCCCTGAAGGCAGAAAACGCCCGGAAAGCGCGCGAAAGCTGGCGCTCAACTCAAACATGTCCGTCGAGATGGCTGTCGACATGTTGCGCGGCCTGCCGACCGAAAGCCCCTTCCTTGACGCCATGAACGCCGAAAGCATCGGCATATCTTCGGCGACTGCCGGCGCAATCGGCGCGGGCTCGGACCAGAAAGCCGCGCGCCTCGCCGAAATCAAACAGGTAGGGCACGGCTACGCCGCCGCGCGCGGTTATGTCGTCAACGTGAAGGCGTGACGATATGAACGCCTTACCCCTGAACCATGGATCACCCGGCGAGATCGCAGCCGCGATCAACCTGCCGGCTGTCCGCCAATCGACGGAACTCGCGCCGCCGAACGTCAAGGCCGATTTTCAGAGCGGGACAGACGGACGCGGCCCGCGCCTCGCCTGGGCTCGCTATCAAAGCCCGCTCGGCATGGGCTGGAATGCTGGCGCGAACAGCCCGCTTGCTATCCAGTATGGCGGCAGGACGGCGCGCGACGCCGTTGCGGCTTCCGTCATCGCGAACGACCTCGCCACGTCGAACCCGGCGCTGTCGACGATCCTTGACACGTCCGAGACGAACGCAGTTGGAACCGGCTTAACCCTTTCAAGCAAGCCCGACGCGGACGCGCTCGGCATTTCGCCGGAAGCGGCGCGCAAGCTCTCGCACGCCATTGAAACCCGATGGAAGGCTTGGGCCGAAAACGCCCGCGAAGTCGATATTAGTGGACGTTTCGACATGCACGGGTTAGCCGCCGCCGCGTATCGCTCGGCGCTCTTGAACGGCGAGATTGTCGCAACGCTCGATTGGCAGTCCTTCCGGGGCGTGACAACGCGGACAAAAGTTGCACTTCTCGACACGCGCCAACTCGACGCCACAATTATCGGCGAGCGCGACGGCTGGCGCGTCCTGAACGGCGTGGCCTTCGACCAACGGGGCCGCGTGGGCGGCTATTACCTCCGCGAGCTGCCGCTCGGCGCGACGTATATTCAGCCGATGGCGAAATTCACGCCGGCCTTCACCGCCTGGGGTCGCCGCAAGGTCATTCACCTTTTCGAGCTGAAAGACCCGAGGCAGGTGCGCGGCTTGTCGCCGTTAGTCGGCGCTCTGACGCCAGCGCAGGAACGCGAGGCAAACGCCGAGTTCACATTAGCCAACGCGCTCTTGCAAACTCAGTTCGCCTTGACCGTCGAAAGCGATTTGCCGCCGCAAGCCGCTTTGGGCGGGCTGTCCGTCAACGATGAAATGTCCGGCATGTCCGGCTTCGTCGAAGACCGCGCGTCTTGGTACAGCAAGAGCAAAATCAGCCCGCAGCCCGGCACTGTCAACCACCTTGCGCCCGGCGATAAGCTCAAAATGAACAAGGTCGAAAATCCGACCGCAACCTTTGACGCCTTCGACAAGTCGCTTACACGCAAGGCGGCCCGCGCGGCTGGCGAAAGTTACGAAAACGTTAGCGGCGATTATTCGATGACGAATTTCAGCGCTTCGCGCATGGCTGGCGAACAGCCGCACCGCATGACGATGAAACGTCGCCGCAACCTTGTCGAAGCGTTTTATCGCGCCGTCTTCGACGCATGGCTTGAAGAGCAGTTAGAAACCGGCGCAATCGAAGCGCCGGACGGTGCGCCGCCGTTTTACGCAATGCGAGACGCGTACACGTCGAGCAAATGGCTCGGATGGGGCCGCGCGGAACCGGACAAAAAGAAGGCTGCCGACGCGACGGTTTTAGAGCTTGAGAACGGCTTAACGACCTTCGAAGACGCGCTCGCCGAACGCGGGCTCGACCTCGAAACCCATATCCAAAACCTGAAGAACGAACGTGACTTGCTCAAGGCGGCGGGGCTCGACCATCCGTTCTATCCCGGCGCGACCATCACCCAAAACCGCGACGATACCGAAGAACCTACGCCCGTCGCGCCTGCGCAATTGCCGAAGAGAGGGTCGCGTAAATGAGCAACTTCAACCGTCCGCCGCTGCCTGGAAACTGCTTTCCGCCACCTGCCGGGCCGCCGTCCGCAATCGACAACCCGTGCATGTATCTGCCGGAGCTTCGCGCCGCGCTCTATCAGCTCATGACGGGAAATCAGACGCAACAGACGCGCGATCAAGACCGCTGGAAAACGACGCATCCCGGCAACGTCAAGGAACTCAGGGCCGAAATTCGCAAGCTCGAAATCCTTTGCGATCCACGCATGTCGCGCCGTGCCGTGCGAGCCGGGCCTTACGTTCCGCCCGGCGCGATCAACCCTGGATTCGGCTATCCGTTCGGCTTCGGCTGGCCCTACTGAAAGAAACCATCATGTCCACAACTGACGAACTCATTCGAAGCCGCGAAGCGGCGCACCGGGCGCAAGTCGCCGAGCGCGAGCGCAAGGCTTTTCTCGAAACGCCGGCTGGCAGAGCCGACCTCGCAAGGCAAGCCGCTCAAATCGAAAGTGACGAATACGCGGAAACGATAATGGGGTTGCCTGAAGCGCAGGACCGTCCGCGCGCCGCCGTCAAACTCGCCATGGCCTATTCGGCGAAATCAATGCCCGTCGAACGCGCAAAACTTTTTCTCGGCGGCTTGCCCGTCGAAGAAACCGAAACCACGAACCCGAAAGCAACCATCATGGCCGATCCGACCCTTAAACGCCGAACCGAAATCCGTCTCGCCGCCCTGTCGCAGCGAGCGGACCAAGGCGACCTTGCCGCCCGCACCGAGGCAAAGCGCCTGAACTATGCGCTGAAAATCAACGCCGGAACGAGCCTGTCCCTTCTCGCCGCTTTGCAGCAATCCGGCTGTGACGTGGCGGCGATCCGCTAACCCTCACACAAGGCAATATAAACATGGCGACTACCGTAAAACTCTCGAAATCGCTTCAGACGCACAAGGGCGAAATCAACGAACTCGAACTCAATGAACCGACCGCGCGGGCCTTTTTTGACTATGCAGAACCCTTCAAAATGAAGATCAAAGATGGGCGCGTCGAGTTCGAATACAACAACGTGTCAACGTTGAATTTCATGGCGCAGATGAGCGGCGTTGACATGCTCATTCTGAAGGACCTGCCAGCCAAGGACTACATGGCGGCGCGCGTCGCAGTCACCGACCTTATCTTAGGAGTTGCCGGCGAGAGCCCTACCGCGCCGTGAGGCAGAGCGTCGCGCTGCTAATCACGGAATATCATCAGGACATAGGGACGTTAGAGCAAATGCCGATTAGGCGGCTGTTCTCTCACCTGTCCGCGATAGCCGAATGGAACAAATCGCGAGCCCCGTAATGGGCTCGCTTCTCACTCACGGAAGGGCCTAGAATGGCCGGCTCAAATCCCCAAATCACGGCAACAATTTCCGCGCAGGATCACGCCTCGGCGGTTCTTAAGGCAGTCGCGCAGCTCGCCGAAAAAGTGGCCAAGGACATCGAAAAGACGGGCAAGACGGACGCCTTTTCGAACATGCCAAACCAACTGGACGCGGCAAGCCTTGCGGCGGAACGTCATATCAGCGTGCTTGGCAGGATGCGTGACGCCTTCAAGGGCGTTACCGCTGCCGCCGCGACTTATGCCGCGACGCGGCTGCCCCATATCGCAGCGGACGCGATCCGCCAATATATCCCAGTCGAACGCGAACAGATCGCGATGCGCGCGGCGGGGAAATACTCCGAAACCGACATGGACCTATTGCGCAAGCAACAAACCGACCTTGCGACGAAATATGGTGAGACGCCTGAAAACGTTGTTCGTGCACAAGGCGAGTTCGTCAAACGCCACATGGACGCCGCCACGTCCGTCGCTATGACCGAACAGGCGACAATCCTAGCGAAGGCCCTCGGAACGTCCGTTCAGCGGGGCGCGCAAATCCTGGAAGGCATCATCTTCGGCACCGGGCACCATGTCGAGAACGCGGAACAAGCGCGCGAACTTGGCAAACATTTCTCGGACATCGCGGCTGTTCAGAACAAGCATGGCGCAATGTCGCCGGATGACATCGAAGCCGGATGGAAATATTCGGCGGCTGCGACAACCGCCGCGCACATATCGCCGGAAGCCGTCGCCGCGACGCAAATGGTTTTGAAGCGCGAACAATTCAGCGGCGACGAAAGCGGCGTGTTCTGGCGACAATTGGCCGCGCGAATCATGATGCCAACCGCTGAAGGCCGCATCGCGCTCGACGCCGCAAGCATCAAATATGACAATTACGTAAAGCCCGGCAAGATGAACGCCAGCACGTTGAACCTTGCTTTCGCCGAGAACGGCTTAAAGGAGTTGCCGCAAGAGGCAATCGCCGCTCTGCAAAGCAAGGTCGAAAAGGGCGTGCTCCATGACAAGGCCGCGTTTGGCGCGGCTGTCCGCGATGCCTATGAAAGCGCCTACGGCGACACCAAGGCGAAGGACCTTAACGTCATCGGCCATAAAGCCGGGGCGCTTTTTGAGGCGAGCAAGGGACAGGTCGACGGCGACAAGCTTTGGCACGATATGCTGGCGAAAATGACGCCGCAGCAAATCCTTGAATATCTCGGCTCGAAACAAGGCGCGAAGGGCGTCACCGCGATTTAACAGCTCAAGCAGAATGCCGAATATGAGGACCAATTAAGAAACGCCAACGGCGAGGCGCAACGGGTTGCAACGGAACGAATGACCGGGCTTGCCGCATCGGTCGACCGGCTGACCGCGACCATTGACGACACGAAAAACAAGTTCGTCGAAGCGAACAGCTCTTGGCTGACCTCATTCACGAACGCCGCAACCAAAACAATGTCCTGGCTTTCGACCCTGGATAATACCGGGAGGCAGGTTGCGACATTCGGCGGCGCGGCGGCGGCGCTTGCGGGCGGCGCGTGGGGCTTCAAAGCGACGTTGGACACCGTCGCCAAGTTGCTTGGCACGAAAACAGCTGAAGCTGTTCCGGGGGCCGCTGTGCGCGGCGCAGCTGGCGCGGCGGCAGCCGGCGAGGCAATACCCGGCACACTGCCGGCATTTGGTGGGGCCGCACCGGCTGCCCTTGGCGTCGCTGCCGGCGCGCTCGCGACCGTCGCGCTTCATGAAGCGCTTGGCTTGATGGCGGACGCCGGGATTATCAGCCCGACTAGCCGCCCGGACGGCAAGCCGGGTCATTGGGAAATCGAAAGGAACGGTCGCGGAACGTCGCGCCGCTGGGTTCCTGATAGCCTGTTCGACCGACCGGCCACGAACGCCAAAAGTCAATCATGGCTTCATAATTGGTGGAACGAAGACGCCGACCCGTGGGCGCACAAGCGGAATTCATACGCCGCGCGCCAAGCATCCGAACAGGAAATCCGCGCGCTCGGAAGCATCGCCGCTGCGAAGTCTTCCTTTCCGGCTTTGGCCGGACCGGCTGCGCCCGCGCCCGGTATTGGCATGTTCGATCCTCGCCAGTTCATGCCGCAAAATCTGAAGGTCGAAAGCGAGGTGCATTCCGAGGTGAAGGGAGAAGTGGAACTTCACCAAACAATCGCGGTCGACCCGTCGCCGATGCTCCTCGCAAAAATAAACGAGATCAAGAACATCAACATCGGCCTTCATCAAACCAATCTCGGCGAGACAATGAAGGGCAGCAACGCCGCAAAGCCAAGCGCCTTCGCCGGCTTCAAGCCCACGGCTTCAGGATTTTAAGGACACATGCACATGTCATACGTTTCAAACGGATGGTTGCCAGATATGCAGAACGTTGCGGCTGAAATCGCCTCGACGTTTGGCGAAGCGCTGTTGCTCATTCCTTGCGACCGCCGCCCGAATTTTCAGGCCAAGCCGGACCCGTCGCGCGGCGTCCAGATACAAGGGGTTTTCACTTGGCGATCCAAGATGGTCTTCAAACTGAACGCCGGCGACAGTTCCAGGCAATCGGGACTGGCGGACAGCCGAGAGCCCGTCGCGAGCTTCCCGCGTGACGCGCTGCCCTGGTCGATCAATTTGGGCGATCAAGTTGAGCGCCTTTGTTCCGGGGAGCTTTTCGAGGTCAAGAGCGTCGAGCCGGACGGCGTTTCGATGACAACGCTTCGTCTTTTGCAACTCGGCAGACAGAGCCAGTAAGGGAGTTTTGGAAATGGCCTCACCCTTGCTCGCTCGCGCCAAGCCGAAAGGCTCGCCGGAATTGTCGCATGATATTCCTGTGGCACTGTTGCCGGCGCTTGCGCAATTCAGAAACGCGCGGAACGCGTTCGACATCATCGCGCTAAACGACGAAGTGCCAGACCATCTTCTAGCCCAGCTCGCCGCGCACGTCGCGTCACGCGCGATCTATAAAAAGGAGCATGTTCGCGAACTGTTACGCATCGTGGGTTTCGGCGATTTGGCGAAAACTGTCGGGCAACAGCGGGCGCGCGGATTGACGTCCAGATTTTTCGAACAGCCGTCAATGAATTTCGTCTAGTGGGTTTCTTCAAGGACCGAGAGCGGTTGACGATAAACCCACCGGATGTTACTACCGGTTCGCTTTAGCCCGACGCGAAAGGTCCATGTGATGAAATCCAAAACTTCCAAAAATCGTACGTTGGCTAGTTCAAAAGCGCGCGAAAGCTCCACGCCGAAACCAGCAATCGCGGCTGCTACTGAAGTTGAGGCGAGTCTGTTGGCTCACCCAAGCCTTCGCAACAACAAATTTCCTGTCCATCTGCCGAGAAGCCCTTCGCAACGACGCACGTGTTTACGTAAAGGATCGCGCTGGACAATATTTTATGACGCTCGACCCCAAAAAACGCTACCTTGTAGAACCCATAATAAGCGTTAGTGTGCAATTATTTAAAGATAACTTTTCGCGATTTTCTTCACTTGTCAAAGACGGCTTGTGCTTTCAAATTACAAGTCGCGGCTCAAAAAAGGTTATCTATGCGCGCCGTCGTACGGATTATAACGACCCCCTAGATCATATAATTGAAACATGGAGGGAACGGGTCGCCGAAGCCGCCTCGGCTAAGCAACAAGAAGAAAATATTTTGCAAGCGGTCAGGGTTTTTGCCAATAGGGGTGAAAGTCATTCTGAGGAAGTATTGCAAGAAATCAGGAAGTTAGCGCACGGCATCGCCCGCCTTTCAATCGGACATCGTCCATTTGAGATAGGACAGTCTAGAAACGACTTCCGCAAGATCGATGAAGCGCTACCAAACTAATGATACTGACGATCTATGTCACGACATGCGCGCCAGACAGCACACACAACTCATTGTATTGACAGCAACTTAGCCTTCACCATAGATTCACCCCGTTAAATTGATTTGGGAGGATACCAATGCGTTTGATTGCAGCTCGGATTTACGAAGTCGACGACGGCGAGCAAGCCGTCGATAAGCTCTATCGACGCGGCAACGTGTTCGCGTTGCAGATGTCCGCAACAGCTGGCGATCCGGGCGGTTGGACGATTTACAACGCCGAACAGGCGCGCGAGTGGATGGGCGAAGCTCCCGAACAGCTTGTCGACGTGCGCGAGGCGGTCTAGCTTAAGTCAATCCATTTTGCCCCGGCCCAAAGCTATGGCGCACTTTCCAGCCGACAAATCATTAAGGGAAACCACAATGCGTTTTTTCGCACTTGCGACCGCCGCCCCTCTAGTTTTGGCGATCACTGCCGCACCGTCTTTCGCCACAGAAAGCATCTGCCCCACAACTCCGGCCAAGCCTTGTGTATTGTCGGCGGGCATATACGCTTGTCCGCAAAAGTCTACCGCCGAACGTCTGCGCGAGTTGGCACAGCATCAGGATTATGACACAGCGGATCGTCTCGCGTTTGAAATGCGCTGCAAAGTGCTCAACAAAGGAGACAAAGTCATCGCCGAAGAATTTAATCTCGTTGGAGTGACACGCCTTCACCTTCCAGGAAAGACCAAGGCGCTATTTTCCAATTATGCGTTAGAGGGAAGCGTCGAATAAACAACTGAAAGCAATTTTCTCAATCTCATGCAGCACCTACGCATCTTTATTTTTCATAAAGCTGCCAACGGCAAGCGTTACGATACTTACGGCCATCGCACCAAGAAGCCATTTATTTAAGTCGTATATTTTATCTACATTATCTCGAAGTGACGCGTTGTTGGCTTGTACACTTGATTTTAGATTATCTAGGTCTCTTTGCATTAAGATCATTTCGAGCGCCTTAGATGGATTGGTTGAAATAACGGATTCAATTTTTTCCTGCCGATCAGATATCGCCTTAATATCGGCCTGTACTCCACGAATTGCGAGCGCACCTTTTTCTGTAGGCGATAAGTCATGGAATTGAGACAGCTTTTCATCAAGCGTTTTAAGATGAATTTTCAATTCATCAACCTGAGAAATCAATTTCGTTTGCGACAAATCAAACGGAATAGTTGTAACGTTTTTATTACGATCAAACAGTTCTCTGAAAACATCGGCTGAACTGAAGAGACTTATCACGGCAACGACTGTCCCTATTAGAGCAGGAATGGCCGATGTGAATACATTTAAAAAACGTGACGGCGCAGTTGCTTGGTAAATTTTCTTTTCTAAATCGTTATCATTTGACTTCTTACTTTCATTAACGAACGGTTTAGAAACGCCGATGGATGCATCCGGATTGTTCGCGTCATCTGTTGGCATTTCGGCTTATCCTCTTTGCTGAATTCATAAACTAGCCCATGCGGCTGGCGTCCGAAAGGACCTTCCCTCACATACCGCCAGCGCCCGGCGCTTTCATGCCTCGCCAATCGGGCGTCACAACCGCCATTCGCGATCCGCAGCCCTCGCACTTGAACCGGCGCAACTTCGCAATGTCAGGAAAGAACGTTTCGTCGGGCAACGCCATGACGTCGAAGGGAATGGGCTTCGACCGCTGGAAACCGCGACAGGTTATGTACGCGCCTTCGACGCCCATAGAGCGCAGCTTGTCGATTGTCGGCGGATTTGTGAGTTCGTGATGCATTTTTCGCTTTCAAATGCAGCCTGCGAATGTAGCTAATTGCCGCATGGTGATTTGACCCCAAACATTGCACGCTCGGGACTCCGTGAGGGTACGCTAAAAATGGCTCGCAACTTCGAACCTTCGCAACAAGCGTTTGCAAATTTGTCAGTTGAGCGAATGCGAGATGCTATTCCTCGTTTGGAGCGGCGGATTGCCGAACTGGAAAGTATACAGGTATCCGCATTCGTTAGTGGAAATGAAGATGCGTATTTGGATGCTCAGGTGCAGAGGGTTAACACGACGCTGTCTGATATATTCGGGCAAAATACAATCGAATATCAACGTAATTCGATTGAGTCTCTGAGCGCATTTGAGGCTCACGGCTTTGGTCAACATGGCAGTTTTATTTTAAGGGCCCCATTTGTTGACAAAGAAATAAAGAAAAACGTCATAGGGCTAAAAGCTATTGTCGCAATATTGAAAGAACGATTGGATGACAACGGATCATCTGGGCTTGACCGTGCCCTCCGAGCGTATAATGGGCTTGAGCTTCACCCTGAAATAGCCCGTCATGCTTCAAAGCTCTACACGGACGGGCATTTTGCAAACGCGGTCGAAGCTGCCGTGAAGGCGCTAAATGTCTTAGTGCGATTGCGGAGCCGCCTTGAACAGGACGGCGTGCCGCTCATGGAGCAAGCCTTTTCACCTAAAAATCCAGTTCTGAAATTCAACGCTTTCTCCGATCAGTCTGACAGAGACGAGCAAAAAGGGTTCATGCAAATGTTTTGCGGGGCCGTCTCCGGTCTTCGGAACCCTCGCGCCCACGGCTTCATCAAGGACGACCCCGAACGCGCGCTCGAATTTATCGCCTTTGTCAGTTTGCTCGCCAAGCTTCTTGACGAGGCGCAGCTCTAATTCAGGAACGAAGGCGCGTGATGTCTTTAAGCTTTACCCCCGGCAAGATCGTCAACCTTGCGGCCGCTGCGTCCGGCGCGCTCGGCACTGTTCTGTTGTTCAGGGGCAGCTTCGCCTATGAAGCGCCCGCCTATTATATGAACAAGAAACTGATGGAGGACATGCGAGATCGAAACAGCCGCCGCATGGTCCTTCAGAGAAATGGGCTCCGGCTCTTGATGTTAAGTTTTACGCTGGCGGGCATAGCGCAGTTTCTCGATTGATCGGCGCTTGAGCGCCTAGCTCGCCTGTGGATAACTCTGGGCAGCAAGTCGCGCCTCGTCTTCGTCGTGGCAGAACAGCTCATCAAAGTTGCCAGCCTCGGCAATGGCCTCGATAGGGCCGCTCCAAACGACAAGACCATCTTCGACGGCAACGACCTCGCCGGGCGTACCGTAGCCGGAAGCGTTTATGCGAATGCAGGGCATTTGGGCCTTCCGCTTGTTGGCTACCGGACCATAGCGATGGCCGGGCCGCACGGAAAGGTCGTATCTTGCCTGATCGCCGCACACGGCAGGTCCCTTAAAAGATAGCTGTGCAGATCAAAGTCGTTTTGAACGAAGCAGGCTTCGCTGCATCAAATTGCTTGATATCCTCACTTTGCTTAAGCACGAATTTGAAGGCGGAAACGCGCATGTCTGACGACCTTGTTCCGAACGGATTGCCGACATTTGCGGACTGGCTTTCGAGCAAGATCGGCTTTCAATTGCCGGCAATTCCCCTTCCGCAAACTGCTAAAAACGCAGACAAGGCATTGGGACGAATTATAGATGCAGTTGGTCAGAACGTCGCCTCTCGCGTTGATCGCGACACAAAGTTGCGACAGGCGCGTGCGGAGGCCGAGGCGAAGATTATCGATGCTTCTGGAACAAGGATTGAGCGCGCCATCGAGCATGATAATTCGCTAGCTGATCGCGCAATAAGCTTTTCGTTTGGGAAGGCATTCATCGAGCAAAAAAATCGCGAGACGATTGCCGCGCTAGCTATTGAGGACCTACGCGAAAAAGTTGACGCCAGCTCGCCCGATGCGGCCTCGGAAATCGATGATGATTGGCTCAACAGCTTTAGTGACTTCGCATCCCAAAAAGGCGACGCGCAAATTCAGGCATTATGGGCAAAAATCCTATCTGGAAAAATCAGGCAACCATCGTTGTTTAGCCTAAAATCTTTACAACTCCTTTCTTCGATTGACGCGAACGACGCAGCCATAATACACAACGTCCTCTCGTATGCCATTACAAGTACCTTCATATTCAAAAATGATAAATGGAAGGACATTGGAAAATTTATCACGTGCGAAGACCTCGGCGTCATCTCCGGCACTTCTGGAATGCTCGCGAGAGGATTTGAGTTCACCAATTTTCGTGGCGCAATTGACCCAAAGACTAATTTAGCAATGACCGTTCCATTCGTTCTGGCGAAGACAACGATCTACGCATGGATGCCCCAACGCTCATGGCAAATTCCATGCTTCAATTTAACAAGGTTTGGGTCTGATCTTCTCCGGCTTACAAGCGGCCTTGAGCATGACGAAGAATACGAGCAAAGCTTCATCGACTTTTTGAAAGCAAACGGTGGGATGGTTAAGAAAGCCATTCCCATTCCTGGTGCCCCGAACAGGGCCAATAATCTTGTGGACGTTTGAAGCCAAATCTCTCAAACAAAGCCTGACGATATCCGCTTACCCAGTCTCGACGCCTCAATGTCTTATCCACAATTGTTCACGCCTGCGCAGCCCTGCTCAGCCTTGTTCGTATCCCTGGCGTATCCCCAACCGAAAAAGAAGCCAAAACAGCAAGAAACCAACTGACGTTTTTGCCAGTTAGTTACTTGTTTTATAAGGGAGTTTTTGGTGAGCGCGTCGGGATTCGAACCCGAGACCCTCTGATTAAAAGTCAGATGCTCTACCGGCTGAGCTACGCGCTCCCTTGAGGGCGAGACGGGAATTACAGGGCTTCTCCGCGCCGGTCAATAGCGCAATCGAGCGCGCCTCCGGCCCGTTTCAGCGTCCTAGCTCCGGCGCAGCTTCATCGCGGCGGCGTGAAGGCGGGGGTTTCGCTTGATCGCCGTCTTGGCCGCCGCCGCTGCAAGGAAGAACGGCCGCGCCAGAAAACCGGGTCCGGTTACGGCGATATACGCCTCCACCATGGTTTCGATCTCGTCGCAAAAGGTCGTCTTGTAGCGCGCATCGCCCACGCCGAGGTCGAAGGCGCGCAGTTTCCGGGCGCAACAGTCGCGCAACACATGCGCCAGCAGGATGTCGCCGGGGCTCGATTTGGCGATTTCCGGATCGGCGTCGAAGGAATTGAACATGCCCTGCAGACGCCCGGCATTGAGGCCCGCCGCAAACGTGGCGACGATCCGATCGTCGAGCGCCAAGGCATGGAGTTCCGCGCTCGACGGCGCGCCAGTAACGTCCGCCGCTGTCAGGGCCTCGTAGAAGCCGCGTGTGGCCTGCAAATTCGTCTCATAGGCTGGATTGTCATAGCGCCGGCGCTTCTGCTCAAAAAACGCGTCGAGGATCAGTTTCACCTCGCCGCTTTTCGTCGCCCGGAAATAGCGCAGCGCGCCCATGCCTGCGAGGCGCTTCTCTTTTTTGCGTAGTTTTTTCCTCGTGTCCGAAGACAACCGCGCTGCGAGCCAGGCCTCGCCGTCATCGCCGAGTTCCGTCGCAAAGGCGTGGCTGGCTGCTTCCTGATGCGGCAGCAAAGCCAGCGAATTCTCGCCCCGCCAGCGCAGCGGCAGGCTGAGCAGACGATAGAGATGCGGCCCATCCTCAAATTTTCGGGCGGCCTCTGTGAGCAGCAGCCGCAAGTCGCTGGCGGAAAACGCGCAATTGGGTCGGAACAGGCCCAGATTGTAATTCGAATGCTTGCCGCCGAGAAATTGCGCGATGCGCAGCGGCCCGAAAGGGACCAATCCGAGCGGCAGCAGCGCGAGCGGCGCGCCGCCCGCATCGCGCGCGACGATGAAGAAGGGCGAGATTTTCTTTCCGTCGCCAAAGTTCCTGTCGCCGAAATGATCGAGCCAGGTCAGCAGGAATTTTTCGGTCTGGTAGAAGGAAGCGCAAGTTTCCGGCGAAAGCGCGCGCCAGTCGGCGAGCGCGGCGCGTGGATCGCGAAAGACCTCGACCGATGCGAAAGCCGTCCGGGCAACGCCAAAAGTCCCGCTTTTCGGCGGCGCGGCGGCGGTCATGATTTCTTCCGATCGGCGAACATGGTTTTTTCTATCAATAAAAGGTCAATGCATACTTGCTAAGTTCGGGTTTCGTTTCTTCTCAGGAGCCGCGCCCGTATGCGCTTGAAACAAAATCTGATCTCGGCCGGGTTTGGCCTTTTCCGCGCCACGGGAATGCATCGGCTCGCAGGCGGGTTTTTTCGCGGGCGCGGGGTGATCCTGACTTTCCACCGCATACGCCCCGCCAGCAGCGCGGCCTTCGCGCCTAACGCCCTGCTCGAAATCACCCCGGAATTTCTTGACCGCGTGCTGACCCTCTTGCGGGAAAACGGGCTCGAGATCGTCACGCTGGACGAGGCGGCCCGGCGACTCGAGATGGGGGATGGAGCGCCTTTCGCCGCCTTGACGTTTGACGACGGTTTTCGCGATGTCGCCAAGCACGGCCTGCCCGTGCTCGAGCGGCACGAAGCGCCCTTCACCTTCTATATCGCGCCCGAGGTCGCCGATCATACGGCGCGCCTTTGGTGGGTGGAGCTTGAGGAAGCGATCCGCCGGCTCGATGCGATCGAGCTTGATATCGAGGGATTGCGCCTGTCGCTGCCAGCGAAAAGCGATGCGGAAAAAAGCGCCGCCTTCGAGCGCGTCTATTGGCTGCTGCGCGAAGGCAATGAGGCCCGCCTGCTCGACGGCGTCGCCGCATTGCGCGACCGCGCCGGCGTCGACCCGCAGGCGCTGGTCGCCTCGCTCTGCCTCGACTGGCGAGAATTGAGGGCGCTCGCCACGCATCGGCTCGTGACATTCGGCGCCCATTCGATGACCCATCCGCGCCTCGCCTTGCTGTCCGACGAAGCGGCGCGAGCCGAGATCATCGAAAGCCGCTTCCGCCTGGAGCGCGAATTTTACGCACCCTGCCGGCATTTCGCCTACCCTTACGGCGACCCGGCCTCGGCCGGCCCGCGCGAATTCACGCTTGCGAAAGGCGCTGGATTCGCCACCGCCGTGACGACGCGGCCCGGCATGATCTTTGCCGAACATGCCGATCATATGATGGCGCTGCCACGCCTGTCGGTGAACGGCCTCTGGCAGAATGATGATTATTTCGAAGCGCTTTTGTCGGGCGCGCCCTTCGCCCTGTGGAATCGCGGCCGAAAACTCAACGTGGGTTAATCGTCTCGTTTTTCCATCCAGCGAACGAGCGGGATTAGCGGAATGGCCCAGCCCATTCCGAGCAATGCGAAAATGATCGTGCGGAAAAATCCGGACTCGACCCGAAGCGCGGTTCTTTGCGCCAGCACCATGGCTGCGAGGGCATAGACGACGACGAACAGGACCATGAAAATGGCCCCGACCAGTTTGCGGCTGCGATTGCGCATGAAATCCCCTCTTCCTGGCGTTCATATCAAGTTCATGACCGATGGGGCAAATAAGGCGTGACGCGCTGGTTGAGCGCGCCGTTTTCAGGGAAAGACTTCCATGCGTTTTTCAAAGATTTCCGCCCTCGTCTTCGCCTGCGGCGTCAGCGCGTTGGCTTTTTCGCCGGCCCGCGCCGAGCCGGAGCAGGACAAGGGGCACGAATCCCGCTTCGAGCGCATGTGCGCCGATCAGGGCAAGGACGACGCCAGGAAGGCAAAATTCGCCGAATGGCAAGCGAAGCGGGCCGACCGGATCGCGGAGCGCCTGAAGCTGACCGATGCACAGAAGACGGCGTTCAAGGATCTCCAGGACGCCCGCGCAAAGCAGCACGCGGACGCCAAGGCCGCGCTTTGCGCCAACAAGCCGGACCTTTCGACCTTTGAAAAGAAGATCGAATTCCGCGAGTCCATGATGCAGCGCCGCCTCGACGCGCTCAAGGAGATGGCGCCGAAGATCATTGCTTTCCGCAATACGCTCGACGACAAGCAGAAGGAAGACTTCGACCATATCGCCAAGCGCATGATGGGCGACGGGGAACATCGCGGCGGCTGGGGCCATCACGGCGGCGACGAAGGCGAACACGGCGGATGGCGCCACCATCACGACGACTGACGTTTTCGCGCATTGCTGACCTGGAAAACCGCACGGGCGCCGCCCTTGCGGTTTTTCTTTGCGCGGGGCCCGTTCCGGCCTAAAACGTGTCGTGAACACGGGAAGCTTCATGCCGCACAAGACATTGAACAAGGACGACAAGACGAAGGACGAATTCCGTGCAATTCGTATCTGGCTGTGGCTTGTCGCGGCAGGGATTTTCGCCATGGTGGTGGTCGGCGGCGCGACGCGGCTGACCGAATCGGGCCTGTCGATCACCGAGTGGAAGCCGGTGACGGGAATCCTTCCGCCCCTCAACGACGCCGACTGGCGCGACGCCTTCGAGAAATACAAGCAGATCCCGCAATATCACGAGATGTTCCCGAACATGGACCTCGGGCGTTTCCAGACCATTTTCGCCTGGGAGTGGAGCCACCGGCTGCTCGGCCGTCTCATCAGGACTCGTCTTCGCCCTGCCCTTCCTGTGGTTCCTGTTCAAGGGAAAGATCGTCGGCGGCCTGCGCTGGCGACTCGCCGGCATTTTCGCGCTGGGCGCCCTGCAAGGCGTCGTCGGCTGGTGGATGGTCTCGTCGGGACTGATCCACCGGGTCGAGGTGGCGCAGGAACGGCTGGCGATCCATCTTCTGCTGGCGTCTTTCACCTTCGCCGCAGTGCTGTGGACGGCCGAAAGCCTGCGGCCCAACTTCCGCGACCCCGTGGGGCGCGACGCCTCGACCTTTCGCACCGAAGCGGGCGCCTTGCTCGCGCTGGCCTTCGTGCAAATCGGCCTCGGCGGCCTTGTCGCCGGGTTGCGCGCCGGCCTTGTCTACAATACCTGGCCCTGGATGGATGGCCGCTTCATTCCGCCAACCGACCACCTGTTCAGCCTCTCGCCCTGGTATGCCAATCTCGTCGACAACATCACGACGACGCAGTTCGAGCATCGCATGACGGCCTATCTGTTGCTGGCGCTCGCCTTGTTTCACGCCCTGCACATATCGCGCGAACATCTGGCGCGGCGCGCGGTGCGGCGGGCGGCTCTGCTGGCTGCGCTGGTGCTGGTCCAGGCGGGGCTGGGCGTGACGACGCTGCTCCTGGTCGTTCCGCTCTGGGCCGCCCTGCTGCACCAGGCCTTCGCCATGCTCGTGCTGGCGATGGCGACGATCCATCGCCGCAAGCTGGGCCCGAACTGCGCCGACGCCGGCGCGCCTATTGCCCGCCCCGTGCGTCAGGTGGCGTAAGGGCGGTCTTGCATCTCCGCTTCGCTGGCCTGAAACGATCGGCGGCGCGCTGAGGATTAAAACTAAAACGCCAACGCTTGCCGCTGATTACGTTGAGGCGCATATAATTTGCGAGTCGCTTTCGCTTGGCGTGCGCAAGTATGACAAAATTGCTGCTATGCAAAACCTCTTCAAAAAGCTGTTATTTGACAGCAATCGAAACTCTATGTTTATTTATACGAGCCGCAATATTTATGATTTGCTGGCCGCAGTCAGCCGTCGCGCCGCGACGCGCGTCTTGGTGAGAAATCAGGGAGGTTCGCAACCGTGAGCACGGACACGATTGGCGCCGGCACTGAAACCATCACCAATACCGGCACGGTGGAGACCTACACCGTCGAGGTCTCGGGGATATACGACATCACGGCCGACGGCGCGGAGGGCGGCCCAGGCTACGACGGATCCGGCAACACCACGCCAGGCGGCTTCGGCGCGGCGGTGGGCGGCGACATTTATCTGCAAGCTGGCGACCAGCTGGAGATCATTGTCGGCCAGCAAGGCGGGTCCGGCGCGCCGGGTCACGGGGCCGGCGGCGGCGGCGGCGGCTCCTTCGTGATCGAGACCAACAACGGCTCGACGTCGGTCAATATCGACGAGGTCATCGCCGGCGGTGGTGGCGGCGGTGGATATCTCGACGTCGGCGCAACATCCTCGGGCGGCGCCGGCCAGTCGAAGGCGACGGGCGGAAACGGCGGCACGCACCAATCCGCTTACCCGGGCGGCGCCGGGGGCGTCGGCCCCGCAGCCGGCGACGCCGGTTATTTGTCGGTGGGAGCCGGGAATCCGAACTTCATCAGCGGCGGCGGCGGCGGCGGATTCAGCGGCGGCGCGGGCGGCGGCGAGACATCAGGTCATGCGGAAAACGGCATTTCGCCAGGGACCGGCCTATTCAAGGGCGGCGCCGCCGGTAGCGGCGGCGGTCATACCGGCGGCGTCGGCGGCTTCGGCGGCGGCGGCGGCGGCGGCACCTCCGGCGGCGGCGGCGGCGGTGGCTATGGCGGCGGCGGCGGCGGCGGCACAACCGCCGGCGCCGGCGGCGGCGGTGGCAGTTTCGTCACGAGCGCGGCAAAGGATGGCACTGTCGTCAAGACCGCTGGGGGAGCGACGTCCGGCGGCAATGGCTCGGTGACTTTCACCTATGTCGCCCCATGCTACTGCGTGGGAACGCTGATCGAGAGCGAACGCGGCCCGATCGCGGTGGAAGAGCTCGCCATCGGTGATTGTGTGAAAACACTCGGCGGCGCGGCGCGGCCGATCAAATGGATCGGCACAAGGTCATATGACGGGCGCTTCATCGTCGGCAATCGCGACGTGCTGCCGGTCTGCGTCCACGCCGGCGCGCTCGCCGATGGCGTTCCCGCCCGCGATCTCTGGATATCCCCGCATCACGCGCTTTACCTCGAAGGCGTGCTGATCGAGGCGAAGGACCTCGTCAACGGTGTTTCCATTACACAGGCCAAAAAAGTCGAGCGCGTCGATTACTTTCACATCGAACTCGAAAGCCATGACGTGATCTTCGCGGAAGGCGCGCCGGCCGAAAGTTTCATCGACAACGACAGCCGCATCATGTTCCACAACGCCTCGGAGTTTTTCGTGCTCTATCCGGAAACTTCTCTGGTCGAAAAACGGCCTCCCCTACGCTTCGCAGCAAGACGCGACGAAGGCTTCGAGATCGAGGCGGCCCGCAATGACATCGCGGCGCGCGCCGGGATCGCGCGGCAAAGTTCCGAGCCTGGCGCGCTTCGCGGCTGGGTCGAGGACATGTCCTCTGACACGTTGCGGGGCTGGGCGAGGGATGACGGCGCCGCGCCGGTCTGCCTGCACGTACTCGCCGATGGCTGCGTCATAGGCCGCGTCATGGCCAATCGCTACCGCGCCGATCTCGAACAGGCCGGGATTGGCGAAGGACGCCACGCCTTCCAGTTCGACGCGCCCAAGGGAGTCGATTTCACTCGGACGACCATTGAGTTGCGCCGCGCCTCGGACGGCGCTTCCCTCGCCGGCCCTGCGCGTCAGGTCGCCTGATCAGGCGACCTTGTCGTCGCACCGGAAAAGGTCTACTGCCGGTTTGGCATCGGTCCAGTTGCGCGCCGGGCCAATTTCCTTGAGCAGCAGCAGGCCGATTTCCTCGGCCGTTGTCGGGCGGCTGAACAGATAGCCCTGGGCGCAATGGACGCCCAGATCGCGCAAGGCGGCGAGTTGATCCCTGGTTTCGACGCCTTCAACGACGATCGACATCTGCAAGTCCTTGCCGATGGCGTTCACCGCCTTGATGATCGACGCGCCCTTGGAAGCCTTGGCCGCGTCGATGTCACGGACGAAACTCTGGTCGACCTTGACCTTGTCGAATTCGAAATCGTTGAGATAGCTCAGGGAGGAATAGCCGGTGCCGAAATCGTCGAGCGCGATATGGATGCCGAGCCTGTGCAAGGCGTTGAGCTTCGACAGCACGGTCTCGAGATTGCCGATCAGGATCGACTCGGTGATTTCGAGTTCGAGCCGCTCCGGCGGCAGCGCGCTTTCCCGCAAGGCCGTCGTCACGGTTTCTATCAAGTCGCCGCGATCGAACTGGATTGCCGAGAGATTGACGGCCACCCTGATATGAGCAGGCCAGGCGAGCGCGTCCCGGCAGGCGCGCTTGAGGACAAAGGCGCCGATCTCGACGATGACGCCGGTCTCCTCGGCGATGGGAATGAAATCGGCGGGCGAAATGGAGCCGATCTGCGGGCTGTTCCAGCGCACCAGCGCCTCGATGGTCGTGGCGTTGTTGGTGTTGAGGTCGATGATCGGCTGGTAGGCGACGCTCAGTTCGTCCTTGGCGAGCGCATCGCGCAGGGCTTCGCCGAGTTGCCGGCGCCGGCGCACGGCGTGGGCCATGTCCTCGACGAAGAATTTCACTGCCCCTCGGCCAGAAGCCTTTGCGTCGTAAAGCGCCATGTCCGCGGCCTTCAGCAGCGCCTCGACGTCCGGCTCCTCCGCGTCCCCAGGGAAAATGGCGACGCCGGCGCTGGCTCCGATCCGCACCATTTCGGATTCGATTTCGTAGGGCTGGCTAAGCGCGCGCACGACGCTCGCGCCGATCTTGCCGATCTGCGACCGGTCGGAGGAATCGAGCAGGACCATGAATTCGTCGCCGCCAAGTCGTGCGACAAACCCCTTGGCGCCGACAACCGAACGCATGCGGTCGGCGACCAGGCGCAAGAGCTGGTCGCCGACATGATGGCCGTAGCTGTCGTTGACCTCCTTGAAACGGTCGAGATCGACCGACATCAGGCCGAAAGCGTCATCGGCGCCGCATTCGCAGATGGTGGCGCTCAGCGTCTCCGTGAAATAGGCGCGATTGGGCAGGCCCGTCACCGCGTCGTAGCGCGCCATGCGCCTGACGCTTTCTTCGGCGGCGCGACGCGCGGTGACGTCGGCGACCGTCACCACAAAGCCTTCCGGCATGGGTTCGTAAGAGAAGGTGACGATCCGCCCGTCGTTCAGCCGCACGTCGTCGGTCGTGCCGAGCTTGCCGGAGAAAAAGGTGGTCATCTCCACCTCGGCGTCCGACCCGTCGATCAGTGGCGCAATCGCCTGTTTAATCAGTGTATCGATCGGCAGCCCGACCGGATTCTCCAAAGCGAACATCGCCACGAATTGCGTGTTGGCGACGCTGATCAGGCCGTCATTGTCGATCATCACCAGGCCGCGCGCCATATTATTGAGGGCCGTGTCGAATTTCGTCGCCGCATCGGCGGCGTCGCGGTGGGCCATCAGCATGGAAACGAGCGTTCCATGCAGCGTGCGGGTGACGTCGCGCATGCTGCGGATCGCGAACAGCGACATCAACGCGACAAAATAGCCGCCCTTGCCACCGGACCAGAGCATGGCCGCCGTGAAGGGCAGCACGACGAGGACGGTTTGGACCAGAACGACGCACGGGCTTCCGCAGCAGCGACCGCTGCCGTTGACGACAAACACCGTGCCGGCGGCAACGATGATCAGCCGCATATTGGCTTCGACCGGCTCCGTCATGGCGAACCAGAGCAGCAAGCCCATAGTCATCGAGAAGAAACTCGAAACGATGAGATAACGCCATTCCGCGCGTTCAATGTCGCGGCCAGTCGTCAGCTTGAGCCCAGGCTTTTCACAATTCGCGCGCGGATAGGTGAAATCGACGGCAATGCGCAATGTGCAGGCGACGGCGAAAATGGCGGCGGCGAATTCCATGTGCGGCGTCGGCGGCGCCCACAAGATGAACAGCGACAGCAATAGATGGGCGGCGACGCCGACGACATTGGCGCCTGCGCCCTTGAACAGGTTTTGAATCAGCGCCCGGTAGATGTCCGGCGGCAGATCGCTGTCGGGCGTGTTTCGGCTGGAAAAATAGAGAAGTGAAAACATGCGAAGCCTGGAGCCCCTGCGCCGTCAAGGAAGGCGCAGGCAAGAGATCAGTCAGGGCGGAAAGGCTTCTGACATGAAGCGCAGGCAGTCGGACGCCAGCATAGTCGTCCGTATCGGAGCAATTACATGGAAAAAACTATGGCGCTTTGGTGAAGAGGAGGTTTACGGAATAGAAAGCGCAGAAAATTCGAACGAAATTGGTATCGAAACCCTTTATAAATCATTGATAAAGAGAGGGATCGCGGTTCAGCCCCCTGCCGCATGCGCCGACAGGAAGGCGCGCGCCTCGTCGGAAAACGCCTTGGAGCGCCTTGTGGTCACATCGGTGAGCACGACCACGTTTTCGGCCGTCGCCACGCATTCGCCATTCTGGAAAACCGCCTGCTCCAGCCGCAGCGACGAGCGGCCGAGGCTCGCTACGCGCGTGCCGATCTCAACTTCGCCCGGCCAGTTCACTTCCTTGCGGTAATCGAGCAGCAGCCTGGCGAGGACGAATGCGCCATCCTTGCCGATCAGGTCGACATCGCCGGCGAGCAGCATTTCGACGCGGCCTGTTTCGAGAAAGGTGGCGAAGACCGCATTGTTGACATGGCCCTGCCGGTCGGTGTCGGCATAACGCAGTTTTTCGCGCGCCACGAAGGGAAAGTCGGCGAGGGATGGCGGCGGAGCGGGTGGCGTCGAATTCTGCGACATGGGCGCTAATCGAGAAAATTGGCGAGAACGACCGTCAGAACATAAGCGAACGCGGCAAGCACCGTCGTCGCGAGCGCCTTTTTCGCGAGCATAGGCGCGACCGGCGAACCGGGGTCGGCGCCCTCCGGCAGGTCTTCCGCCTGTTCCTCGTGATTGTGCACGCCGAACGGCAGCACGGCGAAAAGGCACACCCACCACGCCGTGAAATAGACAGCCAGCGACATGGGCAGCGAGAAGGGCGTGAAGGTGAAATTCGTCATTTTCCGCGCCCTTCCCCGAAATCCAGAACTCAGACCTGTTCGATCTCGACCAGCGTGCCGTTGAAATCCTTGGGATGCAGGAACAGCACCGGCTTGCCGTGCGCGCCGGTTTTCGGATTGCCGTCGCCGATCACCCGCGCGCCCGCCGCCTTCAATTTATCGCGCGCCGCGAAGATGTCCTCGACCTCGTAGCAAACGTGATGCATGCCGCCGTCGGGGTTTTTTTCGAGGAATTTCGCGATCGGCGAATTGACGCCGAGCGGTTCCAGGAGTTCGATCTTGGTGTTCGGCAATTCGATGAAGACCACGGTCACGCCATGGTCGGGCTGCGCCGTCGGCGCCGAGACTTTCGCGCCGAGCACGTCACGGTAGGTCGCCGACGCTTTGGCGATGTCCTTGACGGCGATAGCGACATGGTTGAGACGGCCGATCATAAAATTCTCCTTGCTAGATCAAACTTCTATGGCGAGTACATGAACGTGTGGCTTCTTGCCCCAGGCATGGCCGACCGCCGCGCGCACCGCCTTTTCGACCGCCGTGCAAGCGGCGTCGGCGTCGCGCTTCTTGGCACGCGGCAAACCGTCCAGAGTCTCGAAGAGCGCGCGATCCACGACTTCGTCCATTGGCAGATTGTCGCGCGTCTTCTCCGGCAGGCCGAACAGCAGGACATCGGGCGTGCCCGCTATGTCGCCCTTGGACGTCAAGGCGAAGGCGATGGTGACAATGCCCGCGGCGGCGAGGCGATGGCGCTGGCGGAAACAATCGTCCTTCTCGGACAGGACCACCTCGCCATCACGATAAAGCCTGCCATGCGGAATGCCCGGCAGGTGCGCGGGCGCGTCCGGGCCGAGCGAGATCATGTCGCCATTATGGGCGACCAGCACGTGTTCGACGCCCTTTTCGCGCGCGAAGGCGGCATGGACCTGGAGATGCAGCGCCTCGCCATGCGCGGGAATGGCGATTTTCGGCCGCAGCCAGTCGTAAAGCTTCGACACCTCGCCCCGGCGCGGATGGCCCGAGCAATGAACAAGTCCGTCGCGATCGGTGATGACATCAGCGCCTTGCAAGATCAGGCCATTGACGATGGCGTTCACCTCGCGCTCATTGCCTGGAATGGTGCGCGAGGAAAAGATCACGAGGTCGTTGGACGAGAGTTTGACGGCATGTTCGCCGCGCACGATGCGCGACATGGCGGCGCGCGCCTCGCCCTGGCTGCCGGTCGCCAGGATGAGCAGGCGATGCGCCGGAATACGAGAAAAGCTGTCGAGTCCCAGCAGTTCCGGCACGCCGTCGAGATAGCCGCATTCCCTGGCCACCTGCATGGCGCGCTCCATCGCGCGGCCCGCCAGCACGATCTGGCGGCCCGCCGCTTGCGCTGCGAGGCAGACCGAGCGCAGGCGCGACACGTTCGACGCGAAGGTCGTTACCAGCACCCGCCCCTTCGCCGCGCCTATTTTTTCACGCAAGACGTCGGCGACCTGCGATTCCGACGGGCTTTCGCCATCGCGCAGGATGTTGGTGGAATCGCTGATCAGCGCCAGCACGCCTTCGTCGCCGATCTGCTTGAGCCGCTCGATATCGGTCGAGAGCCCGAGGCCGGGATTGGCGTCGAGCTTCCAGTCGCCACTATGCACCACCGTGCCCGCGGGCGTGCGGATCGCCAGCAGATTGGCTTCGGGGATGGAATGCGACATCGGCACGAATTCGATCTCGAAAGGCCCGAGCGTCAGCCGCGCGCCCTGCTTGACCACCTTGATCGGGACATCAGGCGCGCCTGGCTCGGCGAGGCGGCGCGTGTGCAGCAAGCCCGCGGCGAATTTGGTGGCGTAGACCGGGCAGCCGAGTCGCGGCCACAGGGCGGCTATGGCGCCGACATGGTCCTCGTGCGCGTGCGTGATGATCAGCCCGAGAAGGTCTTTCCGGTTTTTTTCGATGAAGGCGGGGTCGGGCAGGATGAGATCAACGCCGGGCATGTCAGCGCCGGCAAAGGCGACGCCGCAATCGACCATGATCCATTTGCGCTTGCCGGGCGGTCCAAATCCATAAACGGCGGCGTTCATGCCGATCTCGCCCAGGCCGCCAAGCGGGGCAAATACGATTTCGTCAGCTGCAGACGCCATTTTCAATCTTTCACGGGTTCCGATCGCGCCCAAACCAGGGCGCGCCGCCCGGCTCCTGCAATCCCTCGATCATTTCAGTTTGCTTTCCCGGACATTGGTCGATCCGGCCTCATCGCGCAAGCGACACGTCGCCCGCCTCGATGGCTTCCGTAAGACCGTTCGGGGTTTCCAGCAGCATGCGGCCCTGCGCGTCTATGCCGCGAAAAAAGCCGTCCCTGGCGATCCCGTTGCGGCTGACGCTGACCGGGCCGCCAAGGCCGCCGGCGAAGTCATGCCAGGCCGCTCGGACGGCGGCGAAATTTTCGGCCCGCGCCCAAACTCCCATCCAGTGCGCGACGGAATCCGAGAGAGCCGCAAACAAAGCCTCCCTGTCGTGCGTCGCCACGCCAATCTTTTTCAGGCTGGTCGTGGGATAGGGCGCGTCGTCGGGCGAAGACAGGCAATTGACGCCGAAGCCGATGACGCAGCCGAACAAGCCGTTGGGCAGGCAGGCGCCTTCGAGCAGCAATCCCGAGAGCTTGGCGCCGTCATAAAGCGCGTCATTGGGCCATTTGAGCTTCAGCCGCCTGTCGCCGCCAAGGATTTTCCGCAGGGCGGAGGCCAATGCGACGCCGGCGACAAAGCCGAGCTGTGACGAGACGGCAGGCGGCGACGGATCGACCAGCAGCAGGCTGGCATAGAGATTGCCGGGCGGGGAGCGCCATTCGCGACCGAGTCGCCCCCTCCCCTTCGACTGCTCGCCCGCGACGATCCACAGGCGGCCAGGGTCGCCGTGGGCGACCCTGCTCATGGCCTCGTCATTGGTCGAGCCGAGCGTGTCGAAGGTCTCGAGCCGGTAGCCGGCGGCGGAAGCCTGTTTCCCGAGTGCCAACACTCAGAAAAGCGACTTGGCCGCAGCCGTCGCCGCCTCGACCAGCGGAGCCGGGTAGACCCAGAACAGCAGCACGGCGAGCGAGGCCAGCGTCAGCACCGCGCGCAGCGTGAAGGTCGGCTTGTCGAACGCCGGCGCCGCTTCGTCGAAATACATGATCTTGACGACGCGCAGGTAATAAAAGGCCGAGACGGCGCTGGTGAGGATGCCGATCACCGCCAGCCAGTAAAGGTGCGCGTCGACCGCCGCCGCGAAGACATACCATTTCGCCCAGAAGCCCGCGAGCGGCGGCACGCCGGCCAGCGAGAACATCAGCATGGCGAAGAAGAAGGCCATGGGCGTATTGGTCTTCGAAAGGCCGGCAAGATCGGAAACCTGTTCGACCGGCTTGCCATCGACCCGCATCGACATGATCGCGGCGAACGCGCCGAGCGTCATCACCAGATAGATCGCCATATAGGTGACGACGCCCTGCACGCCGGCTTCGGTGCCGGCCGCAAGGCCGACCAGGGCGAACCCCATGTGGCCGATCGACGAATAGGCCATCAGGCGCTTGATGTTGTTCTGGCCGATCGCAGCGAAGGAGCCGAGCGCCATCGAGGCAAGCGCCATGAACACGATCACCTGCTGCCACTGCCCCAGCGCGCCAGGAAAAGCGGTGATGATGACGCGGGTAGTGATGGCGACGGCCGCCATTTTCGGGGCCGAGGCGAAGAAGGCGGTGACAGGCGTCGGCGCGCCTTCATAGACATCGGGCGTCCACATGTGGAAGGGCACGACCGACATCTTGAAGGCGAGGCCGGCGAAGAGGAAAACCAGGCCGAAGATCACGCCGATATTGGGATGCCCGTTGATCGCGGCGGCGATGCCAGGGAAGGAAACCGTACCGGCGAAGCCGTAGAGCAGCGAGGCGCCGTAGAGCAGCATGCCCGAGGACAGCGCGCCCAGGACGAAATATTTCAGCCCGGCCTCCGAGGCGCGGGCGTCGTCGCGGCTCAGCGCTGCGACGACATAGAGCGCCAGCGACATGAGTTCGAGCCCGAGATAGAGCGCGATCAGGCCGTTGGCGGATATCAGCACCAGCATGCCGAGCGTCGCCAGCACGACAAGGATTGGAAATTCGAACTTGTTCACGCCGGCCCGGCGCATGAAGTCGCCGCCCATCAGCAACACTATGATCGAGCCCGACAGCGACAGCACCTTCATGAAGTCGCCGAAGCGATCGTTGACGAAGGCGTTGTCGAAGGCCACGCCCTGCGCCTTTGCGCCGCCGAGGACGATGGCAAGAATGGCGGCGCCCATCAAGGCGACGGCGATTTCGGACATGGGCCCGTCGTCATCTTTCCCGCGAATGGCGCCGACCAGGACGAGCACGATCGCTCCGACCGCCAGAATGACTTCCGGCAGCGCATGGGCGAGTTCGATGGGGAGCGAATTCATGGAGTTTGCTCTCAGTGCAGTTGCAAAGCGTTTTCAAGCGAAGTGGATACCGGTTCGCGTGAAGACCCGAAGGGCCGCGTTAGCGAACACGCGCCACGATAGACTCGAGAGCTTCCGGTCATGGGATCGGAAGCGAAAGGGCGGCGGTCTTGGTCAGGCTCAGTGCGGAATCATAGCCCTTGACCAGTTCCGCCACGGCGCCGGAACAGGCGTCGAGGATTGGGCCGGGATGGACGCCATAGTAGATCGTCAGCAGGACGAGCGGGGCCAGGATCGCCATTTCGCGCGGCGACAGGTCGGTGAGGCCCTGCAGGCTCGGCTTTTCGAGCTTGCCGAACACCACGCGCCGATAAAGATAGAGCGCGTAAGCCGCCGACAGGATGACGCCGGTGGTGGCGAAGAAGGTCACCCAGCCATTGGTCTCGAACACGCCGAGCAACGTCAGGAATTCACCGACGAAGCCCGACGTGCCGGGAAGCCCGACATTGGCCATGGTGAAGACCATGAGCGCCACTGCGTAGACAGGCATTTTCGCGACAATGCCGCCGTAGGCCGCGATGTCGCGGGTATGCAGCCGGTCGTAGATCACGCCGACGCTGAGGAAGAGCGCGCCGGAGACGAGTCCGTGCGACACCATCTGGAACACAGCGCCCTGCACCGCCTGCTGGTTCATGGCGAACAGGCCCATGGTGACGAAGCCCATGTGCGCCACCGAGGAATAGGCGATCAGCTTCTTGATGTCCTCCTGCACCAGCGCCACCAGCGAGGTGTAGATGATGGCGATGACCGACAGCGCGAAGACCAGCGGCGCGAAATAATGCGAGGCGTCGGGGAACATCGGCAGCGAGAAGCGGATGAAGCCGTAGCCGCCCATTTTCAGCAGGATGCCGGCCAGGATGACCGAACCCGCCGTAGGCGCCTCGACGTGGGCGTCGGGCAACCAGGTGTGAACCGGCCACATCGGCATTTTCACCGCGAAGGAGGCGAAGAAAGCCAGCCACAGGTATTTCTGAATTTCCGGCGCGAACGTCGTGTGCAGCAGCACGGTGATGTCGGTGGTGTGCGTCTGCGCATACATCGCGAGTATGGCGATGAGCATCAGCAGCGAGCCGGCCAGCGTATAGAGGAAGAACTTGAAGCTGGCGTAGATGCGCCGCTTGCCGCCCCAGACGCCGATGATGATGAACATCGGAATCAGCCCGCCCTCGAAGAACAGGTAGAACAGCGCCAGGTCGAGCGCGCAGAACACGCCGATCATCAGCGTCTCCAGCACCAGGAACGCGATCATGTATTCCTTGACCCGCACCTGGATCGACTCCCAGGAGGCGGCGATGCAGAACGGCATCAGGAAGGCGGTCAGCACCACGAAGGGGAAGGAAATGCCGTCCACGCCCAACTTGTAGGTGAGGCCGGAGCCGAACCAGGCCTTCTGCTCGACGAACTGGAAGTCGGCGACGCCGGAGGTGAAATTGCTCCAGGCGTAGAGCGACAAGCCGAAGACGACGAGGGTCGTCCACAGGGCGATCCAGCGGATGTTCCGCTTGGCCGCGTCAGAATCGCCGGGGACCATCAGGATCAGGGCGGCGCCGACCAGCGGCAGGAAGGTCAGCCCGGAAAGAATGCCAAAACCGAACATTAGTGCACCCCGCCGACCAGATACCAGGTGATGATCGCCGCAAGGCCGATCAACATCGCAAAGGCGTAATTGTAAATGTAGCCCGTCTGCAGCTTGACGATCCAGGAGGTGCCGTCGAGCACGCGCGCGGCAATGCCATCCGGGCCGAGCCGGTCGATGATCGCGCCGTCGCCGCCCTTCCAGAATAGCCGGCCAAGCCAGAAGGCCGGGCGGACGAACAGGAAGTCATAGAGCTCGTCGAAGTACCATTTGTTGAGCAGGAACTTGTAGAGCGGGTTGAAGCGGGCGGCGAGACGGGCCGGGACTTCCGTCGCGAAGACATACATGTAGGCTGACAGCGCAAAACCGCCGAGCATCATAAGGAAGGGCAACATGCCCACCCATTCCGGGACCTCATGCATTTCGTGCAGGGGCAACGACGTGCGCCAGAAGCCGGCCGCCTCAGGACCGATAAAGAAATCCTTGAAGCCCAGGCCCGCGAAGATCGCGCCGATCGAAAGCACATACAGCGGGATCATCATGGTGTTGGGCGATTCATGCGGATCGAGTGCATGGTGGCCATGATCGCCGTGCCCGTGAACTTCATCGGTCGCAACTTCTTCGGCCGGCGAGTCATGGTCATGGCTGTGCGCGTCGGCGATGGCGTGGGCGTCGTGCGAATCGGCCTGTTCCCAGCGCGGCTTGCCAAAGAAAGTCATGAAAACGAGGCGCCAGCTGTAGAATGAGGTCATGCCGGCGGCCAGCACCGTCATGACGAATGCGTAAGTCGCCGCCTGACCATGCAGGCCCGCCGCGTAGGAGGCCTCGATGATCGCGTCCTTGGAGAAGTATCCGGCAAAGGGGAACATGCCTGTCAGGGCCAGCGTTCCAAACGTCATGCACCAGAAGGTGAGCGGGATCTTCTTCGCGAGTCCGCCCATGTTGCGCATGTCCTGCTCGTGGTGCATCGCGTGGATGACCGAGCCGGCGCCCAAGAACAGCAGGGCCTTGAAGAAGGCATGGGTGAAGAGGTGGAAGATGCCCAGGGAATAGCCGCCGACGCCCAGGCCGACAAACATGTAGCCGAGCTGCGAACAGGTCGAATAGGCGATGACGCGTTTGATGTCGTTCTGCACGAGGCCGACGGTCGCGGCGAAAAAGGCCGTGGTGGCGCCGATGATCGTCACGAAGGTCAGGGCGTCCGGCGCCTGTTCGAACAGCGGCGAAAGTCGCGCCACCATGAACACGCCGGCGGTGACCATGGTCGCGGCGTGGATAAGGGCGGAGACCGGCGTCGGGCCTTCCATCGCGTCGGGCAGCCATGTGTGCAGCAGGAACTGCGCCGACTTGCCCATGGCGCCCATGAACAAGAGCAGGCAGGTCAGGGTCATCGCGTCCCAGTCGCCGCCGAACATGTGGATCTGCTTGTGCGCGAGGCCCGGCGCGGCGGCGAAGATCGTGTCGAAGGAGATCGACTTGGTCAGGATGAAGACCATGAAAATGCCAAGCGCGAAGCCGAAATCGCCGACGCGGTTGACGACGAAGGCCTTGATCGCAGCGGCGTTGGCCGAGGGCTTTTCATACCAGAAGCCGATCAGCAGGTAGGAGGCGAGTCCGACGCCTTCCCAGCCGAAGAACATCTGGGCGAGGTTGTCTGCGGTCACCAGCATCAGCATGGCGAAGGTAAACAGCGACAGATAGGCAAAGAAGCGGGACCGCGAGGGGTCTTCGGCCATGTAGCCGATCGAATAGAGGTGGACCAGCGACGACACCGTCGTCACCACCACCAGCATCACGCCGGTGAGCGTGTCCACCCGGAGGGCCCAGTCGATCTTGAGCACGCCGGAGGTCATCCAGTTGGCGAGGACCTGGGTTGAAAAGGGGTGGCCGGTGAAGCCGACCCGGCAGAAGACGACCCAGGACAGGAGGCACGAGACAAAGAGCAGCGTCGTGGTGACGATCTCGCTCGGACGGTCGCCGATCCTGCGGCCGAACAGGCCGGCGATCAGGAAGCCGAGAAGGGGAAGAAAGACGATTGCGGAGATCATTTTCAGCCCTTCATCATATTGATGTCTTCAACCGCGATCGTGCCGCGGTTGCGGAAATAGGTGACGAGGATGGCGAGGCCGATTGCCGCTTCCGCCGCCGCCACCGTCAGGATGAACAAGGCGAAGATCTGGCCGGTCAGGTCGTGCAATTGCGCGGAGAAGGCCACGAGATTGAGATTGACCGAGAGCAGGATCAATTCCACCGACATGAGTATGACGATGATGTTCTTGCGGTTGAGGATGATGCCGGCGACGCCCAGTGTGAACAGGACGGCTGCGACGATCAGGTAATGTTCGAGACCGATTGTCATTTTCCGCTCCTCACACGCCCGCCCGAGACGGGACTTTCTTGACTTCGATGGCCGAGGCGCGCGTGCGCGCATTCTGGTCGGCGACGACCTGGCGGCGCACGTTCGGCTTGTGATGCAGGGTCAGCACGATCGCGCCGATCATCGCAGTCAGCAGGACAAAGCCCGCCGCCTGGAACAGGTAGACATATTGCGTGTAGAGCACCTGCCCGATCGCCGCCGTGTTGGACAGATGGCCGGGCGTCGGCGTCGACAGGATCGCCTGCGGCGCGACATTCCAGACGCCGATCACGGTGACCAATTCAACCAGCACGATCAGGCCGACCAGCATGCCCACGGGCAGATATTGCAGGAATCCCTGTTTCAACTCGGCGAAATCGACATCGAGCATCATCACGACGAAGAGGAAGAGCACCGCGACAGCGCCGACATAGACGACGACCAGGATCATCGCCAGGAATTCCGCGCCAGTGAGCAGGAACAGCCCGGCGGCGTTGACGAAGGCCAGGATGAGGAAGAGCACGGAATGAACGGGATTGCGCGCCGAAATGACCATGACGGCGGAGGCGATCGTGGCGATCGAGAAGAGATAGAAGAAGGCCGTGGCTACGCTCATGGTCCACCTTTGCGCCCGTATCAGGGCTTGATCGCATCGTTCGCCGACTCGGGATTTGCCGGACTTGGCTTAATCAAGAGTTCGGCCTGGGGTAAAGTCGGCTTTAGCAAGCCCCGCGCCGGATCGGCGCGGGTCGAAAACTTAACGGTAGGGTGCGTCGGCGGCGATGTTGCGAGCGATTTCGCGCTCCCAGATCGCGCCATTGTCGAGCAGGCGCTGCTTGTCGAAGAACAGTTCTTCGCGGGTCTCCACCGCGAATTCGGAATTCGGGCCTTCGACAATGGCGTCCACCGGGCAGGCTTCCTGGCAGAAGCCGCAATAGATGCACTTGGTCATGTCGATGTCGTAGCGCGTCGTGCGTCGCGTGCCGTCATTGCCGCGCGGCGCGGCTTCGATGGTTATGGCCTGCGCCGGGCAGATGGCCTCGCAAAGCTTGCAGGCGATGCAACGCTCTTCGCCGTTGGGGTAGCGGCGCAATGCGTGCTCGCCACGAAAACGCGGCGATTGCGGGTTTTTCTCGTGCGGATAGTTCAAGGTCGCCTTGGGCTTGAACAGGTAGCGCACCGAGAGGAAGAAGGCGCCGACGAATTCCCTCAGGAACAGCGCCTTGGCGGCGGTTACGATTTGCATGGGCGCATCCTCACTGAGCGACTTTGCCGATGAATTCAAGCACGCCCGCGACAACCACCACGGCGACCAGCGAGATCGGCAGGAAAACCTTCCAGCCCAAGCGCATCAACTGGTCATAGCGGTAGCGCGGCACGAATGCCTTCACCATGGCGAAGAGGAAGAAGAACCAGCTCACCTTGAGCACGAACCAGATCACGCCGGGAACCCAGGTGAAGGGCGCAATATTCACCGGGGGGAGCCAGCCGCCGAAGAACAGGATCGTCAACAGCGCGCACATGGTCACGATGGCCACATATTCGCCGAGCATGAACAGCAGGTACTGGCTGGCCGAATATTCGACCATGAAGCCCGCGACGAGCTCCAATTCGGCTTCCACAAGATCGAAGGGCGGCCGGTTGGTCTCGGCGAGGGCCGAAATGAAGAAGATCACGAACATCGGGAAGAGCGGCAGCCAGTACCAGCCGAACAGCCCGTATTTGGTGTTCTGCGCCTGCACGATGTCATTGAGGTTGAGCGAGCCCGCGCACAGCAGCACGGTGATGATGACAAAGCCGATCGAGACTTCGTAGGACACCATCTGCGCCGCCGAGCGGAGCGCCGCCAGGAACGGGTATTTCGAATTCGACGCCCAGCCGCCCATAATGACGCCGTAAACGCCGAGCGACGAAATAGCGAAAATATAGAGCACGCCAACATTGATATTGGCGACCGCCCAGCCGTCGTTGACGGGGATGACCGCCCAGGCGGCGAGCGCCAGTGTCGCGGTGACCAGCGGCGCGATGAGGAAGACGCCCTTGTTGGCGCCGTCGGGGATGATCGGCTCCTTGACCAGGAACTTGATCATGTCGGCGAAGGACTGCCAGATGCCCCAGGGTCCCACGACGTTCGGGCCGCGCCGCAGCTGCACCGCCGCCCAGATTTTCCGGTCGGCGAGGATGTAATAGGCGACGATCACCAGCAGGACGACGAGAATCCCGAGGCTTTTGGCGAGGATTATGAGGAGGGAGATCAGGAGGTCCATGGTCTTATCCTCATTCCGCCGCTTGCGCGTGAACGCGGCTCTTCGCCAGCGCCGAGCATTCGGCCATGACTGAGGACGCGCGGGCGATCGGGTTGGTCAGGAAGAAATCGGAGATCGGCGACACGAAGGCCCCCTGCCCCGGCGTTCCCGCGGGCAGCGAGGCAAGCTTGGAGCCGTCCGCCGGCGTGAGCATGTCGATCTGCGCAAACAGCGGGAAGGCGGCGGTGAGCTTCATCCGCAGGGCGCTGAGCGAATCGAAGGGCAGCGGCTTCTCCAGAGCCCCCGACAGCGCCCGCAGTATCGCCCAGTCCTCGCGGGCGTCGCCCGGCGGGAAGGCGGCGCGGTCGGCCAGTTGCACGCGTCCCTCGGTGTTGACGTAGATGCCGGATTTTTCGGTGTAAGCCGCGCCCGGCAGGATCACGTCGGCGCGATGGGCGCCGCGGTCGCCGTGCGAGCCGATGTAAACCACGAAGGCGCCTGGTTCTACGACGATTTCGTCGGCGCCGATGAGGAAGGCGAGATCGAGCGCGCCGGCCTTGGCCATCTTTTCGGCGTCAAGGCCGCCCTCACCCGGCACAAAGCCGAGATCCAGCGCGCCGACGCGCGCGGCGGCCGTATGCAACACGGAAAGGCCGGTCCAGTCGCCCTTGGGCGACCCGAGCTTTGCGGCCAGCGCCAGAATGGCTGCGCCGTCTTCGCGGGCAAGCGCGCCCTGCCCGACCAGGATCAGCGGACGCTCCGCCTTGGCGAGAACCTCGCCGAAGCCTTCGCCGGAAGCGACCTTGGCCAAGGTGTCAGGGCCGGCGCCGAGATAATCATAGGCATAGGTCAGGTCGGCCTTTTCGCCGATCAGGCCAACCGGGAAATTGCCGCTCCGCCAGCGGCGGCGGATGCGGGCGTTCAGCACCGGCGCTTCCCAGCGCGGATTGGAGCCAACGATCAGCAACGCGTCGGCGCTGTCGATGCCTTCGATGGTCGGGTTGAAAATGTAGGAGGAACGGCCGAGCGAGGGATCGAGCCTTGTTCCGTCCTGGCGCGCGTCGACGTTCTTCACGCCGAGCAGTTCCGCCAGCGATTTGGCGGCGAACAGCTCTTCAACGGTCGACAGGTCGCCGCCCAGAAAACCGATCTTCTCAGGCGCGGTCGCCTTGGCTTTCGCGGCGACGGCGGCGAAAGCCTCCCGCCAGCTCGCCGGGCGCAGCTTGCCGTCAACTCGCACGAAGGGGCGGTCGAGCCGCTGGACCTTCAGGCCATCGACGATCTGGCGCGTCTTGTCGGAAATCCATTCCTCGTTCACGGCGTCGTTGAGACGCGGCAGGATGCGCATGACCTCGCGGCCGCGCGTATCGACGCGGATCGACGATCCCAGCGCGTCCATCACGTCCACGCCGGGCGTCTTGTTGTATTCCCACGGGCGGGCGCGAAAGTTCTGCGGCTTGGGCAGCAGCGCTCCGACCGGGCAGAGATCGGTGACATTGCCCTGCAGTTCCGAGGTCATCGCCTGTTCGAGATAGGTGGTGATCTCCATGTCCTCGCCGCGGCCGATCGCGCCCATATCGGACGTGCCACAGATTTCGGCGGTGAAGCGGACGCAGCGCGTGCAATGGATGCAGCGGGTCATCTCGGTCTTCACGAGGGGACCGATATATTTGTTTTCAACCGCGCGCTTGCTCTCGTGATAGCGCGAGCGATCGAGGCCGAAGGCCATGGCCTGGTCCTGCAGGTCGCATTCGCCGCCCTGGTCGCAGATCGGGCAGTCGAGCGGGTGGTTGATCAGCAGGAACTCCATCACCCCTTCGCGCGCCTTCTTGACCATCGGTGAATTGGTCAGCACCACGGGCGGCTCGCCGTTCGGGCCTGGCCTGAGATCGCGCACCGACATGGCGCAGGAGGCCGTCGGCTTGGGCGGCCCGCCCTTCACCTCGACCAGGCACATGCGGCAATTGCCGGCGACCGACAGGCGCTCGTGATAGCAAAAGCGCGGGATTTCCTTGCCCGCCTCCTCGCACGCCTGGAGCAATGTATACTCCGGCGGAACGTCTACCTCGATACCGTCAACGATGATCTTGGCCATCTGAAACGTCTCATCCTTTAGCCTCGCACGCCGGGAAAAGCGGCTGAAGCGAAAAACCTATTGCGCGGCGAGTTTCGCCGCGTCCTTGTCGGCTCGCGCCGTGTAGCTGTCGATGCGCGCCTCGATCACCGGCCGGAAATGCGTGATCAGCCCCTGGATCGGCCAGGCCGCGGCGTCGCCGAGCGCGCAGATCGTGTGACCCTCGATCTGCTTCGACACGTCGAAGCAGCATGTCGATCTCTTTCTTCTGCGCGCGCCCCTCGACCATGCGCTCCATGACGCGGTACATCCAGCCCGTGCCTTCGCGGCAGGGCGTGCACTGGCCGCAGCTCTCGTGCTTGTAGAAATGCGACAGGCGCGCGATGGCGCGGATGATGTCGGTCGACTTGTCCATGACGATCACCGCCGCCGTGCCGAGGCCGGATTTCAGCTTCGACAGGCTGTCGAAATCCATGGGGCAGTCGATGATCTGGTCCGCCGGCACGCAGCGCACGGAGGAGCCGCCGGGGATGACCGCCAGCAGATTGTCCCAGCCGCCGCGAATGCCGCCGCAATGCTTTTCGATCAGCTCGCGGAACGGGATCGACATGGCCTCTTCGACATTGCACGGCTTGTTCACATGGCCGGAAATGCTGAAAAGCTTGGTGCCCGCATTGTTCTTGGCGCCGAAGCCGGCAAACCACGCGGCGCCGCGGCGCAGGATGGTCGGAGCGACGGCGATGGATTCGACATTGTTGACCGTCGTCGGGCAGCCATAGAGGCCCATATTGGCCGGGAACGGCGGCTTCAGCCGCGGCATGCCCTTCTTGCCTTCGAGCGACTCCAGCAGCGCCGTCTCTTCGCCGCAGATATAGGCGCCGGCGCCGTGGTGGACGTAAACTTCGAAGGGATAGCCGTGGATATTGTCCTTGCCGACAAGCTTGGCCTCATAGGCCTGGTCGACCGCGGCCTGCAGCCGCTCGCGCTCGAAGATGAATTCGCCGCGAAGGTAGATATACGCGGCCGAGGCGCCCATGGCGAAACCGGCGATCAGGCAGCCTTCGACCAGCAGATGCGGATCATTGCGCATGATCTCGCGGTCCTTGCAGGTGCCGGGCTCCGATTCGTCGGCGTTGACAACAAGATAGGAGGGACGCGCCGGGTCGGGCTTGGGCATGAAGGACCATTTCAACCCGGTCGGGAAGCCGGCGCCGCCGCGACCGCGCAGGCCCGACGCCTTCATCTCGTTGATGATCCAGTCCTTGCCTTTTTCGATCAGGCCCTTGGTGTTGTCCCAGGCGCCGCGCTTCTTCGCGCCTTCGAGACCCCAGTCGCCGTAGCCGTAGAGGTTCTGGAAGATGCGATCCTTGTCCTCGAGCATCCCAGTCTCCTTACTTGGCCGTTTGCGGGGCGGAGAGCGGGCCGCTCACGCCGTCCGCGCCGTAAAATGTCGTCAGGCTGGTCAGCGCCGCCTGCCGGCTCCGAGCGGAGGCGGCCGGTCTGCGAGCCGATCTTCACGGGACGTCCGGCCGCGAGATCGTCAAGCAGCTTGGTGAAGTTCGGCGGCGTCGAGATCTTCGTAATAATCGTCGTTGATCTGCACCATCGGCGCGTTGCAGCAGGCGCCGAGGCATTCGACCTCGAGCCAGGAAAACAACCCGTCCGCCGTCACCTGGCCCTGGCGGACCGATGCGCTCTTCGCAGACCTTGATGATGTCGTCGGAGCCGCGCAGCATGCAGGGCGTGGTGCCGCAGAGCTGGATGTAATATTTGCCGACCGGCGCGAGATTGAACATCGTATAGAAGGTCGCGATTTCGAGCACGCGGATGTAGGGCATGTCCGAGGAGTTCGGCGACCTTTTCGATGGCCTTTTGCGGCAGCCAGTAATCATGCTGCTTCTGCGCCTGCCACAGCGCCGGAATGACGGCCGAGGCCTGCCGGCCCGGCGGATATTTGGCGATCTGCGCGTCGAGCCAGGCCTTGTTTTCAGGCGTGAACTCGAAGCTTTCGGGCTGGTTTTCGGCGAGGCGGCGGACGCTCATGGCTGAGGCTTCCCGTTGGAGTCGCGCAGGTCCCTGAAGACGACGAAAGCGGCGACGACAATGGCGCCCAGCAGGACGCCGAAATCGGATTGCGGCTGGAACAAGGGCTCGCCCGCTCGACTGCCGCATCAGCGAGCAGCGCGACGATGGCCGAACCGAAGCCGGTCATCAGCAAGGCCGCGTTTTTGCGAAGGGATTCCAGAACCGTCACCGGTCGACCTCCCCGAACACGATATCGAGCGCGCCAAGGATGGCCGAGACGTCGGCGAGCAGGTGGCCCGCGGCTCATCATGTCCATCGCCTGCAGATGGGCGAAGCCCGGCGCGCGGATCTTGCACTTGTAGGGCTTGTCGGTGCCGTCGGCGACCAGATAGACGCCGAATTCGCCCTTGGGCGCCTCGACCGCCGCATAGACCTCGCCGGCCGGAACGCGAAAACCCTCGGTGAACAGCTTGAAGTGATGGATCAGCGCTTCCATCGAATTCTTCATCTGGCCGCGCGACGGCGGCGTGATCTTGTTGTTGGGCGCCAGCACCGGGCCCTGCATTGGCGGCATCGAGCAGCTTCGCGACGCATTGCTTGATGATGCGGACCGATTGGCGCATTTCCTCCATGCGAACCACCTGCCGGTCATAGCAATCGCCATGCTGGCCGACGGGAATGTCGAATTCCATCTCCTCGTAGCATTCATAAGGCTGCGAGCGGCGCAGGTCCCAGGCGACGCCGGAACCGCGCAGGACAGGACCCGAAAAGCCCCATTTCCAGCATTCCTCCGCCGTGACAACGGCGATGTCGACATTGCGCTGCTTGAAGATGCGGTTCTCGATGAACAGCTCTTCGAGATCGTCGCATACTTGAGGAACGGGTCGCACCAGGCGCCGATATCCTCGATCAGCTTGGGCGGCAGGTCCCTGGCGACGCCGCCCGGACGGAAATAATTGGCGTGCATGCGGGCGCCCGAAGCGCGCTCATAAAACACCATCAGCTTTTCGCGCTCCTCGAAACCCCAGACCGGCGGGGTGAGCGCGCCGACGTCCATCGCCTGCGTCGTGACGTTCAGCAGATGCGACAGGAGGCGGCCGATTTCGCAATAGAGCACGCGAATGAGCTGGGCGCGGCGCGGAACCTGGACCTCAAGCATCTTTTCGATGGCGAGGCAGAAGGCATGCTCCTGGTTCATCGGCGCGCAATAGTCGAGCCGATCGAAATAGGGCACGTTCTGCATATAGGTGCGCGCCTCCATCAGCTTTTCGGTGCCGCGGTGGAGCAGGCCGATATGCGGATCGACGCGCTCGACCACTTCGCCGTCGAGCTCCAGCACCAGGCGCAGCACGCCATGGGCCGCCGGATGTTGCGGGCCAAAGTTGATCGAGAAATTGCGCAGGTTCTGTTCGGACATTTTTTTCGGCTCGCCCATCAGATTTTCACTTCGACGCCGTCTTTCCGCATCAGCGCCCTGGCTTCTTCCAGCGCCCGCGGAACGACGGCGGTCTGCATCAATTGCATGTCATTTGGCAGGCGCGCGGCCAGGGTCGGAATTTTACGCAGCGCGCGGACGCCGATGGGCGTGGAGGCGAACTGGTTCAGCGCCTCCAGTTCGTCCTTGCTGATCACTTCCAGCATGTCGAGGATTACCGCCTGCTCGACCGTCCGGCCGTTGTCGGCGATCAGGTTCTGGGTGAACGCGCCGAGAAACTTCTCGGTCTTTTCTTCGCCGAGATCGGGATTGTTTGCTGCAACCTGCTGGCTCAGTCGCTGCAGGAGAACTGGCAAGGCCTTCTGGATCATGCCCTGCATGTCGAATTTTTTGGCGAAGTCCCGCGCTGAAGCCACCGTCGCGGGATCGTAGGATTTGATCTTGTCTTCAAAACCCGCGCCGCCCAAATCCTGCGCACGCGCTGGCGCGCCGGCCAGCAGGGCCAGCGCGACGAAAGGCGTCAGGATGAGGGCGGAAAGGCGCATCTGGCTCAACCCTGCTTGCTGGCTTTTTCATCGCCGGGAAGCTCGTATTGCGCGGCTTCCCAGGGCGAGAGAAAATCGAAGCTGCGATATTCCTGACTCAGCTTCACCGGCTCGTAGACCACGCGCTTGCGGGCGTCGTCGTAGCGAACCTCGACATAGCCAGTCATCGGGAAATCCTTGCGCAGCGGATGTCCGTCGAAGCCATAGTCGGTCAGCATGCGCCTGAGGTCCGGATGGTTGGCGAAGAGCACGCCGTACATGTCATAGGCCTCGCGCTCGAACCAGTTGGCGGCCGGCCAGACATTGGCGCAGGATTCGACCGGAGTCGCTTCATCTGTCAAACATTTTACGCGCAAGCGGAGATTGGCCCGAGGATCGAGCAGATGGACGACAACGTCGAAGCGTTTTTCGCGCGCCGGCCAGTCCACCGCCGTCAAGTCGATGAAGCTGATGAAGCCCGCGTCCCGCAGGAAAGTCAGCGAGGCGATCCACTGGGCCGAATCGACGACGACCGTCAGTTCGTCATAGGCGATATCTGCGCTGGCGACAGCATTTCCCAAGCCGGCCGTGATCTTGTCCGACAGGGCCTTCAACTCTCCGCGCAAGACAGCGGCGTGGTCCGCAGGCGCCAAATTCTGCTCGTCGGCCATTCTCACACCTTAATTCCAGCCCGTGGAACGGGCGAAAACCCAGAAAATCAGCGTTCAATCGTTCCTGTGCGGCGGATTTTCCGCTGCAGCAGCATGATGCCGTAAAGCAGAGCTTCCGCCGAAGGCGGGCAGCCGGGAACGTAGATGTCGACAGGCACGATGCGATCGCAGCCGCGCACCACCGAATAGGAATAGTGGTAGTAGCCGCCGCCATTGGCGCAGGAGCCCATGGAGATGACGTAGCGCGGCTCCGGCATCTGGTCGTAAACCTTGCGCAGGGCTGGCGCCATCTTGTTGGTCAGCGTGCCCGCGACAATCATCACGTCGGACTGGCGCGGCGAAGCGCGCGGCGCGAAGCCAAAGCGTTCGACGTCATAGCGCGGCATGGCCGCCTGCATCATTTCGACCGCGCAGCACGCGAGGCCGAAGGTCATCCACATCAGCGATCCCGTACGCGCCCAGTTGATGAGCTCGTCCGTGGCGGTGACGAGAAAGCCCTTGTCGGCCAGTTCGTTGTTGATGGCCAGGAAAGTCGGATCGTTGGCGCCGATCGGCTTGCCGGTATTGGGATCGATGATCCCGCGGGGCGCCGGAGCGATCAGGGTCTGGTTCGGATTTGAGGTCAATCCCATTCCAGGGCTCCCTTCTTCCATTCGTAGATGAAGCCGACGGTCAGCACGCCGAGGAAGATCATCATCGACCAGAAGCCGAAGGCGCCGATCTTGCGGAACGCCACGGCCCAGGGGAAGAGAAAGGCCACTTCGAGGTCGAAGATGATGAACAGCAGCGAGACGAGATAAAAGCGCACGTCGAATTTCATGCGCGCGTCATCGAAGGCGTTGAAGCCGCATTCGTAGGCGGAGAGCTTTTCGGCGTCGGGCGCCTTGAAGGCGAGCAGGAAGGGCGCGATCAGCAGCGCGCCCGAAATCACGGCCGACAGGGCGATGAAGATCACCAGCGGCAAATAATCGTTCAGGAGGACCGGCATGGGATTGTCCTGTAGGTTCCGGAGCGTCGCCGCGCGGGACGGGCAAGGCCTCGAAAAGCCATATCCCGCCGCCGGATTGTCATGGGTTCCGTATCGCAGGGCCGCTCCCGGCGCAAGTTCAAAGCGCGCCCGCGTCCAACGGCTTTCTCGCCAGGGGCGCCAGACAGAGGCGCGCGACTGCCGCACATTCCAGCAAATGCCTGCTGTTTCAGGCTCTTCAGGCAGTTTTGGCAACTGCGCGGTTCAAGCGGATCATGCGAAAGTCGGAGGCTGTTTTCTGCGGCGAATTGACGCCGGGAAGCCGAATCAAGGGCTTCCGTCATCGCCGCAGCCTGTATATGAGGCGCGCCATCGCAAATATCAGCGGACAGGCAAGCCGCAGAAGCATTTTTTTCGCTTGAACAGGACGTTAGGCCCCGAGCGCGGGGCCTGTCGCGCAACGATCCTGATGCGCGAATCGCAACAGCCGATCACCGGCGTGTGTGGCGCCGGCAAACACAATGAAAATAATTGAGATCGGGGATGGCGCGTTGACCAAAATGGCGAGAGAGACGGGACTCGAACCCGCGACCTCCGGCGTGACAGGCCGGCGCTCTAACCAACTGAGCTACTCCCCCGCGACCGCGACGCATCGCATCGATCGGAGGCCTGCGAATTAAGACAGCGCCGCCGCCAAGTCAAGCGCGGATGTGTCGTTTTCGCAAATGTCGGCAGAGGTCTATTTTGAAAGCCGGCAGATCTCAGAAAACCCGGCTCGCCAGATTCCAGCGCGCCATCTCGCCAGATGTGACGAGATGAATGCCCTGCGAAGGAAAGTGCTCGGCCGAGCGGATCACTTCGCCGCTGACGCCCATGCGCGAGCTGTAACGGATCAGCAAGCGAGCCATGGTGCCGTTGTCGTACATCCGATGCACGGCGCCTCCGCCAAAGAACCCGCCGCCCTCGCTCTGGTTGGCGAACATGCGATGGATGCCCAGCGCGCTGCCAGGAGGCGCAACCCGCTTTTTGCCGCCCATAAAGGCATAGACGCAGGCCGACAGGCACGACGCCGTCAGGAAACGCCCCCTGCCGCTCGACGACCCGAGCCGGGCCACGACCGTCGCCGCGCCGATGCGGCGAAACATCTGGCCGAGTTCCATGGAAGCGACGACATAGCCGCCTTGCGAATTGAGGAATATGACCGTGCGCAAGTCGTGATTGACCGCGTTTTCGCGCAGGAATTCGAGAAACTCCCCGGGCGTGGAATTGGTGATCTGGCCCTCGGCGACAATAACCTGTGGACAATGGCCGCCGCGGCAGCCCGCTCCTGCAGCCACGCCCTCGAGCCGGAAATCCATCGCGGCCGCGGGCGCCGCCGAAGCGGCAGCCATCACGCCGAACGCCAGGAGCCATCGATGCGCGCCGCGCAGCGCGTCGGCGCCGCGTCCAATTTTCGACAATAGCGTCTTCGCGATCCGAGAATTCGATGCCCCGGAATTCGATGCGATTGCTGACATACGCGTCTCCGGCCAGGGATTTCCGATCTGACGCGCGGATCGGACAAGACCCTGCTAGCTGCATCATCGCCCGTTTGCAGCGGCTTTCAAGTACGACGCGCAAACCGGCAGGACTGGTGGGCGGTGACGGTCTCGAACCGCCGACCCTCTCGGTGTAAACGAGATGCTCTACCAACTGAGCTAACCGCCCGGACCATTTCACCGGCTCATAAAGCGCCTTGCCGGACATGGCAACTATAGAGTCGGGCAGGCATTGAGTCGGCGCAAAATCGCTTCGGGTGTTCGGGGGCGTCGGGGCCGGGCTCGGCTGCGCCCAGCGCAGCAGGCCACTGTCCCGTCCGACGTGAGTTCCGGCGGGTTTCTCGCCCCGCCGGTTTTCTTTTATGCCAGGGGCGCCAGCCGTCTTTCGGACGGACGGCGCTGGAAAAGCTTACTTGTTGACCGTCGCCTTGAGCTGGGCGCCGGGCTTGAAGCGCACGCTCTTCGAAGCGGGGATCGAGATTTCCTTGCCGGTGGCGGGGTTGCGGCCCTTGCCGGCCGCGCGCTTCTTCACGGAAAAGGTGCCGAAACCGACCAGACGAACTTCCTCGCCCTTCTTCAGAGCGTTGGAAATCGCATGGATGACGGCGTCAAGCGCGGCGCCGGCGGCGGCCTTGGAGGATTCCGTCGCTTCGGCGACCGCGTCGATCAATTCGGCTTTGTTGGTCATGTGAATTCATCCTGTCGTTAAGGGCGCGCCCCAGGCGCCGCCACGATTTCAGCCGGCGCGCGCCCCGACGCGCCAGCCATTGAAACTATCGAAACCCGCGCGAAGCGAACGATGGGTAACTGCCGAAAGCTCGAATCGTGCAGGCTCGATGTGGCCACTTTCGGATCGAATCCTCGACAACGCAAGGGATTCCGCACGTCGAAACCGAAAAAACCCCCAAAAACCGGACGTTTTGCGCCGCACAACGGCCAAGCCCGCGCGCAGAGAATATGACGCACGGGCCTCCGAACGATGAGATTATGTCGCGATTTCAGGATATTAGCGAAAAAAACCCCCGAAAGCCTGAGCTTCCGGGGGTTTTGCGTGGATGCGACGAATTTTCAATGCGCGATGACGCCTACCGATTCATCATCAATTCCCGGCGGCTCCGCCTTGACCGCGCCCTCTTCCCAGGTGATCGGCACGGGCATGCGCAACAGGGCGTGCTGCAGCACTTCCTCCATGCGCGAGACCGGCACGATCTCGAGGTTGTTTTTCACGGATTCCGGAATATCGACCAGATCCTTTGCGTTATCCTCGGGTATCAGCACCTTCTTCAACCCGCCGCGCAGGGCGGCAAGCAGCTTTTCCTTCAGGCCGCCGATCGGCAGGACCCGGCCGCGCAACGTGACTTCGCCGGTCATTGCGATATCGCGATGCACGGGAATCCCCGTGAAGACCGAGACGATGGCCGTCGCCATCGCCACGCCGGCCGACGGGCCGTCCTTGGGCGTCGCGCCTTCGGGAACGTGCACGTGGATGTCGCGCCGGTCGAACAGCGGCGGCTCGACGCCGAAATCCACCGCGCGCGACCGCACATAAGAGGCGGCGGCGGAAATGGATTCCTTCATCACGTCCTTCAGGTTGCCGGTCACCGTCATGCGGCCCTTGCCGGGCATCATCACGCCTTCGATCGTCAGAAGCTCGCCGCCGACTTCCGTCCAGGCGAGTCCCGTGACAACTCCGACCTGATCCTCGAGCTCCGCCTCGCCATAACGATAGCGGGGCACGCCGAGAGACGTTTCGACCTTCTCCTCGGTGACGACGACCTTGTCGAGCTTGGGCTTCGACAGCAGGATCTCCTTCACCGCCTTGCGGGCGAGGTTGGCGATCTCGCGATCGAGATTGCGCACGCCGGCCTCGCGCGTGTAGCGCCGGATGATTTTCAGCAGCGCCGCGTCCTCGATCATCCATTCGCTGGGATTGAGGCCATGCTTCTTGGTCGCGGCGGGGATCAGGTGCTTCCGCGCGATCACCGCCTTTTCGTCTTCCGTATAGCCGGCGATCCGAATGATCTCCATGCGATCCATCAAGGGCGCCGGAATGTTCAGCGTGTTGGCCGTCGTCACGAACATCACGTTGGACAGGTCATAGTCGACCTCGAGGTAATGGTCGTTGAAGGTCGAATTCTGCTCGGGGTCGAGCACCTCCAGCAGCGCCGAGGACGGGTCGCCGCGGAAATCCTGCCCCATCTTGTCGATTTCATCGAGCAGGAAGAGCGGATTGGACGTCTTGGCCTTGCGCATCGACTGGATCAGCTTGCCGGGCATGGAGCCTATGTAAGTCCGCCTGTGGCCGCGGATCTCGGCTTCATCGCGCACGCCGCCGAGCGACATGCGGACGAATTCGCGCCCCGTCGCCTTGGCGATCGACTTGCCGAGCGACGTCTTGCCGACGCCGGGCGGGCCGACGAGGCAGAGAATCGGGCCGGTCAGCTTGTTGGCGCGGCTCTGCACCGCCAGATATTCGACAATGCGCTCCTTGACCTTGTCCAGGCCGAAGTGCTCGGCGTCGAGCAATTCCTGCGCGGAATTGAGGTCCTTCTTGATCTTGGACTTCTTGTTCCAGGGAATCGATACCAGCCAGTCGAGATAGTTGCGGACAACAGTGGCTTCCGCCGACATCGGCGACATCTGGCGCAACTTCTTGAGCTCGGCCAAGGCCTTGTCATGCGCCTCCTTGGAGAGGCGCGTGGCCTTGATCTTGTCCTCAAGCTCCGAAAGGTCGTCCTTGCCGTCCTCGTCGCCCAACTCCTTCTGGATGGCCTTCATCTGCTCGTTCAGGTAATATTCGCGCTGGGTCTTCTCCATCTGCCGCTTGACACGGGTGCGGATGCGCTTTTCGACCTGAAGGACCGAGATTTCGCTTTCCATCAGCGCCAGGCACTTTTCCAGCCGCTTGGCGACGGAGGTCATTTCCAGCACGGACTGGCGGTCGTTGATCTTGACTGACAGATGCGAAGCCACGGTGTCGGCGAGCTTGCCGGGGTCGTCGATCTGGGCGACCGCCGACACGACTTCGGGCGACACCTTCTTGTTGAGCTTCACATAGCCTTCAAATTCCGAGGCGACGGAACGCGCCAGGGCTTCCGCCTCGACCGGGTCAGGCATTTCCTCAGGCGTGATCTGGGCTTCGGCCTCGTAATATTCCTCGGTGCGGACATAGCGCGACACTTTTGCGCGCGCGACGCCTTCGACCAGGACCTTGACCGTGCCGTCGGGCAGCTTCAGCAGCTGCAGCACGCTGGCGAGAACGCCGGCGGAAAACACCGCCTCGGGCTTCGGATCGTCTTCCGCCGCATTCATCTGCGTGGCGAGAAGGATGAATTTGTCCGCCTTCATCACCTCTTCCAGCGCGCGAATGCTTTTTTCGCGGCCGACGAAGAGCGGCACGATCATGTGTGGAAAAACGACGATGTCGCGCAGGGGGAGGACAGGATATTTGTCGGTCACGCCGGGAGCGGGCAGTTCACGCTTGGGGCTGGTCATCGAAGGTTCCTATCTGTCACGGCGGCCCGTTTTTCCGAACCACCCATGCGGGGCAGGCTTGCGGCCGTCACGGCGCCGTTCGCCTCCGCCACATGCGCGGCCGACCTCACGAGAGCATCGGCCACGTTGGGCTACGTTAAAAGGCAAATGGGGCGAACGTGAGCGCCTTTCAAGTTTTCAAAGGCGCCAAGTTTTCGGCGACGCAGAAAAGCGAGGTTGCCAGCATCGCCCGGGGAACACGGAAGGGGCGTGAGTGGAAGAAGAGCGGCCGAAGCCGCCCTTTGTATTTCAGTTATATCAGGCGCTTACGCCGCTTTTCTCATTTCGTTCCGCATAGATGTAAAGCGGCTTCGCCTTGCCGTCGACCACTTCTGGCCCGATCACCACCTGCTCGACGCCCTCGAGCCCCGGCAGGTCGTACATGGTGTCGAGCAATATGCCCTCCATGATCGAGCGCAGGCCGCGCGCGCCGGTCTTCCGGTCAATCGCCTTGCGGGCGATGACATTGAGGGCCTCGTCCTGGAAGGTCAGGTCGGTGTTCTCCATCTCGAACAGCCGCGCATATTGCTTGACCAGCGCGTTCTTGGGTTCGGTGAGAATTTTCTTCAGGGCCTCCTCGTCGAGGTCCTCCAGCGTGGCGATGACCGGCAAGCGGCCGACGAATTCCGGAATCAGGCCGAAGCGCAGGAGATCCTCGGGTTCGACCTGGCGGAAGACTTCGCCGGCGCGGCGTTCGTCGGGACCCTCGACCTTGGCGCCGAAGCCGATCGACGTGCCCTTGCCCCTGGCGGAGATGATCTTTTCGAGGCCGGCGAAGGCGCCGCCGCAGATGAAGAGGATGTTGGTCGTGTCCACCTGCAGGAATTCCTGCTGCGGATGCTTGCGCCCGCCTTGCGGGGGCACCGAAGCGACCGTGCCTTCCATGATCTTCAGCAGCGCCTGCTGGACACCCTCGCCCGACACGTCGCGGGTGATCGACGGATTGTCCGATTTCCGAGAAATCTTGTCGATTTCGTCGATATAGACAATGCCGCGCTGGGCGCGTTCGACATTGTAATCGGAGGCCTGCAGCAATTTCAGGATGATGTTTTCGACGTCTTCGCCGACATAGCCGGCTTCCGTCAGCGTCGTCGCGTCGGCCATGGTGAAGGGCACGTCGAGGATGCGGGCCAGCGTTTGCGCCAGCAGGGTCTTGCCCGAACCGGTGGGACCGACGAGCAGGATGTTGGACTTCGCCAACTCGACGTCCGAGTGCTTGGTCGCATGGTTGAGCCGCTTGTAGTGATTGTGCACAGCGACGGAAAGCACGCGCTTGGCCTGGAACTGGCCGATCACGTAATCGTCCAGCACCTTGCAGATTTCCTTCGGGGTGGGAATGCCATCCCGGGTCTTGACCAGCGCGGACTTGTTCTCTTCACGGATGATGTCCATGCAGAGTTCGACGCATTCATCGCAGATGAACACCGTCGGCCCGGCGATCAGCTTGCGCACCTCGTGCTGGCTCTTGCCGCAGAACGAGCAATAGAGCGTATTTTTCGAGTCGCTGTTGCCAACCTTGCTCATAAGCTTCTCCTCAGGCGGTCGATTCGGGCCTGTCGGCCGCCCCTTATCCAGCGTCGACGACGGAGGGGTTCCGTCTCCGACTGGGTTCTCGCCGCCGGTTCGGCGATCTGGCGCTCGTCCGCGCCCCGGTCTCTTCCTGACGTCCAAGGGTTTAAATTACCCCCTTGGACGCCAATGGCAAGCTTCGCTATCCCGCCCGTTTCACTTCGCTGTCCCACCGGGACTGAATGCAAATCGGCGTGCGCGCGAAAATCACTTCTTTTCTTCAGTCTCCTCCGGGCGCTTGCTGAGCACCTGGTCGATGAGGCCGAAGGTCTTGGCTTCCTCAGCCGACATGAAATGGTCGCGATCGAGCGTCTTCTCGATCGTTTCGTAATCCTGGCCGGTGTGTTGCACGTAAATGTCGTTCAGACGCTTCTTGATCTTCATGATGTCCTCGGCGTGGCGGAGGATGTCCGACGCCTGGCCCTGGAAGCCGCCCGAAGGCTGGTGCACCATGATGCGGGCGTTTGGCAGGGCGAATCGCATCTCCTTCTCGCCGCCGCACAGCAGCAGCGAGCCCATCGACGCCGCCTGCCCCACGCAGAGCGTGGAGACCTTGGGCTTGATGAACTGCATCGTGTCGTAAATCGCCATGCCCGCCGTCACCACGCCGCCGGGCGAGTTGATGTACATGTAGACCTCTTTCTTGGGGTTCTCCGCCTCAAGAAACAGCAATTGCGCGATGATGACCGAGGCCATGCCGTCCTCGACCGGGCCGGTGAGGAAGACGATGCGCTCGCGCAACATGCGCGAATAGATGTCGAAGCCGCGCTCGCCGCGCGGCGTGTTCTCTATGACCTGCGGGATGAGGTACTGATTGTAGACATCTATCGGATCGCGCATGAATCTTTCCCTTGGCGGCGTAACCCGCCTTTTTCGTGGCCTCGCCTCAACATAATGCACAAGCCGCCCGAGACAATGGCCGAGACGAAGGCCAAGCCGTCTTGTCCACCGGACGCGATGCAAGATCGAGACCGTCCCGGCATTTACGCGCCGAATCATGTCCAATCGCAAAACGTCGCAGTTTCAAGCAATAGCGCCACGGTCCTGAAGAAATTCTAAAATAGCGTCGTTTTTCCGACATGTTTCGGTTGTCGCAACGTCACGTAACCTCGAAAAAACAGAGCGCCCGCCGGCCCAAAAAGAAGGAGCGCCCGTTCGGACGCTCCCTCGACTTGCGGAAAACCTTGCGATGCCGGGAATTTGCAGCCAGACTCAAGCCTTGGCGTCGTCGTCCTCGACCTTGAACAATTCTTCCTTGGACACGGTCTTGTCGCTGACCTTTGCGAGCGAGACGATGTGGTCGACCACCTTCTCCTCGAACAGCGGCGCGCGAATCTCGGCCACGGCCTGCGGATTTTTCTGATAATAATCCCACAGCATCTTTTCCTGGCCGGGGAACTGGCGGGCGCGCTCGACGATGGCGCGGCCAACCTCGTCGTCACCGACCTTGACCCCCGCCTTCTCGCCGACTTCCGCCACAACGAGGCCCAGACGCACGCGGCGCTCGGCGATGCGGCGGTACTCTGCGCGCTGCTCCTCCTCGGTCGTGCCTTCGTCGGCGAAGCTCTTGCCGGTCGCCTTCTGCTCACGCTCGACCTGCGCCCAGATGCCGCTGAACTCATGCTCGACCATGTCCTGCGGCAGGTCGAACGTATATTTCTTGTCCAGTGCGTCGAGCAAGGCGCGCTTGAGCTTTTCGCGCGAGGCGCGGTCGAAATCGGCCTTGATGCGGTCCTTGACCGCCGCGCGCAGCGCATCGACGGTTTCGAAGCCGAAATTTTTGGCAAACTGCTCATCGATAGCCAGTTCGCCCGGCTTGGCGATCGCCTTGACGGTTACGTCGAAGGTCGCTTCCTTGCCGGCGAGATCGGGGGCCTGGTAGTCGGCCGGGAACGTCACGACGACCTTGCGCTCTTCGCCGACCTTCGCGCCCTCGAGCTGCGCCTCGAAGCCGGGGATGAAGGAGCCGGAGCCGAGCACGAGGTCGGAAGCTTCGCTGGTTCCGCCCTGGAAAGCCTCTTCGCCGATGCGGCCGACAAAGCCGATGGTCAGCTTGTCGCCGTTCTCTGCAGCGGCGCCTTCCTCGCGCGGGTCATAGGCGCGATTGCGATCGGCGAGTTGGTTCAGGCTCGTCTGGACTTCCTCTTCCGGGACTTCCGCGACCAGTCGCTCCAGCGCGATATCGTCAAAGGAGCCGACCTCGAAGCTCGGCAGGATCTCGAAGGAAATGCCGAATTTCAGGTCGCCCGAGGCTTCGAGCACTTTTTCCATCTCGGCGCGATCTTCCGGGAAGTCGAGCTTGGGCTGCCCGGCGAGGCGGAAATTGTTGTCGGTGAGGATTTTCTGCTGCGCCTCGTTGACCGCTTCCTGCACGACATCGCCCATGATGGACTTGCCATAGAGGCGCTTGAGGTGCCCGGCCGGCACCTTGCCGGGACGGAATCCGTTGATGCGGACCTTGTCCTTGAGGCCTGCCAGCTGCGATTCAAGCTTCTGGGCCAGATCGGCGGCGGCCAGGACCACCTGGTATTCGCGCTTCAGCCCCTGCGAAAGCGTTTCGGTCGTCTGCATCGTCATAACCCCAAATATGTTCGCCGAGCGGCTTCAGCCAGCGAAATGTTGAAACTTGTCGCGACGGGCTCGTCGCCTGGCGCTGGTGCGGGCGGAGGGACTCGAACCCCCACGATTTTCACCACCGGAACCTAAATCCGGCGCGTCTACCAATTCCGCCACGCCCGCGCGTCCGCCCGTCCGGGTTCGGCTCTATAGCAATGGCGGAAACGAAACGCAGCAAAAAAATGGTGCGCGCCGGGCATTTCCCCATGCAGGCGACATTTGCCTGCCGAAAGCGGGGAATGACGCCCTGTTCATGCTTCTCGCGTGATAGTGACGGAAGCGTCCAAACCAGGAGGGGCGGTTGAGCGTACGCGCTCACACGAACTTAACTTTTGGAGCAGTTTGACTCACTAAAAGTCGTCGGGCTCAAGTCGCGCATTAATTCCATTTAAGCAAGCCGAGCCTAAAGTAGCCCGTTCGCTCCCAGGCCTGGTCAATTCTGGCAGGGCTTTTATCATTGGAGGTCTTTGATTGCTTGATTCAAAAACGATCTATGTGGCCTCGACGTGGGTCATTCCATTGCTTCTCGCCATAACATTTCATGAAGCCGCACATGGGTACGTCGCGCGGAGCTTTGGCGATGACACGGCCGAGCGGCTGGGGCGGATATCCTTCAACCCGTTGCGGCATATCGATCCCGTTGGCACGGTGCTGCTGCCTGCAATCCTTCTTGTCTCTCACGCACCATTTTTGTTCGGCTACGCCAAGCCCGTGCCGGTGAATTTCAGTCAGCTGCGCCAGCCACGCCGGGACATGATCTGGGTCGCCGCAGCGGGACCGGCCATCAACCTCGCATTGGCAGTCGCTGCGGCGCTCCTCATTCACACCGTCGGATTTCTGCCGGCCGGCGTCGACCGCTGGGTCCTGGCGACTCTTCTCAATGCGATCAGCATCAATGTCTTTCTGGCAGTGTTCAACATGATCCCAATTCCGCCGCTGGATGGCTTTCGGGTCGCACTCGGGCTCCTGCCGGATGCGCTCGCGAAGCCTCTCGCCACGATGCAACGCTATGGAATGGCGATCATGTTCAGCCTGCTGTTTTTGTTGCCGATGGCAGAATCGCAACTTGGTTTTCATTTCAACCTGCTGGCCAGAATTGTCACTCGTCCGGCCACCGCCCTCATTCAATTGATTATGCATCTCGCCTAAGTTGACACGAAAGCTACGCCAAATAGCGAAGCCGCCAAGACTTCTGCCCTCTGTCGGAAGCGGGTTCCGAGGCGCAAATGCGCGAGAGTCTTGATATGCTGCCTTCCATGCAGTTCAACCGCCGCCATTTGATCGGGTCCGCTCTCGTGACCCTTTGTATTCCGGGCGCCCGCGCGGAGCAGGCCGACGGCTTTGTCGTACTCGACGCCAAGCCCGGCGAGGCGCAGATTCTCCCCGCCCCTGCGCCCAAAACCCAGATCTGGGGCTTTGGCGGCCAGGCGCCCGGCCCGCTGTTGCGCGTAAAACGCGGCGAAGAACTCAAGGTCCGACTGATCAACCGGCTCGATCAGCCGATTGGCCTGCACTGGCGTGGCATGCGCCTGCCCAATTATGTGGACGGCGCGGCGGGCCTCGTCCAGAACGCCGTGGAGCCGGGCGAAACGCGCGAGATCCAGTTCACGCCGCCCGACGCCGGAACCTTCCTCTATCAACCGCTGGTCCAGCCGCATTCGGGCGAACAGCTTTCGCGCGGGCTGTTCGGGGCGGTGATCGTCGACGAGCCAAACCCCATCCCGGCTGATAACGAACTGGTCTTGCTGCTCAATGATTGGCGGCTCGACGCCAAGGCGCAGATTACCGGTGATTTCGACAATCCGGCCGATGTGCTTCGGCAGGGCCGCTTTGGCGCGACAATCGCGACCAATGGCGCCCAAAAGCTGGCGCCTGTCGAGCAGAAGCCCGGGGCAAGGTTGCGCCTGCGCCTGATCAACGCCGCCTGCGCCCGCATCATGCGCATCGCCATCGACGGCGGCTCGCCAAAAATCATCGCAGTGGACGGCCAGTCCTGCGATCCTTTCGAGCCGGCGCGCCACACTGCGCCCCTCGGTCCCGGCGCGCGCTGCGACCTGCTGCTCGATCTGCCGACGATCGAAGGCCAGACCGTCCGTCTCATCCTGCGCGGCGAGGAGGAACTGCCGGACGCCGTCTTGCTGGAAATCGTGACCAAGGGCGCGGCGCGCGCGCCCTTGCCGCCGGTTCCGACCCAGGACCCCACGCCCAATTCGCTTTTGCCCGCTGAAATCAAGCTGCAGGCGGCGAAAAGGCTGGACCTCCTCATCGAGGGCGGCTGGCGGAAATCCATGCCGGCGGCGTTCAAGCCCCGGGGCGACGACCTGCGCCATGCCTGGACGATCAATGGCCGCGCCTCGGCCGGCCTCGACGGGCCGCCGCTGTTTTCAGTGAGAAAGGGAACGCCTGTCGCGCTGGGCCTCATCAACAAGACCCTGTTCGAACAGGTCATCCACGTACAGGGCCATGTGATGCGGCTGCTGCACGATCTCGACGACGGCTGGGAGCCCTATTGGCGCGACAGCGTGATCGCGCCGGCTCATGCGACCAAACACGTGGCCTTTGTCGCCGACAATCCCGGCAGATGGCTGGTTTGCTCGGCCGTGCAGGACCATTTCACCAATGGACTGGCGGCGTGGTTCGAGGTTACGTAACTTTCGTCAGGTTACGTAACTTCTGGAGACCCTCAAGCACCCGCGGAAGCGCTTCCGACAAATCCTCGGCGATGAGGCCAGGGCCAAACAGGTTCGCCGCCTCGCCATGCATCCAGACCGCGCAAGCGCTGGCCTCGAATTTGGGCATGCCCTGCGCCAGCAATCCGCCGATCAGGCCAGCCAGCACATCGCCCGAGCCCGCCGTCGCAAGGGTCGGCGGAGCGTTGCGGGCGATGGCGACGCGCCCGTCGGGCGCGGCGACGACAGTGTCCGGCCCTTTGAACACCAGGCAGGCGCCAACGGCCCGGGCCGCTGCGCGCGCACGATCTATTTTATATGTGAAATCATCCGGTTGACACGGCGTATCTGAAGTGTTTTCCGAGCTGCGGGCAGCAACCTCCTGCATGGGTTGAGGTTTATTAACCATCTTCTTGAAGAGACGGTTAAATTCGCCTTCGTGCGGCGTCAGCGCAACCTCGGCGCCGCTCGCCTCGATCAGTTCCGCCAGATTAACCCAGTCGGGTGAAAAGGCGGTTAAGGCGTCGGCGTCCAGCACGAGGCCAAGGGGCCTGTCGCCGCCGCTGGGCGAAGCTGCGAGCAGGGTTCCGACAATTTCCCGGGTGGCCTCGCCGACGCCAAAACCAGGACCGATGACACAGGCCGAAAAGCGGGGGTCGCCGAGAATCTCCCGCCAATCCTTCGCGCTATCGGCCGGGCGCAACATGATCGCGGTGAGCGCGGCGGCGTTGACGGCGAGCGATTCCGTTGGGCTGACAAGCGTGACAAGCCCGGCGCCGGCGCGCAATCCCGCACGCGCGGCGAGACGCGCCGCGCCGGTCCGCGTCATCGGCCCGGAAGCAACGAGCAGATGTCCGCGAAAAAATTTGTGGCCGTCGAAGTCGCGGCCAGGGCATGGCGCCAAGCCAGAGCGCCGGCGCGTTCAGGAAGGCGCGTGGCGCGATCTCGCCGAGCGTTTGTTCGCCAATGCCGATCTGGGTCAGCCGGACCTCGCCGCAGGCGAGCCGGCCGGGCAGCAGCAGATGGCCGGGTTTCAGCCGGAAAAATGTGACCGTCTCCTGCGCCTTGATGCAACCCGATCCGACCGCCCCATTGGCGCCATCCATGCCCGAGGGCACGTCGACCGCCAGGACCGGTTTGCCGCTGGCGTTGATTTTTTCAACGATTTGCAAGGCGAAGCCGTCGAGCGGCCGCGTCAGGCCGGCGCCGAACAGCGCGTCAATGACGAGATCGGCGGCGGCGGGATCGAGGTCCTGCGCCGCATGAGCTTGACCGCCCCAGTCCGCGAAGGCTTGCGCCGCCTCGCCACGTAAAAAACGGGGATCGCCGAGGGAGGCGACAACGACCACAAATCCTTGTTCGCGAAGGAGCCGGGCGGCGACATAGCCGTCGCCGCCATTATTGCCGGGACCACAGAAAACCGCGACAGCGCCGCCCTCTTTTCCGCGCAGCATATCGGCCGCGGCATTGGCGACGTTCTTCCCGGCGCGCAACATCAGCGCATAGCCAGGCGCGCCGGCGGCTATGGTCAGAGAATCCGCCCGCGCCATTTCGGCCGGCGTCAGCAATTCAATGGGATCGTCTTCAAAGCCGCTCATGCCGTGAATTTGCGCCAAGCTCGGCATTTGTTCAATTGCGGCGAGGTCAGAATTATCCTAGAGGCGAGGAAGAAACGGAGCCTGCCCATGACGAAAAGCCCGCGCAAATTCTTCGAACCGCTCGCCATCGGCGCGCCCGCGCCCTATCGCGAACTGCCCGTTCGCGTCGAGCGCATGATCCATTTCGTGCCGCCGCATCTCGAAAAGGTGCGCGCAAAAATCGGCGAGACCATTCCGAAGGCCGACGTCATCCTCGGCAATCTCGAGGACGCCATCCCCGCCGACGCCAAAGAGGCCGCGCGCAAGGGCTTCATCGAGATGGGCCTCGCCCATGACTACGGCTCGACCGGGCTCTGGACACGTGTGAACTGCCTGAATTCCCCCTGGCTGCTCGACGATGTCACGGAGATCGTTGCGGCCATCGGCAACAAGCTCGACGTGATCATGCTGCCAAAGGTCGAGGGTCCCTGGGATATTCATTACCTCGACCAGCTCCTCGCCCAGCTCGAAGCCAGGCATGGCGTCAAGAAGCCGATCCTGATTCACGCCATTCTCGAGACCGCCGAAGGCGTCAAGAATGTCGAGCAGATCGCCCTGGCGTCGCCGCGCATGCATGGCATGAGCCTTGGCCCGGCCGATCTCGCGGCGTCGCGCGCCATGAAGACGACGCGGGTCGGCGGCGGACATCCCGAATACAAGGTGCTGGCCGATCCTGGCGCCGACGCCGCCGCGGCCCGTCCGAGCTACCAGCAGGACCTATGGCATTACACCGTCGCCAAGATGGTGGACGCCTGCGCCTCGGCCGGCATCAAGAGCTTCTATGGCCCGTTCGGCGACATTTCCGACCTCGCCGCCTGCGAAGTGCAGTTCCGCAACGCTTTTCTGCATGGGCTGCGCCGGCGCCTGGTCGCTGCATCCGAACCAGATCGCCATAGCCAAAAAAGTTTTTTCGCCCGACGCCAATGAAGTGGCTTTCGCCAGAAAAATCCTGGACGCCATGCCCGACGGCTCCGGCGTCGCCATGATCGACGGCAAGATGCAGGACGACGCGACCTGGAAACAGGCCAAGGTGATGGTCGATCTCGCCCGGCAGGTCGCCGCGAAAGACCCGGATTACGCGGCCATCTACGGCTTCTGACCTGATGATAGAATCAACTTCGCGGGGGCTTGTTCTCCCGCGAAGGAATTGACTGTAGCGCCGCGCTGTGGGAACTATCTCCCTGCTAAAGTCTGACGAGGGCCACATGAAACCTCGCGCGGCAAAATTCTCCATCGGCGAAGTCGTCAAGCACCGCAAATATCCATTTCGCGGCGTCATCTACGATATCGACCCGGTTTTCGCGAATACCGAGGAATGGTGGCTGTCCATCCCCGAGGAAGTGCGCCCCGCCAAGGATCAGCCTTTTTACCACCTCTATGCCGAAAATTCCGAAACGGAATATATGGCCTATGTCTCCGAGCAGAATCTCGAACTCGACAATAGCGGCGCTCCCTTGCGCAACCCGCAGATTGACGAGGTTTTCGCGCGCAGCGACGCCGGCCGCTATTACCTGAAGGCGCCCATCCTCAACTAGCGCACGCAGCCGGACAGCGCCGCGCTCCAGCCCCCGGCAAGCCTGCCGCGCCATCATCCCGCGCGAAGATACTCTTGCCGGGAGCCCAGCTATGTCCCTGTCCTCGATCAGCGGCGATTCCGCTGCGCTTTCGGCGCTGCAGCAGCGCCGCAACGCCCTGAAGCAACTTGACGCGGATGCCGAGTCCGGCAATTTCGCCGCCGCCCAGAACGATCTGGCCGCTTTCCAGCAACTGAGCCCGTCGCAGGCCGCATCCGCCGCCCCGGCCGCCGCCGTTTCCGCCTCCGTCACCACCCTGCAATCCGATCTGTCGAGCCTGCTCAACGCGGCCCTGGGCGGAGCATCCTCCTCCTCGCTTCAGTCCTCGGCGACAGCGGTCGAAAATGATCTCACCGGCTTTGCCGCTTCCGGGAGCTCATCTTCCACCAATCCCTTGGAATACTCTGCTCGATGCCGCGCAATCGGGCGACGCCGCAGCGCGAAGCAGGCGGCGCAAACGCTGATACAGGACCTGCAAGGGGCGCAGGGCGCCGCCGGCGCGCATCACGGCCATCACCATCATGGCGGCGCCGGTTCGGATGACCTGACGCCGACCGCTGAGCAGTTGATCGACCCCACCGCCTCCGCGAGCCCGACGCAATCGGTCGCCGGCCTGCCGCAGGCATTGCTGGATGCGCTCGATACGGCCGCTGCGACGAACCCGAACGCCATGACGGGCGGGACCACGTCGTCCGGTGGCTGACATCGGCGAAAGCGCCTTTCGCCCGCGCATGCGCGAAAATTCCGACGACGAGGCCCTCCTCGCCCTGTTCAACGAGGCGCGCTTCCAGCGGTTCGCCAGCCATATGCGTCCCTTCGCGGGCGTGGACGACATGCGCAACTGGCTCGCCGGCCTCGGGGCGGACAGATTCGAGATCGTCTGCGAAAAGGGCCGGGATTTCGCGGGGTTTGCCGGGCTCTACATCCTCGCCGACCGGCAGAGCCATATCGGCTGGTTCTTCCTTGGCGTAGCCGAGAAATACCAGCGGCGGGGCGTGGGCGCGCTGCTGATGAATTCGCTGCTCGGCGCCGCCGACGTGCTGGCCGGCCTGCAGAGGCTGCAATTGACCGTCTATGCCGACAACGAACCGGCGATCCGCCTCTATCAAAAATTCGGCTTCGTGATCGAAGGACGCCACCGCGACTTCCTCCGCCGCGACGACGGAGCGGTGGACGCCTTCAGCATGGCGCGGCTGACCTCAGGCGAAATGGCCGCAAAAAGCAGGGAGAAGGCGCTGCAGTCGCTTCGCAGTCGGCGCGCATGAAAAAACGCGCGGAAAAGATTTCCGCGCGTTTTTTATGACTTTCGATGATGCGGCGGAGCGCCGCGCCATCATTTTGCCGGAGCGGCGGGCGCAGCCGGCGCCGGAGCAGCCGGGGCCCCGGCTGCGGGCTGCTGCGCTTCGAGCTTCTTGCGCTCTTCCTCGGCGCGCTTCTGCAATTCCGCCGCAAGTTTCTTCTGCTGTTCTTCAAGAACCTTGGGATCAACAGCGGGGCCATCAAAAGCCTTGCCAAAGCCGGCCAGCGGCAGGTTGAACACCACCTCCGCATTGGCCTGGTTCTTGACCATGACGCTCATGTTCACGCCCTTCTTGGCGCCGTCGATCACGTCCTTCTTCACCTTTGCTTCGGCGAAGCAGCCGTTCGGGAAGCAGATCTCGAAGCCGCCTTCCGAAACCGGGCCCTTGTCCACCGCGAAGCGGAAGCCGGGACGCAGCATCAGGCCGACGGGCATCAGGAAGCGCACGATCTTGGTGTCGTCGCCCTTCACGTCGTAAACAGCCAGGGCGAGCACCGGCGGCTGGTCCTTTTGCGCGCCGAAATCGCGGGTCGTGTAGCAAATGTCCTTGTTGGCGGACTGGTCGTGGCCGCAGACCTTGGTCCAGCTGTCCTGCGACGGCGTCAGGTCGACTTTCATGGGACCCTGAGACGCGCCGCCGGGGCCGGGAGCCTGGCCCGGCTGACCCGCGGGGGCTGGCTGACCAATGGGAGCCGGCCCCTGCTGCGCGAATACCGGCGCGGAGCCGAGGGCCAGAGCGCCCGCCACCAATGCGGCGCCAATGCGGGACGAAGACAACGACATTCGAAATCCTTTCAACTGAGCGGTTTTCCGCCCGACCGACGGCTTGGCCCTGCACTCCCCAGGCTTCGAAGTCCCGAGGGTCGCATTTCCGGCGCCGTGCGCGAAGAGACGCGCTCTTCGCCTCAAATTGAGGCGACAAATTGACGGCGACTTCATATCGCCTTCAGCACAGTTTTGCCAGCGCGGAATTGGCCCCGCGCCGAATTTCTTGCGGGACCGCCTGTCGGGCGGATTCGTATATTGCCGCATATTCTTCTCGCGGCCGGTATCCACAATGCTTGGAAATGCTCTAGCATGGGCCATGCTCCCGCCCGTTCCGCCCAAGCTCCGCCCCTGTTCCGCCTGGCGGGCGCTTCCGGCTCTGGCGTTCGCGCTTCTCGCAGCGCCCGCTCCGGCGCAGCAGGCAAATCACGCCGCTGGACCTTCCCCCGCCCCCATGTATGCCATCGCCATGCACGGGGCGCCGGCGCTGCCGCCTGACTTCGCCAGCCTGCCCTATGCCGATCCGCGCGCCCCGAAAGGCGGCGTGCTGCATCTCGGCGCCTTCGGCGCCTTCGACAACCTCAACCCCTACGGGGTCAACGCCGGCTCAACGGCGCAGGGGCTGGCCGGAGCGGTCTATCAAAGCCTGATGGCGCGCTCAACCGACGAACCCTTCACGCTCTATGGCCTGATCGCGCAGTCGATCGAGACCGACGACGCCCGCGATTACGTCACTTTCCGCCTGAATCCCGCCGCGCATTTCTCCGACGGCCATCCGATTACCGCGAAGGACGTGGTTTTCAGCTTCAACCTGCTGAAAACCAAGGGCCGACCGCAACAGCGCGCCGCCTATGCGCTGGTGCGCGAAATCGACGCGCCCGATGACCATACCGTGCATTACGATCTCGCCGGCGCCGATGATCGCGAACTGCTGATGATTCTCGCGCTGATGCCGGTGCTTCCCGCCCATGTCATGACGGAGAAGCGCTTTGCCGAGGAAGGGCTCGCCCCGCCCCTCGGCTCGGGCCCTTATCGCGTCGCCGAGGTCAAGCCGGGCGAAAAGATCGTGCTGCGCCGTGACGAAAACTATTGGGCGAAGGACCTGCCGGTGATGCGGGGCCTCTATAATTTCGACGAAGTCGACTTCGACTACAGCCGCGACGAGAACAGCCTGTTCGAGGCTTTCAAGGCCGGGTTGATCGACTATCGCGAGGAGACCGAGCCGCATCGCTGGATCGGCGGATATGATTTCCCGGCCCGGCGTGACGGACGCGTCGCCGTCGAATCGCTGCCCCTTGGCGGCCCAAAGGGGATGCAGGGCTTCGCCTTCAACACGCGGCGCGCCATTTTCAGGGACGCCCGCCTGCGCGAGGCCCTGGCGACCCTGTTCGATTTCGAATGGATCAACGCCAACCTCTATTCGAACCTTTACACGCGCACGAAGTCCTATTTCGACGAATCCGAGCTTTCAAGCGCAGGGCGTCCCGCCAGCGCCGCCGAGCGCGCCTTGCTGGCGCCATTCCCCGGCGCCGTCCGAGCCGATGTCATGGAAGGACGCTGGACGCCGCCGAGGAGCGATGGCGGCGGTCGCGACCGCGAGTTGGCGCGCAAGGCGCTGGCGCTCGCGCAGGAGGCGGGCTGGCGCCTGCGCCAAGGGGCGCTGGAGCGCGACGGCCGCCGGCTCTCTTTCGAGATCCTGGTGATCGACCGCGAGCAGGAAAGGCTGGCGCTCAATTATTCGGGGCAGTTGCGCCGCATCGGCGTCGAGGCGAACGTGCGCCTCGTCGATGAGGTGCAATATCAGCGCCGGCGCCAGCGCTTCGATTTCGACATGACCATCGGATTGTGGCAGGCCTCGGCCTCGCCTGGCAACGAGCAGCGGATGCGCTGGGGCGGCGACAGCGCCAGCGAGGAGGCTTCCTACAATCTCGCCGGCGCGAAGAGCCCGGCGATCGACGCGATGATCGCTGCCTTGCAAGCGGCGCGCGGCGAGGAGGAATTCGTCACGGCCGCCCGTGCGCTTGATCGCGTGCTCCTATCCGGTTTTTACATCGTTCCGCTATTTCACAGCCGAAATCAATGGGTCGCGGAGTGGCGGCGGATCGCGCATCCAGCGTCCTTGCCCCGTTATGCGCAGCCTCTGTTTGGCGATGTTCTCGAGACATTCTGGCGTGAGCCGCAATAGGCTCGGCAGCTAGGGTTGCGGCAAAGGACGCGGGCGGCTGGCCGGCAAGCCATTCGACGCCCGCCCCGCTGGAGGAAAGAGCGGGGTCGCAAAACGCCGCCAGGTCGCATTCGGCGCCCGGCCCAGATGGGTCAAAGTCAAGGTCAAGGTCGCGACGGGGCGAAGCCAGGTGGCTGCGCGCCAACCGCCAGGAATTGAACACGACTTTCACCGCCAGACCGGCCAGTGCAACCGTCCAGGCCGACAAGGCGCAGGCGAGGCCGAGGGCGAAGGCGGGGGCGGGATCGAGCAGGCGCGCCGCAGCGCGCCAAAGCGGCGCTTCCGCCGACAAGTCGTCCTGCGCGCTGTCGCCGAGTTCATGGTAGATCAACGCGAACAGGCCAAATCCGGCGAGCCCCTCTCCCGCAAACGCCATCTCGCCGGCCGCCTGCAAGTCGAACCCCAGGCAAACAGCGCCGAAAAACAAGCCGAACAGGGAGATTCCGATGTTTTTCGCCAACGCCATTGGCTTGCCGGCGATATGACGATCAAGCCCGATGAGAATTCCAAAAACGATCGCCGCGATGATCTTGAACGCCACGCTCGACTCCCCGCTGGACCGCGACCGCAATTGTTCCTATACTGGACGCCAACTGGCTAACGTAACGTAAATGATTGACTAACGTAATGTAAACAGTCAGTTGGCGCCTAGGCAAAACCATCGACGCAATCCGCCCTTGTCATTTCCCATTCGCCGTCTAACTCTGAAGCTGATCGGAGAGCTTCCGTTTGCCGGTCACACCTAAGCTTCCGTAAAGCGGATTTTGCGAGCAAGCCAAGGAGACGCGCTGTGGACATGATCAAAGCGGCGCTGGACCTGCGCCGCGCCGAGACGCGCCGCTCCTGGCCGCCAAGCCTGCTCGCGCTGGCCCTGCAAGGCGGCGGCTCCTTCGGCGCCTTCACGTGGGGCGCTCTGGACCGCCTGCTGGAAGACGAACGCATCGAGTTCGACGCTTTCTCGGGCGCCAGCGCGGGAGCGGTCAACGCCGTGCTGCTGGCCAGCGGCCTCGCAGCGGACGGACGCGAGGGCGCGCGGAAAAATCTCGAGGAATTCTGGTCGCACGTCAGCCAGAAGACCATCTTCATGCCTAAAGCCGTGTCTTTGCAGCTCGGCATGCTGGCGCGGGCCCTTTCACCCTCCCAGTTCAATCCTTTCGATCTCAATCCGCTGCGGCAAGCTCTTGAAGCCCATGTCGACTTCGAAAGGCTCCGGGGAACCGAAGCGCCGCGGCTGCTGATCGCCGCGACGCGCGTCGCCAACTCCAGCCTCCGCATTTTTCGCAATCAGGAGCTGACGGTCGACGCCGTGCTTGCCTCCGCATGCCTGCCCCTGCTGCATCACGCGATCGAAATCGGCGGCGAGGCCTATTGGGACGGCGGCTACGTAGCCAATCCGCCCCTGACGCCGCTCGTCGCGGAAACCGACGCTTCGGACGTGCTGATCATCCAGATCGCGCCGACGCGCGCGCAAGCGGCGCCGCGCAGCCGTCGCGAGATCGAGCATCGCATCGACCAGATCAATTTCGCTTCGACGCTCGACCGGGAGATCGAAGCGATCCGACTGCTCGCGCCCCTTTGCGCGGCGGGCGACCATTCGGGCAAGTGGGCGAAATTGCGCCTCGACCGCATCGCCGCCGAAAACGAAGTCGAGCTGCTCGGCAAGGCGAGCCCTGGCAATCTCGAATGGTCTTTCCTCTCGTCGCTGCGCGACGCCGGCCGCGCCGCGGCCCACGCCTGGATCGAACAATCGGACGATCCCGCCGCGAAACTTATCGACGGCTGAAGCGTTGCCGGCAGGACGGTTTCGCGAAGCAAGCCGCGATCGAGAAGGCGGAGGCCCCTGCCATGCCGGAAATGCAATTGCACTTCGTCACCCTGCTCGGCAGCCTGCGCAAGGCGTCCGTGAATGGCGGCGTGGCCCGCGCCCTTCCGTCGCTCGCTCCAAAAGGCGTCCGCATCGAAGCGCTCGGGTCTGTCGGCGACTTTCCGCTTTATAACGCCGATCTCCAGGCGCAGGGTTTTCCGACTGTTGTCGAGGCCATGGGCGCGGCGATCCGCGCCGCCGACGGGGTCATCATCGTTACGCCGGAATATAATTATTCGGCGCCGGGCGTCTTGAAGAACGCCATCGACTGGTTGTCGCGCCTGCCCTCGCAGCCTTTCGCCGCCAAGCCCGTGCTGATCCAGTCGGCATCGCCAGGCGCGCTCGGCGGCGCCCGCGCGCAATATCACCTGCGCCAGATGCTTGTCTTCCTCGACGCCCGGGTGATGAATACGCCTGAAGTGATGATCAGCGGCGTGTCTGGCAAAAGCGACAACGCCACCGGCGATCTCACCGATCAGCCGACCAAGGATTTCCTGCGCAAGCAATTGCAGGCTTTCGTTGATTATGTCGGCGGCGCCGCTTAAAATTTCCCGCCATTCCCAGCGGCGGCATTGCTCCCCCTGCTGCGGCGCCGCTTGCAGAATTGTCCAGACCCTTAATCGATTGAAACTGGCTTTCCACAAGCGTGGAGCGACTAAATTAATGATCCAATAAGACTTTCTCCCCTGCTACGACGCTGGGGATTGACTGGCTTCAGCAAGACTCTGGACAACTGGCGTCACTTGGCTCTATTCTCAACGCGGCCATCTCGGGACCCATGCTCAATAGCGTCACGCCATTTCGCGTCCTGATCGTGGACGTCCGCGACGAAAACCGCGACGCCCTCGGCAGAGCGCTGATTGCGGCCTGCGCCGGCCGCTTCGCGGTGGTGCAGGCGAGCGACGCCCCCGAGGCCCTCCATCGCTGCCGTGACGAGGAGCCTTGCTGCCTCGTGCTGGCGCACAGGCCGCCTGAAATCGACGCCAATGAATTTCTCGCCTGTCTGCGTGCGGAATTGCCAGCCTTCGACGCGCCGATCGTATTGATCGGCGGCGATTCCGCTTGCGACCTGGCGCAGGCGCCCGGCGTCGAATCGGTTCTCGACGAAACCGCATTTTCCGGCAAGCGCCTGGTCTTTGCCATCGATAAGGCCGTAACGGCGTCGGAAATGCGCCGCGACGTGCAAAGGCTCAAGGCGGATGAAGCATCAAGGGCCGACCAGCTGCATGACGCAAAGGAGCGTTTTTCCTGTTTCATGGGCGCGCTCGCAGCCGGCGCCTGGATCAGGGATCTCGACGGGGTCTATGTCTTCGCCAACAGGACGCTGGCGCACGCACTGAATCGGACCGTCCAGCAGATCGTCGGTCAAAAGGCGGAAAGCATCCTTCCGCCGCAATTGGCGGCGCAGCGCGTCGAACTGGACCGGCGCGCGGCCGAAAGCGAGAATGGAGCCATTGCCTTCAACACGCTCAAGATCGAGGGCCTTCCGACGCGGCACATCATGATCAACGCGTTTCCCATCCGCGACCGGAAAGGCGTAACAAAACATGTCGGCGGCATCGGCTTGGACATGTCGGGCATGGGCAATATGGTGGCAGATGCGCCGATCGCCATCGCCATGTTGGACCGTGACCTGAATTACCTCGCCGTCAGCAAGCGATGGCGCCAGGAATTCGGCGAACCGGCAGACGGCTATAGCGGCCACAGCGTCCATGACCACCCGCCCTACATGCCGGAAAGATGGGCGCGCATAAGGGAGCGGGCGCTGGCTGGCGCCGCGCTGAGGGAAGAGCGCGAAATTTGCGAAAGATCCGACGGATCGAAGCAGTGGTACCGTTGGGCCGCCTATGCCATGCTGGACCACTCCAACGAGGCCTCGGGCATTCTGGTTTCGGCCAAGAACGTCACGGCCCAGAAGCTGGCCGAGGACGAGCGCCGCCTGATCGAGCAGCGCTATCGCATCTTCTTCGACAACGCCTCCTTCGGCGCTGCGGAGCTCGATCTCGAAGGGCGCTTTATCAAGGTCAACAAGTGTCTGTGCGACATGGGCGGCTTCGCGCCCGAGGAGTTGATCGGCCGCAGGGCCTCGGACTTCACCGTTCCCGAAGATCACAAGAGCTATATGAAGGCGCGCGCCCGGCATTTCGCCGGCGATCCCGAGGGATTGCTGCAAGGAACGCGTTTCCGCCGCAAGGACGGCTCCTTTCGCTGGATCCGGATCACGCCAAGCCTCATTCGGGACGAGGACGGCGTCCCGCAATATTCCTGCGGCATCGTCGAGGACATCACCGAAAACCTGAAATACGAAGAGGCGCTGCGCGATAGCGAGAGACGCCTGCGCCATCTGGTCGACAACCTGCCCAATAGCGCGATCTACACGTTCACCCGAGACGAGAACGGCCGTCCGCAACTCAGCTATCTCGCTTCGGGCGTCGAAGCCCTGACCGGCGTGACCGCCGAGCAAGCCATGGCCAATCCCGCGATACTCCTTCAGGCGGTCCTGCCCGAATATCGAAGCAAATATATTGAAGCGCGCACCAAGGCCGCGTCGGACCTTTCCGACTTTTTCATCGAATTGCCGATCCGCCGGCCCGACGGCGCCATTGTCTGGGTGAGGCTGCATTCGCGGCCCAGCAAAGATTCCGAGGGTCCTGTCGTATGGTATGGCGTGCAGGTCGACATTACCGACCGCAAGCTCGCCGAAATGGCCCTCGCGAGAAATGAAGCGCGGCTCAACGCCATACTCGACGGCGCGCGCGACGGCATTCTTTCGATCGACGGCGCCGGCGCCATCCAGTCGATCAACGCAGCCGGCGCAGCGATGTTTGGCTATGAGCGTGACGAATTGATCGGCCAGCCAATCGTTTCAGTCTGCACCGCACCGAAACCGGAGCCCGGCGACGCCATCCTTGGCGGACATTCCCCGCTCGGCCGCGCCAATGGCCAGGGCGTCCACGCCGAAGGACGGCGAAAGGACGGCGCAGAATTTCCCCTGGAGATCGCAACGGTCGAGACCCGAATCGATGACGCGCCGCTGTTCGTCTGTTTCGTGCGCGACCTGTCCGAGCGGCGGACCATAGAAGCGCACATGGAGCAACTCAAGGCGCAACGCCTCGCCGCGATGGGCGGCATGGCGGCGGCGCTCGCGCATGAACTCAACCAGCCGCTCGCAGCGATTGGCGCCCATGTGGAAACGGCGAAGAGACTCCTGCACATGAACGCCGGCCAGCGCCCCTTCAAGATCGAAGACATTCTCGATTCTGCGCTCGAACAGACGATCCGCGCCGGTGAGATCATCTCGACCCTGCGGCAATTCGCGGCGCGCGGCGAACCGGACAGGACCGTCCAGAGCCTGCACGCGCTGCTCAGCGAAGTGCGCGACGCCATGCGCACGCCGACCACCGGCATCCCGCGCGAAATCGACCTGAAGCTCGAGGCCTCGAAAGACAGCGTCTTTGTCGACAAGGTTCAGGTCCGGCAGGTTTTGTTCAACCTCGTCCTCAATGCCGACGAGTCCTTGCAAGGCGTCAAGGCGCCGCGCATCGCGATTTCCACCAGCGTCCTTGGCGACATGATCAGGATCGACATCGCCGACAACGGACCGGGGGTCTCCGACGAAATCAGGGAAAAACTTTTCGAACCGCTGACCACCACCAAGGCGAGGGGCATGGGCATCGGGCTGTCGCTGTCGCGCTCGATCGCCGAAATCCATTCCGGCGGCCTCACCGTCGCCTCCAACGCCGAGGGCGGCGCGACCTTCAGCCTGACCCTTCCCCTGATCGAAACGGTCTAGGAGCATGCCGGCAACCCAGGTCATCCACATTGTCGACGACGACCAGGCGATTCGCCAGTCGGTCGGCCAATTGCTGGTGACGGAGGGTTTCGTCGTGAAGGTCTACGCTTCGGCCGATGATTTCGTCGCCACCGCGCCGGCGGACGTTGCCGGTTGCCTCATCACCGACGTGCGAATGCCCGGGATGACGGGAATAGAGCTGCTTGCGTTCGTGCGCGAAAAGCGCCTACCGCTGAATGTGATTCTGCTGACGGGGCATGCAGACGTACCGATGGCCGTGCTCGCCACAAAAAAAGGCGCGGTCGACGTAATCGAAAAGCCCTTTCGCGCCGATGCGCTGATGAGCGCCGTTCGCTCCGCCTTGGCTGAACCGCCGCGGCCAAGGACCGAAGCTGGCGGCGGCGAAGCCCGGGAGCGCTTTGCAACGCTCACCCGACGCGAAGGAGATGTTCTCGACCGGCTGGTGCAGGGGCTGCAGAACAAGGTCATAGCCTATGAACTTGGCATCAGCTATCGCACCGTCGAAATCCATCGCGGCCGCATCATGCGGAAATCCGGAGTGAGAAGCCTGTCCGAACTGGTCAAGCTCTATTTGGCGTCCAAAACTTGAAGGATGGTTTGATGAACCAGGGTTTTGCGACGACTGCGCAGCCGTGCCGCCAACAGGAAGGCGCCCGCGGCCCCGCTGTGTACGCGCTATTCCTTATTGACCCGAAAGGCTCAAATATCCATTTGTTTTAAATGATTTATCGTCGTCGATCCTGCGGCGATGCGCGGTTCCGATACACGTTCCGAGCCCCCACGTCGAGCCGATTGTGCAAGGTGTCCCGTGTTGAAAAGCGTATCAGACCTTGTCCGCAGCCAGGCCAACCAGCTCGCAAAAGGGGAAACGGGCGTGCGATCTCAAGACGCCGAGCAGGTGCTTGCTCAACTGCAACGGGCGGAAATCGAAATGCGTTTCGCCGCCGCCGACCTTTCCCATCTTCGCGCGCTCGCGGACTACCCGGAACTTGAAAGCGCCCTGCGCGCCCTCGGGGCCGTAATGACCAAGCTGCGGCGCTCCGTCGATTCGGACGGCGACGAAAATCATCAAAAAGCGAATTAAGCCGCTTTTCGGGCGCGACCGCGCGTCGACGCGTATTCCGGCGCCAGCGCCTTCAGGCAGGACTTGGCGTGGCGGATGTGGCCGAGTACGCGCGCCATCCGCCCCGACCTGTCGCCCATGAGCGCGATTTCCGCTTGCGCATAGGCCAATTCGACCAGAGCAAGCTCGGCCAGTCTCGTAGCTTCCTGAACCATTGACGGCGCTCCCTTCTCTATGACGCACGTAATGATGCTACGCTGTTCCTCACACGAGGAAACTCGGCCAAATGGCTTCGCGCCTGTCCGAAAGTAATAGGCGATCGCCCTACCCCTTTCGGAACGACGTCCCTCACCCTTTCTTCTTCTCGGCGATCTGCACGAGATCGCGCAGGATTTTGCGCGCGCCTTCCAACCGCGCCGACGGTCGTTCGTAATCGCCGATGAAAACGATCTTCATGTCGGGCCGCACCTTGGCTTCCGAGCCCTGTTTCGTGATGTAGCGCACGAGCCCCACGGGATCGGCGAAAGAGTTTCCGCGGAAACCGACGATCACCCCCTTGGGCCCGGCTTCGAGCTTTTCGACATGGGCGCGGCGGCAAAGAAGCTTTATGCCGACCAGCGCCATCAACTGATTCACTTCTTCCGGCATGGGGCCGAAACGGTCGATCATCTCCGCCGCAAAGCTTTCGATGTCGGCCTCCTCGAGCAACGTCGCGAGGCGACGATAGAGCTGCAGGCGCAGTTCGAGATCCGCCACATAATTTTCGGGGATCATCACCGGCGTGCCGAGCGTGATCAGCGGCGACCACGTTTCCTCCGCCGCTTCCGCGCCGCCCGCCTTGAGCGCGGCTATCGTGTCGTTCAGCATCTGCTGGTAAAGCTCGTAGCCCACTTCCCGGATGTGACCGGACTGCTCATCGCCGAGCAGGTTGCCGGCGCCGCGCATGTCGAGGTCGTGGCTGGCGAGCTGGAAACCAGCCCCGAGCGTATCGAGCGACTGCAGCACTTCAAGACGTTTTTCCGCCTGCGGCGTGATCGTGCGGTTGACCGGCGTGGTGAAGAGCGCATAGGCGCGCGTTTTCGAGCGTCCGACGCGGCCGCGCAACTGATAGAGCTGCGCAAGGCCGAACATGTCGGCGCGATAGACGATCAAGGTGTTGGCGGAGGGAATGTCGAGGCCGAACTCGACAATATTGGTCGAGACCAGAACATCGTATTTGCCGTCATAGAATGCGCCGATGTGGTTCTCGAGTTCGGTCGCCGCCATCTGGCCATGCGCGACCGTGAATTTCGCTTCCGGCACATTCTGCCGCAGCCAGGCGGCGGCGTCCTCGAGGTCTTCGAGGCGCGGACAGACGAAAAAGCTCTGTCCCCCCCGATACCTTTCGCGCAGCAGCGCCTCGCGCAGGATCAGATCGTCGAAGGGCGTCACGAAAGTGCGCACGGCGAGGCGGTCGACCGGCGGCGTGGCGATGATCGACAATTCGCGCACGCCGGTGAGAGCCAGTTGCAGGGTGCGCGGAATCGGCGTGGCGGACAGCGTCAGCACATGCACTTCGGCGCGAAGCTCCTTCAGCCGCTCCTTGGCGGCGACGCCGAAATGTTGCTCTTCGTCGATGACCACAAGGCCGAGATTCTTGAAGCCGACCGTCTTGCTCAACACCGCATGTGTGCCGATGACGATGTCGACCGAGCCCTCGCTGAGGCCTTTGCGCGCCTCGCGCTGATCGGCGGCCCCGACCATGCGAGACATCTGCGCGAGCCGCACCGGCAATCCCGTGAAACGCGCCGTGAAATTCTTGTAGTGCTGGCGGGCGAGCAGCGTCGTCGGCACGACCACCGCCACCTGCGCGCCATTGACCGCGGCGGCGAAAGCCGCGCGCAGCGCAACTTCCGTCTTGCCGAAGCCGACGTCGCCGCAAATGAGCCGATCCATGGGGCGGCCCGAAGCCATGTCGGCCAAAGTCGCGTCAATGGCGGCCAGCTGGTCGTCCGTCTCGTCATAGGGGAAGCGGGCGCAGAATTCTTCGTAAAGCCCTTCCGGCGGCGCGAATTTCGGCGCCTCATGCAACATGCGCGCGGCGGCGATCTTGATCAGCCCCTGCGCCATCTGGCGGATGCGCAGCTTCAGGCGCGCTTTGCGCTCGCGCCAGGCGGAGTGCCCGAGCCGGTCAAGCGGCGTCTCGGTGTCCTCCGAGCCGTAGCGCGTCATCAGCTCGATGTTCTCGACTGGAACGAACAGCTTGTCGCCACTGGCGTAATGCAGTTCGAGACAATCATGCGGCGCGCCCGCCGCCTCGATCTGCTTCAGCCCGATGAAGCGGCCGATGCCGTGATCGACGTGAACGACGAGATCGCCTGCCGAAAGCGACGCGACTTCCGAGAGGAAATTGGCTGCGCGCCTTTTTCGCCGCCGCTGCGGCGCAAGACGGTCGCCCAGAATGTCCTGCTCGCCGATCACAGCGAGATCGCCGGCGACAAAGCCGTTTTCCAGCCCGATGACGGCCAGCGCCACGCGGTTGTCGCGCAAGCCCAGGGCTTGCGACGAGGACGAGACAGGCTCGAGATTTTTCAGCCCGTGCTCGACGAGCACATGGCCAAGCCTTTCACGCGATCCGTCGGTCCACCCGGCGACGACCACCCTTTTGCCATCGCCCTGGAGGGCGCGAATGTGCTCGACCGCGGCCTCGAAGACGTTGGCGTTCTCGTCATTGCGCTCGGGCGAGAAATTGCGGCCGGGCGCGCCGCCGCAATCGATCACGGTCACGCCGCCGCCGGGCGCCGCGAAAGGCGTGATTTTCGCAAGCGGCGCCTTGGCGAGTCGCGCCGCAAATTCGTCAGGCGACAGATAGAGGTCTTCGGGCGGCAAGGGCTTGTAATTGCAATGCGCGGGATCCCTGGCGAAAACCTCGCGTCGGGCTTCGTAATAATCCCGCACCTGGGCGAAGCGCTCGCTCGCCGCGGCCTCGACCTGCGCATCGAGCAATAGCGGCGCGTCGCCGACGAAGTCGAAAAGGCTGTCCATGGAGTCGTGCAGCAACGGCAGCCAATGTTCGAGTCCGCCGGGACGGCGGCCTTCGCTAACCGCCTCATAGAGCGCGTCGCCGCGCGTCTGCGCGCCAAACAGCGCGAGATATTTCTGGCGGAAGCGCTTGATCGACGCGGTGGTGATCGGCGCCTCGTTGACCGGGACGAGGTCAAGCGCCCGCAAATGCCCCGTGGTGCGCTGCGTCTCGGGATCGAAGGCGCGGATGGTTTCGAGCACGTCGCCAAAAAAATCGAGCCGCACCGGCGCCGGCAGGCTGGGCGGATACAGATCGACAATGCCGCCGCGCATGGCGTATTCGCCGCTCTCTCGCACCGTCGAAGCGCGCATGAAACCGTTGGATTCGAGCCATAGCGACAATGCGTGCAGATCGACCGTGGCGCCCGGCGCGGCGGAAAAGCTTTTCGCCGCCATGTCGGACAGGGGCGGCGTGCGTTGAATCAGCGAGGCGACGGTGGTGAGCACGAAACGTGGCCGCTCATTGGAAGAGCGCGTGCGGGCGAGTCGCGCCAAAGCCGTCATGCGCTGGGCGGAGATGGCGGAATTGGGCGAGACGCGGTCGTAAGGCTGGCAGTCCCAGGCGGGAAATTCCAGGAGTTCCGCCTCAGGCGCGGCAAAGGCCAGGGCTTCGCGGAAGGCGCGCAGCCGCTGGCTGTCGCGCGCGACATGCACAAGCGCGCAGGACCGTCCCTCCCCCGCTTTCGCCAGGCCGCGCAAAAGGTCGGCGGCGACGAAGGAATCGAACCCGTCCGGCGCGCGCGCGAGGATAAGCGAGCGGCCTTTGTCGAGTTCGGCCCGGGCGCGTTGCAGTTCTTTCATGTGATCTTACAAATTCACCGGCGAATTATGGGTGTGAAACGCCTTGATCGTCAGGAAGATCGGCTGGTCATAGGCGGGATCGACCGGCTTCGATCCGGCGAACCAGGAGAAAATGTCGGCGTCCATCGCCTCCATGAAGATTTCGAGCTGATCCAGCTCCGTCTCGCTCAGGCTGTCGATGCGCGCGTCGGCGAACTGGCCAAGCAGCAGATCGACCTCCCTCATGCCGCGATGCCAGCATCGAAACAGGATTTTCCGCCGCCGCGGGTCCAGCCCCTCGCTCGATCTTTGCGTCCCCGACATGCAGCCTCCTGAAAAAACGCCAAAATCGCCCGCGCCCGTTTGGGGCGCAGGCGTCGATAGGTCTTATAAGCGGGGAGATGCAGCCTGTCAGCGTCTAACTTTCGCCGACAGAACAAGCCTCATGTTGTCTCAGCTCTTGCGAGGAACCACCACGAGACGGCGGACTTCGCCGCTTTCGTAGGCTTCCAGGAAAGCGCGGTAGTCGCGGAAGGAAACGCAGCCGTTGGAGTCGCCGCGCTGTCCAAGCATGAACGTATGGGCCAGCAAGCCGGCGCGACCATAGACGCTGCCGCTGACCGGCGTCAGGCGAAGGGCCTTCACGCCATGAAACAGGGCTTCACGCGGCCTCAGGTTGTAGACTGCCGGCGGCGTCGAGCCGCGCATGCGCAGATGCACATGGCCGGGATCGTCGATATAGGGACCAAGACCCGAATGCGCCTCGAGCCTCTTGCCGCTCGGCAGGTAGACCGTGTGGTTGGCGATATCGTAGACGGCCGTGCCGTTCGAGGCGGAGACCGGCGAAGGGCTTGCCGATTGCCCGCTTCCGAAGATGTTCAGTCCGCCCGTGTCCTGCGAGGCGTAGGCGAGCTGGGCGCCTTTCTTGTCCTTCGCATGGTCCTGCGAACCGCCGAATAGCTTGTCGAAGAAAGAGCGGGGATCGTTCTGGGCGATCGGAGTCGCCGGTTCGCGGTTGCGCGCGGTGGCGCGGGCGACCTGGCGGCGCGGCGTCGACGGCTCGACGGCGCGCGGCGGCTGCACGGCGAGTTCAGCGGGGCGAACAGGCGGAACCGGAGCGCTTTCCTCGGCTTCGGCGACTTGCATCCGGGCTTCCGAGGAAGCCGCCGGCGCCACAGCTTCAGCCTGCTGGCTCTCGGCCTGCTGGCTTTCGGCCGTCTGGTTTTCCGCCATCTGGGGCTGCTGCTCGTTTTCGGCGAGCTGCGGAGCTGGATCGACGAGGGCGAACAGCGGCTGGCCCTGCAAAGGCGAGAAAGCCGGGCCGATCGGCTCGCTTTTCGCGAACAGGGCGGGCACGCCGACCAGCGAACCGTCGGGATCGAACAGGGCGCCAAAGGGATTTTGGCCGGACGCGACTTGCGCCGCGGCTGCGACTTGCGTCTCGGCCTCGACCGGGGCGGCGGCAGAGGCCGGCGCACGAGCCAGTTTGGGCGCGGGGGACGGCGCATAGGCCTGTTCGGCAAGACCGCCGGCAAGGCGCAAGGCGACGACCGCGCTGAAAGTGAAAGCCGCGAGGACGGGCGCCGTCCGCGTGAAAATCTTGCGAGGAATGCTTGCCTGATCCGCAAAAACGGATTCGCTGGAGTCGTAGGTCCAATAGGTCATCGGCCGGTTCTCACTAACATTTCGCGGCTCGCGCGCAGGTAGCGCGGTTCGGATTCGCAGATCGCGGCGCCGAGAGGCGCTGTGGAGCGAACCGGCGGCGCCGGGAACTCTCCGCCGCCATCCGTAATGTCACGAGGGACGACGAGCGTCCTTGAAGCAGAACAAAATATACCTAAATTCCAGTTAACGACTTCTGGCGAATGCTGCATCATTCCTGCTCATTCTCGCCCGATCGAGTCGCCGCGCTCAGAGCGACGCCCACGGGTGGCGGCGTCGCGCGGCAGAACCACATCCCCTCGGAAAAGCTGTCGCCTCCCTTTGGAACATGAGCTATTTCAAAGAACTACCGCTTCCGGACGGCTAAAGCCGCTGGAACCGTGCGCGACTTCCGCCAACCCGAATCGGGCACAGCGGAAGCGACGCCGTTCTGAGCGGGGGCAAAAGACGGGACAAAAAAGGCGAAAATATGGGATCACGTTAAATTTATTTGACAGTGATATAAAAAGCACGGGAAAACTGGCCGCGATAAAAGGTCGCAGATCCCGGAACGGACCAAGATAATACCGCGTTCGCAAAGATTAACGCGAAAAGCAAATCAGTCCTTCCTTAGAATGTTTCAAAAAACAACATTGTCGCACCGGCAGCGTCTGGACGCGCGTGACCCTCGCATCGTACCGGCGGTCCTCCCTTCCCCTGGGGATCGAACCCATATCGTCCTCAAAAATCAAACGGCTTGACGGGCAAGAACATATCACGAACATTATCAATTCGCGGCTCGGGCGATCCGATGCGCCTTGCCGGCCCGCGGCCCCAAAGCTAAAGAATTGAATATGCGGCCCTCGCTTCTCGATCCCCTCTTCGCCGAGGCCAGCGCCCTGCCCGGCGCCGGCCCGAAGACCGGCAAGCTGTTCGACCGGCTGCTGGGCGACACAAACCATCCGGCCCGGGTGCTCGACGTCCTCCTGCACCTGCCCGTTTCCTCGATCGACCGCCGCAATCGCCCGACCATCGCCCAGGCCCCCATCGGCGCGGTCTCGACGATCAAGGCGCGTGTGACCGAGCACCGCCCGCCGCGCGGAAAAGGGCCTTACAAGGTGCTGGTCGAGGACGAGAGCGGCGATCTCACCCTGGTCTTCTTCCGCGCCAACGCCGGCTGGATCGAAAAGCTGCTGCCCCTGGGCGAGACCCGCTGGGTGTCGGGCCTTGTCGAAATCTTCGACTTTTATCGCCAGATGGTTCACCCCGACCGGGTTGTCGACGAGGCCGGGCTAGCCGCCCTGCCGCCGGTCGAACCGGTCTATGGCCTCACCGAGGGCCTGTTCCAGCGCGTCGTCGCCAAGGCGGCCGCCGGCGCCCTCGCGCGTCTGCCCGCCCTCCCCGAATGGCTCGACGAGAAGACGTTGCGCCGCGGCGGCTGGCAGTCGTTCGGCGCCTGTTTGCAAAAACTCCACCATCCGCAGCAGCCTCAGGACCTCGCGCCGGAAGGCAAATTTTCGGCGCGACTCGCCTATGACGAATTGCTGTCCCACCAGCTCGCGCTGCGGCTGGTGCGCGCGAAAATGCAGACGCTGCACGGCCGCGCGCAAAAAGGCGAAGGCGCCCTCGCCAGGAACATTCTGTCCGCCCTGCCCTTCGAACTGACCGGCGACCAGCAGAAAGCCGTCGCGGAGATTTCGGCCGATCTCGCGGGGGACAAGCGCATGTTGCGCCTGCTGCAGGGCGACGTCGGCTCGGGCAAGACCGTCGTGGCGTTGCTCGCGATGGCGCAGGTCATCGAAAGCGGCAGGCAGGCGGCGCTGATGGCGCCGACGGAAATCCTCGCGCGCCAGCATTTTTCCACGATAATGCCGCTGGCGCAGGCGGTGGGGCTGAATGTCGCGTTGATTACCGGGCGCGACAAAGCATCGGAGCGCCGCGGAAAACTCGAAGCTTTGGCGAGCGGCGCTGTTCACATCGCCATCGGCACCCACGCGCTGGTGCAGGACGACATCGTTTTCGCCGACCTGGGCGTGGCGGTGATCGACGAGCAGCACCGGTTCGGCGTGCGCCAACGCCTTGTTCTTGCCGACAAGGGCGATGCGGTCGACGTGCTGGCCATGACCGCCACGCCCATCCCGCGCACCCTGGCGCTGGCCTTTTTCGGCGACATGGAAATTTCCTCCCTGCGTGAAAAGCCGCCGGGACGCCAACCCATCGACACGCGGGCGATCAGCGTCGAGCGCATCGACGAGGTCGTGGCGGGCCTGTCGCGGGCGGTTGGCGCGGGCGCGCGGGTTTATTGGGTCTGTCCGCTGGTCGAGGGCAGCGAGGACAGCGATCTCGCCGCGGCGCAAGACCGCGCGGAGGACCTGCGCAAATTCTTCGGGGACAAGGTGGGGCTCGTGCACGGCCAGATGAAGGGCCGTGACAAGGATGCGGCCATGGAGGCTTTCAGCAGCGGCGAGACAAAACTCCTCGTCGCCACCACCGTGATCGAGGTCGGCGTCAACGTGCCCGAAGCGACGATCATGGTGATCGAGCACGCCGAACGGTTTGGCTTGGCGCAATTGCACCAGTTGCGCGGCCGGGTCGGGCGCGGCTCGGCGAAAAGCTCCTGCATCCTCCTCTATTCCGGCCCGCTCGGCGCGGCGAAAGCGCGCCTCGAAATTCTGCGCGAGACCGAGGATGGATTTCGCATCGCGGAAGAGGATTTGCGCCTGCGCGGCGAGGGCGAGGTTTTGGGCGCGCGGCAATCCGGCGCTCCCGGCTTCAAGATCGCGCGCCTCGACATCCACGCGGACCTGCTGCGCGCCGCGCGAGAGGAGGCGGAGCTTGCGCTGGCTGAAGACCCGGAATTGACGGGCGAGCGCGGGAGATTTCTGCGGCTGCTGCTCTACATTTTCGAGCGCGAATCGGCGCTGCAGCTTTTGCGGGCGGGATGAGCGCCGCTTGACCGGCGCCGGCCTTTGGCCAACTATGGCGAAAGTCTTTGCTTCGGGAGGCCGCACATGCGCCTCGTTATTCCCTCGCTGTCCCTCGCGCTCGGTCTGGCGCTCGCCGGTTGCAACGCCAATCGGGCGCCGCCACAGGTCGAGTTCACGCCTCAGCCGAGCCCGTCATACGTCCGGGTGACGCCGCCAGAAGACCGCGCGGCGAACGGCTGCGCCAGCGACATCGCAAAATTCCGCGCCATCCAGGACAATGACCTCGCCATGGGACATGTCGAGAAAGGCGTGTACGCGCAAATTCAGACTGAAGTCGCCGAGGCCGACCAGGCCTGCAAGGCGGGCGACAATCTTCGCGCCCAAGGGCTTCTGCGCGCGACAAAGGCCAAGCACGGCTACCCCACGGGCTAGGCTTCATTTTCGACGCCGCGTTGTCATGTTGACGATTTCACGAAGGCGTCGTGCAGAAACGTCTGGATAAACTCTGGCATCCGCGCCGCGTCAATATCGGCTGCGTCGCGCACGACATGCAAGCGCGCGAGTTCCGGGTCGGGGTCGGACTCGATGAATTTTTCCGCCCGCGCGCAGGCCTCCCCAGCGGACAGCGCGAGCCGACGCACCTGCATGCAGGCGATCTTCTGCCCTTCGACCACCAGCCGCCAGCCCGCTGAAACCGGCGCCTCGTCCGGAGAAAATCCTGTTTCCTCCTGCATTTCACGCGCCACGCTGGCGTCGAGATCGACCCGATCGCCGAAGACGTCGTTGAGATCCGGCGTGCCCGCGGCAAAGTAGATCTTGCCAGCGTTCATCGTGTGGCCGCCGCTTTCGCCAAGCAGCCAGGCTCCGTCGCTCGAGCGCAGCGCGGCCATGGAAAAGCAGTTGAAGACATCGCGTCCGGGAAAGCCGAAATCGCGCCAGGCGAGGAAATTGCGAAAATCCGTGTCGAAAAACGCGCCACGAAACACCAGCTCGCCCCGTTCCTCCTGAAACTCGGCGTCACGCAGCAACAGGACCTTTCCGTCAAAGAGCCGGGGCTTGGCCGCAAGGCTGCGGCGCCAATGCGCGTCGATCCGCGCGGCCTCATTCGCCGCGAAATTCCACGGGCCCGGATTGAACGCGGTTTCGAGCCGCGCGACGCTGAAAATTCCGTTCCGTATCAATTTTTTGTTCAATTTTTTGTTCCTGGCGCAAGCCTTGCGTGCCGGTCTTAACGTTTGGTGCGCGCAGCAAATCCGTTATCCTGTTTTTGTTGGAGAAAGCAATTGGCCCCGCATTTCGATCTCGAGCCTTACAAGGCGCCTTTGCTCTTCCTGCTGGTGGCGGGCGTTGTCGTGCCGCTGTTCCGCCGTTTGCGCATCAGCCCGGTGCTCGGCTTTCTCGTCGCGGGCATGCTGATCGGACCGCATGTTATGGGCCGGATCGACGAAGTGGTTCCCTTCGACGTTCCCTTCATGACCAAGAACGTCAACATCGACGCCATCGCCGAATTGGGCGTCGTCTTCCTCCTTTTCAACATTGGCCTGGAGCTTTCGCTCGAACGCCTTCATCTCCTGCGCCGCTTCGTCTTTGGTCTTGGCGCGTTGCAGGTGGTCGTCTGCGGCGCGGCGCTTTACGGCGTCGCGCGCTGGTTCGGGCTGCCGACGCCGGCCGCGGTCGTGCTCGGCGCGGCGCTGGCCCTTTCGTCGACCGCCATCACCGTGCCGGTTTTGGCGGAGCGCCGTCGCCTGAACACGCTATCGGGACGCGCCATTTTCTCGGTTCTGCTGTTCCAGGACCTGCTGGTGGCGCCGATCCTGTTCGTCGTCTCGATGTTCGGCAGCGCGCCAGAGGCGCAGGCCGGACTTTTCTGGTCCTTCGCCCCTGCCTTGCTAGCCGTGGCGCTGATCGTGCTGATCGGACGGGTCGCCCTGCGGCCGCTGTTCCAGCTGGTCGCCGCCGCGCGTTCGACCGAATTGTTCATGGCCGCGTGCCTGCTGGTGGTGACCGGCGCCGCCGTAACCGCCGCTTACGCCGGCCTGTCCATGTCGCTCGGCGCCTTCATCGCCGGGCTGTTGCTCGCGGAGACCGAATATCGCCGCGCCGTCGAAATCGCCATCGAGCCATTCAAAGGCCTGCTGCTGGGACTGTTCTTTGTCTCGGTCGGCGCCGAATCTCGATCCGTTGCAGGTTTTCGCGCATCCCGCGGCCACGCTCGGGCTGGCGCTCGGCGTCATCGCCATCAAGACGCCGCTGGTCGCCCTGATGGCGCTTCCCTTTGGCGTCAGCGGGCGGAAAGCGCTGGAAATCGGCCTGATGCTCGGGCCGGGTGGCGAATTCGCCTTCCTGACCGTTTCCGCCGCCGTCGCCGCGCATATCCTGCCCGCGCAGACGGCTGCGCAGGTGATGATCGGCGTCACCCTGTCGATGGCGTTGATCCCGCTCTTCGCCCTGTTCGTCGCGCGTCCCACGGAGAAGGACCGGAAGGCGCCCATCGGCCCGGCGCCCGACGCGCTCGCCCCGGCGTCGCGCGTCATCATCGTCGGCTACGGCCGCGTCGGGCAGATCGTCGGCGCGCTGATGCGGGCGCACAAGATCGATTTTCTCTGCATCGACGGCGACGCCGGCATCGCCGCGCAGGCGCACGGGCGCGGCGAGCCGGTCTATTGGGGCGATGCGACCAAGCGCGATTTTCTCGAAGCCTGCGGCCTCGCCCAGGCCCGCGCCATCGTCGTGACCATGCATACGCCAAGCGCGGTGGACGCGGTGGTGCGGCAAGCCCGCGAGGCCCGCGCCGATCTCACCATCGTCGCGCGCGCCCGCGACGCAGCGCACGCCCGCGCCCTCTACAAGCTCGGCGCGACCGACGCGGTGCCGGAAACCATGGAGGCGAGCCTGCAATTGTCGGAGGCGGCGCTCGTCGACATCGGCGTGCCCATGGGCCTCGTAATCGCCTCGATTCACGAACAGCGCGATCTCTACAGAAAGGAATTGATCGCCGACGAAAGCATCGTCGCCCCGCCGCGCCCGTTCATCGGGCGGAGGCGCATGAGGCCGGCTGAACGGCGGTGATCGAACCACACGAGCCGAACCGGTGACCGTTTCGCTATTGCCCCTATTCCGGAGGCAGGGCGACGAATCGCGCCTGGCCCTGGGCGCTGGCGACCAGCAGCAGCGCGGTCTTGCGGCCTTCGGCCTTCAGCGCCTTGGATTGTCTGGCGAAATCCTCCGGCGACGTCACCGGCTGGCGGTTGATTTCGACGATCACGTCGCCCGGCGCGAGATGCTGCTCCGCGGCCGGCGTGTCGGGATCGACCTTGCCGATCACTACGCCCGCCTTGACGTTGTCCTTGATCTGGAATTTTCCACGCGCCGCCGCGTCGAGCGGCGCCAGCTCCAGCCCCATGACATGCAGTCTCTGCGCAGCCTCCGGCGGCTTTTCGGCGACCATCGGCTTTGTCGCCGGCGACTTGGCCTCATTGTCCTCGAGGCGTCCGAGCGTCACCTTCTTCGTCAGTTCCTTGCCATCTCGGATCACCACGACATCAACCGCCTTGGCGACGTCGGTCTGCGCCACGATCTTCGGCAGGTCATGGGCGTTGGCGACCGGCTTTCCGTCGAAGCTCACGATGACGTCGCCCGGTTTGAAGCCCGCGCCGGCCGAGGGGCCCTTCTCGTCAACGCCGGACACCAGCGCGCCGCGCGCCTTGCCAAGGCCAAGGCTTTCGGCGATCTGGTCATCGACGTTCTGGATGCGCACGCCGAGCCAGCCGCGCCGCGTCTCGCCATATTTGATCAATTGCCGGATCACCGGCTCCGCCGTGCCGGAAGGCGTGGCGAAGCCAATGCCGATGGAGCCGCCGGATGGCGAGAGGATCGCGGTGTTGATGCCGATGACCTCGCCGTCGAGATTGAACAGCGGGCCGCCGGAATTGCCCTTGTTGATCGATGCGTCGGTCTGCAGGTAATTGTCATAGGGACCGCTGTCGATGTTGCGGCCCTTGGCGGAAATGATGCCCGCGGTCACCGTGCCGCCGAGAGCGAAGGGATTGCCCACCGCAATCACCCAGTCGCCGACGCGCGTCTTGTCGCTGTCGCCGAACTTGACCGCCGCCAACGGCTTGGCCGGCTTTACGCGCAAAACCGCGAGATCCACTTTTGCGTCCTTGCCGACGACTTCCGCCTTGAGTTTCGACCCGTCGGTGAAGATCACCTCGATATCGTTGGCGCCCTCGATGACGTGATTGTTGGTGATGACAATTCCCTGGGGGTCAATGACGAAACCCGACCCGAGCGAACTCGACCGGCGCGACTTGCTCTCGCCGCCCTGCTGGCGATGACGCTTGAGAAATTCCTCGAACATGTCGTCGAGCTGCGAGCCCGGCGGCAGTTTCGGCATGTCCGCCTTCTTGTCTTCCTGTACCTGGGTCGCGGATATGTTGACCACCGCCGGCGTCACCTTGTCGGCGAGATCGGCCAGATTGTCCGGCGCGCCGCGCGCCTGCGCCGGCGAGAGGCCGCCCAGAACGAGCGCGCCCGCAAGCGCAAGGCCGCGCCAAAAATCTTTGCTGGTCATGCAGCCGATCATTTCGAACCTCGCCGGATATGTCAGGGTTTCGCCGGTTTTCCCGTGGCCTGGTCGAAATAGCGGAAGAAATCGGAGCCCGGCGTCACGACGAAACGCGCGCCCTTGCCTTTCAGCGCCATGTCATAGGCCTGCATCGAACGGTAGAACGCAAAGAAGTCCGGGTCCTTGCCATAGGCCTCGGCGAAAATGCGGTTGCGTTCCGCCTCGCCGTCGCCGCGCATGGAATCGGCCTGCTGCTGGGCGTCCGCCACGATGACAGTGGCGTCGCGCTGGGCGCTGGAGCGTATCTGCTGCGCCTCCTGCTGGCCGAAGGCGCGAAATTCGGCGGCTTCGCGGGCTCGCTCCGTCTTCATGCGATCGAAGACCTTTTCGGAAATCTGGCGCGGCAGGTCGACGCGACGTATGCGCGCGTCATTGATCGCGACGCCGAAACGCGCCGCCTCCTGATTGACCTGATTCCGGATTTTCGCGGTGAGATCCGCTCGCTCGTCGCGCACGATCTGCGTCTGGTTGGCCTCGCCCAGCACCCGCCTCACTGCGGAATTCAGCACCGAGGCGAGCTGGTTGTCGGCATTGGCGACGCTGCCGACCGTCTGGTAGAATTTCAAGGGGTCGGCGATCGTGTATCGGACGAAGGCGTCCACCTCGAGCCGCTGATTGTCGGAGGCCAGCACTTCCTGCTTCGACGATTCGAGATCGAGAATGCGATTGTCGAGATAAACAACGGACTCCCAGGGGAGCTTGAAATGCAGGCCGGGTTCGGTGACCAGGCCCCTTTCGGGCACCGGTTCGCCGAAACGCAGCAGCAGCGCCTTTTCGGTCTGGTAGAGCTCGAAGGTCGCGGAATAGGCGAGGATCAGCAGGACGAAGGCGCCGGCGAGCAGCGCAAGGAATTTCGGCTAATTCATGGCTGGGCTCCCGCCGCCGGAGCTTTGGGCGTCATGTCGAAGGGCGCAAGGGGCAGGATCGGCGTGGCCCCGCCGCGGTCGAGAATGATCTTTTCGCCGGCGCCGATAACCCGCTCCATGGTTTCGAGATAAAGCCGTTCGCGCGTCACGTCGGGCGCCTTCTGGTATTCCGAGAACACCTTGAGATAGCGCGCCGTTTGTCCCTTGGCCTCGGCGACCGTCTGGGAGCGATAGGCCTCGGCGTCGCGCAGGATGCGGGCGGCGTCGCCCTTGGCCTGCGGCACGATGGAGTTGGCCTGCGCCTGGGCCTCGTTGACGAAGCGGCTGCGGTCCTGCTGCGCCGAGGTCACGTCGCGGAAGGCCGCGATCACCGTCGGCGGCGGCTCGATCGACAGCAATTGCACCTGGAGGATGGTGACGCCCGCATGGTAGGAATCCAGCACCTTCTGCATCGCTGTCTGCGACGCCGGCTCGATCACCTTGCGCTCTGTGGTCAGCAGCGGCAGGATCTGGTTGCGGCCGACGATCTCGCGCATGGCGCTTTCGGCCACAGCCTTGATGGTTTCGCCCTGGTTCTTGATGTTGAAGGCGAAGTCTTCGGGATGCGCCGGGTCGATCTGCCAGATCACCCGGAATTTCAGGTCGGCGATGTTCTCGTCGCCGGTCAGCATCAGGCTTTCCTCCGGCATTTCCACGGAATTGGGCAAATCCGCCCGGCCCCGCGCGCCTATGTCGATGGAATTGCGATCGGTAACGTTGAGCTTGAGATAGGAGCCGACGGGCGCCGGCCAGATGTAGTTCAGGCCCGGCCCGGTCTTGCCGGCATAGCGGCCGAAGACGAGGTTGAGGCCGACCTGGTTGGGTTCGACCGTGTAAAAGCCGCTGGCGAGCCAGAGCAGGCAGACTGCCGCCAGCAGCGCCAACACGCCCTTGGGCGAGAAATCGCCCGCGGTGAGGTTGCGCAGTTTTTCCTGAAGCCGCCGCACCCAGTCTTCAAGATTGGGATTGGGGCCGCCGCCGGGACCGCCCCAGGGATTCTTGACGCCGTCACGCCAGGGATTTGCACTTGCGTTGGGATCGGAATTGGAATTGGGCCCCGCGCCCTCAGGCTTTTGCGGCTGATCGCCGCCTTGATTGCTCCAGGGCATGAATTCCTCAAATTTTCTTGGACGGGCAACCCGCCGTGCCGCTCCTATATAGGCGCGGAGCCCAGAGCGCACAATGGAAGCGTGACGGCTGGCATGGCTCAGATTCGCTCGACAGTCGTTCCGGCAAGCCGGTCGTAGATCGGATCGCGTCGCATCACGATCAGCACAATGTTGACCACCGCCCAGATCAAAACCAGCAAACCCTCGCTGACAGCTAAAATCAAAGCCTCATCGGCGGCCGCAGCCTTGGCCAACGAGCCGTATCTCCCAATTCCATATGCTGTTGTCAGAATAACAGGGATTAAGCCGATCGCCATAGCAAGGTAGCGCATGAGTATCTTGCGGGCGGGAACGGCGAGACCTGCGCCCGGAGAGGTGTCCAGCAACGCGATCCTTAAAGCGCGGTCCCCCAAGGATTGGCCCGAACGGGACTTCAACGCCACCAGATAGACGAGGAAGATCGCAGCAACCGGCCAATCGAGCGAGATCGGATCGACCAATCCTCCGTCGCGATCCAGCGAATAACTTCGAGAAAAGGATTTGGTGACGCCGCCCTCCTTTAAGACGCGACCCACTAAAAGACGCCGGGCAGTTTCTGCGCCAAACAGCGAAAAGCGGCATTCCCGAGCAAAGTTTGAGCCTTCGGGCGGCGGCGGCGCCAAATCCGCCGGTAAGTGCTGGACCGGTGCGCAAGTTTTAAAGACGAGGCCGCTCGAAATCTGTACGTGTCCAGAGGTTGAGGCGAACAACACGGCGACAAGCATTTGAAACGGCAACCAGACTAGAACTATATCCAGCAATGTTGAAAACCACCGACGCCAAAAACCGGCGCGAACATTGATTTCGCTCATGCTTTTTCCTCTTTGAAATCGATAACGTCATTTATCAAATGCACAAAACCGGCACCCTATAGTCGCCCATAATCCGCATATTCCAGCCCGACCTCGTCCTTCGGTCCCCGCGTGGCTGTCTCCCGGCGCAGTTCCTTCCACCGGCTCCAGTCGATATCGGGAAAAAAGGCGTCGGCTTCCGGTTCGCAATCAACTCGCGTCAGGCGCAGGAAGGTGGCGCGCGGCAGGCCGAGCCGATAAAGCTCGGCGCCGCCGGCCAGGATCATTTCCGCGGTATGCATGGAACGCCCGATCCGATCGGCAAGAAGCAGCGCCGCCTCGAAATCATGCGCGACATGCAGATGCTCCTCCTCATTCGCGGGAAAAGCGCGGTCGCGCGTCACCACCACGGTTTCGCGCCCCGGCAGCGGCTTGCCGATCGACTGGAAGGTTTTCCGCCCCATGATCAGCGGCCGGCCCCAGGTGATCTCGCGAAAGCGTTTCAGGTCGCTCGGCGCGCGCCAGGGAATGGCGTTGTTCCTGCCGAGCGCGCCGTTGCGGGCGATGGCGGCGACGATGGTCAGCGGGAGCAAACCCTCGCCGCTCATACCGCCACCGGCGCCTTGATCGCTGGCTGCGGATGGTAATCCTCGATGGAGATGTCGTCGTGGGTGAAGGCGAACAGGTCCTTGATCGCCGGATTGAGCTTCAGCCTCGGCAGCGGGCCGGGCGTGCGCGACAATTGCAACCGCGCCTGCTCGACGTGGTTCGAATAGAGATGGGCGTCGCCGAATGTGTGCACGAAATCGCCGACCTCGAGGCCGCAGGCCTGCGCCACCAAGTGAGTCAGAAGGGCATAGGAGGCGATGTTGAAGGGCACGCCGAGGAAGAAATCGGCCGAGCGCTGGTAAAGCTGGCAGGACAGGCGACGCGCGCCGTCCACTTCCGCGACGTAGAACTGAAACAGGCAATGGCATGGCGCGAGCGCCATGTTTTCGATCTCGGCCGGATTCCAGGCGGAGACGACCAGCCGTCGCGAAAAGGGATTGTTCCTGATTTCGTCGACCAGCCAGGCGATCTGGTCGTAGGTCTTGCCGTCGGCGCCGGCCCAGGAGCGCCATTGCTTGCCATAGACGGGGCCGAGGTCGCCTTCCTCGTTGGCCCATTCGTCCCAGATGCTGACGCCGTGCTGCTTGAGATAGGCGATATTGGTGTCGCCACGCAAAAACCACAGCAATTCGTGGACGATCGATTTCGTGTGTAGTTTTTTTGTGGTCAGCAGCGGAAAGCCGGTGCGCAGGTCGAAACGCAATTGGGCGCCGAAAATCGATGTGACCCCCGTGCCGGTCCGGTCGCTCTTGGTCACGCCCTCGGTCGTGATGCGTTGAAGTAGGTCGAGATAATTTCGCATGATTTGCGGGCTGCTCCACATCCGCCGGGTTGCGCGGCAGTTTAGCGATTCGCGGCGGCTTGCAAACCTTGGCTTAGGGCGCAACGAGCTTCCGGTACACATGCCATGAGGCATGGCCGAGCAGCGGCAGCACCACGATCAGGCCGAGCAGCGCCGAAAGCAGGCCAAACGCCAGGAACAGCGCAATCGTGAAGGCCCAGGCCAGCAATGGCCACGGATTGAGCTTGACCGCGCGCACAGAGGCAATCATCGCCGTGACGAAATCCACGTCGCGGTCGAGCAGCAGCGGCACCGAGACCACGGTGATCGAGAAAATCGCAAAGGCGATCAGGCCGCCGACAAGATTGCCGACAAGAATAAAAGTGATGCCCTTTTCTGTGGATATCGCCTCGCGCAAGAAATCGGCGGGGTCGGGCATATGGGCGCCGTAGAAGATCAGATAGAGGAAAAAGGCATAGTCGATCCATAAAATGAAGGCGAAAAGCGAGACCAGCGCCATCCAGCCGAGATCGCGGCCGCCGCTGGTCTTCACCGAGTGCAGAACCGCGCTCCAGGAAAGGGGCTCGCCCGCCTCCAGCCGCCGACTGACCTCGTAAAGCGCCGCCGCCATGAAAGGCGCGATGATGGCTATGCCGGTCAGGAAGGGATAGGTGAAATAGTGCAGGCCTGAAATCTTGCCGAAGAAGATCGCGAGCCAGCCGCCGAATGCGTGAAAGCCGCCGATCGCAAGGCCATAGACCGGAGCGCGCTTGAAATCGGACAGGCCGGCGACGAGGGAATTGAAAATATCGTCCTTTTGCAACTTCCGCACGACGACCGCGCGCCCGGCCAACCGCGCTGCCTCCTCCGTCGCCGCCGGAGGCGGATTGGCGTTCTGTTGCATCGCGTTACCTCAGCCTGTCTTTGCGCGCCCGCTTTCGCGCGGATCGCTTTGCGCCAGATTGATGCAGGTCCATCGCAAGGACAAGAGGACAGCGCGGCTATTTTGCGAATCCCCCTTTCGCCGGCGCCCGCGCTTCTCTATATTCGAGGGGCTGTCTTCGGACGGCTATGGCGATAAATGACGATCGAAATAAGCCTTTCGGACCCGGGGGCGGTACCCGGCGCCTCCACCCCAGCCCACGCCCACCCCCAAAAGACGGGGGGAACGCGGGCTGCGGCGGGGGCGAAACAGGATCGACGAGGGTGTAAAGGGTCTGTTTTTGCCCGGCATGATACCGCCGTTATCGGGGTCAAACTTATAGTTGCCAATGACAACTATGCTCCGGTGGCCGTCGCCGCGTAATGCGGTTCTGGTACCGAAATTAAGTCCTTAGGGGTAGCACTTTAAGGCGGGGCCCGGAGGCGCCTGGCAACAGAAGCCTCCACTTTATTCCTGCCGGCGCATTGGTCGCCGGCGCGCCCTGGCGATAAAAATCGCCGATGAAGTCGTCGCCGGATCAGATGGTCGCCGAAACGAGATCAGTCGCCGCAAATGTCCAATGATTTGATTCGCTACGATCTTCAGGTCCAGGAAGCCCTTCGTGGCGTGGTTCGCAAGGTGCTGTCCGACACAGCGCGCGATGGATTGCCCGGCGAGCACCATTTTTATATCACCTTTCGCACTCCCTCGGCCGGCGTCAAAATGTCGAACCGGCTACGCGAGCAATATCCCGAGGAAATGACCATCATCCTGCAGTACCAGTTCTGGGACCTGAAGGTTGAGGAGTCGTTTTTCGAAGTCGGCCTGCATTTCAAGAATGTGCCGGAACTGCTGCGCGTGCCATTCGACGCGGTTTCAGGCTTCTACGACCCTTCCGTGCAATTCGGCCTGAAATTCGAGGCGCAGGGCGAGGAGGTCGACGAATTCGAGGATGATGACGAGGAAGCGATCGTAGGCCCGGTCGCCAATCCGCAACGCCCCGTTGCCGAAACCAGCAGGCCGAAATTGCGCGGCGCGGCTTCCGAACCCGACATGATCCCAGCCAAAAGCAGCGCCCCGGCGATCGAAAAGGCTGCTTCCCTCAAGGACAAGCCCAGCAAGGAAAAAGCAGCCAAGGACTTCGGCAGCAGGCAGACGGCCGCCACGCCGGACGCGAACGAGGCGCCGAAAGAGGAATCGAAAGTCGTTTCGATCGACGCCTTCCGCAAGAAAACCTGATCCCGGAGGCTGCGACCAGATGGGCGAAATCGTCAATCTCCGCCGGGCGCGCAAGTCGCGCGACCGTCGTCGCGACGAGGAGCAGGCGCAGGAAAACCGCGTTCGCCACGGGTTGAGCAAGGCAGAGAAGCAATTCGCTGAGAAGTCCAACGCGCAAGAAGCTAGGAAGCTCGACGGCCATCGCCTCGGCGCCGCCGCAGCGCCGGACGACAAATCCACATGACCGCGTCGCAAAGTGCGACGGAAGCGGCGCAGCCGGACGATCCCCGGCGGATGCGCAAGCACTCTCTTGCCATTGCCGGTCATCGCACGTCAATTTCGCTCGAAGAGGCCTTTTGGGAGGGGCTGCGCGAACTGGCGCGCGATAAAGGCGTGTCTGTCGCGGCTTTGGCGGCGGAAATCGATCAGCGGCGCGGCGCGGCCAATCTCTCCTCGGCGCTGCGGGTGTATCTATTGCAGGTTTTTCGCGAGAAGGCGGGGAAATAGCTTACTGCGGCGTCCAGCCCGGATTTGGCGTCGGCGGCGCGAGGGCGCGCAGCCTTTCCCGATCCCGAGCCTTCATCTCCTCAATTCGCGCCTGTTCTCGCTCCAGCGCACGTACAGCGACCGCATTGACGAAGGCGGTCGCTTCGACGCGCCGAGTCGGCGCCGACCAGGGACCTGCCCAGACGACCCCGGCGCGCGGCAGCGCCGCCGTCCAGCCCTCGGGCGCCTTTTGCGCTGCGACAGAAAGGGTGAGCGCCATGGTCGCGTCGCGCAGTTCGTAAAAAAATTCGAGCTTTGGCTCCGCGCCCTCTTTTCCGCTCAGCACGAGTCTCCCGTCGGTCAGATGGGCGGACAGATTGACCTGAGCCAGTTCGGCGCCGCCGCGTGCAAAAGATGCGTCGAGCGCCTTCATTGTCGCGCCGGCATCGAAGGGAGCCTCGTTTTTCTCGCTGGCGGCCAAAGCCTCGTCTGCGCCGTCAATCGAGGCGCCGGCGACCGCCAGCGATTCGGCGTGAATCTCGCCCGCGCCCGCGAGCGAACCGATGAGCGCGGCAAGGCTCGCTCCACTGCCTGCGAAATGCAACTTTCCGCCAAAACTGGCTGACAGCGCAGGATTCCTCGCAGTCACACCTTCTGCCTCTGCATCACCGGAGACTGTCACTTGCGCGCCCTCGCGACGCAGGTCGAGACGGCCGCCCAGACGACCGTCGCCCGCCTCGATCTTCACGTCGCTCACCGAGACAAGGCCGGGGCCAAGCGCGAGATCGAAATGCGCCTTGCCGCCGAAAGGCCGCAGATCCGCGGTCTCGATCGACAGTTTCCGTATGCGTGGCGGGTCGGTCACGACCGGCGCGAAAGACAGGCTCGACCAGAGCGCGCCCGGCTTGGCCGGCGCGGGAACGCCGAGCACCAGCGCCGCCAACGCCGGCGCCTGCAGCCGATCGCAGCGCAGCGATCCGTCAATTCCCTCCGCGCTCAGGGACACATCGCCGGAAAAATAACTCGCGGCCCATTCGCCGGACACGTCCCGCAACCGGATCGCGCCATCGTGCTGGTCGAGTTTTGCTTCGAGACGCGCCGGCGCCGCTGTCGCTCCGAAACCGGCCAGCACTTTCGAAAAATCGCCTTGCAGCGCCAGATCGCCCGAGAACGCGGGCGACCCGGCGAAATCGTCGACCATGCCGTGGAAGTCGCCATGCGCGCCGGCGAGGTCCGCCGCCGCGACAATGGCCAGCTTTGCATCCGGCGCGGCCTCGGTTTTTGCCGAAACGCGGGCGGGGCCAAGTTTCTGCCCGGAAAACAGCGGCGCGCCAAGTTGCCCGAGCAGCACGCCGCCATCCGGCGCGGCGAGATCCAGCGCTGCGCTCCATCTGCCGCCCGCGCCGGGCGCGAGCGAAGCGGAAATTTTTGCGCCGCCCAGCCCGCCGCCGAGGCTGAAGCCCGCATCGGCGCCGCCCGCCCGGGCGACGAGTTCGGCCGGCGAAAAGGCTTTTGCGCGCGACGCTAGAGCTTTGGTCGCCGAGCCAGGAAACAGCCGCGCAAAAAGCTGCGCCAGTTCGGTCAAATCGGCAGCCTTGAGTTGCGCCACGCCTTTCAGGCCATTGAGATTGCGGCCCCAGGCGGCGGAAACGGACAGGTCGGCGCCGCCGATCCTCTGCAGTTCGAGCTTCTCAAGACGCGCGTTTTCGCCTTCGCGCAAAAAATGCGCCCTGACGCGGCCGGCCTCGCCAATTTTCTGGCCGTTTCGCGCGAGCCTGACAGTTTGAGCCTCCAGAGCGAGATCGAGATCGACATCTTCCGGCAGCGCGTCGGCGACATCGGGCGCGGCGTCGAGGTCGAGCGCCGGCGCGGCGAGATGCGCAGCAAAAAACGCCGGCCGTCCCGAGCTTTTCCGCCTGAAGCGCAGATCGCCGGAAAAATGCGAGCGGTCGAGCGCCAGATTTCCTCGGTTAAGGACGAATTCATCCGGCGACAAGGTAAAATCGCCGCCCATCTCGACCGCGCCCCGCGTCAGACGAGGAAACGCAAGCCCCGGCAAGGCCGAGGCGAACGCGGCATAATCCTCGATCTTCAAACTGCCCATGCCGCGCCAAAAACCCTGGTCGGCGGCGGCGGCGACGTCGAGTTGAGCGCCGCCAGGACCGTTGCCGCGCAGAGCAAACGGTCCGCCGGTCTGGCGCGAGACTTCGACCTGCGAAAAGGCGCCGCCTGCCCAATCGAGCGCATCCGCCTTGAGGCGCAGATCGAGCGGTCTTGAGCTGGCGCCCGCGGCCAACAGCGGGTCGGCGATCCAGGTAGTCCAGGCGGCCTCGAGTTGGGAGGCCGTCAAGTCGAGCGTGATTTTGTCCGCCCTCGGCTGATAGCGCCCGGCGCCAGAAATTTTGGCGGCCAGCGGCCCGTCGCCGAGGCGCCCGGACAGAGCCTGCGCCTCCACGCCATCGAGCCCCGCGACAAGCTGAGCCTCGGCCTGCCAGGCTCCGGGCGCGACCTTTCCGCTCGCCTTGGCCTGGCCCTCGAAACGAGGGGCGTCCGCGAAATCGAGCCGGCCATCGAGATCGAGTTGGCCGAACTCCTCCGGCGCCGTCAGGCTCGCCCTGATTGGCATGATTTTCTTCGCGAGAGCGTCGCTGGCGAAGGAAAAGGCGATCTTCTCGCCGAGCGCCATCAACGCGCCCCGCCCTCGCCAGGGCCCGTCAAGCGCCGGCGCGCTTGCCGAGAGGTCGAGGCCTTCCACGACGAAATCCGGCGCGCCCTCCTGCCGAAGCGCAATGCGCGCGCTGTGCAGCACGAGATGGTCGAATTGCAAGGCCGCGGCATTGGCGGGAAGCGCTTTGCCAGTGTCGACGGTAATGATGCAATCCTCGCAGCGCGCCTGCGAAAACTGCAGTCGCCCCTGGATCAGCGCCGGCAGCGACATTTCGAAAAACAAGGATTTCGCCCGCAGCGCGCCGGCCGAGCCGGAGAGTCCGACATTCTCGGCCGAGAATTGCGGCGTTGGCAGCAGGCGCAGGGAAAGCGGGCCATCCAGGGCGACCTGCGCGCCGCTGACCGAGGCGATTTCGTCGGCGATACGCGCGCGATGCGCGTCAAAATCGATCACGTAAGGCGCGGCGAGCGCCGCAGTCAGCAGAGCAATCAGACCGATGCCGATATAAGTCAGCAACTCGCGCATCGTTCAAACCCGATTAATCCTCGGCGCAATCGTCAGCGCCGCTTGACGAAGGAATCCAGCACCAGTTTGCGGCCGGCCTTGTCGAAATCAATGGTGAGCTTGGAGCCGTCGACGGAGGCGACGACGCCAGGCCCGAACTTCATGTGGAAAATTCGCGCCCCCGCGACAAAACCGCTCTCCGAGGTCGAGCGGGCGAGAATTTCGCCCTCGATGGTTTTGGGCGCCTTTTCGCGCGCCTCTCCCGCGCGCTGCTGCGCCCGTCGCCAGCCCGGCGTTTCGTAGGTCGAGCCGAATGAGCCCATATTGGCGAAGCGCGATTGCGCATAGCCGCCGTAGTCCGAGCCGCTGCGGGCGTTTTCCACCAGTTGCACGTGCGCCGCCGGCAGGTCGTCGATGAAGCGCGAGGGAATGGTCGTTTGCCACAGGCCGTGGATGCGACGATTGCTGGCAAAAAGTATTTTCGCGCGTCGCCGCGCCCTGGTCACGCCAACATAGGCGAGGCGGCGCTCCTCCTCGAGTCCGGCGCGGCCGCTTTCATCGAGCGAACGCTGGTGCGGGAACAACCCCTCCTCCCAGCCAGGAAGGAAAACCGTCTCGAATTCGAGCCCCTTGGCGCCGTGCAAGGTCATGATGGAGACGCGTTCGCCTCCGTCCTTGTTGTCCACGTCCATCACCAGCGAAATATGTTCGAGGAAGGCGCCGAGATCCGGAAACTCCTCCATGGAGCGGACGAATTCCTTGAGATTTTCAAGCCGTCCCTCCGCTTCCGCCGTGCGCTCCTGCTTCCAGAAGTCGGTGTAGCCGGATTCGTCGAGTATCTGCTCGGCCAGCTCGTAATGCGGCTTTGTTTCGATCTCGCCGGACCAGCGGGAAAAATCGGCGAGCAGAGCCCGCAGGGTACCGCGCGGCTTGGGCCGCAACTCCTCGGTCTCGACCAGCGCCCGGGCGGCCTGCATCAGCGGAATCTGGCGCAGCCGGGCGAATTCATGCACGATCTGCAGCGTGGTTTCGCCCAAGCCCCGCTTCGGCGTGTTGACGATGCGCTCGAAGGCGAGATCGTCGGCCGGTTGCGCGACGCAGCGCAAATAGGCGAGGGCGTCGCGGATTTCGAGCCGCTCGTAGAAGCGCGGGCCGCCGATCACCTTGTAAGGCAGGCCGAGCGTAATGAAACGCTCTTCGAATTCGCGCATCTGGAACGAGGCGCGCACGAGAATGGCGATTTCGTCGAGCGAATGCCTTTGGCGCTGCAATTGCTCGATTTCCTCGCCGACAACGCGCGCCTCTTCCTCGGAATCCCAGACGCCCGCGACGCTTGGCTTTTCGCCGGGTTCGTCGTCGGTGAACAGGGTCTTGCCCAGGCGGTCGCGGTTATGCGCGATGAGATGCGAGGCGGCGGCGAGAATATGGCCGGTCGAACGGTAGTTTCGTTCGAGCCTGATCACTTTCGCGCCCGGAAAGTCCTTCTCGAACCTGAGGATATTGTCGACATCGGCGCCACGCCAGCCATAGATCGACTGGTCGTCGTCGCCGACGCAGCAGATATTTTGCGCCTGATCGCCATTGGACCTTTGCGCGAGCAGACGCAGCCACAGATACTGGACGGCATTGGTGTCCTGGTACTCGTCGACCAGAATATATTTGAAGCGGTTCTGGTAGTCGCGCAGCACGTCCGCGTTTTCACGGAACAGCCTGAGCGATTCCAGCAGCAAGTCGCCGAAATCGGCGGCGTTGAGGATTTTCAGCCGCTCCTGGTAGAGCGCGTAAAGCGCGCCGCCCTTGCCGTTGGCGAAGGCTTGCGCCTCGCCCGCCGGCACATGCTTCGGGTCGAGGCCACGATTCTTCCAGTTGTCGATGAGATAGGCCAGGCTGCGCGCAGTCCAGCGCTTGTCATCGATATTTTCGGCCTTCAGCGCTTTCTTCAGCAGGCGAATCTGGTCGTCCGTATCGAGAATGGTGAAGTTCGACTTGAGGCCGACGAGTTCGGCATGGCGGCGCAGGATTTTCGCGGCTATGGCGTGGAACGTGCCAAGCCAGGACATGCCCTCCGCTCCGGGACCGATCAGCGCGCCGATGCGCTGCTTCATTTCCCGCGCCGCCTTGTTGGTGAAGGTAACGGCGAGAATTTCATGGGGACGCGCGCGCCCCAATTCCAGAATATGGGCAATGCGCGAGGTCAACACCCGGGTCTTGCCAGTGCCGGCGCCGGCCAACACCAGCACCGGCCCGTCCAAAGCCTCCACCGCCTCCCGTTGCTCGGGATTGAGTGAGGCGAGCCACGGAGAGCCGCCAGCCGCTCCGCCCCGCGCCGAGGCCAGGGCGCGCGCCGAAATCCCGCCGGCCCTTGGGGCAGGATAGGTCAGATCGTCGTCGCCGAGCGGAAAGGGATCGGACAAGTTTGAGCCTTGCAAGAACGAATAGCGAATCGTTAAGCGCAATGTGGGGCTACAATACGTCCATGTCGACTCAGGGATATCAGCCGGACGCAAGCTCCGCGTAACGAATCGGCGCGAGACTGCATTCGAACCGTCCCCTGCCCGATCAGAACGCCCGTGTCGCAAGCGGACTAGGTAAAATTTGAGCATTCTTTTTCGCAATCGCTCAACGCGGACCGATTACGCTAGGGCATTGGGATTTCGTCAATCGTCCAGCAAAAGGCCTTCCGGGGATCGAACATGAGGAAAACTTCGTATTGGCGACTGATTGAAGCCTTTCGACGCCAGCGGTCTGGATCCGTCACGATTTTCTTCGGCCTGGCGGCCGTCGCAATCATTCTCATCATCGGCCTCACGCTCGATTATTCCCAGGCGCTGTCACGCAAGGCGGTCCTGCGCACCGCCAATGACGCCGCGGCGCTCGCGGCGCTCGGTCAGGTCGAGGCCGATTACAAGAGCGGCAAGAGCTGGGGCGAGATGAAGCGGGACGCCAGACATGCGGCGCTGAAATCGTTTACCGGCAACGCTGGCGCCGACTACAGCCTGCTTAACTCGCCGCCGGACATCCAGGTGACGCAAAGTGCGAACGGCCAGACGATCAACGTCAGCGTGTCGTTTTCCGCCAAATCGCCCAATGCCTTCGGCGCCATGGCCAATGTCGCCAACATGAACCTTTCCGGCACATCGCTCGCGTCGATGACCTTCCCCAATTATCTCAATTTCTACATGCTGCTCGATGTGTCGGGCTCGATGGGCATTCCCTCGACCAACAGCGAACAAACGCGGCTGGCCGCCGTCAATCCCGACTTCCTCAATCTTTATCCCGGCGGCTGCACCATCGCATGCCATTTCAACGCCACGAACTTTCCGGCTGCGTGCCAGGACGTCCATGGCAACCCGATGAGTTGCAAAGGTTTCGACATTTCGCGCACCGCCGGCCAGAACAATGTGACGCCCGTCGCCTTCTGCCCGCAGCCGGGCATGACCAATTGCATTCAATTGCGGCTCGACGCCGTGGCCTATGCCGTTCAGCAACTCGCACTGACAGCGCAGACGATCGAGTCCGCACAACACCGGACGGACCTCTTCAGCTTCGGCGTCTATCCATTCGCCGCGCAACTGGCGACCTATCAGCCCTTGACGACCAACGTGGCCTCCATCGCGACCATGGCGCCCAATCTCACGAGCCTGATCGACAGCGGCGGAACCGACAGCGTCGGGCCCAATGGACAGAGCGTCGGCTCCGGCGGCACGCATTTCGAAAACGCGCTGGGCGGAATCAACAGCATCATCACCAATGTCGGCAACGGCGCGAGCGCCAGCGCGCCCCTGCCCTTCGTCTTCCTGGTGACCGACGGAGCGCAAGACAACCAGTACCAGGTTCCGACGAAAAACGCCGACGGCACATGGTCGCCGGGATGGAGCGGCAGCAACCACGCGACAACGCTCAACACGAGCTTCTGCGACGCGATCAAGAATCGCAACATCACGCTGGCGATACTGGAAATTCCCTACGTGCCGATCCAGAATCCAACGACGATCTGGAACGACGAGGACGATTACGCCAACGCCAACGCCCCGCTGATTCCGCCGGTCATGCAGACCTGCGCCTCGCCGGGCTATTATTTCACGGCGTCGTCGCCTTCCGACATCAACGCCGCCCTGCAGCAGATGTTCGCCAAGGCGGTCGCCTCAAACACGCCGCATCTGACGCAGTGAGGCGTTCGGCGATCGGGATTGAGCGTCAGGCTTTTTTTAGGAAGCAGGTCTTCAGCACGAGGCCCTTGACCTTGTCGGTGCGTCCCTCGATTTCCTCGGGGTCGTCGGTGAGGTGAATGCCGCGTATCACCGTGCCGCGCTTGAGCACGGTCGAGGAGCCCTTGACCTTGAGATCCTTGATGACGCTGACATTGTCGCCCTCATTCAACAGGGCGCCGTTCGAATCCCGGGTCTCGCTCATCCGATAAAACTCCTCCGGCCGCTTGCGGCGGCATGCATGGGCATGCGCATAGAGGGTTTTTTGGCCAAGAGATACGAAAAAAGTCGCTCAGGCTGCGGCGGCGACGCCCCTCGGCGCTTCGCAAACAGCGGTCGGCGCAGATTGCATCCAGCGGCATTCGAGTGGGCCGCCGACACGGACGCGCGTCCAGACGCAGATCAGCGAAGTCGAGATCTTGGCGGGAGAGGCGTTGACGACTGGAGAGTTGGCCATGGTGCTGCGCTCGCTGTTGCGGACGAGCGCATCGTGGCCATTGAATCGTTAACGCCGGTTGTCTTTTGCAATTCCAGATTGCGTTCGCGCCGTGCGATCCGCGAACAAGACGAACAAAGTCTTGACGCCGCGCCTTTCAGGCGCGGCGCCGGAAACTCACTTGGAGGCGACTTGGTCGCGCAGGCCAGCGTTCATCGCCTGGGCGCCGGACAGGCATTCGAAATGCGCCTGCTTGCCGGAGGCCGTGTCGAAACGCGCACTCTCGCCCGCATCAACGTTGAACTGGACGCGCACGACCGACAATTCGGCGGTTGCGGCGCCTTCGTGGAAAGAGTCGCCGATCATGACTGTCAACTTGCAACGGCCGTCGACCGGACGGAAATAGCCAGTCATGTGCTTCAGGCCATCGTCGAGGCTGATCGCCTGGAAAGGCTGGTAAGGCTTGGCGTCAAAAGCGGAAACCGCTGTGGCGGCAAGTCCGATGGCGCCGGCAAGCGCGGAGGCGGCGATCCAGTTGGATGCTTTCATGAGGTGTTCCCTTGCATTCGGGTGAAGCGGGCGTCGATTGAGCGCAAATGCGGCGGCTCACGACTCGAACCCTGATTGTCCCCGATTGTGCACCGCAGCATCAAAGTGACAATGCATAAGAACGCAGGCCAGCCAGTACAATTACGCATGGCTGACAGTATAAAATAACTTAAGACGCTTTTAGATTTAATTACACACGCGTCAAGCGACCGTAATTGACGTTTTGGACTAATTTTCGCGCGATTTGACCACTTCACGCCGTTTTTCAAACCCACTTCGCTTGGACCGAGGCGCGCGTTTGCGAATATACCCGGAAAAAAGCGCTGCGGAGGCGCGCGACATGACAGGACGCCGTCGCCGGGCTAAACAGGTCCATGCTCTATTCCTGGCTGGTCGCGCCCTTCCTCGATTACGAATTCATGCGCCGCGCGCTGGTCGGCGCCTTCGCGCTCAGCGTCGCAGGCGCGCCTCTCGGCGTCTTCCTGATCCTCAGGCGCATGTCGCTGTCGGGCGACGCCATGGCGCACGCCATCCTGCCCGGCGCCGCCATCGGCTATCTGATCGCCGGTCTCTCCCTGCCCGCCATGACCATCGGCGGCGTTGTCGCGGGTTTTGCGGTTGCGATCGGCTCCGGCGCCATCGCCCGGGCCACCGTCCTGCGCGAGGATGCGTCGCTTGCGGCTTTCTACCTTTTGTCGCTTGCGTTGGGCGTGACCATCGTCTCTGCGAGAGGCTCGAACGTCGACCTGCTGCATGTCCTGTTCGGCAGCGTGCTCGCCCTAGACAACGCCACTCTGATCCTGCTCGCCAGCATTGCCAGCGTGACCCTTGTGGGCTTGGCGCTGATCTACCGTCCCCTGGTGCTGGATACGCTCGATCCGGGCTTTCTCGCGTCCGTCACCCGCGCCGGCGCCTGGACGCACGCGGCCTTCCTGGCATTGGTCGCGCTCAATCTCGTCGCCGGTTTTCACGCGCTCGGCACGTTGCTGGCGGTCGGTGTGATGATGCTGCCCGCCGTCAGCGCCCGCATGTGGACGCAGACCATCACCGGCATGATCGTGATTGCGGCCTTGTTCGGCTGCGTCGGCTCCTATGCCGGGCTGCTCGCCTCCTATTACTACAGCCTGCCCTCGGGCCCCCTCATCATCCTCGCCTGCGGGGTCCTCTACGCGATCTCCCTGGTCGCAGGCCCTTCGGGCGGTTTTTTGCGACGCATGACGCCGCGCTCGCATCTTGAGGGCTGATCAAGCCGCTTCCGAGCAATTGGCGCAAAGCCCCTGAATTTCCACGGCCATTTTTTCGGCAACGAAGCCGCTGCGCGCCGCGGCGCGCGTCAGCGCCGCCTCGATTTCCGAATCGCCGAATTCCATCGCCTTGCCGCAGGCGCGGCAAATCATGAAGCCCGCACGATGGCTGTGGCTGTGCGCTCCATCGCATTGGCGACAGGCGACATAGGCGTTCTGCGTTTCCAGGCGGTGCGCCAGCCCTTCGTCGATCAATTTCTGCAAGGCGCGATAGACCGTCGGCGGCGCCAGCCGGCCGTTTTCGCGCAGGGCGTCGATCACGTCGTAGGCGGACAGGGGCTTCTGCGCCGCCGCAAGCAGGTCGCGGATGCTGCTCTGCATGGGATTCAATCGCACCGGCGCCAATCGGATCATCAGCCTGCCCCTTGACGTATGTTATAACATACGCGCATTCTCTCGTGCGAGCGAAAATGCGCGCGCTGGAGGATAGAAATCCGTCATGCCCAGAAAAAGCCTGTTCTGTCTTCTGGCGGCTTGTCTTCTGGCCGCGTCCGCTCATGCCCAGGACAAGCAGAAGCTTGCCGTCGTCGCCAGCTTCTCCATCCTTGCCGACCTCACCCGGCAGGTCGGCGGCGACAGGGTCGAGGTCAAGGCGCTGGTCGGTCCAAGCGGCGATGTTCATGTCTACGAGCCAAGCCCCGCCGACGCGCAGAGTCTCGCCAAGGCGAAGCTCATCGTCATCAACGGACTGGCGCTGGAGGGCTGGATGCAGCGTCTCATCGCCGCTTCCGGCGCCAATGGGCCGGTCGTCGTCGCCAGCGCCGGCGTGACGCCGCGCCAGGGCGATGCCGAGAGCGGCGAAAAGGGCGTCGATCCCCATGCCTGGCAGAGCGTCGAAAACGCCAAGATCTATGTCCGCAATATTTTGGGCGGCCTCGTCGCCGCCGATCCCGGCGACGCCGAGGTTTTCCGAGCCAATGCCAAGGATTTTATTGCACAGCTGGACGTCGAGGAAACGAAGGTGCGCGCCGCCATTGCCGCGATACCCCCAGAAAACCGGCGCATCATCACCACGCACGACGCGTTCGGCTACTTCGGCCAGGCCTATGGTTTTACTTTCATTGCGCCCGAGGGCCTGTCGACGGAATCCGAGCCTTCCGCCCACGACGTGGCGCGGCTGATCGGCCAGATCAGGAAAGATAAGGCGCCGGCGGTGTTTCTCGAAAACATTTCCGATCCGCGCCTGATGCAGCAGATTGCAAGGGAATCCGGGACGAAGATCGGCGGCACGCTGTTTTCCAACTCGCTTTCGCCGCCTGACGGCCCCGCCGCCACTTACATTGCGATGATGGAACATAATATATTCGAGTTGAAAAAGGCGCTGGTTCCGGCGCAACGCTGAATCGATATGGGAGTCCGCATGTCCGAAGGTAAAATCCCCGTCACGGTGCTCACCGGCTATCTCGGCGCCGGCAAGACAACCCTTTTGAACCGCATCCTGACGGAGGACCATGGCAAGAGATTTGCGGTGATCGTCAACGAGTTCGGCGAGATCGGCATCGACAACGATCTCATCGTCGACGCCGACGAGGAAGTCTTCGAGATGAACAACGGCTGCATCTGCTGCACAGTGCGCGGCGACCTGATCCGCATCATCGAGGGGCTGATGCGCCGCAAGGGCAAGTTCGACGCCATCCTCGTCGAGACCACCGGCCTGGCCGATCCCGCTCCGGTGGCGCAGACCTTTTTCGTCGACGCCGACGTGCAGAAGGATGCGCGGCTCGACGCCATCGTCACCGTGGCCGACGCCAAGTTCCTGGCCGCCCGGCTCAAGGACGCGCCGGAAGCCAAGAACCAGATCGCCTTCGCCGACGTCATCCTGCTCAACAAGATCGACCTGGTCACAAAGGCTGAACTCGAAGAGGTCGAGGCGCGAATCCGTGGCATCAACCCCTACGCCCAGCTGCATTTGACGACGAAATGCGACATAGACCTCGACAAGGTGCTTGACCGCAACGCCTTCGATCTCCAGCGCATTCTCGAGATTGAGCCGGCTTTCCTGGAAGCCGAGGAGCACGACCACGATCACGACCATCATCATGGTCATGGCCACCATCATGAGCACAGCGACGCCTGCGCGCCCGATTGCGGGCATGACCACCACGATCACGGCCATGAGCATCTTCACCACGACCACGGCCACGAACGCCATGGCCATGCGCCAAAAGTGCTGCACGACGACGAGGTGCAGTCCGTAGCCTTCGCGATCGACGGCGCCGTCGATCCCGACCTCTTCCTGCCCTGGATCAACGAGGTCGTCCAGCGCGACGGGCCGGACATCCTGCGCTCCAAGGGCATCCTTGCCTTCCCCGACGAGGAGAAGCGCTATGTCTTCCAGGGGGTGCACATGATCCTCGACGGCGACCTGCAACGCGAGTGGAAGCCCGAGGAAAAGCGCATGAGCCGCATCGTCTTCATCGGCCGCAAGTTGAAGGAAGAGGAACTGCGGAAAGGGTTTTTAGCCTGCGCGGCGTTCCAGGCGGCGTAACCTGCGATGTTGAACAGCTTGCTCTTTTCCCTGCTCGCGGCGCTTGCCGGCGTTTGCGCGGCTCTTCAACCGGTGATCAACTCGCAATTGCGCACCGGGCTGAACTCGGCCATCTGGGCGAATTTCGTCAACTTCCTTGTCGGCGTCTTCGTGATCGTTTTGACCGCGGTCATTCTGCGCGCGCCGGTTCCGCAAGCCGGCTTCATCTCGCGCATCCCGTGGTGGAGTTGGACCGGCGGCCTGCTGGGCGCTATCTATGTCGGCTTGGCGATCCTGCTGGTTCCAAGGCTCGGGGCCGCCATATTCATCACACTGCTGGTCGCCGGCCAGATGATCGCTTCGGTGCTGCTCGATCATTTCGGCGCGCTCGGGCTTGCACGGCGCCCGCTGGATTTTTCGCGGACGCTCGGAATAGCGCTGGTCATCGGCGGCGTGATGCTGATCCGAAGGTAAAAGCGCTCCTACGCCTCCGGCGCATCCATGATCGGGTCGTACTGGCTGGCGTCAAAACCGAACATGTCCCAGGACTTTTTCATATGCGGCGGCAGCGGCGCGGTGACGTCGAGAACGCCGCCCTTGGGATGCGGCAGGATCAACCGCCGCGCCAGCAGATGCAGCTTGTTCTCCACCCCGTCCGGCAGGTTGCGGTTGGGGTCCTTGCGGCGATAGGAATCCTCTTCGCCATGCCCGTATTTCGGGTCGCCCACGATCGGGCAGCCGATGGCCTCGGCATGGGCGCGCAACTGGTGGGTGCGGCCGGTCATTGGCTTCATCGACAGCCAGGACAGGCGCGGCTGTAGCTTGTCGACCAGGGCGTAATAGGTCAGTGAATGCTGCGCGTCCTCGTCGCCATGCTTGGCGACGCGCATTTTCTCGATGTCTCGCCGCTCTTCGACGCCATGCTTGCCCTTGCCACGAGGACCGCGCACGTCGCCCATCGCCTCGCCCTTGGCGAGATACAGTGAAATGCGGCCCTCTTTCAGGGGCGGCACGCCCTCGACCATCGCCCAATAGATTTTCTGGGCGTTGCGCGACCGAAAAATTTCGCCGAGATCGGCCGCCATTTTCCGTGTCTTGGCGATCAGCAGCACGCCCGACGTGTCGCGGTCGAGCCGATGCACGAGCACCGGACGGTCGCCGCGCTCGTTGGCCAGCGAGGCCAGCATGCCGTCGAGATGCACCTTGGTGCCGGAACCGCCCTGCACCGCCAGCCCGAACGGCTTGTTCAGCACCATCAGGTCGCGGTCGTCGAGCAGGATCATGTCCCTGACAGCGCGGGCGTCGGCCTCCGAATGAACCGGCTTCTTTACGGCGGGCGCAGCGACGCCCTCCATGCTCAGCGGGGGCACGCGCACATTGGCGCCGGCGACGACGCGCGAAGAGGTCTCGACGCGCTTGCCTGATCAGCCGCACCTCGCCCTTGCGGCAGATTTTCGCCAGATGCGACAGCGAAAGCGTGGGAATGCGCCGCTTGAACCAGCGGTCGACGCGCATGCCGTCCTCGTCTTCGGTGACGATGAGGATCTGGACTTTCGACGTCTCCATATTGGGCGCGGGCGCAGGCTTTTCCTTTGCCTTTTCCTGGGCCTCGGAGGCGTGAAAGGCTTCCGCGGCGTCGCGCACCATTTTCGCGGCCTTCACGGGATCAAAGCCGTCTTCTGCCTCGTCGCGCACTTTTTTCGGACGCGCGGCGAAAAAATGCTTCGCCTTGGGCGCCACGCCCTTGTCTCCAGCCGGACGATTTCGGGCGCCCGCGCGGCCCTTGCCAGCGCCTGCGCCTTTGGAAGCGCCCTTCGAGGCGCCGGTCATCCGTGTCATACGATAGCCCTCATGAACGCGAGTCCGCCGAACACGCCGACGAGCGCCAAACCGACGGAGCCGCCGACATAGGCGGCGCTCATGCCGAATTCGCCGCGCTCATAAAGCAAGGCCGCGTCGAGCGAAAAGGCGGAAAAAGTGGTGTAGCCGCCCAGAATGCCGGTGAGCATGAAGAGGCGTACGTGCTGGGTCCAGCTCTCGCCGGCGCGAAAGGCGAGATAGCCGGCGATCAGGCCCATGACCGCCGACCCCGAGATATTGATGAGAAAGGTGCCCCACGGGAAATTCGTCCCGAACAGGCGGGCTGCGAAAAGATTGACCGTGTGGCGAAGGCAGCCGCCGAGCCCGGCGCCGAGAAAAACGAGAAGATAAGCCTGCATCAGCGTTCAATAGCGCGGATGCGCGGCGGCGTCACCCTTTCCGTGTCCCCGCTGCCAAAGCTTCGCATCGCGCCGGCAGATCGGCGAAAGGCACTTGTTCGAGGCAGGTCTGAACACGCCAGCAATGGCCATACGGATCGGTGAATTGACCTGCGCGGTCGCCCATCACGGTATTGGCGACCGGGAAGCCCCACGCTGCCGCTTTGGCGCCCATAGCCAGCGCTCGCGCCATCACCGCGTCCACATTTTCGACGAAAATCGAAACCTTGCCGGCAACGCCGCCAAGCGTATCCGGGGCAACGGGAGCATTTCTTTGTCTGGCCAAGGCGATGTCGCCATTTTCACGTTCGACGCGGAATCGGCCGCCGCCGATCACCATTTCGACGCACAACACCGTTCCCCTTGCCAATCCCGGCTCATCCCAATGTGCGCAATGCCGGAAGACTTCCTCGCCAGACAAAACGTCACGATAAAAGTCTGTGGCGCCTTCAGGATCCTTCACGACAAGTGTCAACGCCGCATGCCCTGGCTGGTGTCCGCCAATCAACGCCATGTCCGCCTCCAAATGTCTTGCTGAAAGACGGTCAGGATAGGACGATTCGGCAGTCCCGCCAAAGCGTCAGCCCTCGCCCCGCTCCTTGCGCAGCTTCGCCCAGTAATCCAGCCTTTTGCCGATCTCGCGCTCAAAACCGCGCTCGACCGGCTCGTAGAGCTTCTGCCGGCCTAGCTCGTCAGGCCAGTAATTCTGGCCGGAAAAGGCATCTGAAACGTCATGGTCATAGGCATAGCCCGTGCCATAGCCCTCGTTTTTCATCAGCTTGGTCGGCGCGTTCAGGATCACCTTGGGCGGCGTCAGCGAGCCGTGTTCGCGGGCGAGGCGCATGGCCGCCTTGTAGGCGACATAGGCCGCGTTGCTCTTCGGCGCCGTCGCGCAATAGATCACGGCCTGGGCGATGGCCAGTTCGCCCTCGGGCGAGCCCAGGAAATCAAAGGCGTCCTTGGCCGCGTTGGCGACGACCAGCGCTTGCGGATCGGCGAGTCCGATGTCTTCCGAGGCCATGCGCACGACACGGCGGGCGAGAAACAGCGGGTCTTCGCCCGCATCGAACATACGGGCGAGATAATAGAGCGCGGCGTCGGGATCGGAGCCGCGCACACATTTGTGCAGGGCGCTGATGAGATTGTAATGGCCCTCCTGCCCCTTGTCGTAGATGGGCGCGCGCCGCTGGGCGACTTCTGACAGACCCCTGGTGTCGAAGACTTCGCCGGGACGGGCGGCGCGGAAAATCTCCTCGACCAGCGTCAGCGCGGCGCGGCCATCGCCATCGGCCATGCGAATCAGCGATTTTCGCGCTTCCTCGTCGAGCGGCAAGGGCTTGCCCTCGACCTCCTCGGCGCGGGAAAACAGCTTTTCGATCGCCTCGTCGTCAAGGCTTTGGAAGGTCAGCACGCGGGCGCGCGACAGCAGCGCGGCGTTGAGTTCGAAGGACGGGTTCTCCGTGGTCGCGCCGATCAGGGTGATCGTGCCGTCCTCCATCACCGGCAGGAAGGAATCCTGCTGCGCCCGGTTGAAACGGTGGATTTCGTCGATGAACAGCAGCGTCCCCTGGCCGATTTTCCGTCGCGCCCGCGCCTCCTCGAAGATTTTCTTGAGCTCATTCACGCCCGAAAAAATCGCCGAAGCCTGCATGAAGTGCAGCTTGGTTTCATGCGCCAGCAGGCGCGCGACAGTGGTCTTGCCCGTGCCCGGCGGCCCCCAGAAGATCAGGCTGCCCAATGATCCCGCTTCGATCAACCGGGTCAGCGCGCCGTTTGGCCCGAGCAGATGGTCCTGCCCGGCGACTTCGAAGAGGTTTTTAGGGCGCAGCTTTTCCGCCAGCGGGCGCGGCGCGTCCTGCTCGAGCCCGGCGCTGGCGAAGAGATCGGTCATGCCCCTTTTTCGCGCGAACCGCGCTTTCGAGCAAGGGAGCGCAAGCCGGGAATTGACCTCGGCGCGCTTCCGGTTCAAATCAGGCGCAAATCGCCGAAGGAAACGCCGAGGAACTGCAGATGTCCGACCTCTCCCCCGCCGCAATGGAAAAGCAGCTGATCGCCGAAGAAACAGCCAAAATGCTGCTGGAGGTGGGCGCCGTGCTGTTCAACGCGGAAAAGCCGTTCATTTTCACCTCGGGATGGGCGAGCCCGGTTTATACGGACATGCGCAAGCTGATCGCCTTCCCTCGCCTGCGCACGACGCTGATGGATTTTGCGGTGAAAACCATCCAGCGCGAGATCGGCTATGAGAGCCTCGACATCATCGCCGGCGGCGAGACGGCGGGCATTCCCTTCGCAGCCTGGATTTCCGACCGCCTGAGCCTGCCGATGCAATATGTGCGGAAAAAACCCAAGGGCTTTGGTCGCAACGCGCGGATCGAAGGCGAAGTCACCGAGGGCGCACGGACGTTGCTGGTCGAGGACCTCGCCACCGACGGCGCCTCGAAGGTCAATTTCTGCAACGCCATCCGCGAAGCCGGCCAGAAATGCGATCATACCTTCGTTTTCTTCTTCTATGATATTTTTCCTGCCGCCCGAGCCGAACTGGCGAAGGAAGGCATCGCGCTTCACCAGCTCACGACCTGGTGGGACGTGCTGAAAGTCGCGCGGCAGAGCAAATACCTGCCCGATGCGACGCTCGATGAGGTCGAAAAATTCCTTCGCGATCCCGCGCCCTGGTCCGCGGCGCACGGCGGCGCTTCGGAATTCGGCAAGAAGGCCTGAGCAGGGCGAATTCCAGCCGACAGGACATTTTTGAATTGATCGCTTTTCGTTCACACGTTTATGCGGGCGTTTTCGTGATCTGGTCGATCCTCGTTGCGCTCGCCATGCTGCCGCTCGTGCTGGCGCCGACCGACTGGATGTTTCGAGGGCTGCAAATCTGGACGCGCGGCGCCGCGACGTTGCTGCGCCTGATCTGCGGCATCCGCGTCGAAATTCGCGGCGAGGAGCATTTTCCGCGTGGCGCGGCTTTGATCGCCGCGAAACATCAATGCACTTTCGACGCGCTCGCTCCGATCGGCATGTTGCCGCGCCCGCTTCTGATCGCCAAGCAGGAATTGGCGAAAATTCCGCTCTATGGCTGGTATGTCCTGCGTTCCGGCGTCGCTTTGGCCATAGATCGCAAAGGCCAGGCGAAAGCTTTGAGGGCGCTGATCGTCGCGGGACGGCAGGCCTTGATCGAGCACCGGCAGATCGTGATTTTTCCGGAGGGCACGCGCTCCGCCATCGGCGCCGCGCCCGATTACAAGCCCGGAATCGCCGCGCTTTACGGCCAATTGGACGCGCCCTGCATTCCGCTCGCAACCAATGCCGGAGCTCACTGGCTGGCCGACAGCTCCATTCGCCAGCCAGGCGTGATCGTCTTCGAATTCCTGCCACCCATTCCGCCCGGCCTGAAACGCGAGGACTTCATGAAGGAACTGGAACTGCGGCTGGAATCCGCCTGCGACCGCCTGATCGCGGAAGGACTCTGACATTTTCTTAGAAATCGCACAGGTCGGATTGCCAGGCGGCGATTGCGCCTGACAAGGCTACGCCCCCTTGACATATTTGCGGCAGCGCCCGGCGCGAATGCCGGGTGGAAAATGACGGAGGAAGTTTATGCGCGCTCTCGTTCTGGCCACAGCCTTGCTCGCCTTCTGCGCGGCGCCCGCTCTCGCGCATGGTCCGACCCGCCAGAAAATCGTCGAAACGGTCGATATCGACAAGCCCGTCGACAAGGTCTGGGCCATCATCAAGAATTTCGACGCCATCAGCAAATGGCACCCCGCGGTGGCCTCAAGCGTCGCCGACAAGGGCAACGAAATCGACTCGAAACGAACGCTGGTGCTGAAGGCGCCCGGCGATCCCTCGTTCGTCGAAGTGCTCGACAAATATGACGACGCCGGCCACAGCTACAAATACAACATCCCCAAGGTCGACCCGAAGGTTTTGCCGGTGAACGATTATACGTCGACCATCAGCGTAACAGACAATGGCAAGGGCGGCTCGACCGTCGAATGGAAGGGTGCCTTCTATCGCGGCTACATGCTCAACGACCCGCCGCCGGATCTGAACGACGAAGCCTCCGTCGCCGCTGTGCGAAAGGTCTATCGCGCCGGCCTCGACAACATCAAGAAGCTCGCTGAATCCACACAATGACGCTTGTTCGCGCCGCCTTGGCGTTGGCGGCCCTGACCCTTGCGGCCAGGGCCGATCCGCTCGCCTTTGTGACCGATCAGGGCGCCAACGCCCTCGCCGTCGTAGATCTCGCCCAGGGCCGCGTGATCGAAACCGTCAAAATCGGAAAGAAACCGGCGGGCGTCGCAGTCGCGCCGGGCGGCGCGCGCATATTCGCCTCCAACCCGGACGGTCATAGCGTCTCCTTCGTCGAACGGCAGCCGGATGGGACCCACACGACCGTGGCGGAGCTGAAAGTCGGCGAGGGACCGCTGGGGCTGGCGCTCGACGTCAAGGGCGAAAGGCTGTTTGTCGCCGACTGGTACACGAATCTGGTTCATGTCGTCGATGTCGCCAAGCGCGCCGAGACGGGAACGATCACAGTGGGCAAATCGCCCTCCGGCATGGTCGCAAGCCCCGACGGCAAATGGCTCTACGTCGCCAATCGCGAAAGCGATACTTTGTCGGTCGTCAATCTCGCGACCATGAGGAGCGAGGCGGACATCGCCGTGGGCAAAGCGCCTTTCGGCGTGACTTATGACGCGGACGGGCCCGAGGGTCCGCGCCTTTTCGTCGCCAATGTGAAGTCGGCGGACGTGTCGGTGGTCGATCCCCAAGCACGGCGCGAAACGCGCCGCCTGAAGGTGCGCGCCTTCCCCTATGCCGTCGCGGTGACGAAGGACGGTTCGCGCATTTTCGTCACCAACCAGCACGACGACAGCATTTCCGCCTTCGACGGCCGGAGTTATGCGGAACTCGGCGTCATCCCCGCCTGTGGCTATCCCGAGGGCATATCTGATTTCGCCGGACCAGCGCGAAGTCCTCGCCGCCTGCTGGATGGATGACCAGTTGGTCGCCATCGACACGCAAAGCCTGAAGGTGACGCGGAAGATCGCAGTTGGAGCCAGCCCGCGCGCGTTTGGACAGTTTATCGCGCCTTAGGTCTTGCCCGCGTCCGCAAATCTTCTCAAGCGCGACCTGGATTGCTTTGCACCTGCAATGACGGACGCGCTAGGGCAGCGACTCGATTTTCGTCACGCTCGGCGCGCCTGACAAGGGTTTGTAAATGACGATCCGGACGAGAGTCGTTGGCGCGCCCTCGCCTTTCGCCTGGGCGTTGGCGATAAAGCGGTAAGTTCGTGCCGGAGACAACCTGCCGTGAGACAGTCGAAGGGCACGTATTGGATGTCGGGTAGTCCTGCGGTCGCCTGCTCAAAAACAGCTTTCGCATCGTCATCGACAGGTCCCAGCGCCCCATAGGCTCCGGCCGCCGGCGCCGGGGGATCGGGCGTCTCCTGCGCGGCGGCGGCCCCGAAAGACAATACGAGCAGCAAGCCGCCAAGGAGGAACAAGGCCTGGGCATCACCACATATCCAATGCGACGCGGGCTTCATCGGACATGCGGCTCTGGTCCCACGGCGGGTCGAAGACCATTTTCACGTCCACGCCAGCAATCCCCGGCACGGCGCAGACGGCGTCATGCACCCAGACCGGCATTTCCCCGGCGACCGGACAACCCGGCGCGGTCAAGGTCATGTCGATCTTCACGAAGCGGCTGTCGTCGATATCGACGCGGTAGATCAGCCCGAGTTCGTAAATATCCGCCGGTATCTCCGGATCATAGACGGTCTTCAGCGCGGCGATGATGGCGTCGGTGAGCTGGTCGAGCTCCTCCGCCGGCATGGCTTCCTGCGCGGCGATCGTCGGGCGGTTCGGCTCGATTTCGGTCTGGGGCGTGTGTTCATTCATCGCAGCTGATCCGGTCAGGAAAAGAGATGGGCGGCGCGTTCGAGCGCGGCAATCAGGGCGTCGATTTCCGCGCGCGTATTGTAAAGCGCGAAAGAAGCGCGGCAGGTCGACGTCACGCCATAGCGCGACAGCAAAGGCTGGGCGCAATGAGTTCCGGCGCGTACGGCCACGCCTGCGCGGTCGATCACGGTGGCGATATCATGGGCATGGGCGCCCTTCATTTCGAAGGCGAAGACCGCGCCCTTGCCTGCCGCCGTCCCGAACTGTCGCAAGCCGGGAACCGCCGGCAGGCGCTGCGCGGCGTAGGCGGCGAGATCAGCCTCATGCGCGTGGATGGCGCCGCGGCCGACCTGCTCCATATAGTCGAGCGCGGCGCCAAGCCCGATCGCCTCGACAATGGGAGGCGTGCCAGCCTCGAAGCGCTGCGGCGGAACGCCGTAGGTGACCGTGTCGAACGTCACTGTCTCGATCATCTCGCCGCCGCCGGCAAAAGGCGGCAGCTTTTCGAGCCATTGTTTTTTCGCGTAAAGCGCGCCGATGCCCGTCGGGCCATAGAGCTTATGACCGGTTACAACGTAGAAATCGACGTCGAGGTCGCACACATCGACGTCGCAATGAACAGCGCCCTGCGACCCGTCGATCAGCACGGGAACGCCGCGCTCATGCGCGATGCGGACAATGTCCTTGACGGGCGTTATGGTGCCCAGGACGTTGGACATATGCGTGATGGCGACGATCTTGGTCCTGTCGGTCAGCGCGGCGGAAAATTTTTCCAGCGAGAAGGCGCCGTCGTCTTCCACATCGACCCATTTGATCGCCGCGCCCTTGCGCTCGCGCAGAAAATGCCAGGGCACGATGTTGGAGTGATGCTCCATCACCGAGAGCACGATTTCGTCGCCCGCGCCAATATGGGCAAGTCCGAAAGACGAGGCGACGAGATTGAGCGCTTCCGTGCGCCGCGCGTAAAGATGATTTCCTCGGTCGAGCTGGCGTTGAGGAAGCCGCGCACCTTTTCGCGCGCCGCCTCAAAAGCGTCAGTCGCCGCATTCGCGAGATAGTGCAAGCCGCGATGGACATTGGCGTATTCATGCTCATAGGCATGAACCATGCGGTCGATCACCGCCCGCGGCTTTTGCGCGGAAGCGGCGTTATCAAGGTAGACCAAGGGCTTGCCGTATGGGCGTTCGGCCAGGATCGGGAAATCCGCGCGGATCGCCTCGATGTCATAGGGCCTGACCTTGAGCTGTTCGTTCATGCGAAAATCCCGCTCTCAAGCAGCGCGATCAGATCGGAGTTCAGCAGATCGCGCAAGATATTGTCGGACAGGATGTCGAAGGTTTCCGCGGCGAAAGCCTCGATGAGAATGCCCTGCGCCTGCATTTTTGGAATGCCGCGCAATTCCATGTAGAAAAGCTGGGCGGCGTCGAGTTTCGCGCAGGCCGCGCCATGGCCGCAGGCGACGTCGTCGGCGAAAATCTCCAGCTCCGGCTTGACCGACATGGAGGCGCTGTCCGACAGCAGCAGCGCGCGGCAAAGCATCTTGCCGTCGGTCTTCTGCGCCTCCGGCGGCACGACGATCTTGCCCTGGAACACCCCTTCGGACTCGCCCGCCAGCACATATTTGTAGGTCTCGCGGCTGATGCAGGCGGGAGCTTCGTGCGTCACGACGAGCGTCACGTCGGCATGCTCTTTTGATTTCAACAGGCTGGCGCCGGAAAGTTGGAGTTCGACGCCCTCGCCTGCGCAGGTCGCGAAAATTTGCCGGCGGAGGAAAGGCGCCGCTGAAATCAGCGAGGTCGCGCGGAGTTTCGCCTCCGCGTCCATTCGAACGACCAGGTTCTGCACGTCAACGGCCGCGCTGTTTTCCGCGCGACACGCATAGTCGAGTTCCGCGGCTTGGCCCAGCGACAGGAACAGGGCGCTGTCACCAAATCCGCCAGAACCTTCCGCGCGGGTCTCGATCACGCTCGCTCTGGCGCCGGCGCCGAGCGAGACGAAATTGCGGGAAAAGCGACTTTGACCGCCAACGCAGCCGCAAAGCGCGATAATTTCGATGGGTCTTGCGAGCCGCGTCCCCTCGGCGATTTCCACCACCACGCCGTCTCGCGCGAAGGCCGCATTGAGATCGAGCAAAGGATCGGCAGGCGCGAGATCGCGCATCTGCCCGACAACGCGCTCGTCGGGAGACAGCGACGAAAGAGCGCGGATTTTGACGCCCGCAACGCTGGAAAAATCATCCGACAATTCTTGCGAAAAATAGCCGTCGATCAGCACCAGCTTCAACGTTTCGCGCGCGGAAAGTTTTTCCAGTTCCGATCTCGCGAAGGCTTTCGAAGCGTCATCGGGCTTGCCGGCAAGCGCGGGCGCGGCGCGCAGCTTCGCCCGCAAATCCGAATAGTGCCAGGATTCGACGCGACGCGTCGGCAATCCCGCACGCGAAAAGCGCTCGAACGCCTTCTGCCGGTCGGCGGCATCCAGAAAACCGGGACGCGCCAGCGCAAAGGCTTGCGAAAAGTCCTGTTCCGCCTGGGTTGGATTAAGCAGCGGCGCGCCCATCAAGCCGCCTCGCTCGCATAATCGGCATAGCCGCTTTTTTCCAGCTCCAGCGCCAGTTCGGGGCCGCCGCTTTTGACGATCCTTCCCTTCGACATGACATGCACGACGTCTGGCGCGATATAGTCGAGCAGCCGCTGGTAATGGGTGATCACGAGCAGGCCGCGATCCTTGGAGCGCAGCGCGTTGACGCCCTCGGCGCAGACACGCAGGGCGTCGATGTCGAGGCCTGAAGTCCATCTCGTCGAGAATGGCGAAGCGCGGCTCGAGCAGCGCCATTTGCAGGATTTCCATGCGCTTCTTCTCGCCGCCGGAAAAACCAAGATTGACCGGGCGTTTCAGCATGTCCTGCGAGATATTCAACTTGGCCGCCGCAGCGCGCACCCTTTTCATGAAATCCGGGATCGAAAGCTCGTCTTCATCGCGCGCCTTGCGCTGCGCGTTGATCGCGGCTTTCAGGAAAGTCATCGTGGCGACGCCGGGAATTTCCAGCGGATATTGAAAGGAGAGGAACACGCCAAGCGCGGCGCGTTCCGAAACGTCCTTGTCGAGCAGATCGACGCCGTCGAGTTTTATGGTCCCTTCAGTCACCTCGTAATCGGCCTTGCCGGCGATGACATAGGAAAGCGTCGACTTGCCGGAGCCGTTCGGTCCCATGATCGCCGCGACCTGACCGGCCGCGACCTTCAGGCTGAGACCGTCGATGATCGTCTTGCCGGCGACTTTTACGTGAAGATTTTCGATATCGAGCATTTTGCAAACCTTGAAATTGAGACGCGAAGCGGCGACGGCCGAAAATTCAGCCGACGCTGCCTTCGAGCGAAAGGGCGATGAGCTTTTGCGCCTCGACGGCGAATTCCATCGGCAATTGTTGCAGGACGTCGCGGACAAAACCGTTGACGATCAGCGCCGTCGCTTCTTCCGCCGAGAGGCCGCGCTGCATCACGTAAAAGAGCTGATCGTCCGAGATTTTCGACGTCGTCGCCTCGTGCTCAAATTGCGCCGTGGAGTTTTTCGCCTCGATGTAGGGCACCGTATGCGCCCCGCATTTGTTGCCGATCAGCAGCGAGTCGCAATTTGTGAAATTGCGTGCGTTGGCGGCCTTGCGATGCGCCGAAATCTGGCCGCGATAAGTGTTCTGAGAGCGTCCGGCGGCAATGCCCTTGGAGATGACGCGGCTCGACGTATTGGCGCCGAGGTGCAGCATCTTCGTGCCGGAATCGACCTGCTGCATGCCATTGGAAATGGCGATCGAATAGAACTCGCCGCGCGACGACTCCCCGCGCAAGATGCAGGAGGGATATTTCCAGGTGATGGCCGATCCCGTCTCCACCTGGGTCCAGGAGATTTTTGACCTGTCGCCCCGGCAATCGCCGCGCTTGGTGACGAAATTGAAAATGCCGCCTTTCCCTTCGCTATCGCCGGGATACCAGTTCTGCACGGTGGAATATTTGATTTCCGCGTCTTCGAGCGCGATCAGCTCGACCACGGCGGCGTGCAGTTGGTTCTCGTCGCGCTTGGGCGCCGTGCATCCCTCGAGATAGGAAACGTAGGAGCCCTTGTCGGCGATGATCAACGTGCGCTCGAATTGGCCGGTGTTCTGCTCGTTGATGCGGAAATAGGTCGAGAGCTCCATCGGGCAGCGCACGCCGGGCGGCACATAAACAAAAGAACCGTCGGAAAAAACCGCAGAGTTCAAGGTGGCGAAATAATTGTCGGTCACCGGCACGACCGAGCCGAGATATTTCTTCACCAGCTCGGGATGGGTCTGCACGGCCTCCGAAATCGGGCAGAAGATCACGCCGGCCCGGCCCAGTTCTTCCTTGAAGGTGGTGACGACCGAGACCGAATCGAACACCGCGTCGACGGCCACCCGGCGCTCCTGCACGCCGGCCAGCAGTTCCTGCTCGCGCAGGGGTATGCCGAGTTTCTCGTAAGCGCGCAGCAATTCGGGATCGACATCCTCGAGCAGCCGGGGGCCGGCCGCGCTTTTCGGCGCGGAATAATAGTAGAGGTCCTGATAGTCGATCTTTGGGTAATCGACCCGCGCCCATTTCGGCTCGGACATGGTCAGCCAACGCCTGAAGGCGTCGAGTTGCCATTCGATCAGCCAGTCCGGCTCGTTCTTTTTCGCGGAAATGAAGCGAACGGTGTCTTCGTTCAGCCCCTTGGGCGCCTTGTCCAACTCGATGTCGGTGAAAAACCCGTATTTGTATGCGTCAACGTCAAGCGTCTTGACCTTGTCGACAGTCTCCTGGACAGCCGCCATCTCAACTTCTCCTCACCTAACGCGGTTTCAAGGGCCGCTGGTTGAGTCAATTTCCTAAGGGCTCAGACTGGATTCGCAAGCCTTCGCCGCATTCTCTCCCTTAGCTTAGCCAATATTTCCACAAAACGCACCACCTCTTCCTTGCGCGTCGTCCAACCCAGGCTGATCCGGAGCGCGGAGCGGGAAAATTCAGTCGTAACGCCCATGGCTTGCAGGACCGACGAAGGCGTCACCTTGCCCGAGGAACAGGCCGAGCCCGATGACAAGGCCACGCCCTCGACGTCGAAGCCTGCGACCATTGTTTCTGCGGCCAAACCCGGCAGGGCGAAGCAAAGCGTATTTCCGACGCGGGAAACCTCTCTGCCGAATATGGCTGCTTCCGGCGCGATTTCCAGCACTTGCGCCTGCAAAAAGTCGCGCAAAGCCTGCAAACGCAGGTTTTCCGAAGGACGCTGCGCCTCGGCCTCGGCCGCCGCCGCGCCGAAACCTGCGATGGCCGCAACATTTTCCGTGCCGCCGCGAAAACCCCGCTCCTGCCCGCCGCCGCGGATCAGCGGGATTTTCGGCAGCAATTCGCGGCGGCCGACAATCAGCGCGCCCGCGCCTTTCGGCCCGCCAAGCTTATGACTCGACAAGAAAAGCAGGTCCGCGCCCGTCGCCGCCAGCGAACAGTCGATCCGCCCGAAACCCTGCACGGCGTCGCAGACCAGCAGCCCGCCTGCCGCATGGACCATTTCGGCCGCTTCGGCGACCGGCTGGATGACGCCGGTCTCGTTATTGACCGCCTGCAAGGCCAGCATCATTTTTTGGCCCGGGCGCGATGCAAGTTTTTCCCGCAAGTCGCCAAGATCGAGCCTGCCCTGCGCATCGAGCGCCACAGATGCGGTCTTTTCCGCCGGAAAGCCGTGCCCCACCTGGACGCAAGGGTGCTCGCCGCCGCCGAGCAGCAGTCCCTGGCATTCCATCCCGTGCGACTGCGGGCGAAGCGCCATGTTGGCGGCCTCGGTCGCGCCCGAGACGAAAATCACGCGTTCGGGCTTGCCGCCGAGCGCGCGAGCGATGGCGAGACGCGCGGATTCGATCAGATTCCGCGCATCTCGCCCCTCTGCATGGACGCTCGAGGCGTTGCCGGCGTCGAGCCCCGCAAGGCAGGCCTGCCGGGCCTCGGGGCGCAGCGGCGACGTTGCGTTATGATCGAAATAGATGCGACTCATGCCATACCTGACCAAAACCCACTATGGCGCGGGCGCCCAAGCGCTTCAACCGAGCACCGGACAGGCCCATGACGGAACAATCACTTGATCCCGAGGACTGGGACGTTTTTCGCGCCCTGAGCCATCAGGCGCTCGACGCCATGATTGACGATCTCGCCACCCTGCGCCAGCGCCCGGTCTGGGTGGAGACGCCGGAACCCATGAAAAGGCGGCTGGACGTTCCCTTGCCCCGCGAAGGAATGGGGCTCGGCGCCGCTCTGGCCGAATTTTCCGAAACCATTCAACCCTATGTCGTCGGCAATCGCCACCCCGCCTTTTTCGGCTGGGCGCACGGCGCGGGCACTCCGGTCGGCATGGTGGCCGAAATGCTTGCCGCCGGCCTCAACGCCAATTGCGGCGGGCGTGATCATGTCGGCGTCGAACTGGAGCGCCGCATCGCCGCGTGGATGGCCGAGGCCTTTGCCTTTCCCGAGACGGCCTCGGGCCTGCTGGTGACCGGAACCTCGATGGCCAATTTTCTCGGCATGCTGATCGCCCGCCGCGCCTGTCTCGGCGACGAGGTGCGGCGCAGCGGACTCGGGGGCGCGCGCCTTGTCGCCTATGCCTCGACCGAGGCGCATGGTTGCGTCGCCCAGGCTGTGGATATGGCAGGGCTAGGCGTCGAATCCTTGCGAAAAATCGCCTGCGACGACCAGGGCCGCATCGACATGAAGGCCTTGCGTGAAAACATTGTCGCCGACCGCGCCGCCGGCGACAAGCCGTTCCTGATCGTCGGCTCGGCGGGAACGGTCAATTTCGGCGCTTTCGATCCGCTGGGCGCTCTTGCCGATCTGGCGCAAGCCGAAAAGCTCTGGCTGCACGTGGACGGCGCCTTTGGCGCGCTGACGGTGTTTTCCGATCGCTTGCGGCCGTTGCTGGCGGGAATTGAACGCGCCGATTCCATCGCTTTCGACTTCCACAAATGGGCGCATGTCCCCTATGACGCCGGCTTCATCCTGGTGCGGGACGGAGAGTCGCAACGCAGGACCTTCGCCAGTCCCGCGGCCTATCTGACCCGCGCCGGCGAGGGTCTCGCCTGCGGCGAAATATGGCCTTGCGACCTCGGCCCTGATCTTTCACGCGGCTTTCGCGCGCTCAAGGTCTGGATGACCCTGCAATCCCTGGGCGCGCGGGCGCTGGGCGAAGCGATGGAGCGCAATTGCGCCTGCGCCCGTCATCTCGCGACATTGATCGAGACCTCCCGGGATTTTCGCCTCGTCGCCCCGGTTCCGCTGAACATTGTCTGTTTCAGCCTTGTCCGCGGGGATGCGGACGCAGCCAACCGGAGACTTGTCGAGACGCTGCATGTCCGGGGGCTTGCCGCGCCGTCGATAACGCTGATCGACGGTCGCGCCACGATTCGATGCGCAATATTCAACCACCGCACGACATTGGCCTATATGGAGCAGTTTTTTGAGACCGTTCGAAGTCTGGCGACTGAGCTGCAAGCCTGAAGGCTCGACAGGCCGCCGATCAGGCGAGGCCCAACACGCGCCAGAGCGTGGCGTCGCCGGTGAAGTGCATCCAGCCGAGCACAATGAGATAGGCTAGCAATGTGGTCGTGAACACCACGCGCGCCGTGGACAGTATTTTGCCGAAAAACGTCTTGCCCCGCTTGTCGCGAGACTTGGCGTCCTCCTGGAAATTCAGCGCAAAACGACCCATGACCGCTCTCCCGCGAAATTGTTTAACCCAATAAAGGAGTCGTCTTCCGTCACGGAGCGGACAGCGACCATTCTTGCGTTGGATCAATTCATAAGCGGTATTGGTTAGCGTTTCTATAATGATCGCGCCCGGATGGAGCCCTTAAGTAGTCTTGGTCGCGCCTTGGCAAAGTTATTGTTGCTAAGTTTCTGTTGTTTTTTGGCAAATTTGCGAAAATTACAACATATTTGCTGTAGAGACAGAGCTGCAACGTTGCTTCAAACTGTCACGACGCGACGTCCGGCTGCGGTCCTGTCTTGCCAGCCGCAGCGCACGAGCTCCGGATCGTCGTGTTCCTCTTGCGGCCAGCCGATGCAGAGGAAGGCAATGAACTTGTAGGTATCTGGCGTCCCCAAGGCGACGCCGACCTTGGCGGGGTCGAGGATCGACACCCAGCCCAGGCCGAGGCCGGCCGCCCGCGCCGCCAGCCAGAGGCCGGAAATCATGCCGACAACCGAATAGTCGAGCGTTTCCGGCATGGTGCGCATGCCCAATCCATGCCCTTGTTTCGTGACGCGATCACAGAAGACCGCGAGCTGCACTGGAGCATTGTCGAGACCTTCGAGTTTCAGCCGCGCATAAAGTTCCGCGCGTTCACCCTCCTGGGCGGAGAGCGCCTCGGCATTGCAGGCGAGAAAATTGTCCCGGATCGCCTCTCGTTTTTCGGAGCTTTCGACACGAATGAACCGCCACGGCTGGCTGTTGCCCACCGAGGGCGCGAGCTGCGCGAGATCGAGCAGGTGGTCGATCAGCTCCTCCGGCGCAGCATCCTTGCGAAAGCGCCGGACATCGCGTCGCCAGCGCATGAGCTGCGCCAGTTCGGCGCGGAAATTCACATCGAAGATTGGTCCCTGCGCGCTCATGAAACCTCCGCGATGCAGTGAAAGAAGCCGCCCGAAACAAGGCCGCGCCGCGAACCCGAGACCGCCGGGGCGGCGCCATAGGCGTCTGCGGCGAGCGCCATGGGTTCGTCGCCGCCGGTCGTGACGACGCTGGCGTAATGGAATTCGTGACCACGCAATTTTTGTCCGGCGCGGCCGAGCGCGCAATCGGCGACCAGCGTCGCGTCGCGATAGCCGAGCGTCATTTTCCGCCGGGCGAAAGAGGTCTCGACGGATAGAAGGCCGGCCATGGCGTGGCTCGCGCCGGAAGCATCGGTGAGCGACGCGCCAAGCACCATGTAGCCGCCGCATTCGCCATGCACCGGCTTGGCTGCGGCGAACCGGCGCAGGCCAGCCAGAAAGCAGCTATTGCCGGCGAGCCGGCCAGCATGCAGCTCGGGGTAGCCTCCCGACAGCCACGCGGCGTCGCATTCTTGGTCCGGCGCCTCGTCGCCGAGCGGCGAAAAAAAGCGCAATTCCGAGCCCTGCGCCCGCCAGCCCGCAAGAAGATGCGGATAAAGGAAGGAGAAAGCCTCGTCGCGCGCGATGGCGATTCTTTGGCCCGGGGGCTTCAGGGCGCAAGCGCCGCTGGCCGATAGACCAACCGGCGCAGCCAGCGCGAGAACCGCGTCGAGGTCGACATGGCCTCGGACAAAACCGGCGAGGGCGTCGAGCCGCGCCTCCAGCTCCGCCGTCTCGCTGGCCTGGACCAGGCCGAGATGGCGCTCCGGCAAAACGATATCCGCCTGTTTCGGCAGGGCGCCGACCACCTTTAGCCCAGCGGCCTCGACTCCCTGCCGCGCGAGCAGTAGATGGCGGTCGCTGCCGATCCGGTTCAGCACGACCCCCGCGATGTTGATGCGCGAGTCGAATGTCGCGCAGCCCTTGGCGATGGCGCCCGCCGATTGCGCCTGGCCCGAGGCGTCGATCGCCAGCAGCACCGGCAGGCCAAGAGCGGCGGCGACGTCGGCCGAGGCGCCGGATCGCCCGGTCGGCGCGGGCACGCCATCGAACAGGCCCATAGATCCCTCGGCGAGCAGAAGCGCCGCCCCTTCGGCCGCCTGCGCCGCCAGCGCCCCCAGCAGCGCCGGCGCCATCGCCCAGGAATCGAGGTTGAAGCTGTCGCGGCCGAGCGCCGCCTTGTGAAAGGCCGGATCGATATAATCCGGGCCGGATTTTACGCCCGCGACTTGCACGCCTCGCTGGCGAAAGGCGCGCATCAGGCCGAGCGTCAGCGTGGTCTTGCCGCCGCCCGAGCGGGGCGCGGCGATGAGCAGGCCGCTCGGGCTCATGACAAGAAATCCTTTGGCGGGACGCGCGCGGCGCGGTAGCAAAAGACATGACAGAGATGAACAAGACGCAATTGCGGCGTGGCTGGACGACCGGGGCCTGCGCCGCCGCAGCCGCACGCGCGGCTTTTTCCGCTCTGGTCAATGGCAATTTCCCGGATCCCGTATCGATCCGCCTGCCCGGCGGCCAGACGCCGGCCTTCGCGTTGGCATTGCAGGAAAAAAGCGAAGGTTTTTGTCGCGCCGGCATCGTCAAGGACGCGGGCGACGATCCCGACGTGACGCATGGCGCGCTGGTAATCGCGCGCGTGAGCCTCAATCCGCCGGGCGCGGGCGTGAGTTTTGCTGCGGGCGAAGGCGTCGGCATGGTCACGCGTCCCGGCCTGCCGCTGCCAGTCGGCGAGCCGGCGATCAATCCCGCGCCACGCCAGATGATTCGGGAGGCGATTCAGGCGGAAGCCGAGCTGCATGGCGCGGGCGCCGACGCCCATGTCGAAATTTCCATTCCCGGCGGGAAAAAGATCGCCGAGCGCACGCTCAATGGGCGCCTCGGCATCGTCGGCGGCCTGTCGATCCTCGGGACAACTGGCATTGTCACGCCCTTTTCCTGCGCCGCCTGGATCGCGTCCATCCACAGCGGCATAGACGTGGCCCGCGCCGCGGGTCTCGATATTGTCGCCGGCGCCACCGGCGCGACCTCCGAGGCCGCGATCAAGGCGCTTTGTGATCTGCCCGACGAGGCGCTGATCGACATGGGCGATTTCGTGGGGGGCATGCTGAAATATTTGCGCCAACATCCTGTGAAAAAAATCGTCGTCGCCGGCGGCATGGGCAAGATGACCAAGCTGGCCCAGGGGCTGCTCGACCTGCACTCCAAGCGCGGAAGCGTGGACCTGGATTTTTTGGCGGGTTTTGCGGGGGGCGAGATGGCGACGGCGATCCGGCAGGCCAATTCCGCCAAGCACGCGTTCGAAATTGCTTCTGCGGCAGGGGTCGATCTCGGCGAAGGCGTGATCGGGGCCGCCTGGCGCACAGCGGCCAAAGCCCTGCGCGGCGCGGATTGCGAGCTTGAGATCGTGCTGTTCGATCGCGACGGCGGCTTGCTGGCGCGGACGGGTTTGCGGGCCGTGGCCGTCTAGTTGCGGCCTCTGGATGGTGAAGGCAGTCCCCATCACTCCTCATCCCTCACCACGCCGTCGGCGCCGACATAGCCGCCGCGATAGCGACGCCGATAGTCCGGATCATACAGCGCGCTCTCGCGGAAATCCGAGGCGCCCAGCGCCGGACCGACGAGAATGAGCGCGGTGCGCTCCATCGGATTTTGCGCCGCCAGCGCGCCAATGGTCGAGAGCGTCGCCTGCAGGATGCGCTCGTCCGGCCAGGAGGCGCGGAAAACCAGCGCGATCGGGCAATCCCGGCCATAAAAGGGCGTCAATTCCGCGACGATCTTGTCCAGCACATGTATCGACAAATGGATCGCCAGCGTGGCGCCCGTGGCGGCGAAGGCGGCGAGCTTTTCTTTCTCCGGCATGGACGAGGCGCGGCCAGACGTGCGCGTGAGCACCAGCGATTGCGCAACTTCCGGCAGGGTCAATTCGCGTTTCAGGGCAGCGGCGGCGGCGGCGAAAGCCGGCACGCCCGGCGTCACGTCATAATCGATTCCCATGGCGTCGAGCCGGCGCAATTGCTCGCCCATGGCGCTCCAAACGGAGAGATCGCCGGAATGCAGCCGCGCCACATCCAGGCCGGCCTCTTTCGCGCGTAAAAATTCGGCCGCGATTTCATCGAGCGTCATCGGCGCGGTGTCGATGATTTTTGCCTCCGGCGGGCAATGAGCGAGCAATTCCTTCGGCACCAGCGAACCCGCGTAAAGGCAGACCGGACACCGCGCGAGAATGTCGCGGCCGCGCAAGGTGATGAGATCGGCCGCGCCCGGGCCGGCGCCGATGAAATGCACTTTCATGTCCTGTCCTCGTTCACTGGCGCGGCGATGGCGCAGGTGACGCCATTTTCCGCGCGTCGGCGCAGGATGAGCCGCGCCGTCGGGCCTCCGCCCATCAGCGCGGCGGCTTCGGCGACGCTGGCGAAGCCGGTCCGCTGCCGCACTTTCTCGGACGCCGCGGCGCCGCGGGTCGCAAACTCGGCCTGCCCCGCCAAAAATTCGGCATCGTCCAGAAAGACGAGATCGAGGCCCAGGATTTCCGCCGCTGCATGCAATCCCGCCTCCTCCGACTTGCGCGCAATGGAAAAAAGCGTCGCCCTTGCGAACGGCGGCGCCTCACGCAGCATTTTTCGCGCGAGCGCGGCTATGGCGTCCGCCGGCGCGCCTTTCCGGCACCCAATGCCTATGGCGACCTGGCTCAGCATGGTTTTGCGTAAATCCATTGAACGATGGGGAGCGCGGGACGGAAGGCGGTAAAGCCGCCGAGCTTTTCGGCGCGCGATATCTGCGCCTGAATCAATTGGCCGCCAAGCGCGGCATGGCGCGCGGCGAGCAGGCCCTGCGTCTCGATCGTCACGCCATTGGCAACCAGCGCGCCTCCGGGATGCAGCGCTTCGAGCGCGACGTCGAAAACGCCCGGCGCCGTCGCCCCGCCGCCGATGAAGATTTTTTGCGGGCGGGGAAGGCCGGCCAGAGCCTCGGGCGCCTTGCCCTCGACCACGCGGAGATCAGGCGTTCCCAGCGCTAGCGCATTGCGCTTGATACGCTCGGCGCGCGTAGAATTTTGCTCGATGGCGATGGCGGCGTTTTTTTCGTCCGCCAGCATGAATTCGATCGCCACCGAACCGGAGCCGGCGCCGATGTCCCACAGCAATTCGCCGCTGCGCGGCGCGAGCGCGGAAAGCGCCAGGGCGCGAAATTCCGCCTTGGTGATCTGGCCGTCATGCTCGAAGAAATCGTCCGGCAGGCCGGGTGTGCGCGGGATGATTCTGGCGCTCTCATCCGCGACGAGATCGATGGCGATTGTGTTGAGCGCTTCGACCTCGCCCAGCGTGAAATCGCGCGCAATGATTGCGCGCACACGCTCCTTTGCGCCGCCGAGATGTTCGCAGACGGTCATGCGCGAGGCGCCGAAACCGCGCTCGCATAGCCGGGCTGCAAGCCTGGACGGCGTCGATCCGTCCCAGGACAGGGCGATGATCTTCGCTCCGTCCTGGAGATGCGGAATGATTCTTTCAAGCGGCCGTCCATGCAGCGTCACGAGCGCGCAATCCTGCTGCGCCCAGCCGAGCCGCGCCGCCACGAGGCTGAAGGCGGAAGGCGCTGGTAGGCACGACATTTCCTTGACGGGGATCTTCTTCGCCAGCACCGAGCCGACGCCATAAAAGAACGGATCGCCGGAAGCCAGAACCACAACCTTCTCGCCGCATCGCGAAAAAATCTGCGGGTAGGCGGCCTCCATCGGCGAGGGCCAGGGCAGGGTTTCGCAGGTGAGCGGCGCGACCAGGGCGAGATGCCGCGCCCCGCCGACGACAAGCTTCGCTTGCGCGAGCGCTTCGATTGCGGCAGGAGACAATCCCGCGCGGCCGTCCTCGCCAATTCCGATCAGCGTGAGCCAGGGCGGGATCATGGACGAACTCTCCAAGGCATGAGGCCATGCGCATATTGATCCTCGGCGGCACGGCACAGGCAAGCCAATTGGCTCGCGCGCTGGCTTTGCGCACCGACGTCCAACCGACCCTGTCGCTGGCCGGACGGACGCAAAATCCCCTGCCTGCCCCCATTCCCACGCGCACCGGCGGCTTTGGCGGCGTCGACGGCCTCGTCGCCTATCTGCGCAAAGAAAATATCGACGCGCTGATCGACGCGACCCATCCTTTCGCCGCGCAGATGTCGGCCCATGCGCGCGAAGCTTCCGAGCGTGCGAACGTTCCGCTGCTGGTGTTCTCCCGCCCTGGCTGGACGGCGGGCAATGGCGACGACTGGCGCGAGGTCGCCAACATGGAAGATGCGGTGCGGGCGCTCGGCGACGAGCCCCGCCGCGTCTTCCTGACGCAGGGTCGCTTGCAGCTCGCAGCCTTTGCAGCGGCGCCGCAGCATTTCTATCTTGTGCGCGCCATCGACCGGCCAGAGGAACTCGCGCTGCTGCCCAACCACAAGTTCATTTCCGCGCGAGGGCCGTTTGAGCTCGAAGGCGAAATGGCGCTGATGCGCGCCGAAAGCATAGAGCGTCTCGTCAGCAAGAACAGCGGCGGCGAGGCCACGGCTGCCAAACTCGTCGCGGCGCGCGAATTGAAAATTCCGGTTATCCTTGTCGCGCGTCCGCCCGCCAGCGACGCTTCGGAAGCCTCTTCGCTCGACGAAGTCCTGCGCTGGATCGAAGCTCATCGGCCAACTCCGTAGCTGCGTGGCGTCAGGACAAGCGGTCGCGCATTCGGCCTGTCGATCAGATGGGTTTCGGAGGAGCCGATCAGCACCAGCGTCGCCATGTCGACGAGGCCGGGATCGGCCTGCGCCAGATCGGTGATGACGATGCGCTCGTCGGGACGGCCTACCGCGCGGGCGAAGGCGACCGTCGTCTTTCCCGCCCTGTGAGCGCGCAAAAGCTCGAAAGCCTCGAAAATCTGGCGCGGCCGCGCGCTCGAAGCCGGATTGTAGAGCGCAATGACAAAATCCGCCTGCGCTGCAGCGACGAGCCGCTTTTCGATGACCGCCCAGGGTTTCAAATTGTCGGACAGGGAGATGGCGCAAAAATCATGGCCAAGCGGCGCGCCGAGTCGCGCCGCCGCCGCCATCATGGCGCTGACGCCGGGGATGATGCGGATATCGAGCGCGCGCCACTCCGGCTCGCCCGCCTCCAGCGCCTCCAGCACCGCCGCGCCCATGCCGAATACGCCCGCGTCGCCGCCTGAGACCACAGCCACCTTGCGGCCCGATTGCGCGAGGTTCAGCGCGTGACGGGCGCGATCGAGCTCGACGCGATTGTCGGAGGAAAATCGCTCCAGCCCGACGCGCTCCGGCACGCGGTCGGCGTAGGGCTTGTAGCCGACGAGCGCATCGGCCTGCGCCAGCGCGTCGCTGGCTTCGGGAACCAGCCAGCAATCCGGCCCCGGCCCGAGGCCGATAATGAAGAGAATTCCGCGGGTCGACGAACTCATGGTCGCCTTCCTCTGCCGCTGATCAGGATGACGGCGAAATAGGGCGCGACATCATCGGGCTTGTCCCTCAGCGCCATGATTTTCTCTCCCGCCATCGTGCCGCGCTCGATATAGAGCGCGCGGTCGTAATGGCCGCTATGGCGCAGCACTTCGCGGATTTTTGCGAAATTCTTGCCTATTTTCATGATGACGGCGGCGTCGGTTTTGGCGAGCTTTTCGGCGAGAGCCTCCGGCGGCAGAGTGCCCGGGAGCACCGTCAGCACATCGTCTCCCCAGGTCATCGCCTCGCCCGCCGCCGACCAGCAGCCGGCCATGCCTGACACTCCCGGCACGATGGTCACGGCAAAGCGCTCCTTCAGCCGGATGTAGAGATGCATGAAGGAGCCGTAGAACAGCGGGTCGCCTTCGCTCAATATGGCGACGTCGCATCCCGCCGCGAGTTTTGCCGCGATTTCCTCGGCAGACTGTTCGTAGAAAAGCGCGAGCTGGCGATTATAATCGGGGTGGCTAATCGGAATTTCCGTGGTGACCGGATAATAGAGCGGCATTTGCTCGGCGCCCGCGGGGATCCAGCGCTCGGCGATGGCATGCGCATTGCCGCGTCGTCCGGCCTTGGCGAAAAAGGCGATCACCGGCGTCGTCTCGATGACGCGCACGGCTTTGACCGTCAGCAGCTCCGGATCGCCGGGACCGAGGCCCACGCCATAAAGACGTCCAAACGATTTCACGTCCTGGCTCATTCTTTTTCACTCGCCAGCGCGTTGATCGCCGCCGCCGCCATGGCGCTGCCGCCCTTGCGCCCGCGCATGGCGATAACGGGTATGCGCCCATCGGCGATGGCCGCTTCTTTCGATTCCGCCGCGCCGACGAAGCCGACGGGCATGGCGAGGATCAGCGCCGGTTTCGGCACCCCGGCGTCGAGCATTTCGAGCAAATGGAACAAAGCCGTCGGCGCATTGCCGAAAGCGACCACGGCCCCTTGGAGATGCGGGCGCCAGAATTCCATCGCCGCCGCGGTGCGGGTTGTGCCCATCTCCTTGGCCATCGCCGCGACGCGCGGATCGGTCAGCGTGCAGAGCACTTCATTGTTTTGGGGCAGTCGCGCGCGGGTGACGCCATGGGCGACCATATTGGCGTCGCACAGAATTGGCGCGCCGGCCGCCAGGGCCGCGATGCCCGCCTGCGCAGCGCCTTGCGAAAAATAAAGGTCCGGCGCAATTTCGACCATGCCGCAGGCATGGATGACGCGCACGGCGACGCGCTCCTCGAAGGCGTCAAAACGCGCCAATTCGGCCTCGCTGCGAATGATGGCGAAGGAGTTTTTATATATCTCCGCGCCATCGCGGATATAGTCGTAAGGGATCAAACCGGCGCTCCTCGGAAAAGCAAGTCGAGCTTTGTCGTGATGGCCCCGAGGTCGAGACCCCGCGCCTGCGGCTCGTCCCGCGCGAAGCCGTTTTCGACGAGCGAAAATCCATCCCCTCCTGCGACCAACGTCAGGGCGCGCCCATGCAAGGCGCACCCCTTGACGCAGCCCGAGACATGGATGCGGCCCGCATCGGACCGCCAGTGCGGCGCGAGTTGCAGCGCGACGGCCCGCACATCGGCGAGAGCATGAGGACAGGCCGGGGCGCCGGGACAGGCGGAAAACGCCAGTCGCGCATCGCCGCCATCGAGGATAAAGTCGAGCGTTTCGAGTTTTTCGGCCAGTCTTCGTGGGCGTTCCGGCGCGAGGCCGACGGCGAGCAGCGCGCGCCAGGGCGTCAGCCGCAATTCGGCGGCGCCTTGCGCCTGCGCTTCGCGGGCCAAAGCTTCGAGCGCATCGGCTTCGATGCGCCCGAACAGCAAGCCGGCGCCGACAAAGTTTTCATGCGCGCCGAGCACTTTGAAATAGTCAACAGCCCCTGCCCCGTCATCGCGAGCAGAGCGAAGCACTGCAGCTTGCTGGGTCTGCGGCAACTTGCCGCTGTCGCCCCGCGAGATGACTGCGGAAAGATTCGCGAGCAAAGGCAACACGCCGACGCGCGCGACCAGCGCGCTCATGCGGCGGTCTTCGCCGCGCAGCCGCAGGAAATTGCGCGCCAGGCCGTCCGCAGCCGCGACAAGATTTTCCGGCGTGACAAAGCCCGCCGCCGCGCCGCCGAGCGAAATTTCGAATAGCACTGGCGAGATGGCGGTGAAATCAACGTCGGTGACGAGCCCCGCCAGCGGCAGGGCGCCGCCGCCGTCGATCGAAAAGCCGAATTTCGGCGGCAGTTCATGCAGAGCCGACTCGCGTGTCAGCAGTGCCTCCAGTTGCGCAACAAGCGGCCGCGTATCAAACAGCGCCGAGGCGTCGAAACCGGCGAGCGGGCTCGGCACGATGTTGCGCACCGCTTCCGCGCGGGCATTGGCGTCAAGCAGGCCGAGCGCCGCGAGTTCCTGCTGCAGCGGCGCGATGTTTTCCCTGCCCACGCCGCGCATTTGCAGATTTGCGCGGGCGGAAAGATCGAAGGCGCCGTTGCCCAGGCGCCGCGCCAGGTCGGCAAAAATTTTTGCACGCTCAAAAGAGAGAGCGCCATTGGTCAGGCGCAGGCGGAAAATATAGCCGTCTCCGCTCAACATGGGCGCCAGGGCGCCAGGACACCATCCCCTGCGGTTGACTTCGCTCATGCCTCGCCCCTCATTTCCGCCAATATGGCCGCAGTGGAATTGCGGCGAGACGCCCAGAACCCGCGCCTTTCAGCTTCCGTAAACTTTTCCGCTATCGATCGCGCCGCGCGAGGATTCTCTTTTTCGATAAAGGCGCGCACGTCGTCGTCGCCGCAGACAGCGTCAAACAGAGCGTCGAAATGCCGGCCCTCGACCGCATCGCTGAGCGCCGCGAAGGCGAAGAGATTGTCCACCGTCTCGGCGATTTCCGCGGCGCCGCCGTGACCATGCCGCATCATGCCCCGCAGCCAGACGGGATTGGTGGCCCGCGCCCGAACCACGCGCGAAATCTCCTCTTGGACCGTGCGCACTTTTGCAGCGCCGTCGCCCGTGGCGTCCACGTGATAGAGGCTCGGATTTCCCTGCAACATCGCGGCAGCCGCGGCAAAGCCGCCTTCATGCGTGGAAAAAGCGTCGGCGTTCAGAATGTCCTGGCCCGCAAGGTCCTGCACATGGACGAAGGCGTCGGCCTCGCGCACCCGATTGGCGAAGCCATCGGCTCGCGCGCCAAGCGGATCACCCTCCGCGCCAAAAGCCTGGGAGCTGGCGGCGAGATATTTTTGCGCCAATTCGTCGCGGTCGCACCATTGCGCGGCTGCGAGGCTTGAGGACAGTTCGACCCCATAGGCGCCGGGCGTGGCGCCAAAAATCCGACGCGGCTCCGCCTGTCCGGCCAGCGGATTTTCCTCCGGCGGCTCGTCGAGCGCCGCCACGGCCCGGACCGCCGCGTCGAACGCCGCGATCTGCAGGGGAAAGACATCGCGAAACAGGCCTGATATCCGCAAGGTCACATCTACGCGCGGACGGCCGAGCTGCGCCAGCGGCAGGATTTCGAACCCGCTCATCCGCGTCGAGGCATTGTCCCAGAGCGGGCGCACGCCGAGCAGCGCGAAACCCTGGGCGAGATCGTCGCCGCCGGTCCGCATCGAGGCGCTGCCCCAGAGATCGAGCACGATACGACGCGGCCATTCGCCATGATCCTGCAGATAGCGGTCAAGCACTTCCTTGGCCACGCGCTGGCCAATGTCCCAGGCGGTCCGCGTGGGGATGGCGCGCGGGTCGACAGAGAAGAGATTGCGGCCGGTCGGCAGCACGTCCTGGCGTCCGCGTCCCGGCGCGCCGGAGGGACTCGGCTGAATGAAGCCGCCATTCAGCGCATGAATGAGCGCCGCCATTTCCGCTTCGCCGCAGGCGTCGATCTTCGGGGCGAGCCCGGCGTCGCCGCCGAAAGCCGCCAGCATTTCGTCGCGCAAAAAACCCTGCGGCGCGCGGCCGAAAACATGCAGCCCATCGTCGATCCGCATTTCCTTGAGGTCGCAGAGCCAGGCGTCGAGCTGGATCAGCGCGTCTTCATCTTTCCGCGCGCCACATTCTTGCAGCAGTCCCGAAGTCTCGGCGCGCTGCAGTATGAGATCGGCGAGCATTTTCGCACGACGCGGATCAAGCCCCTGCGCCTGCGCATATTCATCGAACAGATGTTCGATTTCCGCTGTGGCGCCATGCGTTCCCGCCGCAACCAGCGGCGGCGTCAGGTGGCTGACGATGACAGCGGCCGAGCGGCGCTTCGCCTGCGCCGCCTCGCCCGGATTATTGACGATGAAGGGATAGACCAGCGGCACTGGGCCTAGCGCGATTTCCGGCGCGCAATCCGCCCCCAGCGCCACGCTCTTTCCGGGCAGCCATTCGAGCGAGCCGTGGGCGCCGCAATGAATGAGCGCGTCGATTTTTTCGCTCTCGCGGAGCCATAGATAAAAGGCAAGGAAGCCATGGCGCGGCGGCAGCGCGCCATCGTGGTAATCGCCCTTGCGATTTTCCGCCGCGCCGCGATCCGGCTGCAAGGCGACGATCACACGTCCTAGCCTCAGGAAACGGAAAACAAAGACGCCCTGTTCAACTGAAACATCACCTTCCGGCGCTCCCCATCGCGCCTGAAGATCGGCGACGAAATTTTCCGGCAGCGAGTCCAGGAAACGCCGATAGGCCTCAATGGTCACGGCAGGATGCAAAGGGCCGGCCTGCAAGGCTTCCATCAGATGATCAGGCGCATTGGCCACCGCATAATCCTCGGCAGCCAGCCGCTCCAGAATGGCGCGGGCGCTTTGCGGCGTATCCAGGCCGATCGCATAGCCCGCGCGCCCGCCCTTGGCGGGATAATCGGAAAGGATCAGCGCCAGTTTTTTTTCGGCGTTCGCCTTGCGCCGCAAGCTCGCCCAGCGCGCGGCCAGCGCCGCGACGAAGTTTATGCGCGACTTTTCCGGCTCATGGTGGGCGGCGGCGAATTGCAGCGCCTCGTCCCTCTCGCGTAAAACCTTGAAGGACACGGCGCGCGAAACAATGCGGCCGTCCACTTCTGGCAGGACGACATTCATGGCGAGATCAGCCGCGGAAAGCCCGCGCCTCGATTGGCTCCATTGCGCGATCTCGGCGCCCGAAAAAATCACCTGGAGCACTGGCGCGTCAGCCTGGTCCAGGACGCCCACGGCGCCGTCGAGCCGCGCCGAAAAAGCCGTGGCGTTGAGAATCACATCGGGTTTTTGCGCGGCGATCCGCTCCGCCAGCAGGGCGCAGGCGCGAGCGTCTTTCAGCGACGAGACGAAATAGCTTTCCACATGTAATTTTTCGCGCCGAAGCGCCTCGGCCAGAGCCGAGACGGGCGCGCAATCACCGGCGAGATAGGCGCTGCGGTAAAAAAGAATGAACGCCTTCGCCGCTTCGTCCGGCGCCGCCAGACATCCGGGCGCAAAGCGCCCAAAGGCGTGCACGGGTCTGGGTGTCGCCGCCTCGCCGTGACCGGTGATTTTCGCCTGGAGAAAATCGAGGCAGGCGGCGGCATTCTCGGGCCCGCTTTCGCGGAAGTAATCCCATATCTGGCGCAAATCCGCGACCGGCAGCGTGGAGGCGGCGTCAAGCCGCGCATCCACCAACGCATCGCCCGGAACCACCGCCAGAATGTATCCGTTTTTGCGCGCCGCGGCGGAAAGCTCCTCGACGCCATAGCGCCAGTAATCCATGCCGCCGAGCAGCCGCACCAGCACGAGTTTTGCGCCCGCGCAGACCCTCTCGATGTAGAGGTCGACCGAATAGGGATGTTTCAACCGCGCAAGCGAGGCGAGCCTCAACCCCGGGTGGCGCGCCCCGTCATGGGCGCCCGCGAGCAACGAAAGGTCGCTGTCGGCGAATGACAGCGCGACAATGTCCGCCGGGGATTGTTCGAGATCGACGGCTTGCGCCGCTTCGTCCAGGGATCGCTGATCGGTGCGGACGAGGTGCATGATCTCAAGCCGAAAGCGCGGCTTCGATCGCGACGCGGTCGAAGCCCTTCTGGCCGATCACCACCAGCCGTCCCGCGCGCTTTTCATCCGCGCGCCAGGGCCGATCGAATTGATGCGAAAAGCGCTCGCCGACCCCCTGCACCAGGAGGCGCATCGGCTTGCCCATGACTTCCGCGAAGCCTTTTATGCGCAAGACATCATGATCGCGCGCGATGCCCGCGAGTTTTTCGACCAGAGCGCGTGGGTCCGCGACAGGCTTGATCGCGGCGACGAAACTGTCGAAGTCGTCATGGTCATGCCCCTCCTCCGTATCGTGATGCGACGGTCGCGCGGAAATGTCGTCCTCGGCGGCGGCGGCGAGGCCGAGCAGCACGTCCGTGTCGAGCCGCCCCTCATGCGTCGCCACGATTTTCACCGCGCGGGGAACCTGCGCCGCGATCTCCGCACGCACTTTCTCAAGCGCCTCGTCGGCAAGCAGGTCGGACTTGTTAAGCAGGATCAGGTCGGCGCAGAGGAGTTGGTCCTCGTAGACCTCCTCGAGCGGATTGTCATGATCGAGCGAGGGATCGAGCGCGCGCTGGGCGGCGAGCTTTTCTTCGTCGTCGGCGAAACGGCCGTCGGCCACGGCGGCGGCGTCAACAACCGCGATCACCCCGTCGACCGTGAGCTTCGCCCTGATGTCCGGCCAGTCGAAGGCCTTGACCAGCGGCTTGGGCAGAGCGAGGCCGGAGGTCTCGATGAGAATGTGGTCGGGGCGCGGCTCGCGCGCCAGCAGCCCTTCGATGGCGGGCAGGAAGTCGTCGGCCACGGTGCAGCACAGGCAGCCATTGGCCAGTTCGACAATATTGCCCTCCGGACAGGAATCGACGCCGCAATTGCGCAATATGTCGCCATCGACGCCGACGTCGCCGAATTCATTGATGACCAGAGCGAGCCGGCGTCCCCGCGCATTTGCCAGCACGTGGCGGATCAGCGTCGTCTTGCCCGCGCCAAGAAAGCCGGTGACGATGGTGACGGGAATTTTGGCGAGGCCGGCCATTGAAACGCGCTCCATCCGGGGCGCTTGGCGAAAATCCGCCCATCCGGGGCAGCGCGGAGCCGCCGCCGGACCGCAATGGGAGCGCCCCGCCCATCGCGTGTACTGGCCTGCGGCAGGTCTCCTGGCTCATGGGTCTGGCGCCTCGCGCCGCCTTCCCGATACCCCCTGGGGCATCAGTGGCTTTCCGGCGTTCGGCTTCCCATTCACAGTTGCGGGGGCAGCTGCGGTTTCAGGCCGGTTCTCCCGGCCCTGCCGCATTCCCTTAAACCCCTTTTTCAAGGGGACCGTCAGGCGGACCCTTGTTAGGCGCGGCGGCGGCTTTAGTCAATCGCGGCAAAAGGCGGAGCCGACAGATTGCCGCGCCGAAACGCATCGTCTATCAACACCTGGAAAGCGAGGCTGTCCCCATGCGCTATTGCATCGTCGGAGCGGGATTTTCGGGCGCGGTGATCGGGCGCGCGCTGGCCGAAGCCGGACACAAGGTCCTGGTGATCGACGAGCGCAACACCGCCGCAGGCAATTGCCACTCCATGCGCGACGCCGAGACCGGCGTGATGACCCATGTCTACGGGCCGCATATTTTCCATACCGCCGACGAGCGAGTCTGGGCCTATGTGCGCCGGCATGGCGAATGGGAGCCCTATCGCCATCGCGTGCAGGCGGTTTCCGGGGGCCGGGTGTTTTCGCTGCCGGTCAACCTCCTGACCATCAACCAGTTCTTCGGCAAGGCGTTGAGCCCGAACGAAGCCCGCGCCTTCATCGCGGAAAAAGCCGAGGAGATCAACAATCCCTCCAATTTTGAAGAACAGGCGCTGAGCATGATCGGGCCGGAGCTCTATTACGCCTTCTTCCGCGGCTATACGCGCAAGCAATGGGGGCTTGAGCCGAAGCAATTGCCCGCCTCGATCCTGAAGCGGCTACCCCTCCGCTTCGATTACGACGACAGCTATTTCGCCCATCCCTATCAAGCCATGCCGAAGAATGGCTATACGGAGGTCATCGCCAGTATCCTGGACATTCCGGGCCTCGAATTGCGGCTTTCCACCAGGTTCGAGGATCTCCAGGAAAACTTCGCGCATGTGATCTACAGCGGCCCGATCGACCGTTACTTCAATCACGAATGCGGCCGGCTCGGCTATCGCACGCTCGACTTCGAGACTTTTCGCCGCAAAGGCGATTTCCAGGGAACGGCGGTGCTCAATTATTGCGACGAGGACATTCCCTTCACGCGGATCACCGAACACAAGCATTTCGCGCCCTGGGAGAAGCAGAAATTCGAAGGCACGATCTGCTTTCGCGAATTCAGCCGCTCCTGTGGCGCGGCCGACATTCCCTATTATCCGATCCGGCAGGCCAACGAAGAAGTCCATGCTCGGAAAATATGTCGCGCGGGCGAAGGCGACCAACGGCGTGAGCTTTGTTGGGCGGCTCGGCTCCTACCGCTATCTCGACATGGACGTGACCATCGCCGAGGCCCTCGCCGCCGCCGATACGCTGCTCGACCGAATCAAGGAAGGCGCGCCAATCCCAGCCTTTTTCGTCGAACCCTGAAAATCGAATTCCAACTGTCGCTGGCTCAAAAAAAAGCGCCCCGTTTCCGGGGCGCCGTTTTTGGCCTTGGGCCAGGCTTTCTCAGAAGCCTCTTTCGGCGACGATGACCCTGGTCCCGACATGGACGCGGTTATAGAGGTCGATGGCGTCGATGTCGCGCATGCGGATGCAGCCAGAGGACACTTTCTGGCCGATATGCTCGGGCTCATTGGTGCCGTGAATGCGATACATCGTGTCCTTGTCGCCTTGGAACAGATAGAGCGCGCGCGAACCAAGCGGATTGTCGGGACCGCCCGGCAGGCCGCCGGCCTCGGCCGTCGGCTTGAGGTGCGGCCAGCGCTCCAGCATGTCGGCGGGCGGCATCCAGCGCGGCCATTCCGCCATCTTGCCCACAGTCGCCTCGCCGGTCCAGCCCGCGGCGTCGCGGCCGGTGGCGACGCCGTAACGGATCGCCTTCTTGTTCGGCAGCGAGAAATACAGGAAATTCTTGAACGTATCGACCGTGATCGTGCCAGGCGTTGCGCCGGTCGGGTCGTCGACGATATAGCGGCCGTATTCGCCAGCGACTTCCGCCTTCGGAGCCAGCGACAGGAATTCCCTGTCCTTGGCGTTCAAGGTCGGGTCGGGAGTCGAGGCCATGTTGCAGCCCGCAAGCCCCGCCGCGATCAAGCCAATGGTCGTCAAAGTCCTAAAATTCATCGATCCGCCCCGATTGTCCGCGCCGCGCCAGCGCCAAAATTTCATTTCCTACTTACCATAAACCAACGCGCCGTCACGACTTAGGCCCAAGATAGGCTGGAATCCGTTTAAAAATAGCACCACATGTGGCGATAGCGCAACAGTCGCCTTGCCCGGAGCGTCGGCGACGCTTGGCGCCATTTTGCCCCATTCAATCTCAAAAAACGCCGCAGCGCCATAGACTTTCGAATTAAGTCTTAAACTCCGTTGGACAGGAAAGGGGATTGGCGCGATGTTCATACTTGGAATTCTTCACACCGGGGCTGGAACTTCCCGCTTTTCGGACGTTTAGGGATTGTCCGTCCGACGTCGGGCGCGGCAGTGTTTTGTTTGTGGGACTGACTTGAATACGCTTTTGATCACGCATCCATCTGGCCTGGCGCATGACAACGGACCGGGGCATCCAGAGCGTCCCGACCGCGTTCGCGTGATCGAGCGCATCCTCGAGCATGAAAAATTCATGACGCTGATCCGCGACCAGTCCGTGCTGGGCAGTCGCGAGCAGGTTTTGCGCGTCCATCCGGAATCCTACGTACAGGCGCTGGAGCAGACTTCGCCGCGCGATGGCTTCGCCCGGCTCGACAGCGACACGACCATGAGCCCTGGCACGCTCGACGCCGCCTACCACGCAACCGGCGGCGCCTGCAAAGCCGTGGACGAGGTCATGCGCCGCGACGTGGACAACGCCTTCGTCGCCTTGAGACCCCCCGGCCACCACGCCGAACGTGCGACGCCGATGGGCTTCTGCTTCTTCAACAACGCAGCCGTGGCCGCTCGGCACGCCATGGCTGTGCATGGCGCCAAGCGCGTCGCCATCATGGATTTCGACGTCCATCACGGCAATGGCACGCAAGACATTTTCTGGTCCGAGCCGAATGTCATGTATGCCTCGACACATGAAATGCCGCTTTATCCCGGCACGGGATCGAGCGGCGAGCGGGGCGAATACAACAATATCGTCAATGCGCCGCTCAGCGCAGGCGACGCCGGGGTTCACTTCCGCGAAGCGATGGAAGTCGCGATACTCCCGCGCATAGAAGATTTCTGTCCGGATCTCGTGATCATTTCCGCCGGCTTCGACGCCCATCGCCGCGACCCGCTCGCCAATCTCAATCTGGTGGAGGCGGATTTCGCCTGGGCGACGGCCAAATTGATGGAGGTCGCCGATCGCAAATGCGGCGGCCGGCTCGTGTCGCTGCTCGAAGGCGGCTACGACCTCGACGGTCTCGCGCGCTCCGTCGCGGCGCATGTGCTCACGTTGATGGGCATGTGAAGCGAATTTAGCCGGCGCTCACGCCGGCCCGTCGGCGGCCTGCCCCAGCACCACTTCGACGATTTCCGGCGGGCGCATGAAGCGCACGGGAAGAACGGATTCGCCGAGGCCGCCCGAAATGATCAGATGCCTGTCGTCGCGCATGGTGTGGCCATAGACGAAATCGACGCCGAAGCGGAGATCGCCGACAACCGGGCCAAGCAGCGGCAGGTTGATCTGGCCGCCATGCGTATGGCCGCAAAGCGTCACGGCGACGCGCCTTGGGACCGAATGGAAGATCATCGGCTCGTGCGCCATGAGTATGACGGGCGCGTCGTCGGTGATTTTCGCCAGCGTTCCCGGCAGGTCGTCTACGCCCATCGCATCCCGGAATCCCTTGCCGCGAGGCGTCCATTCCGTCTCCTGGTCGCCGAGACCGGCGAGCCAAAATTTACGACCGTGTTTGTAGAGCGGCAGCGCATCGTTCTCGAGCACGGTGATCCCGGCCTGGCCGAGCGCCCGGCGGATGGCGACAGTTCCGTCCGACGGCGAATTCATCAGGTCGCCGTGCATCCAGTCGTGGTTGCCTAAGACGGCGAAACAGCCCAGAGGGGCGCGCAAGACCGCGAGCGCTTCGCCGATCTGCTGCGAGGTGACGGCGCGACTGACGAAGAAATGGCCGGCATTATAGTCGCCCAGCAGCAGCACCGCGTCCGGAGCGAGCGCATTGGCCGCGGCGCAGATGCGGCCAATGCGCTCTGCGCTCATAAAAGGTTCTCCGGCGTGGATGTCGGTGAGGATGGCCAGCCGCAACTGCAAACCGGGGGGCCAGCCGGCGGGCGTCAGTTCGTAGCGTTTGACCTGAAGGAAAAAATTCGGTTCGACGCCGATCGCATAGACGCCCGTCGCCGCGCCAAGCAATGGCAGGGCGAGGCCTCCCGCGAGGAAACGGCGACGATCGATCATTGCATCTCCCGCCAAGCGACGCCCGAACTCATGCTGCGTCTAGGCCGAACTCGGCCTGAGTGCCAGCGCAAAGCGTCGAAATGATGAATGCGGGAACCGGTTTCAGGCGGCGCGACCGGCGACCCTGATGACCTTCACATTGGCTCGGCGCGCCTCGGTCTCGTCCTCACGGGGCTTTTCCAGGCCGAAAAGCTCGGCGGCCACCGCCGCCAGGCCGATCTCGCGGTAAAGCCGCGACTGCAGGTCGCGGGCGTCTTCGCGACGCGGCTTCACTGGCGAATGCATCAGCTGCTGCTTGTTCATCATCATGTCGGAAACTCACTCAACGCCAACCAACGGGAACACCGCGCCTCATGCCTGACGCCCGGTGAACGCCTTCCTTCAAACTTGAGCGATTAATGTAAAATCGGCGTTAAGCCGGCTCGCGGCGCCCAGTCCCGAAAGGCGTCACTTCTGGAATCGTTTGTTTTAGCAATCTGTTTGCGAAAAACCGGCGTCCGGTTTTTCGTACATTGCTCCAAAACTTTGTCGCGGCGCGACAAAGCCGGAAAGTCGCTGTTCCAGCATGGCGGCGATGGCCGTGGCGCTGCGGTCCTCGTCGAAGGCGCAGATGATCTGCACTCCGCCCGGCAAGCCGCGCGAGTCGAGCCCGACCGGCGCGACGGCCGCGGGAAGATGGGCGAGCGAGGCAAGGCTCGCCCATTTCAGCAGGTCGTGATAGGGCAAGGCCCCGGCGCTGGTTTCGATCCGCCGGGCAAAAAAATCGGGCGTCGCATCATGCGGGATCGCGCGGCAGGGCGCGGGCGGGCAGAGAATGGCGTCGTAATCCTCGAAAAAATGGGCGAAAGCGCGCCTGAGCTTCGTGCGCCGCTCCATCATCCGGCCGAAGGTCGACGCATCGAGCCTTGCCGCGCGCGCCTGCATGGCTGGATAGGATGGATCGTCGGCGTCGAAATCCTTGCCGCGCGCCGCGATCCCTTCCCGCGCCTCCCGGTCCATCCCCGCGAAGCCGATGGCGAAATTGAGGAATGCGTAAATTTCAAAAGCCTCGGCAAAGGCGAAGGCTGGGCGCGCAGTCTCGTCCAGCCGCGCTCCCGCCTTGCGGAGAACATCAGCGGCGAGCCGCACGGCGGCCGAGACGCTCGCGTCAACAGGCGCGAAATCGTCATCGAGCCAGAGCGCCAGCCTCAGCTCTTCCGGCCGTGTCGCACGGGGTTTTCGCAAAAAGGCCGGTCCTCGCGCGTTGAAGGGGCCGGCCGTCGCCGCCAGGACGAGGTCGAGATCGCCGGCGGAGCGGGTGAGCGGGCCGGCCACGGCGAGATCGGGCGGATTTCTCAACCGCATCGCCGGCAATGGCGGAATATGCCCGAACAAGGGTATCTGCCCCCACGAGGCCTTCAGTCCGAACAGGCCGCAGGCGTGGGCCGGCCAGCGGATTGACCCGCCGAGGTCGGAAGCCAGCTCGAAGGCGGCGAAACCGGAAGCGACCGAAGCCGCCGCGCCGCCCGAAGAACCGCCGGGCGAACGGGAAAGGTCAAAGGGGTTCGAGGTGACGCCATAAAGGGCGTTGGCGGTCTGGAAATCTCCCGTCAGCCTGGGAACGTTGCTTTTCGCCAATATCACGGCTCCCGCGCCGCGCAGCCGAGCTACTGCCATGGCGTCTTCCGTCGGGCGATGTTCGGCCAGTTCTTCCGCACCGCAGGACGTGGTCAGTCCCGCCGTCTCGAAACTGTCCTTGACGGTAATCGGGAGCCCTTCGAGCGGCCGCGCCTCGCCGCGTGAAAAACGCGCGTCGGCGGCTTCGGCTGCGCGATGCGCCGCCTCGTAATCATAGGCCGCGAGAGCGTTGACTGCGGGATTGCGCGCAAGGATGCGCGCCCAGACGGCTTCAAGCAATTCGCGCGCGGAAAAACTCCGCTGTTCCAGTCCGCGCCGCCAATTCCGCGCCGATGCGGCGAAAAAAGCCTCGTCGAAACCGTGGATCAAACTTCCGCGCCCTCGCCCGCGGCTGCATGGGCTTGTTCGCGGACGAGATCGCGCAACTCCACCAGAAGGCCGTCGAATTGCGCCAGCCGTTCCGGCGTGATGCGACCGAAAGTCTCGGAGACGAAGGCTTTTTGCGCCTCGACTCCTCGCCGCGCCATCTCGCGGCCCTCGGGCGTAAGAAAAATGGCGTGTGAGCGGCGATCTCCCTGCAACGAGCGGCGCTCGACCAGCCCGCTGGCGACAAGACGGTCGATCAGGCCGGAAATATTGCCCTTGGTGACATAGAGCCGCGAAGCGAGCTCTTGCTGCGACATGCCCTCCTGCTCAGTCAGTGTGGTCAGCACGTCGCATTGCGGCACGGAGAGGTCAAAGGCGCGCAAACGGTTAGCGACAGCCATGCGACTGCGCGTGTGAAGGCGAATGAGGCGGAACCAAACCCGCAAGGCGTCGTTATCGCTGGCCATTTTTCCCGCCGGACGTGTTTTTGTTGTCGGCCCAAAGTAATCCGGCAGCCACGGCGCCGCAAGTGACCCATGGGGAGAGCGCTTGTGGAGCGCCCTTCTGGAGCGCCCTTCTGGAGCGCCCTTCTGGAGCGCCCTTGGGCGCCCCGATTGCCTCAGGCGGCGCTTGCCGCCGCAGCCCTTGCTCCTTGCGTATGCAGCGTGGGCTGGGCAGGAGCGCCAGACCATTCGGTGTGGGCGGGAATGGATTCGCCCTTCATCACGATGGTCAGCGGGCCGAGCCGGGCGTAATCGCCGACATGCGAATCGTAGAGGACGGTCGAGCCCGCGCCGACCGTGACGCCGGAGCCGAGCTTGACCCGGCCGACCTTCATCACGCGATCTTCGTAGAGATGGGTCTGCAGCGCGCAGAGCGAGTTGAGATTGCAGAAATCTCCGACTTCGATACAATCGAATTCGGTGATGTCAGTCATGTCGAACACGCAACCCTTGCCGATCTTGGCGCCGAACAGCCGCATGAACCAGGGCAGGAACGGCGTGCCGCGCAGATGCTCGAGCAGCACCTTTCCGGCCAGGCCCCAATAAAGCACGGCCACCGCCTCGGTGCGCATCGCCCACCATGACCACATCGGCTTGGTCATCGGCTCGTAGCGACCCATGGTCGCCCATTTCACGCCGATGACGATAGCGGTCATGACTGCGGCGATCATCGTCGATGACGCCACAAACATCCAGAACACCGTCAGATAGGCGCCTTCCAGCATCGCCTGGCCGAACCATTCGATCGCCCAGGTGCCGAAAGTGATGAACAGCATGGTCGGCAGCGAAATATGGACCGCTTCGAAAACCGCGCGGGCGATCTTGCGCCATCTCGGCGCTTCATAGGTCCAGTTGGCGCCGCCGCCGTCGAATTTCTGGCGCACGGGAAGTTTGATCGGCGGCGAGCCGAACCATGTGTCCTCGGGCGAGATCTGGTCGTTGGCCGGCGGCTTCGACTTGATGCCGATCAGCGCGCCGTCGGGAATGATCGACCCTGGCGGCAGCACGCCGTCGTTGCCGATGAAGACCCGCGATCCGGTTTTCAACTTTTCGAGATGCATCCAGCCACGCCGCACGTCCTCGTCGCCGAGGATAACTTCATCAGCGATGAAGCATTTGTCGCCGATTTCGACGAGGTCGTAGCGCCCGGCGAGATTGGTCGAAATCTCCGAATCCTTGCCGATCTTCGCGCCCATGAGGCGATACCAGGCCCGCATGTAGACGGTGGCGTAAAGCGAGGAGAGCGTTTCGAGCGTCACCTCGGTCGCCAGCGCCACGGCCCATTTGCGCAGGTAGAACCAGGAGAACACGGAGTAAACGCCTTCGCGCACGCTGGGGAGGACGATCCAGCGCACCGCGACGATGAAAGCCACGGTGACAAGGACCATGACAAAGGAGGTCGGCCAGGCCATGATCGGGATGGCGGCCATGTAGAGCATGCGGCTGGTGGCGGCGAGGCCCATCCATTCGTCGATGCGGTCGAACACCCAGAAAGCAGGGAACAGCGGCAGCAGGCCGACCGGGGGAATAGCCAGAAGCATCAGGGCATAGAGGAATGTCTGCAAACTACGCTTGGTTTTGCTGACCGAAGCGAAAGGCAGCAGCGCCTCCTTGTCCACCGAACCGACGCAGCGGCCAGGCGATCCGTCCCATATTTCCCAGGCGGCGACCGTCGTATGCGGCGCAATGGCTGTGAGGTCGCGCAGCTCGGCGCCCTCCTCCAGCACGCAATGATCCTCGATGACGCAGGACGAGCCGATATAGCAATCGGGGCCGATGTCGATCGGGCCGATGATCATGTCGGCCCCTTCGAACGTGACATTGGAGAGTTTGGCGCGCGCGCCGATCGTCGTGCCCGCGCCGATCGAGACCAGATCGACCGCGCCGATTTCCAGTTCGGAAATATTGGCGTCCTGGCCAACCTTCGCGCCGAGCGCCGCCAGGTAAGCGCGCATCAGCGGCGAGCCCTGCAGCCACTTGATGTGGGTGAGGTTCAGCATGCGCTGCACCAGCCACAAGCGGAAATAATAAACGCCCCAGATCGGATAGCGACCCGGCTTGAAACGGCCAATCACCAGCCACTTTGTCGCGATGGCGAGAATGACGGTGAAGATCTGGACGATGACATAGACGCCGAGCAGCGAGGTGATTTCTTGAGTCGATGCTGGCGTCGGTGTCGGTCAGCAGCATGTAGGAAACAAAAATGCCCAGCCATTGCGCGGTCGAGAGCGCCAGCAGGAAGGGCAGGCAGACCGCCTGGGCGAGGCCGCAAAGGAAACGCCGCAAAAGCGGCGGCGGCGTGAACGAAAGGTCCTTTGGCGCTCCGGCCAAGGCGGATTTCTCGTCCATCAGCAAGGCGATCGCCCTCAGATTGCGGGCCGTGTACATGTCCTGCAGGGTGATCGAGGCCAGCGAAGGCGTCAGTCGCACCAGCGAAACGAAACGCGCCGCCAGAAGCGAATGACCGCCGAGGTCGGTGAAAAAATCGGCGTCAAACGGTATCGCCTGAGGCGGCAGCACCTTTTTCGCCGCGTCGAGCAGAATCGCCTCGGTCGGCGTCTGCGGCTCCTCCTGCTCCTCGTCCGAAATGGCGACGATGGCGAGCGGCTCTTTCTTCAGGGCGTTGCGGTTGACTTTGCCGGAGGAGAGTCGCGGCAGGGCGTCGCGCATTTCGTAGCGCGCGGGGACCATATAGGCCGGCAGTCCGGCGCGGAGGTCGGCACGGAGCTTTTTCGGATCGAGCGTCTCGCCCTTTTCCGCCACCAGGAAGGCCACGAGCTGGTCCATTCCCTCGTCATTGCGCAGCACCACCGCCGCCTGGTTGACGCCGGGCTGATCCGCGAGCTTTGACTCGATCTCGCCCAGTTCGACGCGGAAGCCGCGGATCTTCACCTGGTCGTCGATGCGGCCGCGAAAGGCGATATTGCCGTCCGCCATCATCGCCACCGCGTCGCCGGAGCGATAGAGGATCGGGTCGGTTCCTGTCCTGTCGAAGGGGTTGGCGATGAATTTTTCCGCCGTCAGCGCATCGCGCTTGAGGTAGCCCGGGGCCACGCCGGGACCGCCGATCAGCAATTCGCCCTCGACCCCGCGCGCCAGCAGATTGTTCGCCTCGTCCGCGACATAGCAAGTGTAGTTGGCGATCGGGCCGCCAATGGTCACCGGCTGGTCGGGATGGACTTCCGCGACCGTGGCGACCACAGTCGCCTCGGTCGGCCCGTAGGAATTGAAAATGGTGCGGCCGGGCCTGCACCAGCGCGCCGCCACCGCAGGCGGACAGGCCTCGCCGCCCAGAATGATCACGCGCAGTGTCTTTATGTCTCGCGGCATCAGCGAAAGCAGGGTCGGCACGGTGTCGAGCACGGTGACGCCGACCTCCTCCATCAGGTCGGGAAGCGCCTCGGCCTCGCCCATGACGGCAGGCGTGGCGACAAACAGCGTCGCGCCGGCGAGATAGGGTATCCAGATTTCCTCCATCGACAGGTCGAAAGCGATGGAGGCGCCCTGGAAAACGATGTCCGACTTGCCGATTTTGTACGTTTCATTCGCCGAACGCAGGTAGTGGCAAATGTTGCGGCCGGTGATGACGATGCCCTTGGGCGTGCCGGTCGATCCCGACGTATAGATCATATAGGCGGGATGATCAGGCGTCGCGCCGTTTTTCCGCGCGTCCACCAGGCTGGAGTCGCTCGGGTCAATCAGGTCCGCTCCGGTGACGATCTCCGCGCTGACGCCGCCCTTCGCCTTGGCCGCGAAGGCTTCCGAGGTGAGCAGCGCCTTGGCTTCGCAATCCCTGAGGCAGACGTCGATTCGCTCGACCGGCGCGTCTGCGTCAAACGGCAGCCAGGCGGCCCCCGTCTTGGCGATGGCGATCTGGCTGATCAGCAGTTCCGGGCCGCGCGGCCCCCATAGTCCCACGACGTCGCCGGGGCGGATGCCGCGCCGGATCAGGCCGCGCGCCAGCGCCGTCGCTTCATGGTCGACGTGGGCGTAAGTGAGCTTGCGCTCCATCGTGCTCATGGCGACCGCGCCCGGGCCGGCCGCGACAGTGGAAGCGAAGATTTCAGCAAGCAGTTCGTCGCGCAACAGGTCCGGGCGCACCGGGCCCCGCAATACCGAAAGGGAGACCGACGCGGGCGCAGCGACCGGCTGCATTTCCGTCGTTTTTTCCAATTCGATATCCGTCATCGCGCTGTCCCGGTCGCCCTGTTTTCGTCCCGGCCTGGCAACAGCCGGGCTGTCGCCATAGCACAGGATCGTCCGCGCTCCTACCCGCAAAAGCCGGAGACTTTTGGCCGAAATAACGGCCCCCGCACGGCGGCGGGGGGCGCGGGACGCGGCCTGCGGAAACGCTCAACGGTCTCGCAGTTGGCGAAGCGCTTGCGCGAAGAGGGAGTTGTGCAATTCCATGGAGTTTTTGCTTTAGCCTGGTGATTTGCCGAAGCTTTTCCTATGATGAAGCCTCAAATACTTGACCCAGCCAATTTCTTTCAATTCGCAAAAATATTCATCGATTCATCGCAACGTAGATATAAGGGAAACTGACGTGCGCGGGAGCGTGAACAATCGACAGTCCAGTTACTTCGGCCCGTCGGTCGAACCGCCGCGGCCGGATCGCGGCGCGGCAACGGCGATTCCCCTCCCGACCGGGAAGCCGCAGACAAAAATAGCAGCAACCAACTGAATTTATGATATTTTTTATTAAACGTTTATTCATCTCCGTCGGCTGAAATACACGTCAAGGTTGCATCTTGCGCGTCGCAGAAATCGACCGCCCGCGGATAATTCAGACTTTGCCGAGGCAAAAATACGTGTTGAGCAATTTCGACATACTTACGTGCGTCAGAGATGAACATGACTTTCGCCTGGTCTTACTGGCGGGCGTGATCTGTTTCCTGTCCTGCCTGACGGCGCTGCATCTTTTCCGGAGAGCGCGTTCAAAGCGTGGCGGAGCCTTCTTCTGGCTGATGATGGGCGGCGCGGCGGGCGGCGGCGGCGCCTGGGCGACGCATTTCATCGCCATGCTCGCTTATACGCCGCACGTGCCGGTCGGCTTCAATATGCCACTGACCCTCATCTCGTTGCTCATCGCCGTGGTCCTGACGACGCTCGCGCTCGGAATCGCAGTCGAAGGCCATTCCTGGCGCGCGGCCGGCGGCGGCGCGCTGCTTGGGGCCGGCGTCGCCGGCATGCACTATCTCGGCATGGCCGCGCTGGAGATGCCCGCGCGAATCGACTGGTCACGCGATATCGTCATCCTCTCGATCATCGTCAGCGTCCTGCTGTCGATTGTAGCGATCGTCCTCGCACGGATGGCGGAGACCCACCGCGTGCTGTCCGCGGCGTCGTTTCTAACGCTGGCGATCGTCGCTCTCCATTTTTGCGGGATGGCCGCCCTGAGGATTACGCCCGACCCGACCCGCGCCTTCACCGCCTTCGCATTCTCCCCGGACATGCTCTCGCTCGCGATCGCCGGCGTCGCCACAGCCTTGCTGGGCATCGGGCTGACAACTGCGCTCGCCGATCGCAGACTGAGCGGCCAGGCAAAATTCTTTGATTCGCAGATCCGCAAGCTGCAACAATCCGCGGCGTGGCTGTCGCACCACGACGTGCTGACCGGCCTGCCAAATCGCGCGGCCTTCAACGAAAAGCTCGCCGCCGCCATCGACCGCGCCGATGGGAGCGGTGAATCTTTCGCGCTGCTTTCGATTAATCTCTATCGCTTCAAGGAGGTCAACGATCTCTACGGGCATAGCGTGGGCGACCAGTTGCTGCAGCGCCTGTCGCTGCGTTTTTCCGAAATTGCCGGCGACGCCTGTCTGGCGAGGATTGCCGGCGACGATTTTTCGGTGATCCTGAAGTCGGAAAATCCATTGCAGGAAGCGGACAGTCTGGCGAAAGCGCTCGTCGCATCCCTGGGCCTGCCCTTCGAGATCGATGGGCAGGAGATCACCGCCGGGCTCAGCGTCGGCATAGCCATCTACCCGGACGACGGCGCCGCCGCGACCATCCGCGCCAGCGCCGATGCTGCGCTTTTCACGGCCAAGGCGGATGGACGCGGCAAAGTGCGCTTTTTCGATCGCGCCCTCGGCGCGGCGTTGCACGAACGTCACGTGCTGCAGCAGGATATCGGCGCAGCGCTCGCCCGCGGCGAATTGTCATTGCACTATCAACCACAGGCGGCCCCGAACGGGGAAATCGTCGGCTTCGAAGCGCTACTCCGCTGGACGCATCCAAAACGCGGATCAGTCTCGCCCGGCGTCTTCATTCCCCTCGCCGAAGAAAGCGGCGCGATTATCGAGATGGGCGAATGGGTTCTGCGCGAAGCCTGCCGCGAAGCGCAAAGCTGGTGCGAGCCGCTGCGCATCGCCGTAAACCTTTCGCCCGCCCAGTTCCGGCAGGACGACTTGCCGGCTCTGGTCCACGCCATCCTGCTCGAAACCGGACTTTCCGGCGGACGACTGGAGCTTGAAATCACCGAAGGCGTGCTGGTGGACGACGTAAGCCGCGCGACCTCAGTGCTGCGCCGCCTGAAATCGCTGGGGGTCGGCATCGCCATTGACGATTTCGGCACTGGATATTCTTCGCTGTCCTACCTCCAGTCCTTCCCCTTCGACCGGCTCAAGATCGACAAGTCCTTCGTCTCGCGGCTGCAGTGCAACGCCCAATCCGACGCCATCGTGCGCGCCGTCATCAACCTCGGTCACGGGCTCGGCCTGTCGGTCATTGCCGAAGGCGTCGAAACGCAGGCGCAGCTTGAATTCCTCTCGGCCGAGGGCTGCGATGAATTGCAGGGCTATTTTATCGGCCGCCCCGCGCCGATCGGCGACTTCGCCGTCCTGACCGCCGGACGCGCGCGAAAACGCGTCGCCGCCTCCTGAACTTCGCCGTGAAGGGAAGGCCGCCGCCGCTTGACTTTCAGCCGCCGTCCGGCTCTGTTCCAGGCCGACAGTTTGACTAAGCGACAGGAGTTCGGATTTGGTGCAGATGCTTCGTCTTGGCGCCGTATTGGCGCTCTGCGCCCTGATCGCCGGCTGCGACCCCTGTGGCGGCCCGCTGAAGTTCAAGGACTTTCCGAAATCCTGCGATTACCAGCAGGCCAAGTAGGCAGCGCCTCCCTGGTAGCGCGAAGCTTGACTTTTCCGCGCGCAAAGGCTTGACCGGAGTAGCGGCGGGACGCCGCCCATCGGGGAAAAGACTTGAGCCAGCGCCAGCATGACAGGCTGCAAAAAACCATAGGACTGGTCGGCCTTGGCGCCTTCGGCCGTCTCGCGGCCGCCCATCTGGGCGCGCGCGAGCCGCTGCTTGGCTATGACCCCGCCGTGACGGAGCCAGTCAAGGGCGTTGTCCAGCGCCCGCTGGCGGAAGTCGCCGCCTGCGACGTCGTCATCCTCGCCATGCCCGTGCCGCAGCTCAGTGCGGTCATTGCGGCGATCAACCCGCATCTCCGCCCCGGCGCGCTGGTGCTCGACGTCGGCTCGGTCAAGGTGATCCCTGCCGAAACAATGCTGGCGGAGCTGCCTGACCATGTCGACATCATCGGGACACATCCGATGTTCGGCCCGCAAAGCGCGCGCGGGGGCGTCAAGGGGCTGAAGATCGTCATCTGCCCGATCCGCGGCGAACAGGCCCGCCACATCGCCGCCTGTTTGCGCAGGTCCTTCGGACTGGACGCGATCATCGCCACGCCCGAGGAGCATGACCGCGAAGCGGCGATGGTGCAGGGCCTGACTCATCTGATCGCCAAGGTGCTGATCGAGATGGAGCCGCTTCCCCGCCACATGACCACGGCCAGCTTCGACCTGATTCTCCGCGCGATCGACATGGTCCGTTATGATGCGCCCGAGGTTTTTTACGCCATCGAGAGGATGAACCCCTATGCCCCGGACGTGCGGCGGCGGTTCTTCGGACTGGCGGCGGAATTGGCGGAATCGCTCGAAAAGAAAGGCGAGAGTCCGCGCTGAGGCACACCTGAAGGTTGATCAGAAATTTCTTTGCTATTCAAACGGTTGCGCCAAGGCTTTGACGGCGTGGAGAGACGGCCGCATTCAGATCCAGTCAAACCGCCCGTCGGAAAAAACAAGCACCCTGCCCTGCCAGATGTCGGCCATCGGCGCGCGTTCCCTGGGCAGTCCGCCAATCATCGCCATGAGAACGCGGGCGACGCCGCCATGCGAGACCACAACGCTCGCCTCGGTCTGCGCCTCAAGCCAGGGCGCCAGCCGCACCGCAAGCTCGGCATAGCTCTCGCCGCCGGGCGGAACAAAATTCCACTTGTCGGTCTCCCGCGCCCGCGCAAGTTCCGGGTCCTGGGCGCAGACTTCCGGCCATGTCAGCCCTTCCCAGCGACCGAAGGTGAATTCGACCAGCCTGTCGTCGAAGACGCCGCCTTCGCGCGGCAATCCGAGTTCGGCCCGAACAATTTCCATTGTAGTCCGCGTGCGCTCCAGCGGAGAGCACTGGAAAGCGAGCGCGGCGGCGTTTTCGCCCTTGCGCGGCAAGTATTTTATGAAGCTTGCGCCCCGCCCGCGCCGATTGGTCGCGACCGAGCGCATTGAGCGGGGTATCCTTCCGCCCCTGCAGGCGGCCGACGGCGTTCCAGTCGGTCTCGCCATGCCGCAGGAAATAAAGACGCGGCGGACTTCCGACGGAAACGTCGCGAAAACTCATTCCCTTTTGGAAATGTCGGGCGCGTTGGGGTTTTTCATGCCGACGACATGATAGCCGGCGTCGACATGGAGGATTTCGCCGGTGACGCCGCGTCCCATCGGCGACAGCAGGAAGACCGCGCTCTCGCCGACTTCATCGATGGTGACGGTGCGGCGCAGCGGCGCGTTATATTCATTCCATTTGAGGATATAGCGGAAATCGCCGATGCCCGAGGCAGCCAGAGTCTTGATCGGGCCAGCGGAAATGGCGTTGACGCGGATGCCTTTTTCGCCGAGGTCCGCAGCAAGATAACGCACGCTGGCTTCCAGCGCCGCCTTGGCCACGCCCATGACATTATAATGCGGCATCCATTTTTCCGCGCCGTAATAGGTCAGCGTCAGCATGGAGCCGCCGTCATGCATCAGCTTTTCGGCGCGCTGGGCGACGGCGGTGAAGGAATAGCAGGAAATCAGCAGCGAATTTTTGAAATTTTCCTCGCTTGTGTCGACATAGCGGCCGGTCAGCTCGTCCTTGTCGGAAAAGGCGATGCAATGGACGACGAAATCGAGGCTGCCCCATAATTTTTCGACTTCAGCGAAAACCTTGTCGATCGAGGCCGAATCGGTCACGTCGCATTCGCCGACCACATGCGCGCCGAGTTCTGCCGCAAGCGGCCTGACCCGGCGCTCAAGGGGCTCGCCCTGATAGGTCAGGGCGATTTCCGCGCCCGCCAGCCGCGCCGCTTTGGCAATGCCCCAGGCGATGGAGCGATTGTTGGCTAAACCCATGACCAGACCGCGCTTGCCGCGCATCGGGTCCGATCTGTGCTTTGAGGGCGGCGGTTCCACGGCTGTCATTGTCATTATCGTTCCCAGCATGTCGGTGCGGCCATTTAGCCCTGCGCTGCGCCTGAGGCAAGGGGCCGCGCCGCCGCCGCTCGGTCCGGCCGCGCCGTCTGCCGTCCCTTTGAAAATCAGTAATCCCCGCAAATCGACGTGGCCCATGGTCAAAGGGAACGGAAATGTTTAAGCTTTGTTAACATTATTTGACTGTCAGACGTCTGCGCGGGGTTTATCCGCGCGCCAGGGAATGGACGGCGTCACCAGACCGGGGCACCGCCGCGCCATGCGCGAAATACTCGCCCAGACGGCCCCGCAATTGCGGCGCTACGCCCAGCCCTGCGGGAAGTTGGCCGGCTGAGACAGCCGGGGGCGCGGCGGTTGCGCGGCGACCAGGATGCAGACGATCTTGTGCATCAGGCGCTATTGGATTCTGGCGCGCTGGTTTCGGCCCCGTCGGGAACTCTCGCACCGCGCGGGTTTAGGCGCAGGCGTCTACCCCTCGCCGACCTCCATCTGTCCCGACGGCGGACTGAAACTCGCGCTTTATCGCCGCGTCACCGCCTTGGCTCGGCAAAACCCCGATTCGTCAGCCATTCGCCGACATCGCCACCGATAACGCCGCCGGAATGAAAATGCTGCGGCTTCTCCAACACACGGCGCGTGGGCGCCGAGGCGCGCGCCCTGCCCCGGCTTTCCCTGGAACTGCGGGCTTTGATCGCGCTGGTCACGCTGGAGCGGTTGAACTATCAGCAAACGGCCGAAGCGCTCGATATGCCGCAGAACAGCGTGCTGCCGCGCCTCGCGGTGGCGCGCGCCCAATTCGCGGGGGAAATTGCCGGCCAGAGACGTGCGCACCTCGTCGTCGCCGAACTGACCGGCGACCGCGTGACAGAGATTGGCCGGCGGCGCCGTCACCGAGGGCGATCTGCACGGATACGTGGACAATTTGCTTGATCGCGCACGGCGTGAAGACGTCGGATCGTTTTTGGAAGGGCATCCCGAGGCGGCCCGCCGCGTCGACGAGTGGCGACGGAATGGCGAGCGCCTTCGCCGCGCTTTCGAGCCATTGATGCGGAGTCCCCCTGCCTTTGACACTGGATTTTTCCGCGCCGGACCCGGCGCTTCTGACCAAAAGCCGAGGCGTCAAAGGCCGAAGAGGCATTTTTTCCGGGCTCTCGGCCTTTCGGCCGCCTCGGCGGGACGTCAGGCGCCGTCGCGGCGCCCGAAATAGCGTGGGGCCTGAAGCGTCACCCCGGCTTCAATGCTTGATCGCCACGGTGAATTCGCCTGCTTCGATCCGCGCTGGCAAGCGACCGGCAAAAGCCGCGACAGCTTCCTCGCCGTAGGTCTCGACAAGCTCCTGCAAAGCGGCGAACAGCGCCGCATGCGCGAAACTTTCACTTTCGATCCCGGCCAGGATCGCCTCCGCAAAGGCCTCCGTGACATAGGCGAGAGCCGCCCGACGCTCGTCTTCGGCGCCATCGAGTTCAACATAGGGGGGGGATGCGGAGGTCATGATGGAGATGACCTTAACGAGCAAAGCACGGTGATGCGAGGGAGCGAATTAAGAAAAGGTTAATGCGTTGAAACACAATCTCCACATGTGAATTAACTATACAAGTTGTGATATATATAATTTTATTTTCGCGCAAAAACGGTCGCCCGTGCCGTGATTTAATTGGCCCTATATTGCGTCTGGATGTCATGCGCCAACCGCGCGCCTTCATCGAGGAAACGTTGCCGCGCCAGCCGGGCGCTTGGTGTGCAGACGCGGTAGGAATATTCGTAGCCCTGCAGGCCGCGATTATAAGCGCCGGCCAGCTTTTCCCGCCTTGCCGGTCCGACGGCCTCGGCGGACATCAAACTTTGCATGCGGTCGCGCCAGGGTTGGTCCTCCGGCTTTGCGCTCACCGGCGTCGGTTCGACGCAAATGCTTTCCAGGAAGGCGAGCGTCCCCATGATCTCCGACAGCCGCAGCAATTGCGGCTCATAGGGCGGCGGAGGCCCCTCCTCGACCGGCGGCGTCGTGTTTTGGGGCAGTTGGGCGCTTGGGCCGGCCGGGTTGGCGCGGCGGTCTGGAGGTCGCGGCTTCGGATGATGCGGCCGAGCTTTCCGGCGGAGGTCGATCGATGCCGCCTTCGGAGCGGCGATGGCGCGGCCGCTCGGTCTGCCCGCGGAGGCGTCGACGGGCGATTGTCGAAAAACGGAAAAAAGAATTGCGCCCGCGCGGGCGCCACAACGCCGGCCGTGAACAGCAGGCCCAAGCTAAAAATAGCAAGTCCAAAACTATTCGGGCGCACAGTGCGCGCGTAAAATTTCATCGCGCTCCATCCACGATTCGCTTCGCGTCCGCGACTATATGGGGCAGTCCCGGCGTCAGGGGAAGACCGGAAAGGTTTTCCGGCGCGCGCCAAAGGATTTCTCCGGCCTCCGCGCCGGTCCGCGCCTCTCCGGCAATCCACACCGCCGCGAAGGAGAGGATGACATAATGTCGCTCCGACCCGCCCGAAAGCGTCACGCACAATATGCTGCACCGGCTGGTTGAATCCGACCAGCCGCGCGAGCACGCCGGTTTCCTCGCGCAATTCGCGCAAGGCGGCCGCTTCCAACGGTTTCGCCGGTCTCGACCAGCCCCCCGGGAAGGGTGAACATTTGCAGGTAGGGCGCCGCGGTTCGTGTCGCGAGCAGGACCTCTCCTTTGCGAAACACGGCTATGCTGACCGCCAGCGCCGGTTGGGCGGGATAAAGGCGGCGGGACTGATCGAAGGATTGATAGGTCAAGGATAGAGCATCTCGCAAAGCCAGTCCCCTTCCGGCGCGGGGCGGGTGAAACGCTGCCTTTCATGCAGGCGGAACGGGCGGTCGCTCCAGAATTCGATCTCGACCGGCCGGATGCGAAAGCCACCCCAATACGCCGGACGCGGAATCTCGCCGATCGCGATATTTCGCCGCATGAATGGCCACAGCCTTTTCCAGGGCGAAACGGCTGTCGAGCGGACGCGACTGCTGGCTGGCCCAGGCGCCGATGCGGCTGTCGCGCGGGCGGCTGGCGAAATAGGCGTCGGATTCGGCCTCGCTCACCTCCTCGACGGGACCGCGGAAGCGGAACTGGCGGCGCAGACTTTTCCAGTGCAGCACGCCGGCCGCCATTTTTCGCCCGGCAAGTTCTCGCCCCTTGGCGCTTTCCTTGTTGGTGTAGAAGACAAATCCGCGTCGTCGAACCCTTTCAGCAGCACCATGCGGGCGTTGGGCATGCCATTTTCATCGACCGTCGCCAGGCACATGGCGTTGGGATCGTTGACCTCTCGCGCTTCGGCCTGGTTTAGCCATTGTCCGAACAGCGCAAAAGGCGCATGGGCCGAGCTATGGTTACCCGACGTTAATGCGTTCATTGGATGATAGTCCCTGGTTTTGTTTCGTCGGATTACGCGCGCCTTGGTCCTTTCCCCGCACATTCTCCATAGTGAACCGACGCCGTGCGGGCTGCAAATCATTCCGCTCGTCCGGCGGCTTGGCGGCTTGTGCGGCGCTTTGCCAGGCGCTCGGGGCCTGCGCCATGCCGCTCGGCGGCATGGATATGGAGTCGACCGGCTCGATTTCCGCCATTTCGGCAAAAGCCGCCGCGCGCCCAGCCTTTCCGGCCTCGCTTGATGAAGAGGATCGTCGCCGCGCCCTGGGCGCCCTGGCGATCGCGCTCGATCCGCAGGGCAACGGCGCGACTGTCCATTGGGACAACCCAATCAGCAAGGCGCATGGCTCCATGACGCCGTCGGGTTTCGCTTATCCCATCCAACGATCTGGTCTGCCGTGACTTTTCGGCGCAGTTTGAAACTGCCGCCGGCCTTGAGGCTGGAAATGGCGTGGCCTGTCGAGACAAGGACGCGCAATGGTCGCTGTCCGAGTTTCACTCTGCCAAAAAGAGCTGAAACAGTTCAGCCGCCTTCGCCTTGACCCATGGGAACACGCTTCTTCGCGCTTCAACTTGGCCCTGCCTCTTGCGCCCGAGCCTGATCACGCTCAAATAAGCAGCGAGACGAGCGTCGGCGCCGCAATGGGCCGACGGATTTTGGGCTTACGGCAGAATGCGCGATCCTTACCAAATTCTCGGCGTCGCCAAGGACGCTTCCGGCGCGGACGTGAAAAAGGCGTTCCGCAAACTCGCCAAGCAGCATCATCCCGGACCAGAATCCCAAAGATCCCAAGGCGAAGGAAAAATTCGCCGAAGCCAACACCGCTTATGAGATTCTCGGCGACGAGAAAAAGCGCGCCCAGTTTGACCGCGGTGAGATCGACGCGGAAGGCAAGCCACGCCATCCCGGATTTGAGGGGTTTGGGCAGGGCGGCGGTCCGGGCGGCGGTTTTTCCGGCTTCCGACGCGGCGCCAGCCCCGGCGCAGAGCATTTCGAATTCAATTTCGGCGGCGGCGGGGCGGGCTTCGACGCGGCCGACATCTTCTCCGATCTGTTCGGTGGGCGCAAAGCGCGCGCCGGCGCGGGACGGCAAATGCACGAGCCGGGCGCCGACATCGCTCTGGAAACCCAGATTGCGCTCGAGACCGCCCTCCATGGCGGCAAGGCCCGCGTGCTGATGCCAAGCGGCAAGACGCTGGAAGTGAACATTCCCGCGGGCGTCGAGGAAGGCAAACAGATCCGCCTGCGCGGTCAGGGACAACCGAGCCCGACGGGCGGTCCCGCCGGCGACGCCATGGTCACCGTGCGCTTCGAGAAGCACGGCCTGTTCCGGATCGAAGGCCGCGACCTGCGCCTCGACCTGCCGATTACTCTTTACGAAGCGACGTTGGGCGCCAAGGTCGAATCGCCTACGCTTGGCGGCAAGGTAGAGCTGACGCTGCCGCCGCACAGCAATTCCGGGCGGACCCTTCGTTTGCGCGGCAAGGGCATGCCGGCGGCGGGGAGCCTGCCCGCGGGCGACTTGCTGGTCACCTTGCGCATCGTGCTGCCGGAACGTTCCGACGCCGATCTTGAAGAGTTGATGCGCCGCTGGCGGGCGGACAGGCCATATGACCCACGTGCCGAATTGAAGAAATAGGCCGCCGCCCTGCGCGGCTAAGCGAATGCGACGCCGAGCTGACGCGATGAGTTTATGGGGAATTTGGTGCGGGCGGCCGGACTTGAACCGGCATAGCCTTGCGGCTGAGGGATTTTAAGTCCCTTGCGTCTACCAATTTCGCCACGCCCGCGCCGTTTGCCTTATAAGGTCGAGCGTCGAGCGCGACAAAGCGAAATTTTTAGCGCGCCTCACCCCACCAAGCTACCACTTGGCGTGCGCCCCTCTTGTTTTCGGGCTGCCTTTCAGAATTTGATTTGCCCCCTCGCGCTGATTAATTTACGACTTCGACGATGTTTGAATGCGCGCCCATAAAATATGCCCCGCGGACAGTCGTCTTCGAAAAATCAAGCTATGAAGCAAAAGACCGAGAGGGCGTCGATTCGGTCTGCCACAACCTGAACCGCGCGGTCGAGGACATCATCGCCGTCGCGGGGCTTTTTTCCGACGGCGACCCGCGCCACGCGTTCGTGACATTCGCAACCCCCGAGTATCGCTGGGGTGTCGTTACGTGGCTTCGCAGCTTGCGTCGCGTTTCGAACAAGCCGGTTTTTTTGCTTGTGTCGCGCCTGATGACGCTGCCGGCGGACGTGGACGGCGTCTACATGATCGAGATTCCCGCGCTCTACGATGCGCGTTCCACGTATGAGCGGTCGGAGTTCCGGCATGTTTTAAGCAAATTGTGGATTTATTCTCTCACAACGCTTGACCGTGTTTTCTTCGTGGATGCAGACTGTATTTTCTTGCAGCCTGTCGATGAACTGTTCGATCGATCTGGTTTCCTAGTCTGCCCCGATTATGTCGTGTGGCGAAAGAATGAAACCTTTAATTCGGGAGTAATGGTTTTCACGCCGTCCGAGGCGCTTCGGCAACGTGTTTTCGACGCAATTCAAACCGTTCCCTCAAACAACGGGGGCGACCAGACCTTTTTGAATAAAGTGATATTAGATGACGTTATTTTCATAGATGAAATTTATAATTTTACTAGACATTTTTACTACTTTTCTAACGGTTCTGCAAAAACTGACATTCGGATTATTCACTATATTGTCAAGAAACCTTGGGAGCTTCAATATAGAGAAATGCCAGACGCCATGCTTGTGGACCTCGACGATCTCTGGACATCATTCCTGACGCCCGAAGAACGCTGTGAGCTGATCTCGGAGTGGCGAAGAAGCATATTTCATATTAGCGAACGTCAGCGCTTTGAAAATACAGGGAATATCGCCTTAGGCGAGATTGAGGATCGCGTGAATGCGATCGAAAGGTCGGGCCATGAACGAGCAGAGAGCCTGCAGTCGGCGATCACTGCCGCGCTCGACAATCATGGCAACGCGCTTCGACAGAAAATGCGAAGAAAGTTCAATACATTATGGATTTTTACTGGAGTTGAAACAGCCGGACTTCTGATTGCTCTCTATTTTATTTTTGTGAAAGCTGTATAATATGCGAAAGATTATATTTACTTATGAATTCTGGCATCGAAATGACTGATGGTGTCTGCGCCTACGGGCCTTGCTGGCGATCAATCGGCCTCAAGGGCCTTTCGTATTCCATCGAACAGCTGGATGCGATTTAATGAATTACGAAATCGAAGCCGATTGGCATTTGCTGAACACGTGCAATTATCGGTGTGCCTATTGTTTTTTGTCGGCGGAAACGCTGGGCGAGAAATTGCGCGTCCGGGCCGAGCCTCGGGCCTGGCAAGAGGCGTTCGACACAACGGGCAAGACATGGCTTTTGCATCTGACCGGCGGCGAACCTTCTCTTTATCCTGGTTTTGTCGACCTTTGCCAGCGTTTGACTGAACGGCATTTCATCTCGCTGAATTCCAATCTGACCCACCCGGCCATTCTGGATTTTGCGGAGAAAATCGACCCTGCGCGAGTCAGTTTCATCAATGCGGGTTTCCATCTCGCCGAACGAGAAAACCGAAAGGGCGTCGAAACCTTTCTTTCCGCCGCAGACCTTTTGAACAGGAAAGGTTTTCCGGTTTTCGCGTCTCTTGTTTCAGAGCCAAGAACGATGGAGCGCTTTCAGGAGGCAGTCGAATTGCTTCGCCCAATAGGCCTTTTTCCGATTCCCAAAATCATGCGGGGATATTTTGAAGGGCGGCCCTATCCGCAATCCTACAATGCGGACGATAAGGCGCGCTTTATCGTGCATGCGGCCGAAGCGCGCGAAGCCTATCGTCCGATCCTGGAAGGGAGAGCCGAGGCGCCCACGATAAACTTGTTCAGCGACGACGACGTGCTGGAAGGCGAACCCGACTTCCGAGGCCAATCCTGCGACGCAGGACGCCGATTTGTGCGGATCAATCCCAATGGCGAAGTACAACGCTGCTCCGACGTTTTGCGGCTCGGAAATATTCTCGACGGAACCTTCGTTCCCCTTGATGCGGCGACGCCTTGCGACACCTGGTATTGCTTTTATTTTTGCCAAAAATACGTCGCGGACGGCAAGCCGGCGGTTCTTCCGGACCCAGTCGCGAACCCCGGCGCGGACGCGCCTTTTTCGAGTTTATGGAGCAAATTCGGAAAGGCGCTATTTGGGCGGTCCGGTAAAATTGGCGATTGAGGCAAAGCGCCTTCACAATTTTCGAGCCCTTCTCTCACCGAAAATCCCGCGATTGCGGCATGGCCCGGACATTGCGCGGATGCTGGGCGCGGTCCGGCCTGCCCGTCGCGCTTTCGGACAGCCGCGCCAGTTCGTCCGAACGGTCGATCACCCGTCGCGCCAAAAGATGCACGACTCCCGCCCAGCTTTTCTGGAGGCGACCTTCCACCGCCATCAGCCGCGCCGACATGGTCTCTTTCCGATAGCGCTCGAACAGGGTTGAATAGAGGGCGACATTGACCACGCCGGTCTCGTCCTCCAGCGTCACGAAAACCATCTTGCCATTGCCCGGACGCTGCCGCACCAGCACCAGCCCCGCCGCCTTTTTCCATGCGCCGTCGCGGCAGGCCGGGAGATCGCAGGCGCGATCAAAATTTTCGCGAGCGAAAAGCGGACGCAGAAGGTGCATCGGATGCGCCATCAGGGACAAGCGCAGGGTTTGGTAATCGGCGACGACCTGTTCGCCGAGCCGCATCGAGGGCAAATCCGCGTCCTGCTCGGCTCCCAGATCCTCGATCCCAGCGGCGGCGAAAAGCGGCAGGGGTTTTGATCCAGGCAATCGCCGCGCCGCCCAAAGCGCCGCCCGACGATCGAGTTTTTCGCGCGGCGCCGGAGTTTTGAAATCCGTCATCGCGCGGCAGGAACGGAAGGCGTCCGCATCGGCCAAAATTTTCAATGCCCGCGCGGAAAGCTCCGTCCGCGCCGCGCAGGCCTCGAGCGTGGAAAAACCATCTTTCCGCACGACGACGAGGCGATCCATTTCGCTTTCGACCAGGCCGCCGATCTGTCGGAAGCCAAGGCGGAGCTCCAGCGCGCCATTTTCCGCGCGTTCGAGCGTATTGTCCCAGAAGGAGCTGTTAACATCGACAGGGCGAATTTCGACGCCATGTTCGCGCGCGTCGCGGACGATCTGCGCCGGAGCGTAAAAACCCATCGGCTGCGCATTGAGCAGCGCGCAGGCGAAAACCGCGGGATGCCGGCATTTCAACCAGGCCGAGACATAGACGAGGTGCGCGAAGGACGCCGCATGGCTTTCCGGAAATCCGTAGGAGCCAAAGCCCTTGATCTGCTCGAAACAACGTTGGGCGAAATCCCGCTCATAGCCGCGCGCCACCATGCGTGAAACCATCATGGACTCGAATTCGCCGATGGTTCCAAGATGCCGGAAGGTCGCCATGGCGCGGCGCAGGCGATTTGCCTCCTCTTCCGAAAATTTCGCCGCGACCATGGCGAGGCTCATCGCCTGTTCCTGGAAGAGCGGCACGCCCAACGTCTTGCCGAGCACGCGATGCAATTCGTCGGGCGGCCCATGTTCCGGCGAAGGCGAGGGAAAGCTGACTTCCTCATGACCGGCGCGGCGGCGCAGATAGGGGTGTACCATGTCGCCCTGGATCGGTCCGGGACGCACGATGGCGACCTCGATCACCAGGTCGTAGAATTCGCGCGGCCGCAGATGCGGCAGCATGTTCATCTGCGCGCGGCTCTCGACCTGGAATACGCCGATGGAATTGCCTCGGCATAACATGTCATAGACCGCCTTGTCCTCGCGCGGGACATCGGCCAGTCCGATCTCCGCGCCTTCATGACGCGCGAGCAAATCGAACCCCTTGCGGATGCAGGTGAGCATGCCGAGCGCCAGAATATCGACCTTCATCAGGCCCAGCGCGGCAATATCGTCCTTGTCCCATTCGAAAAAGGTGCGGTCGGGCATGGCGGCGTTGCCGATCGGCGCGATTTCATCGAGCCGGCCGCGCGTCAGCACGAAGCCGCCAACATGCTGCGAGAGATGACGAGGAAAACCCAGCAACTTTCGCGCGAAAAAAATGACCTTGCCTATAAGCGGATTGGCCGGATCCAGTCCCGCCTTGGCGATGTGCTTTCTGGAAAAACCGTCGCCATGGCTGCCCCATTGCAGGGAGCCGAGCGCGACGATCATGTCTTCCGACAGTCCGAACACTTTCGCCACGTCACGCAGGGCGCTGCGCGGGCGATAGGAGATGACCGCCGCCGCCAGCCCGGCGCGCTCGCGGCCGTATTTTTCATAAATGTGCTGGATGACCTCCTCGCGCCGCTCATGTTCGAAATCAACGTCGATATCGGGCGGCTCGCGCCGCGCGGCGGAAATGAAACGCGCGAACAGAAGATCGTTTTCGGCCGGGTCGACGGCGGTGATGCCGAGCACATAGCAGACGGCGGAGTTGGCCGCCGAACCGCGGCCCTGACACAAGATCTGCTTCTCGCGCGCAAAAGCGACGATGTCGTGAATGGTCAGGAAATAGGGCGCGTAATCGAGTTTTTCGATCAGCGCCAATTCCTTCTTGATGAGGTCGCTTACCTTTTTTGGCGCGCCCTGCGGATAGCGATGCGGCAGCGCACGGCGGGTCAATTCCTCGAGCCAGGCCTGCGGCGTCCAGCCTTGCGGCGTCGGCTCGTCGGGATATTCGTAGGACAATTCGCGCAGATGAAATTTTGCGCGCGTAAAAAACGTCTCCACCTCCCCGATCGCCTCTGGCGCGTCATTGAAGAGCCGCGCCATTTCCTGCGGCGATTTCAGGCAGCGCTCAGCATTGGCCTCGAGTTTGCGCCCGGCCTCGGCCAGCGTCATGTGCTCGCGTACGCAGGCGAGCACATCCTGCAGGGCGCGGTCTTCCGGATCGGCGTAAAGCGCGTCGTTCTGCGCCAACAACGAAACGCCCTGCGCGCGCCCAAGATCGCGCAGGGCAAGCAGGCGGCGGCGGTCATGGCCGCCGCGCGGCATGTTGGCGCCAAGCCAGATATTGCCGTGACAAGCGGAGCGCAGCCGCGCCAGTGGCGCTTCGAGCGCAGCGGGATTCTGGGTTGGCAGCAGGATCAATAACAGATCTTCAGCCTCAGCCAGGAGATCGTCGAGCCGCAACAGGCAATCGCCTTTCTTCGCCCGTCTTTTACCGATTGTGAGAAGGCGGCATAGGCGTCCCCACCCTGCCCGATTGGCTGGATAGGCGACGACATCCGGCGCCCCATCGCAAAAGACCAGACGGACGCCGGCCAGCAGTCGGAAATTTTTCGCCTGCCGCGCCAACGCTTCATCGGGCGCGCGAAAAAAATCCTCCAACGCGGAAAGCGCGCGCACGACGCCCGCCACGGAATTGCGGTCGCACAGGCCGAGGCCGAAATGGTCGAGCCGCAAAGCGGCGCAGATCAGATCGCCCGGTGAGGAGGCGCCATGCAGAAAAGAGTAATGGCTGGCGCAGACCAGTTCGCCATAGCGTGTCATGCAAACAGCCCGTGCACAAACCAACGCGGCGTCTCCTCCCCGCGTTCATAGAGGCCGCGTCGAAAAAGCCAGAAGCGCCGCCCCTGGAAATCCTCGACGCGGTAATAGTCGCACGTCGGCGCCTCCGGTCCGAAATGCGCCGTATCGAGCCGCGCCGCTATGCGCTCCGGCCCTTCCGCGCGCAGGACATCATGCGCCTGCTTGCGCCAGCGGAAACGCGCGGGCGGCCCGTCTGGCGCGAGCGCCAGAACCTCAATCGGCTGCGGCGGATCGAACAGCGTCAGCGGACGCGCCGGCGGCTCGCCCGCCGTGGGCTTTTCCCAGGATGCGGGGGCCGCCAGAGCGGCGGGAACCGCTGGACCTTCGCGCTCCGGATCATGCGTGTCCAAACGGACGAACCGCAGTACGCGCTCGCGGCCGAAACGCGTCGTCAGCCGGTCGAGCAAATCGCTCAACTCGCGCTCGGAATCCACAGCTGGGGCGCCCGCAAAATCCGCCTGGTCTGCGACAAGTTTTTCGGCGCGCGGCACGGCGAGGCGCAAGGCGTCGAAACCAAAGCCGGGATCAAGCGGATCGGCCAGGGAGTTGAGCTTTTCCTGAAACAGCCGGCGCAGGATTTTTGGATCGCGTGTCGGGCGGAGGGTCTCAACCTGAAGCCGGCGAACGACCCCGTCGGCGCGAAAGAAATGCGCCTCGAAAGCACGCCCCCCCTCGCCGCGCCGCTCCAGCAGAAGCGATGTCTCCAGCATCAGGTCGCACAAGGCGGCGTCTATAGGCTCTCGCTGCGCCAGAGGCTCGGCGAAATGCCGCTCGACCATGCAATCGGGAGGCGGCCGCAGGGGTTTTATGCGCGCATCCTCATGGCCGAACAGTCGTTCGATTCTGCGCTGAAAAATCGGCGCCGAAACGCGCCGCGAAGGCACGAGAGGAGCGCGCCGCGACATCGCCGAGCGTTTTCAGGCCAGCGCGATTCAGAGCGAGGAGCGTTTCATCGCCACATTCCAGCGCTGCAAGAGGCAGGCGGGCGACGATGGCCATTTCCTCCGGATGCGTAAAAATCCCTCCTTCGGAAAAACGCGCCAAAGCGCGTGCGCAATCAGGCGTTCCGGCGAGCGCCGCATGTGCGCAAAAACCGAGCGATTCCATGTCTTGCAATAGGCGTTTGACAAGATCGGCCTCGCCGCCGAACAAATGAGCGCAACCGGTGACGTCGAGAATGAGACCGTGCGGTTCATCCAGCGCCGTCAGCGGCGTATAACGCTCGCAGCGCGCCGCCAAGCGCGCCAGAATTTGCGCATCTGCCGGACGGTCGGCTTCGGCTATGGCAAGTTGCGGGAACCGGGCGCGCGCATCTGCCAGCGACAGGCCGGGCGCAAGCCCCTGGCGAAGGGCCGCCGGAGTTAACGCATAAAGCCTCTGCGCGCCTCCTTGCTTTTCCACCAGGGCGAAAAGCGCCTCGTCATCCGGCGCGTCGCTCCCGCGCTGGGCCAGCCTCCGCCGCTCCGTCGGCAAAAAGGGCAGCCACAGGGCGAGATAGCGGCGCGCTGAAATTCTTGTCGACGGCTTCATGAAACAGGCCTCGGTCACGCAGCCACTCCAAACGCCAGGAACGATCGGCCACGCCGCCGCGATGACGCAGCAACGTGACGGAAAAGCAGGGCGCGCCCGGCGCATTGGCGAGAAGGGCGCGCGAATTCTGCGCACGCACCCGCCAGCGCGAGGCGGCGGCGCTGGGAGGCGGCCCCGTTTTCGCTTCCTGCTCCGGGCAAATCCGGAGCAGGAAAACAGTGACGCCGGAGGCTTCCGCTGCGCGCGCCAAACGCAAACTCGCAGTGAGGTCAAGCGCGCGCGGCTTGCCGAAAATCTCGATCAGCGCCGCGCCAAGGCTCTTGCAGCGCGCAGCTTCGACGCCAGCGCGCAGGACCGCTTCGGCGTCCCTGCCGCGCATCAGCGACAATGCAGCGGGATCGGCGCCAAATTCGGCGAGCCCCACGCCATTGAGCCGCCCGGCTTCGCCTTCCAGAAAATCCTGCCGCGCCCAGAAAAGCGGACGTCCTGGTGCGGCGCGCAATGCCAGCGCGAGGCCGAAGCCAGCGGCTGCTGACCAGTCGGCGCTCAGGGGCGCATGGACCTCATGCAGGCAGGCGCGGCTCAGCCCTCCGTCGAGACAGGCATCCACGGCTGCCGCGCCCAGGGCGAAACGCGCGGCGCGCTCCGGCGCCGCCGCATCCTTGCCGAGCAGCCGCCGCAGGACGGCCATGGTCTTTCCACGCGACAACGAGCCGCCGTTTTGCGCATTGATCCGGTGCATGGCGTTTTCGCATAAGTGTTCATGTTATGTTCTCTACCAAAAACCTAAATCCAGATGAAGTCAAGTCGAGACCCGCCCCATGCGCCCATGATTCTTATCTGCCTATTTTAATTTTATTTTTCAGAAAGCGCTTCAAACGCAAAAAAGCCCCGTCCGGCTAAAGCCGGACGGGGCAGGAAAAGTCATGCATGCTGCGAGCTAAAGGCCCACAGCGGGGAATATCATCAAGCGCCAAAACCGTTTGAAAGATGCGCCTCGGCGAGTGCGCGCCGGAGATTGACAACCTCCTCGCGGAGGCAATGCACCTCAAGCATCAGATCGTCAACGCGCCTTTCATAACCGTCTATAAGGGTCCGTAATCGTCCGTCGACAGCGGATTGCATAGCCGGTCCGCGGTTGACCAGCGCCAGGACGAACCCACCGACCGCCGTCAGCGCGCTGGCGCACAGCGTAATCGCCCAGTTCGGCACATCGCCGCCGCCGATTCCATCAGCCATGATCGCCATTCCTTCCGGCGACACTGATGGCCGCTCTTGCAATATAAAAAGTCACGAGGCTTTGATGCCCAGCGCGCTGTCATCAGGGGGACGGCGCAGCGGCGGCAACTGCCGCCGCGACCGAGCCCGCAGCAACGGCGACCGACTGCGCCGCAACGACGCCAGACGCCGCCGCAACGCCGGCGACTTCCGAGGCAACCGTGTCGACCATAGCCAACGTGGCGTTGCTGCCGGCGACGATGGCCGCGGCCTTGGCGCTCGAAACAGCTCCACTGGCTTGCTGATAGGCAACGTAGCCCTGGACGACGCTCGCAGCGGTAGATTGCCCGGCGTTATGCGCCGCGGCGAAGGCGTTGAGGCCTTGCACGGCAAGGTTGGCGGCGGTGACGGCGGCGGCGAATTCCGGATTTGCCGTCACGCCGACGTCTTCGGCAATCGTCGTGGCCTGCGTCAACGCCGAGGCGATGGCTGGGGCATTGCTGGCGAGCCAGGTGGCCGCGCCCTGGATGTCGGCAAGCGCGACCGAAACACCCTTCGAAATATTGGTGACAATGGTCTCGACTGCCTGCTCGGTGCGGACGAGTTCGGCCTTCACGACCATTTCGAAACTGGACAACCAGGTCATATCAAGCCTCTTTCTTTTCAGTTTTGACGAGAGGACCGTCTTTGGTGATCGTTCCGACGATCGCCACGATGGCTAACGCGGCGTTGATCAGCGCCGTGTCGAAGGCCGGGGAAAAAGCGACGCCGAATTTCATGCAGGCCGCGCCGATGAGCGAAACCCAAGTGGAGCGTTCGTTGAGCCGGTCGAGCGCCCAACCGACCGCCATGCTGGTCAAATTCATTTAGGAAATCCTTTGGCCGGGCGATTACGAAAGATCGCGTCCGCGCGCCGGCCGCGCGGCGGAGTCAGATAGGGTTTTTCTGAAAAAAAACAGCCCAGGTTTCAGCCTTGTCGCCGCGCTTGGCGTATTGCAGGGTCGAGGCCGGGCGCTCCCAGTAGCGGCAGGCGGCGTAACCAGCGTCGTAGGCTGTTTTCGTCGCCTTGATTTTAGCGAGCGCATGGCTTTCGGGATGCTGCAATTCCCAATGCGCCGCCTTGAGTTGATCGGCGACCGGCGGCAGTTTTGTCAGATCGACGCCACAACCCTTGAGGATCGCCGTCGCGCGAGCGCCGTGCCACTGCTGGAGGCCGAAGGCCTCGTCATGATCGCCGACGGCCTCGGGGTCGAGGCTCGACTCCGCATCCGCCTGGGCGACCAGGCCGCAGGCCTGCGCCAACGTAAAACCGTTGGCGCGCCAGAATTTGTAGACGGTCGTCGCCAAGGCGTAATAGGTCTTCATGTCGGACATTTTTCAGCCCTCCATCGCAGCCTTGATGCGCGCGATCATGTCCGACTGGCTAACCTTCTTGCCGGGGCAGTCGTGATGATCGCGGGCGCATTGCTTGTGAAAATGCAAGGTGTCGGGTGAGATATGCAACGCCTTGTGCAGCGCTGAGAGGCAGGCCACTGCGTTGGCGCGAACCTTCGCTCCGTCGCCAGAATTGAAAGGCTCGGTCGAATAATCGCCGATCATTTCAATCCCGATGGACACCCGGTTGTAACAGGAGGCATGGACGCCATCGGCCTCAAGGTCGCAGGCAACCCAGATAAAATCAGGCGCCACGAATATCTGCGGGCCCGAATGCCAGCCTTCCTGGTCCTTGTAATAATTATTGAGGTTCCGCACGCGTTGAGCGCCGGCCGTCTTGCCGAGGCCCGAGTGAATCCACTGGGCGAGGTTCGGCTCGGCAGTGTTATGCAGCACGAAAAATTGCGGTCGCCAATTATGCCACGTGAGGGAGCTGACATAGTCTTCGAATTCCGCTGGGTTAAAACCGAGCGGATTGGTGAGGAAGGTCATGGTATTTCCTTTAAGGGGAACGGCGTCGCGACGCAGGCGACGGCGAAGGCGAAAAGTCTTTTTGCCTATGCGTTCGCACTCCAGAGGCGCGGCGTGGCAGCCACGTGGTTCACTTCGTTCTGAATATTGAGAGGACTGGTTAGTCAAACGCTTGGGCGTCGCGCGCCGCCTTTGCGGTGGCGGTCGCCATATGAAGCGCGTTCGACTACTGCGATGCGCCGCTTTCAACGGCGGTTACTTTGGCAGTCCAGTAAATGGCCTTGCCGCCCGTGCATGCGCCGGTTCCAGTCAGGTAGGCGGCGCCGTTGGCCGCATCCAAGGCGACGCCGGGCGTCCAGCCCGAAGCGCCCGACGACGCGCCCGGAACGACCGTCCAGGTTGGCGTCGCTCCGAAGGCGATGGAGGCGACTGTCTTGTTCCCGGTCAGGATGAATGTCGTCGTCCAGGCTGCATGGTCGCCGGTCACGCAGAGGGCGTTAAGATCGACCGTGACGTGCATGGAGCCGATTATGTCGGTCCTCATGCGGATTTCATTGGTGCCGAACAGCGTCGCGGTTCCCGCATTGTTGCCGGCGAGAATGTTGACCGTGCCGCTCGCGCCCTTCCCCTGCATGATGCATTCGGAAGTTTGCGCGTCACCAGCGTAGGAAAAACTTGGACCAGCATGGAAACCGCAGTTGGATCGATAAAAATCATTGACGTTGTTGCCATAGCCGAAAGACTGTGCGCCGTGCATATTGCCATAACCACCCAGATACCCGGCGATCGCCGACCCGACGCTGTTGCCCATGCCGCTGATAATCGGCCCAATGTTTGAATAGACCGGCGCGACGCCCGCATTGGCAAATATAACGGTGTTGACGCCGGGCGAGCCATCCTGCTGGATGGCCGCTGTCACTGTCGTCTCGTCCGCCCAGTTGCCGACGAGGAGAACGTTTTGCACGCCGCTCGCGATCTCGTAACCGATCGGCATCGTTCCCGCGCTGATTGCGTGATTGTTGGTGAAATGCGCGCCGTAGCCGGTGATGTAGAAGCCCGAGGCCGAGGAGGTGTCGGCGGTGTTGTCGCTCCAGATTGAGCCGCCGTTGGCGCAAAAATTGTGGGCCACGGGATAGGTCGCCGGGTAGTTGTAGCCGTGGTTTGCAACATAATGATTATCAGCGCCATTGTCGTAGATGTTGCAGGCGGAGGCGTTCCACAGGACATTGTTGCTGAAATGATTGTCGCCCGACTCCACGTCGAGGTTGTACGTCGGCAGGTTAGCCGGGACGGTGATGACATTCGGATCGTTCTGAAAATAACTGTCCGTGATGAAATTTTCGCCGTCCTCGATTCTGACGTTGCTGCCGCCCGGCGCAACATTGGTAAACCACATATCAAAAAGGCGGTTCTCGCCGCCCTTGAAGAGATGGAAATCATGCGTGGCAAGCTTGTTGCCGTCGAGCGTCAGATCGTGGACGAAATAGCCGCGGTTGAAGGTGCTGTCTTTCTGCAGGACGGCGTCGATCGCCGCGCCGGCCCGAATGATTGTCGACGGGCCGTCGCCAAAAATCGTAATGGAATATTTATCGGGCGCTGCCGATTGCCCGAGCAGGACGATGGGCGAGTTGACCAGATAGCATCCGAAAGGCGGGGTCGGGACATGCAAGGCGCCGCCCTTGGCTGGACTCGCCGCCAGCGTTGAGATTGCATTGTTGAAAGCTGCCGAATCGTCGCTCGCGCAATCGCCCTTTGCGCCAAAATCTGCAATTACGTCAAGCGTATGGACCTTTGGCGGCGTCACCCATTGCGGGCCGGCGGCGATGGCTTGCGAAGCGATGAATATGCACGAGGCAACTGCGAGAGCTGTAATTTTGAAGATCACGGAAGGCCTCATTTCAGATTGGTGTAGACACAGGTCGCGGTCGCGGAATTGACTGCGGAAGCGGCGAAAGGAAGCACGTTGCCGCCGACATTGACCGGCCATGCAATCGTCGTGGTCGCAAGTTGCAGCGTGACATTTCCGGCGGCCGTGCAGATTGCGGCGACCCCGCGCCCTGCCGTGGTAGACGTGCCGATGGTCATGACTGGTGCGTCGGAATAGGCTGCGCTCTGATTGTCAGAGACCAAAAGTCGCGACTGGAGCGCGGCGGCGATAGCCTTGCCAAGAGCAACCAGGGAGCCATTGCCCGAACCGGCCCAGGCCGCGTCGGCTTGCGACCCGAGGGGCGCTGTTCCGTCGCTCGCTGTAATCTGCCATGATGCGGGGAAATTGTTGATCGAGAAAGCCGGAGTCTGGCCCGCGTGGACGGGCGCAGCTGCGATAAGCCCGATCGACAAGCTGAAAATAAAGCGGAGCATTTAAAACCTCATTGCGCTTGCAGCGGAATGCCGCCGTCGTTGTACCATTGGCCCGTCGCCACCGGCGGCGCTCCGGAGCCGGAATAAACCGGCAGCGACGCCACCCATGCTGCCCAGGCAGATCCTATGATCGGAGCGAGAGAGGCGATTTGAGCCGACGTCATGGCCAGAATTGCCGGGACCAAAGCGGAAGGCGTCGTCGCCGCCGAGGCGGCGCCCGCGGGATCGAAGGCGGCCGCGTTCGCCGTCGCCGCTGATCCCAGCCCGAGGTTGGTCCTCGCAGTCGCGGCGCTGGCCAAATCGGACAAATTGTTGGCGGCGGTCAGTTTTCCTGTAACGGTCGCCGCGAGTGTGGCGATTGCGCCTGCAGCAAACGTCTCCGCACTGGCTAGCGTCGCCGCGTCCTTGCTGTCGATGGTCGCCTGCGAATAGGTGAAGACTTCCGCCGCCAATTGCGCGGCCGCAGCCGCGCCGACGGGATCGAATGAGGCTTTGAGCGCCGCCGCAACATTGATTTTTCCCGCCGACTGCGCGCCGACCGTGTCGAAATCGGCGCCAAGATTGGCGAGCGCGATAATTGCATTGGTTGTCATGCCGAGTATCCGATCTGCGCGCCGAAAGCATCCGTCATCGCGTTGGTGAACGGACCGGTTCGTGTTGAATTGATGAAGCCCAAAGTGGAGCCAAAGGCATCAAAAAGACCGATGTCGCCGCCGCCATCAATAATTGTTTGAAGGATCTGCGCCGCGGATTGGGCGCTGGCGTTAGCGTCGGAAGCCGAGTTGGCCGCTGACGACGCGCTTGCCTGGCAGGAAGCCATGGAAGCCGTCAGGGACGCTGGAAAGGGAACGGGCGCGATCAAGGGTTCGCCATCGACGACCACTGTGTCGCCAACGCCAGCAACGCTGGAATTCCGTGCATCGACGCCGGCCCGCGTGACGCCGGCGCTCCAAAAAATGATGCCCCCAAACATTGGCGCTATCCCGCCCGCAGGAAGTTCGAGCCGGCAATCGAAAGATGTCTGACCCGACATTCGAGCCATGTCGGACTCAGGCGCGGAAAACACCGCAAGATTGGTGACGGGATCGAAGGTGACGATGCCGCCGTTCAAATTCGTGGAGTTCCATTCGTAGATTGGCGGATCGGGTGCATAGGGAGACCTGCGCGCCTGCATCCGGATTACGCAGGACGCAATTTCATAGACAGCGGCGAAGGCCGAAAGGTCCCGTGTCCACCGAAAGGTGGAGTTATTGCTGGCCCGGAGCGGAGGAAGCGTGGTCATATCCGTCCTCCGGGAAAAGTCGCAGACTGTTTCGGCGCGCATAAATTATGCGACATTCTCGTCTCCCGTTTTGAGGCAAGCGCGACTGCGCGATTCAGAGTTCTGCGGAAAAACCGAGATAAGCGGCAGTAGTATTGTTTGCAGAAAGAGCGGCTGCGGCCTGACTCGTCAGAGTGGCCCCGGAAATATTGAAGTCGATTCTCACACCGGCGTTGGTGTAGTTCGCGGAACTGTAGGACGTTGCCGCCGCGCCGCCCGGCGAGGCAATCCAGAACGTGCTCGCGCTCGAACCAGACAATGCAGGATTGGTTCGCATTTCCGGAATCGCAATGAGAAACGAAGCCTGCGAGGCAGTGCTGCAGAACCCGCCGCCGAACAAAGCAGCGACGGAGCCGGCGGAAACCTGGAAATAGTAGCGCTTGCAAAGCGAAAGCTCGACGCCAGGCGGCCGACGCTCGAAAGCTGTCGACACGACGCCGGGCTCGAACTGCGGTCGAAGGACGGTGCCGGTCGAGAACTCGACGTTGGTCTGAACGGCCGCAGCCAGCCCTGTAGCGCTCAAGGGCGCGCTCGCATAGGAACCGGAACCCAAATAGCTGGTCCCCTGCCAGACCCGCGCCGGCGCTGTTCCGCTTTGCGAAAGCATATAGGAGCCGCCTTCGATCAAGGCGGATTCGATTGGTAGAATCAACGACCCTGTTATGACGGTCAGGACCACATCAATGCCGCTGGAGGCAAAAGTATATGTTGCGCCGGTCGCGCCGGCCTTCACTCCGTCGTGTCCATAGGCGCCGGCGACCAAGGTCACAGTACCGGCGACGCCGCGCTGGTTGACCGCAAATTGCGCATTTCGCAACCGATTGCGAAAGCCGGGCGCGTCGCCGCAGGCTATCCCGTAGTTGAACGAAACCTGGCCGGTCGCGGCATTGATGTCGACCGCGTCGAGCCAGGACGCGCCGTTCGCAGAAACCTTGAAATGAAAATTGTCGTCGCCGGCAAGCCCCACCTGCGCGCGACCGGAATAATTGTCTTCGAAGATAATCGATGCTGTATTGGCCGCAGCCGATTTATTGATCGTGAAATTGAAGTTTGCGCCATTGAAAAGCGCCGAGGCGCCATAGACCGACAATGGATTGTTCGGGTCAGCCGCCGTTCCAATTCCAACGGCGGCTAGTCCCGAGCTCGCCTGATCCACGACTGTCCATTTGCCGTTAGGACTGGACGCGCCGTTGCTTTGCAGCATGACGTATCCGTAGGCCGAAGATATTGCTGCGCTCGACGCGCCGTCGATCAGATCGGCTCCACTGGCGCCGATAGAAATCGACCTGGCCGATGACGCCGCACCGCTTTCGTCCAATACCAGCAGGCCGACGCCAGTCGGAAAAGACGAGGCCGGCGGCAGGTTCACGGTCCGGGCGGCGGTAATGGCAGTGAAAGCAATCGTTCGATCCGTAACGAGCGCCGCATAATTGACGTCCGAGACGGTCGAACGCGAGGCGGTCACGACTTCCGACAGCTTGGCCGCCGCCCAACCGCCCTGCGTCACGCCGTCCTGGACCACAACACGATTATTTGTGAGATCGACAATCAGTTCACCTTCCGCGCCGGTGAAAGCTGCGACATTGGCCGCCGTGTCGCGGCGACGTTTGACTTGAACGGACATGTATTTCCCTTGGTTTCACCGTCAATGAAATGAACAAGACTTCAGCTTGTCGTCGTTCCGAGATCGACGACCAGAGTTGCCGGAGCCAAAACCGATCCAAAATCGTCGCGCTCGGAGACAATCTGATTGGCGAGGCCATAATCGATCGGCGCTCCGACCGCCAAAGTGGCGGCGACGGGTCCAATCGCGCCGGATCCCTGAATCGCATGCGAATAAACCACGCAGCTTGAAAGGTCCTGCAAGCCGCCGCCGAAAATGTTGAAGCTCTGGAACTTCAGATAGATCGTCAATCCGATCTGCGCAGCGGTGAGGTCATACGGCAAAATCGCGGTATCAAGCAGGCAAAAGACGCTGCCCGTTGCATGCGTTGAAGCGTTCGAACCACCGAGCCCGCGATAGAGCCCGGTCAAGATATATTGATTTGCGGCGCTCAGCGTTGCTGTGGCGTAAGCTAGATACTCGCCATCCACGTAGCAGAGCGTGACGCCTGCCGCGGCGCTCGCCGGTGTGACAGACGAAAGCGAGCCGCCGCTCGGCGACAAATCGACAGCCAAACTATCTCCGGTATCCGGATTGGCTCTCGAAAACCCGACCAGCGGAGCAGAAAGAACGCCTTGCCGCGCCGCGGCCCCTATGCGCGCGACCTGGGAATAGGAAGTTCCGTCGAGCGAAGCCCAAACGATGCAACCGCCCCAATTGGGGTCGCCATTCTGGCCGCTCGCCCCGATCCACAATTGAGCGACGTCGCCGGTCAAAGCCGGCGGCGGCTCGATAACAATTGGCGCATTGACTGGTTGCGGGACTACCGCGCTGTTTGGAACGCCATTCGATTTGATCTGCGTCGCGTATTGGGCCGCCGTTGCGACGCCTTGCGAAAATTCCTCAGCGGTAACAGTCAGCGCACCGTCAGCGTCTTCCTCGATTTCGACAATTCTGACAACGGTCTTGCTCAGTCCGAGTGCGGAATCGGTCAGCGTCACAAGATCCATCGGATCCAGGAGGCAGAATTCCATCGACAGCTTGAATTGAAAGCTGTTGCGGATATAGAGACCCCGCTGCAGTATCAATTGCGCCGCGGTCTGCGCAACCTGCATGTCACAAATTTCATGCGCGGTGATAGTCGAGCCGATCCGCAGGCCGAAACGGTTGATCGCCGCTTGGTCGAAAACGACGATCGGCCCGGTATTATAGGCGTCCGACCGCGCCTGAATTTCTATCGCCTGCTGATTGTAAGCTGAGTAAGGATCGGAGCGCGTGATCCTGACCGGGTCCTCGCCGTCAGTGTGCAGGTAGTCGTCGTCCGTCAAGTCATAGACGGGCGTCAGATCAGGAGTCCAGGTTTTTTGTGACGTAGCGGAGCCGCCGGTAACTGGGCTATCGCCATAGGGAATGACCTTCAGCAGTCCGCCCGACCAGACAGCCGCCGAATTGGTGAGCTGCAGCCAGCGCGCCAGAACCGACGAGGCGGTTTCCTGCATGTTCAACACGGGGCTTATGGCGAGATAGTTCGCCCAGCAATAAGTCTGGTAAGACGAGTTTCCCGAATTGGCGAATAGCGAAGTCGCATCGATAGAGGCCCCGGGGAAACCAACGCCATATTGTGGATTGGTCAGAAAATCGGAAATCACCTGCGCGGGATCGGCGTCGACGCCATTGACGCCCGTTCCGTGCAATATTCCGAAAACCTCGAAATTGTTGTCGCCCACGCTCGCGGAACTGCCCAGATCGAAATTTGAATTGGCGACATAGGCCACGCCTGGATAGGTCAGCGATTGCGAGGGGAAGGCGGCGGATAGATAGGACCAGACGTTCTGCGGCGCGACGCCGAGGAACAGGCTCAGCCCCAGTTCGGCGAGACTGACGGCCGTCGTCGATGTTTGCCAGATATTGCCTATGCCCGTGATCGGTCCTTCGCCGATCCCCATCATGATGGCGCAACTGTAGTCGTAGCTCGACGATCCCCCGCTCTTGCCCCCCTTGCCGCCGGCGCTCTGGGGGTGCGCCTGGAAATTCTGATACCAGAAGCAGTTTGGCGCGAGTATGTTGGCGCCGTAGGAAATCGGCACCGGCACGCAGCTCGATGTGGTTTGGACCTGCAATCCAGAATATTTGGTGATCTGGGTGTTGAGGGACCCTGCGCGCAAAAATCCCATTACGCCATGGCCTTTTTGGTCCAGACCGAAAAGAAGGCGAGCTTGCGGCTCGGGTTCGAAAGAGCGGGATTTTGCGTCAGGCTCTCTTCGATCACACAGCCAGCATCATGATAGGCATGGACAATCGTCACCGGATCGATCGCCGTCACGACGCCGCCATGCGAATAGGCGCGGCCATAGCGAAATAGGGCGAGATCGCCCGGTCGCGGCGCCGCGACGCGTGTGCAATGTTCGGTAAAGAAGCGAAGATATTTCTCATCGTCGCGATGCAGCATCCAGTCCGGAGGATAAGGACGCGGATCAAATGGCGGGACGAGGCCGAGATCGACAAAGATCCGAACGATGAGCATGCCGCAATCAACGCCAGCTCCGCGCACGTCGGCGCCGACGTGATAGGGAGTCAAAATCCATTTGCGCGCCTCCGCCACGACGGCGGAACGCTGTTCGGCTTCGCACATCAAAGACCTCCTATTTCCCGCCCTTGACGCCGCTGTTGATGACCGACGAAAGCGGGCCGGACATGATCTGCGGCGGCGGAACGAAGGGAAAGCCGCGAAACTGACTGAGATTGTTGAAACGGCTTTGGCAGCTCGCCATCGTATGGTCGCAGCCGTAAGAGGCGGAGAAGCCATCCCCCACCACGGGCGTGTTTGGAAGCGGATAGACGAGTTGCAGCCAACCACTCCCAGCCGACTTGATCGTCGCCGTCGCGCCCGTATTGGGACCGGATGTGAAAGTGATGGTTCCTTGCTGAAACGCCGAGGTCGCACCGGCCCAGTCGATCAGCGACGCGGTCGAGCCTGCGGCTACCGCGCCTATCGCCGAATAGGCGCCCGCCACAACACCACATTGGGCGCTGTAAAGCACATGCTGGCAATTGGCCTGGTAGACGTTGCGCGGCATGTCCACGTCAAGCAGCACGAGATCGGAAGCCACTGTCACCTGCGCGCTGGTGCGTCCGATCGCGTCGATTTGGGCGACGCGCCCCTTGAACAGGACAACCGAACCAATGGGGGCAGCCCCCCAACTGGAAAAAAAAACCCTTTCCCGCTGGATTTCGGCGCCGTCGAGAAGACCTTGCTGTACGGCTTGAAGAAAGGGGATACCACCTATCGTATCGCTGGCGCGCGCGAAAATCGAGACCTGCTGGCTATCGACATTGACGCCGCATGAGGCGCGGTATCGGAGGCCTGAAATCAGCACGGAATTCGAAAGATAGCTATAGCCGTTCAACGCCACGGGTATGTCGAGATCGGTATAGGTCAACGCCGCGCCGCTGGCGAGCCAGATTGTGAAGCAATCGGCCGCGAGCAGCGGCGCATCAGACGTCGGACGCAAGGCATTGAGAGCGGCGACAAGCGCGGAAGGAGCGGGTTTCATCAGCGCACCTGGCGGAATTTGAGGCCCTTGGCGCGCCATAGGCCCGACATGAAATTCTCGAATTCCGCCTGATCGTCAAGGAAGCGGCATTGAAAGGCGTATGACCCTGTCCAGGACAGAATGGCGCCGCTGGCCGGCGCGCTGGCGAAGAGGACCGTATTTGGCGCAACAAGCGTATAGGCAGAGGTAGCTACGCTGTTGACCACGATGGAAGACAGCGCTGTCGCATAGCTCACCGGCTCATAATAGCTGCCGATGACGCGACCGAGCGTGAAGGACGTTGTCGCGCCGTCGCCCGTGCCGAACACTTGCTCCGTCGCCAGATTGTCGGTCGGATCGACATAAAGAAAGGTTGCGAACTGGCCTCCACAGGAGAGCCAGAAGCCCATCAGATTCTGCAGCGACTGCATCTGGAGACCAGTATTGGCGCCTGACGAATCCAGGGCGTCGAAGTTCAATTCGAACATGTAGAGCGCATGAGCGTAGAGGCTTGCGCGCACTTCGCGGCCGGAGGAATGCGTAGCGACGTGCGTCGAAAAGCAAGGCGTTTTCTTGACGCTCCAGCCCTGGCCCGGCAACGCCGGAAACGTAGCGAGGCTCAAGCGCGCACCATTTCGAGTTTGAGAGATTTCAATGCCCAGAATGTGCTCATGAACTGTTCCAGATCTTGGCTGTCATCAACGAAGCGCACGAGATGCGCGAGTGTGAAATCCACCGTCAACGCGGATCCAGCGGGAGGCGCTTGGGCGAAGGTCACGGTCGCAGGCAAGATGGAGAGAGTCGCGCCGCTAGAAGGCGCGCCGTTCACATAGACGGTGGGAACGCCAATAACGGCCTGGACGTTTTCAATAAATCCGCCGATCGCGCGTGTGATGATGAAGCTGAGCGTTCTCCCATCGCCCACGCCGAGCGGCGCCCCGGAGAACGAGGCCAGCTCGGCCGGCGGCATGAACAAGAAAGGCCGCGCCTGTCCGGCGTTCTCGTTTATAAAGCTGACGACCTTCTGCAAATCGGCAAAACCTGCGTCGTCACGCAGACAATCAAATGTAAGATCGATATCGTAAAGCGGGCTGCACAAGCGGGCATTTCGCATTTCCCGCCCTGATACATGAGCCAGAGCGCGCGTTGAAAAGCGTGGCGCATAATGCAGGCTCCATCCCTGCCCGATGAGTTGCGGAAACGTCGCGTAAACTCCCGAGCCGGGTGGCGTATCCAAGCTCGGCGGCGGGATCGCAGGCCCCTTGCCGTTTATCCAGTTTCCGGTCGCCCAATTGTTGGCGTCGCTCCATACCTCATTTTGCAAAGGGAAGGCTGGAAATGGTCTCGCATCCCAGTTCCAGGCGCAGCAGAAGGGCGTAAGAATCATCGGAACGCCAGCGGCAGAAATCTCGTTATTGGCTGAGGCGCTCCAGTAATCATGGACTGCCTGCAACGCCATATCGGCTAGAACATCGTCGCGTGTCGGCAACCAGCTCGCGCCAAAAGGCCCCTGCCACAGCGACCAGAAGGGCGTCGCGCTCTGGGTTGATCCGGCGTCGAAAAAAACATTCGGCTGATTGGTGCAGCGATCGACGCTGGCGAAGCCATATTCCGCAAAGATGATTGATTTGGATTGCGGAACCCATTGTGTCGCCGGACCATGCGGCGCCCAACCCAGGCCATCGCCTGCGTCATAAACGGCCTGATGCGGATTGTTCCACCACCAGCGCAAGGCTTTTCGCGCCAGTAATTGCTGATTGGGTGAAAAGGGATTGCGCGCCTGCGCCAGGCGATCGCCTTGCGGGAGGGTGCAGCGCTGATCCGTCCCGAAGGGATCGAGGCCGACGCCGCCATTGCCGCTATCATTATAAAACCAGTTATATCCTTCGCCGCCCTCGATATTCGCCATGAGATAGGCGTTGTTGTAGATCGATGGCGACCCTGTAAGGCCCAGTCCATTCATAGCCGCGGACTCAGGTGGCCAGGAGTTTGGCGCCGGCGCGTTCCAATTGGCGCAGTCGAGCCCGCCGCCGCCAAGAGTCCAGTCGGACAAGGGCAGATAATTATCGAAAGAGACGACATCGATGTCAGGCGAGGCGAAAAGGGAGTCAAGATGCGGCCACTGGCCGTTTTCCCCAGCATGTTGCACGCCGTTCCAGCTTGACCAGTCTGGCGAATAGGCGATGAGATTCTTCTTGGTTGTCAGGTTCTTCACGAATCCGGCGTTATCGAACACGGCGCGAACATCGGCTGCGAGCTGGGTCAGCCCTGCAACGAAGGGGTAATCCCAGATGGCCTGCCCATTGGCGCCCGTTGTTCCCGCAGGAGTCCAGCCAGGTCCGCGCAAAATTTCGAGGCCGCGCAATTCCGAACCGAGCAGGAACAGGTCGACCCCCCCGCGACCACGCACAGATTGGCGTAATGCAGGATGAACCGGCGATAGGTAAAGTCGGTCGCGGCGCCCGAATAGCCAACTGTAAGATTGGCCATGTCGCGCGAAAATTGACCTGGCGCGGACGAACCGAGAAATGCATCGACCGCGTTGGTCGTGGCGGCGCCAAGATCGCTCGATAGACCGACGCACCCACGCCAGGGTTTCCCCGGCGCATCCATCAAGATGAAAGGATAAAAGATGACGCGCAAGCCTCTTGCGCGCAGATCCTGAATGCAGCGAACGACCGATTGATCCGAGGGCGTGCCGCCATAACTGGCGCCACCTGTACTTGTCGAGATCGGAATGAGGCCGGGTGAAATCTGCGTAAGCCCTGAAACCTGCCAATTCGTCGTGGACCAGTTTCCGGCGGAAAAGGTCTCGAAGGAGCCGCCGATGTAATTGGTGGAGGGATAAATATTGCAGCTCCCGGCATCGTTGGAATCGCCGAACCACGCGCAGACGAGCGCGACCGTTCCGCATTCGGGATGTTCGGCCTGCAACTGGTCAAGCGCATAGGTATAGTCCGTCGTCGCGCTATCCGGCGCGTTGTAGCAATTGATTGGCGTGTAGGAGCCAAGCGATCCGTTGATCTGGCGCCATTGCGCGCCTTGCGCAGGCAACGTGTCATAGACGAACTCGCCCGTAGCCGGGAGCAAGCAGACGCCGAAAAGCTGCGCCATCGATCAGAGTGCCGCCAGCCGGCGCAAGCCGAGGTGATCACCGTTTTTCACTGCTTGATTCATCGCTTTCATGATCTGGCGTGAATTGTTGCCAAGCCAGTTTTTAACTGAACCCGCGTCGAGCGCATTGACGTTCAGATGCACGTGGGTGTCGCCGCCGCCCTGAACCGAGGCTCCGCCGCCATTGACCTGCTGGCTTAGCATCGAGCGGAAAGCTCCCGCTTCAGCCGCAGGCATTACGAGCTCGTTCCGGTGCACCATGGCAAGCTGGTCCTGCGGGATCGACCAGGCGCCGATGTCAAAAGCCGCAACCGACATGACCTGCCCCATCGATGCCGCGGCCGGACCAGCGGCGGCTGGTCCCATCACGGGCGCGAGAAACCCGAATACGCCAGCGAACGTTTCTGAAGCCGAGGCGGTAATGCTCTTCAGTACCGAGGCGAAGGTAGCCGCCTGGCCGGCCGCCGCCTCGCCTGCGGACAGGCCTGTGCGCGCTGCCGCGCCTGCCGTTGCGGCCGCGGTTTTCTGACCTTCTCCGGCCACCGATAGAGCCGCGAGCGCCAATTGTTTCTTGCCCCAGTCGGCAACGACATCGACGCCCATCTTGACGAACTGAGATACGACAGATTGCGCGAGTGATTGCAGGACCTGCTGGAAATTCTTAGTGCCCGTGATCATTCCTGTAAGGCCTGTTGAAAGCGACGCCGACATGGAATCGATGACTTTGTTCATCGGCGCGACCATTTGCTCGACTGATTGCAGCATGACGCGCTGGCTGTCCTGCGCATATTTGGCATCGAGCATCAACATGCGGTTGAGGATCTGCTGACGCTGCTGCAGTCGCAACCCGTCGAGCTGCAATTCCTTTTCGAGCAGGCCGCGTTCGGAGCCATATTCGCCATCGAGCGCGGCTTGCGTCGCGGCAAGCCTCTGGCCACCGCTCAGGACTTTCAGCTTGGCCAACTCGTCGTAAAGCGATTTCTTCTCCGACAAAGCGGCGCGTTCAGCGGAAATTTCGCCGCTGATCGCCATCATGCTGGCCCGTGTGACATCCTGCTGCGAGGCGCCAGTCTCGCGCGCGGCCTGGGCGATTTTCGTCAGGGCCGCTGTGGCGCCAGCGCCGAATGAGGCGAAACTCTGCGAGGACCGGTCGATGCCCTGCGCGACCTGATTGACGCCGGTCGGCAGGCTTTGCAGCGCCGCCGAGACGCGCGCGACGCCATCGAGAAAATCGGAGGCGTCAGCGCCGAAAGAGATGGAAACAGTGGAATCAGCCATGCGCGTCCTGTCGGCCAGCACGAGCGGCTGGCATGTTTTTCGAGGTCAAAAGCGTCCGGCGGGAAAGAGATTGCGCAAGGCGCCGACGGCGTCCTGGGTCGTTTGAGTTCTGGGCTCCCAGACGCCAAAACCGGCCGCCAAGGACGCCAGAAGAAAAACCGAGGGCGGATTTTCGCGCCAATAGTCGTGCCGCGCGAAAATCCGGGAAAACGTCAGTTCCGCTTCCAGAGAATTGGTCCAGCCTTCACCGGACATCTGGCAATAATGAGCGACGATCCGGTCGAAGTCCGGAGCGCCGTCGCCTACTCCCCCGGCAGCGCCGCGTCCGTCGGCGCGAAAAGTCCGGTCTGCCGGGCGATGACTGCAAGCGCGGCGACGAGATCGGCGAATCCCGCCTGCAAGTCCAGAACCTGATCCCTTGAAAAATTGGGATAGGCGCGCGTCAGACCGGAATGGACGACATCGATCATCAGATCGACGTCGTCCTGGTTGAGCAGGGCCGCGCCGAGCGGATCGCCGCCGGCGATGCGCGCCTGAATGGCATTCAGCCGCGGCATGAGTTTGAGAAGGCCTGGCACGACAATTCGAGCCTGGCGCAGGGCGAGAAGGGGAATGAAGAATTCCCGGCCGCCCAATGCGACGACCGGCGCGGCGGCGCAATCAGCTTTCGGATCTGGCGTCATCTCAAACCGCCGTATTGATTTCGCCGATGGAATTGGCGGCATTGGCAAAGGCTTCGAAATCCATTTCCGGAATTGCGAAATCCTGGTTCTTGGAAGCGACGCTCAATTTGGTCGAAACGCAATTGTAAAGTCGCAGCGACCATTGGGCGCCGGCTATATTCGGATTGGTCTGGTAGAAGTCGATCTGGAAGGTTGGCGCCGTTCCCATCTGCTTGTTGGCGAGCAAGGCGCGCGAGCCCGAACCGGAACTGGTCTGCGTATAGGAGTAGGAGACGAGAAGCGCCCTGCCCGCGTCGCCGGAACTGAAGGCATAGACGCCGGCAGAGACGCTGTACTGGCCAACAGCCGGAGTTGAGGCGACCTTTGTCAGCGCGAGGCCGCTCGACGCGTAAACGACGCCAAGATCAGCGTCGAAATTGGCTGCGTTGGCGGCCGAATAGCCATAAGGTGACGACGAGGAGACAGCGCCGGCCTCGTTATAGGCCCAGAGCTTCTGTCCCGCCGTCATGCCCTGCCCGAAAAAGCAATCGTTGTAGAGGGGGCCGTCGATATTGGCGAATTTCGCCTTGCCGGAAATCTTGCCCTCGCCGCGCGCAAAGGCAATCGGGAACTGGTACTGGCCGAAGAGCTGCTTGGATGAAAAGCTGAAATCCAGTGACACGTCCTGAAGCGCGCCGAACTGGACAGGAGTTGCATTTGCGCCCGATGGCGTGGCGATGAGCACGCCGGAGCCAAAAGCGACGGAAGTTATATTGGACATGGATCAATGCTCCTGCAAAATGGCGGAAGGTCTTTGTTTCAAGGTGAAGATCTTATCGGCGCGAAGGCCCACTGCCTTGCGGCCATTCGAGCCGGGAACTTACGGCGCCAGAATTCTCAGCGGCGCCAGCGCCAGGCCCTGCCCGTCGAGGTCGCCGGGATCCTTGACGATGCGGCCCTCGACGCGGCAATGGCCGACGAGCCCACCGAGCGTCTGCCGCCCGAGAGCTGGATCGGGAGCGAGGCAGGCGTCGATCGCATCGAGAGCAATATTTAGGTCGCGCGCCGGAATGGAATCCGGGTCCTTGCCAGCGGCGACATAGACGAAAAGATCGACATTGAGCACGGTCTTTCCCGGAAGGTTCTCCGACGTGTAGGCATAATTTTCGCCATGCTCGGTGATGAAAAGCGCCGGCTGATCGGCGCTGGCGACATCGCTCCATAATTTGAGGCGGCGCGACAGCAAGGCCCAGGTCAAACAGCCGTTGATCGGAGCCGCAAACTGCGCGCCGGCCAGGCGGCCATAGAGCGCCTGCATGATCGCCTCTCGGGAATTCATCATTCGCCATTCCCCAGATTTCCGGCAAGGCTTGTGACGGCGTCCGTCAAGTCCTGCACAATCTCGTCGCTCTGCTCGTCAAGCGCAGATCGCAGGTAGGAACGCTGAGGGATCAGCGATCCTGGATGCTGGATCCGACGCGCGAAAAGCTGTTTTCCGTTCATCACGAACGCGAGCGCTTTCGCCTTGTCCGGCAGAATTTCATGCGCTGCTGTCTTGCCGCCGAATTCCTGGATTGCGGCATAGGGAACATCGCCGCTTGAAAAGATCTCCGCGCCAATCTGCCCATCTTTTGAAACCTGCGTCTCGATGGAGTTCCCGCAAGCGACCGCTGCGCGCGTTCAACACGCCGCCACTCAGATTGACCCCGACCACTTGTTGGTAAAGAGCCTGCGCAAGCGCGTCGACCTTGTCGGCAAGCGCCTCGCGCAACAAATCTGGGAACGCGCCAAGACGCTCGGCGAGCGTTTCCTGCCCTTCAAGGCCGATTTTAAGCATGCTTCAATTCGCTATGACGCGGGCAAAGCCGCGCAACGCCATGGAAACGAATTCCGGCACGGCCGTGATGCGAAAGCTGGTCGTTTCCTGACCACCGAGACTTTTCGAGGTCATGGCGATCCTTTCGCGGTAACGATAGCGGTCCGCAGCCCATTCCAGCGCGCAATTGGCGAGATCAAGCGGCACATAGCCATAGTTGAGCAACAGATTCTGTCCGCCGTCTGCCGACGAGAACCAGTAGCCCCCGGCTCCATCGAGCGCATATTGTCCCTGGGACGGATTGGCGGCCACCAGATCCAGCGCCTGCCCATTGGCGTAAGTCACGCCGCAATCGCAGGCATAGGCCCCATAGGGCTGGTTGGTCGCGATGAGGAGGGGCGCGACTGACGGCGCAATGGCGACTTCATTGCGGACCTGGTAGCCCGCCCGATAGGCAATGGTGACATTCTGCCAGCCGCGCGAAAATCGACCGCCGCGCAGCATCAACATTTGCATGGCGCCGGGCGGTTCGTCGTCGCCCGATTCAATCGTCCAGCCGTCCCCCGTTTCCGTGAGCGCCTGAGGAAGGCCTCGCCCGTCAATCGACACCGAGGTTACGGCGACCACCGGCCAGTGACGCAGCTGAATCCTGTCCCTGCCATTGCCGTCGAAGACGTCCGCGACGTTGCGCGGCCAGATGAATGGCCGATTGAGATAGGTCGAAATGGCCCGGCTGATCTGGCTGATCAGGCTGGCGAGCACGAGATCGTCGCCAGTAGACTGCACGCCGAGGTGGGCCTTGAGCTGCGCCAGGGATATGAGATCGCCCTGCGCCATGTTCAGTTCGCCTTCTCGGAGCGGGCGCGGCTGCGCGGAAGGGACGGCGCGCCTTTTTCTTCCGGTGCGATTTCGGTCAGGGCGACGCAGCCATGCGGCGCCAGTTCAACGGCTAGAATTTCTGCCGCATCAAAACAGCGGTTTTCATCCAGCGAAACCAACTCGCCGCCGCAGAAAATGGCAGTGACGCCGACAGGAGCTTGAAATTTCATGTCTCGATCCCGTGAATGGAGAAATGGCGCTGGCGAGCCGCCCCGGACAAGCCGAGGCGACTGACTTGGGGAGCGCGGATCAGCCGTTGCCGATATTGGTGATGACCGACATGCTCGGCGGAAAATAATGCTGCAACACCTGGTCGGCGTAGACGCCATATTCGTAGCGGCGCGAGCGCAGCGGCCATTCAATCTGATAGTAATCCTGGCGCGTCCTGATCTGCACGACATTGCCGACATTGGCGAGCGGATAGGGCAGCTTGCGGGTCAGGAACAGCATGGTCCCCGCGGGCATGTTTGGATGCACCTTGATGTCGAGCGTCTTGGCGCCCGTCATCGAATATTTGTTCTTGTAGGTGGTGACCATCACACCCCCGCCAAGCGCGTCCTGGCTGGCGTCGAAGATGAAACGCTGCGCGCTGTTGGCGCCGCCGGCGAGAATTTTCTTCGAGATATTTCCTGCTTCCTGCGAGGAGACCCAGACCTCGTCAGGGGACAGTCGATAAAGGTCCCAGTTCGATTTGAGAATGGCCTCGATCTCGACGATGCCCCCAGCGCCGTCGGCGGTCAGCGGTGTGCCGATTCCGGCGGCGCCGTTCGGCTGAAAGGTGATGTTGGCGCCAGATGTGGGCTGCAATGCCTGGGTCAGAAGACCGTCGAACACCAGCGCATTCGAAGAATTGTCGGCGCTCGGCAGTGAGGCCGCCGTCTGGGCGCCCGCCGCATTGGCGGCGATGACGACGCTGTTGATCGTCGTGATGGCGCCAAGAATTTCGGACCCGGCCGCGCCCCAATACCAGGCGTAACCGAATGCGCCGCGCGTGGTGGCGACCGAAGCCGTGACGCTGCCGGCCGGACCCGTGACGGCGACGGTGGCGTTGGCCGACTTCTGCGCCGCGCCGCCGCCAAAAGTGTCGGTTGAGGAATCGGCGTTCGTGCGGGTGATCGACGCCTGCACGCCGCTGACGATCGTCGAGTTCATCATGCCATCGAGCGTCAGGGCGACGCAGATGACCGACAGGGTTGCGCTGGCGAGCGCGCCGCCGGAACTGGAAGCCGCCAGCGTCGGCGTATTGGTCACGCCGAGCGCCAGCGAGGTATTGCCGCCGAGAATGAGAGCCTCTTCGCCCAGCATCAGCGCTTCCAGTCCGGTCTGGGCGGCAAGGGCGCGGATGTCGTCGAAATTCTGGCCGGCGAACTGGGCCTCGAAATCGACATTGGTTTCGATGCCGATACCCTTGTAGGAGGCGATGTAATCCTTGGTCGCCATGGCGGCGACGCCGCCGCGATTGCCACCGGAAACGCCGACGCGCAGGCCGGAGGAATTGATGGCGGTGATTGCCCTCCATGCGGCCTGGATGCCGCCCTTTCCGGAGACGCGGGGGATGGAATTGCGTAGCGGCGTCAGCATGGGATAGAGCAGCTTGGCGCCGGATTCCAGATCGTAATAAGTCAGGCCGGACGTGGCCGAAGCGCTTTGCGAAAAGGTGGATTTTTCCAGGCTGGCGAACCGCGGATCGAACAAGGGCGCGGACTGCGCCTTGCGGATCGCCTGATTCAATTCCAGCGCGTTCTGTTGTGCGGTCATGGGCGTGCTTTCTCTGTTGCTAAAATGGTATTCGGCGCTTCAGCCGAAGCGTTTGGGCTGGGTCTGCGCCGCCTTGATCAGGACAAGCGAAGCTTTTTCGGGGGAAAGCCGCGCCAGTTCCGCGGCGAGATCGTCGAGGCTCGCATCCGCCGATTTCGAGACCGGCGCGAAGCCCTGTAACAGCGGCGGCGGCGCGGGCGTCCGTTCGAGCGCCGACACGCGCTCAGTGAGCTCCGCGAGACGCGGCGCGAGTTCCGCAGCCATTTTCCGCACAGTCTCATTTTCCCCATCGAGTTTTTCGAACCGGGCCAGGAAGGGGTCCGATTTCTGCGTTGGCCGCGGCGTCATCGCTGCGACGCACTGGTTTTTCAGCCGCGCCAACAGAGTGGAAAGAGGCTCCGTATGGGTGGGCTCGGCGTTGATGTCCTGTTCGATCGCGGCGAAGAAGTCGGCGATCACATCCGCAGCCGCCGCATCACTTTCGATATTGCCCGCGAGCCATTCCCGCAGGAACGGCCCCGGGCCGCCGCGCTGAATCGGACCGGCGACATCCGCCTTCGACAGCAAAGCCGCGAAAACGCGCGTCTCGCACAGCGCCGTCAGCCTTGACCAGTTCGAATGTCGCCTCCGGCAGGCAAGGCAGATCGACCAGCGAAATTTCGATAGGCCGGGCGGTATAGCGGGTCAGATCGGGATTTTCAGGATCGCTCCAGCGCTTAACATAGGCGCCGCCCTGGCTGAAACCGGTGTAGACGCCTTCCTCGATCTTGCGCCATTCGTCATCGTCGACGATCTTGGCGGCAATCTCGATCCGCTTCTCCTCGTCGTTGAAGGCGATGGAGGCGACTTTGCCCGCCGCGACATTGCCATGCATGGCGCGCACATTGCCGAGACTCTTGCCACCCGAAGCCCTGGCGCAGTCGGCCGACCATTGCTCGTAAAGCGGTTTGGTGCTGGCGTAATCGCAAATTTCGCCCGCCCGGTCCGGCAGTTCCGCCGTGGCCGAGCCATAGACCAGACGCTTGGCGGCGTCGGCCTTGCTGAGGGGTATGAACAAGTGCATCTGGTCCGTCACGCGCGGCTCCTTACATGGCAAGGCAGCCCCGCCTTCGACGGGACTGGCCTTTTGGACGAATTTTTCTTAAAAGCAGGCGCGCCATCGACGCTGGCGCGCGAAATCACGGCACGGAGCCACGATGCAGTTCTGGAGCGCGCTTGCGCAGGGCCTGAGCCCCTACACGCCCGGCGAACAGCCGCGCATCGAAGGCCTGGTCAAGCTCAACACCAATGAATCGCCCTTGCCGCCCTCGCCGCGGGCCCTTGCGGCCATGCACGAGGCCGTCAGCGATGCGCTGCGGCTTTACCCCGATCCGGAATCCACGGGCCTGCGGGAATGCCTGGCCCGCTACCATGGCCTGCAACCCGAAAACGTCTTCGTCGGCAATAGTTCCGACGAAGTGCTCGCGCATGTCTTCGCCGCACTGCTGAAGCACGACCGTCCCCTATTGTTTCCGGATGTGACCTACAGTTTCTATCCCGTCTGGTCGAAGCTTCATGGCATCGACTACCAGACGGTTCCGCTCGATGCGGACATGCGGATCGTCATCGACGACTTCAGGCGCAATTCCGCCGGCGCCATCGTCTTCGCCAATCCCAACGCGCCCACGGGCATCGCGCTTTCGCGTGACGAGATCGCCAAGCTGCTTGAACAGAACGCCGGCATTCCCATCGTCGTCGACGAGGCCTATGTCGATTTCGGCGGCGAGACGGCAATCCCCCTGCTGGCGGATCATCCCAATCTTCTGGTGGTGCGCACCTTCTCGAAATCGCGGGCGCTTGCGGGTCTGCGCGTCGGCTATGCGCTCGGCTCGGCGTCGCTGATCGAGGCGCTCTCTCGCGTAAAAAACTGTTTCAATTCCTATCCGGTCAACCGCATCGCCCAGGCGGGCGCGGTCGCCTCGGTCGAGGACGAGGCCTATTTCCAGGCCAGCCTCAAGACCATCGTCGCGGAACGCGAAAACATGAGCGCGCAATTGCGCGGGCTCGGTTTCGACATATTGCCGTCGAGCGCCAATTTCATTTTCGCGCGCCACGCCACGGCCAAGGGCGCGGAGCTGACGCAGGCGCTGCGCGACCGCGCCGTGCTGGTGCGCCATTTCAACGCGCCGCGCATCGCGGATTTTTTACGCATCACTGTCGGGACGGCGGAGCAGACAGGGAAGCTGGTTGCTGCGTTGAAGGATATTTTGCGCTCTCACGAATAACATGGACACAGAGCCGCTTGATCCAGGCGAGGAAGGGCAGCAACCCCACCGGTCGTCACCGCCAGCACATCCGCCATCGGATCGTCAGGCAAAATCTCGCCCATGATCGCAGCCGCCCGACGCCGCGTCATCATGCCGGCGCTCACACAGGCGACGAGATTCTCCCGCTGCACGCTGGGATCGACGACCACTTCCGGGCGCCAGGCGAATTCGAGGTTTTCCGCGCCCAGCTCCCGGATGACTTGGTCGCAAAGCCGCTTGATCCAGGCGAGGATCGGCAGCAACTCCGGCTCCTTGGTCGAAACAAAAGTTTTCGCCACGCGGCTTTGTTATCTGGTTTTCAATTCATCGGGCGCCAGGTCAGGATACAAGTCAAAAACCGGCCGGAGAACACCAAAATATATCTCGCCGAGAATCGAGCCTATAAGCTTCTTAAATTCGGCCGACTTGTCATCGTCTGCGTCTTCGAGCAACTCGATCAAGATCGAATTAAGATCATCCGAGGCGCGAAGCGCGAGCTCGGAAATGGTTTTCGCACGGTCAATGTTCATTTTAGATTCCAACTTATACAGGGTTGTGTTCCGTTTAGCCGGACGGCGCGGGAAAATATTTTCGCCATTCCGGCCAGTCCGCTTCGCCTATACAATGCTGCACACAGCGAAAAAACGCCACTCCTTGACTTGCTCCAGGCGTCGGCAACGCGATGCTGCTACATGCAGCGATGCACGCTTCTTTTGATTGCGCCGCGACTTCGGGCGCAGTTGATGAGCCTTCCGACGCGGGCGTGGGGTGATACTGGCCGTTCCTCGTCGTTGCAGTCCATCGTCCATCTGCGGCGCGCGGCTGATCGAAATCAAATTTCTCCAAAAATTTGTTTTAGCCAACGACTACCCGGAAACTGACAAATTTTGTAGATATGGAATCAAACTCAAATCAATTTCACTGACAATATGAACGAATAACTCACCGAGTTTCTTCTTTACATCTTTGTTGTCACACTTTTCTGTTAAATACATAGGATATTCGAGATTTTTTATTATTAGTTCCAGTGAAGATATTATCTGTTTCGCTTCTGATTCCGTCATATTTTTTTCCCTTAAAAGTCAAAACATCCATGCTGCTCAGCGCAGCTTCGAATGCAGGCTCGCATCTTATCGGGGCCTCTGAAGAGGCCGTCAACATAGTCGTCCAAACATGACGCACGACAAATCGGAATCGCAGTAACGCATGCGTCGGTGTGAGCTTCATATTTAGCAGAAATCGACGTGCGTGAATCGACGCCGGCATCCGCCGTCGTAAATCGCCCGCGCTCATCATGGTTGTGGTTGAATTTAGTCGATCTGGCTTTGGCAACTTCGCCGGCGCTTTGTCGCGCTTCAACGCGCTTCGATGCAATGACCGGCTGTTCGCCCTGATTGCTTCCACCTCCCACGCAATCCAAATTTTTAGCGGGATTCCCGCCCAGCCTTGCCACCCCCTGCCCTGTCGTCACCGCCAGCACATCCGCCATCGGATCCTCAGGCAAAATCTCGCCCATGATCGCGGCAGCGCGTCGGCGAGTCATCATGCCGGCGCTGACATAGGCGACGAGATTCTCCCGCTGCACCGTCGGGTCAACAACCACTTCCGGCCGCCAGGCGAATTCCAGATTTTCGGCGCCCAGATCGCGGATCACATGGTCACAGAGCCGCTTGATCCAGGCGAGGATCGGCAACAATCCCTCCTCGTCGGCGCTGGCCTTCTGCGTCTCGCTGGTCGAGCGATTCATCTGGTTGACTAGGGCCTGCGGCGACACCGAAAAGGCGAAGCAGACGACGCGCGCGATCCATTCGTCGAAGGCGTTTTTAAGCTCCGGCTCCTTGGTCTGGATGAAGGTTTTCGCCACGCCGCCGGGCACGAATTTCGCGCGACGCCGCCGCGCGAGATCGCCGGTAAAATAGAGGTCCCAATAGTCCTGGAAATTCTTGATCTGGTCCGGCGTCCAGCCATCCGGCACGCCGATCAGGCTCTCGGGAATATTGCCCTCGCTGTAATAGCTGAGCTGATGCAATTGTCGCTTCATGCCGATATTGACGGTGGCGATCACCTGCTCGACCGGCGAATAGCCATAGGCGCGATGGGCGCGCGGATTGCGCGGCCGATAGATGATGTCCCGCTCGGTGTAGTCGACAGCCGGCATGCCCTTCAAAATCTGCTGATAGGCGACGGGATAGACAAGTTTGCCAGCCTGCGCGAAAGGACGCGGCGTGCGGCCCCAGGCGTCAAGCACAGGCTTGATGGTCGCTCCGTCCAGCGGATGCAGGGCGAGTAGATTGCCGGCGCGGTCGCGCTCGCACCAGAGCGAGGGCGCGTCGATGACGAAGAGGTCCTCCAAAATCATCCGCAGCCAGGCGCTCCAGTCATGGGCGCCGTCGGGCCGGTGGAAGAATGACTCGATTTTCGCGATCTGCGCCGCATCGGCGCTCGCGCCAGGTTTTGGGCGGATTTGCCAGTTGAGCCGCTCGACCTGGTCCTTGCGCGTCTCGATGACCAGCCGCAACAAATCATAGGCGTCGGCCAGCGCGCGGAGATCGCCGAAGGAAACCGCCTCATAGGAGCGCGTGCGGATATTGAGATTATAGCCTGCCGGAAAATCCCACTGCCGGCCGGCGACGTCCTCAGGCGCCGAGGGCGACTGAGGCGCGGAAGGTCCGAACCAGTCGGCGGCGCCATTGACGCTGTCGCCGAACCGAACCGTGACTTCGGCAGGCGAAAGGGACCAGCGTGGCAGACCCGCGCCGCGTTCGTTCATCTTCAACTCCAATTTGTCAGATTTTTCACCGCGCGAAAAAATCGCGAGCTTCAGCGACAAAGCCGCCAGGATTCGGGTAAACTGCGGATGGTGGATGAGGCGCTTTTCGCGGCCGTCTCAACGCTTATGTGAGCACAATCGCCGCATGCGCGTTTTGCGACCAATATTTAATATTCGCCACCTTCCAGCCGCGTACTTTATCGCATCTCTGAAAGAGACTTTGGTAAGCATCAAGGCTTTAGCGGAATCCGAAACTACTCTCCAAGCATCGGGTATTTCTCAGCAACCTGATATAGGCTTTCATAGTTCTTCCGCACCAATTTACCATCATAAGCAAAGCCTTTTTCCTTCGCAATTTCATTGAGTATATCATAAAACGTTGGAAGGCTTTTTTCGACCGTTTCTCTAACTTTCGGAACAAGCGTCTGATCCCTAAAGCCAGGATCAACTTTTCCGGAAATAATAGCCTCACATGTTATGGCCTGCTGATAAAAGTACCTCTCTCCGCTTGTGGCGATGCTGTAAAAGTCATCGAATGTTGTATTTGGCTTATTCGATATATATTTCTTCAGCGTCGTAGCAAAATCCTGAAACCTCTCATTTTGCTTTTCTGCTAAATCTTTCGCGTTTTCAAAGTTTTTTTGTTCAATGTCCTTTCTTTCTTTTTTTGTCATCGTAAATCTTGATGTTAAGAAGCCCAAAACAAACGTTATCATACTGATCGGACCGGCTTCTTTTAGATGGTGATACCACCAAGACACATCCATCAGCGCCTCCCGGCCTCTCGCAAAAGCATTTCAATTGTGTCTGCTTCAGACGCATAAATTCTCGTACGATAATCTGGGAATAGCGCTTTGGCGGACTGCTCTCCAGCCGCGTCTTGAGCGACACCCAACTGGATTAGTCGTTGGGTTCTTTGCGTCCATTCAAGGGCTTGCGTTTCAGTTGGGGTGTGCGCGAGTCCATATTTGATAAGCAGCTTGTGCGCAATCGATGCCATCAGACACCCCCACAAATTCAAAGGATCATCAAAATCATAGCCATTCTTGATCATAAGCTATGCCTTTGAGTGAGGATCAATCAACCATTTATTTCGTCTGGGAAGCAAAAAATTCGGCTAATTGCGCAGCCAAATCGCGTGGATTGGCGCTCCGATCTCGTATTTATCGGCTAAATTTTCAGCTTCCTTATTTTCGTGCCTTTCGCGAGTTAATGCCGAATGTTCTTGGACTTAGTCTTGCCGGTTCAATCCGGCGGCCTGCGTACGATAAAATTCGAAAACCCCACCGCCCTCGCCCTGCTCGAACAACAGCGCCGTCACCGCCCACACCAACGCGTCCACGCGATCCGGCGAATAGCCGGCGCGGGCGCGATCGAAATCCGGCGTCATCAGGCACATCTGGTCTTCGAGCTTGGCGAAGACGCCGCAATGACGCACCCTGCCCTGCTCATAAAGCGCGGCCACCGGCTCTGCGCGCGTAAATTTGCCGCGGCTGGCGCGCACCGCGCGATAGGGGACGTTGGCATCCACCTGGCGGATCAGCGTCTCGATCATCTCGCCGCCATTGTTGACTTCGGCGACGATGCAATCGGCGCCAAAATCCCTGAGCGCGGCGACCGCTCGCGACGCCCATCCGAGCGGCGTCTCGCCCTGGCGGGAGAGATCGGCCAGCACGAACACGCGGCGGTCCGGCGCGAGCCCGGCGACGACAATTCCGCATTCGTCGGCCTTTTCGCCTGAGGTCGTCGGCGGATCGACGGCGACGACGATGCGCGTCAGTTTCGGTCGCTCGCTCTTGTCGAGCGCCGCCTCGATCAGCTCGCGCGTCCACAGCGCGCCGGGCGCGTCGAGCAGCATGTGGGCGTGCAACTCCTGCCGACCGAGGCGCGTGCCCTCGTATTTTCGCACCACGCGGTCGAGATAGTTTTCGGCGAGATTGCCGATATTGTCGAAGGTCGAATGCTGGGTCGAATAAGTCAGCGGATCGGCCAAGAGGTCGCGCATCAGTTTGGTCGGCCGCGGCGTCGTCGTGACGATGGCCTGCGGCTTTCCGCCGAGGCGCAAGCCAAACACCGCCTGATCCCAGGCGTCGGGATAGCGCCAGGCGGCCAGCTCATCCGCCCACAATTTCATATGCTGCTTTCCGCGCAGCCTTTCAGGCTCTTCGGCGGAAAACAACAGAGACTTTGATCCGTTCGGCCATTCCAGCCGCCGTTTGTGCGCGACGTAGCGAGGACGTTCATCGCGCGGACAGATCGCCAGCACGCCTGATTCACCCTCGACCATTACGTCGCGCACATCATCGGCGGTGGCGCCGATCAGGTTGACCAGAGCGAAATCTCGCGCCCAATGGCGCACGGTTTCCGCCCCGGTGCGTGTCTTGCCCCAGCCACGCCCGGCCAGCGGCAGCCAGAAAACCCAGTCGCCCGAGGGTATCAGCTGCTCGGGTCGCGCCCAAAAAGGCCAGAAGGTTTTCAGCGATTCAAGTTCGTCGGCATTCAGTTTTGCGAAGAAGGCGGCGCGGTCGCGCGGGCTGAGGCGCGCAAGGGCATGCGCATGCGTGGGAGGCTTGCGCATGGAGGCGATTACTTCCTGGCGCGTGCTTCATCGCTCTTTTCCGCAGGCTCCTTGCCGCGCGAAAGACTTTCCAGCTTTTTCATCAGCGAGGCGCGCGCCTCGTCCAGCGAGGCGGCCGTCTCCGCGGCGCCGTCGAGACCAAGCAGTTTCGCGCGCCGATCCATGATCGACAGGACGCGCGCGATCGCCGCGGCGTCGCCGCCCATCGCGGCCTTGTAATGTGCGGCCTGCAATTGATCGAGCCGCAGCAGCTCCAGCTGGCGCAATTCGCGCGCCGGCTGCTCGTGGCAGGAACGCAGGTTGTTGGTGACGATGGCGAATATCCGGCTGACCGAGACGCGACGAAATCCCACATCCGGCAATTTTCGCGCGATCTCGTGAAAGGTCAGGCCATGCAGGCGCATGTTCAGGATCGCCAGATCGCGATTGGCGCGATCGAGCGACGTCTCGCCGAGATGCGGCTCGACTTGAACCGTGTCGTTCAGCGGCCGCCGGCTCTTGCGTTTTTTCGCCAGGGTTTCGCGCGGTTCCGACGCCATGTGCCATCCATATCCGATTGGCCGCCCCGCTTGCCGCGAGCCGGAAACAAAAAACCCGGCGGCTCCTTGGGAGCGCCGGGCGGAAATCTTCAACGTGGCTAGTTGTAGCGGAAGTCGGTCGACCCGTCAATGGGCTTTAGTGGGATTTTGATTATTTTATGGGATTTCTCCCATTTTCTCTGGCGGGATTGGCGTCAGCCGTCGATGGGCGCCCGCTGGGAAAGCTCAATTGACGGTGAACCGCCCCGCGAAACGACCGATGATCCTGACATCCTCAAGGCCGGCCTCATAGGGCGAATAGCTCTGATTGGCGGAAATGACCCTGATCCGCATGGGCTCCGAGCCCATGACGATCTGCAACCTCTTGATGACCAGGCCGTATCCGTCCCAAAGCGCGAAAATGCCTTCGGGGCTCGGGATGGTGTAGCGCAAGTCGATGAAGACGCGATCGCCCTCGAACAGACGCGGCTCCATTAAGTCGCCGATCACCTCGAAGACCCGGACGTTCCGGGCCGAGGCGTGCAGCACGCCCTGCATGATGGCTTGGGGCAAGCTCCATTCGGCGGCGATTCCCTCGGCCGAATAGACATTGCCGCGCTCATCGTGGACGAAGGCCTCGACCGGCACGCCGCCGCCGCCAGCGCCCGCTCTCACGTCCACTTCGAAAATGGTCGCCCCTTCGCCGACCGAGGCGCTGTCCACCGTCTTGAGGCCAACGCTGGTGTCGAGCTTTCGACGCGGCGGCTTGTCCGGGGCGAATTCGCCGCCGGCTTCTTCCGCGCCAGTAATGAGCCAGTCGAGCGAGCGGCCAAGCGCGGAAGCCAGCTTGTTGAGCGCAGGCAGCGAACCGCCGCGGCCGCGTTTGAGCGCGTCGCGCACATAGGTCTCGCCCAGGCCGGCGAGTTTCGACAGGCCCTTCATGTCGAGGCCCTGCCGGTTCATCTCGGCGCGCACGCGGTTCTTTATCGCCTCATCCATGATGGGATATTTCCCATATTCTCACCGCGGAGTCCAGCGGGACGTCAGGGGGATTTTTCCCATTGACACGATGGGATTGTTCTTATTATGTTCTCTTTACTGTTGTGCCAAACCGTCTTTGCAACCCGCGAGTTGAACCTCCATGACCCTCCCTTTCAGCTTCCTGTCGCCTTTCTCCTCCACCACGCTCATCGTGCCGCGCGAAGGCGCCCGGCCGCTGCGCGTCGAAAAAGCGCGACCACGCGCCGCCCTGCCGAAAACCGGCCAGTTCGGCCTCAGCGCCGAACCCCGCGCCGCCGCGCGGACCGTCACGTTGCTGGCGCCGCCGCCGCCGCCCGCGTCCATCCTCTATGAACAGACCCCGCAGGGCCTCGTGCGTTCCGAGGCCTACGAGGACTGGCTGGAGCAGGCTGCGCGCAGGCTCGCCGCGCAGAGGCCGGGCCGAATCGTCGCGACCTATGCGCTGGACGTGACCGCACCGCGCAATTCGCGCACACGGCAGTTCGGCGCGATGGAGCGCCCGCTGGTCGAATTGCTGGCGCGCTGCCGCGTTATCCGGCGCGGCCTGAGCCCGGAGAAGTTTTCTGCTTCCTACGGCGGCCTGGCGGGCGGCGAATTGACGCTGACGCTCAGCGATGTCGCCTCAGCCTGACTCACGATCTGCCCGGGAATAAAGCCATGACCAAACGCCGCAAGACGAAAATCTCCCTGCCAAAACTTGCCTGTCTCGAGCCGGGGGCAGGCGAAAGGCAGGCCCGACGCATGCTGGAGAGCTTCCGCGACTCCGGTTATCGGAAGCCGGAGGGCCCGAGCGTCGAGCGCTTGCTCAAGGCGGGCGAGGCGGCCAGAATCGAGACCTTTTCGGAGGTGGTCGAGGTGGCGCGCGGCGACAAGTTCGAAACTGTCGCCGTTGATTTCACGCGCATCCGCATCGACGACGGGCCGCTGGCGCGGCTGCGCGACCGCAACCAGCTCGACCGCGACGACCGCGCGAAAAACCTGGCCATGGCGCAGGCGGGTGAAAAATACCGCCACGATTTTTTCCGCGCCGGCCTTGATCCCTTGCGGGCGCTCGACCCCTCGCAGGAAGTCGCCGCCGCCTATTCGCCCAACGGTCTCTGGCGCTGCGAAAGCCAGATCGAATCCCTGCAGAAATTCCGCGCCGCACGCGACGCCATTCCCGAGGATTTCCGCGAGCCGCTGGCGGCGATCGTCTTGAATGACCGCGAGCCCGTCGATATCGGCCGCGAGATCGGCGCTTACAAGGACGCCAAGATGGCGAGCGCGGTGGCCTTGTTCATCCTGCGCCGGGGCCTGACGGCGCTGGCGCGGCATTATCGGATGATTGCGGCTCGGGCGGCATAGTCTTTCTAAAGTCGCCATTGCGAGCGGAGCGAAGCACCCCAACTTTAATTCAGAACCGCAACGTGGACCGCATCGTCGCAGCGGCGAGGCGTCAAAAACCTCTCAACCGCCGCATCAACTCCTGGGCAATCGCCAACTCCCGCGCAAAAGGCCCCCGCCCAGGCGCGCAAATTTCCGCCGCCTGCCCAAGCCCCTCAACGCCAAACCGCGCGCGGATCGATTCCTCGACCCAGGCTTTCTGCTGGGCGGCGCGGCGGCGCGCCAGCGCTCCCGACTTTTCCGCCCAGGCGCGGTGCGCCGCCAGCGCCTTGTGCAGTTCCTCCATCCCGACGCCCGTCGAAGCCGAGGCCAGAATCACCGGCACGCGCCAGTCGTCGTCGCGGTCGAACAGGGTCAGCGCGCCCTCGACCTCGCTCTTCGCCCGACGCGCGGAATCGCCCATGTCGGCCTTGGTCACAACGCAGATGTCAGGCAATTCCATCACGCCGGCCTTCATGAATTGCAGGCTGTCGCCCGATCCAGGCTGAACGCAGAGAATGACGCTGTCCACCGCGAAGGAAATGTCGGCTTCCGACTGTCCAATTCCCACGCTTTCGATGAGGACGCGATCAAACAGGGCGCGCATCAGGGCCGAAGCGGCGATCGTCTGGTCCGACAGGCCGCCGAGCCGGTCGCGCGCCGCCATGGAGCGCACGAAGACGCCCTGGTCGTCGGGATCGGTGGCCATGCGGGCGCGATCGCCGAGCAGCGCCCCGCCGGTGCGGCGCGAGGAGGGATCGACCGCGATCACGCCGACCGTTTCGCCGCGACCGCGCCAGTCGCGAAGCAGCGCATTGGTCAGCGTCGATTTGCCGACGCCGGGAGGTCCGGTCAGGCCCGCCGCATGGGCGCGGGTTTTTTCCACGGCGGCGTCAAGCAGCGCCGCCAATTCGGCTGCGCCTTGATGCGTCTCGATCAGCGCCAGCGCGCGCGACAGGCCGCGCTTGCCGCCGGCGGCGATGGAGGACAGGTCGGGAAAGGACGCGCTCAATGAAACCCCCGCATTCCCCGGCGGTCTAGCGGGCGGCGAAGCATCTGGCAAGCAGATCAGCGCTTCGACAGGACCGCAATGGCCAGTCCGGCCATCACCACGCCCGCGCCGAGCAGCGCGCCGGCGCCCAGGGCTTCGTGATAGACCAGCGCCGCTGCGCCCATGCCGAAAACCGGAACCAGCAGGGCGAAGGGCGTCACCTGCGCCGCCGGATGGCGGCTGAGCAGAAAGCTCCAAAGGCCGAAGCCGATCATGGTCGCGCCATAGGCGAGAAAGGCCGCGCCGCCGAAAACCACGGGCGAAGGATGCGCAAGCGCCGCGAAAATGGCGGCGTGATCCTCCAGCAGCCACGAAAGCCCGAGCAGCGGCAAGGGCGCGAAAAACTCGACCAGACGATGAAGCCGAGCATGTGCGTTCGTCCTGCGCGGATCGAGAAGAGATTGCCGGCGCTCCAGAAAGCCGCCGCCGCGATCAGCGCGAGGAAGGGAAACAGCGGGACGGCCCCACCACGGAACAAGCCGATCAGGCCAACGCCGCAAAGCGCGACCAGAGCGCCAACCACCTGGCCGCGTCGCACGGGCTGCCTCAGCACGACATGCGCCAAAGCGATGGTGAACAGCGCCTGGATCTGGATGATGAGCGACGCCAGCCCCGCCGGCATGCCAAAAGCAATGGAGGCGAAAAGCAGTCCGAATTGCCCGACGCCGATGCACAGGCCATAGCCTGCGAGATCGAACAATTTCACCTTGGGCCGGGGGATGAACAGCACGGCGGGAAAAGCGGCGAGCGAAAAGCGCAAGGCCGTGAGGAACAGCGGCGGCGCCTGGGCAACGCCGGCCTTGATAGCGATGAAGCTCACCCCCCACAGGAAGGCGATCAGCACGGCCAGCGCGAGGTCGCGCGGCGGCAGTCCGGCTTTGCTGGCGGGCGGCGCGCCGCCGGCGGGCGCGGTCATGCGATGACGATGGAGGGGGTCCGGCCGAGCAGCCGGGACAATTGTTTCATCCGGGCGTTGAGCCTCTCTCCCGCCAGATCGGCCAGATCAGGCGGCAGGGTCAGCACCACCTTGCCCTTTTCGCAAACCATTTGCACACGGGGAAGGATGCCGGGCATGGACGCCGTGATAATGTAGGCGACGCGCTGGATGGCGCCCAGGATGCGCGCGCGATCCATCAGGCGCGGCGTGGCGAGGCTGCGGATCTGCGCGCTCACGTCCTCGTCCATGCCGAGGTGGCGATAGGCCACGGCCATGCCAAGATAGGCCCGGCCCGCGTGGTCTACGGCGACCGTCGGCGTATTGGCGAGCAGGTCGAGCGCCAGACCGGCGCGATGATCGGGCGAGGTGCGCCAGCCGATGTCGCCAAACAGGCAGGCGGCATGGCGCAGACGCTTTTCCTCGGCCGTCTCGTCGAGCTGCGTCGAGGTCATGAAGGCGTCGCTCCAACGGATCAAGTCCTCGCCATGACCGGGCGCGCGGGAGCGCAGGAGATTATATTCGCGCGCCGCTTCGATCAGCGGATCGCGCGCCTGAATTTCCGGGCTCAACTGCTCGTAGAGCAGGCCCTCGCGCAAGCCGCCGATGGAGATCACCACCTTGCCGGGCTTGCCGCGCCGGATGATCTCCTCCAGCACCACCGCGCCATAGGCGAGCGAGGGACGGCGCTGCTGCGAAATGGCGCCGACCGCCACAAGCGAGTCCGTGTCGACGCGCTCGACCAGCGAAGCGAAATCGGCAGCGTCGCGCGCCGGAATGACATAGCCATGCGTCACCTCCAGCGGGTAATTGCGCTGGCGCATGTGCAATTTGGCGAGGGAGCGCCAGGTGCCTCCGACCGCGTAAAAAGTTCGGCCGCGAAGCCCGTCCAGAGGGCCGGCGTCGGCGAGCGCCTGCTTGGCGATGCGCATGGCGTTTTTTGGCGAACGGCCGGATGCGTCCATAAGGGCGAGCGAGCCGAGTTTGAGCGAAACCCCCTCGCCGACGGACGCGCCCTTGACGTCGATCAGTTCCAGCGATCCGCCGCCGAGATCGCCCACCACGCCATCGGCGCCGTGAAAGGTCGAGACCACGCCGAGCGCGGAAAGTTTCGCCTCGCGCGAGCCAGAAATCAGTTCGATCGGCCGGCCGATGGCCTTTTCGGCCTCCGCAAGAAATTGCGCGCCGTTGGCGGCGTCGCGCGCGGCGGCCGTCGCCACGGGGCGCACATCCTCGATCTGCATGAATTCGCAAAGCTTGCGAAAACGCCGCAGCGCATCGAACGCGCGCGACATGCCCTCGTCCGCCAACCGGCCGGTGGTGGCCACGCCCTTGCCGAGGCCGCATAGCGCCTTCTCGTTGAAGATGGGCGTCGGCGCGCGCGTCAACCCCTCATACGCGACGAGACGCACGGAGTTGGAGCCTATATCGACGATCGCCGTCGGCCGCGTGTTCGGCAGACGGCCCTGCGCCTTATGCACCATCTCAGCTCCGCTCGCGCCGCTTGATCAGGCTTTTCGGGCTCAATTCGAGCAGCGACTTGCCGCGCCCGGACAAGGACGGATTGGTCATGAAATATTTGTGCACGTTGAACGGTTCCTCATCCGCCGCGCATTCGATGCGCACGCTCGAACCGTCCGGCAGAACGCGGTAGGATTGCTGGTTGTCCATCAGATTGGCGACAAGGATCTGTTCCAGCACCTGCTCATGCGTTGTCGGATTTGTAACCGGCAGCAGGGACTCGACGCGCCGGTCGAGATTGCGCTGCATCAGATCGGCCGAGGAAATATAGACGACGGCTTTTGCGTGCGGCAGCCCGTGACCGGAGCCGAAAGCGTAGATGCGCGTATGCTCCAGAAAGCGACCGATGATTGATTTTACGCGTATGTTATCCGACATGCCGGGCACGCCGGGACGCAGGCAACAAATGCCGCGCACGACGAAATCGATCTGCACGCCGGCCTGGCTCGCCTCGTAGAGCGCGTCGATGATTTCCGGATCGACCAGCGCATTGCACTTGCCCCAGATCGCCGCAGGGCGTCCCGCCTTGGCGTGAGCGATCTCCTGCGCGACATGGTCGAGCAGTTTTTTCTTGAGCGAAATTGGCGACACCGCCATGCGCTCCAGCCCAACCGGCTCGGCATAGCCAGTGATGTAGTTGAATATGCGCGAAACGTCCCGTCCGACAGCGGCGTCGGCGGTGAATAGCGACACGTCGGTGTAAACCTTGGCGGTGATCGGGTGGTAATTGCCAGTGCCGACATGGCAATAGGTTGTCAGGCCGCCGCCTTCGCGTCGCACGACCAGCGACAGTTTGGCGTGGGTCTTCAACTCGATGAAGCCGAAAACCACCTGCGCGCCGGCGCGCTCGAGGTCGCGCGCCCAGCGGATGTTAGCCTCCTCGTCGAAGCGCGCCTTGAGTTCGACGAGCGCCGTGACGGATTTGCCCGCCTCCGCCGCCTCGACCAGCGCCCGCACGATGGGACTGTCCGAGGAGGTGCGGTAGAGCGTCTGCTTGATCGCCACGACATTCGGGTCGCGCGCCGCCTGCATCAGGAACTGCACAACCACGTCAAAGGATTCATAGGGGTGATGGACAACCAGATCCTTCTGCTTGATGGCGAGGAAACAGTCGCCGCCATTGTCGCGCACGCGCTCGGGGAAACGCGGATTGTAAGGCGTGAACTTCAGGTCGAGGCGCGGGAGGCCCACGACTTCTGAAAGGTCCTTCAGCGCCAGCATGCCGTCGAGCGCTATGATCTCGTCATGTTCGACATCGAGTTCTTCGGCGACGAAAGCCCGCATATCCGCGGGCATGTGGGCGTCGGTCTCAAGCCGGATCACCGAGCCGCGCCTCCGGCGTTTCAGCGCCGTCTCGAACAGGCGGACAAGGTCCTCCGCCTCTTCCTCGACTTCGAGGTCGCTGTCGCGGATGACGCGGAACAGCCCCTGCCCCTTCACGACATAGCCGGGGAAGAGTTTCTGGATATGGGTGACGATCAGCGCTTCGAGCAGCACCAGCCGCATTCCGCCGCCCAGATTATCCGGGAGGCGGATGAAACGGTCGATCTTCGTGGGCATGCGCACCAGCGCCTGCATGCGCGCGCCCGTGCCGCCATTGGCGAGGTCGAGCGCCAGCGTCAGGCCGAGATTGGGAATGAAGGGGAAGGGATGGGCCGGGTCGACCGCAAGCGGCGTCAACACCGGGAAAACGTGCAGGAAGAAATGGTCGTCGAGCCAGAGCTTTTCCGACTTGTTCAATTCGGAGGGCTCGACAAAGGTTATGCCCTCGCCCGCGAGCTTGTCCTGCAACTGCCGCCAGCAGCGCATCTGCTCCTGCGCCAGTTCGCCGACGCGGGCGTTGATCAGCGGCAATTGCTCGGCCGGCGTCAATCCGTCATCCGAAGGCGTCTCGACGCCACTCCGCAGCTGCCCGCGCAGGCCGGCGACGCGCACCATGAAGAATTCGTCGAGATTATTGGCGGAAATGGAAACGAAGCGAACGCGTTCCAGCAGCGGATGCGCCTCGTTTGAGGCTTCCAGCAGGACGCGCCGATTGAACTCCAGCCAGGAGAGTTCGCGATTGATGAACCGCTTGGGCGAATCTCGCAGGACCTGCCCCTCATTCGGCGTCGCGTGTTCCGCGGCCTTGCTCAAGATTTCAATGTCCTGGGTCATGCCGTCCCCGCCTGTTCCGCTTTTCTGTAGCCCGTTTTACGAAACTCGTGTGACAAATTCCACCGAACCACGGCGAACGTCCAGGAAAATCATGCTTCGGGGTCGATGAGATCCCCTTGCGCCGCAAATTCCGGCAGCAGTTTCAACAAATCGGAGACAAGCGGCCGTGTGATGGCCCTGCCGCGAGCAAGCCCCTCGCGATCGAGCAGGGCGACAGCCTGCTGCGCCGCCTCGAAAGAACGCTCCAGCCGAAGGCTGAGGTAATCGATCACCAATTCATCGACGCGTATCTGCCGGTCGCAGAAGAGCTTGACCAGTATGGCACGCAAAAAAGCTTCGTCAGGCGCTTCAATGGCGACTTCAGGCGCCCGGCGCAGGCGCGACAGCAGGTCGGGCGTCGCAAGCTGCAACTGATCCGGCTTTTTCCGTGCGGTCATCATCAGCCATGCGCCGCTTTCCCCCGCCAGATTGAGAAGATGGAACATTTCCGTTTCTCGCGGCGGCGCCTCGTCGATATCCTCCAGCAGGAGCGCCGGGCTGGACACGAGTTCGGGCAGCAGGTCGAGGCGCAGATCGCGCGCGAAAAAGGCGCGGGCGTCCGAACGATGAGCCCAGATTGCGCCGAGATGGCTCTTGCCCGCCCCTCGCGGGCCGGTGAGCATCAGCGTGCGGTGCGGCCAGCCGGGCCAGAGACGGACCATCGCCAGCGCCCTGGCGTTCGAGGGCGCCTCCAGGAAGTCCTCCTCGCCCATACCCGGCCGATGTGGCAGGTCGAGCGGCAATTGGCCGGTCATGCGGCGTCAGGCCCCAATCCATGGAACAGCGCGCTTTGCTTGTAGCGGCGCGCCGCGAATCGGATCAGCACGCCGGTCGCCGCGGCCAGCGGCACGGCGAGGATCATGCCCGCGAAGCCGAACAGGCTGGCGAAGGCGAGCAGCGCGAAAATCAGCCAGACCGGATGCAGCCCAACCGAACCTCCCACGAGTTTCGGCGAGAGGATGTTGCCTTCGAGGAACTGACCGATGCCGACCACGCCCATGGCGAGTCCGAACAGGCCGAGATGCGGCCAGCCCTGCACGATGGCGACGACGGCGGAAAAAATCAGCGCGGTCAACGACCCGACATAGGGGATGAAGCTCAAAAGCCCTGCCGAAAGGCCGATGAGAAACCCAAAATTCAGGCCGATAAGCGTCAGCCCCACCCCATACCAGAGCCCGAGGAACAGGCAGACCAGCGATTGGCCGCGCAAAAATCCAGCCAGGGCGCGGTCAATCTCGCCGGCCAGCTCGAACACGGTCGGACGATGGCGCGGCGGGATCAGGCTACGGATAACGCTGACCATTTCGGGCCAGGACAGTAGCAGGTAGAAGGTGACGACGGGCGTTATGACCGTCAGGGTGACGATGCCGACCAGAGCCTGGCCGCCCGACCAGATGCCTTTCAGGAAATTCCCGAACCATTGCACGCCCTGGCCGACGAAATTGCCCAGGGATTTCTGAATATCGGCGCTCGAAGTCGTGTCGAGGCCGAATTTGGACAGCCAGTCTCCGCCATATTTCTGCAGCAGGATCGCCGCCTCGCCGGTGACGAGATCCTGCAGCTTGGCCGCATAGCTCGGCAAGCTCTCGGCGAACCCGACGATTTGGCGCCCGAGGATCGGCGCGACGCCAAAAATCACGATCACCAGCAGCAGAACGAAAAAGGCGAGGATGACAAGCGTGGCGGTCAGCCGGCTCAATCCATGTTTCTGCAGCCGTCCGGCGACGGGATCGAGCACGTAGCCGAGCGCCAAAGCCGCGACAAAGGGCGCCAGCACATTGGCGAAGACATAAACGCCGAAGCCGACAAGGACGAGCATCAGCAGCCAGAAAGCGATCTGCCATTCAACGCGCATCGTCTCATCCTTCCGGCGGAGAATTCGGGATCACGCGCTCATGTGCGCCATCCAGCGCTTGAAATAGGCCGCGAGCGAGCCCAGCGTCAATGCCGCGACAATCCACAGGCCGGGCGAAAACCAGACGCCCTCGCCCCACCCGAAAGCCAGCGAGGCGAGAAGCAGGGCGACAAAGCCGATTTGCGCAAAGGTGTTGGCCTTGGATATCCACAGCGGTTTAATTTCCATGGGACGGTCGAGCAGCCAGGAGAGCACGACCGCGCCGATGATCATCAGGTCGCGGGTCACCACCAGCAGGGCCAGCGCCATCGGCAATATGCCGACAATGGCCAGGGTCACGTAATCGCAGATCAGCAAGGCCTTGTCGGCTATGGCGTCGAGATAGGCCCCAAGTTCCGAGCGCAAGTCGAAACGCCGGGCGATCCAGCCGTCGAGCCCATCGGAAATCCCGGCTATGACGAAAATCGCAAACGCCTCTCGCCAGCGATGCGCCGCGATCATCTCCACGCTGATGGGAACGAGGACCAGCCGCGCGAGGCTGATCATGTTGGGCAGGAAGGCGAACCAATTGGTCGGCATGAGCGACAATTCTCCATGCCGCTCATCGACAAATCTTGGCCGCGCGGCGGCGAGGGCTTGGAACAATATGTCCCGGCGGCCAAGCTGTCGCAAGACCGGCCTCCTTGCCAGAGGGGGGCTTAACAGTTAGAGCAACGCCAAAATCGGTTCGAAGGATTTTTTCCATGACCAAGCCCGGCGAGAAGCCCAATCCCGGCGAAAAACGCGCGGGATTGACCTATGCGGAAGCCGGCGTCGACATCGACGCCGGGGCGCGCATGGTCGATCTGATCAAGCCGCTGGTGCGCGCCACCCGCCGCCGCGGGGCGGACGCTGAAATCGGCGGCTTTGGAGGCTTGTTCGATTTGAAGGCGGCGGGTTTTTCCGATCCGATCCTGGTCGCGGCCAACGACGGCGTCGGCACCAAGGTGAAAATCGCCATCGAAAGCGGCATTCACGACACCGTTGGAATCGACCTTGTCGCCATGTGCGTCAACGACCTCGTGGTGCAGGGAGCGGAGCCGCTGTTTTTCCTCGACTATTACGCCACCGGCAAGCTCGATCCGGAAATCGGCGCTCAGATCGTCACAGGCATAGCCGCTGGCTGCCTCGACGCCGGCGCCGCGCTGATCGGCGGCGAGACCGCGGAAATGCCGGGACTTTATGCCGGCGACGACTACGATCTCGCCGGGTTCGCGGTCGGCGCCGCCGAGCGCGGCGACCTCCTTCCGCGTAAAAACATCGAAGCGGGCGACGTGATTTTCGGGCTGAAAAGCTCGGGCGTCCATTCCAACGGCTTTTCGCTGGTGCGCAAGATCGTCGAGCGCGCCGGACTGAAATGGAGCGACGCAGCGCCTTTCGAGCCGGGCAGGACGCTGGCGCAGGCGCTGCTGGTGCCGACCCGAATCTATGTGAAGCCGCTGCTGCAGGCGCTGCGGAAAACCCGTGATATCAAGGCCTTCGCCCATATCACAGGCGGCGGCTATCCGGAAAATATTCCGCGGGTGCTGCCGGACGGTCTCGGCGCAAGCATAAATCTCGATCTGGTTCCTGTGCTGCCGGTGTTCCGATGGCTGGCGCAGGCTGGCGGCGTGGCGGAGCGCGAAATGCTTCGCACCTTCAACTGCGGCGTCGGAATGATCGTCGTCGCTGACGCGGCCAGATCGGCGGAAGCGGAAGAAGCTCTCCGCAGCTCGGGAGAAGAGCCGGTGCGTCTCGGCGAGATTGTCGCGGCTGACTCCAGCGAGCGCGTGCTCTTCACAGGGAAGCTGGCGCTGTGAGTTTTAAGCGCAAGAAAGTTGCCATTCTGATTTCGGGTCGCGGCTCGAACATGCGCTCGCTGGTCGATGCGGCGCGCGAAAAAGATTTTCCCGCGGAAATCGCTCTGGTCTTGTCGAATGTCGCATCCGCCGAAGGGCTGAAATTTGCCGAGGCCCAAGGCATTGCCACCGCGGTCGTCGACCACAAGGCATTCCCCGATCGCGAAAGTTTCGAGCGCGCCGTGCAGGCCAAGCTCGATGCGCATGGGGTCGAACTGGTCTGCCTTGCCGGCTTCATGCGGGTGCTGACGGCCTGGTTGGTCGGACAATGGCGCGAGCGCATGATCAACATCCACCCTGCCCTGCTGCCCTCCTATCGCGGCCTGCACACGCATGAGCGGGCGTTGGCGGACGGTGTGAAAATCCACGGCGCGACAGTGCATTTCGTTTCTCCCGAAATGGACGCCGGCCCCATTGTCGTTCAGGCCGCCGTGCCGGTTCTCGACAGCGACACGCCGGACAGCCTCGCCGCGAGGGTCCTTGCGCAGGAGCATCGGATTTACCCGTTCGCGCTTAAACTCGTTGCCGGCGGTTTTGCGCGCATCGACGGCGCGCGCGTTCGCGTCGAAGGCAGGGAAGACGCTTTCGCCGCGCTGGTCTGCCCGGCGGAATAATTGGACTTCAAACCTGTTCCGCAAGCATCGTGACAAAGGTTTCGCGAAGCGATGCGCGTCGTCAGGCCAGCGCGCCTCGATTCATTCCCCGATCGCGTGGAAAACGATCTCGCGCCTGTGCGGCGCGCGGCGGTGCTCCAACAGATAAATGCCCTGCCAGGTCCCAAGCAGCAGATCGCCCTCCGCGAAGGGGATGATCAGGCTGCTTTGCGTGAGCGCGGCGCGGATATGCGAGGGCATGTCATCCGGCCCCTCGCTTTCATGCGCATAGAGGCCGCGTCCTTCCGGCGCCATCCGCTCGAAAAAGGATTCGAGATCCCCGAGCACGGAAGGATCGGCGTTTTCCAGGATCAGCAGCGACGCCGAGGTATGGCGGCAAAACAGCGTGAGCTGGCCGAGTTGCAACCCACTGGAGCGCAGGAATTCGCGCGTTTCGCCTGTGATGTCGACGAAGCCGCGACCGGAAGTCTTGACGGAGAGCCTGTGTTGTATCTGGCGCAAGAAGACCCTCATGCAGGCTGGGCGCCTCCCTTCTCCCCTTGCGGGAGAAGGTGGCTCGCGCGGAGCGCGAGACCGATGAGGGGGCTCTTGCGGCTCGGCCCCCTCATCCGGCGCTTCGCGCCACCTTTTCCCGCAAGGGGAGAAGGGGAAGACCCCAGCATTCGCGCCCCTTAAGCCAGCGATCCCGCCGCCTTCCCGAGAGCCGCCTGCGCCGCGGCGAGGCGGGCGATCGGCACGCGATAGGGTGAGCAGGAGACGTAGTCGAGCCCGGTCTTTTCGCAGAAGGCAATGGACGAGGCGTCGCCGCCATGCTCGCCGCAGATGCCGAGCTTTATCCCGCTGCGTGTCTTGCGGCCCCGTTCCGCCGCAAGCGCCACCAGCTCGCCGACGCCGTCCTGGTCGAGCGAGATGAAGGGGTCATATGGCAAAATGCCCTTCTGCACGTAAGTTCCAAGGAACGATCCCGCGTCGTCGCGCGAAATGCCGAGCGTCGTCTGGGTCAGGTCGTTGGTGCCGAAGGAGAAGAATTCGGCCGTTTCAGCGATTTCGCCGGCGCGCAGCGCCGCGCGCGGCAACTCGATCATCGTGCCGACATGATAGGGGATCGTGACCCCCGTTTCCTTCGCGACCGCCTCGGCCATGGCGTCGATGCGCGCCTTGACCAGATCGAGTTCGCGCTTGGAAAACACCAGGGGCACCATGATTTCGGCGATGACCGGCGCGCCGGTTTCCTTCTGTGCCTCGACGGCGCCCTCGAAAATGGCGCGAGCCTGCATCTCGGCGATTTCCGGGAAGGCGATGGCGAGGCGCACGCCGCGGAAGCCGAGCATGGGGTTGAATTCATGCAGTTCGTCCGCGCGCCGCTTCAGCTTTTCGGGCGAGGACCCCATGGCCGCGGCCACTTCGGCGATTTCCTCGGCCGTATGCGGCAGGAATTCGTGCAATGGCGGATCGAGCAGGCGGATCGTCACGGGAAGGCCATGCATGATCTCGAACAGGGAGGCGAAATCCGACCGCTGCATCGGCAGGATTTTCGCCAGAGCGGCGCGGCGGCCAGCCTCGTCGCCCGCGAGGATCATCTCGCGCACCGCGACAATGCGCTCATTGTCGAAGAACATGTGCTCGGTGCGGCACAGGCCGATGCCTTCGGCGCCGAACTGCCTGGCGATGCGGGCGTCGGCCGGCGTGTCGGCGTTTGTGCGCACCTTCAGGCGCCTCGCGGCGTCGGCCCAGCCCATCAGCACTGCGAATTCGCCAGACAATTCCGGCTCGAGCATGGGGACTGCGCCTTCCATGATCTGACCGGCCGTGCCGTCGACGGTGATGATATCGCCCTTCTTGAAAGTGCGGCCCGCGGCGGTCAGGGTCTGCGCCGCATAGTCGACGCGCACCGTGCCGGCGCCGGAGACGCAGGGCTTGCCCATGCCGCGCGCAACAACCGCAGCGTGCGAGGTCATTCCTCCTCGCGTCGTCAAAATGCCTTCCGCCGCGTGCATGCCGGAAATGTCCTCCGGCGAAGTCTCGACGCGCACCAATATGACTTTCTTGCCCGCGGCCTTCAAGGTTTCGGCCTCGTCGGACGTGAAGACAATTTCGCCGCAGGCGGCGCCGGGCGAAGCCGGCAGACCGGTCGCGATGATTTTTCGCTCGGCGTTCGGATCCAGGGTCGGGTGCAGCAACTGGTCAAGCGAGGCCGGTTCGATGCGAAGAATGGCCTCATCCCGCGTGATGAGCCCGTCATTGGCCATTTCAACGGCGATGCGCAGCGCGGCTTTGGCGGTGCGCTTGGCGTTGCGGGTCTGCAGCATCCAGAACTTGCCGCGTTCGACGGTGAATTCCATGTCCTGCATGTCGCGGTAATGGCGTTCGAGCAATTGCGTGGCGCGACTGAATTCGGCGAAAATCTCCGGCATGACCGTCTCCAGCGACGGCTTGTCGGACTTGGCCAGGATGCGCGCGGCTTCGGTGATGTTCTGCGGCGTGCGGATGCCCGCCACCACGTCCTCGCCCTGGGCGTTGACCAGGAATTCGCCGTAAAGCGCGTTCTCGCCGGTCGAAGGATTGCGCGTGAAAGCGACGCCGGTGGCGGAGGTCTCGCCCATGTTGCCGAAGACCATGGCCTGGACGTTCACCGCCGTGCCCCAGCTTTCGGGAATGTCGTGCAAGCGGCGATAGGTTATGGCGCGCCCGGTCATCCAGGACGAAAAGACCGCCCCGATGGCACCCCAAAGCTGTTCGCGCGCATCCAGCGGGAAAGGCTTTTCCGTCTCGCGCTGGACCGCCTCCTTGTAGCTCGCGACGATCTTGCGCCAATCGCCGGCGGTCAGGTCCGTGTCCTGGAAATAGCCGCGCTGGTCCTTGTAGACCTCGAGGATTTCCTCGAAATTATGATGTTCGACGCCGAGCACGACGTTCGAATACATCTGGATGAAGCGGCGGTAGGAATCCCAGGCGAAACGCTCGTCGCCCGAGGATTTGCCGATCGCCTCGACGGTCATGTCGTTGAGGCCGAGATTGAGAACCGTGTCCATCATGCCCGGCATGGAGGCGCGGGCGCCGGAGCGAACCGACACCAGAAGCGGATTGGCGGGATCGGCGAAACCATGCCCGGCGATATCGCCGACCTGCTTCAAAGCCGCTTCAACCTGTTCCTTGAGGTCGGGCGGATAGGTCTGGCCGTTCTCATAAAAATAAGTGCAGACTTCGGTCGAAATGGTGAAGCCGGGAGGCACGGGCAGGCCGAGATTGGCCATTTCCGCCAGATTGGCGCCCTTGCCGCCCAGCAGGTTCTTCATGGCGCTGGCGCCTTCGGCCTTGCCGTCGCCAAACGAATAGACCCATTTCGTCATGTTGCAATTCCCTTGCGGTCGACCGAGTGCGCTGGACAAACCGGCCGTCCCCGCCGGGTTATGACTTTCGCCAAGATTTATCAAGCGGCGAGCTTCGCCGCAATCAGGCCTCCCCGCAATCACGACTTGAGTTTGAGGGCGAGCGCGATCCAGCTTGCGCCGTAAAAAACCATGTCCACTCCGAAAAGCGTACCGAGGATGATCATCGTATCGCCGGGCCATCCGGCAAGGATCATGACGCCGAGAAGCGTCGTGATCACGCCCGCCAAGGCAATGTAGGCCTTAGGGCCGCCCGGCAGCTTGTATCCGAGCCAGATGCGGGCGAGGCCCGCGACGAGAAAGCCCGCGCCGACGAAAACCGTCAGCACGGCGGCTGCGACATCTGGCCGCGCCAGCGCAAAAGCGCCGAAAACCAGGTAGAATAATCCGCTGATGACCCAGAGAAAAAACGAAGGCCAGTCGCGCGAATTGAAGCCGAGCATGATCTCCGCCCCGCCCGCGATGATCAGCATGATCGCGATCAGGAAAACCACCGCGAGCGTCGAAGCGGCGACGAGGATCAAGGCGACTGCGCCAAAAACCATGCATAGCGCGCCATAGGCGGCAAACCAGCCCCAGCGCGACCTCAGTCGCTCGATGGCCTCGCCAAGCGAGTGCGGCGGTTGGATCTTGTCTGGAGTCGTCGTCATTTGCCCTCCTCCTTGCCGGGGATCAAAGCCCGGCCGAACGAAACGTCAAGGCTCCCACACGGTGAAAACAGCCAGGATTAAACTAGATATAAGGGTTTGATTGCCCAAATCAGCTCTTGCGTGTAAAGCAACCCTTCGTCCGCACCACTTCGGGGCGGATGCGCGATGAGTTTACCGTGACAACACAATCGAATACCCCCCTGTTGGACAAGGTGAAATTTCCCGCGGACCTGCGACGTCTGCCGGAAAGCGACCTCCCCGCCATGGCCGCGGATCTGCGCCGAGCAACCATTGACGCCGTTTCCGTCACTGGCGGACATCTCGGCTCGAGCCTTGGCGTCGTCGAGCTGACCTTGGCCCTGCATTATGTGTTCAATACGCCGGAGGACCGCATCATCTGGGATGTCGGCCATCAGGCCTATCCTCACAAGATCTTGACCGGCCGTCGCGACCGCATGAGGACGCTGCGCCAGGGCGGCGGGCTCTCGGGCTTCACCAAGCGGTCGGAAAGCGAATACGATCCCTTCGGCGCCGCCCATTCCTCGACCTCGATCTCGGCGGGCCTCGGCATGGCCGTGGCGCGCGATCTCTCCGGGGCTCACAATAATGTGATCGCGGTGATCGGCGACGGCTCGATGTCGGCCGGCATGGCCTACGAAGCCATGAACAACGCCGGCGCCTCGCATTCGCGGCTGATCGTCATCCTCAACGACAACGACATGTCCATCGCCCCGCCGGTCGGAGCCATGTCGGCCTATCTCGCGCGCTTGTCGTCGGGCCGCACCTATCTGAAACTGCGCGACGTCGGCAAGACGCTCGCCCGCCATCTGCCAAAAAGTTTCGAGAGCGCCCTGACCCGGGCCGTCGAGCACGCCCGCTCCTATGTCACGGGCGGCACGCTGTTCGAGGAACTGGGTTTCTATTACGTCGGCCCGATCGACGGTCATAACCTCGACCATCTGCTCCCCATTCTGAAGAACGTGCGCGACGCCGATGTCGGCGACCCCGTTCTGGTCCATGTGGTGACGCAGAAAGGCAAGGGCTATGGCCCGGCCGAAGCCGCAGCCGACAAATATCACGGCGTCAACAAGTTCGACGTCGTTACCGGCGCGCAGGTCAAGCCCAAGGCCAATGCCCCCTCCTACACCAAGGTTTTCGGACAATCTCTGGTGAAGGAAGGCGAGAAGGACGACAAGATCGTCGCCATCACCGCGGCCATGCCAAGCGGCACGGGCATCGATTTGTTCCAGCAGGCTTTCCCCAAGCGGACTTTCGATGTCGGCATCGCCGAACAGCACGCCGTGACATTCGCCGCGGGCCTCGCGACTGAGGGCTACAAGCCCTTCTGCGCGATCTATTCGACGTTCCTGCAACGCGGCTACGACCAGGTCGTGCATGACGTCGCGCTGCAAAATCTTCCCGTGCGCTTCGCGCTCGATCGCGCCGGCCTCGTCGGCGCCGATGGCGCAACTCATGCCGGCGCCTTCGACGTCGCCTTCCTCGGCATATTGCCCAACATGGTCGTCATGGCCGCCGCCGACGAGGCGGAACTCGTGCACATGGTCGCCACCGCCGCCGCCTACAATGACGGTCCGATCGCCTTCCGCTATCCGCGCGGCGACGGCGTCGGAGTCGATCTGCCGCAGGAGGGCGTGCCGCTCGAAATCGGCAAGGGCCGCGTGATGCGCCAGGGCGACACCGTCGCCATCCTCTCGCTTGGAACGCGCCTCGCCGAAGCCATGGAAGCCGCCGAACAACTGGCGGCCCAAGGCGTCTCCGCCACTGTCGCCGACGCGCGTTTCGCCAAGCCGCTCGATGTCGAGCTGATCCGCAGCCTCGCCGCAAAACACGAAGTTTTGATCACCATCGAGGAAGGTTCGGTCGGCGGCTTCGGCTCCTTCGTGCTGCAGCAGCTTGCCGAGGACGGTCTGCTCGAGAAAGGCCTGCGCGTGCGCAGCATGGTCCTCCCCGACGTCTATCTCGACCATGACAAGCCCGAGGTGCTATACGCCAAGGCGGGACTGGATGCGAAAGCCATCGTCGCCAAGGTTTTCGCGGCGCTCGGCCGTCAGTCGGAAGCCAGGACGGCGTGAGGCGCCTTGATGCAAGGCGCTGCGCTCCGGTCTGATGCTTGATTTCATCAGCAGCAAAGCGAAGCGGACCCGGCCTGCAGCCTTTGGATCGCCGCGTCGCCAACGCTTCGCAATGACGGCCGCGGTGTTTTCATTGCGCCAGAAGGCCTTGCCATGAGCGCCCGCCGCGCCGACGTCGCCTTGGTCGAACAGGGCTTTTTCGCCAGCCGCGCCAAGGCGCGCGAAGCCATCGAGGCCGGGCTTGTCACGCTCGACGACCGCCCGGTGACGAAACCCTCCGAATCCGTCTCCGAAGGCGCAAGGCTCGCGGCGACCGCGCCCTACCCCTGGGTGTCTCGCGGCGGCGTCAAGCTGGCCGCCGCTCTCGACGCCTTCGCTATCGACGCCCAGGGTAAAAGCGCGCTCGATGTCGGAGCTTCGACCGGAGGTTTCTCGCATGTGCTGCTGTCGCGCGGGGCCGCTCATGTCACATGCGTCGATGTCGGCCACGGCCAGCTGCATCCGCTGATCGGTTCGGACAAACGGGTGCGATCTCTGGAAAAGCATGACGCCCGCGCGTTGACGCCCGACGACCTGCCCGAAGCGCCGCAACTCATCGTCTGCGACGTGAGTTTCATCTCTCTCTCGCTGATCCTGCCAAAAATCCTGCCGCTGGCGGCGGCGGGGGCCAAGGCCGTGCTGCTGGTCAAGCCGCAGTTCGAGGTCGGGCCTGAACTGGCGAAAAAGGGCATTGTCCGCGACGAGGTCGCGCGCAAGGCGGCTTGCGAAAAGATCGCGGCTCTGGTGAAACACCTTGGATGGGAAACGATCGGCCTGATCGACTCTCCCATCGAGGGCGGCGACGGCAACCGCGAATTTCTGCTGGGAGCAAGCCGCGCATGATCGACCTCAACGCAAGACTGCACATCGACAGGCTCGGCGCGCGCGGCGAGGGAATTTCCCGCGGCGTGCGCGGCCTGATCTTCACGCCCTACGCGCTACCCGGCGAGGATGTGATCGCCGAAGTGGATGACGAGCGCGGAAAATTGGTCGAGGTGACAAAACCCTCGCCTGACCGGATCGCGGCCTGCTGCCCCTATTTCACGATCTGCGGCGGCTGCGCCGTGCAGACGCTGGCGCCAGCCGCTTATGCGGGCTGGAAGCGCGGCCTCGTGGACGAAGCCCTGCGCAACGCAGGCGTCAAGACCGAAGTTGCGCCCCTGCGCCAGGCCTGGGGCGACGGGCGCCGCCGCGCGGCCTTCCATTCGCGCAACGACCAGCGCGGGAACCCGCATGTCGGCTTCATGCAGGCCCGCGCCCATCGCCTTGTCGAAATCGACGCCTGCCCGATCCTCGCGCCTGACATGGCCGGAGCCCTGCCCGCAGCGCGAAAAATCGCGGAAGTGCTGGCGCCGCTCGAAAAACCGCTCGATCTCGTCGTCACCGCAAGCCTCAACGGCCTCGATCTCGACATTCACGGCTGCGGCAAGCTCGAATTCGAGATGGAGCGGGCGCTGGTCGACGCGGCGCAGACGCTTGATCTCGCCCGCATTTCCAATCATGGCGTTCCCCTGGTCGAACGCCGCCCGGCCGAAATCCAGATCGGCCGCGCCCGCGTCAACGCCCCTCCCGGCGGTTTTCTGCAGGCGACGACGGCGGGCGAGGAGATGCTGGCCGCTCTTGTGCTGGAAGCGGTCGGCCCCGCGAAAAAGGCCGCCGACCTTTTCTGCGGCATCGGAACCTTCGCCCTGCGCCTTGCCGAGACGGCGGAAGTCTACTGCGTCGAAAACGATGCGGAGGCGCTCGCCGCCGGCTTGCGCGGCGGCCGCGCGGCGCAGGGGTTGCGCACGCTCAAGGGCGAGACGCGCGACCTTTTCACCAGGCCGTTGCTGGCGAGCGAGTTGGCGGCCTATGACGCGGTCGTGTTCGATCCGCCGCGCGCCGGCGCCGAAAGGCAGGCGGTGGAGATGGCGAAAAGCGGGGTTCCGCTCATCGTCGGCGTCTCCTGCAACGCCCAGAGTTTTGCGCGCGACGCGAAGGCGCTGATCGCCGGCGGTTATGAACTTGCCGTGGTGACCCCGGTCGACCAGTTTCTCTACTCGCCGCATGTCGAACTCGTCGGCGTGTTTCGCAAGGCGGCGGCCAAAGTCCGCAAGCGCCGGCTGCTCGGGTAAGACTTGCGCGCGCCGCCGGTTTTCGGCAAAGCATGCAAAATTTTTCTTTCGACGGAAACAAGATGAGCGAAATCACCCCGGCCGAGGCGGCGAAGCATTTAGCGGCGATCGTCGGCGAGAAATATGTGCTGACCGCGCCTGCGGACATGGCCGGCTATCTTTCGGAGCCGCGCGATCTCTGGCATGGCGCGGCCGCCTGCGTCGTCCGCCCCGGATCGACGGCAGAAGTCGCTGCTGTCCTCGCCTTCGCCGATAAACACGGCCTGAAAATCGTGCCGCAGGGCGGCAATACCGGCCTTGTCGGCGGCCAGACGCCGGACAAGTCTGGCAGCGAAATCCTGCTGTCGCTCGGCCGTCTCGACAAAGTCCGCGAGATCGACCCGGAATCCAACACCATGGTCGTCGAAGCCGGCGTCACCCTGCAAAAAGTGCAGGAGACCGCTGAAAGCGTTGACCGCCTGTTTCCCCTGTCGCTGGCCTCCGAGGGATCCTGCACCATCGGCGGCAATCTCGCCTCCAACGCCGGCGGCACGGCCGTGCTGGCCTATGGCAACGCCCGCGATCTCGTCACCGGCCTCGAAGTCGTGCTGGCCGACGGCTCGGTGCTCGACAATCTCTCGAAGCTGCGCAAGGACAACACCGGTTACGACCTCAAGCACGTCTTCATGGGGTCGGAAGGCACGCTCGGCGTCATCACCGCAGCGGTCGTCAAACTCTATCCGCGTCCGCGCGGCGTCGAGACGGCGCTGATCGGCCTGGACAGCCCACAAAAATGTCTCGACCTTCTCGTGCTCGCGCAGGGCATGGCCGGCCCCGACCTGAAGACTTTCGAGTTCATGTCGCGCTTCGGCGTGGAGATCGTGGTCAAGCATCCACAAGGCGCCCGCGAACCGCTGGAGGGCGCGCACAACTGGTATGTGCTGATGGAGCTGGCCTCGCAGTCGGAAAACGGCCTTGGCGACGTGATGATGGGATTGCTGGAAGCGGCCTTCGAAAAGGAAATCATCGAGGACGCGGCAGTCGCCGCCTCGCTCGACCAACGCAAGGCATTCTGGGCTTTACGCGAAAACCTGTCGGAGATGCAGAAGTTCGAGGGCGGGTCGATCAAGCATGATGTCTGCGTGCCCGTGGCGTCGGTCCCGGCTTTCCTGGCCGAGGCCACGCCCGTCGTTTTGGCGACCATTCCCGGGGCGCGTCCCGTGCCTTTTGGCCACATGGGCGACGGCAATATCCACTTCAACGTCAGCCAGCCCCTCGGCGCCGACAAGGAAGAATATCTCGCCCGCTGGGAAGAGCTGAACGAGAAAGTGCATGAAGTCGTGGCGAAATATCACGGCTCGATTTCCGCCGAACATGGCATTGGCGTGCTCAAGCGCGAGCTCCTGCCGACGGTGAAAGACGCCGTGGCGATGGACGTGATGCGCCGCTTCAAGGCGGCGCTCGACCCGAAGAACACGCTCAATCCGGGCAAGGTGCTTTAAATTTTCATTTTTCGGCGCGCTTGACGCTTTACGCGCTGGCGCCACATTCTCCCGGCAGGGAGACGCCAAATGACAAAATTCAAAGCCATCCGGATCGACAAGGACGAGTCCGGCTATCGCGCCGCCTATGCGGATTTCGATGAATCCGATCTGATGGATGGCGACGTCACCGTGCGCATCAGCCATTCCACCGTCAATTACAAGGATGGCCTCGCAATCACCGGCAAGGCTCCGGTGGTCAGGCGCTTTCCGATGATTCCCGGCATCGATTTCGCAGGCGTGGTCGAGACGTCCAGCCATAAGGATTTCAAGCCCGGCGATGCGGTGATCCTGACCGGCTGGGGCGTCGGCGAGACGCATCTGGGCGGCTTTGCGGAAAAAGCGCGGGTCAAGGGCGACTGGCTCGTGCCTTTGCCCCCTGGCCTGAGCCCGGCGGAAGCCATGGCTGTCGGCACGGCCGGATTTACCGCCATGCTCGCAGTGCTGGCTCTGGAAAAGCACGGCATGGCGCCGGAACGCGGCCCGGTCCTCGTCACAGGAGCGGCGGGCGGCGTCGGCTCGGTGGCGATCGCGCTGCTCGCGAAAGCGGGCTGGCGCGTCATCGCCTCGACCGGCCGTGCGGAGGAAGCGGCATTCCTGAAGGACCTCGGCGCGAAGGACATCATCGACCGCGCCGAGCTTTCCGTTCCCGGAAAGCCACTTGGCAAGGAGCGCTGGGCGGCGGCGGTCGATTGCGTGGGATCGCACACGCTGGCCAATGTGCTGGCGCAAACGGGCTACGAAGGCGCAGTGGCGGCTTGCGGCCTCGCGCAGGGCATGGACCTGCCGACGACCGTGGCGCCCTTTATCTTGCGCGGCGTGGCATTGCTAGGCGTCGACAGCGTGATGAAGCCTAAGGCGATGCGCCTCGTCGCCTGGGACCGGCTGGCGCGCGATCTCGACCGGAAAAAACTGGCCGAGCTCAGCACGACCATCGGCTTTGACGAGGTGATCGAAACCGGCAGGAAGATTCTCGAAGGCAAGGTGCGCGGCCGGGTGATCGTCGAGATCGGATAAGCCGCGCCGGGAGAGTCGCTAAGCCTCTACGCCGCCATTCCCCGACAGCACCCCTTTCCGCTTGCTCAATTGCGCGCCGGCATGGTCCATGAAGGCGCGGACGCGGGCGGCGTGTCGCAGGTCGGGATGGGTGAGCAGCCAAAGATCGGCGCCCTTTCCGGCCATGGGCTCGTCGGTGCAGACGAGTTCCGGATGCTGGTCGCCGATGAAGCGCGGCAAGAAGCCGATCCCCATGCCCTCGGCGATGCATTTCGCCAGGCCTACCGTGGTGTTGCAGCGCATGGCGATGCGATGCGGCGGGATTTCCTTCTCGATCCAGTCGAACACTTCGACGCCGCCGAAATGCTCGTTGAAGGCGATATAGGAATGTTTGTCGTCGGTCGGATCAAGGCCGGCATCATAAAGCGCGCGCGACACGTAACGACCCCAGACGGATGAGCCGATCCGGCGTCCGACCAGCGTCTCGGGCGGGGCATAGGTCGAGCGCACCGCAATATCTGCGTCGCGGCGCGACAGGTTGAGCGGCTGGTTCACCACGAGAACGTCGAGCTGGATGTCTGGAAAGGACTGGCGAAAACTGGCGAGCACGGGGCTCAGCACGTAATTGAACAGAGCGTCGTTGGTCGTCACCCGCAACAGGCCCGAGGGCTTGTCGTCGCGCCCGGCGATGCGGCGCTCGAAATCGGTGACGTCGCGGCCCATGCGCTCGGCCAGGGCGACCATTTCCTGGCCGGCGGAGGTCGGCGCGTAGCCATTGCGCGAACGTTCGAACAATTTCGCGCCGATCATCGCCTCCAGCGCCCCCAGGCGCCGGAACACCGTGGAGTGATTGAGATTGAGAGCGGCGGCGGCGCCGACCAGAGAGCCGGATTCCGCAATGCCGCGCACGAGGCGAAAATCGTCCCAACTGATCTGATTCATGCGATCAAAATGGTTCATCTCGCAACCAAGTTCAAGATAGGCCCGAAATCAGGGCTCGCGTGGGGCCGCTGCCCGCCGCAACCTGTCGTTGATCGCCTCGCCAAGATCGTGGTGCGGAACGGGCGCCACGGCGATGCTTTCCGTCCCGCCCGCGTCGAGCATGCGAAGGAAGGTGAAAAGATTGGCCGCGGCCTCGATGAGGTCGCCCTTTGGCGAGAGATCGAGGATTTTCCCTGCGCCGGCGAAGCGGCCGCCGAAATCAAGCCCCGCCTCGCCGGGCGCAAGGCTTGCCGCCTCCAGACGCATCTGCGCGCGAGGCGCGTAGTGCGAGGCGAGCAACCCCGGCGCCAGCGGTTTTCCGTTCGTCTCGTTGGCATCCAGAAGCTTGCAGCCCAGAACCTTTTCCAGCGCGGTTCGCGATACGCCGCCGGGGCGCAGCAGGCGCGGCGCGTCGTCGAGCAGCGCAACGATCGTCGAATTCGACGCCGACCGGGCATGCGTCGCCGTCGAGCACTGCGTCGATCCGGCCGTCGAGATCGGCCAGCACATGCGCAGCCGTCGTCGGGCTGACATGACCGGAAAGGTTGGCTGAGGGTGCGGCGACCGGCCGTCCCGCCAGAGCCAGCAATTTTTGCGCGACCGGATGGGCGGGGACGCGCAGGCCGATGCTGTCGAGCCCGGCGCGGGCAAGATCGCAGACGCTCGCGCCCGGCGCCAAAGGCAGCACAAGAGTCAACGGACCCGGCCAGAAGGCCGCGGCCAGTTTTTCCGCCCGCGCGTCAAAGCGCCCTTCCCTTCGCGCCGAAAAAACGTCGGCGACATGGGCGATCAGCGGATTGAAGCTCGGGCGGCCCTTGGCGCGGTAAATTTCCGCCACGGCGCGCGCGCAGGTCGCGTCGGCGCCGAGCCCATAGACCGTCTCGGTCGGGAAAGCGACCAGCTTTCCCGCGCGCAGCATCGCCGCCGCTTCCGTCAGGTCCTGGGCGGCGTCAAGAAGCCGGCTCGCTTTGTCGCTTTCCGAATACACTCAACCCATCCGATTTGACGCGCGAGGCAAATAATGGTTCAGTTATGAACTATTATCGCCGACGACAGGATGCGAAAAGCTCATTACATTCGCGCGGACGTCAGGCAAGTGGAACGGAGCACCAGCGATGGCGGAAGTCGAAATCTCTCGTTCCCCCGGGGTCCTGGAACTCACCCTCAACCGTCCCGCCAAGAAAAACGCGCTGACCAGCGCCATGTACGAGGCGCTGCTCGCAGGCATGACCGAGGCGGAAGAAGACGCATCCATCGGCGCGGTGCTGATTTCGGGCGCAGGCGGCGTCTTTACCGCCGGCAATGACATTGTCGATTTCGCCCGCGCCGTGCAAACCGGCGAGGAACTGGCCGCAGCCGCTTTCGTGCGGAGACTTGCAAGTTTTCCCAAGCCGCTGGTCGTCGCGGTCGAGGGCCTCGCCATCGGCGTCGGATGCACGCTGCTGCTGCATTGCGACCTGATTTACGCTGCGCCCAACGCCAGGTTCTCGCTGCCTTTCGTCGATCTCGGGCTGTTGCCGGAAGCCGGCTCCTCGCTGCTGCTGCCGCGCCGCGTCGGGATGGCGCGCGCCAGCGCCTGGCTCCTGCTGGCCGAAAGTTTTGGCGCCGAAGAGGCGCGCGAGGCTGGCCTCGTCAACGGCGTCGTCCCGTCGGAGACCTTGCTGGCGACGGCGCGGGAAAAAGCGGCGAAGCTTGCGGCCAAGCCGCGCGCGGCCTTGCTGCAGGCGCGAAAGTTTTTGCGCGGCGACCAGGACGAAGTGCTTGCGCGCATCGAGATCGAGCTTTTGGCCTTCAAACAGGCGCTGGCGACGCCGCAGGCCATGGCGGCGCTCGCCGCCTTTTTGAACAAGAGCAAATAAAGGGGAGAGAACAATGGCCAGTCTCGCGGGAAAAACGCTTTTCATCACCGGCGCCTCGCGCGGCATCGGCCTCGCCATAGCCCTGCGCGCGGCGCGGGACGGCGCCAATATCGCCATAGCCGCCAAGACTGCCGAGCCGCATCCAAAACTGGCCGGCACGATTTTCACGGCAGCCGAGGACATTGAAAAGGCCGGCGGCAAGGCGCTACCGCTCACCGTCGATGTGCGCGAGGAAGCGCAGGTGGCGGAAGCTTTGGCAAAGACGGCGGAGAAATTCGGCGGCGTCGATATTGTCGTCAACAACGCCAGCGCCATCGCGCTTGGCGGCAGCCAGCAGATCGACATGAAGCGCTTCGACCTCATGCATCAGGTCAATGCGCGCGGGTCCTACATGACGACCAAGCTCGCGGTTCCCTATCTCGCCAAGTCAAGCAACGCGCATGTGCTGATGCTGGCGCCGCCGCTCGACATGAAGGAAAAATGGTTCGCCTCGCACACCGCCTATTCCATGGCGAAATTCGGCATGAGCCTCGCGGTGCTCGGACTCGCAGGCGAATTGCGCGCCGCGGGCGTCGCGGTCAACGCGCTCTGGCCGCGCACCACCATCGCCACGGCGGCGATCGAAAATATTCTGGGCGGCGCGCAGTTGATGAGAGCCTCGCGCAAGCCCGACATCATGGCTGACGCCGCGCACGCCATCTTCATCACGCCGAGCCGCGAACTCACCGGCCAATTCCTGATCGATGACGTTTTCCTCAGCCAAAGAGGCGTGACGGATTTCGACGCCTACCGCGTCGACCCCTCCAGCCCGCTGGCGCCAGACTTTTTCGTGCCCGACGATACGCCCGTGCCGCCAGGGGTCTCGCTGAAGGCGCTGGGGTGAAGCGCAGCTAACCAACTGGTCAACAAATGCGTGCAAACAAAAGGCTGGTTAAGTACGCCTGATTGGGTGAGCTTTTAAAAATAACCCAAATGCGAGACGCGCACTTCCCTTCTCCCCTTGCGGGAGAAGGTGGCGCGGCGCGAAGCGCCGTGACGGATGAGGGGGGTGGCCGCAGAGCGCAACTTCGTCAATTCATCGCGCGGCGGCGCCCCCTCATCCGACCGCTTCGCGGCCACCTTCTCCCGCAAGGGGAGAAGGAAAATACCCAGTTTGACGCCTGCCCTTCCCGCCGCTAACACGAGGGTTGGGGCGCGATCAGCGGATTTTTGGGCGATGGCCGTTTACACAGATGTCACCGACGAAGCGCTCTTCGCCTTTCTCTCGGCATATGATCTCGGCGCGGTCCTTTCCTTCAAGGGCATCGCCGAAGGCGTGGAAAACTCCAATTTCCTGCTCAATTGCGAGGGCGGCCATTTCATCCTGACGCTTTACGAGAAGCGGGTGAACGCCGCCGACCTGCCTTTTTTCATCGGCCTGATGGAGCATCTCGCCGCCAAGGGCCTGTCCTGCCCGCTGCCGGTGAAAAAACGCGACGGCAAGGCGCTCGGCGAGCTTGCCAGCCGTCCCGCCGCCATTGTCACCTTTCTCGACGGCGTCTCCACCCGCAAGCCGAAGGCGCAGCATTGTTTCGAGACTGGCCGCGCGCTGGCCGAATTGCATGTGGACGCCGAGGGCTTCGCCCTGTCGCGCCCCAATTCCCTGTCGCTCGACCATTGGCCGGATCTGTTCAGGGCCTCGCGCGAAAACGCCGACAAGGTGGCGCCGGGCCTCGCCAGCGAAATCGCCGGCGAACTCGACGCCTTGCACCGGCAATGGCCCTGCGACTTGCCGCAAGGCGTCATCCATGCCGATCTCTTCCCCGACAATGTCTTTTTCATCGGCGACAAGCTGTCGGGCCTGATCGATTTCTATTTCGCCTGCAACGACGCCCTCGCCTATGACCTCGCCATCTGCCTCAATGCCTGGTGCTTTGAAGCTGACGCCTCGTTTAACGCCACCAAGGGCCGCGCCCTGCTGCAAGGCTACGAGAGCCGCCGCAAACTGACAGAAGAGGAGCGCAGGGCCCTGCCGATACTCGCGCGCGGCGCGGCGCTGCGCTTTCTCCTGACCCGCCTCTATGACTGGCTCAACGTGCCGCCCGGCGCCCTGGTCCGACCCAAAAACCCGCTCGAATATCTCAACCGGCTGCGCTTCCACCAGATGATCGACCACGCCGGCGAATACGGCCTGTCCGAATGACGCGGGTAAAAATCTGGACGGACGGCGCCTGTTCGGGCAATCCCGGCCCCGGCGGGTGGGGCGCCATCCTCACCTTCAATGGCGTCGAGAAGGAGTTTTGCGGCGGCGAGCCGGCGACCACCAACAATCGCATGGAGCTGATGGCCGCAATTTCGGCGCTCGAGGCGTTGACCCGTCCATGCGACGTCGATCTGCATACGGATTCGCAATATGTGCGGCAGGGCGTCATGTCCTGGATGCACAACTGGAAGCGCAACGGCTGGCGAACCGCCGACAAGAAGGCGGTCAAGAACGACGACCTGTGGAAACGGCTCGACGAAGCGACGAAGCGTCACAATATCGAATGGTTCTGGGTGAAAGGCCATGCGGGCGACGAAATGAACGAACGCGCCGACGCCTTGGCGCGCGCGGGCATGGCGCCTTTTCAGAACAGGGGCTCGAAAAGTTAAGGAAAACTTGCTTGGCCCCCGGCCCATTTGCTAAGAACCTCTGGCGCCCGGGACTTCGGACCTGCGCGGGGGCGTAAAACAGCGGATTGATCATGGCTATGCCAATTGTCGCACCTATGCGTTATCTCCTGCTGCTGGCGGGTTTTTTCCTCCTGCTGCTCGCGGGCGCCTCGGGCGCGCGGGCGCAGAGCTGCAATGACGACCTCGGCGCCTTCGGCAAGAAGCGCAATTCGGAGATCGAAGCGCTGAACGCCATCTCCAAGTCGCATGGCAACAAGCTCGACCCCGTCGCCGCCTGTCCGCATCTTCGTTCGATGCAATCGATCGAAGCCAAAATGCTCGCCTACCTCGTGAAGAACAAGGAATGGTGCAACATTCCCGACGAGTTCCTCCAAAATTTCAAGAACAACTCCGGCAGGACCGGCACGATGGCCGGGCAGGCCTGCGCGCTCGCCGCCAAGGTCAAGCAGATGCAGAGCCAGGGCGGCGGAATGGGCGCCGGCAACCTGCCGCCTCCGCCCAAGCTGCCCGCCGGACCGCTCTGAACCATGGAAGCGCCTGCGCAGCGGGCGGACGCGGCAACGGCCCTGCCCGACGCGCGGGAGTCGGGCCTTTGGTCCCGGATCTGGCGAGCGCTGCCGGCAAGCTGGACGCCCTATGTCCAGTTGGCGCGGCTCGACCGCCCGACCGGCTGGCAATTGCTGCTCGCCCCCTGCCTGTCCGCATCCTGCCTCGCCAGCGTCGCCAAGCTGCAAACACCTGATTATCTTCAGATTTTTCTTTTCTGTATCGGCGCAATCGCCATGCGCGGGGCCGGATCGACCTTCAACGACCTTGTCGACCGCGACATCGACGCCCGGGTTGAGCGCACGCGTGGCCGTCCGCTCCCCTCCGGACGCGTCAGGCCGCGCGCGGCGGCGCTTTTCCTGGCGGCGCAGGCGCTGGTCGGGTTGGCCGTTCTTTTGTCCTTCAATCGGTTCGCGATCCTTCTGGGTCTCTGCTCGCTCGTGCCGGTGGCGATCTATCCCTTCATGAAGCGCTTCACCTCCTGGCCGCAGGCCGTGCTCGGCCTCGCCTTCTCATGGGGCGCGCTGGAAGGCTGGGCCGCGCGGACGGGCGAACTCGGCGCGCCCGCATTCTGGCTTTATGCCTCATGTATCTTCTGGACGATCGGCTATGACACGATCTACGCCCTGCAAGACAGCAAGGACGACAGGCAGGCCGGGGTCAAATCGACCGCGCTGCTGTTTGGAGACTATGTGGTTTTCGCGGTCGCCGTACTCTATCTCGCGACGGTTTTTTGCGCGGAAATGGCGCTGATTGGAGCGGGCGCCGGCTATCTGGCGCAGGTCGGACTGGCGGCCTTCGCCATCCATCTCGTCCGCCAGATCAGGAAGCTCGAAGACGCCGACGAATCCATGGCGCTCAAACTGTTCCGTTCGAACGGGAGCGCCGGCTTCATGCTTTCTGCGGGAATTTTCGGCGAAAGCCTGATGTTCTATCTTGCAAGATAGAACGTCCTATTCGTAGCAGATGATCTCGCGCTCGCCGCGGAAAACCGACATGACCCGGCCCTTCGGACCCGATTTGCGGCGAGCGGACATGCGCGAGCGGCGAAGCTTCAGCGGCCAGCCCCGCTTGCGCGGCTGGACGGCGCCCAGCGCCAGGGCGCCAAGGCGACGGTCGAGAAGGATGACATTGCCGCGCGGGTCATGCGTGACGCGCGGAAGCTGGAAGAATTGCGCCCAGGCGCGCCATTCCGGCGCAATGTCATTTTCGTTCTGCGATTCCGCCAGGGTCACGCGCAAGTCGGGGTCGCAGTGATCGAGCGCCACGCGGAAAAAGCTCCCGCGCGCACCCTGCATCAGGGCCAGCGACACGCCGCGAAAGACGCGGATGGGAAGCGCGAGCCGCATGCGCACGCCGGCGACACGGCGATCGATGGCGATTTCGTTGGCGGCGATGAACACCTGCCGCTGGCCGCCGTCGGCGCGCGGGTCGTCCGCGACAATTCTCGCTATGGCGTTGGCTTGGGGCGTCGACATGTTGCGGCTCCGGACATTTTTATTCTTTCCGGGATCCACCATCGCGCCGTCCGCCGACCGCACGGCTAAGGAAATAGGCGCAATTTTATCCATTTCGCCCCACCCGCAGGCATGGACAACGGCTCGCTGACCGGATTGATCAATTTGTCGGCAATTCCGACAGAAGCCGGCAATTTCCTCCGTTCTCGCAGATGCGAAATGGCTTGCGCGGGCGCGGCGCGGCGTTTACACGGGGCTCTTCCCTTTGCAAAACCCGGCCGAGCCCTTGCCCGATCTGTCCGCCTTTGCCGAAATCCTGCCTCGCATCGAGGCAAGTGTCCGCGAGGCCGGCGAAATCGCGATGGAATATTTCCGGGAGGGCGCGCCGACTCACGCGGAAGTCAATTTCAAGCATGGGGGATCGCCGGTCACCGAGGCGGATCTGCGCATCGACCATTTTTTGCGTGAAAGGCTTCAGAAGCTCGCGCCAAAGCTCGGTTGGCTTTCGGAAGAAACCGTGGATTCGCCCGAGCGCCTTTCGGCGGAGGCGCTTTTCGTCGTTGATCCGATCGACGGCACGCGCGGCTTCGCCGCCGGAGACCCTTGTTTCGCCATTTGCGTCGCCCTGGTCATCGGCGACCGCCCGGCCTATGGTGTCGTCCACGCCCCGGCGCTCAACCAGACCTTCATCGCGGCGGCCGGTTCGGGCGCGCGCTGCAATGGCGCGCCGATCGCTGTCTCCCGGCGGAAAATCCTGACCGGCGCACGCCTCGCCGCGCCGCATAGTTTCGACAAGCCGCTGGCCAGTTCCGGCCTCAGCTTCGAAGCGCAGCCGCGCCTGCCCTCGCTCGCCATGCGGATCATTCGCGTCGCCGACGGCGAATTCGACGCAGCGCTGGCGCGCGAGAACGCCTGTGACTGGGACATAGCCGCCGCGGAACTGATCCTCGAGGAAGCAGGCGGACTTCTGACTGACTTCGACGGAAACGCGCCGCGTTACAACCGCGCCTCGCCGAAACATCCCGCGCTGGCGGCCGCCGCCCCCGCCCTGCAACCCTTCCTTATAGCCGCGGCGCGCGGAAAAGCCGCCGTCCCCGGAAACTGATCCAATCTCCAACGGAGCTGCACATGAGCCATGAAGTCGAACCCAAACAATTGCTGCATCTGGTTTTCGGAGGCGAATTGCAAAATCTTTCCACCACCGATTTCAAGGATCTGACCAAGCTCGACCTGGTCGGCATGTATCCCGACTACAAGAGCGCCCATGCCGCTTGGAAGGCCAAGGCGCAATCAACGGTCGACAATGCGCAGATGCGCTATTTCATCGTCCACCTGCATCGCGTGCTCGACCCCTCTGACGATTGATTGGCGAGCAACCCGCTTAAGCTTTTGATCTAGCGCAATTGCCAAGGTGGAAGCTGCGCGCGGCGCTCGCTTTTGTGGCGCCGCTGCGCTATCTATCGAAAAAAAGCGGGAGATGCTGGCGTCGCTGAGCAAAGCGGACGCCGCCTTTTTGCCGGAATAGGCCATCATGTAGCTGCATCGCGCCCGATTTCCGCCGTCGAAGTGGAATCGGAGGAGATGCGGCGGTATTGAACTGCGACGGACGAGATCAGGCAATAATGAAGACTTCGGTATTTTTGCCCGTCTATCGCGCCGTCGCCACCGGCCTTGCGCCTTTGAGCGGCGCGTTCCTCTGGCGGCGCGCGCAACGCGGCAAGGAAGACCCGAACCGTCTCGACGAGCGGCGCGGCATCGCCAGCCTGCCTCGTCCCGCGGGACGACTTGCCTGGCTGCACGGCGCGAGCGTCGGCGAGGGGCTGGCGCTGCTTCCGCTGGTGCAGCGTCTTGTCGCCAAGGGATTTCATGTTCTCGTCACCAGCGGCACGGTGACCTCGTCGCGCATCCTCGCCCAACGACTGCCCTCCGGCGCGAGCCACCAGTTTGCGCCGCTCGACGCCCCGCGCTTTGTCGAGACTTTCCTCGACCATTGGCGGCCCGACCTGTTCCTGCTCGCCGAATCCGAGATCTGGCCGAACACGATCTGCGCCGTCCATCGCCGCAACATCCCGATCGCTCTCGTCAACGCCCGTCTGTCGCCGCGTTCGTTTGCGCGCTGGCGGCGGCTGCCGGGCTTCATATCCTCATTGCTCTGCAAGATCGACCTGTGCCTCGCCCAGAGCCAGGACGACGCCGCGCGGCTGATGGAGCTCGGAGCGCCGCGCGTAACCGCCGTCGGCAACCTCAAATATGACGTGGACGCGCCTCCTGCCGATCCCGCGCGGCTTGAAGCGCTGGCCAAGCAGATCGGCCCCCGCCCGATCTGGATCGCCGCCTCCACCCACGCCGGCGAAGAAGCGCTGGCGCTGCGCGTGCACAAGATGCTGACGCCGCATTTCCCCGGTCTCTTGACGGTGCTGGCGCCGCGCCACGCCGAACGCGGCGCGGAAATAGCGCAAGCCGCGCGCGCCGCCGGCTTCAACGTCGCGCAACGCTCGCAAAACGAGGCGATTCAACCGGAAACGCAGATCTATCTCGGCGACACGATGGGCGAGCTTGGCCTGTTCTATCGCCTGTCGAGCATCATTTTTGTCGGAAAATCGGTGTTCGGCCATGGCGGGCAGAATCCGATCGAGCCGGCCAAGCTCGGCTCGGCAATCCTGCACGGCCCCCATGTCGGCAATTTCGTTGACGTTTATGCGGCGCTCGACGCACAGGGAGGCGCAATTCCGGTCAAGGACGCCGAGGCGCTCGCCCGCGCCCTGACGTCCCTGTTCACCGATTCGAGCCTTTTGCGACGCACGGCCCAGGCTTCCCGCGAGATCGTCGGCGGCCTCGGCGGCGCCTCCGATAAAATTATGCAGGCGCTCGAACATTATATCGCGCACATGATTATATCTGAGCAGTAGCCGTTCAGGCGACGGGCAAAATGCTGCTGGCTTTGGCTGGCGGCGGCCTCTAGAATTTGCCCGCGCCGTTCCTGAACGGGGCAAATTCTAGACGCCTTTGAAAACGCGTGTCCTTTCGCAAAAAAGGCGTCCTCTTTTGCGGGATATGCGCTAGATTTGATGTCCCTCAGGTTGCGAGGAACCATGCGCGCGCCGGATTTCTGGTGGTCCGCAAAGCCAAGCACGCTCGGCCGTCTTGCGATCGCCTTGCTGACCCCCTTCTCCGCACTCTATGGACGCGCGGTTGTGCGGCGCATGGGACGGCCAGGCTCCCGGGTCAATGCGCCCGTGATCTGCGTCGGCAATTTCGTCGCTGGCGGCGCGGGCAAGACGCCGACCGCGCTCGCTCTGGCGAAATGGCTGAAGCGGTCCGGCGAAACCCCTTATTTCCTGTCGCGCGGCTATGGCGGCGCCTTGTCGGCGGACGGCGGCGCGCACCTCGTCGACCAACGCCGCCATTGCGCTGCGGAAGCCGGCGACGAACCACTGCTCCTCGCCCGCGTCGCCAGCACAGTGGTGGCGCGCGACCGCCCAACGGGCGCCATGCTGGCGCTGGCAGGCGGCGCCAGCATGATCGTGATGGACGACGGCCTGCAAAATCCCAGTCTGCGACGCGACTTTACCCTCGCGGTCATCGACGGCGCAGTGGGATTCGGCAATGGAAGGCTTATCCCCGCCGGTCCATTGCGCGCGCCGCTTGACCTTCAATTGCGCGTGACCAGCGCCGGACTGGTGATCGGCGAGGGCCAGGCCGGCGAAAAAGCGGCGGCGCGGCTGGTTGCCGCGGGCAAGCCTGTGTTCCACGGCAGGCTGGCGCCCGACGCCAATGCAGCTCTGAAGGTGCTCGGCGCGCGCGTCGTGGCCTTCGCCGGCATTGGCCGACCCCAGAAATTCTTCGAATCGCTGGAAGCCTGTGGCGCGCGGATCGTCGCCCGCCACGCCTTCGCCGATCACCACCCCTATCGTCTCGCCGAAATCACCGCCCTGCAAAGGCAGGCGGAGGCGCTCGATGCGATGCTGGTGACGACAGAGAAGGACATGGTCAAAATCACCACGTTCCTGCCGCTGCTGCGGCCGAAACTGCCGCAGCCCGAGGCCTTGCCGGTCGGGCTGGTGGTCGAGGAGGCGGAGGAACTGCAGCGCCTTTTGCGCGACGCTGTGGCAAACTGCCGTGCGGCGGGCCGCTTTTCCGGACAGGTGGATATTTAGGGAATCGCGGGAAAGCACCTGGGAGCTTGATTTAATTCCGCGTATTGCGAACCTTGGCAAAATACCGCGAAAGATAAGAGCCAAGCGCCAAAGCGCCAGCGGCGAGCGCCAGGCAGTCGAAATTCAAGCCGACGACGACCGGGCTTCGCGCCAGCAGCGCCATCCCGACAAAAAGATTGAACGCCCCCCACAGAAAATTGATGAACGCCGGCGAATGGCCTACGCCTCGAGGCTTGGCAAACGGAGTCGGAAAGGCCGCGCCCTGCAAGCCCGCGCATAAATGCGGAACGGAATTGCAGAGAAATGCGCCGGCGAAGAACAAGGCGATGAAATTCATGGGCTCTTCCGAAGTGAATGTTTGGCGCGCTACGTCCATCGGCTTCCAACCTATCCGAGGCGCGTGAGCATCGGCAGGATCGTATCGAGGAATCCGCTCTGGTTTTTTTCGGCGGCGACCTGATCGTCCATGATCATCCGCCCGACCATCGCGTGATAGACGAAGCGCGCCCGCGCCTGCGCCGCGTCCGATGAAAAGCCGATCTCGACGAACAAATTTTCGAGATATTCGATGCGCCGCCGATCCACGATATGAAGCACCGACCGCGCGGCCTCGTCGTGAGCCGCCCAAGTCCTGACGCTGCGGTCGACGCGGAGGTCGGCGCGTCCGACGATCTTGAACAAGCCAGCCAGCCGAGCTTGCGCATCGCCGCCACGGGCTTCGATCAGCTCGATCACGTCGCTGGTCGTGCAAATCCGCCAAGCCTCGAGCAAAGCTTCAAGCAGCGCGCCACGATCTTTGAAATGCCAATAAAAACTACCCTTGGTCACGCCCAGCTTTTCCGCCAGGCGCTCGACCCGCACGGCCTCGACGCCTTGCTCGGCCAGGGCCTGCAAGCCCGCGATGATCCATTCCTGCTTTCCAAGCCGCTTGCTCATGCCTCACCATACGCAAGCGTATTGACAGCCGCAAGGGAGCGGCATAAACAGGAACATACGGCACCGTATTGAAAGCAGAGGGCGGCGCGCATGATGAATACGTCCTTGGCCTTGGCCGCAAGTCTCGTCTTTTTGGTCGGCTTGGCGCACTCGTGGCTCGGCGAGGTCAGATTGCTCGGGCCATTGCTCGCCCCGGGGACGCGGCAGGGAATTTTGGAAAAAAGCGCCTTCGCGCGCCGCATCCTGCGGTTTGCGTGGCATCTCACGACGCTGGCGTGGTGGGGAACCGGCGCGATGCTCGCAGCCTTTTCGCTGTCGCCGATCGATCGGGGCGGCAAGATCGCGCTGGCGGCTGCAGCCACGACTTTTTTCGTCACGGGACTGGTTATCCTCGCGACCAGTCGCGGCCGCCATCTGGCGTGGCCGGTGTTTTTCGCAATCGCCGCGCTTGCGACAGGCCCGCTGATTTAAGGGCGCAGGACGTCAGCCTCCGCTGGCGCCGAGTTGCTTCAGCCGCAACTCCACCGCCTCCGGCCCGGCATAGGGCTCCTGGCGATCGACGTTCCAGTAGCGCAGGTCTTCGAGCGCGATCTGCGCGCCCGTGGCCGCGCAGACGACAAAGGCCCCCGGTTTTTTCACCTTGAAATCGCCGTCGAGATATTCGAGTTCGGCCGGGCCGCCTAACGCGGCGCGACGATCCATCCGGTTCATGCGCGGGTTCCATTTCGCCCGAGGCCCAGGGGCGTCAAATTTGCCTGAAAATATGTAACGGCATTGACCGCCGGCTTCAATCTCGAACTTAAATGCCAAATCCTGTGTCCGGTTCGGTCGCAGCGTCCACGGGCGCCGTCTCAATCGGCCGCGGCAGCCTGACCATGGTCACGCTGCACGGCGCCTGAGCGACAATGCGTGTGGCCACCGGGCCTATGCCGCGTCTTAGCGGCGAATTGGCGCCGATAACCATCTGATCGACATGGTTTTGGTGGGCGAAATCGATCAGCGCCGCCGCAGGATCGGCCGCCTCCAGCACATGCGCCGTAACCTGTTGTTGTGAAAGGCCGAGCGCGCTGGCCCATTGTCGCAATTCGACAAGCCTCCGGACATGCAGGTTGCGCCCGTGTTCGTCTTGCGGATTGTCGATGCGCAGCCGGCTCGACTTGATCACCGTGACGCAGGCAAGCCGCGCGCCGGGCGCGGTCGTCATAAGCCGGCTCGCGGCTTCGCGGATGGATTCGGCCAAGGCCGCGTTTTCAAGAGCAAGGTCGACCGCCGCCATGACAATGGGCGCCGACGCCCGCCGCGACGCCATGCTGCGCGCAAAATGCTGCGGCCTGAGTTTCTGCGCCCACCAGCGCCGCCGCGCCGTAAGCCAGGAATCGGAGCAGAATTTCTCGGCCCGCTCGGTCAGGACAATCTGGTCGGGGTTGGCCAGCTCAAGCGCCAGTTGCGCGGCAGTCGGAATGCGGTTTTCCGCCTCCGGCTCAAGGCAATGCAGGATGACCTCCTGCAACCAGGGCGGACATTTGGGATTGAGCGAGCTGGGCGGCTCGGGATCGCGCCAGAAGCGCCGCGCCAGCGCGCGCTGCTTGCGCGGATAGCCGAAGGGCCTTTGCCCGGTCAGCAGATAATAAAGCACCACGCCAAGCGAAAATATGTCGCTGCGAGGATCGCTGCGGTCCCGCGCGATCTGCTCGGGCGAAAGATAGGGGCCGGTGCCGATGGGCACGCGGAATTCCTCGGCCAGCAGATCCGGCAGCAGGTCGTGACGCGACAAGCCGAAATCGATCAGCGTGAATTCGCCGGCAACTTTGGACCCGCCGCTTCGGCGCATGATATTGGAGGGCTTGATGTCCAGATGGATGACGTTCTGGGCGTGCAATTCGGCCAGGGCGCGAGCGACGCCGACCCCGATTTCGACAACCTCCCCGACGGGCAGCGGCGCGTCGTCCACTTTCGAGAGCAGCGACTGGCCCTCGATCATCTCCATGACAATGTAAGGTCGCGTGCTGAAATCGCCTGATGCGATGAATTTTGGAGAATGCGGGCCTGTCAGCAACGGCAGGATCATCTGCTCCATTTCGAAGCTGACGATGCAGGTGGCGTCATCGCCATCCTGCACGATTGGCGCCTTGAGCACGGCGGGCGGCGACATGTCGTCGCGGCTCACCTTCCAGATATGGGCCATTCCGCCCACATGCAGCCGCTCGACGAGACGGAAGCCGTCGATGACGTCGCCGGGGCGGAGGTCCGAAAACGTGGGCGTTTCAATCGAAATGGCGCGACTCCCTCGCGCGAAACTAGCCCAGGCGAAGGGCTGGCGCCATCTCGATCGCCGCGGTGAGCGCCCCTCTTTTTCCGCGTCGCATGATGCCTTCCGCGCGTAGCTGCGCTAGAACAGCGCGTCATTCTTGCGGGGAGTCGATTTCATGACGCCGAAAAAAATTCTGGTCGCCCAGGGCGGCGGCCCAACTGCCGTCATCAACCAGTCGCTGGCCGGCGTCGTGCTCGAAGCGCGCAAGTTCGCCGGCGTCAGCCGCGTCTATGGCGCGCATCATGGCGTGCGAGGCATCGTCAACGAGGATCTGCTCGACCTGACGCAGGAGACCAGCCACAATCTGGAAATGGTCGCCCATACGCCGTCCTCTGCGCTGGGCTCGACCCGCGACAAGCCCGACGTGAAATATTGCCACGAAATCTTCAAGGTGCTGCAGGCGCACGAGATCGGCGCCTTCTTCTACATCGGCGGCAACGATTCCTCGGATACGGTGCGCATCGTCAGCGAAGAGGCGAAAAAGGCGAACTATCCGCTGCGCAGCGTCCATATCCCCAAGACAATCGACAATGATCTCGTCGGCAACGACCACACGCCCGGCTTTCCATCGGCGGCGCGCTTCGTCGCCCAGGCCTTCGCCGGCGCCAACCTCGACAATGCCGCGCTTCCCGGCGTCTATGTCGCCGTGGTCATGGGCCGTCATGCCGGCTTTCTCACCGCGGCCTCCGCGCTTGGCAAGAAATTCCCCGACGATGGCCCGCATCTGATCTACGTGCCGGAACGCGTCTTCGACGTCGACAAATTCCTGGGCGACGTGAAGCGCGTTTATGACCGCTACGGCCGCTGCGTGGTCGCGGTTTCCGAAGGCATACACGACGCGACCGGCGCGCCGATCATCACCAGGCTTGCCCAGCAGATCGAGCATGACGCGCATGGCAACGTCCAGCTTTCCGGCACCGGCGCGCTGGCCGACCTGCTTTGCGAGGAGATCAAGAACAAGCTCGGCATCAAGCGCGTGCGCGGCGACACGTTCGGCTACCTGCAGCGCTCCTTCATCGGCTGCGTCTCCGACGTCGACCAGCGCGAGGCGCGCGAAGTCGGCGAGAAGGCGGTGCAATACGCCATGTGGGGCGACCGCGACGGCTCGGTGGCGATCAAGCGCACCGGCTATTATTCGGTCGATTACGAATTGGTCCCGCTCGACAGCGTCGCCGGCAAGACCCGCGTGATGGAGGACGAGTTCCTGGCCTCCTGCGGCACCGATGTGACCGACGCCTTCCGCCTCTACCTGCGGCCGCTGCTCGGCTCAGGCATGCCCGACGCCTTCCGCCTGCGCCCCAACGCGGTGGCCAAGGTGCTGAACAAGGGCTGAGCCCCAATTCGGCGGGCGAGCCCGCCGGATTTGCTGCGCGGCTCAGTGACCGTTGAAAAGGCGCGTCGCCAGGAACTCGGGCAGGCCCGCCTGCACGATCTTCCCAGCGGCGCCCTCGATGTCGTAGGCGACGCGGATGCTGTTGAGCACGCCGCGCGCGTCGTCGTAAAGGGCGAAGGCCGCGAGGGGATTGCCGTCGCGCGGCTGGCCGACCGAGCCCAGCACTGACAGCCAGCGGCGGCTACGCGCCAGCGGCGTCGGCAGATTGGCCGTCGGGATGAAGGGCAGCGGCGGCTTGCCCGGCGCCATGTGATATAGCTGGGGCCGGTGCACATGGCCGCAAAAGGTGACATGGGCCGTCGAAGCTTCGAGCGAGCGCTCTGCTGTCGGCGCCCCCGTTATATAAACAAAATCCTGGGGCGAGCTGGCGTCCCCGTGGACGAACAATGTCTGCGTCCCGGCTTCGCTGACGCTTGTGACTTCGAACGGCAGCCCCGCGAGAAAGGCGACCTGCGTCGAATCGAGCCGCTCCGCCGTCCATTCGATCGCCTCGCGGGCCATGGAATGCATGCGTCCCTGCTCGCCCCGCACGGCGGCGAGATCGTGATTGCCCATCAGGCAGACCGCGCCATGCGCCACTTCCTCGGCGACGCGATCGACGACATAGGAGGGGTCGGCGCCATAGCCGACGAGATCGCCGAGATAGACGAATTTTTCCGCGCCGAGGCGTTTCGCCTCGGCGTGGCAGGCGTCGAACGCTTCGCGGTTGGCGTGTATGTCGGTAAGCAGAGCGATGAGCATATTGATCCAGATCAATATGCATTTATCACCGTTCCGAAAATGCGCCGCCACTCGTCCTTAGGCTAATGCCTGCTCAAAACAGGCTGCCCTGCCCGCCTCCACCCGGCGCCTTTGACGCGTTTTTCGGTTTTTTTACCGACTTTTGCGAGCTTGAGCCGTCGTCAAGGACATCGCCTGACGTCGCGACGATCGTTCCATCGGAGAATTGCAGTCTGAGCACAGTTCCCGGCGGCGCCTGCGTCACGGAATGGACAGCGGCGCCCGCGACGTCACGCACCAAGGCAAAACCGCGCTGCAAGATGGCGCCATGGCCAAGCGCGAAACGCATCTGCTCCAGATGATCGAGCTTTTCGCGACGACGAGCCGTCAGCGCCGCCATGACGGCGTCGCGGCGGGCGGTCGCCGTCCTGAGCCGCTGCCGCTGCGAAAAAATCTCGTTGCGTAGCGCATTTGCGCGCGAAGTCATCGCAGCTCCGAAACTCCTGGACAGAGTCGCCAGGGACTCGCGTCGGCGCAAAATCATGCCGACGCGCGCTGCCTCGAGCCGGAAGACGAGCGTGTTGAGCCGTCCCGTCGCCCGCGAAAGCTCGGCCTGCGGCGCATGGCGCGCCAGCAGGCGCGAGGCCTGCGCCAGCGCCAGATGCTTCTTGCCGAGCGAGGCCTGCAGCGACGCGCGCAGTTTTTCTCCCGCCCGGTCCGTCCGCTGGCGGGGTGTGGCGAGCAGCAATTCTGCTCCAGGCAGCGCGCGGACGAGACCGCGCAGATCACTGCGGCGACGATCGAGAATACGAAAAATTGCATCGGTGTGGCGGCGCGAAAAATTGGCGAGATCGCTCAAAAGCTCGGAGCGCACCGGCACGGCCTTTTCGGCGGCGCCGGTCGGGGTCGGCGCGCGCAGGTCGGCGACGAGGTCGAGCAGGGTCCAGTCGGTTTCGTGGCCAATCGCCGAAATCAAGGGTATTCTGCTTTCCGACGCGGCGCGCAAAACCTCTTCCTCGTTGAAACTCCACAAATCCTCAAGCGAGCCGCCGCCACGCGCGACGATCAGCAAGTCGGGCCGCGGTATCAGCCCATCCGGCGCCAAGGCGTTGAAGCCGCGGATCGCCCCGGCGACTTCTTCCGCCGAGGTCTCGCCCTGCACGCGCACCGGCCAGACCAGAACGCGGCGCGGAAAGCGGTCGTGCAGTCGGTGCAATATGTCGCGAATCACCGCGCCGGTGGGCGACGTCACGATGCCGATGGTCCGAGGCAGGAAGGGCAACTTCTTCTTGCGCGCTTCGTCGAACAGGCCTTCCGCGGCGAGTTTTTTCCGGCGTTCCTCCAACAGCGCCATCAGCGCGCCAATGCCCGCCGGCTCCAGTTGCTCGATGACGATCTGATAGGAGGATTTGCCCGGAAAAGTGGTGATCCTCCCGGTGGCGATAACCTCCAGCCCTTCCTGCGGTTTTGTGCGCAGGCGATTGAACGTTCCCTTCCAGATCACCGCGTCGATTCGGGCGTTGGCGTCCTTCAGGCAGAAATAGGCGTGGCCTGAGGAATGCTGGCCGCGAAAATTCGAGATTTCGCCGCGCAGCCGGACATGGCCGAACTGGTCCTCGATCGCGCGCTTGAGCGCCCCCGACAATTCGGAAACCGTCAGTTCGGGCGCATTGGTGAGGGGCGCGGAATCGCTCATCCGGCAAGGCTAATCATTTGGGCTGCCGCTGGCGAGAGGAAGATTTTCCCGTCATGGCGCGAAATTTGCTCGCAAGCGGGCAACCGCATTCCCTGGAGTTTCCATGCCGTCCATCCAGGTCGCCCAATTGCACGAACAAGGCCAGGACATGGTGATCGTCATCATGGCCCCCGCATTCGCGAGGGCGTCGCCGACGCAGCAGGAGGCGACCATCGCCCAATTGCAGGAGAAAGCCAAAGCATGCGGCCTCAAGGGCTTGATCGCCATGGTCTGGGACGCCGGGGGCAAGATGGATTATCTCGTTCCCCAACCGTGGCATGACTTTTTCCGTTGCATTACGCTCGATGAGGTGCGTAGCCGGATCAACGCTGAAATTTCCTGGTGACGTCCTTCATGTCGCGTACAGCCGCGTGGCGTTTATAGCAAATCGACGATTGAAACATAGTCATTGCCACGATAGACATTATCTACAAGACGAATTATATCACGCAGCGGATCAGCAAGCCACATATACTGTTTTGTTAGCAACTCAAGCGGAATTTCCTTGATGAATGCATCAAATATTCTGTGGCTACGATCATCGCAATTAACTGATTGCGGGAGAGTTGATGCGGACCCCGGCGTTTTGATAGTTGCGCTGACCGGCGTAGGCAAACATCGGTCGACAAATCCTTCCGCGTCCGCGAATTTAGACGCTAATACATGATCCTTGAGCGCGGCAAGGTCTGCGGTCGACCGGCAACGTCGACTGTGAATTCCATAATTATTGGTTTGATAGCGAAAATCATGCGGCCTGCTCTCACCAAAAATGAAGGATGTCGCGGTTTTCTCCCTGAAAAATGTGAACGTTGGGACGCCAACCCTGAACAGAGGCGTCACGATCGCATCCGCTTGCGTCTCATCCTCGTTTATTACCGCGGCAAGGTAGGGGGCAAAAAAATCATCGTCATCATGGAAATAGCAATAAGCATCATTTTTCGCCAAAATTTCCGCGACTACAGGCAAATCACAATAGCTGAAAGATCGCGACTCCATCACAGACGAAATGCTTTTGCTTGACAGATTAGCTAACACTGCACGAAATGTAAAAAAATCTATTTTGAATTTGGCGTTCCACTTGTCGATCAGGCGATCCACCCGTTCTGGAAAGCCGGGAATTGTATGATCAGGCACGTATCTCGACGGATCGATTGTTTCTCCTCGTCGAAAGTCTTGCGAGAGTTTTTCCCAATCAGGCGATTGACGACGCACGAATATAATCGAAGCCATACTTTGCAACCTCCTGCGCATTCGCGCTGCGCGGGGCGGGACTTATCTATAAAGCGCCGTGGGTGAGACGCCAAGACAGACGAAGCGGCGTCCACGAGGAACGCCGCTTCGTTCATTATCCCCGAAACTTGTTCAGCGCGCTGCAAGCTCGAAGCGATCGGCCATCATGACTTTGGCCCAGGCCGCGATAAAATCCTTCACGAATTTCTCGTGAGCGTCGGAACAGGCATAGACCTCGGCCAAGGCCCGCAACTCGGAATGCGAGCCGAAGACAAGGTCGACGCGCGTGCCGGTCCATTTTGGCTGCCTGGTCTTGCGGTCATGGCCGGCATATTCGTTCTCGCCGACAGCCTGCCATTCCGTGCGCATGTCCAGCAGGTTGACAAAGAAGTCGTTCGTCAGCTTGCCCGGGCGCGCCGTGAAGACGCCGCGGCTGGATCCGTCGACATTGACTTCGAGGACGCGCAACCCGCCGATCAGAACCGTCATTTCCGGCCCAGTGAGTTGCAACAGCTGCGCCCTGTCGACCAGGGCCTCCTCGGGAGCCATGAGCTCGCGTCCACCCACGTAGTAATTGCGGAAGCCGTCCGCGGCCGGCTCCATTGGTGCGAAGGACTCGGCATCGGTCTGGTCCTGCGAGGCGTCCATGCGGCCAGGCGTAAAGGGAACCTTCGCCGTAATCCCCGCATCCGCAGCGGCTTTCTCGATTCCTGCGCTGCCGGCGAGGACGATAAGGTCGGCGAGGGAGACCTTCTTGCCGTTGCTCGCGGAAGCGCTGAAATCCTTCTGTATGGTCTCGAGCTTCTGCAGCGCCTTCGCCAACTCGGGTGGATTGTTGACCGCCCAATCCTTCTGCGGAGCGAGGCGGATGCGTGCGCCATTGGCGCCGCCTCGCTTGTCCGACCCGCGGAAGGTCGAGGCCGAGGCCCAGGCCGTCGAGACGAGCTGCTTCACCGACAGTCCGGAGGCGAGGAGTTTGGCCTTGAGGGCGGCGACGTCCTGCTCGTCGATCAGCGGGTGATCCGCAGCGGGTATCGGATCCTGCCAGATAAGCGTCTCCTGCGGCACGAGCTTGCCGAGATAGCGCGCCTTCGGCCCCATGTCGCGATGGGTAAGCTTGAACCAAGCGCGCGCGAAGGCGTCCGCGAATTGCTCCGGGTTCTCGTAGAAGCGCCGCGAAATCTTCTCGTAGGCCGGGTCCAAGCGCAGCGCGAGGTCCGTCGTCAGCATCCGCGGCCGATGTGTCCTGGCGGCGTCATGCGCGTCCGGGACGTCTGCTGGCGCATCCTTCGCCTCCCACTGCCAGGCGCCGGCCGGGCTCTTGGTGAGCTCCCACTCGAATTTGAACAAATTGTCGAAGAAGTGGTTGCTCCAGCGTATTGGCGTCTGGCTCCAGGTCACCTCGGGGCCGCCGGTGATGGCGTCGGCGCCGAATCCGCTTCCGTGCCTGCTGCGCCACCCAAGGCCCTGATCTTCGACGTCGGCGCCTTCCGGCTCCGGGCCGATCAGAGACGGGTCGCCCGCGCCATGCGTCTTGCCGAAGGTGTGGCCGCCGGCGATGAGGGCCACGGTCTCCTCGTCATTCATCGCCATGCGCGCGAAGGTCTCGCGGATGTCGCGGGCGGCCGCGACCGGGTCGGGCTTGCCGTTCGGACCTTCGGGGTTGACGTAAATAAGGCCCATCTGCACCGCGGCAAGCGGGTTTTGCAACTCGCGCTCTCCGCTGTAGCGCTCGTCGCCGAGCCAGGCCCCTTCCGGTCCCCAGTAAAGTTCTTCCGGCTCCCAGGTGTCGACGCGGCCGCCGCCGAAGCCAAAGGTCTTGAAGCCCATGGTTTCCAGGGCGACATTGCCGGTGAGCACGAAGAGATCGGCCCAGGACAATTTACGTCCATATTTTTGCTTGATCGGCCACAGCAGGCGGCGCGCCTTGTCGAGGTTGGCGTTATCCGGCCAGCTGTTGAGCGGAGCGAAACGCTGCTGGCCGCCGCCGGCGCCGCCCCGGCCGTCCGCCACGCGATAGGTGCCTGCGCTATGCCAGGCCATGCGAATGAAGAGGCCGCCGTAATGCCCGAAGTCCGCCGGCCACCAATCCTGGGAATCCGTCATCAGCGCACGGAGATCAGCGATAACCGCATCAAGATCGAGGGATTTCGAATTCCTTTGCGTAATCGAACGCCTTGCCCATGGGATTGGAACGGTCCGAATGCTGATAAAGTATCTGAAGGCTGAGCCGGTTGGCCCACCATTCCCGATTGCTCCTGCCGCTACGCCCGTGTTTGACCGGGCATTGACCCGCTCTCGAAATCTCGGTCGCTTCGTTCATCGCTTTACTCCGTTCCTCTGCTTTTCCGCTTGGCCGCCGATTGAGCCGCCGCCGGGCAGCGGCGCTTCCAGAAGGCCTTTGGCCAGAAACTGCCGGATGCTTGAATATCTAAACGCATTTCTCCGCGGTTTAGCTCAAAAGAGCGTGATGACTTTTGCATGACGCGCGGCGTCGCCCGAGGTCAAAGCGACCGGAGACGGCGCATGCCGAAGGGCGCGGTTGAAACTGTGCGCCGCCTCGCCTAAACACACGGCGAAACGAGGCCATTCATGAACGTTCTTCTCATCGGCTCCGGCGGCCGCGAACATGCGCTCGCCACAGCCATGGTCAAAAGCCCGCTTCTCTCGAAACTTTTTGTCGCGCCCGGCAATCCCGGCACGGCGAAAATCGCGGAAAACGTCGTGCTCGACCTCGCCGACTTCCAGGCGGTGATCGATTTCTGCCGCATACACGCAATCGCCTTTGTCGTGATCGGCCCGGAGCAGCCGCTGGTCGACGGCCTCGTCGATGCGCTGGAGGCAGCGGGCGTCAAGGCTTTCGGGCCGAGCAAGGCCGCAGCCAGGCTCGAGGGCTCCAAGGGCTTCACCAAGGATATTTGCGCCAAATACAATATCCCCACCGGCGCCTACCGGCGCTTCACCGCAGCGGAGCCGGCGCTCGAATATCTCCGCCAGCAGGGCGCGCCGATCGTCGTCAAGGCGGACGGGCTCGCCGCGGGCAAGGGCGTGGTGGTCGCCATGACGCTCAAGGAAGCGGAAGCGGCGGTCTTGGACATGTTCGCCGGCGCCTTTGGCGCGGCTGGGGCGGAAGTGGTGATCGAAGCCTTTCTTGACGGCGAAGAGGCCTCGTTCTTCGCGCTTTGCGACGGCGACAAGGCGTTGGCCTTCGCCTCGGCCCAGGACCACAAGCGGGTCGGCGACGGCGACACCGGCGCCAATACCGGCGGCATGGGCGCCTATTCGCCCGCCCCGGTGGTCACGCCGGACATCGCCGCCCGGGTCATGCGCGAGATCGTCGAACCGACGGTCGCGGCGATGAAGGCGGAAGGCTGTCCCTTCAAGGGCGTGCTCTTCGCCGGGCTGATGATCGGCAAGGACGGGCCGAAGCTGATCGAATTCAACACCCGCTTCGGCGATCCGGAATGCCAGGTCATGCTGGCGAGGCTCGACGACGACCTGCTCGGCCTGCTGCTCGCCTGCGCCGAGGGACATTTGCCGGAAAAAGTGCGCCTGTCGCCGAAAACCGCGCTGACCGTGGTGCTGGCCGCGGAAAATTATCCGGGCGCGCCAAAAAAAGGCGGATTGATCGAGGGACTCGAGAAAGCCGAGCGGATCGAGGGCGTCAGCGTCACCCATGCCGGCACGAAGCGCGAGGGCGAAAAGCTCGTCGCAAACGGCGGCCGGGTGCTGAATGTCACGGCGCTGGCCGAAAATGTGGCGCAGGCGCAGGTCTTGGCCTATCGCGGCGTCGACGCAATCCACTTTCCGGAAGGATTCTGCCGCCGTGACATAGGCTGGCGGGCGGTGGGGCGATAGGAGCAAATTTCATGCAGGCGCTTTCCTTCGACAGGACCAGCGATCTCTCAGCCCTTGCGCTCGTTGAGCGCCCGACGCCCGTTCCCGGCGCCGGCGAGGTCCTGGTGGAGGTCAAGGCCGCCGGGCTTAATCCAAGCGACGTGAAGAACGTGCTGGGCTTCTTTCCCGCCTACACGACCCCACCGCGCATTCCCGGCCGCGATTTCGCCGGAATCGTCCGACAGGGGCCTGCAGAACTCCTCGGCAAAAGCGTCTGGGGCACGGGGCTCGGCCTCGGCTTTTCACAGGACGGAGCCCACGCCGAATTCCTGACGCTGCCCGCCGCCGGTTGCGCGCTCCTGCCGGACAACCTGTCGTTCGCGCAGGCGGCGGCCTGCGGCGTGCCCTACACCACCGCCTGGGACGGCATTTCGCGTGCGACAGTCGGACCGGGAAAGAATTTCCTGGTCATCGGCGGCAATGGCGCCGTCGGCCGCGCGGCGCTGGCCCTGGGCCGCGCCCTGGGCGGAAAGGTCGTCGCAGCTGTGCGGCGCGCGGAACAGGCCGCGGCGCTGTCTGACCTCGGCTACGAGACCCTGTTGCTCGGCGCGCCCGAAAGCCTGCCGGACCAGGTCCTCGCCAAATTCGGCGCCTATGCCGACGCGATCTTCGAGACGACGGGCGCGTGGCTGCCAGCCGCCATTCCCGCCGCCGCGAAACATGGCGCGATCTGCGTCATCGCGCCGCCCGGCATGGGCAAGCTGACCGTCGATTTTCCGGTGCTGGATTTTTACCGGCGCGGGTTGAATTTGCTCGGCGTCAATTCGCTGCTTCACGACACGACGGCCTGCGCGAAAATGCTGGTCGAAATTGACGCCTTGTTCCAGTCAGGCGCCCTACCCGCGCCGCCCGAGCCGCGACAGTTCAAGCTTGCGGAAGGGCTAGAGGCCTACCGGCTGGTGCACGAAGGCTTGTCTGAAAAGATCGTTTTGACGCGGGATTAGAGCATTTTCGAGCGAAGTGGATTCCGGTTCGCGTTAAGAAAATGCGTGAAAACAAGAAATTAGCGCCTGTTCGGTGAACCGGAGTTCACCGAACAGGCGCTAGCCTCAGCCCGCAAAAACCTCAGCGCATCAGGAAGACGGGAATTTCGGCATGGGCGAGCACATCCCGCGTCACGCCGCCTAAAATGGCGTTCCAGAGCGCGCCGTGCCTGTACGCGCCGATCAAGAGGCAATCGCCGCCAAGACGCGTTGCTTCGTCCAGGAGCTGGCGCCCGACGCTTTGGCGATTGCGCTGCAAACCGACGATATCCGCGTTCAACCCGAGTTTGGCGAAGACGTCGCGGGCGCTCCGGTCATAGGGCTCGACTCCGTGTTTTGCGACCCACAACACGGTGATCCTGTCGGCGCGCCGCAACCAGGGTTGAGCCGCTTCGATTGTGCGCTTGACGGCGTCGCCGGGCTTCCAGCCGACGATCATGTGCCGCCCGATGCTCATTGCCGCTCCGCGACTTTTCGGCGGCGCAACAAGAACCAGTCGATGCGTTGCAAACAGCGCGCTGTGCAGCGCGTCGCTGGCGTCGAGGTGCAAGGGGCGGCCGATGACGACGAGATCGGCGTCATGCGCCTCGATCAGGACGTTCGCATCAATGTCGCCTTCGTCGTCTTTCCAGCGCATCGGCGCGTCAGGCGAAGTCGCGACGAAACCGTCGTAGGCGGCCTTTATGCGGCTGCGCCGCGTTTCGGGGGAGCCTTCGAAAATGTCGCGCAACTGCTGGATGTCCGCCTCCTCGGCGGAGACAAAGCTATGCGCGGAATCAAACCCGAGGTGAACGGCGGCAATGGGAGACTGAGCGCCGCCGACGGCCATCGCGCATTGCAGGCAGGCGGGCACGGTCTCGACTTCGGGCAGGAGCGCGAGAATGCGCAAGGAGGGAGCGCCAGCCTGATCCCGCGCGCCTGGATCTGGTCTTTTTTCCGGAGAAACCGCAGCAGGGTCCACCATCGACTTACCCTTTGCGCCAGTTTACACCCGTTCGGCGCCGCGCAGCCACGAAATCTTGTTGCACGGTTCAGAACTCCGCCTTTCGACAACTCTGATGTCGGCTCGGCGGTTCACCGTGCTCCCGGCGGCAAAAACATTCCACCGAGATCGCTGAACGGGATAAACAGCTTTGACGACAGATCTGCGTCGAAAAAATTCCAAGGACAGATTTTGCTCATTCCATCATACAGGTCTGCCTACGTTGCCCGGATCGGCGCCGTCTTTCTCGGCCTGATCGTCGCTGCGCCAGGTCAAGCCGCCGAGACCATCATTTTCGTGCGCCACGGGGAAAATCCGGCGGCAGGGCTTGGGCAATTGTCATGCAAGGGCCTCAACCGCGCGCTCGCCCTGCCGAAGGCGCTGGCTGCGAAATTCCCGTCCCCCAACGCGATTTACGCTCCCAATCCCGCAGAACGCAAAAAGGATCGCGGCGTCGCCTACGACTATGTGCGCCCCCTGGCGACGATCGAGCCAACCGCCATCGCCCTCGGCATGCCCGTCGACACGACATTTGGCGTTTCAAGCCTTCCATCCCTGCGCAAGCAACTGACGTTGCCGCGCTACAGCAATGCAACTCTTCTTGTCGCGTGGGAACACAAGCAGATCGTGACGCTTGCGCGCGACCTCGTTGCGCGCAATGGCGGCGACCCGAAAACGGTCCCCTCCTGGCGCGACGACGACTTCGGATCAATCTATGTCGTAACCATCGGCGGCGGCGGCGCCCAAATGCGGATCGAGCAGCAAAACCTCGACGCATTGTCCGACGCCTGCCCGGCGACGTGAACCGGCTTCCGTTTTCCTGATTGATCAGACCGGCGTCTCGTCCCAGCCTTTTCAAGACGAGGGGGATGGGGTTAGCGGCGCCGCCGTCGTCGATCGCGCCATCAAGCTCAATGTCCAATTGCTCGTGATCGGCGGGCCATTCCGCAATTTACGAAAGAATGATTGGCAGCCGGCGGATGGCATCATGCAACTCGCCAAATGCCCTGTGCTGGTCGCGATGTGAAGGGACCAAGCGTAAGCTACTGTAACAATTGCCGTTAATTTGTCGTAACTAAATTTTATCTACTTCACGCAGTTTGGCGGAAGCATAATAAATGTTTAGGATCGTGTCTTTACGCTATGCGTGTCGAATATATTATTTAGGAGCATTGTCATGGCGATCGTCAAATGGGGACTTATTATCGTTGGCGCTCTGACGCTGGTCTTGTTTGCGGCTGGCTGGGGCGTCGGACATTATTTCAAAAACACGCCTGCCGTGCAGATGTCGATGGCTGACTTGCAGAATGGCGGCGCCGTTCTTCCCGGAGAGCACGACGCTTTCGTCGCTGCCTGCCACGTGGGACTCGACAAAAGCTTCGGCGCCAAGGCTCCGAGCGCGTGCGCCTGCATGGCGACGAAGGCGGAGCAAAGCATGTCGCGTCTCGGGCGATTGACCCTCACCGCCGGGCTTAACAAGGACTTTTCGCGGCTCATCGCCATCGGTAAAGGAATGTCCCAGGCCGGGGCGAGCAAGGAAGCCATTGATGCCTCGGCAGCTCGCCAAAAGGCGGATTTGGCGCCCATGATAGCTCAATGCCTGAGCGCGAGCTGATTTACCCCTCGCGCAAGGAATAGCCCGCGCCGCGCACGGTCTGCAGCAAGGGCGTCTCGTGGCCCTTGTCGATCTTTCCCCGCAAGCGGGAGATGTGCACATCGATCACATTTGTCTGGGGGTCGAAATGGTAGTCCCAGACATTTTCGAGCAGCATGGTGCGCGTCACCACCTGTCCGGCATGGCGCATCAGATATTCGAGCAGGCGGAATTCGCGCGGCTGCAGGACGATCTCCTTGCCCGCGCGGAAAACCTTGTGTTTTAACCGGTCCAGCTCCAGATCGCCGACGCGGTAGAAAGCCTCTTCGCCCAGACCGCCCTGCCGGCGTCGCGCCAGGATTTCGACGCGCGCGAGCAACTCCGCGAATGCATAGGGTTTGGACAGATAATCGTCGCCCCCGGCGCGCAAGCCTTTCACGCGGTCGTCCACCTGGCCGAGCGCCGAGAGGATGAGAACGGGGGTTTCGATCTTTTGCGCGCGCAAGCCGCCGATCAACGAGAGGCCATCGAGCTTGGGCAGCATGCGATCGACGATGAGCACGTCGTAAGCGCCGGCCTCCGCCATGGCGTAGCCAGACAGGCCGTCGGACGCCGAATCGGCCTGATGGCCCAATTCGCGAAAAGCCTTGACCAGATAAGCGCTTGCCGAGGCATCGTCTTCGATAATGAGAATTCTCATGCAGAACATTAACAGCACTGGCTCCGAAATTCGACAAGTCGAAATTCCGAACCGCCCGGAAGCGTCAGCCGCCTCGCCGATCGGCACGGTCGCAGGCACTTGGCAGTAAAAAGTAATTGGCTGGCATAAAAAAGCGGCAGGCCGGTGGGAGGGGCGCCCGGCCTGCCGTCTCTCATCGGCGGGAAATGATCCTCGCCGATGCATGGCTCACGACGGTTCGGTGGACAGCGCCAGGAAGTGCGTGTTGTCGCCGGATTTCACCCGCAGCAGCACGGCGCGGCGTCCTTCCTTCTTGGCGTCGTCGAGCGCCTTGACCACATCCTCCGGACCCGCGACCGGCTTGCCGCCGGCGTCGAGGATCACATCGCCGGTCCGCAGGCCTTTCTGCGCGGCGGGGCCGTCGGGATCGAGATCGGTCACAACGGCGCCTTCCTTGCCGGCGCCCGCGACGGAGGCAGCAGGCGAAAGGCTGAGACCGAAGCCGGCGAGCGCGGTCTTGGCCGCCTTCTCGGGGGGGACCACGGCCTTGGCTTCCTTCTCGGCCGGCAATTCGCCGAGCTTGACGGTCGTGCTCTTCTCCGCGCCATTATGGAGATAGGTCAGGTCGACCGTGGCGTTTGGACCGAAGCCCGCGATCCTGCGTGACAATTCGCGCGGGCCCTCGATCTTCTCGCCATTGACGCCGGTGATGACGTCGCCGGAGGCGATGCCCGCCTTGGCGGCCGGCGTATCGGGCTGGGTCATCGCCACCAGCGCGCCATTGGTCGATTTCAGCCCGAGACTTTCGGCAATTTCCTGCGTCACTGGCTGGATCTGCACGCCGATGTAGCCGCGCGCCACCGATCCCTTGGTCTTGAGCGCGTTGATCACGTCCTTGGCGACTTCGGAGGGAATGGCGAAGCCGATGCCGACGCTGCCGCCTGAAGGTGAATAGATCGCGGTGTTGACGCCAACGACCTCGCCCTTGGTATTGAAGGTCGGGCCGCCCGAATTGCCGCGATTGACCGGCGCGTCGATCTGCAGGTAGTCGTCATAGGGGCCTGAGCCTATGTCGCGGCCCCGCGCGGAAACAATGCCCGCGGTCACCGTGCCGCCGAGGCCGAAGGGATTGCCGACCGCGACCACCCAGTCGCCGACGCGCGGATTGCCCCCGGAGAACTCCACATAGGGGTAGGTCCCGGCTTCGTTGATCTTGAGCAGCGCCAGGTCGGTCTTCTTGTCCACCCCTATGATCTTGGCCGAAACAGTCTTGCCGCCGTCGAGCGTCAGCGTCACGTCGGTCGAGTTGTCGACCACGTGATTGTTGGTGACGACATAGCCGTCGCTGGAGATGATGAAGCCCGAACCGAGCGCCTGGCCCTTGTGCGGATGGTCGTGCGGCATGCCGCCGTTCGGACCGCCGAAGCGCTTGAAGAAGCGGTAGAGCGGGTCGTCGGGCGAAAGCGGCGGCATGCCCGGCGGCATGCCTTCGGCGCCTGGGCCGTCCGAGTCGGCCTGAGCCTTTTCAACAACATTGACCTTGACCGCGACAACGGCGCCTTTCACCCGGTCGACCATGTCGGCGAAGGACGGCGGTCCAACAAAATTCATGCCCTGCGTCACCGGCGCTTCCGCGTAGGCGGGAACAAGCGTCAGGGTCGCTGCGGTTCCGACGAGCGCCGCCACCCCCACGGCGCCAAGCATTTTTACGCGCAGCCGCGCATGGCGCTCTTCGCGGAAGGATTGGGATTGATTCTGCATTTTGCGCTCCATGGGCCAGACCGGATCTTCAGGGCATATTCAAGCGAAACGAAAAAACGTTCGCATGAAGAAATCGCGCGACTCGCATCGCTTCGAGCAGGAATATGGGAGCGTCCGGCTTACGTCGCCGTTTCCCAGGGATGAATTTTTCGTAATCTCGTCGTTCGGGGCGTATTCAATCGACAGAAGCTCGTGCTCGATCCGGAAATGGGTCGAAGAAAATCGTCGCCCTTATATCAGCTTGGGCTGAGCCTCGCCGGCGGCATCGAGCATAGTCCGCACCTTGCCCAGCAAGGCGCCGGCGGTAAAAGGCTTGGTGAGCAAATGCACACCCTCGTCCAACCGGCCGTTGTGGATGATCGCGTTGCGCGTATAGCCGGTGATGAACAGGACAGGCAGTCCGGGGCGGAGCTTCATCGCCTCGTCCCGCAACTCCCGGCCATTGAGAGCCCCGCCCAACACCACGTCGCTGACAATCAGTTCGATGGAAGGACGCGCCCTCAGCTCGGCCAGCGCTTTGGCGCCGTCGGCCGCGGCGTGCACTTTATAGCCGGCGTCTTCCAGCGCCTCGACGACGAACGCGCGAACTCCGTCCTCGTCTTCGACCACCAGCACGGATTCGCCGCGCGCCTTGGCTTCGGCAAGCGCCGGCTGCCGCGCCGCAGCCTCTTTCTCGGGCGCAGTGAAGCTTCTGGACAAATAGAGCTTGATCGTCGTCCCCACGCCCGCTTCCGAATAAATCGCGATATGGCCGCCAGACTGCTTGATGAAGCCATAAACCTGCGACAAGCCAAGGCCGGTTCCGACGCCAGCCGGCTTGGTGGTGAAAAAGGGCTCGAAAGCCTTGCTGACGACCTCCGGGCTCATGCCCTCGCCCGTATCGGTCACAGCGACCTGCACATATTGCCCGGGCGTCGCTTCGGGATTGGACTCCGCATAGGACTCGTCAAGATGCGCATTGGCCGTCTCGATCGTCAGCCTTCCGCCCGAAGGCATCGCGTCGCGAGCATTGATGGCGAGGTTGAGGATGACGCTTTCGAGCTGGTTCGGGTCGACCTGCGTGCGCCACAGCCCGCCGGCAAGCACGGTCTCGACTTCGATCGCCTCGCCGAGCGTCCGGTGCAAGATTTCAGACATGCCCGCGACGAGGCCGTTGACCTCGACCACGGCCGGCGCCAGCGGCTGGCGCCGCGAGAAGGCCAGCAGCCTGCCGGTCAGCGACGCCGCCTTCTGCGCGCCTATCAAGGCATGTTCGATCTGGCGCTGGGCGCGCGGCGAAGCCTCGTTCAATCCCCGCCGGAGCGAATTGAGGTTGCCGATGACAATTGTCAGTAAATTGTTGAAATCGTGAGCAATACCGCCTGTGAGCTGGCCGATGGCCTCCATCTTCTGCGCCTGCCGCGCCATTTCCTCGCGGTGGCGCTCCTCTGTGATGTCCCGGACAACGAAATAGAACAACCGCTCGCCGACGACCGAAACGATGCGCCAGGACAACCAGCACATGCCGCCGTCGGCGCGCAGCGAGCGGGCGACGAAATCCACCGGCGAGCGTCCCGTGAATATCCTCTCCATCGCCGGACTGACCGCAGCCCGATCGCCCGGATGGATCAATTCGATCGCCGGTCTCGCCAGTGCGTCCGAAATCTTGCGGCCTGTGACGGCTTCATAGGCCGGACTGATGCGGACCAGTCGGCCGTCGAAGTCGCCGACGCCAAGAATGTCGGAGGACAGGCGGAAAATCCGGTCAAGTTCGCGCGATCGCTCAGTCACCTGCTCTTCGAGATGCGCGTTCAGGTCGCGGACGCTGTTTTCGGCCTTGCGCGCGGCGTCGAGCGCAGCGGAGAGCGCTGATGTCTTCGACTTGATCCCGCGATCGAGATTGGCGTTTGAAAAGGCGAGCTCGTTCTGGACCCAGCGCAAATGCGCGAATCGCCGGCGGCCATCGAGAAAGACGAAAATCGCCAGCGCCATCACCAGCGCGACCGACAGGAGCGTGCTGAACTGCAGGCGCGTCAATTGCGCGTTGGCTTCGGAGCGTCCCGCAGCCACCCGCGCTTCCAGGTCGTCGCGCATCCCTCCAATCGCCTGCCGGAGCTCGACCATGGCGCGCACCCCCGCGCCGTCCTCGACCACAGCCAGCGCGCCGGCAGGATCGCCCGACCGTTTCAAGACGATGGTCCGCTCCAGCTCCTGCATTTTCGCAGAGGCGAGCGCCTTTATTCCTGCAAGTCTTTCACGCGCGGCCTCGTCATTGCCGATTTGTTCGTCCAGAGTTTCGAAAGTCGTGACGATCTTGGGCGACGCGGCTTGGAATGGCTCGAGAAAGCTGTCCAATCCAGTGAGCAAATATCCGCGTTGCCCGGATTCCGCATCGCGCACCAGGCCAAGCAGGCGCATCAGCGATTTTTCGATCGCTTCCGCCGATTGGGCCCTGGCGCGCACCTTGTGCTGAGCCTCGACCGCGAACAACGACACGACAATGAGCGCAGTAAGCCCGAGAAGGCCGATGATTGGCGCGCCGAGGCTGACGAATTCACTGCCGGTCTGCCGGCCGCTGCCCGCCGCGAGAACGCCGACGCAGATGTAGAAAAAGCATACGGCGGTATGAATGGCGAATCCGAACAGCAGGCGGTGCAAGCTGGAATTGATTGGCGAGACGAAATAGCCGAGGACGCCGGTCACGGCGAGGATGATCCCGCTTATGGCGAGCGTGATGCGCAGGATCTGCGCCGCATGCGTCCTCGCCGGAACGAGCGCGAGGGCCAGGCCGCTTGCGAGAAAGCTGACGCTGGTCGCAACCGACGGGCGGCCCGGCAGATAGGAAGAAACGTCATTGAAAACGAAATTGTCGAGGCCGAAATCCAGGCGCGTCGCATACTCCAGCAGGAACAGAAGTCCGAAGGCCGAAACACCCAGGCTGAGAGCCCGCCTCCAGGCGCTGTCGCAAGAAGGACCCGTTGCAAACATCAGGGAAACAGCGGCGGCGGCAAGTCCGAATGCGGTATTCGGCTTCATCTGGGCGCCGCCCGGCCAGACCGTCTTGAGAAATTCGATTTCGAAAGCCCAACCACACAAGGCTGTGGCGACGATCCCCAGCACCAGCCAGGCCGAGGCGAGAGCTATGCTGCGGTCGCCGGCTTGCGAATTCCTGGTCCTCAAGCCCCGAACGGGCTCGACGTCGCCCGCTATTTTTTCCTGCATTGCCTCGTATTCCCGAGGGACAATCATCAAAGCGCCGCCCGTAAAGCTCTCGCCATTGACCCTAGCGTCCGGAGACGCGAATTGGAATGGCCTGAAAATCACAGTTTCGACAAGTTGCGCGGGAGAAACCTCAGCCCTGTGCGGGCTTTTTGCCGCCTTCGTCCAGCAGATCTTTCAATTTTTGCGCCTCTTCGGCTGAAAGCGGCGCAGGCGTCGCCTCGGCGACGGCGCTGCGGCGAGCGCCGAGGATGGCCGCCGCCCCCAGGCCCAGGAAAATGAAGGGCGACAGCCAGAGCAGCGCCGTATCCCATTCGAAGGGCGGTTTCAGCAGGATGAAATTGCCATAGCGGGCGACGAGATAATCGCGAATCTGACCGTCGCTTTCGCCGGCCTTGAGATGGTCGCGCACCAGCACGCGCAAATCCTTGGCGAGCGAGGCGTCGGAATCGTCGATCGACTGGTTCTGGCAGACCATGCAGCGCAGGCCCGAGGAGATTTTCCGCGCCCTTTGCTCAAGCTGAGCGTCGGGAAGTATTTCGTCCGGCTGCACCGCAAGGACCGGCCGGCTGGCTCCGAGCGCCAGAACCATGAATGCGAGGCCAAGAAAAACTCTCTTGCGCATGGTTCAGCTCGCTGTTTTTTGCGCGGCGCCGACAAGACCGGCGGCCCGCCGGGCAACGCCCACCCGCAACCGCCGGTCGCTGAGCGACAAGCCGCCGCCGAAGGCCATGACCAGCGCGCCAAGCCATATCAACGACACCAGCGGCTTCCAATAGAGGCGCGCGTCCAGCGTGCCGTTGTCGTTCCTCTCGGCGATGCTGACATAGACCTGGCCGAGGTCGAGCGTCACGATGCCAGCCTGCGAAGTCGCCATTCGACGCGTCGTAAAGAAGCGTTTCGACGGCGTGAGCAGCGAGACGATCTGCCCGTCGCGGGCGATCGTCATATGGGCGACGCTTTCCTTGTAGTTCGGCCCGTCCTCGGAGGTCATGCCGATGACTTCAAGTTTGTAGGGCCCGACGTCATAGGCCTCGCCTGATTTCATGGAGACGACCTTTTCGACGCCCCAGCCGGTCGCTGCAAGGCCGAGCAATGTCAGGCCAATCCCGGCATGGGCGAAGGCCGATCCCCAGGCGGACAATGGCAGCCCCTTCGCGCGGGCCAAGCCGTTTTTCGACGCGCGGAAACCGGACGGAAAGATGCGATAAAAGATTTCGACGAAGGCGCCGATGATCAGGTAGACGGCGACGCCCGCACCGATGAAGGCGAAAGCCGGGGCGCCATGCGCCGCGTAAAACAACGCCATGGCGACGAAGCCGCAAATGAATGCGAAGAACAGCCGCTGCGCCGCGCCGAAAAAGTCGCCGCGTTTCCAGGCGAGATTTTGCCCCAAGGGCATCAGCACGAGCAGCGGGATGAAAAGCGGCCCGAAGGTCAGGTTGAAGAAGGGCGCGCCGACCGAAATCTTGTCGCCGTTCCAGGCCTCCAGCGCCAGCGGAAACAGCGTGCCGATGAAAACCGCCGCGCAGGACGCCGTCAGCAGAAGATTGTTCAGCACCAGCGCGCCCTCGCGCGAGACAGGCGCGAACAGGCCGCCGTGGCTGAGCGTGGAGGCGCGCAGCATAAACAGGAACAGCGAGCCGCCGATGAACAGCACGAGAATGCCGAGGATGAACAGGCCGCGCTGCGGATCGCTGGCGAAAGCGTGCACCGAGGTCAAGACGCCCGAGCGCACCAGGAAAGTGCCAAGCAACGACAGCGAGAAGGTGAGGATGGCGAGGAAAATCGTCCAGATCTTCAGCGCCTCGCGCTTTTCCATCACGGCTGCGGAATGAACCAGCGCCGTCCCCGCGAGCCAGGGCATGAGCGAGGCGTTCTCTACGGGGTCCCAGAACCAGAACCCGCCCCAGCCGAGCGTGTAATAGGCCCAGTATGAGCCCATGGCGATGCCGAGCGTGAGAAAGCACCAGGCCGCGAGCGTCCAGGGCCGGATGAAGCGTGCGAAGGCCGCGTCGATGCGGCCGCCGATCAGCGCGCCTGCGGCCATCGAGAAGACGATCGAAAAGCCGACATACCCGAGATAAAGCAGCGGCGGGTGGATAGCGAGGCCGGGGTCCTGCAGGATCGGGTTGAGGTCCGCGCCTTCCATCGGCGCGGGCGTCAACCGGGCGAAGGGATTGGATGTCAGCAGGATGAAAAGCAGGAACGCGGCGCCCAGGAGCCCCTGAACCGAGAGGGAATCCGCGAGCAGGCGCGGCGGGATGGCGCGCGAGAACACGGCCATGGCGGCGCCGCTCAGGGTGAGGATGAGCACCCAGAGCATCATCGAGCCCTCATGATTGCCCCAGACGCCGGAAAGCTTGTAGATCAGCGGCTTGGTCGAATGGGAGTTCTCGACGACATTGGCGAGCGAAAAATCCGAGACGACATGGGCGTAGGTCAGCGCCGCATAGGACAGGGCGACAAAGGCGAATTGCATCAAAGCGGTGGGCCGCGCCAGCGCCATCAGCCGCGCATCGCGCGCGCGCGCCCCCCAGAACGGCAGCACGACCTGCATCAGCGCCACGGCGAGCGCAAGAACAAGCGCGTAATGGCCGATTTCATCGATCATTTTTCGGCTCCGCCGTTTGGATCATTTTTCGGCTCCGCCGTCTGGATCATTTTTCGGCTCCGCTGGCGGTCTTTCCATTGGCCGCCTTGCCATCGCCCGCGCTGCCGTCGCCGGCCCATTTTCCCTGTTTCTTCAAGGCGTCGGCGACTTCGCGCGGCATGTAGCGCTCGTCGTGCTTGGCGAGAATGCTGTCGGCCCGGAAGATGCCGCCCTTGTCCAGCGCGCCCTCGGCGACCACGCCCTGCCCTTCCTTGAACAGGTCCGGCAGCAGGCCGGTATAGGCCACGGGCACGTCGTGATTGCCGTCGGTGACGTCGAAGGTAATGCTCTTGCCGTCGCCATGGACAAGCGTGCCGGCTTTCACGAGGCCGCCGATGCGCAGGCGCAGGCCTGAGCGGATGTGTTCTTCAATAACTTCGCTTGGCCCTTTAAAATAGACGATATTACCGCGAAGTGCGTACATACCCAATCCCACAGCCACGCCGAATAAGGCAATGGCCGAACCGATCAGGGTCAGTCGCTTCTGCTTGCGCGTCATTGTGTGTTCAGCCCCAATTCCTGCGCCAAGCCGGCCAATTTCTGCTGCGCGGAAGCATCGTCCTTCAGCGCCTTGCGCGCATCCGCCAGCGCCGCCAGCGACTTGTCTTGCTCATTCAACACCTTATAGGCGCGAATCAAGCGCATCCATTCGTCTATGCCGCCGCCCTGCGCGGCAAGCCGGGTGGCCAGCCGCGCGACCATGGAACGGATGGTCGCCTGCTGCTGGTCCCTGGGCTGCGCCGCGACTGCTGCGGCGGCCTCCCTTGACGGCGCCGGCTCGGCTACCGCTCCTTCGACCGGCGCGTCGGACGCGCCAAGGGGCTTGTCGGACTCGCCAAGGGGCTTGTCGGACGCACCGAGGGGCGCGTCGAGCATCGCCAGCTTCTCCTGCACGGCCTTCCTCACCTGCGAATTTTCCGGCAGGTCGGCGATCAGCGCGGTCCAGATTTCCTTCGCCCGCACGGCGTCATCGTGCTGCGCGGCGGCCAGGCCCAGGAAATAACGCGCCTCGAGATATTTTGGATCAAGCGCGAGCGCCTTTTCGATTTCGGCCTCGGCCTCGGGCGTCACCGTGCCGTCGGAGCCATAGGCGAGGGCTTCGGCGTAACGGACGTAGCGCTCCGGCGTCGCGCCGAGAAGCTTGATCGCCTGTTCGCGCGCCTTCGCGGCGTCGTCGAAGCGACCCATGCGCAGGAAGACCGGCGCCACAACTTCATAGGCGCGGCCGTCTTCGGGATGGGCGGCGATATGCGCCTCGATCTTGGCGACGGCGGCGGCCAGGTCCATCTTTTCCGGCGGCTGATTGAGCCGCGCCTCGCGCGGCATGTCCGGCAGGTCCGGGCGGCCCGTTTTCGCGTATAGCCCAAGCGCCACCGCGGGAACGGCGACCAGCGCCACGGCAGCGGCGATTTTTCGCACGCGCGGCGATTCCGTGACCGCAATCTCCTGCGGCGCCGCCGCGAGAAGCCGGCGGCCCGCCTGAGCCTTGGCAGCCTGCGCCTGGTCCGCGTCGATCGCGCCGCGTTCGAGATCGGCGTCGATCTCCGTCATTTGCGCGCGATAAAAGGCCACGTCCGCCGCATCCTCGCGCGGTTTCGGCGCCGGACGCGACAAAGGCCAGAGGATGCCGAAAACCGCTATCCCGGTCAGCAAAGCGAAAACGAGCCAGATCATGCGGGGAGCTTTAGCTTTTTCCGCCCGCCAATGAAAGAGCCGTCTTCTCCGACTCCAATCGGGCGACGGCCGCCTCGCCATCGGCGGTTTCCGCCACGCCCCGGGGAACAAGCCAGAGCACAGGCAAAATCGCCGCATAGACGACGGTCATCATCAGGACGCAAACGGAAAAACCTCCATAATTATCGTAGAGGCTGGCGCCGAGCACATCGCCGAACCGCGTGGCGACATAATAGAGCCCGGTCGACATCATCAGGACCGTGCCCTGCAGTCCGGGCGGGCAGGAGCGGATCAACAGGTCGAGATAGGCCGCATTGGCCATGCCGCCCATAAGCCCGATCGGAATGGCTGCGATCATCGCTCCATCAAGCGACTGGATCAACAGCAGCGGCGCGAATTGCGGCACGGCGAAGACCGTGCTCCAGAACAAAAGCCTTTTCAGCGCAAATTTCCGGCACAGCGCGCCGTAGAGCAGGAAGGTCGGAATGTAGGAGCCCCAGTAGAGCGCGTTCCACACGCCCCAATCGCTGTCGGTGGCGTGAAACTGGTTCTGCAAATGATATTGCAGCGGCGTCGCCGAGCCCGGATTGAAATTCCACAACAGCCAGATCGCCAGCGCCGGATAGATCGGCGCATGTTTCAACAGCCTTCGCAGATCGGCGCGCGGGCGGTGAATGTCAGGGTCTTCGTGGTGGACATTGTCGAAGACCACGCGTGGCCGCCAAAGCGCATAGAACAGCACGAGGCCGGTCATGCCGGCGCCGGCGAAAAACAGCGCGCGCGTCGCCGCCTCGGAGTTGGCGCCCTCCAACAGGTCGGAAAAATAGCCACCGAGCAGCAAGGTCGCCACGACCGGCAGCATGGAGAAAATCGACCAGACCGCGCTGACCCGGCCGGACATGACATGCTGCTGCGCCAGCGTCGAGGACAGGCCATTCTGGGCGCTGGCGACGAACAGGAATGCAGTCGTCAGCGTCAGGATGGCCCCAAGCAAGGAAAAGGTCGAAACCGGAATGAAGGCGAAGACCAGATCAAGGACGCAGCCGATCAGGCTGAAAAGGATCATGAAGCCACGATCGCGCATGCCCAGGGGGTGCCAGGAGTCGCGGACATAGCCGAAAACCGCGGCGAAATAGAGCGGCAGGGCCGAGATGAGGCGAAAGGCGGCCATGTCATGCGCCGACAGCTGCAATTTGTTCTTGAGCAGGAAGGAGACCGGCAGGTTGAGCAGGCCCTCGTTGGGATCGCCCAGGCCCAGAATGGCGGTCAGCGCGCCGAGATAGGCGAAAATACGCCAGCGCGTGGACAGGGGCAGATCGGTCGGCGCGATCTTGTGCGGCAAGACTTCGGGGGCGTCGACGGTCATTGCATCTCCTCCCCTCTAATGCGGCCAAATTCCCAATCCGTGTCAACGGGCTAATTGGCTGGTCAGGACGGCGTCGCGATTTGCCCATCCGCCGTCGCGGTCAGGTTGTTCGGAACCAGGAACAGCACGGGGATGATCGCGGCATAGACCAGCGTGATCATCGCGACGCAGACGGTGAAGCCGCCGAACTCGTAGAGATGCGTTCCGAGCAGGTCTCCAAACCGTGAAACCATGAAGTACAGCCCCCATGACAGCATCAGCATTGTGCCCTGCAGGCCCGGCGGACAGGAGCGGATGATCAGGTCGAGATAGGCCGCAGTCGCGATGCCGCCCAAAAAACCCATGGGCGCCGCGGCGAGCAGCGCGCCCGTGACCGAATGAACGAAAAGCAGCGGAACCATCTGCGGAACCGCGAGGATCGTGCCCCAGAACAGTAGCGTTTTCAAAGCGAAGCGGCGGCAGATGAACGCGTAGAGAATGAAGGGCGGTATGAAGGATCCCGCGAAAATGGCGTTGAATTCGCCCCAGGCGCTGTCGGGGGCATGGAGTTCGTTTTGCAGGTAGAATTGCAGCGGAGTCTGGGAGCCCGGAGCAAAATTCCACAGGAACCAGATCGCCAGCGCGGGATACACGGGCGCGTGGCGCAGCAGTCGGCGGAGATCGTCGAGCCGCGGGGTCTTTTCGCGACGTTCGACGGCGATGTTGTCAAAGACCGCCGCAGGGCGCCGCAGGGCGTAAAGCCCGATGCAGACCATGATCGCCGCTCCCGCCAGAAAGAGATCGCGCGCGGCGACGCCGAGGTCCAATTTTTCGAGCGCGTCGCTGACGTGACCGCCGAGGACGAAGGCCGCCACGCCGGGCAGAGCGGCGAATGCGTTCCAGAAGGCGCTGATCCGACCGGACATGGCGTGCTGCTGGCCGAGCGTCGAGGCGAGCCCGTTCATGGCGCTGGAGAGAAACAGGAAGGATGTCGTCAGCAGCGGCACGGCGGCGAGCAGCGAAAAGGTCGACACCGGCGTGAACGCGAACAAGAGATAAAGGCAGGCGCCGGTTGCGCCGAAGACGGCCAGGAACCCTCTGTCCTTCATGCCGAAAGGATTGAAACTGTCGCGGATGAAGCCGAAGACGCCGGAGAGATAGAGCGGAACGGCCGCGAACAGACGGAAAAGCGCGAGCTGGTGCGCTTCGAGATGCAGCCGGTTTTTCAGGAGGAAGCCGATGGATATGTCCATCAGACCGCCGTTCGGGTCGCCAAAGGCCAGCAGGAAGATCAGCACGCCGAGATAGGCGTAGATTTTCCTCCGCACTGGTGACGGCAGGTCGGTCGGCGTCGCAGCATGGGGCGGAGATTCGAGAGGCGCAAGCGTCGTCAAACCAATATGCCTCCTGCGCGCGGCCCATGCTCGCCAGATGCGGCGGCGGGGATTATCCTGTTTGCCACGCCCGAACCGAAAGAGCGATTCCAGCCATGGCCCAAGACCCGCAAAATATCCCCGGCAAAGTCCTTGTCGGCAAGGCCGAGGATTTTCTCTACCTGCTGCTGCGCTACGGCAATCGGCACGGCTTCGTCGCGGGCGCAACCGGCACGGGCAAGACCGTCACGCTGCAAAAGCTGGCGGAAGGCTTTTGCGCCGCGGGAACCTGCGTCTTCGCCGCCGATGTGAAGGGCGACCTTTCCGGCATAGCCATGCCCGGCGACGGACGCAAAGCCCTTGTGGATCGCGCGAAAGAAATCGGGCTGCCCTATGAACCCGACCAGTTTCGTTGCGTGTTCTGGGATATTTTTGGCGAGAATGGCCATCCCGTGCGCGCGACGATCGCCGAAATGGGCCCCCTGCTTCTCTCGCGCATTCTCGAACTCAACGACATCCAGACGGGCGTGCTCAACATCGCCTTCCGGGTCGCCGACGAACAGGGCCTGGCCCTGCTCGACCTCAAGGATCTCAGGGCCATCCTCGCCTATGTCTCGCAGAACGCCGCCGACTTGCAGCAACGCTACGGCAATGTCGCGGCCGCCAGCATTGGCGCGATCCAGCGGCAGCTTCTGGTGCTGGAGAACCAGGGCGCCGACAAATTCTTCGGCGAACCCGCCCTGGATATCAACGATCTCCTGCAGCCCGACATCGACGGGCGCGGCTTCATCCATATCCTCAAGGCCGAAAAGCTGATCCGCAGTCCCAATCTCTACGCCACCTTCCTGTTCTGGCTGCTGTCTGAACTGTTCGCGCGCCTGCCGGAAGTCGGCGATCCCGAAAAGCCCAAACTGGTGTTCTTTTTCGACGAAGCCCATTTCCTGTTCGACGACGCGCCCAAGGCGCTGCTCTCCGCCATCGAGCAGGTGGTGCGGCTCATCCGAAGCAAGGGCGTCGGCGTCTATTTCGTCACCCAGAACCCGACCGACGTGCCGGACATCGTGCTCGGCCAGCTCGGCAATCGCGTCCAGCACGCGCTGCGCGCCTTCACCCCCCGCGACCAGAAGGCGGTCAAGGTCGCCGCCGACACCTTTCGGCAGAATCCGGCCTTCAACACAGCCGACGCCATAACGAAACTCGATGTCGGCGAAGCCCTCGTCTCGATGCTGGAGGACAATGGCGCCCCCGCCATGGTTTCGCGCGCCTTGATTGCCCCGCCAGTCACGCGCGTCGGGCCGATCACGGCGCCGGAGCTTGCGGAAGTGCAGGATTCGAGCCCCTTCAAGGGCAAGTACGATGTGCCGGTCGACCGCGAATCCGCATTTGAAATTCTTCAGGCGCGGGCGCAGCAGCGAGCGGGCGGCGCGCCGGTGGGAGCAAATGACGAGAGCGGAATTCTCTCGAAGATCGGCTCGGGTCTCGAAGACCTTTTCCGCCCTCAGGGCAAGCGCATGTCGATCGGACAAGCCGTTGTGCGCTCGGCGACGACCTCGGTCGCGCGCACGGTCGGCGGCGCCATCGCGCGCGAGATTTTGCGCGGGATTACCGGCGGGATGAAATAGGACGCTGGCTTGTTTCTAACCCGCAATGACGACGGAATGGTCAAGCCTTACTTTCCAGCCACCGCGCCGGGCGCCGGCAAGTCCGACGCCGTGATCGCGCCGGGCGCCGCGGCGGGAGCCTGCGGCGTTCGGTCGGCGCCGGCGTCGATCACCGCCTGCTCGCCCGAATCCGAAGCGCGCGGCGCGTTGATGGCCGCGCCGATCTGGCGCACGGCTTGAGGCGAATCCGCGTAGGAATCGTGGCCGATCAGGCTGGTCGAGAGGTCGGAAATGTCAAAAACCTTGACGCCCAGCTTTTCGATCATCTCGCGGTCCTGGTCGTTGCCGGGATCGATCGAGCCGAGGCGCCGGTCGCCCTGGATGCCTGCCGAAATCTGCAAGGCGCGGTCGCCCTTGGAGACGAAGATCGCGAAATGCGAGGGATCGAGCCGCGCCATCTGCGCCTTGAACACGGACAGGTCGATGTCGGGCGCGGCGAGCTGGACGTCGCCGAGCTTGCCATGCAGGTCGGGCGACCCCGAAAGTGCCGCCTCGCGGAGCGCCTCCATGGTCAGCCAGGTGCCCATGGAATGGGCGAGAATATGGATGCGGCCGATGCCGGGCGTCTCGCTCAGTTCGGTCAACAGCTTCAGGTAGGCGTCGCGCGAGGCGGTGGCGCTTTCCTTGTCGGCGCCATAGGCGAGCAGCGCCGATTTCGACGGCCAGGTGAAGAGCACGGGAACGCCGCCGAATTTTCCGTCGACCACGATCTGCGCCAACCGGAAGCGCGCCTCCTCCATCGAGGTGTTGAAGCCGTGCACATAGACCAGCACGTCGCGATTGGAGCCGATGCGGCCGGAAAGGTGCGCGGCGATTTCGGCGCGAAAAGCCTCGTCGTCGAGCTGGCGGTGGCCGGCCAGGGCGAAGTGTTTTTGCGGATTGGGCGAGCCGAAATTCGGCCGCTCGATGGCGCCGGCCCTGTGGCCCGGCGGCACGGTGACGAAATCGAGCGAATAGCGCGCTTGCGCGCCGGGCGTCAGTTCAGTGGCGTGCGAGCCGCCCTTGCGCGTCGAGGCGATGAAGATCGGCGAGGAATAGGCGGGATCATCGGGCGCGCCCTTGAAGAGGCCGCCGACATTGGTGGCGCCGCGCGAAACGCCGTCGGTCATCGACGTGCCCAGATTGGCGCTCGCCGCCGCGATCCCGTCGGGGGCGCAAGCCGAAAGGCAGGGAAGCGCGGCAAGGCCGAAAAGGGCCATCGCCGTCCGCAAGTTTTTGATCGCAGCCCGCATAATTTCGTAAATTCCAGTCGCTTCGCGTGAAGCTTGAGTCCGGGTGATGCGCGACAAACACGGCGACATTTGGACCGGCGCGGTTTTTTAGTGACGGGAACCTCTCGCTTCAAGGCCAAAAATCTGCACAATCGACGCCATGTCCGCGACGCTTGCGCCCAGGGCGCGCCTCAAGATACGGCTGCACAGCTTGCGCTTCTGGCTTTTCTGGCTGGGCGCGGCGATCCTGGCCTGGCTCGTCCTGGCCTATTTCGCCCTGCCAGAAATCTGGAAGCGCGCGGAAAGACAGGCGGTTCTCGCCGGCCATGAAATGGTGACGCGCACGAAGCAGGGCATACCGGGCGATCCCATCAATTTTGGCCTCGTCGGCAATGAAAGCGAAGTTCTCTGCGCCTTTCGCTCCGCCGGCTGGTCGCTGGCGGATTCGGTGACGTTGAGCTCAAGCATCAGGATTGCGGGAAGCGTCATGCTGCGCCGGCCCGATCCCGACGCGCCCGTCAGCCCGCTTTACTACGATGGGCGCATCGAAGACATGGCGCTCCAGCTCCCCGACGGCCTTTCCGCCGCGCGGCGGCATCACATACGCTTCTGGAAGATCGGCGACGAGCTCTTCGACCATCGGCCGCTCTGGCTCGCATCGGCGAGCTACGACCGCGGCGTCGGGCTGAGCCATTTCACCTTGCAGGTGACCCATCGCGTCGCGCCCGATCTCGACGCCGAGCGTGCATTTGTCGGCCAGCAACTGGCCAAGGTCGGCGCCATCAGCTCCTTTTTCCAGATCGAGGGCGTCGGACCCACGCTTTTCGGGAAAAATGGCGGCGGCGATCCCTATTTCACCGATGGCGACGTGCTGATCGGCGTATTGCGCGAAAAATGCGAGCTGAAGCCCGACGAAGGCGCTGCGCCGCCTGAAAATCCGCCGCATGTGGATTTGACCAGCGCGCTGGTCCACGCCATCGGAGGCGGTGGCGAAAGGCTCAGCAAGTGAAGTCGAGCTCCATTATCTCGTGCGCGAGCGCGTGTTGATCGCCGCGCAGGGGTCGCCGTCGCGAAATCGGCTCCACATCCCCGTGAACAGGGCTTCAAGATCGCGCGTATAGGCCGGCGCGTCGAACAACGGCGCGTGAGCGCGATTGGCCGCAAGCTTGCTCCGCAGCGCGGCCAGCCGTTGCGGGTCGGAGGCCAGCGCCAGGGCCAGACCGAAATAATCCGCCTCGTCCTCGACGATCAGTTCCGGCAATCCTACCGCCTGCAAAAGGCTGCCCGCGACGCGAGAAGCGAAGGTTGCGCCCGGCCGCGTCACGACGGGAACGCCCGCCCAAAGCGCGTCGCTCGCCGTCGTGTGCGCCCCGTAAGGCGAGGTGTCGAGCACGAGATCGGCGAGCTGGAGCCGCGCCATGTGCGCGTCCTGCCCCGCGTCAGGCGCGAAAACCAGCCGATCCGGCGCTATGCCCCTTGAAAAAACTTCGTTGCGCAGATTGCCTTCCGCCTCGCGCGTCGCGAGCAGCCAGAGCACGCTGCCCGGCACGGCGTCGAGCAGGCGCCGCCAGACTTCGAAAATTGCGGGCGTGAATTTGAACGCCTGGTTGAAGCAGCAGAAAACAAACCCCTTTTCCGGCAGACCGGCCTCGACGCGGGTGGGCGCGGCGCCCACCGGGCGCTGGCGGCCGCGCGGTTGGAAGGAATTGGGCATTTCCGCGAAACTTTCCGAAAAGTCGGCGGCGCTCGACGCAGGCGTCATGAAGGAATCAGTGATGATATAATCGCAAAGGCCGGGACCGAGCGTTCCCGGGTAGCCGAGGAAATTCACCTGGATGGGCGCGGGGCGCAGGCCAAGGATCGAGGTCCGCGAATTCTGCGTGAATCCCTTGAGGTCGATCAGGATGTCGATCCCGTCATCGTAAATCGCCTGCGCCGCCGCGGAATCCGAGAGGCCGCCGACCTCGGTAAAACCCTCGCAGGCCCGGACAATCCTGCCGCGCATGGCCCCGCCGTCGTCGGCGCCATAGGAATAGGCGCGCACATCGAAGAGCGCGCGGTCGTGCGCCTCAAGCGTCTCGATCAGCAACAAGGCTGTGGCGTGCTCATGGAAATCATTGGAGAGATAGCCGAGTTTTATGCGCGACTGTTGAGCGCGGGAAAAGGCGAAAGACTGTCTTTCCCGGGCTTTTGCCTGCGCGTCCAGTCTTGCCCGCATCCAGTTGCGCGAGGCAGAAAGCTGGTCGGAGGCGCTTATTCCCGGCTCCGACAGCAGCAGGAAGGGAGGGAGCGGCGCGCCCGCGGGATCGTCAAGCCATGCGCGCGCAAAGGTTTCGCGAGAGGAAAAATCGTCCCATTCGCACATGCGGCGGGTTCTCACGAAGGAACGCATCGCGCCTTTCCGGCGGAGACCGCCATATCCGACGGAAACCGACAATTGTCGGTTTACCGGGTGGATGCGAGGCCAAGCAAGCGCCGCGCCAAGCGGCGAAGCGCCGCTGGCACCTTGGCTTAGTAAGTGAAGTTAAATTGCACGGAGCCAGAGTAAATCATTTCGTCAGCGCTGGTTCCATAAAAGTTGCCCCTCCCGAGGCTTAGTTGTCCCAGGGAATGAAGAATTTCGCAATTCAGGTTCACGTCGCGAAGGATCGGCGTCTGACTTTGGCGAAACGGCTCCCATAGGAAATGCGCGCCTGCGGAATAGGACTGCGCAGGCTGAGGCAAGCCACCTCGCAGGTGCAAGATTGAACTGGCGTTGACAATAGGACCAGCCGCGACGCCCCAAATGTCTTGCGCCAGAAGAACGCGGAATGAGGTCGAAAAACTGGTTTGGTCGCTGGCGCTGTAATGGCCGATCCCGATTGTGCCATAAGGATTTAGCGAAAGGTTTGAATACCCGAGCGCCCAATGGGCGCCGCCGAAAAGGCTCCCGGAAAATTGCGTACTCTCCAGGTTGCCGGCGACCGCCGGAAGAAATCCAATTGTCGCATTGACGCCGCCGAAAACGCGCAAGTCCTCCGCGCTATAATCGACAAGGCGGACAATTGCGCTGGCCTGCTGCCAAGCGGCGTTACTGAGTCGATAGACATTGCGGTAATAGTACGGTCCAGAAAAACCGTTGGAGTAATAATTGTAAATATCACTGTAATTATTGTGCTCTGAGCTGACATTCAGCTTCAGCCAAGGAATCGGAACAATATAGGCTGTCGCCGTCGCATCGAACCAATTGTATTGTTCACTCGAAGACGATGCGTAGCCTGGGACTGAATACGTGCCATAATTCATGTTCCGCTGCTCGTGTTCCAGCGAAATCGTCCCGCCAAACGTGTTTTCACAAAAGGCGCCGATCAGCTGATTCTGGAAAAAGTCGCAGGACGCGATGGAGGGCGCCATTGGTTCGCCCTTGGCGGAGGGCAGGTCGGCGGCGAAGGCCGCGCCAGGGGCGAGCAGTGCGACCATGGCGACGACTGGCGTGGAAAAGGAACGCATGAAAAATCCTTGGGTCATATAGCTTGACCTGAGTGGCGATTTTTCAGGCGCCTGTCAATTGCCTCAGGCAAACCGCTCCCAGATCGCGCCGCCCCAGAGCAGAGCGCAGGCGAGCAGCGCGCAGAACACGGCGGCCGAGCCCATGTCCTTGATCGCCTTGATGACGGGATCGTCGGAAGGATTGATCCGGTCGCAGAGCTTTTCGAGACCGGTGTTCAGCAATTCCACCGCCAGGACCATCAGGAGCGCGGCGACGAGGACCGCGCGGCGAAAGAAATCGTCAGCCGCGACAAAAGACAGCGGAAGCCCGAATGCCAGCAACAAGACTTCCTGACGGAACGCGCGCTCGGAGCGGAAGGCATGGGCCAGTCCCGCCAGCGAGAAGCCGAACGCGCGGAAAATGGTGTTCGGACGGCTTTGAGCCGGGCAATCCGGCTGGAACCCCTGTTCCATTGACGCTCCAATATCCATGCCGCCCGCAAATCTCTGGTAATCGCCCGCGCCGAGCCTTGCACGAAGCTCGTTCCGAACCGGTTAACGGAAGTCATCCGTCTTCGACAAAGGACAGGTAGCCTTGCGCTGCACAAAATGGCAAAAGGGCGCGCAAAGCATTCAGGAGACGTTTTCGCATGGCTTCGACGGATCAAGCCGCCCCCTTCGCCGACAGCTTTACGCCGGCCACCGAGGAGCAGTGGCGGCAGCGCGTGGAAACAGCGCTCAAGGGCGGGTCGCTGCAAAAACTGGTCAGCAAGACCTATGACGGTTTCGACATCCAGCCGCTTTACGCCCGCGCCGCGGGCAAGCCGCGCGCCTTCCGCGCCAAGGGCGAATGGGCGGTAACCGCCCGCGTCGACCATCCCGACGCCCTCCAGGCCAACGCCCTCGCGCTGACCGATCTCGAAAATGGCGCCAATGGCCTGAACATCGTCTTCTCCGGCTCGGTCGCTTCCTATGGTTTCGGCCTCAAGGACGCTTCCGGCCTCGCGCCGGCGCTCAAGAACGTGCATCTCGACGCCGGCCTGCGCGTCATCCTCGACCTGCCCGCGCAAGCCGACCCTTTCATCGCCGCCCTGCTCGATCTGGTCGCCGCGAACGACTACGATCCGTCAAAGCTCGACATTTCCATAGGCCTCGATCCAATCGGCGCCTCCGTCTCGCAAGGCAAAATCCTGGACTGGGCGGCGGAAGCCCCAAAATTGGCGCAGCAGGCCGCCCTCCTCTCCTCCAAAGGATTTTTGCAGGGCCTGATCGCCGCCGACGGGCGCGTCGTCCATGCCGCCGGCGGCTCGCCCGCGCAGGAGCTGGCCTTTGCGCTCGCCAGCGGCCTCGCCGCCCTGCGGGCGCTGGAAGCGGGCGGCCTCAGCCTCGAAGCCGCATCCAAAATGATCGACTTCCGGCTCGCTGCCGACGCCGACGAATTCCTGACGCTCGCCAAATTCCGCGCGCTGCGCCGCCTCTGGGCGGGAATCGAGCGCGCCTGCGGGCTTGAGGCCCGGCCGATCCGCCTGCATGCCGAGACAGGCTGGCGCATGATGACCCGCCGCGACCCCTGGGTGAATCTGCTGCGCTCGACCGTCGCGGTCTTTTCCGCCGGTCTCGGCGGCGCGGATTCGATCTGCGTCCTGCCCTTCACGGCGGCGATCGGCCTGCCCGACGCCTTTGCGCGCCGTCTTGCCCGCAACACTCAGCTTGTGCTGCTGGAGGAATCCAATCTCGGCAAGGTCGCCGACCCCGCGGCCGGTTCGGGCGGCATCGAGGCGCTCACTGATTCGCTGGTCGAGCGTGGCTATGCCCTGTTCCAGCAGATCGAGGCGGCCGGCGGCCTGCCAAAAATGCTGGAAACCGGCGCCTTCCAGGCCGATGTGGCGAAGATTGCCGTCGACCGGATGAAAAACGTCGCCCGCCGCAAGGAGCCGCTGACCGGCGCCAGCGAATTCCCCGATATTCACGAAAAGCCGGTCAGCGTCTTGCTGCCCGCGCCGCCTGCGCCCGCGCTCGGCTCCAAGGCCCTGGCGCCGCATCGCGTTTCCGAGCCCTTCGAGGCGCTGCGCGACCAGGCGGAAGCGGCGCCACAGCGGCCGACGATCTTTTTGGCCAATCTCGGCCCAGTCGCGGCTTTCACGGCGCGCGCCACCTTCGCCAAGAATTTCTTCGAGGCGGGCGGCGTCGAGGCGCTCGGCAATGACGGCTTTGCCGACGCTGCGGCGCTGGCTGCCGCCTACAGGGACAGCGGCGCGAAACTCGCGGTGCTCTGCTCGTCGGACGCCGTTTATGCCGAACAGGGCCTCGCCGCGGCCAAGGCCCTTTCCGCAGCAGGCGGAAAACTCTACCTCGCGGGGCGTCCCGGCGAGATGGAGGCGCAATGGCGCGAGATCGGCGTGCATGATTTCGTGCATGTCGGCAGCGATGTGCTGGCGCAATTGCGCGACGCATTGCAAGCGTGAGTTTTTTGCTGCATCGCAGATAAATTCATCCAATCAGGACGTTCGGCGCTTTGCAAACCGCTTGAAGTATGCAAGCCCTGCGGAAGCAAATTCGCCGCTCTGGCGATTGGTTTAGGAGGCTTATTCGTGCGCGCGGTCAAAATCCTTGCCGTTCTGGCTCTTGCGGCTCTACCCAGCTCGGCTTTCGCCCAGGGGCGCCTCAAGAACCGCAACAAGAAATGCCGCAGGTCGTGTCGCATGATGGTCACTGGCGGGTCGAACTCGTGACCACCGTCGGCAATTGCCAGAAATCGGGCCTGGCCGTGCTGACGGTCAAGAACAACAAGATCGCCGCAATCGATGAGTTCGGGCATCGAGCCCTGGGGCTATATTGACGAAACCAATACGTTCGTCGGGCATTTCTCCAGCGGCGAAAAGGTCCTGCGCGCCAATGGAAGCGTGCTTGGGGAATTCGCCAAGGGCCCTTGGTCGTCCCAGACCGAATTCTGCGGTGGAACCTGGACTGCCCGCAAGCTTGACTGAGAAAGGCTCCGGAGGCGCATGAGCGGAACATCCGAACGGGACGATCCGCTTTCCAATGACGAAGAGCCGCGTTTCGACCTGACTTTTAAAGCGCCCGCCGGCCAGGTCATGCGCGTCTCGCCGCTGGTGCGGCGTCTGGTCGCGCCCAATCCCGGTCCCTTCACCTTTACCGGCACCTGTTCCTATTTCGTCGGTGCGGGCGAAGTCGCGCTGATCGACCCCGGCCCGGACGACCCCGATCACGTCGAGGCGCTGCTCGCAGCCGTGCCCGGCGAGCAAATCGCCAAAATCCTGGTCACCCATACCCATCGCGACCATTCGCCCGCAGCACGCGCCATCCAGGCGGCGACGGGCGCGGAAATCATCGGTTGCGCGCCGCATTTCCCTGCCCGCGATCTCGCGCTCGGCGAGACCAACAAGCTCGACGCCGCCAACGATCTCGACCACGCTCCCGACCGCGCGCTCGCCGACGGCGACCTGATCAAGGGGCCCGGCTACAGCCTGCGCGCCATCGCCACGCCCGGCCATACGATGAACCACCTTTGTTTTGAGCTGGTGGAGGAGAAGGCGCTTTTCACCGGCGATCACATCATGGGCTGGTCCACGTCGATCGTCGCCCCGCCGGATGGAAACATGCGGCTCTATCTCGAACTCGCTCGAAAAACTGCGCGGCTTCGATCATGCGGTCTATTGGCCGGGCCATGGCGGCCCAGTGGCGCAGCCGCAGCGGTTTCTGCGGGCGCTTCTGCATCATCGGCGCGCACGCGAAATCTCCATCCTCGCAGCGCTGGCGCAGGGTCCGCGCGCCGTGCCGGACATCGTGATGGACGTCTATGTGAAACTCGACCCGCGCCTGCTGGGCGCCGCAGCGCTCTCAACCCTCGCCCACCTCGAAGACCTCTGTGCGAGAGGCCTGGCGAAAACCGAGGGCGCGCCGCAGCTTGGCGGAGTTTTTAAACGGAACTGACCCGCCGCGGCGTCCGAACCGCCGGACAGGCGTTGTTGGCCGCCTGCCCGCGGATACCTGAGCGCTGATCACTCGCCAATTTGAGCGTAGCGGGTATTTTTCGCGTGGAGCGCGAAAGCGTCGACAATCTTGAGATTGCGGTCGACGACGCAAGTGAGCATCGCCTGGCGCACCTCATAGTGATGATGCCGGAGATAATTTACGCGAAACAGCACATTGCCGACGTAATGGCCTTTGGCGTTGACATGGTCAGGGCCAGCCGACGCCGCCTCTACCTGTTTTGCCCCGTCTTTCCTGGCTTCGCTGGCGACGACGGAGCGACAGGCGGAGACGGTGCGGTTGAGGCCATGCGCGCGCGGCAACGGATGGCCGATCGAGCGCAGCGCGACCCGGGTGCCGCGCACATAGCCAGTGCCCTTGACGTAGGCCCGGAAAATTCGCTCATGCCCAGGCCCATGTTTCGCGATCGGATTGAGCTGCCACGGCATGTGCCATGTAGGCACGGAGGTCCCAGGCGCCGCCTTGGCTTCGGCAACATTGACGGCGGCAGGTCCAGAGTCCATGGAATGAACGACATGACGCCGATGGCGAGGATTGCGAGCCGTTTCCGCATGTGCTTGCTCCGGTTTGCCGCTGCGCGTTCAGAGCGTTGACCCACGGAATTGATATGCAAAAAACGCTCGGCCGCAGCTCGGCAGGGTGAATTCCGCCTGCAGTGGATCCCAAGCGCCGAACGGCTCAAGATTATAATAGTTCCTTATTTTTCAATGAGAATCAGAGCGTTGGCTTCGCCTTGCCTGAATGTGCAACGGGCGCGCTTTGGCGGCGACAGCCGGAAGCGCGATAACCCGGACTTGGCGGTATTACCGCGCGAAATTAGTCGCCGCCGGTTTCATCATTTCGAATAAGCTGAAAGCCAGGCCTCAGCCTCTTCCAGCGAAAATGAAAATTCGTGCTCGGCGACACCGGACCGCATCCGCGCGCCCTCGGCGACGTTGACGACATAGAAACGGCCATGTCCCTTTCCGTGGCCGCCCTTCTCAAGGTGAAAACCTTTGCGTTCAGCCAGTTTCTTGACCCGCTTTTCGTCCGCGTTGCTCACGATATCGCTCCCGTTGGGCGCCGGGTTAGCCAGCGCCGGCGCATGCCTGAGACTAGGCCTGATTCCGGTTCCTGACAAAGCGAGCGCGCCAGGCCCGGCCAAAATACAGAATGCGATGTCGGGTTCGTGACTCCTTGCGGTCTTTTCCATGCAACCGCATCAAAACATGAAGCTTGAAGCAAAACTTTGTGTGATCGTAATCGTCGTGCACGTCGCGCAATCCTTTATATAATTGCGCGCTTCCACTTCGATCCAGTAGAGCGGCTCGCCGCTGATCGCCACGGCGTCCCTCGCGCGCAATGGCGACTTCGTTGCCCCTACTCCGAATCGTCCTTCTCTTCCAGCGCGTCGCTGAGCTTGCCTATCAGCGCCGCGCCGGCGCCGAGATCGTTGCGCAGGTAGCGGGTAGCGGCGCGCATGTCGACCGTGGTCGAGTCGGCTCCCGGCCGGATGCGGATAGTGATCGCCACGGGAAGGTTGAGCGCCGGCGAATGGGTCAGGGCGTCAATGCGCCCCTCCGGTTGCTTGTCGCCGCCAGGCAGCACTTCTTCGATGATGGTCCAGCGCAATTGCTCAACTGCGTCATGCGTCGCCTTGAACGCCTCCTGCGTCTCCATGTCCACCGTGATCGGCTTGACGTCGGAATAGGCGTCAACCTGCTCTTGCCGGCGCGATACGTCGAATTCGGGCGGCGTCCAGCCGCCGCGCGCCTTGAGCGCGGCGGCTGAGGTCGAGAATGCAGGGGAATCGTCGAGATCGGTGGAAATATCGGCGAGCCAGGGCGGATTGCCTGCCGAATAGACCAGCCAGGCTGGATAGGGCGCAAGCAGCGTCAACAGCAGGAGCGTGGCGAGAATTGGCCGCACGCCGCGCCGCCCCCGGACCCAGATCGAAACCGCGGCCGAAGAGGCTACGATCAGCGCCGCCGCCGCAACGGCGAGCGCGAGCAGGAAGATCGTCAGGCCAATGCCGGGATCGGGAACCGGATTCGGGCGGAGGGTGACAATCGCGAAAAACTTCGCCAGCCCGCCCTTGGCGTGGGCGGCGACAACAGCGAGCAGCGCCAGCACGAGCGCATATTGCGCCAGCTTCTTCGACCAGATCGCCAGGCGCGACACCGGTTCTTCGAAATCGAGGCGCCGCAAGGCGCTTTCGTTCACCCGCATGATCAGCCGTTTCGTTCTTGCAGCGGCAGTGCCTCAAGCCGTACCTCGCTGCGCCGCCCGAGGCAAGCCGCTGCATATTTGGCCTTTTGCGCGTTTCATGTTTAGAAGGCTCAACATTCGCGCAAAAAAACCGGCCGCCATGTCGCACAATACATTCGGACATCTTTTCCGCGTGACCACCTTTGGCGAAAGCCACGGTCCCGCCCTCGGCTGCGTGGTCGACGGCTGCCCCTCGCGCATTCCGCTCGAAGCCGCCGAAATCCAGAAATTTCTGGACCTCCGCCGCCCCGGCCAGTCGCGCTTCACGACGCAAAGGCAGGAGCCCGACGCGGTCAAAATCCTGTCCGGCGTAATGCTCGACGAGGAAACGGGCGCACAGCTGACGACGGGAACGCCGATCGCGCTGATGATCGAAAACACCGACCAGCGTTCGAAAGATTACGGCGAGATCAAAGACGCCTATCGGCCCGGCCACGCTGATTATGTCTATGACGCGAAATATGGCATCCGCGACTATCGCGGCGGCGGCCGGTCCTCGGCGCGCGAGACGGCGGCCCGCGTCGCCGCCGGCGCCATCGCCCGAAAGATCATTCCCGGCGTAAAAATCCGCGCGGCCATGATTCAGGTCGGCGCGCATAAAATCGATCGCTCCCACTGGGACTGGGATGAGGTGACGCGCAATTCCCTGTTCTGCCCGGATGCGGTCGCCGCCGCGCAATGGGCTGATTATCTCGACGAGATCCGAAAACAGGGATCGTCGATCGGCGCGGTGCTGGAAGTTGTCGCCGAAGGCGCTCCCGCCGGCTGGGGCGCGCCTGTCTACGGCAAGCTCGACGCGGAGTTGGCGGCGGCGCTGATGTCGATCAACGCCGTCAAGGGCGTCGAAATCGGTGACGGTTTCGCCACGGCGGAATTGACCGGCGAGGAAAACGCCGACGAAATGCGGGCAGGAAACGATGGGCCGAGTTTTCTGGCCAATCATGCGGGCGGCATACTCGGCGGCATTTCAACGGGACAGCCGATTGTCGCGCGTTTCGCGGTCAAGCCGACCTCGTCGATCCTGACTCCGCGCCGCACCGTGGACCGCCTGGGCAAGGAATTGGAGCTGCGCACGAAGGGTCGACATGACCCTTGCGTCGGCGTCCGCGCGGCGCCGATCGCCGAAGCCATGGTCGCCTGTGTGCTGGCCGACCAATTTTTGCGCCATCGCGGCCAGCAGGGCGAAAGCGCAGTCTGGCCCTTCCGGGAATAACAGCCCTTGGCAGCCGCATCGCACCTGTTTGGCGACGCGCCTGTGCGCGCTATCGCCCGCAGGGCAAAGCGAGCGTCATTTGCAACTCAGGGACTGATCGCGGCAACCCGCTTGCAGACGGGTTCGACAATGGACGCTGCGATCAGCAAGGCGACGACGCCGCCGATGATATCGGCGACGTAATGGCCGCCGAAGGCGATGGCGCCAACCACCATGGCCGCATTCACCGCCAGGCTTATCCGCGTATAGCGCGTGGAAGGACGGGAAAGTCAGCATGCCCGGCGTCGCCTTGCCGAAATCCAGGCTTGCCACCGCGTGCGCGCGCATGGCGTGCACCATTTCGGCCGGCGTCGCGGATGCGAAACTGAATATCGGAAAAGCTTTGCGATCCTCCCATTCGAGCATGCCGATGCCGGGAAGCGCGGTCGCCATCGCAAGGCCGATGATCGACGCCAGGATCAGCACGGCAACGAGACGGTAGGATTCCGCCAACGGGCGCGTCGCCGCGAGAATGATGAGGACCAGCGGCGCCTGCGGTTTGATGGAATGGTAGAGGAGTCCGAACAAATTGAAGAAAAGCCCGTTCGAACTGACGCCGCGGACAAAGGACGCCCAGTCGAAGCCAAGCGAGCGGTCAAATTCGTGAAGAAACGGATCGACGAGCGGAAAGCGGAAGGCGTGCAGCAGGAAGGAAAGGATGTACGTCGCGGCGACCGTCGCCTGAATCATCCCGGCGCAAGCCAGCGCTGTCGACGCGCGGGGGAACCCGCCCTTTCCGGCAAGCCATGCCAGCGCGAAAAGGATCGGCGCGGCGCGCCACATCCAGAACGGAGTGGAAGCCATGAACGAAATCGGCAGGCCCGACGCCAGATTATAGATGGGAACGAGCAAGATCAGAAAGCCGGCAAGCCAATAGGCGCCTTTCCGGTAAGCGTCCGGGGTCAAGGCGCTCCCTGCGCCCGCGATGGACAAGGCGACAATTTCCGGCTCTGCCGTTGAAGGACAAATCTGGTTCAAAGTCTGCAATTCCTTACGCAAAGGCAAAAGACACTCGAAATCAGCTTTCCGGCGCAAGCAGCATATTAACCATGAATATGTGAACGATGTCCTAGCGTCATGATGTAAAATCACGCGCCACAATTCTGTTTAGAGTCAATTACTTTGCGTAAGCACTCGCTCGCGGAGCGTGACGCACAAGGCAAAAGGACGCCGGCGGGGCGAAATCGCGACCTTACGGTCGATTGTTCGGCAACTCACGATTCAAACTCGTCGCCGCTTACGCCGCGCCGCTTCGTGGATCGTTCCAGCAAGGGAATGGAATTATGCGCCAAACGCCGGCTCGACCCGCGATGAAAACGATCACGCCAGATCCAGGAAATGGCGTCCCTGGCGTTCCTCGACCTCGACAATCCAGAGATCGGAATCAAAAGAGATTTCGCGTGACAACTTCGCCTCGACCTTGCTGTTTTCGAGCCAGTCTTCGGCGTGGACGCGGGTGAAAAGCCGATCCATTCCCTCGCGCGCTTCGCTTTGAGGCGCGGGCGAATAGAGCGCCGAAAAACCATCCAGCCGATCGATCTTGATGAAGATCGCGCCGGCTTCGGGCGAGCCGCGGCGACGCAGGACCGCCACGACGTTTTCGGACGAACAGCGGCGCAGATAGGCCGCGACCCAGATATCGGAACGGAGCCTGATCACTCGACCGCGACGCCGGAAAAGGCCGACAGCATCATCCGGGTCTTCGGCGTCAACTCGCCGTTAGCCGGCAAGTGATTGTCGTGCTGGAAGATTTCCAGCGCCGAACGCGTCGTTGCGTCCAACCGGCCGTCGGGATTGACGACCATGCCGAGTTTCTGCAGGGCGCGCTGAGCCGCCATCACGGTCCGCGACGGCGCCGCAGGCGCGGCGGCGGTCGGGGCGCCGGAAATCAGCGCGCCAATGGCGTCGCGATTCTTTTTGGCGGGCGCGGGCGCCGGCGCTTCGGCGCGGACGATTGACGCAGGCGTCGCGGCAGGAGCAGCGACCGGCGGCGGCGACAGCGCGCTTGCCGGCGCGGGGCCGACAGGCGCCAGGGGCGACGGCGAAATCTTGTCCGACAGCAACGCCTCGATCGAGCCTGCGCGCGCCCCGGCCTGGGCCGCAGCCTTTGACTGTTCGGCCTTGGGCTGCTCCATCTGGAAGGTCGCGCCGAACAGCGGCGCCGGATGTCTTTGCCGCTGCAGGAACATCGCGTTGACGACGATCGCGCCGAGCAGCAGGCAAAGGGACGAGACGCCGACCGCAGGCGTGCGGTACCGCCAAAGCGCGGCGAGCCAGGCCGGCGCGTTCCGGGACGCTTTCTTGCCGGATTTTCCACGCTGCGAAGTCGGCCGCGCTGGGCGGCGCGGTTCTACAGCGACGAAGTCGAAATCAGAGGCGGCGGCGATTTCACGCAATTTTCTTCACCTGGTCGTGAGGGTGGGCGAACTCGGACATTACGGCGGCTCGGCCGCGACGTTCGAGCGTTTCAATCTTTACCGCCTTGGAGGCGGATTTATGGATCCCACGGCAATCCATCGGCAGCCGCACGGTGACGCAGGCGCCTTCGCCTGGCGCGCTCTCGAAGACCATGGACCCGCCATGCAGGGCGACGAGGCCGCGCACGATGGAAAGGCCGAGGCCCGCGCCTTCATAGGGCCGGTCATAGGTCGCCTTGGCCTGGAAGAACGGATCGCCAAGGCGCGAAAGATCCTTGGGCGTGACGCCGATGCCGGTGTCGGACACCGCAATTTCGACATGGGCGCCGTCGGCCCGGACCCTCACCGCGACGCTGCCGCCTTCGGGCGTGAATTTCACGGCGTTGGAGATGATGTTGAGCAGGATCTGCTTGCAGGCGCGCTTGTCGGCAACGATCTCCTCGAGCTGCGGCGGGCAGACGCGGGTCAGTGAAAGCTTTTTCTCCTCCGCTTTCAGCTTCACCACGTCGCAGCAGAAATCGATCAGGCCGGGCAGGTTGAAATGCTCCGGCTCGATTTCGAAATTGCCGCTGTCGATTTTCGACATGTCGAGGATCGTATTGACGAGGCTCAGGAGGTGCTGGCCGGACTGATTGATGATATTGGCGTATTCGCGCATACGGCCCGGATCTTTCGGAGCCAGCTCCGGATTGCCGAGCATTTCGGAAAAGCCGATGATGGCGTTGAGCGGCGTGCGCAGCTCATGGCTGACATTGGCCAGGAAGCGGTCCTTCCAGAGATTGGCCTGTTCACTGCGCCTCGCGCGCGGCATTCGATCGCCTCGCGCGCCTCCTTCATCGGGGTCGCATCACGCAAGATCGCCATGATCATCCCTTTCACGGCCAGGGAGCGGTGCGCCCGCATCTCCACCCAAATGAAAAGCGGTTTTCCATCGTTGCGGCCCTCGTTCGCCTCCGCAACTGGCGCGGAGGCGGAATTCGGCGACAACAGCCTTGTCGACGCGCGCGGCGTCGGAAATCGCCTTCAAGAAGGCGGGGCGGTCGGACACAAGAATGCGTTCAAACAGGCCGCGCCCCAGAAGTTCGCCGGGGCCGCAACGGAAGGCGTGGGACGCATCCGTCAAGACATCGACGACCGCGCCGCTTGTATCGATCTGCATCACCATGTCGCCGACGGTCTCGGTCAGCTCCTGGCAGGAGGCCATGCTCTGGCTGGCGCGGCGGTCGCGCATCTCGCCCATCCGCGCGCTCCACACCGACAGAAGCGCGCCATAAAGCATGGCGGCGGCGACAATCGACACGTCAACCGTGGAGCCGACCTCGACGCGCGAATGGAAAAGCCCGAGCTTGATCGCCGCGGCCATGGCGACCATGGCGAAAAGCGACAGTGCGGCGCCGCCGATGGCGAGGCCGGAAACCGCGCCCATCGCCGCCTCGAGCGGCGCCAGCAGGAAACAGGCGAAGGCGCCGGCCGTGATCGCGCCATTTGCGCAAGTCAAGGCCACGCCGAGCAGCACCATGGCGCCGACGCAAATCGCCTGCGCGATGATCAAATCGTCCGAAACCGGTGCAAGGCATAGACGCCGAGAAGCGGCGCGAGAAGAAAAGCGAAGGCGAAAGCGTCCCAGTTGCTCGGCGCGCCGCACACCAGCAGGAAGATTGGGGCGAGCGCCATGAAGGGCAGCGTCAGGGCGAGACGAAGCGAGACAAAATTCACATGCCGCCAGCGCTCGACTTCGCCAAGCTGCGCCGTCGGGTCGACGAGTGCGGCGATATGACTGTTGAGGCTCGACATGGACCAACTCGAACGCTTGCGACGCGGCGAAGGCTGCGTCCGGCACGTTTCACTTTGCGCCCCGCCTGTTAAGTGAACGCTAAACAGGCGGGATGCGACCGCCTTTCAAGCAAGGTCAATGTTGGAACATGGTTTCAGCTTCCTTGCCTTGACGCCCCGACAGGGTGAAGATCAGATGAAGATCGCGCCTGGCATTTGACCGATGATTTTGATTTAATCTCGACGTGTCGCTGCTAGCTTTCGTGAAATTGCCGCGAAAGGGCGACCGATGTTTTTTCTGCTTCGCTGTCTGTTCTGGCTGGGTTTGGCCTTCAGCCACATCGCCGCCCTGGAAGGGACGAATGCGACTGCTCTTGCCGGCCAGGGCGCGCATGACATCGGTCAGGCGGCGACGGGTCTCGGACGCATGGCCATCGACGCGGCCAGCAAAAAATGCCGCGGCGAACCCGAAAAATGCCTCACGATCGCCACCCAGGCGGCAGCGCTCGGAAACGCCGCGGCGCTTGAAAATGCCCCGGCGCTTGGACGCGCCGCAGTGTTTGGCAATTCGCCCACGGCCACGAGAAAAGTCGCGGCCAATGCTGATCGCGAGGCCTCGAGCCGCGACACGCTCAACACGGGCGATCGCATCCCCGCCTGGCGCCTGCGCACCGAATAATCAGAAGAGGTCGCACAAAAAACCCGGGCTCCGCGAAAGCGAAACCCGGGTCAAGGACTTGAACCAGTTGCTGCAGATTACTTGCGGGCGCGACGGCGCTGCTGGCCGAGGCCCATCTGCTTGGCGAGGTGCGAGCGCGCCTTGGCGTAATTCGGGGCAACCATCGGATAGTCAGCGCCGAGACCCCACTTTTCGCGATAGTCTTCCGGCGACATGTTATATTGGGTGCGCAAATGGCGCTTCAAAGACTTGAACTGCTTTCCGTCCTCAAGGCAGATGATGAAATCGTTGGTAATCGACTTCTTGATCGGAACGGCCGGCTTCGGCGCTTCCGTAACGGCCGGCGCAGCGCCGGAGGTCACGCGGACGAGCGCGGTGTGAACGTCATTAATCAAGGAGGGAAGGTCGGAAGCCGGGACGGAATTGTTGCTGACATAAGCCGAAACGATGTCGGCCGCCAATTCAATGTAATTTTGAGTGTTTGTATCGCTCATAGCTTAAGGACTTTCCTTCAGGCGGTTGAGTTTTTTCCATGATCGCCACGTACGTATGGCCAAACCGTCAATACGTGGAATGGAGCTTTTGTATATCGCCCATTGACTTCTTGATATGCCAACTGAACGCGCTTTGCAATATCTCTCCAACGGTAAAGACGCATTTTCCTTTCAATTTTGTTTGTGCGCTGCACGTCAGGACAGCATTCGGCCGAAAGATTCAAATAAATCCGCTTCTTTTGTGTCGCAAGCTGTGGCCAAAGACCGCTTCCATCACATTGGCGTGATCACTTGAATGAAAAAAATACACCATCGTCGTGGGTTGCGGGTAGAGGACGATGCGTCGCGCCATGCTATGAAAGCCAGTTCCAGCTTTCTGATGGATTTCAATCGCCCCATGCCTCCCTTCGCAAAAGCCAAGAATTTCCAGCCGCCCGCAGCCGAGCGGCGTCCGGTGTGCACGAGATTGCACAACCTTGAGATTTAAGATGATTACGCTTGGTTACGCGCCGATGACTGGCGCGAAACTATCCAGGACCCGGGCAAATTGTCGCAACCCATCCGCTCACTTCTGAACCGGGAAAACGCCTATACTGATTCGGTCCTCGCCGATCTCGAACCGCTCGCCGAATCAATTCTTGAGGAGCTGACCGGGCGTATTGACGAAACCGACTGCGATCCGCCGGCCCGCGACGGGGACTGGCTTTACTATCGCCGCTATCGGGAGGAAGGACAGCACGAACTGGTCTGCCGCCGTCCCGCGGATAGCGGCAACGAAGAAATCCTGCTCGACGGCGACGCCTGCGCCGAGGGCAAGCCCTTCTTCAGCCTGGATGAGGCGCTGCAATCGCCCGATCATCGCCTGCTCGCCTGGAGCCGCGACGAAAGGGGAAATGAACTGCACGCCATCTCCTGGCGCGACCTGTCCACCGGCGAAGATGGCGCCGACATGGTCGAAGGCAGCGACGGGACTGTCGTCTGGACCCGCGATTCGCAAGGCTTTCTCTATACGCGGATGGACGAGGATTTCCGCACCGCCCAGGTCTTCCTGCACATGATTGGCGCCGACCCCGCCGATGACCGGCTCGTGTTCGAAGAAAAAGACCCGGCCTGGTTCGTCCATCTTCGCGCCTCCCGTTCCCGCAGGCACGCCATCGTCAACGTCAGCGACCACGATTGTTCCGAATGCTGGCTGGTCGACCTTGAAAACCCGGCAACGCCCGCGCGGTGCGTGCTGCCGCGAAGTCCGGGGCTGCGCTATGATATCGAGCCGGGAACGGACCGGCTCTACATGCGCACCAACGCCGACGACGCCTTTGACTACAAGATCGTCAGCAGCGCGCTCGACACTTTCGAAACCGGCGATTGGCGCGAGGAGGCGCCGCATCGTCCGGGACAGATGATATTCAACGCTACAGTCTTCGCCGATACCTGGTCTGGCTCGAACGCGAGGATTGCCGCCCTCGCCTGGTGGTTCGCCATCCCGACGGCGACGAATCCGTCATCGCTTTCGATTCGCCCTGCCATCATCTCCGCATCGAGCGCAATTTCGATTTCGAGGCGCCGATCCTGCGCCTCACCTATTCCTCGCTGACCGAACCGGCGGAGACCTACGACATCGACCTCGCGACGCGAGCCCGGACCCTCGTCAAGCGACAGGCCATTCCTTCGGGCCATGATGCCGTCGGCCTATGCGTCGCGGCTCGATTTCGCCACTGCGCCCGACGGCGCGAAGGTGCCGCTGTCGCTTGTCTGGCGCAAGGACCGGCCGCTTGGTCCAGGACCGGTCCTGCTCTACGGCTATGGCGCCTATGGCGTCGCCCTGCCCGACAGTTTTGACGAAAACCGCTTCAGCCTGATCGACCGCGGCTTCGTCTACGCCATCGCCCATGTGCGGGGCGGGACAGAGAAGGGTTCGCGCTGGTACGAGGCGGGCAAGATGGAGCACAAGACCAACAGCTTCACCGACTTCATCGCCTGCGCCCGCCATCTCCTTGCGGAAAACCTGGCCGCGCCGAAAAAGATCGTCGCCGAGGGGGGCAGCGCCGGCGGCATGCTGATGGGCGCCGTCGCGAATATGGAGCCGGAGCTGTTTGGTGGAATTATCGCCGAAGTGCCGTTCGTCGATGTCGTCAACACGATCTGCGACGCCTCGCTGCCGCTGACCCCGCCGGAATGGCGGGAATGGGGCAATCCAATCGAAGACGCCGAGGTTTTTCGCCGACTGCTGTCCTATTCGCCTTATGAGAACGTCAAGGCGCAGACCTATCCGCCGATGCTGATCGAGGCCGGCCTTACCGATCCGCGAGTCACCTATTGGGAGCCTGCAAAGTGGACGCAGCAATTGCGCGCGCGCATGACCGGGGGCGGCCCGATCCTGCTGAAAACCAATATGGAGGCGGGACATGGCGGCGCGTCCGGCCGCTACGACGAGTTGGACGAGGTCGCCTTGCGGCAGGCCTTTGCGATCGAGGCGACCCGCGGAGGCGCTGCCTGACGCCGTTTTTCGCAATGATGAGGCTCGCGAAAAAAGGCGATCCTATTCCTGTCCCTCGATGAAGCTCTTCAATTCCTCCATCGAGGCGAAGCGATAAACGCCATGTGCGGTTTCGGCGTCGATCGAACCGTCGGCATACATTGTGTAATGCGCGCCCTGCGCCTCATAGTGGCCGATGACTTCCGGCCGCGCCGCGCCTGAGCCGGCTTCCTCCGGAACCGGATTTTCAGATTGAATATGCGCTTCTTCTTCCGAGTGCTCCTGCTGCGCGCGCAAAACCTCGGGCTCGTGCGGAGCCTTCTGTGCATGCGGGGCCTCGGCCTCCAATTCCCTTGCGCCGACTGCTGCTTCCGCCGGCGAATGCTCGTGAATTCCGGCGAGAGGTCCGGAGATGGTCCGATAGAGCCATTCGTCGCCGGCCGGCGCGACCTTGCTCTCGGCGGGCGGCTCGAACTCGACAGGCTCGTCTTCCCTGTCTTTCCGGATCGTCCAGGCCAGCGGTCGCTCCGTTTTGCTTTCGGAAACATCCTCAACCGCCTCGGGCGCCTCAGCTTCCGCTGCGACTGCTGATTTTCTGGCTTCGGCGGCGAGGGCCTGCTCAAGCTCCCACTGCGGCTCCCATTCGGGTTCCCAGTCGGGATCGGCGGATTTTGGCGGGACGGGTTGTTCCTGATGGGGTTCTTCCAGGACAGGTCGCGTCTGGACGGGTCTCGCCTGGACGTCCAGGTCCTCGTCCCGCGCGACGGGGGCGTGCGTTGGCATTGAGATTTCCGGCAGGCCGCCGGTTTTCGCCTTGGCGAGCAACAGCGTCGCCTTTGAGGCGGAAGAGGCGATCTCGGCCAATTGATGCAGGACCAGCCCCAGCGCCACGAGGAGGAGGCCGGTGCAGAAGCCTACGGTGCCAGCGATCAGCATCGACCAGCCGCGCTCGACCTCGATGTAGCCATAACCATTCCAAGCGACCACCAGCCCGATGACGAACAGGAAGCCTCCGATGACGATGATGGTCCGATCCGCTCTCACGCCGCCGCCTTTCACGGGAAATTTATGCCAGCCGCGAGGCTGTTGAAATGCAACATAGTGCGCAAAAGGTTAAATTCGAATCTACATGCGGAGCCAAAACCCATTGGCTGCGTTCTTGCTTCCGAAAGGCGGGTTCCTTAACGTCCACGGCGCCGCTCACGTTTGTGCGGCAAAATTCCTCCCAAAGGAGACACTGCATGACTTTTGTTCTTGATCCACTTCCCTACGCGTATGATTCGCTTCAGCCTTACATGTCGGCGGAAACCCTGGAGTTTCATCACGACAAGCACCATGCCGCCTACGTGACCAACGCCAACAACCTGATCAAGGGCACCGAGTGGGAAGGCAAGCCGATCGAGGAGGTCATCACCGGCTCGCACGGCAAGAACGCCCCGGTATTCAACAATGTCGCCCAGATTTGGAATCATGCGGAATTCTGGAAATATCTGAAGCCGAATGGCGGCGGCAAGGTCCCCGGCAAGGTCGAAAAGGCGCTGGTCGAGGGCATCGGCTCAGTTGAAAAGGCGCTCGAGGACCTGTCGCAGGCGGGCCTGACGCAGTTCGGCTCCGGTTGGGCCTGGCTTTCGGTCAAGGACGGCAAGGTGTCCGTTTCGAAGACTCCGAACGCCGAGAACCCGCTGATCCACGGCGCGACGCCGATTCTGACCATCGATGTGTGGGAACACGCCTATTACATCGACTATCGCAATCGCCGCCCTGATTTCATCAAGACGGTGATCGGCAATCTCGTGAACTGGGAATATGTCGAAGCCCAGCTTGAGAAGGCTTTGGGCTAAGGCATTAAGACCGGGCCGCCCGCTCGAATGAGCGGCGGCCCCAAGAGCGCCATGGCTGCGAATAACGAAAAACGCGACAGCGCCAGACAGCTGAATTCATGGCTTCAGCAAAGCAGCTTGACGCATTTGCACGCATGAGGAGAGCTTCGACCAAGGCGCAATCTATGCCTGTCGCAATTGCGAAACGAATTGACGTAACGGTAGTCTGGTATCTTGACTGAGATTTAAATTATAATTAACCATCTTATTAGGTTAACGAGCGCTTTCGACCTTTCCAGCGACATCAGCGCCCTTGGGTAACGATCAATCGACGGGTCGATGGGGGGACTATGAAGATAACGTCAGCATTCGCATGCGCGGCTTTCATTTGCGGGGTCGCAGCCAGTGCAACCGCGGCCAACTCCGCAGTTCTGTTTTCGGATGATTTTCAGACGAACCTGAACCAATGGGAAAGAGCGCAAGGAGGTAATTATACGGGCACAGCCGCGATTGTCGCCGTTCCAGGCGGCGGTAACGCCCTCACCTTCGGCAGCACCACGGGCTCGGGCGACATCCAGGCCATTCAAACATTCTCATCGTCGACGGGAACGTTCACTTTGACGTTCGACGTGATTTGCAACGGTCATTCAAGTGGCTGTGGCGCGACTGTTGGCAATAACAATGGCTGGCTTGCTGATAGCCCTGGCGCCGGCGTCACATTTGCAGACACGTCGAAGAATTGGGAACAAGTCAGCTACACCTTCAAGGCGGGAAATAATTACCAGCTTGCGATCGAGGACTGGTGGAGCGCGTCGAGTTCCGGCGCCGATTCGTTCTACCTCAAGGACTTGACCCTGACCGACAATTCCGTCGGCACAGCTGTTAACACGCTCACGGTCACGCCTATTCCCACCGCGGTCCCAGAGCCCTCCACCTGGACCTTGATGCTTGCCGGTTTTGCTGGCCTGGGCTTTGCAAGCTATCGCAGGGCGAAAAGCAAGGCATCGGCGTCCCTAGCGCCTGTTCGGTGAACTCCGGTTCACCGAACAGGCGCTAGTTTCTTGTTTTCACGCATTTTCTTAACGCGAACCGGAATCCACTTCGCTCGAAAATGCTCTAGCCTGATCGACGCAGCAAAAAAGGCCGCCAGCTGGCGGCCTTTTTTCGAATCGCGATCGGTCGTTTCACTGCAGCGCCTTCCGCAGTTGAAACCGTGTATGCCCCCGCGGAAAATCTTCCATGCGCGCATATTCAACATAGCCGCGCCGCGAATAGAAATCCGGCGCCTGATAATCGAATGTCGCAAGGATCGACCACTTCGCGCCACGTCGCAGCGCCTCGGCCTCAGCCTCGGCCAAAAGGCGCGAGCCCAAGCCCCTTTCACGGAAATCGTCCTCGACCCAGACCAGATCGATCGCCAGCCAGGAACCGACGACGACGCCCTGCAGCCCACCGCGCGGAAAACCCTGGCCGTCGCGGGCGACGATGCAGATATGGTTGCCCGGGTCACGCACCGGATCGGGTCCGACGCATGATTCGTTAAAGGCCGCGAGCCCCGAAAGCAGGATGATCTGCGTTGCTTCGTCGGGGTGGGCCTCCGGCGCGACGACGATCGTATCGCCGTCGCGGGCCTTGGATGAGGTCATTCGGCGGCGGCTTTGGAATAACCCAGGCGCGCGTTCAAATCGTCGATAAGCTTGCCGGCAGCCTCTGCGATCACTGTGCCCGGCGGGAAAATGGCCGAGGCGCCCGAGGCGTAGAGCGCGTCAAAATCCTGCGGCGGGATGACGCCGCCGACGACGATCATGATGTCTGAACGGCCCTCTTTCTCCAGGGCCGCCTTCAATTCCGGCACCAGCGTCAGATGGCCCGCCGCGAGCGAGGAGATGCCGACGATGTGCACGTCGTTCTCGACGGCCTGCCGCGCCGCCTCGTCCGGAGTGGCGAAAAGCGGCCCGATGTCCACGTCGAAGCCCAAGTCCGCGAAAGCCGAGGCGATCACCTTCTGTCCGCGGTCATGGCCGTCCTGGCCGACCTTGGCGACGAGAATGCGCGGACGACGTCCGTCGTTGTCCTCGAATTGCGAAACCTGCGCCTGAACCTTGACCACGGCAGAATTGTCCAACCCGGCCTCCCGCTTGTAGACGCCCGAAATGCTCTTGATCTCCGCGCGATGACGGCCGAACACCTTTTCGAGCGCGAAAGAAATCTCGCCGACTGTCGCCATTTTCCGCGCGGCGTCCACGGCCAGGGCCAGGAGGTTGGCGCCACTCTTCGCGCCTTCGGTCAGGGCCTCGAGCGCGGCCTGGCATTCCGCCTCATTGCGCTCGGCGCGCAAGCGCCTGAGCTTTTCGAGCTGCTGCGTGCGGACGCTGGCGTTTTCGACCTTCAGCACGTCGATCGGCTTCTCATCGGTCGGGCGCAGCTTGTTGACGCCGATCACCGCCTGCTTGCCGGAGTCAATGCGCGCCTGCGTCTTGGCCGCGGCTTCCTCGATGCGCAACTTGGGTATGCCCGCCTCGATGGCCTTGGACATGCCGCCGAGCGCCTCGACTTCCTGGATATGCGCCCAGGCCTTTTGGGTCAGCTCGGCCGTCAGCTTCTCGACATAATAGGAGCCGCCCCAGGGATCGATGATCTTCGTCGTGCCGGATTCCTGCTGCAGGAAAAGCTGGGTGTTGCGGGCGATGCGCGCCGAAAAGTCGGTCGGCAGCGCCAGCGCCTCGTCAAGCGCATTGGTGTGCAGCGACTGGGTGTGGCCCTGCGTCGCAGCCATGGCCTCGATCTGCGTGCGTATCACGTTGTTGAACACGTCCTGCGCCGTCAGCGACCAGCCCGACGTCTGGCTGTGCGTGCGCAGCGGCAGGCTTTTTTCCGATTGCGGATTGAAAGTCTTGACCAGATTGGCCCAGATCAGTCGGGCGGCGCGGAGCTTCGCCACTTCCATGAAGAAATTCATGCCGATCGCCCAGAAGAACGACAGGCGCGGCGCGAACTGGTCGACTGTCAAACCAGCAGCAATGCCGGCGCGTAAATATTCGACGCCGTCGGCGAGGGTGTAAGCGAGTTCGAGATCCTGCGTCGCCCCGGCTTCCTGCATGTGATAGCCGGAAATCGAAATCGAGTTGAATTTCGGCATATTTTGCGAGGTGTAGGCAAAAATGTCGGAAATGATGCGCATGGAATGCTTGGGCGGATAGATGTAGGTGTTCCGCACCATGAATTCTTTCAAAATGTCGTTCTGGATGGTGCCCGACAGTTTTGCTGCGGCCACCCCCTGCTCTTCCGCCGCAACGATATAGAGCGCGAGAACAGGCAGCACCGCGCCGTTCATCGTCATCGACACCGACATCTGGTCGAGCGGGATGCCCGAAAAGAGCGTGCGCATGTCGTAGATCGAGTTGATCGCCACGCCGGCCATGCCGACGTCGCCCGCAACGCGCGGATGATCGGAATCGTAGCCGCGATGGGTCGCAAGATCGAAAGCCACCGACAGGCCCTTCTGGCCCGCGGCGAGATTGCGTCGGTAGAACGCGTTGGAGTCCTCGGCCGTGGAAAAGCCGGCGTATTGCCGCACCGTCCAGGGCTGGTTCACATACATGGTCGGGTAGGGACCGCGAAGGAACGGCGCCGAGCCGGGAAAGGAATTGATCGCCGGGAGGCCTTCCACATCCTCTGGTCCATAGACGCTCTTGACGGCAATGCCTTCAGGCGTCAGCCAGGGCTGGGGCGCAAAGGACGGCGGCGCCGCGCTCTGGTCCTTGTCGAGGGCGAGGGTCGAAAAATCGGGTATGCGGCTCATCCGGTAATCCATGGTCCTGCGCGCGCCGAGGCGCGATCAACATACAATCCGCCTCCTTATACCCGCCTCCCCCCGCCTGCGCTATCCTCTCCGCCTACGGCATTGGACCAATTCCAGAGCCAAGAAGCAGGTCAAGCCGTCGTATCAAAAATCGGCTCGGACGACCGCCACCGCGTTCGAAAAATGTCCTGAAACCTCAGCCTTTGGTCAATATCTCGCTGAAAATCCGCCTCACCTCTTTGCGCGTCGCCGCAAGTTCGCGTTCGAGCAGGGCGAATTCCGGCAGGCCGCAGGCATTGGCGATGCGCCTTTTGACGCCGTCCGCCGCCTGGCGCGGATCGGCGCCCGGCTCCAGCGCCAGCCTCTGCCATTGCGTGATGTTTCCATAGAGCGCCAGCGCGTTGAGCAGGGTTTCCGCCGTGGCCGCGTCCAGCAGCCCCGCTTGGCCGGCGGCGGCGAGAATTCCGCTCGTGGCGGTCACGCGCAGGCCCGAAACGTCATGGCCATGCGCCAGGGCCAAATATTGCGCGAGGAATTCGACATCCATCTGCCCGCCCGCCGCGAGTTTCAGGTCCCAGCTTCGCTCCTCTCCCTTTTCCTTCGCGACCAGGGCGCGCATGTCGCGCACATCCTTTGCAAGCGCTGTCTTTTCGCGCGAGCAATAGAGGTTTTCCGCAATGATTTTCCGCGCCTCCTCCGCCAGCGACGGATCGCCGGCCACGGGGCGGGCGCGGGTCAACGCCATATGCTCCCACGTTTCGGCTTCGCCGGCCTGATAGGCGCGGAAACTGCCAAGCTGCGTCGCCAGCGGTCCCTGCCGGCCCGAAGGGCGCAAGCGCATGTCCACTTCGAACAATTTTCCGCGCCGGGTCGGCGCCGAAAGCGCGGCGATCAGCCTTTGCGTCAGGCGGGTATAATAGTGCGTGGCGTGCAGGGGCCGGGCGCCGTCCGAGTTCGGGGCGGTCCTCATCGAAATCGTAGAGCAGCACGAGGTCCAGGTCAGATGTCGCGGTCATTTCGCGCGAACCGAGTTTTCCAAGCGCCAGCACGACGCAACGCCCGCCGGGGACGCGGCCATGTTCGGCTGCGAAAAAACGCCCGACCACGTCTACGCAAGCGCGCAGCATGGTCTCCGCCAGTGCGGAATAGGCCTCCGCCGCCTGAACCGGCTCGATCAGCCCGGCAAACAGCCGGAGTCCGATCATGAAATTCTCTTCGCCCGCGAAAACCCGCGCAGTATCGAGAAAACTCTCAATGTCCGGCGGCAACTCGATGAAATGCCCGAGCCGTTCGGCGTAGGACTCAGCGTCCATCGGCGCCGCGGCGACGCCTCGGTCGATGGCCGCGTCGAGCAGGTGCGGCCTTTGCGCGACGACCTGCGCAAGACGCGGCGCGCCGCCAAGAATATCGGCGAAAAGCTGGCGCATCGGCGCGTTTGACCGGAGCAGCGCGAAGAGCTCGATCGCCGCCGGCATTTTGGCCAGGGCCGCATCAAAACCCGCGAGACCTGAATCGGCGTCGCCCGATTTCGAAAAGGCGTCGAGCAGGGCCGGGACAAGTTCGGTCAGCACTTCGCGGGCGCGCGGGCTCTGCACGGCGGCGCGGCGGCCAAAATGCCAGCCGCGCACCGTTTCCGCCGCGGCGGCGGGATCGCGGAACCCCATGTCGCGCAGGGTTTCGAGCGTCTCGGGGTCATCGGTCGCGCCGACGAAGACAAGGTTGCCGGCGCGGGAATCGAGCCCGGCGCATGTTCGAACAGCCGGGCATAATGCCTTTCGACCGCGCGCAAAAAATGCAGGAGGTCACGGGAAAACTCTGCGATCCCGCCATAGCCGCAGAAGCGGGCAAAATTTTTCAGCGCCTCTGGTTCCGCCGGCAGGCGCTGGGTCTGCTGGTCGGCGAGCATCTGCAGGCGATGCTCCAGCGCGCGCAGGAAGACGTAAGCCTCGGACAGATCGTTCACGGCGTCCGGCGTGATCCAGCCTTCGACCTGCAATTGCCTGAGCATGTCCAGCGTCCGCGCGCCGCGTAAAACCGGGCGGCGACCGCCGAAAATCAACTGCTGCGTCTGGACGAAGAATTCGATTTCGCGAATGCCGCCGCGACCCAGTTTGAGATCGTGGCCTGCAACGGCGATCTCCGCATGGCCCTTTGCTGCGTGGATTTGCCGCTTCATCGCGTGGATGTCGGCAATGGCGGCGTAATCGAAATATTTGCGCCAGATGAAGGCGGCCATCTCCTTCAGGAAGGAAAAGCCGAGCGCGAGATCGCCAGCGACCGGCCGCGCCTTGATCATCGCGGCGCGCTCCCAGTTCTGGCCAAGCGTCTCGTAATAGTGCCGAGCCGCTTCAATCGACACGGCCGGCGCCGTCGACCCCGGATCAGGCCGCAGCCTCAAGTCTACGCGCAAAACATAACCGTCGCCGGTGCGTTCCTGCAGCAGCTTGACAAGGCGCCGGGTGATTTGAAGCGCATTGGCCTTGGCGCCCGCTCCCATTTCCAGCGCCGGCGCGGAGGCGTCGTAGAAGATTACGAGATCGACGTCGGAGGAATAGTTCAACTCCCTAGCGCCATGCTTGCCGAGCGCCAGGACGACAAGCCCGCAGTTCAACTCGGGAGTCTCACCCGGGAGTTCGCGTCTTTCACGCGAGAGCCTCAGGGCGGCCCGCAAGGCGGTTGCGACGAAACGATCGGCCGCCCGGGAAAGCGCCTCCGTCGCCGCGACCATGTCGAAAAGGCCGCCGAGATCGGCGAGAGCGATGATCAGCGCCGTCTCCTGCCGGGCTCTGCGCAGCAGGCTCATGACCTCGCCTTCCGGGCAATCCTCGCCGTCGCAGGCGGCAAGCCGGTCCAAAACGGCGTCGAGCGCCTGTTCCGGCGGATTTTGCAAGATGCGCAGCAGACGCGGGGGATCGCGGCGGATCAAGCCCCAAAGGAAAGGCGACTGATCCGCGAGGCCGAGCAGCAGGCCCTCCATCCGCGGCCAGTCCGGCAGGGCCTGCAGCGCGCTAGCGCAATCTTCGGGCGCATGGCCCAGGAATTCCGCGAGCCTGGCGCGGGCGACGGCGCGTTTCGCCGGTTTCGGCGTGAGCGGCCCGCGCTTTTTCATCGCGTGACCCTTGCCCGGTCCGACCTTGGCAGATCCGATCTGGGCGGCTCCATTTTCGCAGGACCATTGTCCCCGTGGCGCGGCAGCGCCAGCACGACGCGCAAGCCGGGGGCGGCGTCCTCAAGCCGCAATTGCCCGCCATGCAGCCGCGCCACGGCAGCGGCGAGCGACAGTCCGAGGCCGCTGCCCGGCCGGGAACGCGAGGCCTCCAACCTCACAAACCGCTCCAGCACCCGCGACCGCTCTTCGGCTGGAATGCCGGGCCCGTGATCGGCGACCGAGATCTCGACCTGCCTCTCGTCGCCCTTCGCCGAGACCACCACCCGCCCGGGAACGCCAGGCAATTCCGGCGCGCCATATTTCAGCGCGTTGTCGATCAGATTGGCCAGCGCCTGGCCGATCAATTCGCGTTGGCCGCGGAAAGGCAACGGATCCGGCGCGTCCGCCGTCAGTTCGACGCCCGCCTCTTCCGCTGAAGGCTCATAAAGTTCGGCCATGTCATGCGCCAGCGCCGCCGCGTCGAGATCGTCAAGCGCCCCGCCGGACGACTGGCTTTCGGCGCGGGCGATCATCAGCAGCGCATTGAAAATGCGGATCAGTCCGTCCGCCTCCTCGATCACCTGCTCCAGCGCCACGCGCGAGGCCGCCTCGCCGTCGCGTGATTGCAGCGCCTGTTCGGCATTGTTGCGCAAGCGGGTCAGCGGCGTGCGCAGGTCGTGCGCAATATTGTCCGAGACCTGCCGGATGCCGTCCATCAGGCTTGAAATGCGGTCGAGCATGGCGTTGAGATTGCGCGCGAGGCGATCGAGTTCGTCGCCGGAGCCAGACAGGGGCAGCCGTCCCGACAAGTCTTCATGCAGCAGGGTCGCGGCCTTGGCGCTCATGGCGTCGACGCGGTTCAGCAGGCGACGGGCGACGAAGAGCCCGCCGAAGGCGCCGATGACCAGCAGCCACAGCAGCGACGAGAACAGGGCCGAGCCGAGGATGTGCCTCAGCCTTTCGCGGTCTTCGAGATCATGGCCGATCAGCAGGCGGAACTGGCCGGGCAGCTGGAAGACCTGGGCGATGGCGCGGCGCCTGACGTTGGGCTCGCCGAGCCGTTCGTAGCTTGTCTCGACCGCCGTGGTTTGGTCGAGCACGCCGGCGGGCAATTCCAGCACATTGCCGGCAAGGCTGACGCCATTGGGCGCGGCGACGAGATAGATCGAGCCGCCGGGCGTCCGCGCCCTTCTGTCCACGACCGAGACGAGCTGGGCCAGCCCGCCATCCTCATACTGGTCAAGCAGCCCCTTGAGATCGGAATCGATAGTCTGGCGCGTCTGCTGGTCGATCAGCTCGCTGACGTTTTCGCCGACGCGGTCGAGCGCCAGCGTAAAGCCGAGGCCGATGATGACGAAATAGGCGACCGACAATTTGAAGGCGGTGGTCCTGAACAACCTCGCCCAGCGCGCGCGAAGGGCGCGGCCGCCAACCCTGATCGCCACTCTCATCCCGCCCGCCTGCCTGCCGTCCGCCAGTACGCCACGAAAAATATTTTTCCCCGGGCGCCCCGCCGGGAGGATCGGCGATCCAGGCTTTCCGGGCAAGTTACCGATTGTTCATAACAAAGCCAAGCTTTGCGGAAACCCGGAATTAACCCTGCAAGCTGCATTGTCAGACCCGACTCGACGTGGGGATTCGACCCTCCGCACGCCGGGCGGAAGTGCGTATCGCAGAAAAGCGTATCAAGGGTGTTGCGTATATGTTGATGACTCTCGACCATTGGCTCGCGCGTTTTTTTGGAGCCGGGAGGCGTTCGGGACGCGCCGCCCCGCTCGCCCAGCGCGCAGCCTACGGCTATGACGGCCTGGAACTGCATCAGATCGAAAATGACGACGCCTTCCGCGACGACGACATCCCGCCTCCCCTGTCGTATGCGCCGTATATGCGACGTCCGCAGGCGATCCTGCCGGAATACGCCGCGCCGGCCGCCTTGCAGCAGGATTTCCATCGCGAAAACACGCCCGATTATTTCCAGGACTCGGAGCAGGCCCGGCTCGAGGCCATGACCACGCATCGCTCGCGTGAAATTCTGCGCGACGCCGCCGCCCACTCCCAGCGAAACACGCATGCGCCGGAATTTCGAGCCGATACGCTGGCCGAAACGCTGGAACAGGGCGCCCCGTCGCAAGTCTGGCGCGTCCTGCAGCCCAATGTCCGCTTCACGCGCACGCCCGAATCCTCGATCGCCCGCCGCAAGGCGGAAGAGGAAGCCCGCCGGCTCGCCGAGGAGGAGGCCAAGGCCAAAGCCGAGGAAGCGGCGCTGCGCGTGCGCGAGACGCAGCTTGTCCAGGCGCAATGCGCCAAGGACGAGAAGCCGCGCGTGCGCTACGCCCGCACGCCCGACAAGCCGCTCGCCATGGGAGCCTCGCGCCAGGAACTTGCGCGCGGAGAGCTTGCGCGCCAGGAAATTGAGCGTCTGGAGCTTGAGCGTCAGGCCCAACGCGCCGCGGAACTGCAGCCCTTCGGCGCCTTCGCCGCCATGGGCGCCCGTTTCTCCTTCCATTTCGGCGGCATCGCCGAGCCGCGCGGCCGCTCGGCCGGCGAGGCGGTCGCCCGTTCGGAAAAGGCCGAAAAGATCCGCGTGCGGGTCAAGGCCGAAGGTCGTCCGGCGCAAGCCGAGCCGCCGGCCCCCGCTCCCGCAGCCCCGCCGCCGCCAAAAGCGCGCATCAAAATCAAGGGCGTCGCCTCGCCGGCGCCGGAGCCCGCGTTCTACCAGCCGCTCGAACTCGACATGCTCACCGAACCGCCGGAGGGGCAGGACCATTGCGAGCCGGACGAATTGCTCGAGGTCAATTCGGATACGCTGGAAAAGACGCTGGAAGATTTCGGCGTGCGCGGCGACATTCTGAACGCCCACCCCGGCCCTGTCGTGACGCTGTACGAATTCGAGCCGGCGCCGGGGATCAAGTCTTCGCGCGTCATTGGATTGGCGGATGACATCGCCCGCTCGATGTCCGCCGTCTCGGCCCGCGTCGCCGTGGTGCCCGGACGCAACGCCATCGGCATCGAACTGCCCAATCCGCGCCGCGAGACGGTTTTTTTACGCGAGTTGGTGGCCTCCCCCGATTTCACCGACAGCAAGCACAAGCTCGCGATAGCCCTGGGCAAAACCATCGGCGGCGAGCCTGTCATCGTCGATCTCGCGAAAATGCCGCATCTGCTCGTTGCGGGCACCACGGGATCGGGCAAGTCCGTCGCCATCAACACCATGATTTTTCGCTGCTCTATCGGCTCAAGCCGCAGGACTGCCGGTTGATCATGGTCGATCCGAAAATGCTGGAACTGTCCGTCTATGACGGCATTCCCCATCTCCTCACCCCCGTCGTCACCGATCCCAAAAAGGCGGTCGTGGCGCTCAAATGGGCGGTGCGCGAGATGGAGGATCGCTACAAGAAAATGTCGAAGCTCGGCGTGCGCAATATCGACGGTTTCAACACCCGCGTCATGGAAGCCCGCGCCAAGGGGGAAATCATCACCCGAACCGTGCAAACCGGCTTCGATCGCGAGACCGGCGAGGCGATTTTCGGACAGGAGCAGATGGACCTCACGTCCCTGCCCTATATCGTCGTCATCGTCGACGAGATGGCTGACCTGATGATGGTCGCGGGCAAGGAGATCGAAGGCGCGATCCAGCGTCTCGCGCAAATGGCGCGCGCCGCCGGCATTCACTTGATCATGGCGACGCAGCGGCCCTCCGTCGACGTCATCACCGGCACGATCAAGGCCAATTTCCCGACGCGCATTTCCTTCCAGGTGACCTCGAAGATCGACAGCCGCACCATTCTCGGCGAAATGGGCGCGGAACAGCTGCTCGGCCAGGGCGACATGCTCTACATGGCCGGCGGCGGCCGGATTTCGCGCGTGCATGGTCCATTCGTCTCCGACGACGAGGTCGAAAAGGTCGTGGCGCATCTGAAGATGCAGGGCCAGCCCGAATATCTCGATGCGGTGACGGTCGAGGACGACGCCGAAGGCGACGAAGACGGAGCGCCGGCGGGTGGCGTCGGCGACGACGAGAACGCCGACCTTTACGACCGCGCCGTAGCCATCGTTTTGCGTGACAAAAAGTGCTCGACCTCTTACGTCCAGCGCCGCCTGTCGGTCGGCTACAACAAGGCGGCGTCTCTTGTCGAGCGCATGGAGAAGGAAGGGGTGGTCGGCCCCGCCAACCATGCCGGCAAGCGCGCGATACTCGTCGGCGGCGGGATCGATCGCGGAGCGTTCGATCTGGAGGATTGATCCTCCTTGGCTGTCATTGCGAGGAGTAAAACGACGAAGCAATCCAGAGGCCGAAAAGCGGGTCTGGGTTGCTTCGCTCCGCTCGCAATGACGCGATTAGGTCAAGGATTTCTTCTGCGCCCTCACAGCTATTTTAAACGGTGTATCAATTGGCTAGACAGCATTGCAGCCCTCTTCTTCTCGCAGCGAACTCGGGGGAGGCAATAACTCTACTGCCTCTAAGCCTGCATCGCGGGGACAACGCCGTGAGCGAGGCAGATATTCAAGCGCTCATCCACGCTCATCCCTCTTCGCTGCCAATCGCCGAAATCGACTCAATGTTTGCGAACCCGGTTCCGATTTGCACAGAACTAAACACTTCTGCTGGGCCGATCGACAATTTCATGGTCACGACATCTGGCCTGCCCGTGCTTGTTGAATGCAAGCTCTGGCGTAATCCCGAAGGGCGAAGAGAGGTCGTTGGACAAATTCTTGACTACGCTAAAGAATTGAGCCGCTGGTCATCGTCTGACCTCCAGCGCGAAGTGAGCCGACGGCTTAATCGTGATGGCAACGCGCTGCTTGAATTAGTGCGAGCCGTGGAACCGTCAGTAGATGAAATGCAGTTCAATGATGCACTCACCGCTAACTTGCGACGCGGGCGCTTTCTCCTCCTTATCGTTGGTGATGGTATTCGGGAGGGGGTAGAAGCTATCGCCGAATATCTTCAAGTTCATGCGGGGCTGCACTTTTCATTGGGGCTCGTCGAGCTGCCCATATTCGTCATGCCCGATGGAAGTCGCTTAGTCGTGCCACGGGTCCTCGCTCGCACTATGATTGCAACGCGAAATGTCGTGGCTCTACCGGATGGCTACATGATCGCAGAGTCTAAGATTCCCTATCAGAATCGGAGATCGACCCAGAACGTAGCGCCTTGTCGGAGTTGCAGCAGCAGTTCTGGACGGAATTTCTTGCCTACCTCAAGCTCGACGACCCTGAACAGCCCAAGCCAAAACCTGCGCGCCAAGGCTACATCACATTATCCCTTCCAGCTCCGAATGGCAGCAGTTGGCTCACGGTTTACCGAGACATGCGACAAAACGAAGTCGGGGTTTTCCTCTCGTCCTCACGCAACAGCGCCGGCGAATTCGCAATGCAGGCAATTGTCGACGATTGGAATGCTGTGAAACTTGAGTTGGGAGGAACAGCCAGATTGACCCAAAATAAGGAAGGTCGACCCCGAATTGTCGATGCGCTCAGCGCCGGTCCTTTAGATCAGCCAGAAGTCCGAGAACGCGCGTTCACATGGCTCGCCGAGCGGGTGAACAGCTTCGTAAATATCATGCGCCCTCGCGTACGCTCCGCAGTGACTGATTACTTATCCCGGGGCGAATAGCATACTTGCGGGTACGCGGGACGCAATACCAATTCCAAAATTAAATCTCAGACGCCAACTACCTCGCAACAATTGATTGGCGCATTGGCCGCCTTGGCCACGGCGTAGCCAAAACAATCGCATTACGGGGACGCAATACGCGCATTACGGGCATTACGGGGACGCAATACGAATTCCCCATTTAAAATCAAGCTGCCCACTAACGCGCGTCGATCAAATCCGTCCGCGAAAAATCATCCCCAATAAACAGGATCGGCGCATTGGCCGCCTTGGCCACGGCGTAGCCAAAACAATCGCCCATGTTAAGCGCCGCCTTGTGCCGCCCCTTGCCGAAACGCTGCATGGCGATGATCGCCAGGTCGGCATGATGGTCGTCGATGCTAATGATCTCGATTTCCGCCTCGCGGCAGAAATCCCGCACCAGAGCTTGCGCGTCCATGACCGAACAGGCGCGAATTCGAGCGATCCCGGCGACGGCCTCAAACAAGGCGATGGGCGCGGTGATTTGGTCTGTTGTAGCTGCGTCGAGAGTTCGCAGCAACCGCTCCGCCTCTGGCTCGCCGACGATCATGACGACCAGCGCCGAAGCATCCACATACATCAGAGATCGCCTGACAGTTTGTCGTAAAACGCTTTGTCGGCTTCAAGCCCTGTCGGCTTGAAAGCGCGCGCCCTCGCCTGGATGGCGCGGACCCGCTCGGCCAATGGGCGCTTTTCGTGCTGGATGCGGCGCAATTCGTTTTCAGCCGCTTGTCGGACGGCATCGGTCAGGCTCAGGCCGGTTTCGGCGGCGAGTTTTCGCACGGCGCTGTCTGTTGCTTCATCGCGGATATGGAAGGGCATGGATCGGCCTCGCTATAGTCTAATCTAGATAATATGCATATGCATCTAGATCAAGGCTCTTTCCCTATCCCTTTGCCGCTCGCAATTGTCCCACGGCCAGCGAGGTCAGCGCATCCTCGAATTGCGGCGCGCCGATCAGGTCGCAATCCTCATGCACGGCCGCGCGGATCGCGCCGAGAACGGCGCGCGTGGCGACAAATAGCGCCGCTTTGCTCGGCGGCGGAAAGTCGGGATGATCGCGGCGGACCATCGCCTCGCGAATTCGCTCCTCCATGGCCTGGGTCGAGGCGATGACCTGTTCGGTATGATCGAGCCGCCAGGCGCGCTTGAGCAGAGACCGGTTCAGGGTCTGGGCAACGCCGAAATTGGCGATGAGCGAGCGGATGAACAGGCGGACGAGTTCGGCCGGATCGGCGTTCGAGGCCTCTCCCGTGGCGATGATCGCCTCCTGTTCGCGGAGAACGCGCTCGCGCTCCCGCGCGATCATCGCCAGCAGGATGGCGTCCATGCTCGGAAAATATTGATAGAGCGTGCCAATGGAAAAGCCCGCCCGCTCGGCGACGCGATTGGTGGTCAGCGCCTTTTCGCCATCGTTGCGCAAAATCTGAGCCGTCGCCTCGAAGATCGTCAAAATCGTCCGTTTCGATCGATCCTGCTTCGGCTTTTTCCTAAGGCTTTCAACGTTTTCGTCCTGCACAGCCGCCGTCTCCGGGAATGCGAGTTTCAAACCTGAGTATTGCTCATTATTTTGACGGCATAAAGCGATCTGGAGCTCTGGCCATGCCGAACCTCACCGTCCGCCTTCCAAAACTCGATCTCCGCTCTCTCGACTTTCCTCTCGACTGGCTCGGGCGCGACACCATGCGCTGCCAGATTTTCAACGCCTTTTCGCTGATCTTTCCCATTGGCGAGAAATATTTCATCAATTCCATCCGCGCGGCCCTGTCGCGGATCGAGGACCCGGATCTCCAGGAAGATGCAAAACGCTTCATCGCGCAGGAGTCAATTCATACGCGGATGCATCAGGAGATGAACGACCGATTGACCGCGCTGGGACTGAAATTCGTCATCGAACCCTTGCTTTTGTGGCGCATCCGAACGTCAGAATGGATGGACCTGCGCAGCAGGCTGGCCGTGACGATGAGCTATGAACATTACACCGCGATCCTCGGCGATATGTTGCTCGCAAACCCGCAACTGCTCGATGGCGCGCCCGAAAACCTGAGGTTGCTCTGGCTCTGGCACGCCTCCGAAGAATGCGAGCATCGCGGCATAGCCAGCGACGTCTATCGCGCCATCGGCGGCGGCTATGTCAGGCGCATCGCGTGGTTTTTGTATATTTCGCTGGTCTTTTTGCTCGATGCGACCGCGCAGACGCTGCACAATTTCTATCGCAGCGGTCACCTGTTCAGTCCGCGCGATTGGGCGCGCGGACTCGCCTTCCTGTTCGGGCGCAATGGGATCGCCGCTTGGGTCATCCCTGCCTGGTTCGATTATTTTCGTCCCGGATTCCGCCCTCGCGACCGAGGCGACAGCGCCAAAAGCCGCAACTGGCTGCGCGGCCATGACGGACTTTTTGCGACGCGCGCCAGCAGTTGAGCGGATCTGGAGGATTGAGCTTCCCAACCTTCGAACCCAAGCGACGAAGCAATCCAGTCCTTGGCGATTGCTTGAGCTGATTTTTAGCCCCGCAAGCGGCGCCGCTTCGCCGAAGCCGCGAGTGGCTTATTGCCTGTCTTCCTGCTTGGTCTTGGCGGCTCGCGATCGCCGGTATGCCAATAGTGACCCCAGCGAAAGCAGCAGCGCCGAACCCCCCGCCAAGGCATAAGTTGCGTTGGACTTCCGGCGATCCGCAGCAAGATCCTTTTCAAGGAGCTGTAATTTGGCCTCAGGCGTCAGTTCACGCTTGTCGGTCAACTCAACTTGCCGTTTGTTCGCCCCCGCGTGTTCGAGTCCTATCAAATAGGTGCCGCTGCCTATTGTCAGAAAACCAAGCAAGACCAGGAGAACGGGGCCCAGATGCGAGTCGAATAATTTACCCATAGATATCGGCGCCTGTGAACAATTTGCTGGCATGGGACATAAAGCTACTTCAAATCCCCAGCCAGCGAATCCCGCGATGCCCGCGGCAGCGTCACTTCGACCGCGTAATTGGGGTGATCAACCCCCGCCTTGATCGCCGCGCCCGCCTTTGCCGCCGCGACCATCTCGGGCGTCAGTTCGAAGCGCAGAAAATGCACGGCCGAGGTCTTTGCCGCCGTGGTCCGGTCGAGATCCTCGTTGGCGATGGGCCGAACACGCGGGAAATCGCCGATCTGCATGTAGACCGCCTGCTCGAAGCCGATCAATTTTCCCAGCGCCTCTTTCCGCTCCTCGGCGTCGGGATATTCGATCATCAGTGTCGCTTTAAAATTGGCGCCGTCGGGGATCAGCGGATTGTAAACATCGAGTTCGTCCTGGATCAGTTCCGGCTCATACATGCGCTCCAGCCGGATCATCTCCTGGATCTGGTAGCGCATCGTCGTCTCGTCCTCGAAATGCAACGAGGCGTGCTGCCCGAGCGCGACATTGCGCAGCTTCTTGTGCGCGATCACCTTCGCCCGAAAATCCGGCCGGGCGCGGTGATAGGCCTCGAGGCTCAGGAGATCGTCACGCTTGAGCACAGTCACACTCCATAGGCCATGCGGGCCAGGGACATCGGGTGTTCCGACTGGCCCTTGTTGCGGGCGCAGGCGATGTGATGTCCGGCCATGGCGCAATCCGAGCCGAAATGATCGGGATTGGCCTGATCCACCCTGGAAACCACGGGCTTGACGATCTTCATCGCGAATTCATGGAATTCCGCCTTGACCGCATAGGTTCCGTCATGGCCGGAGCAACGCTCGATCATGTCGACCTTCGTGTCGGGTATGAGCGCCAGGAAGTCCTTGGTCTTCGGCCCGATGTTCTGCACGCGCTGGTGACAGGCGGCATGATAGGAAACCGATCCAAGCCCCTGTTTGAAGTCGGTTTTCAACTTCCCTTCCTTGTGACGCAGCATCAGATATTCGAAGGGGTCGAAAAACGCCGCCTTCACCTTCTGCACGTCGGCGTCATCAGGGAACATCAACGGCAACTCCTGCTTGAACATCAGCACGCAGGACGGCACGAGAGCGGTAAGATCGAATCCGTCGTCGACGAGCTTCGCCAGCACGGGAATATTGAATTCCTTGGCGCGCTGCACCGCCTCGAGATCGCCCAGTTCCAGCTTGGGCATGCCGCAGCATTTTTCCTGGGGCGCGAGTACGACGGGAATGCCGTTGTGCTGGAAGACCGCAACCAGATCCTCGCCGGGCCCCGGTTCATTGGCGTTCATGTAGCACGTGGCGAAGAGCGCAACCTTGCCCTTGGTCCGCCCTGCCGCTTCGCCTTCCGCCTGCGCTGGCAAGTGCTTCAGCCGGCGACGAAGCGTCTCGCTGGCGTATTCGGGCAGCCAGGCGTCGGCGTGAATGCCGGCCACGGCTTCCAGCGCCTTGCGCGCCGGCTTGAGCCTGTTCACGGCGTTGACCGCGGGCGCGATCACCGGATGAGCGAAGACCGCGCCCATGGCGTCGGTGCTGGTCAGCGCCTTGTCGCGCAGCCTGGTCTCGCCCTTCTGGAAATCGACGGCTTTCGCGCGCAACATGAGGTGCGGAAAATCAAAATTCCATTCGTGTGGCGGCACATAGGGGCATTTGGTCATGTAGCAGAGGTCGCAGAGATAGCACTGCTCGACCACCTTGCCGTAATCGGCCTTGGCGACGCCATCAACCTCGAGGCTTTCGGAATTGTCGACAAGATCGAACAGCGTCGGGAAGGACTGGCACAGGCTCACGCAACGCCGACAGCCGTGGCAGATATCGAACACCCGCTCCATCTCTTCGTGAAGCTTCGTCTCGTCGTAAAAATCCGGATTTCGCCAGTCGAGCGGATGGCGCGTCGGCGCCTCGAGATTGCCTTCGCGGACAGGGTCGGCCATGCGGCGTCCTCGTATTTTTCTTGATCGGCAGAAAAAAGGCGGGCGTTTTCGCCCGCCTTGTCGCCAGAACGCTCAGACGAGTTCGTTGAGCGCCTTCTGGTAGCGATTGGCGTGCGATCGCTCGGCCTTGGCCAGCGTTTCGAACCAGTCGGCGATTTCGTCAAAGCCTTCCGAGCGTGCGTCCTTGGCCATGCCCGGATACATGTCGGTATATTCATGCGTCTCGCCGGCGACGGCGGAAGCCAGATTGTCCTTGGTCGGACCGATCGGCAGGCCCGTGGCGGGATCGCCGGAGGCTTCGAGATATTCGAGATGGCCATGCGCATGGCCCGTCTCGCCTTCCGCCGTCGAGCGGAACAGGGCCGCGACATCGGCATAGCCTTCGACGTCAGCCTTGTTGGCGAAATAGAGATAGCGACGGTTGGCCTGGGATTCGCCGGCAAAGGCGTCCTTGAGATGTTGTTCGGTTTTCGAGCCCTTAAGCGCCAAGGCACCCTCCTGCAATAGAGAAACGGACACGCCCGCTCCGCTGGAGCTTCGCATCGCGCCGCCACTTTAGCTGCGCGCGCTTTAGAATCAATCTAATTTATGGGGCGGCGATCGCGTCGCGACGGAATGCAAAGCCTGCTCTCCCGCCGTTTTCTTGGCAGTTTCACGGCGCGGGCGGCAGATCGGACAAAATGCCGCAGCCATGCTCAAAGATTGGGCCCGACCACGCGCACTTGGCGCGGCGCGCCGTCCGGCCCCTGGCTTTCAAGCGTGCGGGTCTCGGGATTTGCCGCCGGCGCGATCTTGCTGACATTGTCGGGCGAGGAGACGACCGGCGGGGCGGTTGGCGCGCCCTTGCCACGCCCGGTCGCCGGCTTGGCCGCCAGCGGCTGCGACATGGCCTTGGCCTGCTGTTCGGTGACGGCCGCGTCGCTGGCCCTGACGACGCCCATGTCGTCCAGCACCTGTTCGGCATGGGCGAGGGCTTCGACCCAGCTCTGGTTCGGCGGCTTGCAACCGCAGGCGGGATCGAAACTCTTGGCGAATTTCATGGCGTTGGGCAGATCTTCGTAGGGCGTGCCGTCACTTCCCATCGCCGAGGAAATGTCGCGATCGGGATTGCGCGTGAAAAGCTGAACCTCGGCATTCGGGCAGAGCGCCTTGCAAAGCTCCAGCAATTGACCGGAATTGGCGCTGCGGGCGGATACGGGCAATGGGAAGAAGCCGCCGTCGCAACTCCGCACGCAAACGGCCTGCGAACCCCCATGTGCATTACTCCCCTCCTCCGGCGGCGCACTGTCCTGCGGCGGCGCGACCGGCGGCGCCTGTTCGAGCGCGCGCTGCGCGTCGTCGCCTCCGCCGAACAGCGTCTCGAAAAATCCCTTTTGGCGCGGCGGCGCGGCGTTCTGGCGGCAGGAAGCGTTGTAGCGGGCGATGAGGTCGCGTTTCTGGGCGCCGTCGCCGGAAGAGCGCGCCATCAGGGACTCGTATTGCGCGCGCAGGCCGCCGATCCGCGCCTTGAGCCCCCCGCATTGCGGCGGCGGCGCCTGGCCGAAGAACAGGAATTGCTGGTTGTCGCAACCGATCGAATGGGCGTAGCCGGACATTTTGTCGAGCTCCGCCCGCACCCTCTGCGCGGCGCCGGCGGCGGCGGGATCGTAGCGTGCGGGCGCGGCGATCGCCGCCTGCAACCGCGCGCAATCCACGCCTTGCGCGAAGGCGCTTTCCGCGAAAAGCGCGCTCGCCAAAAGCGACAGGCTGCAAATCAAAGCCCGTCGCGTGAAATCGATCAATCTGCCCAAGCCCAAACCCATTCGCCAACGCCCCGCCGACGAATCGACGACAGAGCCATGCATGATCCCACAAGTCGCTTCACAAGGGGCGAGATCTGAACCGGAATTCGGGTTTTTTGCCGGCTTTTTTGGCGGCGTCCGCAACGCCGCCAAAAATATTCGACGCGCTCTTATTCGGCGGCGTCGGCTTCTGCAATGGAAGCCTGGCGGTCCTTCTTCAGCTTTTCAGCGACGAGGAAGGCGACTTCGATAGCCTGCTCGGCGTTGAGGCGCGGATCGCAATAGGTCATGTAACGCGAACGCAGGTCGGACTTCCGAGAGCGCGCGGGCGCCGCCGATGCATTCGGTGACATTGTTGCCGGTCATCTCCAGATGGATGCCGCCGGCATAAGTCCCTTCCGCGCGATGCACGTCGAAGAAGGAGCGGATCTCCTGCATCACCTTGTCGAAGGGCCGCGTCTTGTAAGGGCCGGCGCTGATGGTGTTGCCATGCATCGGATCGCAGGACCAGACGACGGCCCGGCCTTCGCGCTGGACGGCGCGGATCAGGGCCGGCAAATGGTCGCCCACCTTGTCCGCGCCGAAGCGCGCGATCAAAGTGAGGCGGCCCGGCTCATTGGCCGGATTGAGCATGTCGATGAGCTGCAACAGGCCGTCCGGCGTGGTGGTAGGACCACACTTCAGGCCGATCGGATTCTTCACGCCGCGCATGAACTCGACATGGGCATGGTCGGGCTGGCGGGTGCGATCGCCAATCCAGAGCATGTGGCCGGAGGTGGCGTAATGGTCGCCGCTGGTCGAATCCACGCGCGTCAGCGCCTGCTCGTAGCCAAGCAGCAGCGCCTCGTGCGAGGTGTAGATGTCGGTCTGGCGCAATTCCTGGTGATGCTCGGGGTCGAGGCCAATGGCGCGCATGAAACCCAGGGTTTCCGTGATGTGGTCGGCCAGTTGCTGGTAACGGGCGGATTGCGGGCTGTCATTGACGAAGCCGAGCATCCAGCGATGAGCGTTCTCCAGATTGGCGTAGCCGCCGGTGGCGAAGGCGCGCAGCAGATTGAGCGTCGCCGCCGACTGGCGGTAGCACATCAACTGGCGGCGCGGGTCGGGTTCGCGCGGCATCAGGCGTGAAGGCGATGTCGTTGACGATGTCGCCGCGATAGGACGGCAAGGCGACGCCGTCGATGGTCTCGGTCGGCGCGGAGCGCGGCTTGGCGAACTGGCCGGCGATGCGGCCGACCTTCACCACCGGCATGGACGCGCCATAGGTCATGACCACGGCCATCTGCAGGAAGACGCGGAAGAAATCGCGGATATTGTCGGCGGAATGCTCGGCAAAGCTTTCGGCGCAGTCGCCACCCTGCAGCAAAAAGGCCTCGCCGGCGCAAACCTGGGCAAGTGACTTTTTCAGCTTGCGCGCCTCGCCAGCGAACACCAACGGCGGAAAGCCCGCGATCTGCCGCTCGACATCAGCCAGGGCCGCCTGGTCCTGATAGGTCGGGACCTGGACGATCGGCTTGGATCTCCAGCTTTCGGGCGACCAACGTTCCATCACTGACAAACTCCCAAAGCGGCGAAGCCGCGAGAAACCAACAGGCGGCGCGGCGTAGCCGCGAAAAGACCCGGGAAGAGCCGGTCTATACACCAGCGAAGCCAAGGCGCCAAACTTGTTGAGCAATTTCGCTTGGGAAAGGGGCGCCTTTGCGGCGAGGCTCATTCGAACGCGTAAGCATCCAGGGAGATCGGCCCGAGATAAGCGTGATGCAGCCGTCGGCCCTTGGCTCCGGGGCCACCTGCTCCGAAGGCGAAGGGGAAGGGCTGGAAATGCTCTGACGTCGGATGATTGCGGAGGGCGTCAGGCCCCTCCCGCCAATTGGCGATGGCTGTCTCGTCGCCCTCGTCGGCGCGCAAGAACAGCCATTCGTTGAAGTTTTCAACCCAGTCGGGCGTCTTCGCCATGTCGTCCGAAAAAAAGGCGCGCAGGTTATGGGTGCGCGCCGCCGGAGCCGATGATCAGCACGCCCTCCTCCCGCAAAGGAGCCAAAGCGCGGCCAAGCGCAATGTGATGCGCGCCGTCCTTCGCCGGCTGCACCGAAATCGTGGCGACGGGAATATCGGCGAGGCGGTACATCAGCAACAGCGGAATCCAGGCGCCATGGTCGAAGCCGCGCCCGTTCGACGTTTGCGGCGTCAGGCCCGCCTTCTCGGCCAGCGCCGCCGCCTGTGCGGCCAGTTCCGGCGCGCCGGGCGCGGGATAGGTCATGCCGTAAAGCTCGCGCTCGAAGCCGCCGAAATCATAGATCATCGGGGGATGTCCGCCCATCTCGAAGGTCGGGGCGGCCGTCTCGAAATGCGCGCTCATGATCAATATGGCCTTCGGCCGGGGGAACCGGGCTCCGAGCCCGCGCAGAAAATTTCGGGTCGGGCTGTCGTAGATCACGATATTTGGCGCGCCATGCGAAATGAACAGGCTGGGAAGGGCCGTCATGAGTCCGTCTCCTCGTCAGGCTTTGCTGCGCGATGAATTTTTGCGATCCGATTGACTCGGATCAGGGCTTTTTTTCCAGCCGCCCAAGGTCATATAAGCGTGACAATAAGGAGCGCCAGCAAATGAAGTTGAAATTTTCGAAAAAACTGTTCTGCGCCATCGCATCCTCCGCCGTGGCTGTGCTGACGCTTGGCGGCGGAGCGCGGGCGGGCGACGATCCCGACCTCATTTTCCGCAAGTCGACGACCTTCAAGCTGCTGACGCCGAACGACAAGCTTGCGACCTACGCCATCGACGACCCCGTCGCGACGGGAGTCACCTGCTACTATACCGTGCCTGAAAGGGGCGGCGTAGCCGGCATGTTCGGGGTGGCCGAGCAGACATCGGACGTCTCGCTGGCCTGCCGGCAGGTCGGCGCGATCCAGTTCAAGCAGAAATTTGCGCAGGGCGACGTCGTGTTCCGCGAGAGCCGTTCGCTCCTGTTCAAGCATATGCAGATCGTGCGCGGCTGCGACGTGAAGCGCAATGTGCTTGTCTACATGGTCTATACCGACAAGCTCGTCGAAGGTTCGCCCAAGAGCTCGACCTCCGGCGTGGCCATCCAGCCCTGGGGCGCGGCCGAACCGCCGAAATGCTCGGATTTCGTCTCGGGCTGAGCGCCGCACCCGATCTTTCGCAGACTGGCGCCCGGCGCGCACTCCGCGGCGGGTAGTTGCTTGTTGTTACAGGCTAGAAAACTCGGCTGTGGGCGATTTTTGCTTTCAAACAGCAAATAATCAGCGATGGCTTCGCCTCATCATCAGCGATTTACATGACGCCTTCGCGCCGACCGTGATCTTGAGAAACTATAATAATATCAGAATCATGGCCGCCACAGAAACGACACAATCCGGCAAAAAAACAAGTTGACGCGTTGCTTGTTTTCCCATCCTTATATCAAAAAAATAAGAACAATAACGTAAAGGTGCGGGGATGGAGCGTAAATGCGTCACATTTTTCAGCGGAATGCTTCGCGGGTAGAGCTTGACCGTGAGCACGAGACCCGGCGGCCGGGCGGGGCACTCGCCTGCGCAGCGGCGGCCCTTGGTTTGATCGTCTGGGCGTTTGCGACGCCGCTCGGCGCGCAGACGGCGCCTGCGCTCGTCGCGAGGCCGCCGCTTGCCAAAGTCCGGGTCTGCGACCCCGCCCTGCCCGACTGTCCCGCCGCGAAGCAGGCGCTCTCCGATGCGCTGGCCCGCCGCGCACAACTCGCCCAGACACCGCCTGCGCCGGCGCCATCCCCGGCTCCGGCGCCCGCCCCTGCTGGCGCTCCAGCGGGCGCGGCCTTTGGCGGACTTGCCAACGCCGCGGCGGCAAAGGCCGACGAAAACAGCATCCGTTTCGGCCTGATCGCGCCATTCACCGGCGCCAACAAGGATTTTGCCGGCGAGTTGAAGCTCGGCGCAGAAACGGCCTTCGCCGCCGCCAACGAGACTGGCGGCGTCAACGGCAAATCCTTGCGCATCGTCGTCGCCGACGACGGCTATGATCCGGCAAAGACGCCCGGATTGGCGAAAACGCTGGTCGAACAGAACCATGTCTTCGGCTTCCTCGGCAATTTCGGCAGCGCTACCGCCGCCTCCATCCTTCCTTACGTGCTGGAGCGAAAGCTGCCATTTTTCGGCGCTTTTTCCGGTAGCGGCCTTTTGCGGCAACAGCCGCCCGATCGCTACGTATTCAATTATCGCCCGAGCTATGCGGAGGAGACGGAGGCCGCCGTCAATTACCTGGTCAAGGTTCGCCATCTCCTGCCGTCGCAAATCGCCGTCTTCGCCCAGGATGACGCCTTCGGCGACGCTGGCTATGCCGGGGTGGAAAAGGCCATGCGCGCGCTGAATGAGGCCGCCAGCGCCTCGATTCCGCATTTGCGCTATACGCGCAACACCATCGACGTCACCGCAGCAATGGACGAATTGCGCAAGCGCCATGACCGGGTGACGACGACCGTAAGCAAGGTGCGCGAGAACAACGCCCGGGCAAGGACGGTAAAAATCGTCGAGCCCGGCATAAAGGCGGTGGTGATGGTCGCCACTTACCGCGCCGCCGCTAAATTCATCGAGAAGGCTCGCGACGAGTACCCCGACATGATCTTCACCAATGTGTCGGCTGTCGGCAGCAATAATTTCGCCGAGGAGCTGAAGCTGCTCGGACCGCGCTTCGCCAACGGCATCGTCGTCACGCAGATCGTGCCCGACCCCGCCGGCTATTCGTCGATCGCCCTTGAATTCAAGGCGGCGCTGGCGAAATACTTCCCGGCGGAGCATCCGGATTATGTGTCCTTCGAGTCCTACATCAACGCGAAGATCGTGCTGGAAGGACTGAGGAAGGCGGGACCGCAGCTGGATTCAGACAAATTCGTCAATGCGCTCGAAAGCATACACGGCCTCGACTTCGGTCTCGGCCCGACGATCAATTACAGCGCCAGCGAGCATCAGGCGATCCACAAGATCTGGGGTTCGCAGCTCGACGAGCAGGGACACTACCACTTCATTGACCTGGAATAGGTCTTCGCCGCGTTAACCATTTGGCGCGGCAGAATCCTGTCCGCGCCAAAATTTGATTGACGTAACGTTAATTTTCGCATTTTTAAGCATGAAAATATAGCTAAACACAAAATAACGGGACGGACATTTCATGCTGCGCATCTTTGTTGAGCGGCCAAAGCTTGCCTGCGTTCAACGCAAACAGGAGCGCGCCGCCCGCATCCTGATGGCCGCGACATTCCCGGCTTTGTTTGCCCTCGCTTCGTCGTCTCCCTCGATAGCTCAAAGCCTCGCCGGCGTTCCGTCAGCCTCGATGGCTGTGGCGGCTGTGGAGCAGGATGTCGGCTCCGCTGCAAAACATGCGCTGGCCGAGGCCATTGACCGCCGCGCCCAGAAAATCGCCCAGAACCAGCCGTCCACGGCGCCTGCGCCCACGCCAGCCGGCGCCGCCTTTGGCGGCCTTGCCAACGCCGCGGCCGCCAAGGCCGATGAAAACTCGATCCATTTTGGGTTGATCGCGCCATTCAGCGGCGCGAACAAGGATTTTGCCGGCGAGTTGAAGCTCGGGGCGGAAACGGCTTTCGCCGCCGCGAACGACGCCGGCGGAATCAACGGCAAATTCCTTCGCCTCGTCGTCGCCGACGACGGCTATGATCCCGAAAGAACGCCGGAACTGGCCAAATCGCTGGCGGAAAAAGACAAGGTGTTCGGTTTTCTGAGCAACTTCGGCAGCGCGACGTCGGCTGCGATCCTGCCTTACGTGCTGGAACACAAGCTGACCTTTTTCGGCGCCTTTTCCGGCAGCGGCGCCCTGCGTCGGCAACCGCCGGACCGCTACGTGTTCAATTATCGCCCAAGCTATGCCGAGGAAACCGAGGCGGTCGTCAAATATCTCGTCAAGGTGCGACGCCTCAAGCCATCGGAAATCGCAGTTTTCGCCCAGGACGACGCTTTCGGCGACGCGGGCTACGCTGGCGTTGAAAAAGCCATCCGCGCGCTGGACGGCGACGCCAGCGCCTCGATCCTGCATCTGCGCTATTCGCGCAACAGCATCGACGTCGGCGCTGCGCTTGACGACCTGCGCAAGCGTCGAAATGTCGTTTCGACGTCCGTGACCAGGGTTCGCCAGCGCGTCGCTTCCGTCAAGCCGGCCAGCGACGCCGCGCCGGGAGCCGCGGAGTCACGCCCCCATTATCGGGAAACGATCGTCAAGCATGTGACGAGCACGCCGGGAATCAAGGGCGTGGTCATGGTCGCAACCTACCGCGCCGCGGCGAAATTCATCGAAAAGGCGCATGACCTGTATCCCGACATGATCTACACCAACGTATCCGCCGTCGGGAGCAACAATTTCGCCGAAGAACTCAAGCTGCTCGGACCGCGTTTCACGAACGGGATCATCGTCACCCAGGTCGTGCCCGACCCCGCCGGCTTTTCCTCGATCGCGCTCGAATACAAGGGAGCCCTGGCGAAGTATTTCCCGGCGGAACATCCCGATTATGTGTCCTTCAAGTCCTACATCAACGCCAAGATCATGCTGGAAGGGCTGAAAAAGGCGGGGCCGCAGCCGGATTCAGACAAGCTTGTGAATGCGCTCGAAAGTATCCACGGCCTGGATTTCGGGCTTGGCTCGACGATCAATTACGGCGCAAGCGAGCATCAGGCGATCCACAAGGTCTGGGGCTCGGAACTCGACGAGCAGGGCCATTACCACTTCATCGACCTGGAATAGAATTCATTCGGCGCAGGAAATGAAGACGTCGTCCTCGGCCGCCGGCTTGGCCGGTTCGGCGCGCTTTTCCGAAATATTGCGGATCGCGCCGGTAATGTCGCCGGCAGGGCCGTATTTCTGGGCGGCGCCGTGGCCGTGCGCCTCGCACCAGGCGTCCGCGACGATTTTCGCGCAATCCTCGCCGCCTCTGATGCAATCGTTGACGCCATAGCCGTCGGAGGCGCTGACGATAAAGCTCTTCGCGCCGGACGCCGGCTCGGCCCGCGCCGCCGATTGCAGCACGCCGAACACAAACAATCCGCCGATCAGCGGAATCAGGATATGCGGCAAGAAGTCATGTTCGAATTCGTTGAATTTCATCGCCCCGGCTCGCAAGCTGGCGCGGCGGGCGCTTGATGATTTCGCTGTCCGCCGCCATGATTTTGGAAATCATGCGACCGCGCCAGTGAAGGAAGCGTTAATTTTAACGAACGTCTTCCGTCAGTTGATCGGTTTAGCGGATACGCGTCAAAAACTGTCGGCCGTTACGTGCCGCAAAAGGTCTCGCGCACGCATTCTTCCGGCTTCGGCGGAGCCTCGAGGTCGTCGCCATCGCCCGTCGGCGTGTCAAACGGGGTCTTCAACGCCGCGCAGAGGCTCCGCAAGGGCGCGAGATCGCCTTCAGCGGCGCGCGCCAGCGCCTGTTCGACGCGATGATTGCGCGCGATGACCACGGGATTGGCGGCGCGCATGGCGGAGAGGCGCGCTTCGACGTCGCCGCCGGAAGCGAGGCCGCGCCATTCCCCCAGGAACGCAGCCAAAGCCGCTTGCGCCGGGGCCGGCGAGTCCGCGACAAGCTCGAACAGGCAGGCGTCGTCGGCGCCGCCCGCGACTTGCGTCAACCTGCGGAAAAACAGGGTGAAGTCTGGCTTTGTCGTGTCGAGCATCAGCCAAAACCGATCGATGAAATCGGCATTGCGCGGATCGCCGGGCGCGAGCCCAAGCTTGCGCTCCATGCCCTCGGCCAGAGCCTGCGCGTAGGTGGGCTGGAACGCCTTGAGGCTCTCCTGGGCGAGATGGAGGGCCGAGGCTTCGTCGGGCCCAAACAGCGGCAGCAGCGCCTCGGCGAGGCGAGCGAGGTTCCACATGCCGATCGAGGGCTGCCGTTTGTAAGCGTAGCGGCCCGCGGCGTCGATCGAGGAAAAGACCTGGCTCGAACTGAAGGCGTCCATGAAGGCGCAGGGGCCGAAGTCGATGGTCTCGCCGGAGATCGACATATTGTCCGTGTTCATCACGCCGTGGATGAAGCCGACCAGCATCCACCCGGCGATCAGCCGCGCCTGCCGCGCGACCACGGCGGCGAAAAAGGCCAGATAGGGATTGTCCTGTCCGGCGACCTCCGGATAAAGCCTGGCGATACAATGATCCGCCAGCGCGCGGGTCAGGATCGGACCCTGCTCTTGCCTGCCGTCGGCGGCGGCGGCGTATTGGAAGGTGCCGACGCGGACATGGCTGCGCGCGATACGGGTCAACACGGCGCCGCGTTGAGCGGTGTCGCGGAAAACCGGAGCGCCGGTCGCGACCACGGCGAGCGAGCGTGTGGTGGGAATGCGCAAGCCGGCCATGGCCTCGCTGACGATATATTCGCGCAGCATGGCGGACAGCGTCGCGCGCCCGTCGCCGCGACGTGCGAAAACGGTGGGGCCGGAGCCCTTCAGATGCACGTCATAAGCGGCGGCGTCCGGCGCGTGGATTTCGCCGACAAGCACGGCGCGGCCATCGCCCATGCGCGGGTTCCATTGGCCGAACTGGTGGCCGGCATAGGCCAGCGCCAGGTTTTTCCGCCCCGCCGGAGGTTCGCCGCCGGACAGCAATTGCAACAGTTCCGGCGTATCGGCGCCTGAGGGCAAGCCGAGTTCGGCGGCCAGCGCCTCGTTGAACACAACCCATTGCGGCGCCGGCGCCGGATGCACGTCGGCGGCGGCGTAAAATTCCTGGGGCAGATCGAGGTAGCCGCTGTCGCGGAAAGGATGGGACAGAGCGTTCATGAAAACCTCTTTACGCGGCAAAGCCGGGAGCGAGCCGATCGCGATATCGCATAAGCTGGGACGGCGACGCGCGATTTGCAACCTGGGCGGCGTAGCCTTTGCTGAACCAACGCCGGGAATATCTACTGCCGCATCCCCGTCCCCGGAACGGAGTTGGCAGCCCGACGCAGTGAAAACTCCGGCTCCAGGTCGTGAAAGTTCGTCACGCGGATGACCCGGAAGTGGATCGCGACCTTGCCGCCTTCCATCACGTCGATCGGCGCTTCCTCGGTCATTGTATCGAAATATTTGCTCAGCAGCAGCTTGGCGCGCTCGAAACTGAGGTCGGACGTGATGACCAGACCGTCATGGCCGACGAATTTTTCGGGGTGGCGCAGTCCGAAGCCGCGCGGATCGAGATTGAGGCAGATCACCGGCGCCGCGCCGGCCAGCGTGCGGTCGATTTTTCCCGCGTCGAGCCAGCGCGTCGCCGCCACGAACTGGCCCGGCGCAGCCAGTCCCCGCCTGGCGAATTCGCGCGCGAGATCATCCCAGTCGAGCAGTTCGAACAGTGGAGCGCGCCGTCCTGAGAGGCCCTCGAAATGCTGGTAAGGCAGGATTGCGACGACCGCTATGCCGACTGCCATGAACGCAGAGGCCGCGACGAGGCCCCTGCGCAGCCAGGGCGCGCCCCAAATCCTCCCCGCGATTTCACGCCCAAGCAGCGGAAACAGAAAGAGATAGCCCGGCAGCGCCCAATGCGGCATGACTCCCGCGCTCGACCAGAAGGCGATCAGGGTAAAAGGCAGGATCAGCGCCGCCGCGAGACAGGCCAGGAAGAAATCCCGCTCCTGCGCCACGCCGCGAATAAGGGCGCGGATGAATAGCGCGGCCAACGGGAAGAAAAGCCAGGGCGCGACCCAGAGGGATTGCAGGGAGATCAGCGCCAGAGGCGCCAGCAGGCGCAAGCGGGGGGCGCCCGCGCGCCCGCTCTGGAAAAGGAAGGAGACCCAGTCGTGTTGCGCGTTCCAGATCAGCACCGGCGAGAAAATCAGTCCGGCGACGAGGGCGGCCAGCCAGGGCCAGGGCGTCGCCAGCCAGAAGCGCTGGCGGGGGCTCGCCAGCGTAAATAGGCCGGCGCCGGCGAAAAGCAGGACGCCGTGATATTTTGACAACATGGCGAGGCCCGCGCAGACCCCCGCCAGCAGCCAGTATAAAGAGGCGGCGCGGCGGTCTTCGTCGAAGAAGACCCGCGCCAGCGCATAGGCGCAGCCGAGCATCGCCGGCGCCAGCGGGGCGTCCGGCACGATCCAGGAAGCATCGGTCAGGCCAAGCATGGGCGACAGATTGAGCGCCAAAGCCGCGAAAAACCCGGCCTCCGCTGAAAAAAGCCGGCGTGTCAGAACGAACATCAGCCATGTCGTCAGCACGAAAAGCAACAAGAACGGCAGGCGCAGCGCCATGTCGCCCTCGCCCAGCGCCAGCCCGGTGAAATGCACGATCCACCAGGTCATGGGCGGATGGTCGAAGGCGCTCAGGGCGAACACGCGGCTGGTGGCGACCGTATAGGCTTCGTCGACGCCCAGCCCGGTTGACGCTGCGAAAACAGATCTTAACGCAAAGGCGACTAGGATAAGGAGCAGCGTCCTGCGCTCGGGCGAGACGCGGAACGCCAGTGTTTTGCAGTCTTGTGTCTTGGGGTCGAGCATGCAGGCGCCTGATTTGAATCTCATCGGAAAACCCGCAGCGGCAGGACGCGACGCTCCCGCGCGGATCGTTGGGCCGGCTGGACTGTCCGGCGAAATGCAGCTAGCAGGAACCGAGCCCGAATGGAAAGCCCTGCCCTTGGTTGCCGAACTCACTCTCGTCATTCCCACTTTCAACGAAAGCGGCAACCTGCCTGAATTGGTCAGGCGGGTCGACGCAGCCCTCGCGGGCGTCGCCTGGGAAATGATCGTCGTCGACGACAACAGCCCCGACGGCACGTCGTCGCTGGCCAAGGCCATTTCACGCCAAGACCCGAGGGTCCGTTGCCTGCGGCGCGTCAACCGCCGCGGCCTGGCGGGCGCCTGCATCGAAGGCATGCTCGCCTCCAGCGCGCCCATTGTCGCGGTCATGGACGCCGACTTGCAGCACGACGAGCGCATCCTGCCGAAAATGCTCGAAAAGATCCACGCGGGCTGCGACCTCGTCGTTGGCAGCCGTCACGTCGAGGGCGGTTCGGCGGATGCGGGCTTTTCGGCCCATCGCGCCACGATCAGCCGTTTCGCCACCAGCCTGGCGCAAAAGGCCCTGAAGGCCGACTTCTCCGACCTGATGAGCGGTTTTTTCATGCTGCGGCGGGACATTGTCGAGGAGTGCGCGCCGCACCTCACCTCCTCCGGCTTCAAGATTCTCGTGGATATTGTCGGCTCCTCCCCAAAAAAGCTTGATATCGAAGAGGTTGGCTACATGTTTCGCGAAAGACTGGCGGGCGAGTCGAAATTCGACATCAAGGTCGGCCTCGATTTCCTCGGACTCATGCTCAACAAGGCGAGCGGCGGGCGCATCCCCGTGCGCTTCATCTTCTTCGGCCTTGTCGGCGCGACCGGCGTCGCCATTCACATGCTGACCCTCAAGACCGTTCTGGCCTTTCCGGACGTGAGCTTCAAAGTGGCGCAAACCATCGCCGCGATCGTTGCGATGACCAGCAATTTCTATATCAACAACGCCATCACCTATCGCAACTCTAAGTTGAAGGGTTTTTGGCCGCTTATGCAGGGTCTGCTCTACTTCTACGCGGTTTGCTCGATCGGTCTGGTGGCCAATGTCGGCGTGGCCGAATGGCTGCATAACATTTACTTGGCTGACATTCCCGCTGCCTTGGCCGGCGTCATCATGGGCTCGGTGTGGAATTTCACCCTCAGCTCGCTGTTCGTCTGGCGGAAAGATTAAGCGATATCCTTCCCCGGCGGGAGATGGGAGTCACTCCCCTGCGTGCTTGCGGCGGATGCGCCGGACCGTCCACCAGACGAAACCCGCGACGAAGGGAATGACGATCGCCGTGGCCTCGGTCGGATCGACATGCGCGCCGGCTTTTTCCGCGCCTTCGAACAGGTGATGCAGCACGCTCGAAATATAGTAGGTGATGGCCGCGACCGAGAGGCCTTCGACCGTCTGCTGCAACCGCAATTGCAGATGCATCCGCTCGCCCATCTGGCGCAACAGGTCGCCATTCTGCTGCTCGACTTCGGTATCGACGCGCGTGCGAAGCAGCTGCGCGGCGCGGGTGAGTTTTCGCGAGAGATCGGCCTGGCGCGCCTCGGTATTCAAGCAGGTGCGGATCGCCGGCTGCATGCGGCGGGTCAGAAACCCGTCCCAGCTCGGATAATCGGGCAGCGCCGTCTCAGCTATCGCCTCGAGCCTTTCCTGCACAAGATCATTGTAGGCGCGGGTCGCGCCAAAACGATAGAGGCTCGCCGCCGCGTCGGTTTCGAGCTGCGCCGAAAGGCCCGAGAGATCGTCGAGCAATTGCCGGTTCTCCTGCACGCCCTGCGAATGGCTCATGGCCGCCAGCAGACGCGGCAATTCGGCCTCGATCTCACGAATCGCCGGCGCAAGCTTCTGCGCCTCCGGCAGGCCGAGCAGTGCGAGCGTGCGATAGGTCTCGATTTCCAGCAGCCTTTGCGCGAGACGGCCAGCGGCCATCGGGGGCATGGAGCGGTTGGCGACGAGGATGCGGACGAAGCCGAACGTATCGGGAGCGAAGTCGGTCGCGATCAGCGCCCGCCCGTTATTGGCCTCGCAGACCGCCAGTTGCAGCGGCCCAAAAATTTCGCCGAGTTTTGCGGGATCGGCGTCGCCGGCCAGCAAATCGAGGTCGGCGGCGACGAGGAGCGGTCCGGGCTGGGGCAGCAGCCGGACCTTCTGCATCAACGCAGCGGGGGACGGCGAAAAAAAGCCCCCGCTCTCCGCGCCGGCGAACTCCCAACTATGGGTAATGAATTCGCCATGCCGTTCCCAGACGAGATTGACCCCCGGCATTTCAACGCGAAACTGTCGCGACTGCGCGTCCGGACCCGGCAACCCCCGCTCGACGCAGGCCCTGGTCACCGCGACACGGTCGGATTCGGCCTGCGCCGCGCCAGCCATGTAAGCAAAATGCAGGATGCGGGCAGGACTTTCCAAAGGTCGTGTCGGCCGAGCGTGCAATTCGCCCAAAATTCGCGCACGCAAAGGATGCTGTTCGAAGGCCGATGCACCCATTCCTGCTTCCGACATGCTTCCTCCAGAAATGTATTCCTGTTACATATTTCGTAACAATGTGGCCGCCGCGACGCTTTATCGCATGGATAGCGGCGCGAGGAGAATCCGACAATGCAGCCTTCTTCAAATCTCGCGATTTTTTCGATGCGTTTAGCGGCGGCGGCCTTCACCCTCGCCGGCCTGATGACGCCTGCGCTGGCGCTGGACCCCGCGCCTTCGGCGCCGGCCGTTCCCGTCGCCAAACCGGCCAGCGTCACGGTTTTCGCCGCAGCCAGCCTCAAGAACGCGCTGGACGACGCGGCCGCGCTCTGGAAGAGCAGGACCGGGGAGGACGTCTCCATTTCCTATGCCGCCTCGTTCCCGCTGGCGCGACAGATCGAGGCCGGCGCTCCCGCAGACATTTTCATCGGCGCGGATGCGCAGAGCATGGACTATCTCGCAGCAAAAAAATTGATCGCCACGGAAACGCGAAAAAACCTGCTGGGCAACGAGCTGGTGCTGGTCGCGCCGAAATCGGCGGCGGCCGACAAGGTGGAATTGACGCCGGCCGGCGTCGCTGCCGCGCTCGGCGATGGCCGCCTGTCGATGGGCGACCCGGCCAGCGTTCCCGCAGGCATTTACGGCAAGGAGGCGCTGACAAAGCTCGGCATATGGGATGGCGTCCAGGCGCATCTGGCGCAGGCCGATAATGTGCGCTCCGCCCTGCTCTATGTTTCGCGCGGAGAAACGCCGCTTGGCATCGTCTACGCCACCGACGCCAACGCCGCGCCGGATGTGAAGATCGTCGCCAGGTTTCCCGAGAACTCCCACGCCCCGGTCGTCTACCCAATTGCCTTGACCGCGACCGCCAGGGGCGACGCGCCGCAAAGGCTGCTGGCGTTCCTGGAAGGGCCGGAAGCCGCGAAGTCTTTCGCCAAACAGGGATTTATCGTCCTCGGCGACAAGTGAAGACCTTGGAGCGAGCCGAGAAATCAAGCTTCGCGCTTAACCATTGCTTAAGTATTTTGCGGCGGCGGCGCTGTGTCATTTGACACATCCGCAAGGGAAGGATTTTATTCGGTTGCAAATATTGATTTTAAGGAGTCATTTACCATGACGACGACCATTATTAACGAAAGCAATTCCAGCATTACTGTCCCATCGGGCGGTCTCGGCGTTATCGAGACCTATCAAATCAATGGCTCGAACGACCAGATAGCGCTCGGCGTCGACGACACGCTGACCGCGACCGGCAGCGCCCTCGCTGTCAGCCAGACCGGCTCCAATCCCGCCCATGTCGGCCTTCCCTATTCCGGCGACGTCGTGACCATCGGCGGCAATGGCCAGACAGCGACCGACGCCAACGACGATGTCGCCACGTTCCAGTCCGGCGCCACAGTGAATGAACTGGCGAATTCGCGCGTTGACGTCACCGGGAATTACATTACGGCCAACCTGACTACCGCCAACACTCTTGGGCTCTTTGGCGCCGGTGGCAACGCGGCCTATGTCGCCGCCAATGGCGACAGCGTGTGGATCGGCGGCAACGGCCAATCGCCCACAAGCGGCGACCTCTACGATTACGTCACCTACACCGCAACGCCCGTCGCCGATCCCCTGTCGGTCTATAATACAACTTGCTACAATAACATTTACGAAGTGGTGAATTCCGCTCTCGACGTGACCGGCTCGAACGTCAACGCCACGCTCGAGGGCAATGACTCGATCACTATCATCGGCAGCTATGACGCGGTTTCCAACAATTCCGGCACGGCGGCGACGATCACCATCGGCGGCAACGGCTCCGCGGCGAATTTCGCGCATGGCGACGATTATGACTTCGTCAATTCGCTCGCCGGCACGGTCAATCTTCTCGACAACTCGCATGTCATCGTTGGCGCGCCCACCGTCAACATGGGCGCGAATGACACGCTCGATATCAATGGCGACGGCGTCGCTGTTCACGCCCAGGCGACGACCGGAAGCGACACGATCCTCAATTTCGGCAGCGGCGACACGCTCACTCTGAGCAATCCCTTCGCCAATGTCGCGGCGCTGCTGGCGGCGACGACTTATTCCGGCGGCACGACCATTGCGCTGGACGCGACCGGCGACACCATGACCCTGACCGGGGTCACCCAGGCCCAGTTCACGGCGCTGGCCAATGCCGGCGCCGTCCAGTTCGGCAACCAATACACCAACACGTTTTACCAGAGCAATTCCACTATTGCCGTCGGCTCCAATGTCAATGATTTCGTCAGCGGCTCCAGCGACCAGATTTCGGTTGCCGCCAGCAGCACGCTGACGGCGACAGGAAGCGCCCTCGCCGTGACCGCGACGGGCGCGAGCGATGTGATCGCCCTCGGCGGCGACGGGCAATCGGCTTCCAACGCCAATGAGGATATCGCGACTTTCACGCAGGGCGGAGAGCTCGACGAGGCGACCAATTCGCGCGTGGACGCAATCGGCTCGGGCGTGAACGCCTACATGACGGATAATGACACGCTGGGGCTTTACGGCTCGGGCGACACTGTTCACGGCCTCGGCGCCAATATGCAGTTGTGGATCGGCCAGAACGGTCAGTCCGCTGCGGGCTCCAACATTGACGCAGTGAGTTTTGTCTCCGGCGGCGTGATCAACGCCATGGACAACTCGAACATCAACATCTTCGGCTCGCAATCGACGACGGTGAATCTCGGCGCGAAGGATACGATCAACGCGACCGTCGGCGCCGCGGCCATCACCTTCGCCGCGACCGGCGCTGGCGACGTGGTCAATATCGACGACACCGGCCTGACCGCCGCCACCCAGGATATCCTTTCCTTCGCCAACGGCGGCGTCGTCAACATGACCGGCGCATCATCCCTTGATCTGGGGTCGCGCGCGGTCGTCTCCGGCAATGGCGTGACCGTCGCTCTCGGCGCCGGCGACATTCTCAACCTCGCGGGCGCCGCCGGAACCGTGAACGCCGCAGCGGGAACCCAGGTTTCAATCGGCGGCGACGGGCAAGCGGCGTCGAACGCCAACGAAGATTTCGTGACCTTTGCGCAGGGCGGAGCCCTCAACGAAATCGCCAACTCTCGCGCCGACGTATCGGGCTCCGGCGTGACGGCGACGATTGCCGGCTCGGACACGCTGGGTCTCTATGGCTCGGCCGAAACGGTGAGCGCCAACGGCGCCGGCGACCAGGTCTGGATCGGCCAGAACGGCCAATCCGCCTCGGGCGCCGCAGTTGACGCCGTCAATTTCACGTCCGGCGGCGCGATCTTCGAACTGCCCGGTTCAAACGTCAGCGTCAGCGGCTCGGGCGTCTACGCGACCTTGAGCGCCGACGATACGATCACGGTGACGGGCGGCGGCGATTATGTCGCGATGAATGGCGGCGGCGACTGGGCGTCGATGACTGGACAGGGCGAGGCTGCCTCGGCTTCCACCGCAGGCGCCGGCGACTATTTCTTTCTCGACGGCGCCAATGACTGGGCGACCATGTACGGCGCCAATGACGCGGCGACGGCGACGGGCGCCAACGTCTCCGTCACCTTGGGCGGTTCGGGCGACTGGGCGGGTTTGACCGGACAGGGCGACGCGATGACGGCGACGGGCTCCGATGCGTACGCCACGCTCGGCGGCGCCGCCGAATGGGCGACGCTGAACGGAACGGGCGACGCCGGCGTGGCGACGGGCGGGCAAGATTATGTCGTGCTCGGGTCCAACAACGAATGGGTTGCGCTCCAGGGCGCGGGCGACGCAGTCACGGGCTCCGGCAGCGGCGATTATGTCGAATTCGGCGGTTCGGGCGGCACGGCAAATCTCACTGGCGGCTCCGAGAACTATGCTTTCGACGCGAGCTTCGGCAATGTCGCGATCTCCGGCTTCAGCGCGACCGACAAGATGGTGTTCGGCGCGAGCGACTTCGCCAATTGGCAAGCCCTCCTGGGTCATATGACCCAATCCGGGGGCGACACGATCATCAGCCTCGACGCCAAGGATGCGGTGACGCTGAAGGGCGTGGCCGAAAGCAGCCTCGTCGCCGCGAATTTCCATTTCGTGTGACAGATGAACGCCGCGCCGCACCTGGCGCCTGACACTTTTCGAGCGAAGTTGATTCCGGTTCGCGTTAAGACCCGAAGGGCCGCGTTAGCGAATATGCGTGAAAACAAGAAACGAGAGCCTGTTCGGTGAACCCGAGTTCACCGAACAGGCTCTAGCAAATTGCGTCGCGTTGCCTTGTAAATATTAACAATCGTTTCAGCATATTTTCGAGTTATATGACGCAGCGTCATGTAATGAACCCTGCGTTATCCTTCCGGGCGTAGACATTGCGTCGGTTGCGGGTGTGGGCGGCGATTGATTTCGCGCATAACCCGGAGGGAAACCCCATGAATATTCTATACTTGCTTAGACCAGGCAAAGCGGCGATGGCGGCGGCAGGCGTCGCGCTGTCACTCTTCTGCGCCACGACGTCTCCAGCCCAATCGATGGTGGTTCAATTCACCTTTGTCGGCATCGGGAACGATGATTCCGGAAGCGGAGCGATCACTGTCAGTGAAAGCGGCCCAAACTTCATGGTGACCGGCGTCACAGGCACAATCTACGATCCGTCCGTGGGCGCAGGCCCATTCACGATTCAGGCTGGTGGGGCGGGCCTCAGCTCCTACGCGGGATCCGACAACCTCCTGTACTGGCCGACGACAACCGCCATCGTCGATTTCGGCGGCATTTCCTTTCATTCGAACAGCGGCGCGGGACCGGATTTCAACATCGGCGGCTTCGCTCAATCGGGCCCCTTCATCTACGTGCTCAACAATTCAATTCAAAATCCGCTGGGCTACGGCGGCGGCGTTGCGGGTGACGACACGATCATGCTTACAGTCACGTCCGTTCCAGAACAGTCCACGTGGATCCTGATGTTGCTGGGCTTCGCCAGCGTCGGTTTCGCTGGCCATCGTCGAAAGGACAAATCCACGCGAGCCTACGCCTGCGATTGAAGCTTAAAGCAGAGCCTTTCCGTCTGCGAACCTCCAGGCTCAACGCCGCGCTTTGAAAAAGTCGCGCAGCAATTCGGCCGCCTCGGAAGCGCGGATGCCGCCATAGACCTCGGGACGATGATGGCAGGTCTTTTGGGAGAAAAAGCGCGGGCCGTTCTCGACGGCGCCGCCCTTTTCGTCGTTGGCCGCGAAATAGAGCCGGCGCAAGCGAGCGAAAGAAATCGCGCCTGCGCACATGGCGCAGGGTTCGAGCGTCACATAGAGATCGCAGCCGGTCAGCCGCTCGTCCGAGAGAATTTTCCCCGCCGCGCGAATAGCGAGCACTTCCGCATGTGCGGTGGGGTCGTGGTCTTCGATGGTGCGATTGCCGGCGCTGGCGATAATCCTGCCGTCGCGGACGACGCAGGCGCCGATCGGCGCCTCGCCATGCGCCGCCGCGGCCCGTGCCTCGGCAAAGGCGCGCTCCCAAGGATCCGAATTTGCGACCGAAGCTAATTCGCTGGGCGCGACGGCCTTTTCACTCTGCAAGCAAATTCCCCCTCGCGCCTCGCCGGCATGACGACGCAGGCTTTTGCCCAAATGGACGATGACGCCGCCCAAATAGGCTTCTTCCCGCTCCACGAGATAACCGAGCTTGCCATAAAGTCGCAAGTTCTCGACGAAGAGCTTGTTGGTGTAGAGCCTGACATCCGCAAGACCGTCCGCCGCCGCGAGACCTTCGGCATGGGCCAGCAGCATACGGCCGAGTCCGCGATGCTGAAAAGGCGGAGCGACCGCCAGATTTTCGACGAGAAGATGGTCCGGCTCGCGGATCGTCTCGACGAGCGCGGCCAGTTTCCCGTTCAGGCGCAACAAGTCGAAACGGCTTTTCTTCAACGCTTCACAATAGTCGACGGTCATCGGCCGGGGTTCGCGACCGATGACATCTATCCATTTCGAATAGGCGGAGCGCACGAGCGCACGGATCGCCGGCGCATCCTCCGGCGCGCCTCGCGCCAACGTCATGACCTCGTCCCCAGCCCGTTCCATTTGATTTCCAGACAATTGGATGGCGTTCGCGCGCAAAAAACTTCGCAAAAAACCCGGCCTCTGCTATCAGACCGGGATGAGCACCGACAATCGCAAAAATTTCAAGCCCCCGAGCAAGCCGCGAACCAGCAAGCCGCAAGCCGCCAAGAGGCCGCCCAAGGCTGCGCCGGCTGAAAAGGAGCACGAGGGCGAGCGTATCGCCAAGGTAATGGCGCGCGTCGGGCTTTGCTCCCGGCGCGACGCCGAGGCCTGGATCGAACAGGGCCGCGTGTCGGTCAATGGCGAGGTTCTGACCAGCGCCGCGAAAAACGTCACGGCGGAAGACAGTGTCAAGGTGGATGGCAAGCCGCTCGCCACCCGCGAACGCACCCGCCTTTTCATGTTCCACAAGCCGCGCGGTCTCGTGACCACCGACCGCGACCCCGAGGGACGCGCCACCGTCTTCGACTTCATCGCCGAACATAATCCCGCCCTGCCCCGTCTCATGTCGATCGGGCGGCTCGACATCAATACCGAGGGCCTGCTGCTCGTCACCAATGACGGCGGCCTCGCCCGCGTGCTGGAGCTTCCCGCCACCGGCTGGCTGCGCCGCTACCGCGCCCGCGCCAACGGCTCGACCGATCAGGCGAAGCTCGACACGCTCGCCAAGGGCGTGACAATCGACGGCGTCGACTACGCCGGGGTCGAGGCGCGGCTCGACCGCACGCAGGGGGCCAACGTATGGATTACCCTCGGCTTGCGGGAGGGCAAGAACCGCGAGGTCAAGCGCCTTCTCGAACATCTCGGGCTGGCGGTGAACCGCTTGATCCGCCTCTCCTACGGGCCGTTCCAGCTTGGCGAAATGGCCGAGGGCGGGGTCGAGGAGGTTCGCACCCGCGTCCTCGCCGAACAATTGGGCGAAAGCCTCGCCAAAGAGGCCAATGTCGATTTCGAAGGCCCGGTTTTCGATCGCACGCCTGAGCCCGAGCCGGTTTTCCAGCGTGAACCGGCGCCCCGCGGCAAGAAACCGCGTGAAAAAGAGGACAGGGCGGAGCGAAAGTCCCTGGCTTCGCAGGAAAAGCCGGAGCCGCGCAAACACGTTTCGGCCCTGCGCAACGACCGCGTCAAGGCCGAAAAAGGTCCGCGCCGCCGCACCGAACGCGCCGCGACCGAGGACCGCAAAGGTCGGAAAGTCGTGGTCGAGCGGGTGAGCGCCGCGCGCCGCGTCGACGAGCCCCCGGACAGCCGCAACGGGCGCCGCTTCAAGGCGGAGCGCGAGCAGCGGGAAGACCAGCCGAAGACATTTTCTCCCGGCCGCCGGAGGCCTGAAGGCGAGACCGGCGCGGCAAAGACTTTTCGTCCTCGCGGCGAGGGGCGCCCATACGGCGACAAGCCTGCCGGCGGCAAGGAGTTCAAGCCGCGCGGAGAGGGCCGGACCTATGGCGACAAGCCCGCCGGCGGCAAGGATTTCAAGCCGCGCGCAGAGGGCCGGACCTATGGCGACAAGCCCGCCGGCGGCAAGGAATTCAAGCCGCGCGGAGAAGGCCGGGCCTATGGCGACAAGCCCGTCGGCGGCAAGGAGTTCAAGCCGCGCGGCGAAGGCCGGGCCTATGGCGACAAGCCCGCCGGCGGCAAGGAGTTCAAGCCGCGCGGAGAGGGCCGGGCCTATGGCGACAAGCCTGCTGGCGGCAGGCCCGCCGGCGGTCGCCCCTCGGGCGGCAAGCCCTTCGGCGGGAAACCGTCCGGCCCACGAAAGCCGCGCGGAAATTAAACCATGCGGATTGTCGGCGGGCGCCTGAAAGGCCGGGCCTTGCTCGGTCCCAAGTCGGATTCGATCCGTCCGACCTCCGACCGGCTGCGCGAAACGCTTTTCAATATTCTCGCCCATTCCTACGGCGATCCGATACAAGGCGGAAAAGTGATCGACCTTTTTGCGGGCACGGGCGCCTTCGGGCTGGAGGCGGTTTCGCGTGGCGCGGACTTCTGCCTGTTCGTTGATGACGGCGCACAGGCGCGCGCGCTGATCCGTGAGAATGTCGAGTTGCTCGGCCTTGGCGGCATGACGAAAATCTTCCGTCGCGACGCGCGAAAACTGGGCGACGCGCCGCCCGGCCTGCCCTATACGCTGGCCTTCCTTGATCCGCCCTATGATCGCGGCCTCGCCGAGCCCGCCCTGACCTCGCTGGCGCGCGGCGGCTGGCTGGCGTCAGGCGCGCTGGCCATTGTCGAGGAAGCCTCGGCGGCGGCTTTCACGCCGCCTGAAAACTTCGATGTGCTTGAGCGGCGCGATTACGGCGAGACGGAAGTGATTTTTTTGCGCTTCAGGCCAATCGATCGTTTCGAGCAGTAATTTATGGCGCGCCTGACATCCGTGCTTGCAATCGCGGCATTCGCATTTGGCGCGATTGCGCATTCGGCGCTTGCCGGCGCCGCAGATCGATTTTCAGGGCTTTGGCTTTGCGACGCAATGTGCGGCCCCATGAACAGGCCACCGGAGATTTGGGCTGATCATGTGCACATATCGATCGTCGCGGACGGGCGGCGTCTCACTTGTCGAAATACTTTTGGCGAGACCTCCAAGGGAAAAATCCTTTCCGAGCGCTCGCTTCAGTGTTTCGGGATGACGGGGCTTCTATCCGAAGATGGCGCAATCATTCGCTGGAACAAAGGATTTGATTGGCGCCGAGACCATATCGGCACGTTTTGACAGAAAATTTCAAACGGACCCCCCGGGGTTACGGCGACAGGAATCGAAATCCCCAAACATGCCCGTCGGGTCGCTCACTTTCGTCAAGTCAGACGCTTGTCGTCGCGATAGCCGCGGTTAAGCGCGCGATCTGTCCCTTGTCCTCGCCTCGGCGGGGTTTCCAACGATGGCGAAAAGCTCGACGTGCTTGAGCGGCGCGGTTACGGCGAGACGGAAGTGATTTTTTTGCGTCATATTGGACTTGGACGAGTTTGAATTTCGCGCTTCGGCTCGAAACCGACGTCTCCGTCATCGCATAGGTCTATCTCGTCATCGCCTGAGGCGGCCGTCGGCGCTTGGAAACGTCACCGGCTCAAACCGTCGGATTGCGGAAGGCCGTTAGCCCCGCTCTCTCCGCCGTCATGGCCGTGCTCGTCACGGCCATCCACGCCAGCGTGGAAGGCAGGTTTTACAAGGCTGACACGCATGCAACGGCCGGGCGTGGATGCCCGTGACAAGCACGGGCATGACGACCCAGAGATCATGAATAGCCGTCGGCAATGAGCCGATTCCGGAAGATCGTCGTGGCGAATGACACTTTCGGCGCCTTGCGCCGAGCAGTCTTTGCGTTCAATGATTTCCGGCTTTCGCCTTCCGCCCCAATGCCGAATTTCAATTTGAGGCGCGTCCCGGATCGGAAGCCGCTTGACCCTTTCGCGCGCCAGCGTTAAGACTCTCAGAATTCGCAAGGGAAAAGCGTGTGAACACTCTTCTTGTCGTAAAAACAGCGCCACCAGCAGGCCGGGACTGACCCGGACTTCCTGCCGCTGGCGCTTGACCGGGTCCCGAAAGGGGCCTTTTTTATTGCCGCCCCCCGAGAACGACAAGCTAGAAACGACAAGCGCGAAAAAAGAGCCTGGAGCCAAAAATGTCGAAGATAATGACCGGCGCCGAGATGGTGGTGCAAGCCATGCAGGATCAGGGCGTCACGACCCTGTTCGGCTATCCCGGCGGCGCGGTCCTGCCGATCTATGACGCGCTTTTCCATCAGGACAAGGTCAAGCACGTTCTGGTCCGCCATGAGCAGGGCGCGGCCCATGCGGCCGAGGGCTACGCGAGATCGTCCGGCAAGGTCGGCTGCCTGCTGGTCACCTCCGGCCCCGGCGCCACCAACGCCATCACCGGCCTGACCGACGCGCTGATGGATTCCATTCCGCTGGTCTGCATTACCGGACAGGTGCCGACCCATCTGATCGGCTCGGACGCCTTCCAGGAAGCCGACACGGTCGGCATCACCCGCCATTGCACCAAGCACAATTATCTCGTGCGCAGCATCGACGATCTCTCGCGCGTCTTGCACGAAGCTTTCTACATCGCCCGTTCCGGCCGCCCCGGCCCAGTGGTCGTCGACATTCCCAAGGATGTGCAGTTCGCGACGGGCGCCTATTCGCCGCCAAAAAACATCCAGCACAAGACCTATCAGCCGCAACTCAAGGCGGATCTGGCCAGGATCAAGCAGGCCGTGGCGATGATGGCCAAGGCGAAAAAGCCGATCTTCTATACCGGCGGCGGCGTCATCAACGCGGGACCGCTGGCCTCGACTCTTCTGCGCGAATTGGTTGCTCAAACCGGCTTCCCGATCACCTCGACGCTGATGGGTCTCGGCGCCTATCCGGCTTCGGGCAAGAACTGGCTGGGCATGCTCGGCATGCACGGCTCCTACGAAGCCAATAACGCCATGCATGATTGCGACCTGATGGTCTGCGTCGGCGCGCGTTTCGACGACCGCATCACCGGCCGCCTCGACGCCTTCGCGCCGCATTCCAAAAAAATCCATATCGACATCGACCCGTCCTCGATCAACAAGAACGTTCAAGTCGACCTCCCCATCGTCGGCGATTGCGCGCATGTGCTCGACGATCTCGTGCGCCTCTGGCGCTCTGAGGCGCATCCGGTCGACAAGAAGGCGCATGAGGTTTGGTGGGCGCAGATCGACAAGTGGCGCGCGCGGAAAAGCTTTGGCTACAAGAAGTCGGAAAAGACCATCAAGCCGCAATATGCGGTCGAGCGCCTTTATGAGCTGACCAAGGGCCGAAAGACCTACATCACCACCGAAGTCGGCCAGCACCAGATGTGGGCCGCGCAGCATTATCATTTCGAGGAGCCGAACCGCTGGATGACCTCCGGCGGCCTGGGCACCATGGGCTACGGCCTGCCCGCCGCCATCGGCGCGCAGCTTGCCCATCCCGAGGCGCTGGTGATCGACATCGCCGGCGAGGCCTCGATCCTCATGAACATCCAGGAACTGTCGACCGCCGTGCAGTTCCGCTGTCCGGTGAAAGTCTTCATTCTCAACAACGAATACATGGGCATGGTCCGGCAATGGCAGGAACTGCTGCATGGCGGCCGCTATTCGAGCTCTTATTCCGAAGCGCTGCCCGATTTCGTCAAGCTCGCGGAAGCCTACGGGTTGAAGGGCATCCGCTGCTCCGATCCCGCCCAGCTCGACGCGGCCATCCAGGAAATGCTCGACTATCCCGGCCCCGTCATTTTCGACTGCATGGTGGACAAGGCGGAAAACTGCCTGCCGATGATCCCATCGGGCAAGGCGCATAATGAAATGATCCTTCCCGACACGGGCGAGGATATCGGCAGCGTGATCGACGACAAGGGCAAGATGCTGGTGTGAGTTTCACGCCGCGTCGCCCGTCCGCTTTTACCTGAATCATCGGAACGCAATCATGAACGCTCCCACACCCGCCGCCCTATCCCCCTATTCCTCGTCCAATGGCAAGGCCGGGCGCATAGAAACGCACACGCTCTCCGTGCTGGTCGACAATGAGCCGGGCGTTCTCGCCCGCGTCGTCGGCCTGTTTTCGGGCCGCGGCTACAATATCGAAAGCCTGACCGTCGCAGAGGTCGCGCATGCCCAGCAGCTTTCGCGGATCACCATCGTCACCACCGGCACGCCCGAGACCATCGAGCAGATCTCGCACCAGCTCGAACGCATCGTGCCTATCCACAAGGTCACCGACCTCTCCCTGCTCGGCAACGCCGTTGAGCGCGAACTGGCGATGATCAAGGTGAAGGGCAAGGGCGAAAACCGCATGGAGGCCATGCGCCTCGCCGACGCTTTTCGCGCGCGGGTCATCGACGCTTCGCTGGAAAGCTTTATCTTCGAACTCACGGGCGCGACGAAGAAGATCGACGATTTCGTGGAGCTGATGCGCCCGATCGGCCTGGTCGAAGTTTCCCGCACCGGCGTTGCGGCGATTACGCGCGGCCCCGGGGCAATGTAAAGACCCTGACCGTTGCAACGTTAGAAGGCCGCCTTTCGGGCGGCCTTTGTTTTTTCAACGTTGACTGCTCCAAATCCACGAAAATGGAACGGCGAAGCCCATGATCGCGTTGGTAATAGTTGAGGACATCGCCGCTCACGCTCTGGCTCAGGACGCGGAGAAGAAGGAATGAAAAAACTGATCACTTGCGCGACGCTTATCTTTGGTCTTGGCGCGCCGTCGGCAAATGCAATCGTGGGGGTCGATGCGGTTGTCGTGCCTTGCGACGAGACCCATTTCTGTCTTCCGATCCCATCGGACGATAGTCGTCTGAAAGCTACTCTATATACTTATGCCTGCATGGCTGAATTCGGCGATAAGTTCGAGAGCCTTGAAGGCTTGGAGGGCCACCCGGCGTGCAAGATCCGTATTGGGCGCTAGAGCATTTTCGAGCGAAGTGGATTCCGGTTCGCGTTAAGACCCGAAGGGCCGCGTTAGCGAATATGCGTGAAAACAAGAAACTAGCGCCTGTTCGGTGAACCGGAGTTCACCGAACAGGCGCTAGGGAATTCGACGATTATCGCAGCGAAATCACGAGCCCGCTGAGGTCGAGATTGGCTATCAGGCCGACTTGTCGGCCTTGCAATGTCAGAACGGCGCCCTTCTCGTTGGTCAGTCCGATCACCCGCGCGCCAACGCCTACCGCCGCGCCAGCCCCACCTGCCCCGTAGACGCCTGCGACATCCGACGCCGTGCGGATGTGGCTGACGCGGCCAGTAAAATCAGTCTTCGACAGGCCAAACACAAGGCCCGCATCCACGCCGCCAATCGACAGCGGATATCGCCGTCCGTGAAATACGAGCGTGCCCGATCCTCCGTTGGCGCCAAGGAACCAACCGCCTTTGACGATGGACATGCGGATATAGCCCTCGTCGGCATAAGCCGCCGACGAAACGGATACGCCTGTCGCGATGACCAGGACAAGACTTGCACAGAATCGACGCCAATTTCGCATGTCATTGCTTCCCGATGCCCAGAGCATTTTCGAGCGAAGTGGATTCCGGTTTGCGTCAAGACCCGAAGGCCGCGTTAGCGAAAATGCGTGAAAACAAGAAACCAGACCCAGATCGTCTAAATGAAGCGCAATCCCGATTTCCCACCGACCGCACTTCCTCGCCCGTTGCAAATCATCAGCCGGAAAGGTGGGGATTGTTGGGCAGAGGTTGAGCCCCTAGCCCCGCTTCAAATCCGGATGCACGGTCTTTTCAATGATGTGCATGTCGCGGCCGATGACATGCTCGGTCGAGCCGACAATCAGCGGGTCCGGCGGGCGGACGATAGACAGGTCCTTGTTGGGATAGGGCAGCGACCATAAAAAGTGCGTCATGCAGTTGAGGCGGGCGCGTTTCTTGTCATCCGACTTGATGATGATCCAGGGCGCGTCGGCTGTGTCGGTGTAGAAGAACATCGCCTCCTTGGCCTCGGTGTAATCGTCCCACTTGTCGAGCGAGGCGAGGTCGATCGGCGACAGTTTCCATTGTTTCAACGGATCGTCCTTGCGCGCCTCGAAGCGGCGACGCTGTTCTTCGCGCGACACCGAGAACCAGTATTTGAAAAGGCGAATGCCGGAGCGCGTCATCATGCGCTCCATGTCCGGGCATTGCCGCATGAATTCGAGATAATCGGTGGGCGTGCAGAAACCCATGACACGCTCGACGCCGGCGCGATTGTACCAGGAGCGGTCGAACAGGCAGATTTCGCCGCCCGAGGGCAATTGCGAAATATAACGCTGGAAGAACCATTGCGTGCGCTCGCGCTCGGTCGGCTTCTGCAGCGCCACCACCCGCGCCGTGCGCGGGTTCATGTGTTCCATGTAGCGCTTGATCGTCCCGCCTTTGCCGGCGGCGTCGCGGCCCTCGAACAGCATGACGATCTTCTCGCCACTCGATTCCACCCAGCGCTGCGCCTTGAGCAGTTCCTGCTGCAATTTCAGCATGTGCTCTTCGTAAGGCGCGGTGCGCATCTTCGAGGCATAGGGATATTCGCCGGTTTCGAACACCCGGCGGATCTCGGCGGGATCGTGCCGCATCTGCGCGAGGTGATGCACACGTTCCGCCGCACTTTCTTCGGCGTCGGGTTTGACCCTGGCCTTTTTCATGGCGCCCTTCGGCTTTGCGTTCGCGGAGGCTTTGGCTTCGACAGGCGCGGGGACAGCATGGGCTTCGGGTCTGGCAGTCGTATCGTCCACGCGAAAATCCTTCCGTTTTCAGACGCATAGGCAAGCACCCGCTGCGCGAACAGCCGGCGCCTCAATTTCGATTGTCATACTACCGCAACAAAGCCGGCGCGGCCATGATCAGGAACAAATATGGGAAAGCCCTCGAAACGAGCCGGTCAGGCGCATTCGAGCAGACGAAAGACGCCGAAATTCAGGCCAGTTCCAACTCGTCGCGGCTGGCGCAGAGGGTCACGCGACCTGGCTCGGAAAAGCGCACTTCATAGCCGACGCCATGCGCGAAAACATGGGTGACGACGCCGACGGCGCCACGGGGGGCAAGTTTCAAGCCCTCGCGAATGTCGCGCGCCGCCACGACAAGGCTTTGAACGGCCAAGGGAATCGACGGATCGACCAGACGCGCTGCCAGCGCGCCGGCAGAGCGGCGCCTGTGCTGCACGATCAACTCGTTTCGGCGTTCCGTCATCACTCGCCCTGCGGCCAAAGTTAACGCTAGGTTAAGGTTATGTCGGCAATTGCGGATAAGCAAATGATATTTATGTCCCTTCACGAAAAATTGTGTCAGGCGCCGGCCTTCAGCAGCTTGTAGTCGATGGCGTCGAGCAGCGCCTGGAAGGAGGCGTCGATCAGATTGGCGGATACGCCGACCGTCGACCACGTTTCGCCCCCGCCGTCGCCGAATTCCACCAGCACGCGCGTCACGGCGTCGGTTCCGCCCTGGAAGACGCGCACGCGGAAGTCCAAAAGCTCGATATTCTCGATGTATTTCTGATATTTGCCCAGGTCCTTGCGCAGCGCGAGATCGAGCGCGTTGACCGGGCCATTGCCTTCCGCCGCCGAGATGAAGCTCTTGCCATCAATAGTGACGCGCACGGTCGCCTCGGAAAACGTTTCGAGCGCGCCTTCGGCATTGTGGCGACGTTCGACGTCGACGCGAAACCGCTCGACCTCGAAATAGACGGGCACATGGCCGAGGACGCGGCGGGCGAGCAGTTCGAAACTGGCGTCGGCTCCTTCATAGGCATAGCCCTGCGCCTCCTTGTCCTTGACCGTCTCCAGCAGGCGGTTCACCCGCGGATCGTCCTTTGCGACGGTGACGCCGAGCCGTTCAAGTTCCGCCAGGATGTTGGACTTGCCCGCCTGGTCGGAGACGAGGACGCGGCGCACATTGCCGACGCTGTCCGGCGTGACGTGCTCGTAGGTGCGCGGGTCCTTCAGCACGGCCGAGGCGTGGATGCCCGCCTTGGTGGCGAAGGCGGAAGCGCCGACATAGGGCGCGTGCCGGTCGGGCGCGCGATTGAGCAATTCATCGAGCGTATGGCTGATCTTGGTCAGGCCGCGCAATTTTTCCGCGGTCACGCCGATCTCGAATTTTTCCGAAGGTCCGGCTTGAGCAGCAGCGACGGGATGATCGAGCAGAGATTGGCGTTGCCGCAACGCTCGCCCAGACCATTGAGCGCGCCGTGGATCTGCCGCGCGCCGCCGCGCAGCGCGGCGAAGGAATTGGCCACCGCCTGTTCGGTGTCGTTATGGGCGTGGATGCCCAGGTTTTCGCCTGGCACGATCTGCGCGACCGTGCGGACGATGCGCTCGATTTCGTCGGGCATCGTGCCGCCATTGGTGTCGCAGAGCACCACCCAGCGCGCGCCGGCCTTGTAGGCGGCCTGCGCGCAGGCGACGGCATAGCCCTTGTTGTCCTTGAAGCCGTCGAAGAAATGTTCGCAATCCACGAGGACTTCGCGTCCGCTCGCGACGGCCGCCGCGATACTGTCGGAAATGCCTTCGAGATTTTCATCCAGCGTGCAGCCGAGCGCCACGCGAACCTGATAATCCCAGGCCTTGGCGACAAAGACAATCGTGTCGGCGGCGCTGTCGAGCAAGGCCGCGACGCCCGGATCGTTGGCGGCGGAGCGGCCCGCGCGCTTGGTCATGCCGAAGGCGGCGAAACGCGCGTTCCTGGTCGGCTTGCTCTTGAAAAATTCGGTGTCGAGCGGATTGGCGCCGGGATAGCCGCCCTCGACGTAATCAATGCCCAGGGCGTCGAGCAGTCCGGCGATCGTCTTTTTGTCGTCGAGCGAAAAATCGACGCCCGTTGTCTGGGCGCCGTCGCGCAGGGTGGTGTCGAGGAGGAATACGCGCTCGCGGCTCATTGTGTTGGACCCGTTTCGGGCGCGAGTTTGCGGGTCATGGTGGTATTGCCCAGAACCTCGTCGCCAAGAAAAACCATATTGCGTCGTTGCGGCTCATATTTACGAGCCGAGAAGAAGGCCAGCGCGCTATCGGCGACGTCCGCCTTGAGGATCGTCGCCTTGCGAGCGGCCGCGAGTTTTTCCAGGGCCTCGCAAAGCTGCGTCGCCACCCCCTGTCGCGCCGCACTGGGGTGGACATAGAGCATGTCGATCACATCGGCGCCCCTTAGGCTCGCAAAACCGACGATCTCGCCCTTCTGAAGCGCCACAATGGTCAGCTCGGCCAGGAGTTTTTTGGCGAAACCCGCCTCGTCATCGGCCGTCGCCGCCCAGGCCTCGAGCTGCGCTTCGGAATAATCCTCCTCCGCCAATTCCGCGACGCTGGCGCGAAACAATTCGGCGAGGATCGGCGCGTCGGTCGACAGCGCAGGACGCAGGGAGATTCTTGCCAAGCCGGCCATCACATCAACCCGTAATATTTCAAGGCGATGACCGTGACCAAAGCCAGCACGATCAACTTGGCCGCGATGTACCAAAGCCAGTGCGCCGGAAAGGGCAGCGACGCCCGCCAATCCTTTTCCTTGTCGGCGGGCGGCGGGGTCATTGCGAGTTCCTGCTCTGCATCGAAACGAGATCGGCTGGGAACTGCGAGACCTGCGCCTGCTGATCCGCGGGACGTCCGGGCAATTGGTCGAGGCCATCAAGCCATTTCAGCCGGCTTTCAAGGCCCACCTGAATGGCAGGCTGGATTTTTTCCGGCGCGTCGAAGGCGCAAATCGCAAGTTCGGCGTCAAACCCGTCGTATTCAAGCGTCAGGGGCGTGCCGCAATCGCTGCAAAAGCCGCGCTGCGCCTTGCTGGAGCTGCGAAAGCGCCTGGGCGCGCCCGAGGTCCAGACAAGCCCGCGCGCCGTCACCAGCGCGGCGAAAGGCGCGCCGAAGGCGCGCTGGCACATGCGGCAATGACAGACCGAGGCCCGCCCCAGATCCGCGCAGGAAAAGCGCACGGCGCCGCACTGGCAGCCGCCGGTGAATTGCGTGGTCATGATGACGCCCCAAGCACAAATGCTTGTGCGCTCCCCTTCTCCCCCCGCGGGAGAAGGAGGATCGGCCGAAGGCCGAGACGGATGAGGGGGCGGCTCGACGAGGCCCCCTCATCCGGCGCTGACGCGCCACCTTCTCCCGCAAGGGGAGAAGGAAGACGCGCCCAGCTTTGCCGAAAATCACTCACGCGCCGACCTCCCACTCAGTCGTCGGTTCGCCCGTTTCCTTGTTCTTGCCGTCCTTGAGCTTGATTCCCATACCCCCAAGAAGATCGCGCAACCGGTCGGATTCCGCGAAGTTTTTCGCTCGCCGCGCCGCCAGCCTCTCGGCAACCAGTTTTTCGACTTCCGCCTCGTCCACGTCCGCGATCGACGCCGCCCTCGCTTCCCACGCGGCGGGATCGTCCTGCAACAGGCCGAGCAGGCCCGCGGCTCGAGCGAGCTTTTCAGCTTCCGCCTTGCTGGTCTGGGTCCTTGACGGCTCGGCCTTGCCGGCGAGCGCATGCAGTTCCGCCATGGCGCGGGGGATGTTGAGATCGTCGAGCAGAGCCTCGACAAAACTCGGCCGCAACGGCGCCTGCGCCGCGCTTTCCGCGCTTACGCCTTGCGCGCGCAAGAATCCGTACCAGCGAACCAGCGTTTTTTCCGCCTCTTCCAGAGCCTTGACGGTCCAGTCGATCGGCTGGCGATAGTGGCTGCGCAGCATGGCGAGTCGCAAGACCTCGCCGCGCCAAGCCTTGCCGCCGAACTTGTCCGAATGCAGCAACTCGTGGATGGTGATGAAATTGCCGAGGCTCTTCGACATTTTCTCGCCTTCGACCTGCAGGAAGCCATTGTGCATCCACACATTGGCCATGACGTCATGGCCGAAGGCGCAACGCGTCTGGGCGATCTCGTTTTCATGGTGCGGGAAGACTAGGTCGATGCCGCCGCCGTGGATGTCGAACACTTCGCCAAGATGCTTGTGCGACATGGCCGAGCATTCGATATGCCAGCCCGGCCGCCCCCGGCCCCAGGGGCTGTCCCAGCCCGGCTCTTCGTCCTTGGAGGGCTTCCACAGCACGAAGTCCATCTCGCCCTTCTTGTAGGGCGCGACCTCGACGCGGGCGCCGGCGATCATGTCGTCGAGCGGCCGGCGCGACAATTGGCCGTAATCGGGCATCGAGGGCACGTCGAACAGCACATGGCCGTCCGCCGCATAGGCGTGGCCATTGGCGATCAGCTTTTCGATGATCCCGACCATTTCCGCGATATGTTCGGTGGCGCGCGGCTGCACGTCCGGCGGCAGGCAGTTCAGCGCGGCGACATCCTGCTGGAACACCTTGTTGGTGCCTTCCGTCAGCTCGCGAATGGTGATTTTCCGCTCGGCGGCGCGCGCGTTGATCTTGTCGTCGACATCCGTGATGTTGCGGACATATTTGACGTGCTCGACGCCGTATTTTTCCCGCAGCAGGCGGTAGAGCACGTCGAAGACGATCAGCGGCCGCGCATTGCCGATATGGGCGAAGTCATAGACCGTGGGGCCGCAGACATAGAGGCGCACGTTGTCCGCGTCGATCGGCTCGAGGACTTCGCGCTCGCGGCTGAGCGTATTGTAGAGTTTGAGCGGCAGTGAGATGGACATGGATACCCCCGGCTCTGGCCTGGGCGTCGATCTCTTGCAAACCTGGGGAGACATGACGGCGCCAGCCAGCTGAGCTGCTAGCTGATAATCGAAATCCTGCAAGGAATTTGCGAATGCGTCATGACCGCACCATGCTGTTTTCGCGCTTCCGCGTCAAGCCGGTTCGGAAGCGCCATGCCGGCTTCATTCGCAAACCGGGCCGCCAAGAACGTCAGCCGGTGACGAATTCCCTGGCCGAAAAACCCTGCGCGAACAGAAGCGCCGTGAGGTCGCTGTGATCAACCCGCGCCTGCGCGGCGGTCGCTACGGCCGGCTTGGCGCGATACGCGACGCCCAGGCCCGCCTCTTCCAGCATGGCAAGGTCGTTGGCGCCGTCGCCGATCGCCATGGTTTCCTCGGGTCCGATCTGCAGTCGCGCCGCGAGGTCGCGCAGGGTCGCGAGCTTCGCCGCCTTGCCCAGGATGGGCTCCTCCACCGCGCCGACGAATTTGCCATTCTCGACGCGCAAAATGTTGGCGCGATGCTCGTCGAATCCGATCTTCGCCGCGATGCGCGAGGTGAAAAGCGTAAATCCGCCAGACACCAGCGCCGCATAGGCGCCATGGGCGCGCATCGTGCGCACGAGCGTTGTTCCGCCCGGCGTCAGGGTGATGCGCTCGTCGATCGCCTTGTCCACCACGCTGGCGTCAAGCCCGGCAAGCAAAGCCACCCGCTCCCGCAGGGCTGGCTCGAAGGCGATTTCGCCGCGCATGGCGCGTTCGGTGATTTCGGAGACCTTGGCCTTGAGACCGACGAAGTCGGCGAGTTCGTCGATACATTCCTGGCCGATCATGGTCGAATCCATGTCGGCGAGCAGCAGTTTTTTGCGCCGGTTAGCCAGTGGCTGCACGAAAATATCGACAGCCGCCTGGCCGATGCCAAGCCGCAGGACGGAAACCGCCGCCTTGCAATAGCCGGCGTCGGCAAAAGCCGCCTCCGCGCGATTGCCATGGGCCGCGCCCGGTGCGAAAGGAATGTCGGCGGCCTGTCCCGGCGCGAGAATCACTGGATCGCCCGCTCCTGGCAGGCGCCGCGCAGCCGCAGCAAGCGTTTCGCGTGTCAGAGATCTGGGCGCCGGCGGCGCCGACCAGTGTCGCGACGTGAGTCATAATCAATTCTGGCATTCTCGACTTTTGGATGGATCGGAGTTCTTGAAATTGAAGGAGCTTCAAGCCGTGCTCATCGCAGGGCCGACGGCCAGTGGCAAGTCCGCCCGGGCTGTTTCGCTCGCCAGCGAACATCACGGAATTGTGATCAACGCTGATTCCATGCAGGTTTACAGCGACCTCGCCGTATTGTCGGCCCGTCCGAATCCTGTGGAGGAAGGCAACGCGCCGCATCTGCTTTTCGGCCATATCGGCGCCGAGCGCAACTATTCGGTTGGCCAATGGCTCGAGGACGCCAGATGGGCTATGGAACAGGCGCTTCACATGGACCGAACGCCGATTTTTGTCGGCGGAACAGGCATGTATTTCAAGGCCCTCATCCAGGGCCTCTCCGCCATGCCAGCCGTGCCCCCGGACGTGCGCGATCACATACGCAATCAGAGCAATGGCGTCGCGCCGGAGGAATTGCACGCGAGATTGCGCGCGCTCGATCCGGAAACGGCCGCGAGGCTGCGCCCGTCCGATCCGCAGCGCATCATCCGCGCGCTCGAGGTTTTTGCAGCCACTGGCCAGCCGCTGGCAAGTTTTCAGGGCGCGCGCGAAAAGCCGCTGCTGAACGCCGCAAGGTGCCGCGCCCTTTTCATCGCGCCTGAAAAAGCCGAACTGAACCGCCGTATAGACGCGCGTTTCGACCAGATGATGCGGGATGGGGCGCTGGAGGAAGCGCGCCGACTGATGGCGCGCAACCTCGATTCCTCCTTGCCGGCCATGCGCGCGGTCGGCGTTCCCGGCCTTGTCGCGCATTTGCGCGGCGAATGCGCGTTGGAAGCGGCGGTCGAGCGCGGCAAGCGCGACAGCCGGCAATACGCCAAGCGCCAGTTCACCTTCGCCCGCACGCAATTGCCGGAATTCGAGTGGGTCGCGCCGGAATTCTAAAGCATTTTCGAGCGAAGTGGATTCCGGTTCGCGTTAAGAAAATGCGTGAAAACAAGAAACTAGAGCCTGTTTGGTGAACAGGAGTTCACCGAACAGGCTATAGCTTCTCAAGCCGAAAGTCGCGCCAAAACCCGGGACCGGCCGATCAGCGGCAGCAATTTCGCCAATTCCGGACCGGATTCGCGACCGGTCAGGGCGAGGCGCAGCGGGTGAAACATCGCCTTGCCCTTGAGGCCGGTTTCTTCTTTCAGCTTTTGCGTCCACTGGCCCCAGCTCGAGTTGTCGAGCGGTTCGGGCGGCAGCGCGTTTTTCGCGGCTGCTGCGAAATCAGGCGCCAAGGCCTCGCCCGCAATTTCGCCCTCGATCACCCGCCACCAATCGGCAATATCGGAAAACTGCGTGAGATTTCCCCTCGCGCAAAGCCAGAGCGGCTCGGCCTTGGCGCCGACGATCTCCAGCGCCTCCAACCGCTCCCGAACGGAATCGTAGGAGAGGCCATGCAGCACCCGTTGCGACAGGTGGCGCAGCTCCTCATCGTCGAAACGGGCGCTGGTGCGCGAGATCGCGTTGAGTTCGACCATGCCCGCGAGTTCCGGCAAGCTTTGGACAGGCTGCACCGCAATCGAAGAGCCAGTGAGCGTCGCCATGGCCGCCACGGCGAGCGATTCGACGCCAGCCTCGCGCAGTCCGGCGATCGACAGCGCGCCCGTGCGCTTGGAAAGCCCCTGCCCGTCCGAGCCGATCAGCAGATTGTGATGGGCGAACAGCGGCGGAGCGACGGCGCCCAGGGCGCCAAAGAGCTGCAGCTGCACCGCCGTATTGGTGACATGGTCCTCGCCGCGAATGATGTGGCTCACGCCCGCGTCGATATCGTCGACCACGGAAGGCAAGGTGTAGAGATAGGAGGCGTCCTCGCGCACCAGCACGGGGTCGGACAGCGAGGCGCAATCGATATGGCTTGGCCCGCGAATAAGGTCGTCCCATTTCACCACGTCCGGCGTCAGCCTGAAGCGCCAGTGCGGCTTGCGACCTTCCGCGAGCAGCTCCGTGCGCTCGGCGTCAGTCAGCGTCAGGGCCGCGCGGTCATAGACCGGCGGCGCGCCGCGGGCGATCTGCAGGCGGCGCTTGCGCTCGAGTTCGTCCGACGTCTCGAAGCACGGGTAGAGACGGCCGGACTCCTTGAGTTGTTTCGCGGCGGCGTCATAGAGCGCGAAACGGTCGGATTGCTTGAACTTTTTGTCGGGCGTCGCGCCGAGCCATTCGAGATCGACCTCGATGCCGAGCGCATAGTCGGCGGTGGAGCGTTCGGAATCGGTGTCGTCAAACCGCAGGATGAAGCACCCGCCGTGTTTGCGAGCGAAAAAATAGTTCAACATCGCCGTGCGGGCGTTGCCGATGTGAATGCGCCCGGTCGGCGAGGGCGCAAAACGCACCACGGGCGCGCCGGAAACAGGAGTTTTCAAGGGCTGAATCATGATCGCACTGGTTTAGCGCCTTTGCGCCGCTTCGTCACGCTCAGGGACGATGTCCGATCCGTTGTCATAGAAACGTGAAAAAAAATCCGCATAAGCGCAACAGGTTTAAACGCGGAATCAACGGATTCGCTACCGGGAGCCTTTGAACGAATGACCGGACTTGCCGCCGCTGGCTTCTGCCTCTTCATGATGCTGTTCAACCTCTTTTCGCTGGCGCTGGCCGGCTGGCGCTGCCGCCTGCGCGAGACGCCGCTCGAAGGCCGGCTGAAGCACACTGGCCTCGCGGATCCCACGCCGCCGGTCAGCATCGTCCGCCCGGTCTGCGGGCTGGAGACCTTTTCGGAGCTGACGCTGCGCTCGACGTTCGAACTCGACTATCCCGATTATGAAGTCCTCTTCTGCGTGCAAAAGAAGAACGATCCGATCATTCCGCTGATCGAGAAACTGCTGGCCGGACAGCCCGCGGGCCGCGGGCGCCTGCTGGTGGGCGACGACCCGATCAGCCCGAACCCGAAGCTCAACAATTGCTTCAAGGGCTGGCAGGCCGCGAAACATCAATGGATCGTGCTGGCCGATTCCAACGTGCTGGCGCCCAAGGATTATCTCCAGCAGATGCTGGTCCGATTCACGCCGGCCGTGGGGTTGGTCTGTTCGCCGCCGCTGGGAATCATGCCCCGGGGGCTTTTCGCGCAGCTTGAATGCGGCTTCCTCAACTCCTTCCAGGCCCGCTGGCAATTCTGCGCCGACGCGCTCGGCGCCGGCTTCGCCCAGGGCAAGAGCATGATGTGGCGACGCGAGATTGTTGAAAAGGCCGGCGGCATTGCGGCGCTGGCTTCGGAAATCGCCGAGGACGCCGCGGCGACCAAGCTGGTGCGCGACGCCGGCATGAAGGTGGCTTTGGTCGACCGACCCTTCGGCCAGCCGCTGGGTCCGCGCACCCTGCGCGCCATCTACCAGCGGCAGACGCGCTGGGCGCGCCTGCGCCGCGCCTCCTTCCCGCTGATGTACGCGCCGGAAATCCTGGCTGTCTCCTTTTTGCCGATCCTCGCCGGCGCCTATGCCGCGCGCGATTTCGGCTTCGAGCCCTGGACGGCGGCGGCGCTGGTCGCGGCGATGTGGCACGGGCCGGAAGCGCTGATGAACCGTTTCCTGCGCTGGCCGACGTCGCTGGCCTCGCCGCTGGCCTATCTGCTGCGCGACCTGATCCTGCCGGTAATCTGGATCGACGGCTGGCTCGGCGACGACTTCGTCTGGCTCGGCAATTCCATGACTGTGCGCGAAGCCAGCGACGAAACGGCGGACGGCGCGGCGTGATCGCCTGAAGCGACGCCTCCGCTTGGCAAAGGCGCCGAATTGCTGCAGCATGCCCCAGTGTTTTCGACCGTCTCGGCCGGGAACACTCGACATCATCAACAACCGAAAGGAGGTGTTCCGTGTCTCATTGTTCAGCGCCGCAAGTGCCGGCTTCCGGGAACCGGAGCGAAACAATCCTTCTCAGGGCAGGCATGGCGTAAGCGCCGGCCGGAAGGGTTTGCCGCCTTGCGGTCAGACAATGGAAGGGCCGTCCGAAAGGGCGGCCCTTCGCATTTTTGAGTCAGAATAACTCAGACGAGTTCGGCCAAAGCCGAGGGATCAAAACCCTTCAGCTCATCGGCCTCGCCTTCGCGAATTTTCCTCACCCAGTCGGGATCGCTTATCAGGGCCCTGCCGACCGCAATGAGATCGAATTCGTCGCGCTCCATCCGCTTGACCAGTTGTTCCAGGCCGACGCTCCCGGAGCTTTCGCCGCCAAAGGCCGCCAGGAAATCGCCGGAAAGACCGACAGAGCCCACGCTGATCGTTGCAGCGCCTGTCAGCTTCTTCGCCCAACCGGCAAAGTTCAACCCTTCGTCGCCGTCAACTTCGGGGAACTCAGGCTCCCAAAACCGGCGCTGGGAACAATGCAGGATATTCGCCCCGGCGCCGACCAGCGGACACAGCCATTCAGCCATCTCCGTCGGCGACTCCGCCAGACGAGCCTTGTAATCCTGCTGCTTCCACTGGCTGACGCGCAGGATGATGGGGAAGTCCGGACCTACCGCGGCGCGTACGGCGGCGACGACTTCGGCGGCGAAGCGCGACCTCTGCTTGATGGTGGCGCCGCCATAACGGTCTGTTCTTTCATTCGTGCCCGACCAAAAGAACTCGTCGATCAGATAGCCATGCGCGCCATGAATCTCGACAATATCGAATCCAAGACGCTTGGCGTCCGCCGCTGCGCGGGCGAATGCCGCGACAGTCGAGGCGATCGCCTCCTCGCTCATGCTCACGCCGCGGGGCTTCCCCGGCGCAACCAGGCCGGACGGGCTTTCGACGGGAGCGCCGGGCTCCCAGCGGCTCATCCCATATACCGCGCCGGTATGCCAGAGTTGCGGACCCATGCGGCCCCCAGCGGCATGAACCGCGTCGATGACGCCTTTCCAGCCGCGCAAGGCGTCATCGCCGTGAAAGAAGGGGATCGCCGCCTCATTACGCGACGCGGGACGATCAACCACCGTCCCCTCTGACAGGATCAATCCCACGCCCCCTTCCGCGCGACGCCGGTAATAGGCGGCGTTTTTGGCGTTCGGAATGCCGTCAGGCGCGGCGTTCCTGGTCATGGGCGCCATGACGATCCGATTTTTCAGCTCCAATGATCCCAGGCGAAACGGTCGAAAAAGAGTGTCTGTCGAGGAGGTTATGCGGGCATCCATTGAGGTTGGTTGTGAATATCATTTCTTCCCGCAGGTCTAAAGCTCGGCGCTTTTTTGCGTCACGATTGGCGGATAAATCACGACACGGCAAGCTATTCCTCGAACCTTTCGCTTGATCCGACCGGGCTTTGCGGCGCAATGGACGCATCCGGCGCCTTGGCCGGCGCGCCAGGATCGCGGAAAGCGTTGACGATGGGATAGCGGCGGTCGCGGCCAAAGTTCTTCCGCGTGACTTTTACGCCCGGCGCCGACTGCCGGCGCTTGTATTCTGCAAGATAAAGCAGCCGCTCGATTTTTCGCACGACGTCGAGTTCGTGGCCCCTGGCGACAATGTCGGAGATGCGCATGTCCTTCTCGACCAGGCATTCCAGCATGTCGTCGAGCGCGTCATAGGGCGGCAGCGAATCCTGATCCTTCTGGTTCTCGCGCAATTCCGCCGTCGGCGGTTTTGTGATGATGTTGTCGGGGATGACCAGGCCATCGGGACCGAGCGCGCCCTCGGGCTTCCAGCGGTTGCGCAGGCCACAGAGCCGGAACACCTGCGTCTTGTACAAATCCTTGATCGGATTGAAGCCGCCGTTCATGTCGCCGTACAGCGTGGCGTAGCCGACCGACATTTCCGACTTGTTGCCCGTCGTCACCAGCATCGGACCGAATTTGTTCGACACCGACATCAGCAAAATGCCGCGCGTGCGCGCCTGGATGTTTTCTTCCGTCACCCCGCGCTGGGTGCCGGCAAAGAGCGGCGCCAACGCCGCCTCGACGCCTTCCACCCCCTGCGCGATCGGCACGATGTCGTAGCGCAGCTTGAGCGCATTCGCGCAATCGGCGGCGTCCCCAAGCGACTCGTCGGAGGTGAAGCGGTAGGGCAGCATGATAGCGTGGACTTTGTCCGGCCCCAGCGCGTCGGCGGCCATCGTGGCGCAGAGAGCGGAATCGACGCCGCCCGACATGCCCAGCACGACGCCCGGAAAATTGTTTTTCGCAACGTAATCGCGCAGGCCCAGCACGCAGGCGGCGTAATCGGCCTCGTCGTCGCCAAGCACGGGCGCGTTGGGCGCCTCGACGCAGGCCCAGCCGCCGCCGCTGCGCTCGAATACGACCTTCGCTACCGTCTCGACGAAAGACGGCAGGCGCCCAGCCACCGAACAATCCGCGTTGACGACGAAACTGCCGCCGTCGAAGACCAGCTCATCCTGCCCGCCGACCTGGTTCAGATAGACCAGCGGCAGGCGGCTCTCCGCTACGCGCGTCGTGGCCACGCTCAGGCGCTCAGCGTCCTTGCCCCGCCAATAGGGGGAACCGTTGGGCGACAGCAGGATTTCGGCGCCGGTCTCGTGCAGCACCTCGACAATATCCTCGCCCCAGATGTCCTCGCAGATCGGCAACCCCAACCGCACGCCGCGAAAGGCGACGGGACCCGGCGAAGGCCCCGGACGGAACACGCGCTTCTCGTCGAAGACGCCATAATTGGGCAAGTCGACCTTGAGCCGCACTGCGGCGATGCGGCCTGCGTCGAGCAAGGCATAGGCGTTGTGGCAGAAGCCGTCCTGCATCCATGGCAAGCCTATCAGCACTCCCGGGCCGCCGTCCGCTGTTTCGCGCGCAAGCGTTTCGCAAGCGGTGCGGCAGGCTTCCTGGAAGGCCGGGCGGAGCACCAGGTCTTCGGGCGGATAGCCGGCCAGAAACAGCTCGGAGAACATCACAAGGTCGGCGCCGAAGTTCGCCGCCTGCTTTAGCGCCGCGCGGGCGCGTTCGAGATTGGCGTCGATGGCGCCGACCACGCAATTGACCTGCGCAAGGGCAAGAACCAGGCGATCGGCGGGACGTGAAGAAGTCATGGCCTCCGGTTTAGCTTATGGGGGCGAAGGCGGCAACGCCGGGCCTCGCCCGAAGATTTCACTGCGATGCCCCGCCTCGCTCAGGCCGCGCGGGGCGGTTCGCCCAGGATTTCGAGCTCGGCGACTTCGTCGTCAGTGAAAACGCGCGAGCGCATGTGGAAGCTGACGCCTTCCGGCCCCTCGATGGAAAAGGCGTTGCCGCCGCCATCGACCAAGTCGATGATGAGCTGGGTATGGCGCCAATATTCGAACAGGTTGGCGCGAATATAGAAGGGACAGCCGCCGATTTCGCCGAGCAGGACATCTTCATGGCTCGGATAATGTTCCGCAGCGGGATTGCACAGTGGCGCCGAGCCTTCGCAGCAGCCGCTGGACTGATTGAACACCAGCGGACCATGCTTGTCCCTGAGACGGGCAATCCATAGCAGGGCTTCGGGCGTGGCTTCGACGCGCGCGGGCATTCGATCCTCCATTTGTCACGATCAGAATATAGTCCTTGGGATCAAAAAAAGCGCGGCCCTGTTGCCAGAGCCGCGCAAAGTCTAGCTTGCGGAGGCGCTTATTCTCAGAAGAAGCCGAGAGCCTTCGGGCTGTAGCTGACCAGGAGATTCTTGGTCTGCTGGTAATGGTCGAGCATCATCTTGTGGGTTTCGCGGCCGATGCCGGATTCCTTGTACCCGCCGAAGGCGGCGTGAGCCGGATAGGCGTGGTAGCAATTGGTCCACACGCGTCCAGCCTTGATGCCGCGGCCCATGCGATAGGCGCGGCTGCCATCGCGGGACCACACGCCGGCGCCGAGGCCGAAAATCGTGTCATTGGCGATCGCCAGGGCTTCAGCTTCGTCCTTGAAGGTCGTAACCGCCAGAACCGGGCCAAAGATTTCTTCCTGGAAGATGCGCTGCTTGTTGTTGCCCTTGAAGACGGTCGGATTGATGTAGTAACCGCCCTCCAGCTCGCCGGCGAGCATGTTGCGCGAACCGCCCGTGAGGCATTGCGCGCCTTCCTGCTTGCCGATGTCGATATAGGACAGGATCTTTTCCATCTGCTGGCTGGACGCCTGCGCGCCGACCATGGTGGACATGTCGAGCGGGTTGCCCTGCTTGATCGCCTGCACGCGCTTGACGGCGCGCTCCATGAACTTCTCGTAGATCGATTCCTGGATCAGCGCGCGGCTGGGGCAGGTGCAGACTTCGCCCTGGTTGAAAGCGAAGAGCGCGAAGCCTTCGAGCGCCTTGTCGAAGAACTCGTCATCGGCCGACATCACGTCTTCAAAGAAGATGTTCGGCGACTTGCCGCCCAGCTCCAGGGTCGCGGGGATCAGGTTGTCGGCGGCATAGTGCGCAATCGTGCGTCCCGTGACGGTCGAGCCGGTGAAGGCGATCTTGGCGATGCGCTTGCTGCTGCCAAGGGCGCGGCCCGCTTCGGCGCCGAAGCCGTTGACAATGTTCAGGACGCCCGGCGGCAGCAGGTCGGCGATCAGCTCCATGAAAACCATGATGCTGATGGGAGTCTGTTCCGCAGGCTTCAGCACGACGCAATTGCCGGCGGCGATCGCCGGGGCAAGCTTCCAGCCGGCCATCAGCAGCGGGAAGTTCCAGGGAATGATCTGGCCGACGACGCCGAGCGGCTCATGGAAATGATAGGCGATGGTGTCGCCATCGATTTCCGAGAGCGAACCTTCCTGGGCGCGCAGGCAGCCAGCGAAATAACGGAAATGGTCCGCCAGGAGCGGAACGTCGGCATAGGTGGTTTCGCGGATCGGCTTGCCGTTGTCGAGCGTTTCGACCAGCGCCAAAGTCGAAAGATTGCTCTCGATGCGATCGGCGATCTTGAGCAGGACGTGAGCGCGCGCAGCTGCGGGCGTGCTTCCCCAGGCATCCTTGGCGGCGTGGGCGGCGTCGAGCGCCAATTCAACGTCTTCCGCGGTCGAGCGGGCGACCTTGCTCAGCAACTGGCCGCTGATCGGCGATACTTTGTCGAAATACTGACCCTGCACCGGAGCGACCCATTTGCCGCCGATGAAATTGTCCAACTTCGCCTTGATCAGGTTTTCACCCGTCAATTTTGCCACTGCTTCTTGATACATAGACTTTTCCTCCATAGACGCGCGCCTGCCGGCGCTTATCAGAAACGGATCGGAGCTTTTAAATCGCCGGACCTTACCGGACCACGCGAAGCTGGATGACCGAACCGCTCAAGATTTCCATAATCATAACGCAAGATTTGCCTGCATGCCGGAAAACGCTTGCCGGCGGAAATCACTTTTCCGCCATCCCTGGGAGCTCTTCCGAAAGCCGGGCCCGCGACTTGCGCATAAGTAAACTCGACCCGCGCGGCGTCCAACGTCTCGCCGGCGAGGCGATAAAAATTCGCCGGGAAGCGAAAGGGCGCGAATGCGGGCGCAAGCGCCGCCTCGCCAAAGCAATCCAGACCTCGCATGACCTCCCCAGGACATGCCCCTTACAGGGCCCTGCGTTCATCGGCGGCAACATTAATCCCGTCGCCAACGACGCCGATACTGCTCTTTAGTGCCATTGACCCTCGACGGGGTCACAAGGAAACAGCGACTATTCAGCGCGACTATATTATGGCTGAAGCGCAAATGCTGCAGTGCAATCATGAATTGCTGCGCTGCACAAAGAATTGCTCTTGCGGCGGGCCCCATGCTACTTTGGCGCCGTAGACGACGAGGCGCTGCGCTTTATCTTCGCCGCGGGGATGCAGTTTGCAGGCAACTGCTGACCGAAAAAATGCTTTGAAAACGAAGCGCATCATCCCGGGATCAAACGGTTTCGACAACGAGCGAAAGCCGTGCAAAATGGAGGAAACAACATGACCGAATTGAACTGGACCGCTCCCGAAGCTTGCGAAATCTGCGTCGGCATGGAAGTCACCAGCTATATGTCCGCCGCGCTCTGAACGGCGCGCAGACGTGAACCGGCTTTAAGGTCGATCACTTGCAATTTCTCGTACTGGGTTCTGCGGCGGGCGGCGGCCTGCCGCAATGGAACTGTCTCTGTGAGAACTGCCGTCTCGCTTACGAGCGCGACGGTCGTTTGACCGGGAGATCGCAATGCAGCGTCGCCGTCAGCGACGATGGCGAGAACTGGATCGTGCTCTCCGCAACGCCGGACCTGCGCCAGCAGATCATCGCAAATACTCAGCTTCATCCAAAAGTCGCCCCGCGCCATTCGCCGATCAAGGCCGTCTTCGCGCCGAACGGCGACATAGACAATATCGCGGGCCTGCTGGTGATGCGCGAAATGCAGCCCTTCACGCTCTATGCGACCAGCAGCGTCATGGCGCATACCCAGGGCGGCGTGTTCGGCGTGCTCAATCCTGAAGTCGTCACGCGCCGCATTGTCGCGCTCGACGAGGTCATCGACACCGGCCTTGGATTCACCCTGACCGCCTTCGTCACGCCCGGCAAGATTCCGCTTTACATGGAATCCTCCGACGAGGCGCAGATCGAAACCGCCGCCGAAGGCGAGAACACGGTCGGAATCGAGATGCGAAAGGGGGACCGCCGCTTCTATTACATGCCTTCCTGCGCGCGCATGACCGACGCGTTGCGGAAAAGGCTCGAGGGCGCGGAAATCCTGTTCTTCGATGGCACAACATTCGAGGAAGACGAACTGATCCGCCAAGGCCTGATGCAGAAGACCGCCGGTCGGATGGGCCATATGGCGATGAACGGCGAGCGCGGTTCGTTGCGCGCGCTCGACGACGTGCGAATAGGCCGAAAAATCTTCGTCCATATCAACAATTCCAACCCGGCCCTGCGCTGCGACTCGGCAGAACGCGCACAGGTCGAGGCCGCCGGTTGGCAGATCGGCCATGACGGTCTCTTGATAAAGGCGGACGAGGCCCGCACATGAGCATCGAGCAACTCACCGACGACGCGCGGCCGCATCTCCTGCGTGGGGTCAAGCTCAAGAACGACCTGGTGCGGAAGACATGGGTGCTCCTCGCGCCAGAGCGTTTCCTGCGCCTGAACGCGATCAGCGTCGACATATTGCAGCGCTGCGACGGCCATGTCGCGCTCGGCTCGATCGTCGACGAACTCGCAACCAAATATTCGGCCGACCGCGCAGTGGTCGAGCGCGACGTGCGCGTCCTGCTGACGGGTCTGCTCGAGAAACGGATGCTCGGTCTATGAGGATTATTGGCCCATGAGCGAGAAAACGCCTGCTCCCGCGCTGCCTTCCGGCATGCTGGCGGAACTCACCTATCGTTGTCCCCTGTCCTGCCCCTATTGTTCCAATCCGCTGAACATGGGCGGGCGCGAGACGGAAATGTCGACCGAGGAATGGAAGGACATTTTCTCGCAGGCGGCGGAACTCGGCGTCTTGCACATCCACCTCTCCGGCGGAGAGCCCGCCTCGCGCCGCGACCTGCGCGAACTCGTGGCGCACTGCGCGCAACTCGGCTTGTACACCAACCTCATCACTTCGGGCGTCGGAATCACCCGGGCGATCTTCGCCGACCTCGCCGCCGCCGGCCTCGACCACGTGCAGTTGTCGATCCAGGATTCGCAGCCGAAGGGCGCCGACTGGATCGGCGGCTACGAGGGCGGTTACGCGAAAAAGATGGAAGTCGCCGAATGGGTTGTCGCTGAGGGCATGCCGCTCACAGTCAACGCCGTCATCCATCGCGCCAACGTCGAGCACGCCGCTGAAATGGTCGATTTCGCGGTCAAGCTCGGCGCTCGACGGATCGAGATCGCGCATACGCAATATTACGGCTGGGCCCTGCACAACCGCGTCCATCTGATGCCGACCCGCGCGCAGACGGAAAAGGCTTTCGCGGAAGTGGAGGAGCGGCGCGAGCGCTACAAGGGACAGATCGTCATCGATCACGTCGCGCCCGATTATCACGCCAAATATCCGAAGGCCTGCATGAGCGGGTGGGGCCGGCTGACGCTCAACGTCACGCCGCAGGGGAAGGTGTTGCCTTGCCATGCGGCAGAGACGATTCCCAATCTCGAATTCTGGAACGCTCGCGAGAGAAAGCTCGGCGACATCTGGAGCCATTCGCCCGGATTCAACGCCTTTCGCGGCTTTGACTGGATGCAGGAGCCCTGCCGCTCTTGCGAGCGCAAGAGCGAGGATTTCGGCGGCTGTCGCTGCCAGGCGCTGGCGCTGCTGGGCGATGCCTCCGCCTGCGATCCGATCTGCTCCAAGTCGCCGCACCACGCGATGATCGACGAAATCGCAGCGCGTGATTCCGCAGAGTCCGCAGAGGGCTTCACGCCCCGGCGCCTGGAGAAGGCGCGCGTCAAGGATCAGGTCTGAATCGTTTTAATGTTAACGGCGGAGCATCCCCGCGCACCGTCAACGCATGGCGCCAATCTTCGCATTCCCGGCGCGCGCCGCCTCGCCCGCAAAGAAGAATGCATCCCGCCCGGGACGGCGGAAAACCAGAGGAAACTGCGTTCGATCGGTCCGGATCGGACAAGAGAATGACCATGCGCCGCAAGATGTTGCGCATGGTCCGGTCAGCTTCGCGCAGCCTTTGTCGCCGAATGGTTCGCGGGGCCCGCGGCCAAGGGCGCCAAAGTACAATTCCCCTGTCTTCGGCTCGCTCTAAGATCAGGCAAAATTTTTGGAGGAACATCGTGGCGCTAAATACCCGCTCAATCGGGCTCTCTCTCCTTGTCTGCGTCTCTCTCGCTGGCGCCGGTCGCGCTCTGGCGCATGGCGATGTCACCCCGCAACCCGTCGACACCAAGGGCCTCGAGCAGCTTGGCGACGGCTGGCGCGATGTAAACCCCTATCGTGGCAATGAGCTTGCCTTGACCATCGGTAAATCCGGTTTCGCCCAGAATTGCGCCCGTTGCCATGGCATCGAAGCGGAATCGGGCGGCATTGCGCCTGACCTTCGCTATCTCGACAAGGGCGCCGATGGCGATCAATGGTTCCTTAACCGCATCCGTCATGGCTATACGCAAAACGGAATGACCAAGATGCCGCAATTCGAAGGCATTCTGTCGCAAGAAGCCATGTGGGCGATCCGCACCTATCTCGACTCCCGTTTCCAGGGCAACTGATGCTGAAGCGCGCGACGATCCGCGCCGCATTGATCGCCGCCGCGCTCTGCGGCGGACTCGCGGCGCCTGGGGCGCAGGCCCGGACATTGTCCGAGGTCCGCGACGCAGGCGTGCTGCGCGTAACCGTCTATCGCGACTACAAGCCGTGGTCGTGGGAAGAGGACGGCGTCAAGAAGGGCATTGACGTCGAACTCGGCGCGGCCTTGGCGAAAGCGCTCGGCGTAAAAGTCGACTATCTCGTTCTGCGCGCCGACGACAATATCAACGACGACCTGCGCAACGGCGTCTGGCGCGGCTCGCTGCTCGGCGAACAGCCGGGCGATGTGATGCTGCATATCCCCAACGATCCGCAAGTCGAAGCGGCCAACGACAAGATCAAGCTGACCGCTCCCTATCAGGTCGAGGGCCTGGCCATGGCTGTGGAAGCGGGCAAGGGCGACAAGGCCAAGGACTTCTCGCTCTTCGAAACGGAGAAGGTGGCGGTGGACGTCGGCACGCTTTCCGACATCATCCTTCTCACGGCGCGCGATCACAAGCTGATCGACCATGTGATGCACGTGCGCGGCGAAGGCAAGGCCGCCCAGGCCTTCGCCAAGGGCGACGTCGTCGCCTTCTATGGCGAATCGGCACTGGTGGAAGCCCTCGCGCATCAGAGTTCGAAGCCGGTCGAAATCGTCTACCCCGAGCACAAGCTTGCGACGAACTGGCCGGTCGGCGGCGCGGTGAAGGCCAGCGCGGTCGATCTCGCCGACGCCATCGACCAGCAAATCGCCTCGCTGTCTGCGTCCGGCGAATTGAAGAAGATTTTTGCGTCTTACGGCGTCAACTGGCGCCCGCCGACGCAAGAACGGTGACCGTAACAGGTCCAGGCGCGACGGCTGATCCGTCGCCGCGCCGAAGCAAAACGCGCCGGAATTGCCGGCGCAGTTTCTTGGGAGGAATGGGAATGATGAAAAATATTCTTTTGGCCAGCGTCTCCGTGATGGGGATGGCTCTCGCCGGAGCCGCGGTCGCGGGTCCGGTCACCGACGCCGATATCCTCGGCGACGCCACGAACGGCAAGCAGGTCGTCACCAACGGCATGGGCCTCCAGGGCCATCGCTACAGCATTCTCGACAAGGTCAACGCCTCCAACGTCAAGAACCTCGTTCCGGCCTGGTCCTTCTCCTTCGGCGGCGAAAAGCAGCGCGGCCAGGAAGCCCAGGCGCTGGTGCATGACGGCGTCGTCTACATCACCGGTTCCTATAGCCGCCTTTACGCCATGGACGCCAAGACCGGCGAAAAGCTCTGGGAATATGACGCCCGCCTGCCGGAAGGCATCATGCCCTGCTGCGACGTGATCAACCGCGGCGCCGCCCTCTACGGCGACAAGGTCTATTTCGCCACTCTCGACGCCCAGATCGTCGCGCTCGAAGCCAAGACCGGCAAGGTCGTCTGGCACAAGGCCATCGACGACTTCAAGGCCGGCTATTCCAACTCCGCCGCCCCGATCATCGTCCCCACCAAGGCCAATGGCGCCTTGATCATCACCGGCGTGTCCGGCGGTGAATTCGGCGCGGTCGGCCGCGTCGAAGCGCGCAATGTCGAGACCGGCGACCTCGTCTGGAGCCGTCCGACCCTCGAAGGCCTGACCGGCAGCTACATGGGCAAGGAAACGTCCATGACCGGCAAGGCCAACGAGACCTGGCCCGGCGACATGTACAAGACCGGCGGCGCGGCCACCTGGCTGGGCGGCACCTACGACCCCGAGACCAAGCTCGTGTTCTTCGGCACCGGCAACCCGGCTCCCTGGAACTCCTGGCTGCGTCCGGGCGACAACAAGTGGTCGTCCTCCCGCGTCGCCATCGACCCGGAAAACGGCGAGCTGAAGTGGGGCTTCCAGACCACCCCGCACGACGGCTGGGATTACGACGGCGTCAACGAGTTCGTCTCGTTCGACCTGACGAAGGATGGCAAGACCGTGAAGGCCGGCGCCACTGCCGACCGCAACGGCTTCTTCTATGTGCTCGACCGCACCGACGGCAAGTTCATCTCGGCCATGCCGTTCGTCAGCAAGATCAGCTGGGCGAAGGGCATCGATAAGAACGGCCGCCCGATCTACAATGACGACTTCCGTCCGGGCGATCCCTCCAAGTCGGCTGATGGCAAGAAGGGAACCGAAGTCTTCGCGGTTCCGTCCTTCCTCGGCGGCAAGAACCAGATGCCGATCGCCTATTCCGACCAGTCGAAGCTGTTCTACGTCCCGTCGAACGAATGGGGCATGGACATCCACAACGAGCCGGTCGTCTACAAGAAGGGCGCGGCCTACCTGGGCGCGGGCTTCAACATCAAGCCGATCTTCGACGATCACATCGGCTCGCTCAAGGCGATCGACCCGGTCGCTCAGAAAGTCGTGTGGGAATACAAGAACAAGGCTCCGCTTTGGGGCGGCGTGATGACCACCGCTGGCGGCCTCGTGTTCACCGGCACGCCCGAAGGCTATCTGATGGCCTTCGACGCCAAGTCCGGCGAAGTTCTCTGGAAGTTCAACGTCGGCACGGGCATTGTCGCCCCGCCGATCGCCTGGGAGCAGGACGGCGAAGAAATGATCGGCGTCGCAGCCGGTTGGGGTGGCGCGGTCCCGCTTTGGGGCGGCGAAGTCGCCAAGTCCTTCAAGGGCATCAACCAGGGCGGCTCCTACTGGGTGTTCAAGCTGCCCCCGAACGCGGCCGCCAAGTAAGGCGACCGCAGCCTGAGCTGAAAAACGGCCGCTTTCACGATCTTTCGTGAGGGCGGCCTGCAAAGGCGAAGTTCTGACAAGACTCTTGACGGGCGGTCGCGCATTCGGCTCGACCGCCCGTTTTTATGCATCCGTCCTTTTCACATGCAAACCTTGGCCCCCTTGCGCGAGACATGAGCATGGCGCACATTCCGGACACGAGGGCTAGATCGCCCGATGGACCCGTTGAGAATACCGACGCCATGATGACCCGCATACTGATCGTCGACGACCATCCGTTGTTTCGCGAAGCGCTGGAAAGCGCCGTGCGGATGGAACGTCCGCAATGCGAGATCTTCGAGGCCACCACCATCGAAGAGGCCCTGTCTGTCCTGTCCAAGGAAAAGAACATAGACCTCGGGCTGTTCGACCTTTTCCTCCCCGGCACCTCTGGGCTATCGGGCCTGGTGCGGGTTCGCGCCGCCCATCCCCACCTGCCGATCATGGTCGTCTCCGGCCATGAGGATCCGCGCATCGTCCGGGACATGCTCTCCATCGGCGTCGCGGGCTTTGTCTCCAAGGCGACGTCCAAGAGCGAACTCGCACACGCCATCAAGGAAGTTTTGAACGGCTCGGTTTTCCTTCCCGAACGTTTCCGCGACCTTGGCCAGCCGCAGCAGTCCGAGATCGAGCGGCGCGATATGTTGCGCCGGCTGCAGGACCTGACGCCGCAGCAATTGCGCGTGCTCGACATGATCCGCGCGGGACTGCAGAACAAGCAGATCGCCTACGAACTGAGCGTGGCCGAAACCACCGTCAAGGCGCATGTCTCGGAAATCCTGCGCAAGCTCAATGTCTACAGCCGCACCAAGGCGGCGATCGAAGTCGGCAAGATGGATTTCGCGCAATTCTCCGCCGACAGCCATTTCAGCGGCGATCAAACCGGCGGCGGCCAGTCCGGCGGCCCCAAGGGCTCGCCGCAATAAAAGCTCAAAGAGGTTTCGCCTTGGCTTCCACCCTGCCCCGGTTCGTTTTCGCTTTCGTGATAGGTCTGGCCCTTGCCGGTCTCGGCGCTCCCCGGGCGGAAGCCGCCGACAAGTTGCGCCTCTCCATCCAGGCCGCGGGAACATTTGGGTGGGAGCTGGCCATCGCCAAATCCTACGGGCTCGACAAGCAGGCCGACCTCGACATCGAAAGCGACGAGCTGGCGACCACCGAAGCCGGCAAGATCGCGCTGATCGGCGGCGGCGCCGACATGATCCTGTCGGACTGGCTTTGGGTTTCGCGCGAACGCAGCCTTGGCAAGAAACTCCTGTTCTATCCGCATTCGACAGCGCTGGGCGCGGTCATGGCGAAGGAGCCGGAAAAATTCGTCAAGCCGGCGGATTTCATCGGCAAGAAGGTCGGAGTCGCCGGCGGCCCTCTCGACAAGAGCTGGCTGATGCTGCAGGCCTGGGGCCTCAAGCAAGGCGTCGACTTGAAAAGCAAGGCCGACATCGAGTTTGGCGCGCCTCCGCTGCTTGCGGAAAAGCTGGCGCAGGGCGAACTCGACGCCGCGCTCGAATTCTGGACTTTTTGCGCCCGGCTCGAGTTCGCGCGGGTATGGCCGCGCGGTGGATATGGCGGACGTCGAGCGCGACCTTGGAGCCAAGGGGCCGGTCATCGTCACCGGCTATGTCTTCACCGAGGAGTTCGCCGCCCAGCATGGGCCGGCGCTCGCGCGCTTTTTCGACATGATGGCGAAGGCAAAAAAACTGATCAGCGACGACGACGCCGCCTTTGCCCAGATCGTCCCCCTGACGGGCGCCAAGGACGCCGCCACACAGGCGCTGTTGCGGAAATATTACCGGCAGGGCGTCCCAACCCGGCCGCTCCAGGCTGACGAGGCGGACGCCGCCGCGATCTTCAAGGTGTTGGCGGGCGTCGGCGGCGAAAATCTGGTCGGCTCGGCCAAGGAGATCGATCCGGGCGTGTTCTACAGTCCGGCCGAGGCCGCACCGAAGAAATGATCCGCCAAGAATGATTCAGAAAGCATGATCCGCCTCCTGTCGCTCGCACTGTTTTTCGCCTTGTGGCAGGCGGGCGCGTGGAGTTTTGGGCCGCATTACCTGCCGACGCCTCTCGCTGTCGGCGCGACCATGGCGCACGAGGCGCGCAATGGCGCGCTGTGGTTCAATCTCGGAGTGACGCTGGCGCGGGTCCTCGCAGGCTTCGTCCTGGCGATGGGCCTCGGTTCGGCGCTCGGCCTGGCGCTGGGCCGCAATCCCCGTCTCGACCGTCTCGTCGATCCCTGGCTGGTGATCTTCCTCAACACGCCGTTCCTCGTCATCATCATGTTCGCCTATATCTGGGGCGGGCTGAACGAAGTTTCGGCGCTCGCGGCGATCACGCTCAACAAGCTGCCCAACGCCATGGTCACGCTGAGGGAAGGCGCGCGAGCGCTCGACCGCGGCCTCGACGACGTAGCGCAGGTCTTCGCCTTTCCGCGCTGGCGGCGCTGGCGGCATGTGCTGGCGCCGCAGCTCGCGCCCTATTTCGCAGCGGCCGCCCGCAGCGGCGTCTCGCTGGTGTGGAAGATCGTGCTGGTCGTCGAACTGCTCGGACGCCCCAATGGCGTCGGCTTCAAGATGAACGAGGCCTTTCAGCTTTTCGACCTGCGGCTGCTGCTCGCCTACGCGCTGCCTTTCGTCGGCCTGATGGTGCTGGTCGAAAGCTTTATCCTCCGCCCCGCTGAGGCCAAAGCCAACTGGTGGCGCACGCATGGCGCTTGAAATCGACATTGCGAAGAAGGTCTATCGCCGGGCGGGCGGCGGCGCGCGACAGGTGTTCGAGAATTTTTCGCTTCGTATCAAGGACGGCTCGATCGTCGCCCTGCTCGGGCCTTCGGGCGGCGGAAAGAGCACTTTATTACGCATCGTCGCCGGTCTCGACCGCAATTTTTCCGGCGCGGTCGGCGGACGCCCTGGGCGCATCGGCATGGTGTTCCAGGAGCCGCGCCTGCTGCCCTGGCGCAGCGTCGCCGACAATCTGAAGCTCGCCTCGCCCAGTCTCGGCGGCGAGGCGCTCGAGCGCCTGCTCGCAGCTTTCGAACTTGACGGACACGGCGGCGACTTTCCGGGCCAATTGTCGCTCGGCCTCGCGCGCCGCGCATCGCTGGCGCGCGCCTTCGCCATCGAGCCCGAGTTGATCCTGCTCGACGAGCCTTTCGCCTCGCTCGATCGCGCCCTGCACCAGCGCCTGCGCGCACTTCTCGCCGCGCGCATCGACGCACGGAAAATGACGGCGCTGATCGCCACGCACGATCTCGACGACGCGCTTCTTCTGGCGGATGAGGTGATCTTTCTCGACGGCGCGCCCGCGCGGATATTGGGCCGCATTCCGATCGACGTCCCCCGCGGAAAACGTGACGAAAATCTTACAAACTTGAGGGCTCTCGCGCCCAATTATCAGGTGATTGCGAGCGACGGGAGTGATAGATCCGAAGGCGCGGACTGATCAAAGAAGTAAAAATGGGAGCGAGACAATGTCAAACGCCGCCACGATAGAGAAAGACTCGTTGCAAGCGCTTATGACGCCTGAAGAATTCGAAGCCGCCATTCGCGCGGTCGGCGCCGAGCGCTATCACGACAAGCATATTTTTCACAAAATGCTGCATGGCGGCCAGATGAACAAGGGCCAGGTGCAGGCGTGGGCGCTCAACCGCTATTGCTACCAGGACGCCGTGCCGCGCAAGGACGCGGCGCTAATGGCGCGCACCGACGACCGCGAATTGCGCCGCGAATGGATCTCCCGCATCCACGACCATGACGGCCTCGGCGACGAGAAGGGCGGCATCGAGCGCTGGCTGGTGCTGACGGACGGGCTCGGCCTGGACCGCGAGATGGTCATGTCGAAGGAGGCCGCCCTGCCCGCCACCCGCTTCGCTGTGGAAGCCTATGTCCGCTTCGTCGCCGAGCAGCCGTTGACGGTCGCCGTCGCCTCCTCGCTCACGGAATTGTTCGCGCCGAAAATCCATCGCGAGCGCATCTCCGGCATGCTGGAGAACTACAGCTTCATCAGCGACGACGTGATGGCCTATTTCAAGCGCCGCCTTACGCAGGCGCCAAAAGACGCCGATTTCGCGCTGGATTACATCAAGCGTCACGCAAAAACCCGCGAAGTGCAGGACGCCTGCGTCAATGCCGTGAAATTCAAATGCGACGTGCTCTGGGCGCAACTCGACGCCCTGCATCTTGCTTATGTTGTCGGGATGGTCCCGCCGGGCGCCTTCGTTCCGCGGACGTAACGCAACAAATGCCAGGCCGCGGTCGGCTGCGCAGCAATGCGCCCGGGCGCTCGCCGCTCAAACGGCTGCAAAGAGCGAGACCTAGAGCCTGTTCGGTGAACTCCGGGTCACCAAACAGGCTTTAGCTTCTTGTTTTCACGCATTTTCTTAACGCGAACCGGAATCCACTTCGCTCGAAAATACTCTAGCGCTCGATAACCCTCAAGTGGCGGGCGCGTTGGGGAAGCACGCGGTCGCAGTGAAGGTCTTGCCCGCGGTCAGCGAGGAAATCAAATTCGGCGCGATGGTCGTGAACTGGTATGTGAGCGTGACCTGGGAAAAGCCGGTCAGGCCACCGCAGGTTGCGCTCTGATTGAGCGCCACATTGCCGCTCGGGACGGTCAGGCCCCACGTCGCCGCGACGGCCTGCGCGTAGCTCGATGTCGCGCTGGCGCTGTAACTTCCGGACGAGGCGCAACTCACCAACGCCATGCCCATGCAACGGGCCACCGTGATGGCGGTCTGGTTGAGGGCCTCTTCGCACCAGCGCGCGCGAGCGAATTCGATGATCCCGAACACGAAAAGCAGCAGCGGGCCGCAAACGAGGGCGAACTCGACCGCCGAAACCGCGCGAACGTCGCGTGTCAGTCTGACGAGGGTTTTCAGCATCATTGCACCTGCACGACGGCCGACGCCGACATGGCTGGGGCAAGAATGTTCACCATGAAGCCAAGAATTGGCGCGTAGGTCGCGCTGGCGCTGATCACGACGAACTGCCCCGCCGGCACGCCCGATGAGCACGTCGATCCCGACAAAACAGGCGCGCCCCACGCGAACGCGGCCCCGCTCCCCGTTGGGCAGTACCAATAAGTTGCGTTCGACGCCGTCCCGCTGGTCGTCGTCGTTCCGGCAGTCGTCGTGGCGGTCGAACCGTTGTTGACCGTGACTGTCGCGCTCGCCCAGTTGGCGGCGTGGGCCGAGGCGACGAAGGCCGAGAGCCCGCTCGCGAGCGCAGCGCCGCTCGTCGCATTCACCGAAGAGGCGTTGTTCAAGGCATAGTTCGCCGCCGCCGACACAGCGCTGTTGAGGTTGAACTTGGCGTACATCGCCCCGCCGAAGTCGACGACGGCCCCCAGCAGAAGGAGAAAGATCGGCGTGACCAGTGCGAATTCGACCGCCGACGTTCCACTGGAATCGCCCGTCAGCTTGCGCAACCACGCGCTCCGCGGCGCGGCTCCGGGGCCTCTCCGTTTCGCAAATGCATGTCCCATGCAAAACGCCTTCCCGATGTTGCCAGCCGGATCCTTCACTTGACGAATGTGACCCCGGCGACGCCGGTCGACATCACGCAATTGGAGCCCACCGCGCTTCCGCCGGACATCGAGACGTTCAGCGCGACGATTTGCAGGCATTGGCCTGTGCCGGAGCCTATGATCGCGCCCCCGGACATGCCGAACTGGCCAGTCGGAATATAGAACGCTCCGGAAAGGGTGGTGTTGCCGGCGCCTCCGGTAAACAGCGCCCCGACCGCCGTCCCGGATTGCGGGCCGACGACGACGAGGTTGGCTGTCGGCCCGGTCGTCGGAGCCGTAAGGGTGAACGGATTGTAGCCCGATCCGACGCAGAAGCCGTAGTTGTTGCAGTTCCCTCCCATCATCGCCTGCCCGACGACGATGGTGACGCCCGTTCCCTGCACGCCGACCATGCCCTGGTTGTCGCAGGAAACCGAGCCGCCATAGTTGGCGCCCGCCGCGAAGTATTGACTGATGGTGTAGACGCCCGAGCCGAGCACCGTGCCGCCGGTCGTCGAGAACCAGCCCTGGATGTCGTGCTGGGCGGCGGCGCTCAACACCACGCAGGCGCCGCCGTTCGCGAGATTGACGTTGCCGACGGCCTGGAAGACCCCGTTTCCTCCCGAGACGTCGCCAAACTCGACAGTGGCGCCGCCGCCCGAAAAAATGGCGTTGCCGTCGGTGCTTGGGCCGAACTTGAAGCTGTTCGTCGCGTAGCCCATGCCCATCGTCAGCGTCGACCCGCCGGCCACGTAGACGCCGTTCGACATCGTGAAGACGCTAGCTCCGCCGAAGGTCAGCGACGACCCTGTATGGCAGATCGAATAGGTTCCGCCGCCGTTGCACGATGAGGCATTTTTGCCGAAGCTGAAGGCGCCCGAGCCGAAAGTCGTCGATGTCCCGCCCTGGGTGACAATGCCTTGGGCGAAAACGTAATTTCCTGAACCGAAAGTCGTCGCGGCGCCGCCCGTGGCGGTGAGGGACGAGCCGAAATAGTAATTGCCGGCGCCGAATGTATTTGTCCCCGCCAACGCCAGGCTGTTCGGGAAATAGTAGGTCCCCGGCCCGAACACCGTCGTTCCGCCGGTGGCGAAGGAAGAGGTGAAGACGTAGATCGAAGTGGACGGACCCGACGGGTTGAAGTTCACGCTCATGCCGCTGGGAAGGACGAGATTGACCGCGTAGAAACCGGACGGGCAGGAGACAGTCCAGACGCCGCCATAGGTGGCCGTACAGCTGCCCGACGTCTGCGTCGTCGTCGGATAATAGCCGAGATTGAAGGACACCGGCACGCCACCCGTCGGCGCCGTCACCGACGGCGCGGATGGCGCGGTCATCGCAGACACCACGGGCTGGCGCGCTTCGGCCGCAAGGACGCCGGAGTTGGTCGCGAGCGGGTCTGTCGTTGGCTGCTTGAAGATGCTTCCCCTGATGTTGCTGCACGGCACGACTGGCGCCGAAGTGTTGTAGGATACGGTCATGGCGGACAGGGTCGCGCCACAGGGAACCGTCTCCGTGGCGTTGGTCGCGACGCTGCAGGATGGCGCGCTCAGCGAGACGCCCCCGCTGAAGACGATGCCCACCGTGGAGCTGAGCGAGACGATGCAGGCTGCGGCCGTCGGGCCGAACTGCGCGTAGGACCGCGCGTTCGACGTCAGCGTCTTCCCCGCGCCCAGAATCGGCGCCAGCAGCAACGTCTCGGAGCTACTTACCTGGACATAGATCGCCTGGTTCGACGCGTTCAACGGGGAGGTCACAAGCTGAAGCGTCACGCTCGACGCCGGCAGGCCGTTCATCGCGCCGACGCTCTGCGCGCGCGCTGTGGCCGTCGCGAGCGCATTCGGCGCGCTCAGGTTCGCCCCGTAGTAGACGGCGGCGGCGTAGGCCGCGGAGTCGGCGATTCTCTGGTTCCTCGTCTGCGCGACGAGGCCGTTTCCGTATTCGGCGACGAGGGAAGCAAAACCAAGCAGCGCGGTGAGCGCCACTGCGCTTACGATAGAAACAGTCCCGCGTTGATCGCGCGCAAAAGCGCTTGCATTCGAGGTGGCTTTCCCAACGATCATCGCCGACAGCCTTTACGTAACCAAATCTGCTTTCCTGTGTTCAAGCCCTAACTGGCCGCATTCTAAAGCTACGTTAACGACTCATCTAAAATCCCGTGAAATCAATAAGATTAAATATGCACAGCTGTTGTGCCGGGAATTTGCGGCGCAGCGTCAAGCGACGCCCGAACCGAAGATCGGCAACTTGAAAACCAAATGTTTTCAACAACCTCTACACTTTCGGTCAATCGCTGCGCGTTCAGGCGAGATTTTGCCTTGGAAATCCCGCGCTCGCCCAGACCGTCCCGGCCTTGGTCACGCCATAGGCCTCAGCCTTATAATGGCGGAGCAGCTTCATTCCCTCTTCCGGCCCGACCACCGAAATTGCGGTAGATAGCGCGTCGGCCAGCACCGCTTTTTCCGCGATCACGGAGACGCAAGCGAAAGACGCCGGTGAGAAACCGGTGCGCGGATCGAGGATGTGGTGGCGCGAATAATCCTCCGACCAGGCGTAGGCGTAATCGCCCGCCGTCGCCATGCAGCCGGTGAGCGGCGCCGAGCCAAGAATGGCGTCCTGCCTTGGATGCTTGATCGCGACCGTCCAGTCGCGCCCCCGGCCATTATGGCCCAGCGATTCCATTTCGCCGGTGTCAACGAAAGCCTGCTTGACGCCATGCGCGGCGAGGACTTTCGCCACGCGGTCGGCTGCATAGCCATGCGTAAGGCTATTAAGCGTGATTCCCATGCCCGGGCGCTCGAACACGACAGCCTCCGCATCGAAACGCACATATTGCTGGCCGATGAGCGCGCGCGCCGGAGCGGCTTCCTCATCTGTCGGCCACGCGCCCCGTTTGGCGTAGGAATCATAAAAGATCCACAGCGGTTGCACGGTCACGTCGAAGGCGCCGTTCGTGACGCGGTGCATGTCCCCGGCGACAGCCAGCATGTCGAGCAGCGCCGGATCCGGCTTGTCGAGCCGCCCGGTTGCGTTCAGCTGGCGAATGTCGCTGCCCGGCGTGGACAGTCCTGCGATCCGCTCGAGACGGCGGATTTCGCCAAAGCCGGCGTCGAGCGCCGCCTGCGCCTCGCGCTCTGCGAGACCGACGATCGTGAGGCCGACGCTGGTGTCGAAAGCGACGCCCGCGCGGCGGTAAACCGGCGCATCGGCCAATTCCTTCGCGCCAAAAAAACCAGCGGCGCCGACGCCGGCGGAGACCAGCGCGAACTGCAACATCTGTCGGCGGTCAGGTTTGCTCGCGGGCTTCATTGCGCGGCCTCCAATTGCTGTTTTTGTTGCTTGCGCGCGCGCTTCTGCTCCAGCACCACGGGAACGCAGAGGGCGGGATTGTCGAGAATGGCGACGCAGTCGAGACATTGGAAACATTCGGAATAAATGATTTCGCCACTCTTCTCGATCGCCCCATAGCGGCATTTCACCCGGCACATCTGGCAAGGCGAGCCGCATTCCTTGCGGCGGGGAATCCACTTCCAGCGACGCACGAAGCTGAGGGCGGCGAGCGTCGCGCCGAGCGGGCAGAGATAGCGGCAGAAGAACTTGTAGTGGAACATGCCGGCGATGAGCAGCGCTACGGCGTAAAGCACGAAAGGCGCGGAACGCATGAAGACGAGAGTGATGGACGTCTTGAAGGGTTCGATCTCCGCGACCTTTTCCGCCTGCGACGAGAAGAAGACAGCCGTGACGAGGATCGCCGCCAGCACGAGGAATTTTGGAATGCGGGACAGGCGCTCGTAGCGCTGAGGCAGGCCGATCTGACGCAGATGCAGAATCCGGGCGACCTCGCCGGCGAATTCCTGCAAGGCGCCGAACGGGCAAAGCCAGCCGCAAAAGGTTCCGCGCCCCCAGACAAAAAGCGCGATGATTCCGAACATCGCGACCATCAGCGTCGGCGGGTCCCACAGGAAGAAAATGAAGCTCCCCTCGCCCTTGATCGCCTTGATGAGGCCGAACAGCCAGACGATCGACAATTGCGCCTGCGCCAGCCAGCCGACGAAAACCAAGGTGAAGGCGAGATAGGCAAGCCGGAACATCTTGAATTTTACCGGCGACATCGTGAGTTGCCGCTGTCGCGCCAGGGCGATCGCAAGGACCAGCAGGCCAGCGCCGAGTATGGCTATGTCGCGCGTGCGGCTTGCCCAGATCGAGCCGATGCCCTTGCCGTCGTCTTCGGGCGGCAGGTCGAACAAGGTTTTCGGCAGGCCGTAGGCGATTTTGTAATCGCGCGTGACTTTCTCGGGAAAAATCTGGCCTTTTTCGCGAATGACGCGCAGCGAGAACTCCGAAGGCGAGGCCGGGTCGAAGGCCGCTTGCGGCGCAATGCGCATGATGGCGACATCGCTTTTCGCGAGATCGAGGCCTTCGGGAACGGGCAGATCCAGCACGTCGCGCCAGACGAAATCGCGCCAGGCGACGGGCGCCTCCGCCTGGCTCAGCCCGATGAAATCGGGCGTCGAGCCGGGGATGAAGGACTCCGGCATGAAGGTCCAGCGGCCGCTCGACAGCACCAGCATGGCGGGCGCCCCGTCGAGCTGGTTCATCAGCTTGCGCCAGTGCGCCTCGCCAAGTAGGTTGCGCCCGACGATGGGCACGTCGACCTCGGCGATATACACATCGACGAAAGGCGCCCCGGGATCGGCTGCGCCCGCCTCATCCACGCCCTCGGCGATCGTGCCGGCGAAGTTTTGCTCCACTTCCGCATTGCTCAGATGCAGGTGGCGGATATAGCCACGCTTCAGCAAGTCGGCGAAGCTGAGCGGTTCGAATACATCCGCCTTGACGTGGGCGACGCGATTGGGGTCGCGCCCCCTGGAGAAGCCCAGGCGTGCGCGGGCGACCTGCAAGGCCGAATTGATGATCGTCTCGTTGATGATGCGCACCGAAGCCGTGGCCTTGGCGACGCCATTGATTTCGGCGGCGACGCTGCTCGTCCGCGGATCGCCTGTGCCGGGCGCGACGATCTTGATCGACTGGCGCAGGGACTTGCCGACATATTGCTTGACGAATTCCATCAACGGCTCGGGTCCGAGCCCGTCGACAAAGACCGGCTCGTGCTGGCTCAAAACGGTGACGCCGAGCAATTCTCCGGACGGCTTGACCGCGACCAGCAGATTGACCGGCGTGCCGGAAAAACCGGGAATGGGTTCGAAATCGACCGATTCGAAAGCATAGGCGACGAGGACGTCGCCATTGTAGCTCTGCTTGAAGATTGGCCAGACCGGCAACGTCGCGTCGCGCTCGCCGACGCTGTAGGGCTTTGGGAAAAAGCTTTCCATCGCCGGTCTGTCGAGCGTCGCGGCCTGCGCGGCCAACCCGCCGCAGCAAAGCAACAGCGCCGCCGCCAACCGCACGTAAAAACCATGCAACGTGCGGGCGCAAAGCCTGCGAAGGCGCGCCTGGATCCCTGGCATTTCATTCTCCCCGAACTAGGTTGTGTTAGCCGGAAAACATCGCCTATAGTACTTTCGCCCAATTGCGACGAAACCGGCTCCGCGCTCCCAAAGCCCGGACCGAAGCGGCGCAAATCCGGGGTTGCGGCAAAACGCGCAGAAGAAACCACAGCGCGAAAAGTCAAAAGGGAGCGGTCCATTGCAGATGGACAAGGGGTGGTCCGGCCGTCCCGATGGCGTCGTTGTCGCCTCGACCAGCGCCGCGAGCGCCGAAGCGGCGGCGCAGGAGGTAGCCGCGGCCGTCGCAGGACAGATCGCCGCGGGCGCCCGGCCGGAGGACGAGTTGGTCTGCCTGATCTGCTTTGTCTGCGCCAGCTACGACGCGGCGCGCTTCGCCGGGGCCATGCATGAATCCCTGCCCGGCGTCGCGGTCTTCGGCTGCACCACCGCCGGCGAATTGTCGCCCGCGGGCTGGACCTCCAATTCGGTGGTGGCGATCGGCCTGCTGCGCAAGGATTTTACCCTGGTCGCGCACATGATCGAGGACCTTTCGCATTTCGGCGTCGAAGAGGGTTCGGCCGCAATCGCCGAGGCGCGTGCGGCGCTGATGGCCTCTGGCCCGCAACGTCGAAACCGACCAATGCTTCGGCCTGCTGCTGATTGACGGCCTTTGCCGTCGCGAAGAGGCCGTGATTTCGGCGCTTTATTCGTCGCTGGACGACATTCCCGTCGTCGGCGGCTCGGCCGGCGACGGCATGAGTTTCGAAAAGACCTGGATGATCCGCGACGGCGCGGTCTTTCGTGACGCGGCGCTCTTGCTGCTGTTTCACACGGACCTGCCCTTCACGACCTTCAAATGCGATTATTTCGAACCAACCGACCACAAAATGGTGGTGACTGACGCCGACACGGAATTGCGGGTGGTGCGCGAACTCAACGCGGAGCCCGCAGCGACGGAATACGCTCATCATGTCGGGCTGGTCGAAAGCAGTCTTGATTCCGCGTCTTTCGCCTCGCATCCGGTGCTTGTGGGCGTCGGCGGCCAATATTACGCCCGTTCGATCCAGAAGGTGAACGCCGACGGCTCCCTGAGCTTTTTCTGCGCCATCGACGAAGGGCTGGTGCTGACCGTCGCCAAGCCGCTCGACCAATACGAGAGCACGCTCGCGACTTTCGAGCGGCTCGAGGCGGAGCTCGGCGCAGTCTCGATCTATATTGGCTTCGACTGCGTGCTGCGCCGACTCGCCGCCGAACGCCTGCAGATCGCCCATCGACTGTCCGACCTCTACCGCCGCCGCCATGTGATCGGCTTCAACACTTATGGCGAGCAATACCGCTCGATGCATGTCAACCAGACCTTCACCGGCATCGCCCTGGGCTACCGCCGCGCTGACGCCGAGCCAGAGGCGCCGAAAGACATGACGACGGAGGCGTTTGACGAAACGGCCGATCTGAAGCGCCAGATCGCCAAACTGCAGAAGATCAACAAGGCGCTGATGTCCCGGGTCGAACGCTCGGTCGACAGCCAGTTCAACGCGTTCTCGCTGTTCGAGACCGCCATCGCCCTCGATCATCAGGTGCGCCGCCGCACCCAGGAATTGCAGCAGGCGATGCGCTCGATCGAGAAGAGGCCAAAGCGGGCCAAGCCGCAGGCCGAGGAGCGAGTTCGCTGAAGACCACTTTCGTCACTTCTGTCGGCCACGACCTGCTGCAGCCGCTCAACGCCGCCCGCCTCGCCTTTCGGCGCTCGGCGACCTCGAGATCGAGAAGGATGGCGAAGCCTTGATCGAACAGGTCGATCGCTGCCTCGTAACGCTCGAGGACCTGATCCGCACGCTGCTCGACCTCTCGAAACTCGACGCCGGCGTGATGCAGCCGGACATGCGGCCTTCGAACTCGGCGACGTCATGGAGCCGCTGGCGCGCGATTTCGCCTATTTCGCGGAAAAGCGGGGATTGAAGCTGAGGATCGTCGCCTCGCGCCGGACCGTGCTGCTCCGATCCGTCCATGCTCCGCCGCATCCTGCAAAACCTGCTCGCCAACGCGCTGCGCTACACCTCGCACGGCGGCGTGCTCGTCGGCGTGCGCAAGCGCGGCGACAACGTGCTGGTGCAGGTCTGCGACACGGGGCCCGGCATTCCCGAGGACCGGCGCGAGGCGATCTTCCAGGAATTCCAGCGCGAGCACAGCGACACGCCGGGCCAGACGCGGCTTCGGGCTCGGCCTCGCCATCGTCCGCCGTTTCGCGCAGGCGCTCAACCATCCCGTCCGCCTCGCCTCGAATATCGGGCGCGGCTCGACCTTTTCCGTGCAGCTGCCGCTGAGCTCCGAGGCGCCGCCGAAGCCGGAAGCCAGCCCGCCGCTGCGCGCCTATCAGAATCTCATCGCCGGCGCGAAAATCCTGCTGATCGAGAACGAACCTTCCGTCAGCGAGGCCATGGTGCTGCTGCTCGAGCGCTGGGGCTGCGACGTGGCGGCGGCAACCTCCGGCGCCGAGGCGATCGAAAAGGTGCGCGCTTTGGCCAATGCGCCAGAAATCATCATCGCCGACCTGCATCTCAACAATGGCGAACGCGGGCCGCAGGCGATCGCGGCCGTGCGCCAAGCCTTTGGACAGGACCTGCCGGCGCTGATCGTCACCGCCGACCACTCGCCCAGGGCGGAAGAGGAAGTGCGGCGACACAAGCTCGAAATGCTCAAGAAACCAGTGCGCCCGGCCGAACTGCGTTCGCTGCTGTCATTTTTGCTGGCTTGAAAATAGGACTTTGTTACGGGAAGAACAGGTAAAGCCAGCATGGTTTAATTGAGCTATATCATGTCAGGACCCCCATTCATGCTGGATAAACACGGCAAATGGGCGCCTTCGTTGCGAATCGCGCAGGAAGGTTCGTCCCGCAGGCACGCGGAGCAAATATCGATGCAAGCCAAGGTTCTCATTCTTTCCGCCGCTCTTCTTTCCGGCCTCGGCTTCGGCGCGCAGGCGGCCGACCTCGCGGCGGGCGAGAAAATCTTCAACCAGTGCCGCCAGTGCCACCACATCGGACCCGGCGCGACCAATTTCTATGGCCCCTCGCTGAACGGCCTTGTCGGCCGTCCTGCCGGCTCGATGCCCGGCTATAATTACTCTGAGGCCAACAAGCATTCGGGCAAGGTCTGGGACGTTCCGACGCTCACGTCCTATCTCAAGCAGCCCCAGCACGACGTTCCCGCGACGTACATGACGTTCAAGGGCCTCAACAACCAGGCGGACATCGACAATGTCATCGCCTATATCGCCCAGTACGACACCAGCGGCGGCAAAAAGAACTAAATCCTTTTCGCGCAGCGAACAGGAAAGCCGGCGGGCCATTGGTCCGGCGGCTTTTTTGTGACTTGCGGTTTGCGGTCTGGCGAAGTTGCTTTCGACCGGAAGGGCAGAGGCGAGCCAGGCGCCGGGCAAGCGGCCCATTCGCAATAATCGCATTGTGAAGCCTGGCGTCTCGTCCTATTGCATGTCGAAGCCCCGGACCTTTGCTCCGGACCCGGCTGCAAGAGGCGATCGAATGAAGGAACTGTTTTCGACCGAGGACCATATTGTCGTGGCCCTCGACGATGTCTGCGTCAATATTTCCTGCGGCCTGCACGCCTGGGAGCGCCATCCGGAGCGCCCGACCCGGCTTATGGTCTCGGTGCGGCTCTATGCGCCCCTGGCCACGCCGAGGGCGGCGGACGCGCCGATCATCGACTATGACGTTGTCCGAAACCGCATCCTGTCGCTCGAAGGCGAAGGCCATATCAACCTGCTCGAAACCATCGCCGACCTGATCGTCGACGCCTGTTTCATCGATCCCCGCGTCGCCGCCTGCTTTGCTTCGATCCGCAAGCCCGACATCTACAACGAAAGCCGCGGCGCCGGCATCGACATTTTCCGCACCAGGGCGCGCTGGAGCGCCAAGCCTTGAAGACGGCGCTGATCACCGGCGCGACCAGCCGGCTCGGCGCCCCTCTCGCGCGCTTTTTTGCGCGCGAGAATTTTCGCGTATTGCTGCATGTCAACTCCTCGCGCGACGCCGCGCGGGACCTGGCTTCGAACATTCCCGGAGCGGAAATCCTGACCGGCGATTTCGCCGATCGCGCCTCGATTGCAACTTTTTGCGCGCAGATGACCGCACTATTTGGCTCGCCCGACGTGATCGTCAACAACGCCTCAGTGTTCCAGCATGATTTTCCCGGCCATGGCGAGGCCGACAAGCTCCAGGCGAGCCTCTCCGTGCATGTCATGGCGCCTTTCATGATCGTCGAGGCCGCCGCAGCCGCAAAAACGCCGGACGCCCGGCTGACAGTCTTCAATATTCTCGACCAGAAGCTTCTCAATCCCAATCCGGATTATTTTTCCTACACGCTCGGCAAGAGCGCGCTGATGGCCATGACCTCGCTTTGGCAGCGGGCCGAACGCGTGGACATCCGCGTCTTCGGCCTCCTTCCCGGCTTGATGTTCCCCTCCGGCCCGCAGTCGGAACAACGTTTTGCCGCGGATTCGCGGAAAATTCCGACGGGACGCGCCACGCCGGCCGAGGACATTTGCGCGACCATGGGCTTTTTCCTCGCCAATCCCGACCTGCCGGGCCAGATGCTGCCCATTGACGGTGGCGAACACCTGGTTACGCGCCGTCGAGATATGGCTTTCGAATGATTTTCGGCTTTTTTTGTCCGGTCAGTGAGGCTAATACCCTGCGATGCCCATGACCATCACTCAGGCCTTCACCTTCGAGGCCGCACATCATCTGCCGCATGTTCCGGAAACGCATCGCTGCCGCCGGCTGCACGGCCATTCCTACCGCGTCGAACTGCGGCTCGCGGGCGAAGTTGACGCGCACAGCGGCTTCGTGGTCGATTTCTTCGACGTCGAAAAGGTTTTCCAGCCTTTGCTGGGGCGGCTCGACCATCATTTGCTGAACGAGATCGAAGGCCTTGAAAACCCCACGGCAGAAAACATCGCGATGTGGATTTACCAGCGCGTCAAGCCGGATCTCGCGCAGCTCAACTCCGTCAGGGTGTTCGAGACGCCGATGTGCTGGGCGGAATATTCCACTTGAACAAACGGAGGCGTGAACGCCCCCGTTTGATAGTTTGAATCGGCATCAGCTCGGATCAGCCGCAGACCCAGACCCAGCCGCCGAAGAATGGATTCCAGCGCCAGCACGGGCCTACGCCATAGCCATAGTACCGGCCGCCCCACCAACGGCCGCCGCGACCGCCGCCATGAAAGCCGCCGCCGTGAAAGCCGCCGCCGCCGCCGTGAAAGCCACCGCCGTGAAAACCGCCGCCGCCGCCATGGAATCCGCCGCCGCCGTGACCGCCGCCGCCATGACCGCCGCCGCCGCCATGGCCAGCGAACGCCGCGTTGGGCAGCGCGAGAAGTGAAGTGACGGCGACTGCAATCGCCAATTTGCGCAACATGAGATTCTCCCCTTCAGTTCCGCCCGCCGTCCCGCCTGCATGGGAAGCGCGCGATCCGATCGCCGTTGAAGGCGATCTCAAGCTTGAGCGTAATACGAAAACGCCGCTTGCACGATATCTATCTTCACGATGCGCCGCACTGCGGATCCGTGAAAATACTTAACGAAGGGAAACGCGGGGTGGCTGCAGAGGTTGCGCTCGCCGAAAATTTTATTTGTCAGCCAGCTCGCGGGGATCGTAGCGGCGCAGGGTGGAGCAAAATTCGCAGGTGACGCCGATCATGCCGTCCTCGCCCACCATGTCGTCGCGCTCGGCCTGCGAGAAGCCGCGCAGCATGGCTTCCACCCGCTCGTCCGAACAGCGACAGGCTTCGCGCAGGGGCTGGGCGGCGTAGGCCTTGACCCCGCGTTCATGGAATAGCCGGTAAGCCAGTTCCTCGCTGGTCAAGCCGGGATCGAGCAATTCGTGATCCTCAACCGTGGCGGCCAAAGCCCTGGCCTCGGTCCAGTTCTCGTCCTCTGCGTGTTCCGGCTGAACATGGCCCACCGGCGCGTCGCCGGGGTGAAAATCGGCAATGCGCCGGCGTTCCGGCGAATGCGGAAGGAATTGCGCCAGCAGGCCGCCGGCGCGCCAGCTTGCGCCTGAGGGCGTCAGGACCTGGCCCGCCGCCAGTCGAATGAAGGTTGGGATCTGCTCGGACTGTCGAAAATAGACATGCGCCGCCGCCTCGAGCGAGCCGCCCTCGATCGGCGCCACGCCCTGGTAGCGGGCGACTTCCGCGCCCTGCTCGATCGTGAAGGCGAGATGGCCGCGACCGAGAAGCGTTTCCGCGCCAGCGTTGGCCTGGAGCCGTCCAGCGTTGAAGCGGGCGAAGGCGCGCAGGCGGTCGGGCGCGTCGAAATCGACGACCAGCATGTCAACGGCCCCGTCCGTTCGCGTCTGCAACTGGAAACGGCCGTCGAATTTCAGCGCCGTGCCGAGCAGCACGGTCAGAACGGCCGCCTCGCCAAGCAGCCGCGCCACAGGCTCCGGATAGGCGTGGCGGGCCAATATGGCGTCGAGCGCCGGCCCGAGCCGCGCCAGTCGCCCGCGCATGTCCAGCGCCTCGACGGCGAAAGGCAGCACGCGATCGTCCGGCCCGGACGAAGCAGGCTGTCCCTCAGCAAAGAACCCCCGGCCCGAGCCAGAGGTCATGAGCTATAGCCAGAAGTCATGGACGATCCTCAAGACACCACGCGAGAACGCCTTTCTGCGCGTGGAGGCGATTTTCCGCCTCGTCGAACACCAGGGACTGAGGTCCGTCAATCACCGCATCGGTGACTTCCTCGCCGCGATGCGCCGGCAGGCAATGCATGAACACCGCGTCCCCGTCGGCGACGCTCATCAGATTGGCGTTGACCTGATAGGGCGCAAGCAGGGCGTGGCGCAATTTTTCGTCCTTGTCGCCCATCGACACCCAGCAGTCGGTCAGCACGCAATTGGCCCCCCGAACCGCCTCGTAAGGATCGTGCATCACGTTGACAACGCCGCCCTGGGAGCGGGCCCAGGCGATCAGTTCGCTGCGCGGCCCCAGTTCCTCGGGCGAGGCTATATCGATGGTGAAGCCAAACCTCACGGCGGCATGGACCCAGCTCGTCAGCACGTTGCAGGCGTCGCCGACCCAGGCGATGCGCGCGCCCGCGATCGGACCGCGATGCTCTTCGAAAGTCATCAGGTCGGCCATGACCTGGCAGGGATGCGAGCGCTTGGTCAGGCCGTTGATCACCGGCACGGTGGCGTAAGTCGCCAACTCCGTCAGATGTTCATGATTGAGGATGCGGATCATGATGGCGTCGACGAAGCGCGACAGCACGCGCGCCGTGTCGGCGATAGTCTCGCCGCGCCCGAGCTGCATTTCGGCGCCGGTCAGCATCACCGCCTCGCCGCCGAGTTCGCGCATTCCGACGTCGAACGAGACTCGGGTGCGGGTCGAGGGCTTGTCGAAGATCATCGCCAGCGTCTGCCCGGCCAGCGGCGTGTCGACAGAAGGATGGCCCTTCCGGCGGCGGCTCTTCAGATATTTGGCAAGGTCGAGGATGGCGCGCAGCTCGTCCAGCGTGAAATCGTCGATATCGAGGAAACAGCGGCGCGTCGCCGTCTTCTGGGGCGCGTTCATGCCCTGGCTCCCTTGTCTTTTGGCTCCGCGGGTTGCTGGCCTGTCTTGGCGTCGAAGTGGCGGCACGCGGCGTCGAGCCGGCGCACGCCCTCGCGGAGCTCGTCGTCGCTTGCGATCAGCGGCGGCAAAATGCGGACGACATTGTCCGCCGCCGGAATAAGAATGAGTTTTTCCTCCCGCGCCGCCGCCGCGAATTCGGCGTTGGCAACCCGCAGGCGAAGGCCCTGCATAAGCCCCTCGCCCCGGATTTCCTCGACCACGTCGGGATGGGCGGCCTTCAGCCCGGCCAGCGACTGGCGCAGCAACAGGCCCTTCCGCGACACTTCGTCCAAAAAGCCCGGCGCAAGCAGGATGTCGAGGACGGCGCCGCCACAAGCCATGGCGAGCGGATTGCCGCCATAGGTCGTGCCGTGGCTGCCGACGCCCATGCCCTTGGCGGCCTCGCTGGTCGCGAGCACCGCGCCGAGCGGAAAGCCGCCGCCGATGCCCTTGGCGGAAGCGATAATGTCGGGCGCCACGCCATAATAATCATAAGCGAAGAGTTTGCCCGTCCGGCCCATTCCGCACTGCACTTCGTCGAAACAGAGCAAAAGCTTGTGTTCGTCGCACAGGGCGCGCAAGCCGCGGATAAATTCGCGGTCGGCCGCGCGGACCCCGCCCTCGCCCTGGATCGGCTCGACCAGTATGGCGCCGGTCTGCGGCGAAATCGCAGCCTTTGCGGCCTTGAGATCGCCGAAGGGGACCTGGTCGAAACCCTCGACCTTCGGCCCGAAGCCGTCGAGATATTTGGGATTGCCCGCCGCCGCCAGCGTCGCCAGCGTGCGGCCGTGGAAGGCGCCTTCGAACGTGATCATATGGAATCGATCGGGCTGGCCGTTGGCCGTATTCCATTTGCGCGCCATCTTGATGGTCAGTTCGACCGCTTCCGCGCCTGAATTGCAGAAGAAGACGAGATCCGCGAATGTGGCGTCGACCAGCCGCTGCGCCAGGCGCTCCGCCTCCGGAATCTGGAAGAGATTTGACGTCAGCCAGAGCTTTTGCGCCTGATCCGTCAGCGCCTGAACGAGATGAGGATGCGCGTGCCCGAGGGAGGTCACGGCGATGCCCGAGCCAAAATCGAGATATCTTTCGCCCGTCGTCGAAACCAGCCAGGCGCCTTCGCCTCGTTCAAACGCCAGGGGATAACGCGCATAGGTCGGAAGAAGCGCGGAAGTCACGTCATCAACTCCAATCAGCCGCCGTCGGCTCATGACGAGCAAAGCCTTGACTTCGATACGGCGCCGAGCCCGAAAATGAAAGCGCCGTCCCGCGGGGACGGCTTCGGCAAGGCCGTAATCTAGGAAATCCCCACGGCAAGGTCAAATTTGGATTGTCCAGAACAAAATGGTTCTTTTTTCCGCGGCGCTGTTTCGAGATTTTCCGCAACCCTATGGGGGCGTTGAGAAAAGACGATTTGACGCTGGTAATGTGTCACATTTTTGCGTGATGGCTGGGGAAAACCCTGCAGCGGCGACGCAGTCTCTTGCGCCCGATTCAGCGTCTAGTGTAGTCTTTTTTCGTTGACTACGACATCTCGTGCGGCGCGCGTTTTCCTGGCGTCGGTTTGTGTCAGTCCTCGTCTCTGCTGGAGCGTTTTTGTGCGACCGCACGCTTGCGGACGTAGGAAAATTTGTGTCTTGCGGGTGCCGGAACGACGCCTGAACCGAAAGCTCGCGCAATGCGAACAAGAGAAGCGCGAGCGACATGGGATGCACAAGGCCGAGATGACGGCGAAGTGACGAAAGGGGCGACTTGCGCGCCTTATCAGAGGGGGGCTCCGTTTCGCGCGATTGAAACGGCAGCTGATAGATTTGGAGACGAAAAGATGTCCTGGACCGATGAACGCGTCGAGCACCTGAAAAAGATGTGGCTCGACGGTTTGAGCGCAAGCCAGATCGCCAACGAACTCGGCCATAGCATCACCCGCAATGCGGTCATCGGCAAGGTGCACAGGCTCGGCCTGTCCGGCCGCGTCAAGTCCGCCAATCCAGCCCCCGCCCGCGTCCGCGCCAAGTCCCGTTCCGAAGAGCAGACGCGCGGCCCTTCAGGCCCGATCAGCCACGGCAATCTCGCCTTGGCGGCTGAGTCGCGCCCGGCGCCCGCCCCGCGCCGCGCTCCGCGCATGAAGATGTGGTCATTCCCATGTCCGAGCGCGTGACCATCATGGAATTGCGCGAGTCCATGTGCCGTTGGCCGCTCGGCGATCCCTCGAACGCGGAATTCCGCTATTGCGGCGCCAAGATGCAGGCCGGCGCCGGCGGGCCTTATTGTACTTATCATGCGCGCATCGCCTACCAGCCGGCGCAGGATCGCCGTCGCGATCGCGAAAGAAGAGCCGCGCGAGGCTGACGCGTTCAGCCGCCTCCCTTCTCCCGCGCCATCCGGGTTCCGGATGGGCGCCCGAAATTCAGGCCAGTTCAGCCAGATCTGACTTGGGTCGCCGGGCAAGGAGAAGGGAGCGCGCGCCCAGAGTTTTCCGAAATCGCTGTTTTAGCAAACCGAACCTATGTCGCTTTGTCCTCCGGGAAAAGCGGTTGATGTCGCGCTTCGGGTTTCACGCCTCAAGTCGCGCGGAGGCGCCTCACCTCAATTGAAGCCAGGTCGGAATTGTTCATGTCTCCACGGCTTTGGCGTTTCGGGTTTCTTGCGGCCCTTTTCCTGGCCGTCATCGCCTTGGCCATCGGCTTTTTTCCCCTTCGGTTCTGGATCAGATACGGCCAAAATGATCCCGGGCGTTACGACAGGCCGTTCGCAGATGCGGGCCAAATAAGCTACCGCAAGCAGGTCGAACCCATTCTTCGCGATCGCTGTGTCGTTTGCCACGCCTGCTACGACGCGCCGTGCCAGCTCAAGCTCGGAAGCTGGGAGGGACTCGTGCGCGGCTTCAGTCCGGCGCTCGTCTTTGATGGCGAGCGCGTTTCCGAGGCGCCGATGACGCGCCTGTTCGTCGACGCGCAAAAGGCGTCCGAATGGCGCAAAAAAGGCTTTTCTCCTGTCCTGAGCGAATACAAGAATTCGCCGGAGCAAAATCGCGCCTTGAGCTTGATCTATCGCGTTCTCGCGATGAAGCGAGACAACCCGCCGCCTGCCGGCGGCTACGCGCCGGACACGCTCGATTTCAGTCTTGATCGCAAGCAGAGCTGTCCGAAGATCGATACTTTCGATCTTTACCAGAAGACCCATCGGCTTGCGGGCATGCCTTACGGCCTGCCGGGCGTCGATCCGGCCGATCAGGACCTGATCGTCAAGTGGATCGAACAGGGCGCGCCGGATGAGGGGCCGGCGCCCTTGTCGGCGAGCGAGGAAATGGCGATCGTCGAATGGGAGCTCTTTCTCAATGGCGACTCCTTCAAGGAGCGGCTGATGAGCCGCTTCCTTTACGAACATCTGTTTCTCGCTCACCTCTATCTCAACGACGCCCCAGGCGGGCCTGCATTTCATCTCCTTCGTAGCGCGTCGCCGCCCGGACAGCCGATTTCCATCCTCGCGACGCGGCGGCCTTTCGATGCGCCCGGCGTCGAGCGAGTCTATTATCGGCTGCAGCGCGAACGCGAGCCGATCGTCGCCAAGACCCACATGCCCTATCGGTTCGACAAGGCGCGAATGGATCGTTACAGGGCCTTGTTCCTCACACCCGATTACGCGGTCGATCTGGAGCCAACCTATGCCGCGCGGGAGGCCTCGAACGGTCTTGCGACGTTCAAGGCAATCCCTGAGGGCTCGCGCTATCGCTTCATGCTCGATGACGCGCAATATTTCATCATGACCTTCATCAAGGGGCCCGTCTGCAAGGGGCAGGTCGCGCTCAACGTCATCGAGGATCGTTTCTGGGTGTTTTTCCTCGATCCCCTCGCGAACGTGGAACGAGACGCCGACGATGTGGCGCGGCGCGCCCTGGAACGCATCGACCTGCCCGCGGCGGACGGCAGCAACAGCACGCCGCTCCTGGCAATCTGGAACGACTATGCCGCTCGGGAGCGCCAATATCAGAACGCCCGGGCGATCAGCCTGCGCGCCTTCGCCACATCCCATGGCGGCCCGCGGCTCGAGATGATCTGGGACGGAGGCGGCGTCAACCAAAACGCTGCGTTGACGGTGATGCGACATTACGACAATGCGACCGTCGTTCAAGGTCTGGTCGGCGCGTCCCCCAAGACCGCCTGGGTGCTGGACTACAGCCTTTTTGAGCGAATCTATTACCTGCTCGCAGCTGGTTTTGATGTGTACGGCAATCTGACGCACTATCTGGACAGCCGTCTTTACATGGATTTCCTGCGCATGGAGGGAGAAGCCAATTTCGTCAGCTTCCTGCCGGCCGACGCGCGCGGCGCCACGATTTCCTGGTGGTATCGCAACGCCGCAAATGAATCGCTGGAACAGATGCGAGCGTTGGTGCTGGATTCCTCCATCGACACCGCGATACCCCTTCACCGCGGCAATCCGGCTCCGGAACTGCTTGGCATGCTCAAACAGCGTTTGAGCCCGGCGCTCGACACGCGACTGTCCCTCGCCAATGTGAAGGACGCCTCATTGCGTCAGCAACTTGATCGTCTCGCTGGACTGCGGGGCAAGAGTCTCGCGTTTTTTCCAGAGCTCAGCTATCTCGTCCTGACAGGACAACAGGGCGACACGCAATATTTTACCATCGTAAAGGACACCGGCCATTTCAATGTCACGCACCTGCTGACGGAAATGAACGAGCTGGCTCCTGACGAAAACGCGCTTACGGTGGTCTCGGGGCTGATCGGCGCCTATCCGAACGCATTATTCCGGCTCGAACAGAAGCAATTGCCGGAATTTGTCGCGGCGGCAGCCAAGCTCGACGGGAATGATGACTACGAACATTTGGTCGAACGCTTCGCCGTGCGTCGAACGGATCCGAACTTCTGGAAATTCAGCGATCAACTGCAAGCCGAGGAAATGCGGCATGGACTGCCCGATCGCGGTTTGCTCGACTACAATCGTCTGGAAAACCGCTGAAAGCCATCCGGGCGCCACGATGCGGAAAGACGGCGGCCCGACGAACCCGTAGCGCCAATTCCATGATCCGCCTGGACGAACTCGGCCCTCAGGTCCGCCCGAACGTCTCGTCGAACGAATAGCCGGCGCCGCGCACCGTGCGGATCGGATCGCTTTCGGTTTCCTGCGACAGCGCCTTGCGCAGGCGGCCGACGTGCACGTCCACTGTGCGCTCGTCGATCTCGGCGGAAAAGCCCCAGACGCTGTCGAGCAATTGCGAGCGCGCGAAGACGCGGCCCGGCTTTTCCATCAGATATTCGAGCAGGCGGAATTCGGTCGGCCCGAGATGAACGTCGCGGCCCGCGCGACGCACGCGGCGGGTTTCGCGATCGAGCTCAAGGTCGCCGGCCGCCAGCCTCACCGCCACGCGCTCCGGCCGCGCCCGGCGCAGCAGCGCCCGCACGCGGGCCATCAACTCGGGCACAGAGAAAGGCTTGACGACATAATCGTCGGCGCCGACGGACAGGCCGCGCACCCTTTCTCCTTCCTCGCCGCGAGCGGTTAGCATGATCACCGGCAAGGTGCGGGTGGCCTCGCGCGCCCGCAGGCGGCGGCAGATTTCGAGGCCGGACACGCCAGGCAGCATCCAGTCGAGGATGACGAGGTCGGGGGCCGCCTCCTCCAGCCGCAATTCGGCTTCGTCGCCGCGCTCGACGCGCTCGACGACATAGCCTTCGGCCTCGAGATTATAGCCGAGCAGCAGCGACAGCGCCTGCTCGTCCTCGACGACGAGGATGCGCGGCGCGCCGCCTGGCGATGCCGCTCCGATGATGGATGAGCGCGTCTCGTTCATGAAATCCGCAGGCTCCAGGTTTACGCCAGTGAGGAATCGGCGCCACGCGGCCGCTCGACCGGCAGGGATTCGCCGGTGACGATATAGACGACGGTTTCGGCGATATTGGTCGTGTGATCCCCGACCCGCTCAAGGTTTTTCGAACAGAACAGAAGATGCGTGCAGAAGGTGATGTTGCGCGGATCCTCCATCATGAAGGTGAGGAGGTCGCGAAAGACGGAATCCTCGAGCGCGTCGAGTTCGACATCGTGCCTCCACACGGCGCGCGCGCGCTCGGGATCGCGCTGCGCATAGGCGTCGAGCACATCCTTGAGCTGCATGGCGGCGACTTCATGCATCGATTTCAAGCCGACGACGGCGCGGGGAATGCGCGACTCGCCGGCAATCTTCGTCGCGCGCTTGGCGATGTTTTTCGCGAGGTCGCCGATCCGCTCGAGATCGGCGGAAATGCGAATGGCGCCCACGATCTCGCGCAGGTCCACCGCAAGCGGCTGGCGCCTGGCGATGGTGCGCACCGCATAATCCTCGATGCCCCTTTGCAAGGCGTCGAGGCGCGGATCGGCGGCGATCACCTTCTGCGCCAGGTCGGAGTTCATCCCGGCGAGCGCGTCCATGGCGTCGGCCAGCATTTTCTCGGCAATGCCGCCCATTTCCGCAATGTGGCGGTCGAGCAATTCAAGATCGGCGTCGTAGGATTTGACGGTGTGGTCGACCATGGTCTGAAATTCCTGTCTGGCCCGAAGAAAGCGGCGGTCAGCCGAAACGGCCGGTGATGTAATCCTGCGTACGCTTTTCCACTGGAGTGGTGAAGACCTTGTCGGTGTCGCCATATTCAACGAGCTCGCCGAGGTACATGAACGCCGTGTATTGCGACACGCGCACCGCCTGCTGCATGTTGTGCGTGACGATGGCGATCGTGTAGTCGCGCCGCAATTCGTCGATCAGTTCTTCCACCTTGGCGGTGGAAATCGGATCGAGCGCCGAAGCCGGCTCGTCAAACAGGATGACTTCGGGCTGGATCGCCACGGTGCGCGCGATGCACAGGCGTTGCTGCTGGCCGCCGGAAAGGCTGAGGCCGCTGGCTTGCAGCTTGTCCTTGACCTCTTCCCAGATCGCAGCGCCGCGCAGGGCCTTTTCCACACGATCGTCCATGTCGGCCTTGCCGAGCTTTTCGTAAAGACGAACGCCAAAGGCGATATTCTCGTAGATCGACATCGGGAAAGGCGTCGGCTTCTGGAACACCATGCCGACGCGGGCGCGCAGGGCGTTCACATCCTGGTCGGGCGCGAGAATGTTTTCGCCGTCGAGCAGGACCTCGCCAACCGCTTTCTGACCGGGATAGAGATCGTACATGCGGTTGAGCACGCGCAGCAAAGTCGATTTGCCGCAGCCGGAGGGACCGATCAGCGACGTCACCTGATTGGTGCGGAGCGACAGGTTGACCGATTTCAGCGCGCGGCTGTCGCCATAAAAGAAATCGAGATTTTTCACCGACATCTTGGCCGTGAGATTTTCGCGCGACGTCGCGGCCATGTCGGTCATAGCATTTGTCATTTGGAGGTCCTTTGCGCGCCGAGGATGCGCGCCGTGATCGACAGGGCGAGGACGGCCATGGTGATGATCAGCGCGCCGACCCAGGCCAGCTGCTGCCATTCCTTGTAGGGCGACAGCGCGAACTGGAAGATCACCACCGGCAGGCTGGCCATGGGCGCGTTGAAATTGGTGCTCCAGAACTGGTTGTTGAGCGCAGTGAACAGCAGCGGCGCCGTCTCGCCGCTGACGCGCGCCACGGCCAGCAGCAAGCCCGTGATAAGGCCCGCGCGCGCCGCCTTGTAGGCGACATGACGGATCACCAGCGAGCGCGGCAGGCCGAGCGCCGAAGCCGCCTCGCGCAATGTGCCGGGCACGAGGTTGAGCATGTCCTCGGTGGTGCGCACCACCACTGGCACGACCAGCAGCGACAGGGCGAGCGAACCCGCGAAAGCCGAGAAATGGCCCATCGGCACGACGGTGATTTCGTAGACGAACAGGCCGATGACGATGGAAGGCGCGGACAGCAGGATGTCGTTGATGAAACGCACGACCATGGTCAGCTTCGTGCCGCGCCCGTATTCGGCCATGTAGGTTCCCGCGAGCATGCCGAGCGGCGCGCCGATCAGCACGCCGAAGAATGTCATGACCAGCGAGCCGAAAATGGCGTTGAGCAGACCGCCGGAAGCGCCGGGCGGCGGCGTCATCTTCGTGAAGACGTCCAGCGAGAGACTCGAGAAACCGCTCCAGAGCAATGCGCCGAGGATCAGCGCCAGCGCCGTCAGGCCGAGGCCGGCAGACACCCAGCACAGGGTCATGGCCACGGCGCTGCGCAATTGGCGGGAGGCTTGCAAGCTCGACATGTCAGCGCGCTCCCTGGTCTTCGATGCGCATCAGCAGCAGCCGCGAGATCGACAGCACGATGAAGGTGATGACGAACAGCAGCAAGCCGAGCGCGATCAGCGAGGACGTATAGAGAGCGCCGTCCGCTTCGGTGAATTCATTGGCGATGGTCGCCGATATGGTCGTGCCCGGGCCAAGGATCGAAGGCGACATCTTGTGGGCGTTGCCGATGACGAAGGTGACCGCCATGGTCTCGCCGAGCGCGCGCCCGAGCGCCAGCATGACGCCGCCGACCAGGCCGACGCCGGTATAGGGCGCGACAATGCGGCGCACCACTTCCCAACGGGTGCAGCCGATGCCGAAGGCGGCCTCCTTGAGCACGGGCGGAACGGAATTGAACACGTCGCGCGAGATCGAGCTGATCAGCGGCAAGATCATGATGGCCAGGATCAGGCCCGCCGTGGCGATGCCGATGCCGTAGGGAGGGCCGGCGAAGACCTGCGACAGGACGGGGATTTTTGCGAAAGTCGTAATAATCGCCGGCTCGACATGCGTCTGCAGGAAAGGCGCGAGAATGAACATGCCCCAGATGCCGTAGATGATCGAGGGAATGCCGGCGAGAAGCTCGACGGCGATGCCGATCGGGCGGCGCAATTGATAGGGGCACAATTCCGTGAGAAAGACGGCGATGCCCAGTCCGATCGGCACAGCGATGACCAAGGCGATGATCGAGGTGACGAGCGTGCCGTAGATGGCGGCGAGCGCGCCGAAATTTTCGGTGACCGGATTCCAGGCCTGGGACGAAAGGAATCCGAAGCCGAATTGCCGAAGCGCCGGCGCGGCGCCGTAAATGAGAGAGAAGATTACGCCGCCGAGCAAGAGCAGGACGGTGACGGCGCAGGACATGGTGACAACGCGGAAAGCGGAATCGCCGATCTCGAACCGGCGCAGGACTTTTTCCCTGATATCGCCGACATCCGACCTAGCTACGGAACTCAAGAGCGCCTCCGACATGAACCCATCCTCGATACACTAAAACGGGCCGGGGAATTTCCCCAGCCCGCATCCTGAGGCGATTACTTGCCTTCGAAGACCATCTTGCCGTCGGAGGACTTGATCTCCGTGGCCCAGGTCTTCTTGATCATGCCGACCACATTGGCGGGCATGGGGATATAGTCGAGCGCCTCGGCTTCCTTGCCGCCATTGGCGAAGGCCCAGGCGAAGAACTTCAGCGCTTCGCCGGTCGCCGCCGCATCGGCCGGCTGCTTGTGCACGAGGATGAAGGTCGCCGCGGTGATGGGCCAGGACGCCGCGCCCTTCTGGTTGGTCAGGATCTGGTAGTAGCCGGGCGCATTGGCCCAGTCGGCGTTGGCGGCGGCGGCCTGGAAGGATTCCATGGTCGGGGCGACCGTCTTGCCTTCGAGATTGACCATGTTGGCGTATGTCATCTTGTTCTGCTTGGCGTAGGCATATTCGACGTAGCCGATCGAACCCTTGGTGTTGGCGACGGTGTTGGCGACGCCTTCATTGCCCTTGGCGGCGATGCCGACCGGCCATTGCACGGCCTTGTCGACGCCGACCTTGGACTTCCAGTCGGCCGAAACCTTGGCGAGGTAATCGGTGAAGTTGAAGGTGGTGCCCGAACCGTCCGAGCGCGCGACGACGGCGATGGCGGCGTCGGTCAGCTTGAGCGAGGGGTTGAGCTTGACGATGGCCGGGTCGTTCCAGGCCTTGATTTCGCCGAGAAAAATCTTCGCGAGCGTATCGCCGTTCAGGATCAGCTTGCCCGGTTCGACGCCGTCGAGATTGACGACCGGCACGATGCCGCCCATGACCTGCGGCCATTGCACCAGACCGTTCTTCTCGAGGTCTTCAGCCTTCAGCGGCGCGTCGGTGGCGCCGAAGGTGACCGTATTGGCGATGATCTGCTTGATGCCGCCGCCCGAGCCAATCGACTGGTAGTTCAGGCCGTTGCCGGTTTCCTTCTTGTAGCTGTCCGCCCATTTTGAATAGACGGGATAGGGGAAAGTGGCGCCGGCGCCGGAAATATCGACGGCGAGAGCGGAAGCGGCGGCGCCGACGATGGCGGCGACGACGGTGGCGCGCAGGAGAAGCTTGGACATGCCGGACCTCTTGGGAGGTTGAATGGGCCGCCGGGCCAGTGGCGGGGAGAGGCGGATGCGCTTGCGCGCCAGCGTCATCTACGACGGTTCGGTGACAGTTAAATGACGGCGGATGACCTGTTTACGGTTCGTAAAGCGGCACGTATGCCGTGAAGGTCGCGCCCTTGCCCGGCGCCGACTGGATGCCCAGGCGGCCGTGATGCCTGGCCATGATATGTTTCACCAGCGCCAGGCCGAGGCCCGTGCCGCCTTTGGCGCGACTCTGGCCGACATCGACGCGGAAGAATCTTTCCGTCAGGCGGGGAATATTTTCGGGCGCTATGCCCGGCCCCTCGTCGCGGACCGCCAGCACGCCCTGGTTTTCGCGCGAGCCGACGGTGATCCATACTTTTCTCGCGGCCTCGCCTGCATCGGGCGCGCTGTATTTGATGGCGTTTTCGATAAGGTTCTCGGCCACGCGCAGCAATTCGTCGCGGTCGCCGCGGACCACGGCCGGTTCGCCCTCGAGTTCGATTGTCACGTGGCTGTCCTGGGCAAGCGGCGTCAGGGCGTCGCGCACGTGCCTGACCAGCGCCGTGAGATCGACGGCGGCGCGAGGACGCAGATGCAATGTCTGCTCGATGCGCGACAACGACAGCAGGTCGTCGACAAGCCGCGCCATGCGGCGGGCCTGCTCCAGCATGATGCCCAGGAATCTCTCGCGCGCCGCAGCGTCATTGCGCGCCGGCCCTTGCAGCGTCTCGATGAAGCCGAGCAGCGAGGCGAGCGGCGTGCGCAATTCGTGACTGGCGTTGGCGACGAAATCGACGCGCATCTGTTCCAGCCGGCGCGATTCGGTGGCGTCATGCACGGTCAACGCGACAAAGCCCGCCGTTCCCGCTGTGAAGGCCGCGACGTGGATCTGGAACAGCCGCTCCACCGGCACGCGATCGAGCCAGGAGATGTCTTCCGGCTCGCCGGAGTTTTTCACCCGGCCGATGGCGTCGTGCAGATCGACCGCGCGCAGGCTGGAGGCCAGCGGGGCCTGCATGCGCAATTGCGGGAAAAGGGCGCGCGCGGGACCATTGGCGGCAAGGAGACGCACGCTGTCGCTGACGACCAGCACCGGTTCCGGCATGGCCTCGATCACGCTGGCTACAAGATCGCCGGCGGCGTCAATCGTCTCGCTCATTTCAAGCAATCTCGGTTCAGGACTCGCGCCGGTCGCGTTCCGCCTCCGCTCGGTTCATCGCTTCGCGCAGCGCGTCCCAGCGACGACCGCCCTCGTTCGCGCCGAGCAGGGCCAGAGCCAATACGAAGGGTATGACATAATAAAGAATGCGGAACATCAGGAGCGAAGCCAGCAGCGCCTCCTGCGACGGCGCCGGCAACACCTTGAGCATGGTCGCCTCGAACACGCCTATGCCGCCTGGCGCATGGCTGGCGATGCCAAGCAGGCAGGCGAAGACATAGACCGAGGCGAAAGTGAAGAAATCGAGGCCCTGATGGCTCGGCAACAGGGCGTAAAGCACCGCAGCGGCGCTGCACAAGTCCATCACGCCCAGCGAAATCTGGCCGAGCGACAGCCCCAGGCCGGGCAGTTCAAGATGCAGCCCCTGCCAGCGGGCGCGGCGCGGGCGAATCGACACCCAGTAGAGATAGAACAATATCGCGCCCAGCACGCCCAAGCCGATGAGGCGGTTGAGGTTGACCGCGAAATGGTCGATCTCCGACAAGGGCGCGGCCTCGACCAGCAGGCCGACGCCGACCACCACAGCCATGCCCAGCCAAAAGGTGACGCCTGCGACCACCGTCAGGCTGGCGATTTTTCCCGGCTTCACGCCGGCGCGCGAATAGATCCAGTAGCGCACGGTGCCGCCGGACAGGATGGGAAAGCCCAGCGTGAACGAGACGGCGTAGGAGGCGAAGGAGCCAAGCGCCGTGGTGCGATAGGGCACGCGCAGCTTGAGCTGATGCAGCGCCAGGGCGTCATAGCCGGTCAGCATCACGTAGGACAAAGCGGTGAACAGAAAGCCGAGCCAGATCTGAAACCAGGATGTCGCGGAAATGGCCGCGCGCAACTCGGCCATATCGAGATTGGCCAAAGTGCGCGACAATACGAAAAAGGCGATGGCCACCAGGAAGACGCTGGCGGACGCTCCCGCCCGCGCCCACAGCTTGCGCCGGCGCGCGAGCGCCTCATCGGTCAATTCCCGATGCGGAGTGTCTTCGGATTGCGAACTCGAGCGGTTCGATCGCTCTGGCCTCACCCTCGTTTTCGCTCCCCATCCGTTCCATCGCTGACGCTGCCGCTGGTCCGATCGGCCGCCGGACTTCGATGGCTCATTTACGGCGCCATCCCGCCCACGGCAAGTCGGGCGCCCCATGCGGGGTTCCCGCATGGGGCTAAACCGGAGCTTTGCGTCAAGACTCGGTCGGCGTCGCCTTGGACTTGTGTTGCTTGACCGGCAGGGTCTCGTCGCCAACGAACTTCACCACAACGTCCTCGTCACGCAGCACGCACTGGCAGGCGAGGCGGAAATGCGGGGGCATGTCGTTGACTTCGGCATTTTGCACCTCGGTCTTGGAGATCTTGCCCAATTGCTTGAGCATCTCCTTTTCCTTGTCAGTGAGCATGATCGCGTGCGGCGTCTTGCTCAAAACCGAAATCTCGACCAGGCAGGAGCCGCATTCGCCATCCTGGCAGTCGAAGGGAATCGGAATCTTGTTTTCCTTGGCGAGCGCCAGAAGCGTGCCGCGATCGCCCGCCACCGCATAGACGGTCACGTCTCGCGAAAGGGACGGCGAAGAAAATGTCACATTGGCCATGGGGCCCTCTCCGAATTGGATTGCTGAAGCCGCGTTTGCTCCATATGCCCGACAGCAAGCCCCGTGCCCGAATAATATTGCTATTATTCAATAGGTTGTGTTTACAGCCCGAAGCGTCCCGCAAGACATTTTGTTGCGGGAGGGCCAAAAGGGAAATGAAGGCGACAGCTTTGTGCCGAGTTTGCGCCTGTGCGTCGCAAGCCCGACAAGGGCACTCAGGAGCGGGCCGCCTCCCCGGTCAGGAACCGTTTCAGGCCGCGAGCGGGCTTGAAGCGAAAGCGCACGCGATGCGTTCCGGGTGAAAGGGCCACGGCGCGGAACATCAGGTTTGCGCGGAGAACCGGGACTTCGACCCCGTCCACATAGGCCGCCTGCCAGTTCTGCCAGACATCGTTGAGCGTGACGAAACCGCCCTGCTTCGGCGCGACGGCCTCGACATCGACCAGATTGTTCTCGTAGCGCAGGATTTTTGCGGTTCCCGGCAGGACGTCGGCGGCAGCTTCGGCGGCGCATTTCAATTCCGGCTTCGCCTCGCAGGTCGCGCGGTCAATCAGGAGGTTTCCGCGATAATCGATGTCGGGCATGCCGCCATTTTTCAGGATATTCTTGAAATCGGCCGCCACGGCGCGGGAGGGCGACAACACACGAGGAAGCGCGTCCTTGTTTTCGTAAATATAAGCGTCGACGGTCTGCTTGACCAGGGGCAGGTCGCCCGGCTTGAGGCTCTTGTCGATCTCCTCCACCGGCACGCCCGTGGCGATCCAGCGCAGGCCCATCAGATTGGCCATGGGCGACCTGTAGGACGGGAAGGCCGGCGAAAACACCCGTTGCTCGGGAATGGCGACATGATCATTGGCGTGGGTAATGTCAACGAATAGCGTCAGGCGGATCGGATTGTAGCCGAGGTCCATGTCGAAGCCGTGTGTCAGACCTGCGTTCGGCCAATGGAAACCGATGCCCGCCAACTCCACCCGGTCGCGCCGATCGGCCTCGCGGTTCTCCGCCAGGCGGTCCTTGATGAAGACGATCGTCTCATTTTGCGTGTTTTCGCGCAGGACGTCATAGGCCTGCGGCGGCAGCCCGGTGGATTGGTTCGGCGCATTGTTGAGCGACAGGTCGAAGGTCAGAAGCAGACCCGCCAGCGCCATTCCGAGCGCCGGCCTTTCGCGCCAGCGAGGCGCGTTCGCGAGCAGAAGCAGCGACAAGCCGGTGAATACAGCGGCGAAGCCGATTGACGGCAGGGATCCGGCCAGTTGCCCCCTGCCGGCGGCGATGGCGAGGCAGAGCAGGAAGAGCGTGGCCACGAGCCCCAGGCCGATCCCGCCGCGCAAGCGGTCGGCGGACGCGTCGAAGGCGCGGCTGACGCAGTAGCCGCCGATGACGCCTGCGAAGACGCAGAGCGGAAAGGTTGCGTCTGCGGGCCGGCGGAATAGGTTGGCGCCGGGAACGTCGAACAGCGCCTCGAACACCGGCGAATATTTGCCGATGGCGTAGACGCCGAAGGCCAGCGTCGCGGCCGCGAAGAAGCGCATCGGCCGAGCCACGGCCCAGCCGCGCGGAACGCCCAGCGCCAGCAGGGCGATAAAAGGCAGGGCGCCAAAATAGACTTCCGTCATGTTGCGCGCGATATAAAGTCCGGTTTCGCCCCACAGGCTCGATGGCGGCCCCCAGAAACCCGACTGTGGCCCGCTGACGCCATAGAGATTGGCGACAAGAGCGGTGAGCAGCGAGGCCGGATGCAGCGAACCGCGCATTGCCCCTTCCAGGGTGATGGCGGCGCGGTTCGACTGCTGCGCCAGCGCGATCGTCCACAACAGCGGCGGCCCGGCGACAGGAAGGCCCACGAGGAGGCCGCCGGCCAGGGGCGCGATCATGCGCTTGACGCGCTTGAAGAACGGATTTGGGTCGGTCTTCGGCGGCGAGACCAGCCGCCAGATCACGAAAAAGCGAGCGTCAGCGCAAAGAGCCAGGCGATCTGGTCTCGGCCAAGCACCATGAAGGAGGCGAGCAGGCCGGCCAGCGCGCCCCAGGCGAAGGAGGCGCGGTCGAGCGCCCGGTTGAGCGCCCAGAAGGCCAGCGGAAACCAGGACAGGCTGAGAATTTGCCCCGTGTGCTGGATGCGCCAGGCCGCCGACCCGCCATAGGCGAAAGCGAGCGCCGCAACCAGGCCGCCCGCCGCCCGCCAGCCGCGATCGCGGAAATAGAGCATCCAGCCGACACCGCCCAAGGTCAGCATCAGATAGGCGACCGCGTCGGCCTCCTGGAATGTCGGCTCGCGGACCAGCAGGGCCAAGAGGAAATAGGGCGGCGAGAAGATCAGCGACTGCGGGTCGGCGATCTGCGGCATGCCCGCGAAAACGTTGGGCGTCCAGGACGCCGACTGGCCGTCGTGCAGCGCATGGGCGAGAAACGACGAGCTGCGGCTGGAAATGCGCCTTGGAATCCCAGGGTATCGTCACCTGCCCCGACAGCCACGGCCAAGCCAGGTAGAGGCTGGCGAGGACGAAGAAGAGCAGGGACAGGCGAAATACGGAAGAAGAGTCAGCCGCCGTCGGGCGGGGGAATGTCGACATCGAGATAATGGCCTGCCCTGTCGCGCTTGGTCGCGAGGTAATGGATATTCTGGGGCGTCGGGCGCCCCTGAATGCGCTGGTCGGTCACGTCGAGGCCCGCTGCGCGCAGCGCCTCTATCTTGGCCGGATTATTGGTCATCAGTTTTACGCGCGTGACGCCGAGCAGGTCGAGCATGCGCGCGGCGTAGCCGAAGCGGCGCTGGTCGAGGCCGAAGCCCAGAATTTCGTCGGCGTCATAGGTGTCGTAGCCTTGCGCCTGAAAACTGTATGCGCGGACCTTGTTGGCGAGGCCGTTGCCCCGGCCTTCCTGGTCGAGATAGAGGATCACGCCGCCGCCGTTTTCCGCCATGTAGCGGGCGGTATGGCGCAACTGGTCGCCGCAATCGCATTTGAGCGAGCCGAACAGATCGCCCGTCAGGCAGGCCGAGTGCAGCCGAACGTGCACGGGTCCGGCGAAATCCGGTTTCCCGACAATCACCGCCGCCTGATCGCGCAGCCCCTCGCCGCCGCGAAAAACGGCTATCTCCGATTGCGGCGCCCCTTCGAGCGGCACGGGCGCGCGTCCGACCAGATGCAGAGACAGGATTTTTTTTGCCCGGAAGCCCCTGATATCGCTGCCTGAAACTTCCTGAAGTTCCGGCACAGGATTGCGCAGCGGCGCCAGCACCGCGCCGGGCAGCAAATGGGCGAGGCGCAGGAGGTCGAGCGCCGCCTCGTCGGCCGGGGCAGGATTGGCCACGGGCGCGTCGATGCGCGCGTCCACTTCGGCGAGCAATGCGCCAATGCGATCGAGATCGATTTTCGGCAGGGCGATCAGGCCGGGCGCCGTCCGCTCGACGCCGAGGCGGCGCAACCTTTGGGCGGAAAGGATGAGATTGGCGCGGCCGGGCGCGAGCCGCTCCAGCGCGGCAGCCGAGGCTTCGTCGAGGTTTTCTGCAGGAAAGGCCAGCAGGCGGCTCGCCCCCTCGCTGACGACGACCGGGCGTCCGGCGCGCAATTCCGCGATGGCGCGCTCGGCGGCAAGCGCGCCGGAAGCCGCCAAAGATGGGAAAAGACCTGATATCTCCGACATTTTCCGGAAAATCCTTTTTTGCGCCGCACCCTACATAATGGTTCGCGCGCCCAAGGGCCAGCCTCAAGCAAAATGCGGGCTGCGGGCCGGCTCCCGGCCGTTCGGCGACTCGACAAGCTTGTGCCCATCGCGTGTTCGTTGAGCGTTCAGCGACACGCTAAGACAATTTTAACCTCCCGCGCCGTTTTCCCCGCCCTGAAAGAAAACCACAACCTATGCGTGTGCAACCTTGCCAATGACATCTTAAATGGGCGCTCATCCTGCATGACCTTAATCGTCGCTCCTGCGAAGCATACGGAACACGCTTCAGTCGCGTCCGAGCCAGACCACGTGATCGTCGCCAATGAGGCGATGTTTCGCGAGCGCCTGAGCGGTTTCCTTGCATCGCGCCATCCGTCGGACGACGCCGCCGCGGTCTTGTCGGTCAGTTTCGACAAGTTGAAGGCGATCAAGACCTCGTTCGGACGCAGCACAGGCGCTGCGCTATTGCGCCTCGTCATGGATCGACTGCGTTCAACTCTCTCAAACGGTGATTTTCTGGCCCGCGTCGGCGATGGCGAGTTCGCCATTCTCCAGCTCCGCTCGCCCCAACCGCAATCCGCCACAGACTTGGCGATGCGGCTCGTCGATCTGCTTGGCCGGTCCTATCTGGCGGAGGGACATTGCCTCAACATCGACGCTTGCGTGGGCGTTTCCGTTGTGTCCGCCAATGGCGAGGATTGCGACAAGATCCTCGACAATGCCGATCTTGCCCTGTTCCATGCCCGACAGGACGGTCCAAGGCGCTTTCGCGTCTTCGAAGCCGCCATGGACGCGCAATGCGAGGCGCGCAGATCTCTGGAGGTCGACTTGCGCCGCGCTCTGGCGCTGCGAGAGTTGGCGCTGGTCTATCAGCCGCAGTTCAACCTCAGTTCAAGGCAGATCACGGGCTTTGAGGCGCTGCTGCGTTGGCGCCATCCGAAGCGCGGATTTGTGTCGCCAGCTGAATTCATACCGCTCGCGGAGGAGCTTGGCCTGATCGCGCCCATAGGCGAATGGGTGTTGCGCAAAGCCTGCCGCGAAGCCGCCAAATGGCGGGATCGCCTGCGCGTCGCCGTGAATGTCTCCGCGGTCCAGTTTCGCAATGCGAACCTCTGCGAACAGGTTTTGGTGGCCCTTTCGGAAAGCCGCCTTGAACCCGATCGCCTGGAACTCGAAATCACCGAGAGCGTGCTGCTCGGCGACCATTCCTCTGTCCTGGGCGAGTTGCACAGACTTCGCGAGATGGGCGTGCGCGTTTCGATGGACGACTTCGGCACCGGCTATTCGTCGCTGTCGTACCTGCACAGTTTCCCGTTCGACAAAATCAAGATCGACCAGTCATTCGTTCGCGGCGCCATCAACGAGGCCAACAGCACGGCCATCGTCCGCGCCATCGCGGCTTTGGGTCAGAGCCTCGGCATGACGACGACCGCGGAGGGAGTCGAGACCGACGCGCAGCTGGATCGGGTCAGCGAGGCCGGCTGCACCGATATCCAGGGCTATCTGATCAGCAGACCTCTGCCCCCAGAAAGCGTCGAACCGTTTCTGCAATCGCGCAAACATGGCGCCGCCGTCGCAGCCGCTGAATGAAAGGAGACCGTCAGTGACCGAACCTCTCTATCGCCTTGTTTATTACAGCCGAAACTTGATCCCCGGCAAACCGGACGACATCGCGGCGGAAATCGAGTCCATTCTGGAATCGGCGCGGCGCAATAACGCGCCTCTCAACGTCACCGGCGTCCTCATCTTCAATTCTGGCGTCTTCGCACAGGCGCTTGAGGGCCCCCGCAAAAACATTGAAGGGATTTTCGAACGCATCCAGCGCGACCGGCGTCACTCCGATGTCCAGGTTCTCGCCTTTGAAGAAACGCCCGAGCGCAAATTTCCCAACTGGTCAATGGCGTTCGTCGGCCGTTCGGTGGAAGGACGAAACCTGTTTTCTCGCATCGGCGAGGCGACGGGTTTTGAGTTGGGCCGCTTGGAGGGCGAGCGCGTCCTTGAAATCATCAATTCCATTGTCGCCGAGGAGGGAGCGCTCTCTGCCTAGCAGGTCGGCGCGAAGCAGCCCGCCAGCAATCGGTCGTCGCCGCCTTTGGTTGTGCCAATGGGCATTTGAGGCTGGCGTTCGCCGATGTCCGGACTGCCGCGCATCGAAATCCAGGCGGCCGCCCATGATTTGAGACGCGCTTCTCCCCAGCCACGGGAATTTGAGGCGACAAAGCTCTTTTGCCAGCATCGCGCCCCGGCCAGCTTGCCTTCCAGCGGCGGCGGGCTAAAACAGGCGCAGTTTCGCTCCCGGAATAATCCATGCGCCCTGCTCAACTCGCCGCCGTCCTGCTCGTCATATTGCCGATTTCCTTGGCCTCGCCCGCCTTCGCCGGCGGCCTCGACCAACTGGCCAACGAACTGGCGGTCAGCGTCGTCAACAAGACCACGCCGGAGCTTTGCGCCGAACGCGACAATGTCGAGCTGGATTTCGTCTCGCCCGAGGTCCGGCACATGGAGGTCCAGGCGGCTCACCCCTCCTATATCGGCATGATCAACACGGATCGCTGGGCGCCGGATTTTTCCGCCTGCAACATGCCGCACGGCGAAGGCGCCCTGCCGCGGAAAACTTTTTATAAATCTCCAACCCTCTGGCTTACCGGCCTGACCGATCCGAATTTTTGGCGTCCGGCGAGCGTTCCGATCCGCGTCGGCGATCATGTCGAGCCCGGCTTCAATTACATCCAGCTCTGGATGCTTTTCCGCGAACGCGCGGAAGAGGTGTTGGTGCTTTACCCCTCCGACGGCAATTGGCGCATTCGTCCCCTGCCCCCAGGCGACATGCGCTGGACGGCCTACGGCTCCTCCTTCCAGCTTGGGCCGCTGGAGATGCAGGATGGCCCTGGCGGCGCGCGGCCGGTCGTCGCGATCAAGGACATTGCCTTCGATCCCGCCAAAAAGGCGTTCACGCTGAATTTTGTCCGCGGCGGCTCGGCGACTGTGACGATCAAGCAGGTTGACCAGGACCATTTCGCGCTCGACGTCGATTATGCCGGCGCCATGCCCGACAACCTGCCCTTCGCGGCGCTGCGCTCCATGTACGCCAACGAGGTCAATTCCGACGTCGCCCGTATCGGCTGGCGCGAAAAGGATGGAAAAGGCTGGGGCGAGGCGCGCATCGACCAGTTTTCCGGCGCCATGGCCACGGAAGTCTGGGCAGGGCGGAACACGCCGTCGCGGCATAATCTTTCCGCGCCCGACATGGTCTTCTCGCACTTCCGGCCGTGAGCGCCGCCTTGAGCGCAACCCCGCCCCGCCGGCTCCCGCTCGTCGATGCCATTCGCGGGTTGGCCTTATGGGCCATGGCGGGGTTCCACCTGACCTGGGATCTCGCCAATTTCGGCTGGATCGACAGGGACATTGTGGTGTCCCCGCCCTTCCACTGGCTTGGCCATGTGATCGCGGCAAGCTTCCTGCTCATCGTCGGCTTCAGCCTCGTCCTTGCCGAGGAGGCGCGGGGGCCGCTTTGGCGCAGCCCGCCATATTGGCGGCGCTGGGGCCAGATCGTCGCCGCCGCCGCGGCGATCAGCGCCGTCTCGTTCTGGATGTTTCCGCAGATGCCGATCTTTTTCGGCATATTGCATTGCATCGCGCTGGCGAGCCTGCTCGCCCTGCCCTTGCTAAGGGCGACGCCACTCCTGACAGTGGCCGCAGGCGCCCTGGCCCTGCTCGCGCCGCACGTTTTCGCCACGCCGGCCTTCAACGCGAAGATTTTCTGGTGGACCGGGCTTTCGACCTTCGAGCCGCCCAGCAATGATTATCGCCCGCTGCTGCCGTGGCTGGCCTTCGTGCTGTTCGGCGTGGCTTTGGGGCGATTTTGGTTTGGCGCCCGTGTCTCCGCCAGTCATTCCGAGCGGAGCGAAGACATCCAGTCCCCGTCGTCCCCATGCAATAACGAAATGACGGGCGCCCTCTCCTTCTGCGGCCGCCATTCGCTTGCCTTCTACCTGATCCACCAACCGGTGCTGTTCGGCTTTTTCTCCCTGGTGAGCCTCGTCGCTCAACCGGCCCCGGACGAAAAACTCTTTACGCGGCAATGCGCCCGGCAATGCGTGAATGACGGCGCTGAGGCCGCGATTTGCGAGTCCTCCTGCGCCTGCGTGATCGCAAGCTCGAAAAAGGACGGATTGTGGCTCGCATTGGCGCGCGACCGCCTGACCCCCGAGCAGAAGTCGACCATCCACAACGAAGCCATCGCCTGCTACGCCGCCGCCACGGGCAAGTGATCATTCCGTGCCTATCCGTTTGACGCAGATACCCACTCGAATTGGACTTGGCGGCGAGCCAAATCGCTGACCTCGTTTCAACAGGACACCCAGATGAAAACGCCTGATTACCGGAGAGTCGCCGGCGTCGTCGCTCTGACTTTGTGGATTAGCTCCTTAATTTTGCCTGCCGTTACCATGTGCTCGCCAAACCCGAGCTTTCCGGTCCCATCTTGGCCCGGTTGGCACATTCTCCTTACCGGCTGGTCAGGACCGTTGATCGGCCAATTTGGATGGTTCGCCAATCTGACGATGATTTGGATGAGTCTTCGCCTGATCTTTCAACATCCCGCAGGGATGGCGCCAGGCTTGGCCGGCCTTTGCTTGGCCCTGACCAGCTTTACATGGACAGGCATCCACGGCGTTGACTCCCCTGCCACCATTTGCCAGCACAATTCCGGATTCTTCATTTGGGTAGCGTGCGCAGTCTTTTTGTGCGCCATCGCATTCATCGAACTCATGTCTGCAAGATCAACGGCGAAAGAACCTGTCGAAGTCTTGCCGCAATCCAACCCTGATGACGCACCGCAGCATCGTTCCCGAAGCGATGCCACATAGGCTGGGAAATCGCCGTCCCCCGCGGCCGCGGGGGACGGCGCCCCTTCGATATGTGAAGGGTAGTCTGCGTTAACCGGAAAGGCGGCGATCATTCCTTCGGCGCCAACATGTCCGCCGGCCTGACCAAAGCGTCGAAATCCTCGGGGCTGACGAGGCCCGAGGCGATCGCCTCCTCGCGCAGGCTTGTTCCCTTGGCGTGCGCCGCCTTGGCGATCTGCGCCGCCTTGTCGTAACCGATTTTGGGGGTCAAGGCCGTCGCCAGCATCAGCGAACGGCGCATCGCCTCATCGAGGCTTGAAGCATTGGCTTCAAGGCCGTCGATGCAGTGAACGGCGAAGCTCTTCGCGGCGTCCGCCAGAAGCCGCACGCTTTCGAGAAAGGCGAAGGCGATCACGGGCTTGTAGACATTCAGTTCGAATTGCCCTTGCGATCCCGCGAAGGCGATGGTCGTCTGGTTGCCGAAAACGCGGGCGCACACCATGGTCAGGGCCTCGACCTGGGTCGGATTGACCTTTCCCGGCATGATCGAGGACCCCGGCTCGTTCGACGGCAGCGCCAGTTCGCCGAGCCCGGCGCGCGGGCCGCTGCCAGCGAGCCTGATGTCGCTGGCGATCTTGTAGAGGCCGGTCGCGGCGGACTCCACCGCGCCATGTGCGAAAACCAGCGCGTCATGGCTCGCCAAGGCCTCGAAAAAATTGTCGGCAGGCTTGAACGGCAAGCCGGTTTCGCGCGCCATCTCGCCCGCAAAAAGCGCAGCGAATTTCTTGTGGGCGTTCAGGCCGGTGCCGACCGCGGTTCCCCCCTGCGCCAGGTAATAGAGCCCCGGCAGAACAGCCTCGATCCGCTCCATCGCCAGCGCGACCTGCGCCGCATAGCCGGAGATTTCCTGCCCCAGCGTGATCGGCGTGGCGTCCTGCATGTGAGTGCGGCCGATCTTGATGAGATGGGTGAATTTTTCCGCCTTCTCGCACAAGCTGTTCTCCAGCCGCCCGAGCGCCGGCAGAAGGTTGTTCGCCAGCGCGCGGGCCGCCGCCACATGCATCGCCGCGGGGAAGGAATCGTTCGAGGATTGCCCGAGGTTGACGTGATCGTTGGGATGGACCGGCGCCTTGGCGCCGCGCGGCGCCTGGAAGGCGGTTTCGTTGGCGCGGTTGGCGATGACTTCGTTGACGTTCATGTGCGATTGGGTGCCCGAGCCCGTCTGCCAGACGCGCAGCGGAAAATGCTCGTCCAGCCGCCCGGCGACGATCTCCTCCGCCGCAGCGATGATCGCCTCGGCGAGCCTGGGTTCAAGCAGTCCCAGTTCCGCATTGACCTTGGCCGCGACCTTTTTGCCGAGCGCCAGGGCGGCGATGATTTCGAGCGGCATCAACTGATCGCCGATCACGAAGTTTTCGAGCGAACGCTGGGTCTGCGCGCCCCACAACCGTTCCTCGGCCACGTCGATTGGGCCGAAAGTATCCGTTTCCTTGCGAAATACCGTCAAAACCCGCACCTCCGGAAGGAAACGCGCGACCGGCTCGACCGGGGCCACAGCGGCGCTCACGAATTGGTGAACGGGTTGAACGCAGCCGAAGCGGCTTTCGCGCGTTGCAACCTAATCGTGTGGACTATCCCGTCGTTCCGAGAAATGAGGATATTGATGATCGACCTAGCGAAAAAGCCGAAACGCGGCTTCGCCTCGATGGATCCCGAAAAACAGCGCGCCATTGCCAGGAAAGGCGGCGAAAGCGTGCCGCGCGAAAAGAGAAGCTTTTCGCAGAACGCCGAGTTGGCCGCAGAAGCTGGCCGCAAGGGCGGCCGCAGCGTCAGTCCGACCAACAGGAGCTTCGCGCGCGACAAGGATTTGGCGAAGAACGCCGGCCGCAAGGGCGGCCGCGCAGCGCACGCCCACCCCACCGACAGCAGCGAGCCGCATTGATGGGCGCGACACCAGAAAACAAGAGAGGCCCCGATCATTGATCGGGGCCTCTCTTCTTTCCAGCTGATCTTTTCAGGCGAGCGTCACGCGGTCAGTGCGCCACGTCCTGCCAGATGCGCTTCTTGGTGAAGTACAGGAGGCCGGCCATGACCAGCAGGAAGATCATGACCCGGGAGCCGACGCGCTTGCGCTGCTCGAGGGTCGGCTCGGCCGCCCAATAGAGGAAGCTCGAAATATCCTTGGCGTATTGCTTGACCGTCGTCGGCGCGCCGTCCGGATATTCCACCTGCCCGTCGCTGAGCGGCTTGCCCATGGCGATCTTGTGGCCGGGGAAATAGAGGTTCCAGTTGGCGTCGTCGTCTTTGGTGTAGCCGTTCAGGATGGCGTAGATATAGTCCACGCCGAGTTCCTGATACATGCCGCCGGGGACCGGCAGCGCGTCGACGATGAACCACGGAAAGCCGTGTTCATATTTGCGGGCCTTGGCCAGCAGCGACATGTCCGGCGGAGCGTTGCCGAGCGCCGCAGCCGCAGCTTCCGGATTCGGGAAGGGCGCAGGGAAATAATCCGAAGGACGACCGGGACGGTCGTACATTTCGCCCTGCGAGGTTCGGACCGTCATGGACGGTATAGCTCGCCGCCAGCGCCTTGACCTGATCTTCCGAAAATCCCGGACCGCCAGGCTGGCCCAGGGTACGGATGGGGATGTGCAGTTCGTGGCAGTTGGAGCAGACTTCCTTGTAGACCTTGAAGCCGCGCTGCAACTGCGCCCGGTCGAAGGTTCCGAAGGGACCGGCGAAGGACCATTCCTGCCGCTCCGGGTTGGGCTGTTCTTCCTTGCCCGCTTCTTCGGCGCGCAGGGTCAGGGAGGAAAATGCGACGGCGCCAAAAAGGGCGGCGGCGGCAAATCCGAGTTTCTTGCTGAATGCCATTGTTCCTATCCTCGAATTCGGCCGATCAGCCCTGGGTCTGCGGAGCGGCGGAGCCGGTCGGGACGGCTCCAGACTTGGCGAGCACCGCATCGGCAATGGAAGCCGGCACCGGTCTCGTATGCTCGAACAGGCCGAGCAGCGGCAGGACGACCAGGAAGAAGGCGAAATAGGCCACCCCCAGGATGCGCGCCGCCAGCACATAGCCGCCTTCCGGAGGCATGGCGCCGAGATAGCCGAGGCCCACGCCGACGCCGACAAAGACCCAGAAGAAGATCTTGAAGGTCGGGCGATACTTGCCCGAACGCACTTTCGAGGTGTCGAGCCAGGGCAGGAAGGCCAGCACCGCAATGGCCGAGAACATGGCGATGACGCCGGCCAGCTTGTTCGGAATCGACCGCAGGATCGCGTAATAGGGCAGGAAATACCATTCCGGCACGATATGCGGCGGCGTCTTCATCGGATTGGCGGGAATGTAATTGTCCGCGTCGCCGAGATAGTTCGGGACGTAGAAGACAAACCAGCAATAGAGCAGCATGAAGCAGATGATGCCGAAGCTGTCCTTCATGGTCGCGTGCGGCGTGAAGGGCACGGAATCCTTGGCGACATCCTGCATTTCCACGCCATCAGGATTGTTCTGGCCGACCACATGCAGCGCCCAGACATGCAGCGCGACGACCGCGACGATCATGAAGGGCAGCAGGTAGTGGAGCGCAAAAAAGCGGTTCAGCGTCGGGTTGTCGACGGAATAGCCGCCCCACAGCCAGGTGGTGATGTCGTCGCCGACGAAGGGGATCGCCGAGAACAGGTTGGTGATGACTGTGGCGCCCCAGAAGGACATCTGGCCCCAGGGCAACACGTAGCCCATGAAGCCCGTCGCCATCATCAGCAGGAAGATGATCACGCCGAGGATCCACAGCACTTCGCGCGGCGCCTTGTAGGAGCCGTAATAAAGGCCGCGGAACATGTGAATGTAGACGGCGAGGAAGAACATCGAGGCGCCGTTGCCATGCGCGTAGCGCAGCATCCAGCCCTAGTTGACGTCGCGCATGATCTTCTCGACCGAGCCGAAGGCCATGGTCGCCTCAGGCGTGTAGTGCATGGTCAGCACGATGCCGGTGACGATCTGCGCGATCAGCATGAAGGAGAGGATGGCGCCGAAGGTCCACCAGTAGTTGAGGTTCTTCGGCGTTGGATAGGCGACGAAGGAGCCGTGCATGAAGCTCAGGATCGGCAGGCGGGCTTCGAGCCACTTCACCAGGCCGTTCTTCGGCTCGAATGTTGAGAGTCCGTGCATATTGGGTTCTCTTCAAAATGTCGTTTGGGACGAGCGGAGGCGCCCGGCTCGCGCCGGGCCGCGGATCAGCCGATTTTGACTTTGGTGTCGGTCAGGAACGAATACTGGGGAACCGCGAGATTGCGCGGCGCCGGGCCTTTGCGGATGCGGCCGGACGTGTCGTAGACCGACCCGTGGCACGGGCAGAACCAGCCGTCGTACTCGCCGGCGTGGCCGAGCGGGATGCAGCCGAGATGGGTGCAGACGCCGACGACAACAAGCCATTCCGACTTTCCCGTTTTTACGCGAGCGGCGTCGGCCTCTGGATCCGGCAGGGTCGCGACGTCGACCTTCTCGGCCTCCTCGATTTCCTTGGGCGTGCGGTGGCGGATGAACACCGGCTTGCCGCGCCATTTGATCGTGACGATCTGGCCGACCGGAATGGCGCCGATATCGACTTCGGACGAGGCGAGCGCCAGCGTCGAAGCGTCGGGGCTCATCTGGCTGATCAGCGGCCAGACGACCGCGGCGGTCCCGACCGCAGCGACGGCCCCGGTGGCGATGAACAGAAAATCTCTGCGGGTCGGTTCGACCGTCGTTGCGGTGGTCAAGTTTTCGTCCCCATGTTTCGAGCCGGCGCCCGCGCCTTGCGGCGTCGGAGGCTCGCCTCGCCCTTGTCCGGCGAAGCCGTTGATGTTGCACGCGGGTCCGGAACGTCCGGGCGCCGCGCGGCGACAAATGATATTTCCGCCGCCCGGCGCAAGCGCGCAGACGGAATCATCGCGGAGCCTGTTTGAGCAAGCGCCGTTATTTGGCATCGTTCAGCCGCCATGTCCAGAGTCGATGCTAAGCAGAAAGTCCAAGCCGCAGCCGCTTTTCCGCTGAAACCCGAGGAAAATTCGCACAATTTGCAGGCAGGGTCGCGGGACGCCCTGAATTTGTGCTGTCGCGCGTCATCCTCAAAGGCGCTCCACTCTCGCTTGTGCTCTCGCTTGAACAGTCTCTTGGCCCCACGGCGAGGCGGTGCTATCGAGCGGCATGTCCGTCGCCGCTCCCCTCTGTCTGGCCCTGTTCCAGCCCGACATTCCCCAGAACGCAGGCACGATGCTGCGCCTTTGCGCCTGCATGGGGGTCGAGGCCGCCCTGATCGAACCCGCGGGCTTCCCCATGACCGAGCGCCATTTCCGCCGCGCCGGCATGGATTATCTCGATCACGTCGCTATCAAGCGCCACGTCTCCTGGCGCGCCTTCGAGGGCTGGCGTGCGGCAATGGGCCGCAGACTGGCGATTTTGTCGACCCGGGGCGACATCGCCTACACCGATTTTGCCTTCGGGGCGGCCGACATCATCATGGTCGGGCGCGAATTCGGCGGGCGTCCCGGACGAGGTCTTCGCCGCCGCCGACGCGCGGCTGGTCATTCCGGTGCGCGCGGGCCTGCGGTCGCTGAATGTCGCGGTCGCCGCGGCCATGGTCCTGGGCGAGGCGCTGCGCCAGACCGGACAATTTTCGCAGGAGGCGTTGCGTGACTAAATCTTTGCTGGAAACCCGCAAGAGGGCGGCGGTCGAATGGTTCGACGCGCTGCAGTTGAAGATCATCGCCTCCTTCGAGGCGCTGGAGCGCGCAGAGGACGGCGTCTGGGCCGAGGGCGCGACCGAAGCGGGACGATTCGCGCTCACCGCCTGGGAGCGGGTCAATCATGACGGCGCGCCCGGCGGCGGCGGCCGCATGGGCCTGCTCAAGGGGCGCGTCTTCGAGAAGGCCGGCGTCCATTGCTCCTCTGTGCACGGGACTTTCGCCCCGGAATTCGCCCGCCAGATACCGGGCGCGGAAGAGGACCCCCGCTTCTGGGCGGCAGGCGTCTCGCTCATCGCCCATCCGCGCAATCCCAATGTTCCCGCCGTGCACATGAACACCCGCATGGTCGTGACGTCGAAGGCCTGGTTTGGCGGCGGCGCCGACCTCACGCCGGTCCTCGACGCCCGACGTACGCAGGAGGATCCGGACGCGCTCGCCTTCCATACGGCGATGCAAAGGGCTTGCGAATCGCACCCGATTGCCGATTATCCGCGCTTCAAGGCCTGGTGCGATGACTATTTCTGGCTGAAGCACCGCAACGAACCCCGGGGAATCGGCGGCATATTCTACGATTATCTCGATGCGGAAGGCGACAGCTTCGATCCCGCCTTCGCCTTCACCCGCGCGGTGGGCGAAGCCTTCGATTCGATCTATCCGCCGCTGGTCGACGCCAATATGGGCAAGGACTGGACGCCGGCACAACGCGAGGAGCAGCTTGTGCGGAGGGGCCGCTATGTCGAGTTCAACCTGCTCTATGACCGCGGCACGATCTTCGGCCTGAAAACCGGCGGCAACGTCAACTCGATCCTTTCATCCATGCCGCCCATAGTGAAGTGGCCCTGACACCGAATTCCTCCAGCAGAAGGCGCAAGACCATGCAGTTCAAGCCCGGCGACATCGTGCAGCTGAAATCCGGCGGACGCGGAATGACCGTGGTCCGGCAGTTGAAGGACGATGTCGAGGTGATCTGGTACGCCGACGTCGACGACGCCATCCGCACGGCGTCGATCCCCACGGCCTGCCTGGCGGAAATCACCTTCGCCGACGACGAGGAGTTCGACGAGGAGGAATGATCAGGCGGCGAGCGCTTGCGTGGCGACCAATAGCTTGGCGCGTTCGTCGAGCATTGTCCTGATCTGTGGCGGAACCTGCCGCCGGGCTTTTGCGCGCGGATAGGGCAATTCGTCAATTGCCCTGCCATCGGGATACAACGCTTCGTGCTCGCGCCAGTTGTCGAAGCCCACGCGATCGACGTTGTCGACGAACGTCTCCGCAGGCGCGTTCTCGGCCAGGATCAGCGCGTGGTCATCGAGTTCGACGTGGTAGTAGACGAATTGTGAGGGAACCTCGGTTTCTCGCGATATTGACGTTCCATTGACCAGCGCGCCCGCCTGGATCAGCAAATTCTCGACAAGCAGGGCATGATCGGGCGACAGCAGCAAATCGCGCGCAGGAACATTCTCGCCCAGCGCGCCGGCCCTGACGCGAATCGGCCAGCAGCGGACAGGATCGGCGCAACGCGCTGAAACCGCGCGCAAGCCAATCCACGCGACCTCCCTGGCTTCGCCCGCGACCGTCATCACGAGATCGCCGCGGGAAAGCGTCTCGACCGGAGCCTCGCCCTCGGGCGTGCGGATCAGCGTTCCCTCGAGGAAGCAGCTGACATCGGTAATGACGCTCGTCCCGCCGTTGCCGTCATTCTCGAGCTGGATTGCATTGGCGTATGCCGTACCGACGAAGGTCAGGGTTTCCGTGACCGTTTGGCCATTATCCAATCCGGTGAAGCTGACAATCGTATCGCCTGAAGACACCGAATATTGCGGCGCCGAGACGCTCGTGATTTCGATGTCGGGCAGGTCGATGGCGTCGGTGGCTACGAAGCCGGTTATCGGCGAGACAGCCCCAGGCTGCGAAAGAATTCAAAGTGTTTCCCGCGCCGACGAACTTCACAGGACCCGCAAACGCCGTTTCGAACTGAATCGCGCCGCCATTGACCAGCTCGGCAGTCGAATCGACCACCGTTGCGCCAGCCTGAACGTCGATGAGGGCCGCGCCCTGCGCTTCAAGCAACACTCCGGTCAGCGCAGTCGGGCCGACCGTCACTGTTGCGTCGATGCTTCCGTCGGTTGGCGTCGGTCCTTGAGCTTCGATGGTTCCGACTGAAACGGGGTTTTCGATCTGCACGCTGCTCGGGTCCGATGCAGTGCCTTTCGCCGCGACGCCGTTCACGAGGGGCTCGGTCAGATAAGTGACTGACTGCGTGTCAATTCCATAGAGATCCGTGGTGAACGCCTCGTCGCCGAGCGACGTCGTCGCGCCGGTATAGAAGAGATTGACGTCCTGCGGATCGGCGGTAGGGGAGCTGCCGGCATAAGAGGCGGCTTCCGGGTCGCCGTTGGTGGTGAAAGTGATGCCGCCAAGATCGAACTTCGGGCCGCCATTGAGGAAAAGCTCGTCGTCGGCGCCGTCGATGCTCCCGGACGCCAGGCTCATGTTCAAAGTCTGAACGGTTCCGGAAGCGTCGGTCGACTTATAGGTTCCGGACGCGGCGGTGACAGTATAGGAGCCATCGGTGTTTGGCGTATTGCCGATCGTCAGGTCGAGGCTGATCGCGACGCCCGCCGGACTGCCGGTGATCGTTGGAGTGACCAGATTAAGAACGATGTCCGCCACGTGACCCTCCTCAGGCCAGGCCCGGACAGTCCACGCCTTACCGTGGCGTCACCCTTGCGTTGCCGTTAGGCGAACAGCACTTGTCGAGCTTCGGACAATGTTCGCCCAACATGGTTAATTCCACGTAAAAACTGCACAAAAAACGCGCACGTGCTGGCGGTGTCTTGGCAAGGGTCGCCAAAGTCGCTGCGAGGTCATCGAAGCAGAAGGGCAAAGTTCAGCGCGTGACTTTGGACGTCGGCAGGTCGAAATCGGCGGGCGCGCCTTCCGGCTCAAAGACGCCGTCGTCCCGCATGGTTCCGCGCCTTGGCGGGGATTGAGCGACAAAGGCCTCCGGCGCTGCGGGCGCGTGCAGCGCTGCCGGGCCAGCGCCCATGGGGCGTCCCGGCGAAGTCGGCGCTCCCGGACGCCGCGCCGGATCGGCGGCGGCTATCGTGGCGGCGGCGAGCGACAGGTCGGGGGCGGTATGCATGGCGTAAGAGGCGGCGCCACGCGGCGGTCCGGCCTGGGCGATGTCGAGATCGTCGTCGATCTCCGGCGCCTCGGGCAGATTGTCCTTGCGCGACGGCGGCTCGGTCTGCTGGCGGGCGGGCTTGCAAATGCGCCGCGGCCCGGTCGAAGTCATGCCGTGCATGGCGAGATCGACATGAATATGGTTGTAATGAAAGGCATTCGAACCCGGGCTCAGCACGGTGGCAAAATGGCTGCAGGCCCCATTATGCACGTCGCGCAGAAAAGCCTGGGTCTCCGGATCGCCGCGCGTCCAATCGCGGACCAGCGTGATTTTTCGCCCGTCGGCGAGCTGGAAGCCGCCAATGTCCAGCGCATTGCCGAAGGAATGTTCTGACAGGCGCGCGCCCATCTGGTTGTTCATGCCGCGACAATTGTAGGAACCCATGGAATCGATCTGGGCGACGGTCTGGCCAAAGCGCGCCTGCGCCGCGGGCTGCACCACGTCGGTCAGCCAGGCGTCGAGTTCGGCGACCATCGAACAATCGAGCGTCTGCGTCGAATTAAATTGCACGGCTCCGCCCTGCAGCGCCGTCACCTTGAGGGGCTTGGTCAGGCCGCAGATCGATGGTCCCTCGATGTCATGCGCGGCCGGCTGGATATACGGAGAAAAGGCGACGCGCTTTTCCGCAAAGCACGTGTTCTCGGCATGGGTGCGCCAGGCCGGACGTTCGGCGCGCTCGAACTTCGAGCACCCGGCAAGCGCGCCAAGGCTGCATACGAGGATAAGCGAAATTTTCGAAGGACGCGCCATGTTGCAATTCCTGCAACCGGCGCGTTAATCGGCGCTGAAGCAAAATAGTTAACCGAAAAATTTTTGACGATCGCATCCCTACGCAATGCGGAATTGTCTTGGCGTGGTCGATTCGGTCCTACTGGATCGGACCAAGACTTAAGCTGTCGCCAAAAGGCTCTTTTCTGTCGCCGGCGCCGGCGGCGAGGACGCGCCGGGGCAAAGCGCTTCCGCCGCCCAGACGCCCGACAACGCCGCCGCCTCGACGCCGGGACCGAAATTGATGGCGCCGGCGACGACAAGGCCCGGGATCGGGCTTTTCGAGCCGCGTATCCGGCCTTCAGGCGCGACGCCATAGATGGCGCCGGCGCTCGACCAGTCGTAGCGCGCATAGGTGATCGGGCTTGCCTCGCAGCGGAAAACGATGCGCTCGCGCAAGTCGGGTATGGCCTTTTCGGCCTGGGCGATGAGGCGGTCGGCGAAGTCTTGCTTGCTGCGTTCGTAATCCTGGGAACGGCGAAGGCCCTTCCATTCGTCGCGTGCGCTTCCTGTCGCGGGAAACCACTTTCGCGCCTCCTCGTGATTGAGAAGCGTGAAAAGATCGACCGTGGAATATCCCGATGGCGCGTCCGAGGGATCGATTTTTCCGACCAGCACGACGAGGCAGGCTGGCTCGCCGGCGATGAACGTCAGGGGCAAGCCTTCGGGTTCGCCTTTGACGCCCAGATGAACGCCGAAACCGGACGTGGCGGGCGGCGCGGCTTCGAGCTTTTCGCGAAATTTTTCCGGCAGCAGCGCGGGGTCGAGGAGTTCGAGAAAAGTCTTGCGCGGATCGCTGTTGGCCACGACGGCGCGGGCGCGGACCGTCTCGCCAGTGTCGAGCAGCAGGCCGGCCGCCCGGCCCTGCTCGACGAGGATTTTTTTCACGCCTGTCTTGTAAACGATCTCCCCTCCCCTGGCGTGAAAGGACTCCGCGAGGACCTCGGAGAAACGGCTGGTCCCGCCCCTGGGATAATAGCCGCCGTTGATAAAATAAGCGTGGATCGGCGCCATCTCGGCGCAGGTGGGACGCGCGACGTCCTCGCTGATGTAGCCGACGATGGCCAACAGGTCGCTTCGCGCCGTCTCGCTCTTCACGTAGCGCGAAATCAGCTCGACATAGGGTCTGTCCGCCCATTGCGGAAAGAGCGGATGCTTTTGGGCGAATGCAAGCATGGCGTCGACGCTGGCCATGCCGCCGCCCATGAAACCTGACTCCGACGCCGTATCCTGCATGGCGACGTAAATGGCCTGGAGAATGTCGAAACAAGTTTTGACGCCCTCGGCGTCTTCGGGATGACGGAGCGCCAAAGCCTCGGCATGAGCGCGCGGGTCGCGCGGCGGGTCGAAGGCCGATCCGCTCGCATCGATCATGCGGTAATCGACCCGCAGCCAATCTATTTTTTCGGCGCAACTGAGTTTTTGCAGCAGGCGATCGAGGGTGCCGCCCTTGTGCGCGCCGGAGAAATCGTGCGGCCCGGCGTCAAAGCGAAACACCAGCGGCGCGCCTTCATGCCGAGCCTTGCGCAGCCAGCTGTGGCAATAGCCGCCCGGCAGAACGTGCTGCTCGAAAATCCTGACCCGCAAACCCTGCGCCGCCAGCAGGCAGCCCGCCGTCAACCCGCCGATCCCCGCGCCGATCACGGCGACGTCAAGGTCTTCGGACCCGCCGCCAAAACGCGGCGCCGGCCAATCGAAATCCCGCTGCGCCGCCAGCTTCCGCTCGAGGATGGCGCGCACCAGCCGTCCCGGGCCGAAGATCGATGCGACGACGCCTGTCAAAGTCAGCGTCAGCGCGAAGAGCGGGCTGGCGCCGAACCAGGCGAGCAGGCCCAGGCCCAGAAAAATCAGCATCCAAAGCGAAGACAGCGCCTTGTTGACTCCGATGAAGATCGGGCTTTCGCGCTGCTGCGAAAATTGCGCGGCGGCGTAATCCGCTGTCCAGGGTTTTCTTCGTCCAAGCGAGATGAAGGCGGCGAGCGCCAGCGCGAAAAAGGATAGGGACGGGGCATGGGCGAGGATGAAGGCGGGCGCGACAGCCAGCCCTGTCGCAAGCAGCGCAAAGAGGGCAAGGCCCGCAAGTTCGATCTGCTTCACATCGTTCCGTCGCCAGCGCCAGAGATTGCCGGCGATGGACAGCACGAGCGCGCCAAGGATCGCTTTTTCGGGCGTCGCCGCCGCAAGCGCCCAGAAAACGACGAAAGGCAGCAGGCCGATCTTGGCGGCGATAAAGGTGCGCATGTCCGGCCCCCGCTGCGAGCAAGAAAACGGCGGCCGGAGGGCCGCCGCATAAGTCTTGGGAATTAGCCCTGCGGCTCGGGTGGATTCGAGTTGCCGCGGCTGGCCATGAAGCGCTCGAACTCCTCGCGATCCTTGGCGCGGCGCAAGCCTTCGAGATAGTCGTTGAAGGCCTTTTCCGCCTCAAAAATCTTGCGCCTCTCCTCTTCGAGACGCTCGAGTTCCGCCTTGCGCCAGTCGTCGAAAGCGGAATTGCCCGATGAGGCCGGCCAGGAGCGGGCGAAATGGCGCGCCATCCCCGGCGTTCCGCAACGCCTTTCGAATCCGCCCCATTTTTCCTGGGCGAACTGGCTGAAGTCGCCAGCGTAGTCAGTTTTGGCCTGGTAGATCTTCCAGAAGAGGATGGCGAGGCCAACTGGGAAGAAAAAGATGAAGCCGAGGATCATCGCCACAAGTTCGAGCGGCTTCCAGCGCATGCGTCCGCAATGCGATGGATAGGCTCCGGCATGGGTGGAACAGCTCATGATAAAGCTCCGTTCACCGCCCGTCGCCATGACGCGCGATGTGAATGTAATATACATTTACATTCGCCGCCTGCACAGGGGCGCCGCGAAAAATTTTCGTGATCGGCCGCTCAGCCCGGGCGCGGAAACACCTGCTTGACGCCGAGCGCCTGACGGATCGCGCCTTCGACAAGTGCGGCGACGGCCTCTTCCAGCACGGGCCCGGCTTCTTTTTCGGCGCCCGTGAAATGGCCGGCCAGCATGAGCTGGGCGACGCCGTGGGTCATGGCCCAGATCTGCACGGCGAGGGTGCGGGCGTTCTGCTCCGGCGCACAGAAATGGCGAAGCACGGCGACCGTGGTGCGAATGAGCTCGTCGAAGGCTTTTTGCGCGGCGGCGTTGGCGGCGGGCTGGGTGAGGAAGCCGGCGTCTCCGAACATGGCGCGATAAAGTCCCGGCTCGTTCGTCGCAAAGGCCAGATAGGCGGCGCCGCGACGCCGAAGCGCCGTAACGGGATCGGGACGGCCGCCGTCCCAGGCTTTGGCAAGCTGTTCGTTGAAGTGCTCGAATCCTTCCTGCGCCAAAGCCGACATCAGGGCGTTGCGGTCAGCGAAATGGCGATAGGGCGCAGCGCCGGTCACGCCGACGCGCTTGGCCGCCTCCGCAAGGGTGAAGCCCGAGGGACCGCGTTCGGAGATCAGCGCCCGCGCGGCCGCGAGCAGCGCCTGGCGCAGCCGCCCGTGATGATAGGCCCGCCCCTTTTCGCTGGCCGTCCCGTCGGCCGCCGTTCTGGCGCCCCGCCTGCCGCATCGTTCCGTATCGGCGCTCATCCGCAATCCCGTCCGCCGCCCGCCCAATCGAGTCGCGCTATGGCGCATATTCGACCCCGCTGCAGACTTTGACCAGAGGGGGGCGCCAATCGGACAATCCCGGGCGCCCTGCAGCGACTGTTTTTTAGGCAACTGCGGGCATTTTGCGCAGGATTCCAGGCGCTTTGCCTGACATTTGGAATTGTCGGATTATGTCGCAAAATTTACACTTCATTAACGCTTCAAGAGTGAACTGAATGAACAAGTGCGATTGTCAGTTCTCTATCCGACCTGCGTTCATCCGAGCCCGAGGGGGAACCAGAAGATGTCGACAGCCATCAAAGTTGAAATCCTTTCGATCTGCGCCGCTTTTGCTTTCATGACCGGTGTCCTCGTCGCCGTCTGGTGACGCAAACATATCAATTCCCGCCGCAAAAGTTGCCTGGATCGGCGAGCGCGTTCCCTCCCCGCGCCTCTCGCCAAGACGCAAGCGACGGCACTGCAAGGGCGTCCGGCCACAACCGGACGCCCTTTTTTGATGCGTTTTTTATCTTAGCACTGAACATCCTGCGCCCTTAGCAGGCTGGCATGGTCTCCGCACTTCGAAACGAGGCTTCGATCAGCGCTGGCAAGCGCCTCTCGGCTCGAATGCTGATCGCCGACCGTAAGCTCAGCCCTTGTCGAAACGCTTGCTGGCGGATTGCTGAAATAGCAGATCTTGCGACTGCGCGAGCATTTCCATCTTGCGCAGGTTGATCGGCGCAAGGCCCATCACGGATTCGACCCAAATGTCGGTCACGTCGCGCAATTCCTCGATGGTCAGCGGCGCGATCCGCCGCCGCACCTTGCCCACAGCGCCAAGCAGACGGTGCCGCTTGCCGTTTTCCGCGATGAAGGCGCGGGCGCGGGCCGTGCCTTCACCCTTTTCGACGAGTATGTCGACGAGGCCCATCTCGAAAAATTCCTCGGACTTGTACATGCGCCCGGACATAATCAGCTTTTCCGCTCGCGCCGCGTCGAGCCGGCGCGAGACGAGGCTGTAGGCGCCCATGCCTGGAAACGTATGAAACAAAGCCTCGGGGAAACCGAGATTGACCCCGCGCTCGGCGATGACGAACTGGCAGCTCAGCGCCGCCTCGAGACCGCCGCCCAAAGCGTCGCCTTCGAGCAGCGCCATGGTGACGACAGGCGAATCGAAACCGTTGTAATTGTTGTAGACGGCGTCCACGCAAGCATAGGCGTATTGCCTGAGGCCTTCCGCATCGCGCGAACGCACGCGGTCGAGGAAATAGGAGAGATCGCCTCCCATGTTGAACACGCCAGGGCGCAATGAGCCGCCGATGAAGAATTTGATCGGCGGCTCGTCGAAAGTGGACTCGGCGAATAGCGCGCGGATATCTGCATTGAGCGCATTGAGTTCGCGTAACAGCGGCAGGGTCCAGGAGACCGAATGCTCGTGCCGCATCGCACACCAGACGGTCTTGCTGACAGGATCGAACCGCACGTCGAGCATGCGCCGAGGCTTGACCAGGAAGTCGAGGCAATGCGGCAGGGGCTTCTCCGCTCCAGCAACCGAAAAGGCCGCTTTGCCCAGCGGATTGGGCACGGGATGCGCGGCAGGCAGGGACGAAAAATCAATGGTCTGCAACATGGATTCGACATTCCCTCGGGCATTGTCGCAATGCGCTGCTTTTGGTCGCGCCGAAAAAACCCTAACAAATGTTTAACGTCCGAAATGTTATTTTGAGAGCTTAGTCCCGCAAAACACAAACTTTTTTCGTTTCGATGAAGTGGCCTGCAATTCAGGCGCTTAAGCATCATTTCGACGCGTTTAAGGCGCCGCTCACGCTTCTTCCTCCTGCGCCGCGGCCTGGAGCGGCGCGCCGAAACGGCCGAGCAGGCCGGTCTCATCGCCGCAACGGGCGACCAGGTCAGCAAGGTCGGCGGGCGGGGATTGGATCAGTTCGATCAAAGCCGCGTCGCCGATCAGGCGGGCGGGCGCGATCCCGTTTTTCCTCGCCAGGTCGATCCGCGCCGCGCGCAGGGCGCGCAACCGCCGCGCCTGCCCGATGTCGAGCGCCGGGACTTGGCGCGTCACACGATCGGGCGCGGACGCGCCGGCCTCTCCCGCCCGCGCTTCCGGCTCGCCGGCGTCAAACGCGTTCATCCGGTCAAATCGCCGTCCGAGAAATTGCAACGCCCGGTTTTTCGCTTCGGCCGCAATCTCTCGCCCAAAAAAACCAAGCCGTCGCGGCAGGCGGAGGCGCAGCCGGCAATTGTCGCATTTGCCGCAGGGCCGTGTTTTTTCGCCGAGGGCGGCGAGCAGGCTTTTTTCGCGGCAGTCGCCCGACAGGAAATAGCGAAGCAGATGCCTTGCCGCTTCCGCCGAGGGCGGGTGGATCCGCGCCAGTTCGAACCGCGCCCGCCGCAATTCGGCGATCGCCCAAGGAGAATGGATGGCTATCGCCTCGGCGGGTCGACCGTCGCGGCCGGCGCGTCCTGTCTCCTGATAGAGCGTTTCGAGATGCTCCGGAGGATCGCAATGGATCACATAGCGCACGTCGGGCTTGTCGACGCCCAGCCCGAAAGCGATGGTCGCGACCATGGTCATGTCGGGCCGCTGGAGAAATTCGTCCTGCCGCTCATCTCGCGCCTGCGCCGACAGTCCCGCGTGATAGGAGGCCGCCGCATGGCCGGCCGCGGCCAGCGCCTCGGCGAGCAGGTCGGCCTTTTTGCGCGAGGCGCAATAGACGATCCCGGATTGGCCGCGCCGGGGAGCGGCGAGGCGCAGGATCTGGCGGGTCGCCTCGCGGTCGCGCGCGACCGCGGACAGGACGATGGACTGGCGCCGGAACGAGCCCATGAAAAGGCGCGGCTTGCGGACAAACAGGCACCTGACCACGTCATCGCGCGTGCGCGGCGCGGCGGTGGCGGTCACGGCGACGGTCTGCGGACGGCCCAGAGCCTCCGCCGCCTCGCCGATGCGGCGATATTCGGGACGAAATTCATGGCCCCATTGGGAGACGCAATGCGCTTCGTCCACCGCGAGCAGCCTGACGCCGGCGTCGCGCAGAAGCGCGAGCGTCGAAGGCTCGACGAGCCTTTCCGGCGAGAGATAAAGCAGGCTGAGGCGCCGCCGCGCGATCGCCTCGCAGATTTTCGCATGGGCGCCCGGTTCGACGTCGGAGTGCAGCGCCTCGGCCGCGATACCAAGCTTTTTCAGCTTCTGCGCCTGGTCGCGCATCAGGGCGATCAGCGGCGAAACGACCAGGGTCAAACCTGGCCGGATGATCGCGGGAAGCTGGTAAATCAACGACTTGCCGCCGCCCGTCGGCCATATCGCAACAACATCCTCGCCGTCGAGCACGGCGCCGATGGCCTCGGACTGGCCGGGCAAGAAATTCGAAAAACCGAATTTTTCACTTAGGGTTTTCAGCGCACCGTCGAGTTCAGCCACGGCTAATACCTGATTTTTCAATCACTTGAGTGCTTGAGCGCGAGACGGCTTGCTGCGGCTTGGCGGCAAACGGCGCCAAAGTCGAGGGAGTCAAGCGTGGCTGCGCGATTGTCATGAGCCGGTCCACAGCCTAGATTAGCAACGCGCCGCGCGATTCAGGGTCGCCGGGCTTTGAAGTCATTTAGCACCAATTCGGGCCTCAGTCCCGAACGTCAGGAAGGAAACGAAAATGAAGCTGATCCATGCCCTGTCGGCTGCAGCCGCCCTCGCGCTTGTCTCCTCGACCGCCTTCGCCGCGGGCGACGCCGACGCCGGCGCCAAGGTTTTCAACAAGTGCGCCGCCTGCCACAAGATCGGCCCCGGCGCGAAAAACACCGTCGGCCCTGAACTGAATGGCCTGAACGGCCGCAAGGCCGGCGCGGCCGAAGGCTACAGCTATTCCGACGCGGTGAAGAATTCGGGCGTCACCTGGGACGAAGCCAAGTTCAAGGAATGGGTCGCCGGGCCGGCCAAGATGATCCCGGGCACCAAGATGACCTTTCCTGGCCTGCCGTCCGACGCGGATCGCGACAATGTCTGGGCCTATGTCTCCCAGTTCAAGGCCGACGGCTCCAAGTAAGACTTCTCGTCCCTTTCGGATTTCCGACGCCGGCCGCGCCCCTCGCGACCGGCGTTTTTACGTTTGCACGGCAAAATCCGTAAAATGCCGCTTTCCCTTTGGCGTCCGAAGTCTTAAACGGCGGCGATGACCGATCTGTCGCTCGATTACGCCCTGCAAAAACCCGCCGACTTGCCCGCCATCCGCAAGCTGGAGGAGCGCGCCTTCGGGCCCGGCCGTTTCGCCAAGACGGCGTATCGGCTGCGCGAGGGCGTCGAACCCGACTGGAGCCTTTCTTATCTCGCGCGGATCGGCGGCATGCTCGTCGGCGCCAACGCCATGACGCGGGTCAGTATCGGCGGCGAACCGGCCCTGCTGCTCGGGCCGCTGACGGTCGAAGAGGCTTTTCGGTCACGCGGGCTTGGCGAGGCGCTGGCGCAGAAATCGCTCGATGCGGCGCGGGCGGCCGGCCACAGTCTGGTCATCCTGGTCGGCGACCCGCCCTTCTATGAGCGCATGGGCTTTTCGCGTACGCCTTTCGGGCATTTCACCTTTCCCGGCCCGGTCGATCCGGCGCGTCTGCTGCACTGCCCGCTGCAGCCCGGCGCATTGGAAAAGCACCGGGGGGCCGTGACGTTCCTGCCCTGAAAGCGGCCGCGCTGGCGTGGCGAAATATCATACGCCTTTGGCGCCGCACATCCTCCATCGGGAGGAGTCCCCAATGATTGTTTGGCTTTAGCCGCAAATGGCGTGATTCTTTTCCCTGTCCGCACCATGCGGACAGGGTGGAAGTTCATCGCCAAGGGGGCCTGCCTTGAAATCGTTCGCGACGGCGGTGATGGCGACCGTGCTTGTGTGCGCCATCACACAGCCTCAATCCAGCCAGGCGCAATCCTGCAAGGTGAAAAACCAATCCGGCGGGAGAATCCACGTCCGAAGCTCCTCGCTAGGCGTCAAGCATGCGAATGTCGTCGGCAGTCTCCGCAACGGCGAAGCCGTGCGCGTCATTGGCCAAGGCCGCGACCGTCGTGGGAATATCTGGAGCCATATCGCGCTCGCTGTGGGATCTCCGGGCTGGATGCTGCGCCGCTACATCGATTGCGCACGGGTGGAAAAAGCAGCGCTGACGCCACGGGCCTCCCCCGCTGCCGCGCCGGAACCGGCGCCGGCCCCTCCGCCGCTGACAGCCTCTCCGCCGCTGACAGCCTCTCCGCCGCCGCCCGCAACGACGACCGCGAGCATCTCGAAAAGCGCAGAGCTGAAATGCGAGCTGCGTGGCCAATGTTCTGGCTTGCGCGCCGGCATAGCCAGCAACGATCACTCCTGTCCGAACGGCCTCGAAGTGACGAACGGAACCTACCAACTCGCGCTGAACGCCGGCGACAAAATGCTCGTCCTGTCGCGTCCCGATCTCGAAGAGACCAGACTCAGTCTTTCGTGCAGCGGCGGGAAATGCGCGGCATCCAGCCAGGGCTCGAATGACAACATGCGATGGTCCCATGCGCTGGCGCTGACCGACAACAACAGGCGCGTGGAATACACTTACAGGATCGTCTCGGATTTCGGCGACGGCCTGTCCTTCGCCGTCACCCATGTCTACCATGGGAGCTGCGCGCCCTAGGCCTTGGCCCGCCCGCGCCGCGCCGCGCGGCCCTCCCAGGCCCAGGCGGCGACAAGCGCGCCAAGCACCAGCAGCAGTCCCCCCAGGCCGACGGCCAGCGGCGACAGCTTGACGCCCTTGGCGACGCTGGCGCCGGCGCGGCGGACGCCGATATAATCCGAGCCGGCATAGACCGGGCTGTCGTGCATGGCGACGACGCGCGGCATCTCCACGGCGCCGCCCTGCCGCCGATGCGGCGGACCGAGCCGCCGCTCGCCTCCGCAAGCGCGCGCAATTTTTCCGGCGTAGAGACGACTTCCCGGTATTCGAGCGGATTTTCCGGGCCGACATTGACCAAAGCCGTCAACTCGCCCTGGCTCAGCCGATAGAGGCCGAGTTCTTCCGGCTTGACCACGCCGCGAAACAGGCCGGGCTCGCGGCGGCCAGCGTGATGTCGCTGCTCCTTGCCGGAGGGCGAAACGACATGCGACGGCCGGCGAGCGGCCAAGCGTCTGGCGCTCGACGGCGATCTCCCGGCCTCTCGCATTGCCGCGCAGCGCCTCTTCTTCGAGTTCCGGCTCCTTCATCAGCCAATGGGCCATGCGCCGCAGCAGATCGACATAGGGGCCGCCGCCTTCGAAGCCGCGCGACCACAGCCAGATCTGGTCGGTCAGCAGCAGGCCGACCCGGCCCTTCCCCTCGCGCGACAGCACCAGCAGCGGCGCGCCGTCGACTCCGGACAGGACCGCAGCGCCGCGCGTAGAAACCGCCTGTTCCTGCCGGAACCATTGGCTCCAGGCGGGCGGCTTCGCTCGGCGCCCGGCAGGTCGCGCGTGACAGGATGCCGGGCGCCGGTGTCGGAGATCGCGGCGCGGAAGGGCTTCTCGATCAGTTCGCCGGTCGGCCGCGCCGGGATCACAATGCCGATCGGCGTATAATAGAGCCCATCGGGCTGGGCAAAATTCGGTCCGGCGACGATCGACAGCGCGCCGCCGTCTTGCACATAGCGGACGATATTGTCGAAATAGAGCCAGCGGCAGCAGGCCCATGTTGGAATAGCGGTCGAAGACGATCAGATCGAAATCGATGATCTTCTTGCCGAACAATTCGGCGGTGGGAAAGGCGATCAGCGACAGTTCGTTGATCGGCGTGCCGTCCTGCTTTTCCGGCGGGCGCAAGATGGTGAAATGCACCAGTTCGACATTGGCGTCGGCCTTCAGCAGATTGCGCCAGACGCGCTCGCCGGCGTGCGGCTCGCCCGAGACGAGCAGGATTTTCAGGTGATCGCGCACGCCCTCGATTGTCGCCACCGCCTTGTTGTTGACAAGCGTCAGCTCGTCCCGGCATCGGCTCGGCGTCGAATTCGAGGACGTTGCGGGCCGCCATGCTCGATCCGCACCGGGACGTTAAGCTGCTCGCCGGGCGGCGCCAGCATGCGCGTGACAAGCATGCCGTCGCGCTTCATCGTCACGGGGACGGGATCGCCGGGCCCATTGGCGTCTCGAGCGACGCGGAAGACGACGTCCTTGCCGATCAGGCCGAAACGCGGCGCCTCGACAAGCTCGATGCGGCGGTCGCGCTCGCCCTCATGGCCGGTGATGAGCGCATGCAGCGGCGCCTTGAGATTGGCGCGGCCACGATCGCGGGAATGTCGTGGACGAGCCCGTCCGTGACCATGATCACGGCGCCGATGCGTTCGGGGGGCACGTCGGCGAGGCCGGCATTGAGCGCCGAAAACAGGCGCGTGCCATCGTCTTCCTCGTCGTCCAGGCGCCCGCGTCGATGATGCGAACGTCGACATCGCCGAGCGCTTTGAGCAGCCTGCTGCAACGCCGCGCGGGCGGCGTCGGTCTGCGCCGTGGCGGTCGTCGAAATCCTGCGAAGCGCTGCGGTCGAGCACCACCGCCACGACGTCGCGCAGGTTTTCGCGCTCCTCCTCGACGAGCGACGGGCCGCTCAGCGTAGCGAGGGAGGGCGAGAAAGACGACTGCGCGAAAAATCGCGCCGCGACGGCGCAAGCACGAGGGCGGCGACGACCCGGCCCAGCGCCAGCGCCGCGAAAAGCATCAGCAGCCAGGACGGCGCCAGCGGCGCGAAGGCGAGGCTGATACTCCCTCAATGACCCAGCCTTTCAAGCAATTCGTGCACATGCACCTGGTCGGCCTTGTAATTGCCGGTCAGCGTGTACATCACGATGTTGACGCCGCCGCGCAACGCCATCTCGCGCTGGCGCGGACCGCCGGGCTCGAGCGGGTAGAGGCCTTCTCCGAGCGCATCTCCAGCCCATGCGGCGGCAAGGTCATTGGAGGCGATGATGACAGGCGACACGCTGTCGCCGGCGCGCGCGGGATGGTTTTCGCCTTCCGTCTCCGGCGGCAGCGCCTCGATATAGGTCGGGCCGGTTTCGGTGCGGCCGACGAAATTTTCCAGCAGGTAGAATGTCTTGGTGATGACGTGGTCCTTGGGCGCGAGCTTCAAGCGGCGGCAGGTCGATCTGGGCGAGAAAGGCGCGCAGCCGTCCTGCGCGGGAGTGCGGCCGCCGCCCTCGAATTGCATGCCGCCGTCGCGCGTGTCGAACAGCACGAGGCCGCCCTGTTTCATGTAGGCGCCGATGCGCCGCGCCACCTCCGGGCC
>CAVQMU010000010.1:0-783119 GCA_963713695.1 uncultured Alphaproteobacteria bacterium
GGCTCTGAGGGGCGACATGTTGTCTCAGGGAACCAGCCGCCACAGGACCGAACGTTGCGCCAGGAGCCGAAACGCCGGCTCCTGACGGTCGAGACCGTGGGGCATCACGCCGCATATGCTGCGGATCACCTTCTCCTCGCCGGATCTCGCGGATTTCTCCAGTCCTTCGCCGGACGATCACATCGAGCTGTTCTTGCCCGATCCCGCCAATCCCGGCCAGCAGGTCATGCGCGACTATACGCCGCGCGCTTTCGACGCCGCGCGGAAAATTTTGACGTTAGATTTCGCCCTGCATGATGCGGGTCCGGCTACGGCCTGGGCGCTCGCCGCCCAGCCGGGCGACAGGCTTGCCATTGGCGGACCCAAGGGCTCGGTGATGGTCGCCGACGATTTCGATTTCTACCTGCTGATCGGCGACGAATCCGCCTGCCGGCGATCGGGCGGCGCGTGGAAGGCCTGCGCGCCGGCGATCCGGTGACCACGATTATCGTCGTCGATGGGCCGGAAGACGCCCAAAAGTTCGAGACCCGCGCCAACTGGACACCGGTCTGGGCCTGTCGCCATGGCTCACACGCCGATGACGCGGCGATGCTGCGGCGCGCGCTCGAAGCGTGGCAGGCGCCACAAGGGGAAGGCTATGTCTGGATCGCGGCGGAGGCCCGGGTCGCCAAAAACCTGCGCGACGTCATGCTTGAAGATCGTGGCCATCCAAAAGGCTGGCTCAAGGCGTCGGGCTATTGGGTCCGCGGCCAAGCCGGAGCGGCGGAAAAACTCGATCGTTGAGGACATCCATGACTGCATCCCGTCCCAGCTGGCGGTCCGGGCGGCGCTCTGGTTCGCAAAGTTGCCGCCGACGCCGCGCCTCACCTATGGGCTGAAGGCGGCGTCCTCGCTTGCCGCTTTGGCCAATGCCGGCGCGTTGCTGGCGACCGTGATCGTGATCGCGCTGGGCAGCATTGGTCGATTTTAAACGCCGCAGCCCAGCGCCAGCGGCTGGGTGATCGCGGTTGCGCTTTCAGGCGCGCTGGTCAATGGCGGTTGCGCCGCGCTTCGGCGCGCCTCCTATCTCCGCATGCTCGCAGACCTGATGGTTTCGGCATTTGTGGCCTTGTCTGCCTTGATCGGCGGGCTGACTGGTTGGCTTTGGGTCAATCGGCTCTGCTCGCTGGCCTTGAGCCTGTTCCTTGCCTTTGCCGTTGGGCAAGGCGTTGCATCTGGCGCTGGCCGGCGTTCCCAAGCAGATCAACCCCGCCGAAGTGTGTGGCTTACTCGCTCGTCTGCCCGGGGTCGCCGACGTCCATGATCTGCACATCTGGTCCTTGGGCACGGCAGAAATCGCCTTAACCTGCCATTTGGTGATGCCTGACGGTCATCCCGGAGACGCGTTCATCTTTGATACAGGCCGGAGGCTGGATACGGATTTCAGGATCAGCCACGCCACCTTTCAGGTGGAAATCAGCGACGCTCTGGCTGGCGCCCTGAAAGAACGAAGAAAGGCAAAGTCATGAAAGTTTCGCGCGAATGGGCCACCCCCGTCACTATTAGCGCCTTCGGACTGATGGCGGTCACCGGCCTGCTGATGTTCTTCCATTTTGACAGCGGCCTCAACAAATTCGCCCACGAATGGCTTGGCTGGGTGATGGTCGCCGGAGTCGGCCTGCACGCTGTCGCCAATTGGGGCGCGTTCAAACGCTATTTTGTTTCCAGCGCCACGGGGCGCGCCGTAATTGCCACCTTCGCGCTGGCGCTGCTTGCCTCCTTCGCGCCGCTTGGCGGCAAGGGCGCGCCGCCACAGATTCTCGCGATGGACGCCATCGCCAAGGCGCCCATCGCGGCTGTCGCCCCGCTGACCGGCCGCTCCGCCGACGATCTGGTGCAGATGCTGAAAAATGCCGGCATCGTTCTTAGCGGACCCGAAGCCACGATCGCGAGCGTCGCCGGGAGCGATCGCGCACTTCAAGCCAAGGCCATGTCAACGTTGTTTGGCGGCGGAAAAACCAATTGATCGGGCGCAGGATGTTTCGCCTGCGGGGTCCAGTCTCGCGTTAAAGCATCTCGTCACCATGCGCAGCCACGCAGCAGATCTCAATATTCGGCCTGCCCCCGGCCAGCGCTGCGCCAAGTTCGCGAGCGTCATCATTCTCGCAACGCCCCAAGGACCAAGATGAAACCGATTCAAAAATTTTCAGCTCTTGCCGCGCTCGTCCTCAATTTCTTAGCCCCGGCCGTCGCCGCAGAGGCTCCCGTCTATGGCCCGCAATTGGAGGGCTTTTCCTACCCCTTTCCCCTGGCTCATCTGACCTTCGAGTCGCAGGGCAAGAGTCTGGAAATGGGCTATATGGACGTGCCAGCGGCGGCCAATCCCAATGGGAAAACGGCCGTTTTGCTGCATGGCAAAAATTTTTGCGCGGCTACCTGGGAGAGTACGATCAGCACTCTTTCCCAGGCGGGATATCGCGTGATCGCGCCGGACCAGATCGGGTTTTGCACGTCGTCAAAACCGACGAGTTATCAATATTCCTTTCAGCAATTGGCGACAAACACCCATGCGTTGCTGGAGAAGCTCGGCGTTCAGAATTCTGTGCTGATCGCGCATTCGACGGGCGGCATGCTGGCGACGCGTTACAGCCTGATGTTTCCCGACGCGGTGTCGAAGCTCGTGCTCGTCAACCCGATCGGACTGGAGGACTGGAAGGCGAAAGGCGTGCCTTACCGCACCATCGATCAATGGCGCGAACGCGAGCTGAAGCTCTCGGCCGAGGGCGTGAAAGCCTATGAACTGAAGACTTATTACGTCGGGCGCTGGAGGCCGGAATTCGACAAATGGGTGGAGATGCTGGCGGGGCTGAATCGCGGGCCGGGACATGAAAGCGTCGCGTGGAATTCAGCCCTGATCTACGACATGATTTTCACCCAGCCGGTGTTCTATGAGTTTCCGAACCTGAAAGTTCCGACCGTCCTGATGATCGGTGACATGGATAACACCGCAATCGGCAGCGACGCCGCGACGCCAGAAGTCAAAGCCCAGCTCGGACATTATAACGTCCTCGGCAGACAGGTCGCCGGCATGATCCCCAAAGCCCGCCTGATCGAATTTCCAGAACTCGGCCACGCGCCACAAATTGAGCAGCCGGAGCGCTTCCACGCTGAACTGCTGAAAGCGCTTTCGCAATAAATGAACGCCTTTTGCGTCGCAGCAGCAGCGCCGACCTCGCACTGATTTCGAATGACTGTTCCAGGCTATTGAATGGCGATGTCTGGCGAGTTGGACGACCGGCGGCTTTGGGTCAAAACCGGGCGCAGGCGCTACGACCGCTTTTTACAACGGAGGCGAGCGGCTCCGATGGCGCGCGCCAGCTTCAGGAGTTAGCCCCCCTCGGCCGTCCCGGCGAAAATCGGAACGTTGCGCGGATGCGAGGGCACGATCTCGACCAAGAGGTCGTCGCCGACAAGCGTTTTCGAGTTCTCTCCCGGATCACGGAATTCGATTGGAAAGACGTCTTTAGGCCAATCGAAATCAGGCGATGCAACCGGAGCGGTTTGGGATTAATATCAATTTAGGCTGTCCCCTTGGTGAGCTACGTAGGCATCCTTTCCTATGGCGCTAGAGTAACATGAGTTAATTATTTCAATTAGATCGCCTAGACTACGAATTTAGGGGTCAGAGGTTCGAATCCTTTCGGGCGCGCCATTTCCGACACCACTTCGGATAAAACTGGGAACACCGGACTGACTTACGTTGTCGACTCACGTGTTATCCGTCAGCTATCTTTGATCGTGTCTAAGATCTGTTCGGGCGTCGAGACGATACGCGGTTCGCCAAGTTTTTTAATCATGGTTTGGGGCAGGTGATCCCGAACAAACGATTGGGCGATTACAGGCCCGCCGCCCGGCCAATATAAGCAGCTTGGCGTTTGTTGGAGCATAGTGAGGACGGCGCGCCAAAATTCAAGAACTCTCCGGTGGCCGCGAAACGGAAAGCCCGGCGGTGGGTCGATCCTTGCTCACTCTCAGCTCGCTTCAACTCCCGTCCGGGTATTTCAAGATGAATACATCCCAACTCGTGCCGACGGAATAGTCTAAGAACAGTTCTCCTATTAGTTCACAGGGAATATTGATCGCTTGACCATTCTGAAAGCTTTGGAGAAAAATTTCAAAACTCATGGCGTCCTCGGCGGCGTATAGAAAACACGGACATTCGCAAGACCTGTTGATTTCACGTAGTTGGAAACGTACGTGGCAACTCTGGATTCGGCGAAATGGTATTCGACCAATCGATTTACCGCAGCTGCCGAATATCTTGGCAGATCGGCCTTCATTTTGTCGATGCCTTCGTACCAATCCTCCCATTCTCCTGAAGGTGTCATTGCAAACTCATAGCCGGGTCCTTTGGCTTCGAGCATTGTGCCATCAGTCGTGCGGCAACCGTCGAACATGACGCCATTCAGATATACAGCCATGCCACGCGGCAATCCCGTAATTTGTTGCTGGTAAGCGGCTGCTCTTTCTTTCATTCCGCTTGGCCGGTCGGGGACAGGATCGGGGCACAGTTGCGGCTCATCGGAGGCTTCGTCGGTCGCCGCGCCGGCGCTAGCGTTGTTCCGGGCTTGCGCCGTGCGCATAGCTGAGACGCCAGCATTGTCCAGCATGAAACTGTTGCCGACACCGCGACCGACAATCGTTCCATCGGCGTCACGGTAAAAGCCATCCCGGTCGGGCATTCCGGAAAACAGCAGTTGCGCCCCACCCTGATCGTCGCGCTGGATCAGCGTCAACCGCATCTCGCTGAAACGGTAGTTCAGGCCAGGATGGCCAGGAACCGTGCCGTTGGACGCAAGTGATTCGTTGTTCGGAAACAAGACACCCGCTGCAACGGCAACAGGGCCGGCGAGCCTCGCGCTCGTTTGCCGCAACCAGGGCAGGCTCCTCGCCGCAAATGATGAGACTGCGTCTGCTGCCCCGGCGGTCCATTGGCCTGCGCCTGCCGAACCTGCGGGAACACGTGGCTGCGTCAGATAGCCGAGGCTATCCCACTTGGCGAGTTCATCGATCTCGCGCATCCGTTTCGCGGCGCCGCCATGCGGCAAAGGCGGAAACTGGGCTTGAACGAGGGCGATGGCGGCACGGCAGGGGTTGTTTTCGTTCAGCGCGCGAGCGACCGTTTCAAGGCTTTGCATCCGCCGTGACAAATCGACGGGGACGCCAACTGATTTATCGACGCGCGGGCTTAACCAAAGCCCGATGCGCCACCACATGCAGGGAGATCGGCAACCTCGAGTTTGCAGCGGCGTTTTGCGGAATCCGGCTTCGTCCTCCTCCTTGAATGCCCACTCCCGCGACGAACAAACGCGGGCGGGAGCGGACTCGCGCGCGCTTCCGTCTTCGGTCCTCGAGCTTTTTCATCCCGCTGTCGCCGGCTGGTTTTCACGCCATTTTGCGGCTCCCACCGCCGCCCAGGCTGAAGCCTGGCCGGCGATCAAGGCTGGGCGGGACGCCTTGATCGCGGCGCCGACCGGCTCCGGAAAGACGCTGGCGGCCTTTCTGGCGGCGATCGACGATCTTGTCCGACTGGGGCTCGATGGCAGGCTGACCGACGCGACGCACATCGTTTATGTCTCGCCGCTCAAGGCCCTCTCGAACGACATTCATCGCAATCTCGAGACGCCGCTCGCGGGCGTCCGCGCAGAGTTGGCGCGACTGGGCCTGCCCGAAGTCGAAATCCGCGCCTGGGTTCGCACCGGCGACACGCCTGCCGCCGAGCGCGCGCGGATGCGCCGCCGTCCGCCGCATATCCTGGTGACCACCCCGGAATCGCTTTACGTGCTGCTGGGCTCGGACTCCGGCCGCAAGATGCTGGCCGCCGCGCGCTCCGTCGTGGTCGATGAAATCCACGCCCTGGCTCCGAACAAGCGTGGCGCCCATCTCGCGCTTTCGCTGGAGCGCCTCGCGGCGCTGTGCGGCGACAAACTGCAGCGGGTCGGCTTGTCCGCCACGCAAAACCCCGTCGAGACCGTCGCCCATTTTCTTGTCGGGGCGGCGCCGGACGGCGCCCCTGCGCGAAAAGCGGCGATCATCGATACCGGCCATCAGCGGCCGCGCGACCTTGGCGTCGAAGTCCCGGGATCGCCGCTGGAGGCGGTGATGTCCGGCGAGGTCTGGACGCAGGTCTACGACCGGCTCGCGCGTTTGATCGAGGCGCAGAAAACGACGCTGGTTTTCGTCAATACGCGCCGGATGGCGGAACGCGTGGCGCATGAATTGTCCGGGCGGCTCGGCGAACGCGCGGTGACCGCGCATCACGGCAGCATGTCCAGGGAGCATCGCCTGTCCGCCGAGCAAAGGCTGAAGCGCGGCGAATTGAAGGCTTTGGTCGCCACGGCTTCGCTGGAGCTCGGTATCGACATCGGCGACGTCGATCTCGCCTGCCAGCTTGGCTCGCCGCGATCGATCGCCGGTTTTCTGCAGCGGGTTGGCCGCTCCGGCCACGCCATTGGCGGCACGCCCAAGGGACGGCTGTTTCCGCTGTCGCGCGACGATCTGGTCGAATGCGCCGCTTTGCTCGACAGCGTCCGCCGCGGCGAACTCGACCGACTCGCCGTTCCCGAACGGCCGCTCGACGTGCTGGCGCAGCAGATCGTCGCGGAAGTCTCGGCGCAGGATTGGCCGGAGACGGCGCTTTATGACCGGCTGCGGCGCGCCTGGCCTTACCGCCTGCTGGCGCGGACAGATTTCGACGAGGTCGTCCGGATGCTCGCCATGGGGTTCGCAACTTGGGGTTTCGCGACCCGTCGCGGCAGGCGCGGCGCGCTCGTCCATCGCGACGCCGTCCATCAGATCCTGCGCGGCCGCCGCGGCGCCCGCACGACAGCCCTGACCTCCGGCGGCGTGATTCCGGACAATGCCGATTATCAGGTCGTGCTGGAGCCGGAAAACCAGGTCATCGGCAGCGTCAACGAAGACTTCGCCGTCGAGAGCATGCAGGGCGACGTGTTCCAGCTTGGCAACGCCTCCTATCGCATCCAGCGCGTCGAGCGCGGCACGGTGCGGGTCGAGGACGCGCATGGACAGCCGCCGACCATGCCGTTCTGGATCGGCGAGGCGCCCGGACGCGCCGACGTGCTCTCGGCCTCGGTCTCGCGATTGCGCTCCGAGATGGAAACGCGGCTGAACGCCGATCCTTCGGGCGGTAAGGCGCTGGCCTGGCTGGTCGAGACGATCGGCGTCGCCGCGCCGGCCGCCGGGCAATTGATCGACTATCTGGCCGCAGGCCTTGCCGCGTTCGGCCGCCTGCCCACGCAGGACACGATCGTGCTGGAGCGCTTCTTCGACGAAGCGGGGGGCATGCAACTCGTCATCCACTCGCCCTTCGGCAGCCGGATCAACCGCGCGTGGGGGCTGGCGCTGCGCAAACGGTTTTGCCGCAAATTCAATTTCGAGCTGCAGGCGGCGGCGACCGAGGACACTATCGTCCTGTCCCTGACGACGGCGCATAGTTTCGACCTTGGCGACGTCGCGCGCGCCCTTCATTCCGCCAGCGTGCGGCCCTTGCTGGTCCAGGCCCTGCTGACCGCGCCGATGTTCGCCGCCCGCTGGCGCTGGGTGGCGGGCGTGGCGCTCGCCCTGCCCAGGTTTCGCGGCGGCAGGAAGGTTCCGCCGCAATTCTTGCGCATGCAGGCCGAGGACTTGATCGCGGCGGTTTTTCCAGACCAGATCGCCTGCGCGGAAAACCTGGCGGGAGAGCGCGAGATACCCGACCATCCCCTGACCAATCAGGCGATCGAAGACTGCTTGCGCGAGGCGATGGACATTGACGGGCTCGAAGGCGTGCTGGGGCGACTGGAGACGGGCGAAATCCAGGTCGTCGCCCGCGACCTGACCCAGCCGTCGCCGCTGGCGCTCGAAGTCCTGTCCGCGCGTCCCTACGCCTATCTCGACGACGCGCCTCTGGAGGAGCGGCGGACGCAGGCCGTCATGGCGCGGCGCTGGCAGGACCCGCAAAGCGCTTCCGACCTCGGCCGGCTCGATCCGGAAGCGATTGAAAGGGTGCGCGCCGAGGCCTGGCCCGATCCGGTCAATGCGGAGGAGCTGCATGACGCCCTGCTTTGGCTTGGCTGCCTGACCGAGGCGGAGGCGGAAGCCGGGCCCGGCTGGACGGATTGGCTCGCAGCGCTGGCGCGCGAAAATCGCGTCGCCCGCATGGAGACTCCGGCCGCCGTCCTATGGGTCGCCGCCGAGCGGCTCGCGCAGTTTCAGGCTTTGTGGCCAAAGGCGCGGCGGCCAGACATCGCGCCGCCGCCCATCGAGGCTGCGGCCGAATGGGCGCCGGAGCGGGCCTTGATCGAGATTTTGCGCGGCCGGCTCGAAGGCGTCGGTCCGGTCACGCCGACCATGCTCGCGGCGCCGCTGGGGCTGGAGTCGGCCGCCATCGCCGGCGCATTGACGGCGCTCGAGGCCGAGGGGGCCATTTTACGCGGCCGCTTTTCTCCGGGCGCAAATGACGGGCAATGGTGCGATCGGCGTCTGCTCGCGCGCATCCATCAGTCCACCATTCGGCGGCTTCGCTCGGAAATCGAGCCCGTCGCCGCGCGCGATTTCCTGCGCTTCCTGTTCGCCTGGCAGCACGTCACGGAGGACGCGCGCCTCGAGGGACCGCAGGCGCTGCCGGTCGCACTCGCCGGGCTGGAAGGATTCGAAGCGCCGGCGCGGGCGTGGGAGACGGAAATCCTGCCCGCGCGTCTGTCAGGCTACCAGGCCTCGTGGCTCGACGGCGAGTGCCTTGCTGGACGCGTCGGCTGGGCCCGGTTGACGCCGCCGACGCCCGGCGGCGGAGAGGCGCGCGCGACGGCCTCGCTGCGTTCCGCGCCCATTGCCCTGCTGGATCGCCGGAAGGCGGCGCTCTGGATGTCGCTCGCGCCGCAGGCCGATCCGACGCTGGCCAGCCCGCGCGCCCGCGCGGCGCTCGATCGGCTTCAGGCGCAAGGGGCGCTGTTCTTCGACGAACTGTCCGAGGCGGCGCATCTGCTGCGACCGCAGGCGGAGGAGGCGCTGGCCGAACTGGCGGCGCAGGGATTGGCGACGTCGGACAGTTTTGGCGGGTTGCGCGCCCTGCTGGTTCCCTCGAGCCAGCGCAAGCCGCTCAACGGCGCCCGGCGTCGCGGCCGGGTGCTGCCCTTCGGCGTCGAAAGCGGCGGACGCTGGAGCCTGGTCGGCCGCACGCCGTTCGCCCCCGCCGACGAACAGGCGAAGGCGGCGTCGGTCGAGCATGTGGCGCGCACGCTGCTGCGGCGCTATGGCGTTGTGCTTTTTCGCCTGCTCGGCAGGGAAGCAGGCTGGCTGCCGCCCTGGCGCGACCTGCTGCGCGTGTTTCGCCGGCTGGAGGCGCGAGGCGAAGTTCGCGGCGGCCGTTTCGTCGCCGGTTTTGCCGGCGAGCAATATGCGCTGCCGGAGGCCGTGGGCCTGCTGCGCGAGATGCGACGGACTCCGTCATCCGGACAATGGGTGTCGCTGTCCGCCGCCGATCCGCTCAATCTGATCGGCGTCCTGACGCCTGGGCCGAGGCTGGCGGCGCTGACGGGAAACCGCGTCATCTTTCGCGACGGCTTGCCGGTCGCGACGCTGTCCGGCGGCAAGACGCAATTCCTCGCCGAACTGGACGACGCGAACCGGTGGCGGGCGGAAAAACAACTGGTAAGGTCTTCCGCGCGCGGGACGCTCGCGGGCCTCGCCTGAAAGCGGCAGATGACGGAGCGAAAATGATGCGACACGCGACAGGCGTTTTCGCCGTTCTCAAGCGGGCCGCACGGGTTGTCGCCGTCTGCCTGACGATTTTTCCCGCCTGGGGCGCGGCCGTCGCGCAGGCGGAGGAAGCGCCCGCCGCCAGCGGCAAGGACGCGCATTCAAACGCCGCCAGGGATGGCTCGGCCAAAGACAACTTGGCCAAGGACGGCTTGCCGCCGCCGGCGACCTCCGAGCAAAGCGTCGATCTCGGCGGACGCATCATCAAATTCAAGGCAAGCATCGGCGCCATGCCGATCAAGGACGAGGCGTCGGGCGAGCTTCTGGCCGAAGTCGTGATGACGGCTTTCGTCGTTGCGGCGGACGACGGGAAGCCTCAGCCGGGCGCGTGTCGCCCGATTGTCTTCGCATTCAACGGAGGGCCGGGAGCGGGTTCGGGCTGGCTCGATCTCGGCGCGCTGGGCCCATGGCGGCTGCCGCTGGCGGGCGCGGCTTTGGCGCCTTCGGCGTCGCCCAATGTTTCGGAAAATCATGAAAGCTGGATTGAATTCGCCGATCTCGTCTTCATCGATCCCCCGGGATCCGGTTTTTCGCGCATCGCGGGCGAAGCGGCGCGCAAAAAATTCTGGTCCGTCGATGGGGACGTCGACCTCTTGGCCAGCGTGGTGAGACGCTGGTTGCAACAGGCCAGAAAACTCGATTGTCCGAAATATCTGGTCGGCGAAAGCTACGGCGGGTTTCGCGCGCCGAAAGTCGCGCGCGCCTTGCAGGAAAAGGAGAATATCGGGGTTAGCGGCCTCATTCTGCTCTCGCCGGCGCTGGATTTCAGCTGGATCGAGGGCCATGACAATCCGCTGGCCGACGCCACGCGCCTGCCTTCGCTCGCCGCAAGCCATAGCGAGGCGAAAGAGCGCGCGGATGTCGCCGACGCGGAAAGTTACGCCAGTGGCGAGTATCTGACCGATCTGCTGCGCGGTCCGCGCGACGCCGCGGCGCAGGAGCGGATCGCCGGCAGGGTCGCGGCGCTGACCGGGCTGGCGCCGGAGCGCGTGCGCCGCCTGCAGGGACGCCTTGCCGCGGGCGATTGGGTCTTTGAGTCCGATCCGAGCGGGCGCTCCATCGCCAGCCTCTATGACGGGGCGACGCGGGAGGCCAATGTGACGCCGGGCCGCCGGTCGCAGGAATGGTCCGACCCGGTGCTCGACGCGCTGCGCGCGCCGCTGGGCTCCGCCATGACAGAGCTGGCCGTAGAGAAATTGAAGTGGCCGGTCGAGGCAAGATACGAGATTCTCAACGATCACGTCGCGGAAAGCTGGAGTTGGGGCTCGCGACGGCGAGGCCTTGAGGCCGTGACCGACCTGCGCCGGGCGCAGGCCCTCGACCCGCGTCTCAAAGTCCTGGTCGCGCAGGGGCTCTACGACCTTGTCACGCCCTATTACGCCAACAAGCTTTTGCTCGACCTGGACCCGCCGGTCGGCGCTCCGGATCGCGTCGGCTTCCTCGCCTTGCCCGGCGGCCACATGTTTTACGCCCTGGATTCTTCGCGCGCCGTTCTGCGCGATGCGGCGCGGAAGATGATCTCGAACGAGTGAGCGGTGAATTGTCGTCGGAATGCGCGAGGACAGTCCCGGGACATTGAATTGGCGCCAAAGGAACCAAGCTCCCGATCAGTCGTTTGGGCTTTTTGATCGAGAGGGAGCCTAAGCATGAAACGGATAGCGATGATGGCGGTTGCGCTGCCGCTGACGTTTACAGGAGCTTTCGCGCAGGGCGTATACCTGGGCCCCGGCGGCGTCGGCGTGGATACCGGTTTGCGCGGTGGCGGCGGCGACAGGGTTGTGCGTGAGTATCAGGACGACGAAGGCTGCACGGTGCGCGTCATTCGCCACAGCGGGCCCGACGGGCAGATAACGCGGCGCGACCGCCGTTGCGACTAAGCGCCGGAAACGCCAAATGCTGGAGCGCGCCGTCAGGACATGAAGGCGCGCTCGGCGGCATGTGATGGCTTGTCGACGCAAATGAAGCGTTGTCAGCTCTTTGGCGGGCGCGCGGGCGCCATTCGCAGCAGCACGTCGTCGCGGTCGACCAGGTGATGCCGGAAGGCGAAGAATATGTGTCCGGCGACGAGCAGGCCGCAGATCCAGGCCGCATAGACATGGACCGTGTGGGTCAGGCCCGCCAGCGCCTTGTCCGGCGCCGCCAGCGGCGGCAGGTGGATGAGCCCCGCCAGGAGGACCGGCTTGTCGGCGAAGGAACTCATCAGCCATCCCGACAAGGGCAGCGCCAGCAGCGCTATGGCGTAAAGCGCGAAGTGGCCGACATGGGCGAGAGTCTGCAGCGCCGGCGCGACGGAGGCGGGCAGGGGCGGCGGACGATGAGTGAAACGCCAGAGCAGGCGCAACACCGTCAGGAACAGCACCGTGCTTGCGATCGCCTTGTGCAGAGCGGTCATCTGATGATTGGGATTCCAGACATGAGCGGCCGTCACGCCGACGAGCCATGCGCCGATCCAGATGACGGCTGTCAGCCAGTGAAAACCCTTGGCGGTCGGCGTGTAGGAGACTTCTGGCGGGGTCGGGGACATCGGGCTCTCCAGTGGCGTTGATGCAATCGATCCTCGCACATTCCGGCGTCGTTTGTCGCAGGCGCCACCTTGCAAAAACGCCTGCCGGCCACCCCTGATCGGCCGCCTCGCCTAAAGGCGTTCGATCTTGCGCGCGGCGTCGTCGATGAGATCGGCGACCGAAAACAGCAATTGCTTGTCGGTCGCATTCGCCAGCCGCTGTTGCAGCGCGGTCTTCAGGTTGTTCATGGCGCGGAAGACCGGGCCGGCGTCCATGGCCTCGCCCCGGCTGCGCAAGTGTTCGAGCCTCGCCAAAGCGGCTTCCGCCTCGGCGCGGTTTTCTGTCAGATGCGCCTGTCCGGCCTCGGTGATTCCGAAAAGCTTTTTCGCGCCCTCGACGGCGCGGGCCTCGATGTGGCCGACCTCCTCAAGCAGCGTCAGGGTCGGGTAGACGATGCCCGGGCTTGGCGCATAGGCGCCGCCGGTGCGCGTCTCGATCTCGCGGATGATGTCGTAGCCGTGACGCGGTTCGCTCTCCATGAGCAACAGCATGACGAGCCGCAATTCGCCGCCCTCGAACATGCGCCGCCGTCCGTGCCCGCCCCTTCCGTCTTCCGCGCCGCGTCCAAGACCGAAACGTCCGAAGCCCCGCGGTCCATGGCCGCGCATGGCCAGGGGATGGCTGGAAAATTCGGGGTCGCCGCAACGGCGATGGTGATGTCCATATTTCATCGTTCACTCCTTTAAGATGTGACTAAGATATATCTCAGACCGGGTTTTGTCAATCGACATGGCGCGACCACGTCGTTGCGCTCCCGATGGGGCGGGAAAGATTGGCTGGGCGCGCCATCGAACTTACTCCCACGCTTCGAGTTGACATCGGGACGGGCCGGTTTCGGCAAGGCGCGCGACCTCTCCGGCAGTTTCATCCCGCGAGCGGCTGCAGCGGAGGGTTTGGCGGGACAAGGCGCGTAAAAATCCGAGGATTGGCCATGATGCTGAAGCTCAACCAGATTGCGCCGGACTTCACCCAGGACTCGACGGAAGGCCCCATCCATTTTCACGAATGGGCGGGCAAGTCCTGGGTCGTCCTGTTCTCTCATCCCAAGGACTTCACCCCGGTCTGCACCACCGAGCTTGGCGCGGTCGCCAAGCTCAAGCAGGAATTCGCCAGGCGTGGCGTCAAGGTGATCGGGCTTTCCGTCGATCGCGCCGGCGACCATGCGCGCTGGGCCAGCGACATCGAGGAAACCCAGGGCGCGGCGCCCAATTTTCCGATCCTTGCCGACGCCGATTTCAAGGTCGCGAAGCTCTACGACATGCTTCCTGCGGAAACGGCCGGCGATCCGACGCAACGCTCGCCGGCCGAAAACCAGACCGTGCGCAACGTCTTCGTCATCGATCCCGAAAAGAAGATCCGGCTGATTCTCATCTACCCCATGGCGACCGGGCGCAATTTCGACGAGATCCTGCGCGTCATCGACGCCATGCAGCTCAGCGACAGGCACAAGGTCGCAACCCCCGCGAACTGGAAGCAGGGCGACGACGTCATCATCATGAACTCCGTGACGGACGAGGAGGCGAAAACCCGCTTCCCCAAAGGCTTTACCAAGCAAAAACCCTATTTGCGGGTGACGCCGCAGCCGTGAGCGCGGTCTTGCCGGCAGGCGGCGCCTTGCGCCGGCGCGCCGCGCTGGCGGTCGTGTTCGCGCTGGCGGGCGCCGCCAGCGCGGCGCCGGCGCCAAGGCGTCTCGTGTTCGACGTGTTCCGCGGCAATGACAAAATCGGCTCGCATGTCACGACGATCACGACCGACGGCGGCAAGACCATGGTCGACACCCACACGTCTGTCGACGTCAAGGTGCTCTTTTTCGACGCCTATCATTATGAATTCACCGCGCAGGAAACATTGGCCAACGGCGCCCTGGCTTCCTTCGTGTCGACCACCGACGACAACGGGACCCGCCACAAGGTCGCCGTCCGGCGCAAGGACGGACAGATGGAGATCACCGCCGATGGCAAGGTCGCCATTGCCGCTCCCGGCGCCGTTCCCGGCAGTTTCTGGAATGAAGGACTGATGCGGTCGGGGACCATCATCATGATCGAGACCGGCGCGCAGGTGAAGGTCGTCGTGAAAAAGCTCGCGGAGGAAAAGGACGCCTCGGGACGGAAGCTCGACCATTTCCAGGTCAGCGGCGGCATCGACCGCGACATCTGGTTTCGCGACGGCTATCCGGTCCGCTATCGCCTGGTCGCGCGCGACGGGTCGGTCATTAAATCGCGGGCGAGGTGATGCGACCGTCGCCGAGGCGGCAGGAGCGCGGCGGCAGGAGCGCGGCGGCAGGAGCGCGGCGGCGGCGCCACGACGACGGACGCGGCTCCGGCGGAAGCCGGCTCTCGACCGACGGCCTCGATCGGAAAAAAAGCGTTTTAATTCAAAAAAATTTGAGTCTGCATCGGCGCCAAAATCGGCAAAGCGAATTGAAGGCTGCTCAAAATCAGCGTCTTGCCTTCAGTGGACGGAACGATAAGCTTACGGCCGAGTTTATGTTCGGCGGAACGATATGCTGGGACAGGCATTATTTGGGGTTCCAGTCTGAGAACTCGGTCCGCGCCACTACAGGCCCAAAGGTTTGAACGACTAGAGTTTCAGCTGGCGAGGCGCCTTTCGTATGGACGAGTTTGAAGCAAGGGCTGGAAAGAGCCAGGAACCGGCGACAGGGACCGACGTTGCAAGGTCGGGGATTGCGCTGGGGCTGGAGCGTTTCGGGCTGATCCCCCTCCGCGCGCCCTACCTGTCGCTCGCGATCGTGGCGGCCCTGGTTGTCGCGGCCCTGTTCGGGCTGCGAAGGATCGAGATCGATGACTCCCTGAGCCAGTTGTTCCGAACGGACACGCCCGAATTCCGACAATTCGAGCAGGTGACGCGGGCCTTTCCGTCAAGCGAATACGATGTGCTTGTGGTCGTGGAAGGCAAAGCGCTGCTCGACCGCGACAATGTCGAGAAGCTGCGGACGCTGGTCACCGACCTTCAACTCGTCGAAGGCGCGCGCGGCGTGATTTCGATGTTCTCGGCGCGCCAGCCGGCGGAAGGCGGCGGCCAGCCCACGCCCTTGTTCCCCGATCCGCTGCCCGAGGGCGACGCGTACAAGGCGCTGATCCACAGGGTCATGGGCAATGAGCTGATCCGCGGCAAGCTTTTGTCGGATAAAGGCGATCTCGCGCTGGTCGTGCTGTCGCTCGAGCCTTCCGTCGTCGACGGCGCCGATCTGGACAAGGTCGTCGCCGATATCCGCCGCACGATGGACGAAGACCTGCAAGGAGCCGGCGTCAGGGCGCAACTGTCGGGCGTGCCGGTGATGCAGCTCGAAATCAGGCGCGCCCTGGAGCGCGACCGCATCGTCTACAACGCCCTGGGGCTTTTGGCCGGCTGCGCCATCGCCATCCTGTTCTTCCGACGCGTCTCCTTCATGATCGTCGCGGCGGCTCCGCCGCTCATCGCCATTCTCCTGTCGCTCGGCGCGCTGGGCTGGCTGGGCTTCAAGCTCAACATGTTCCTCAATGTCATGACTCCCTTGATCATGGTGATCAGTTTTTCCGACAGCATGCAGCTTACCTTTGCGGCGCGGGACCGGATGATGGAAGGGGAGGAGCGGGCCGCAGCCTTTCGCGGCGCGCTGAATGTGGTCGGTCCGGCCTGCGTGCTCACCCATGCGGCGGCGGGTCTGTCGCTGCTGGGCCTGTTATTCTCGACCTCCGACCTGATCCGCGCCTTCGGCGAGGCGGGCTTTCTTTCGATCCTGATCGCGCTCGTCACCGTTCTGGGCCTTGTGCCGCTGCTTGGCTCGCTCATCGCGCCGCGACAGCTTGCTGCGGGCGCGCCGCTGATCGGCGGGGATTCCGGCGTGCATGCATTGCGCGTCTTCTGCAACTGGGTGGCGGCGCGGATGCTGCGCCGCCCCGGCGTCAACGCGGCGATCGGCCTCGCGGTGGTGATCGCGCTGGGCTTTGCCTATGCCGGCCTGCAGCCCCGTTTCCGCCTCGCTGACCAGACGCCGGACCAGCAGCATGCGGTCGAGGCCAGCCGCCAGCTCGACCTGAAGCTGAACGGCGCCAACCCGATCGATCTTTTCATCGCCTTTCCGCCCGGCGCCGGCCTGTTCGATCCCCGCACGCTGGCGGTGATCGCCGAGGCGCATCGCGACATGGAACAGCAGCCAGGGATCGCCAATGTCTGGTCGGTGGAGACGCTGCGCCGATGGCTCGCGGAAAAGCTGGGCAAGCCCGATGTTGCGACCCTGCGGCAATATGTCGACCTGCTGCCGCCCTTCCTCGTGCGCCGCTTCGTTTCGGAACATCGCGATTCCGCATTGATTTCCGGCCGCGTCCCCGACAGGGACGCCGGCCGCATCCTGCTGATTGTCGAACAGCTCAATGGGCGCCTCGCCTCGCTGCGCGCCCGTTATCCCGATTACAAAATCGAGGCGACGGGCCTGTCGGTGATCGCCGCCCGCAACAGCGCCGGCATGATCGAAAAGCTCAATCACGGACTGACCATTGAGTTCGTCTTCATCGCCGCCTTCATCGGGCTCGCCTTCCGGTCGGCGCCCGTCGCCTTTGCCTGCCTGCCGGCGGGCGTTTTCCCGGTGCTCGCGTCAGGCGCCTTGCTGCGCCTGCTTGGCGACGGCCTGCAATTCGCCAGCGTCATCGCCCTGATCGTCTCCTTCGGCCTGGGCTTGAGCGCCACCATTCATTTCCTCAACCGCATGCAGCGGGAGGATCACGCGGGCGCCGATCCCGCCATCGCCGTCGCGCGCTCGACCGTGCTGATCGGACCGGCGCTGATTCTCACCGCCTTCGTGCTGGCCTGCGGCCTCGAGGCGCTGTCCTTCTCCAACCTGCCGATGCTCAGGCTGTTCGGCTGGCTCAGCGCCTTCGCCATGCTCGCGGCGCTGGTCGCCGACCTGCTGATCCTCCGGCCGACAATCGCCTTCCTGCTGCGGATCGGGCGGAAGGCGCCGCCGGCTGCGGGGGGCGGAGATCGCATGGTTTTTCGCAATATGCTCAAGGACGCAAACGAGCAGATTACAGGAGCCCATCATCATGTCGTCATCTAGCCTGTCGAAGGTTTCAACGCCCCGCGGCTTTTTTCGGTTGCCCACGGCAATCGCAGGATTGTGCCTTGCGACGATCGCGGGCGCGCCCGCCGCTTCGGCCGAGGAGGGGGGGCCCTTTGGCGTCTTCGCCGGCAGTTACCGCGGGTCGGGCGCCGTCGTCGGAACGGACGGCCACAAGGAGCGGATTTCCTGCCGGGCCGGAGGCTCGGTTACGGGCGGCGGCCGTTCTCTTTCCGAGAACATGGTCTGCGCCAGCGACAGCTATCGGTTCGACATTCGCACCCGCGCCGTGGCCGAGGGCAGCGCCGTGCGCGGCGACTGGCAGGAGACGACGCGCGGCGTGACTGGAGAATTCACGGGCCGGGTTTCGGGCGGCCAATTCAGCGGCAGCGTCGCCGGCGGCGGCTTTTCCGCGGCCTTCTCGCTGCACGCGTCCGGTCGCCGGCTGACCTTCGTCCTTCGGCCGCAGGGTGCGGATGTGGCGAGCGTCGAGGTCGCCTTGTCGCGATGATTGCCAAAACTTTGTCGGTTGAGGGGGGAGAATGATGCGCAACGACTGGGAACTGACGTCCGAGATGGATGCTGCTCTGCTGGAGCCGGCTGGCGATCGCATCCGGGGCTCCCGCCAGGGACTGGACGCCATTCGCACGCCCGCGGACCTGCGCCGCCTGGGACCGGCCGCCCTGCGGAAAATCGCTGACGAGTTGCGGCGGGAGACCATCAAGGCGGTCTCCGTGACCGGCGGCCATCTCGGCTCGGGGCTCGGCGTCGTCGAACTCACTGTCGCCTTGCATCACGTCTTCGACACCCCGCGCGATCGGCTTGTCTGGGACGTCGGCCACCAGGCCTATCCTCACAAGATCCTGACCGGACGGCGCGACCGCATCCACACCCTGCGCAAGGCCGGCGGCTTGTCGGGCTTCACCAAACGCGCCGAAAGCGACTATGATCCCTTCGGCGCGGCGCATGCTGCGACGTCCATATCCGCCGCGCTCGGCATGGCCAAGGCGCGCGATCTCCTCGGCGGCAGGAATCATGTCGTCGCGGTGATCGGCGACGGCTCGATCTCCGCCGGCATGGCCTATGAGGCGCTCAACAACGCGGGCGCCGCGGGCAGCCGCCTTGTCGTCGTCCTCAATCACAACGACATGTCGATCGCCCCGGCGCTCGGCGCCATGACCAATTATTTTTCGCGTCTCGCTCTCGGCGGGCTGCGCGCAAGGCGGGAGGTCGAAGCGCAACTGGACTCGAAATCGCGTGGAAAAACGGCGCGGACTGGCCTGTGGTTCGAGGAAATGGGCTTTTGCTACGCCGGGCCGATCGACGGCCATGACATGGATTCGCTCGTCGGCGCCTTGGCCAGGGCGCGCGATTACAAGGACGGGCCGGTGCTGCTGCATGTCGTGACGCAGAAGGGCAAGGGATTTCCGCCGGCCGAGGCGGCAGCGGACAAATATCACGGCGTCGTCAAGTTCGACGTGGCCACCGGCGCGCAAGCCAAGCCGGCCGCAAGGGCGCCCTCCTACACCAAGGTCTTCGGCGAAAGCCTGGTGGCGGAGGCCGCCAAGGACGAGCGCATCGTCGCCATCACCGCCGCCATGCCCTCGGGGACCGGCCTTGATCTTTTCGCCAGGACATTTCCCGACCGTTTCTTCGATGTCGGCATCGCCGAGCAGCATGCGGTGACTTTCGCGGCGGGACTCGCGACGGAGGGCCTGAAACCCTTCTGCGCCATTTACTCGACCTTCCTGCAGCGCGGCTATGACCAGCTCGTGCACGACGTGGCGCTGCAATCGCTGCCCGTCCGGTTCATGATCGACCGCGCCGGCCTCGTCGGCGCCGACGGCCCGACGCATGCGGGCGCCTTCGACGTCGCCTTCCTCAATTGCATCCCCGGCATGGTGGTGATGGCGGCCGCCGACGAGGCGGAGCTCGTCCACATGGTCGCGACCGCCGCCACGATCGACGACCGGCCGAGCGCCGTGCGCTATCCGCGCGCCGACGGCGTCGGGGTGACGCTGCCGAAAGCGGGAAGGGCGCTCGAAATCGGCAGGGGCCGGGTGCTGAGGCGCGGCGAGCGGGTCGCGCTGCTGTCCTTCGGGGCGCGGCTCGGCGAATGCATGCTGGCGGCCGACCGCCTCGCGGCGCTGGGCGTTTCGACCACCGTGGCCGACGCGCGCTTTTCCAAGCCGCTCGACATCGATCTCGTCCGCAGGCTCGCCGCCCGGCATGAGGTCCTGATCACCGTCGAGGAAGGGTCGTCCGGCGGCTTCGGCGCGGCGGTGATGCAGGCGCTTTCCGACAGCGGACATCTGGAGAGCGGCGCCAAGGTCCGCGCCATGGTTCTCCCCGACGTTTTCCAGCCGCACGGCGATATCCAGTCCATGTACGCCGCAGCCAAGCTCGACGCCGACGGCATCGTCGCCAAGGCGCGCGAGACGCTAGGCAAAAAGCCGCGAGCCGGCCGCAAGGTTTCGCCGGCCAGGAAGCGCGCCGGCACGGGCTCCGTGCGGCGCGTCGTGCTGGCGCAGCCGCGCGGCTTCTGCGCCGGCGTGGTGCGCGCCATCGAGATCGTCGAGCGCGCGCTCGAAAAATACGACGCGCCGGTCTATGTGCGGCACGAAATCGTGCACAACAAGCGGGTCGTCGAGGATCTCAAGGCCAAGGGCGCGCATTTCGTCGAGGATATCGGCGATATTCCCGACGGCGCCGTCGCCATTTTCTCGGCGCATGGCGTGGCGAGGAGCGTCGAGGAGGAGGCGGCGGGCCGGCCGATGATCGTGCATAACGCTACCTGTCCGCTCGTCACCAAGGTGCATATCCAGGGCAAGCGCTACGTCGCGCAGGGCCGCACGCTGATCCTGATCGGCCACGCCGGCCATCCCGAGGTCGAGGGCACGCTTGGCCAGATCGACGCGCCGGTCCATCTTGTCCAGACCGAGCAGGAGGTCGAGAAGCTCGACATACCCCAGGATGCGCCAGTCAGCTACATCACCCAGACGACGCTGAGCGTTGACGACACGGCCGCAATCATCGCCGCGCTGCATCGCCGCTTCAGCGATCTCACCGGTCCCGACACGCGCGACATCTGCTACGCCACGCAGAACCGCCAGGAGGCGGTGCGCGAATTATGCAAGACCGTCGACCTTCTGCTTGTGGTCGGCGCCAAGAACAGCTCCAATTCCAACCGGCTCTGCGAGATCGGCAAGGAAATGGGCGTTCCGAGCCATCTCATCGCCGATGCCGAGGAATTGCGCCGCGACTGGATCGAGGGCGCGATCGAGATCGGCGTCACCGCGGGCGCTTCGGCGCCGGAAGAACTGGTGCTCGGCGTGATCGACTGGCTCAGCCAGTTTGGTCCGGTCGAGATCACGACGGTCGGCGGACGCGAGGAAGTCATAGAATTTCGCTTGCCTCCCGAACTTCGGGCTTGAAAAGCGCTATCCGTCAGGCGGGACATTCCGGAGGTTTGGCATGGTCAATACGTTTTTCAGGGAGCGCAAGATCGCCCTCTATATGCTGCGCCAGGTTCTTGCGGGGCGGCGGCGCTATCCCCTGGTGCTGATGCTGGAGCCGCTGTTTCGCTGCAATCTCGCCTGTCCCGGTTGCGGCAAGATCGACTATCCCCCGGAAATCCTGAACCGCAGGCTGTCAGTCAAGGAATGCCTCGACGCGATCGACGAATGCGGCGCGCCGATGGTGGCGATCCTCGGCGGCGAGCCATTGATCCACCGGGAAATGGACCAAATCGTGCGCGAGATGATCGCGCGGAAGAAGTTCGTCAACCTTTGCACCAATGCGCTGCTGCTCGAAAAGAAGCTGCACCTCTTCGAGCCTTCGCCCTATCTCTGCTTTTCGATCCACATGGACGGATTGCAGGAACGGCATGATCACGCCGTTGCGCAGGCCGGCGTGTTCGCCGCAGCGGTGGCTGCGATCAAAAAGGCCAAGGAGCGCGGCTTTGTCGTCAATGTGAACGCCACCATCTTCGACAATTTTACGCCGGAGGAAGTGGCTGCCTTCCTCGATTTCGCCAGGCAGCTCGATGTCGGCGTCTCGATCTCGCCCGGCTATGCCTACGAGCGCGCGCCGGACCAGGAACATTTTTTGACGCGGCGGCGAACCAAGGAATTCTTCCGCCGCGTTTTCGAGCTCGGAAAAGGCAAGGGCTGGAAGCTGATCCATACCGGCCTGTATCTGGATTTCCTGGCGGGCAACCAGCAATTCTCCTGCACGCCCTGGGGCATGCCGACGCGCAACATCTTTGGTTGGCAGAAACCCTGCTACCTTCTGGGCGAAGGCCATGTCGGAACATTCAAGGCGCTGATGGAGACGACCGACTGGGATCGCTATGGCACGGGACGGCATGAGAAATGCGCCAATTGCATGGCCCACTGCGGCTATGAGGCGACGGCGGCCGACGCCACCATCCGCAACCCCTTGAAAGCCCTGTGGCTCGCCATGCGCGGCATCCGCACCAGCGGGCCGATGGCGCCGGAAATCGACTTGAGGCCGGCGCGGACGCCAAATGCCGCGCCCGCGCCGGCGGAGCGGGCTTTGGAGCCCTCGTCGCACGAAATCTGACGGGTTTCCACGGGCGAACGCGGCGCTATGGCGCGGTTTGGGGCGCGGTCCGGACGGAGAGGGACAGCAGGGCGCGGCGTTTCCGCTCGACAACGAAGCTCGCAACCGGCTGTCCCGCCTTGTAGAGCGCTACAAGCGTGAAACTGTCCCAATCCGCCGTATCGGCCGATCCCCGCGCGGCCGCGCCGACGCGCACGGCGTCGGCCGCCTCGCCGCGCAGCGCGAACCATGCTTCCTTGCCGTCATAGCGGAAAGCCTGCGGAACGATGCGGCTCGGGCCCGCGTCCAGTGTCGGGAACGCCGCGGGATCGTCCTCCCCGGGCAAGGCGCGGGGATGTGAGGGCGTGAGCGCGATATCGGCGATCTTGCCCTTGCCGTCGTGAAATTTTTGCGCCCATTGCGTGATGCGTCCGGCGAAGACGGCGCAGAGATCAGGTTTGCCACAAGCCTTTTCGACGACCTGGTTCGAGATCGAATAATGAGACTCGATGACACAGGCGCGGGTCAGCTTTCCACCGGCGAGCGTGAACACTTGCAGGCGGTCGACGTCGAGTTGATCGTCGTAGCTCTGGACGTAGAAGGGCGCGCCGCCGACAGCGCCAAGCATTACGCCCCCATGCGCGCAGAGGTCGGATTGATCGTCGGCGGCGGGACGAGCGACAGGTTTCGGCTCGCGGCCTGCGAGGCTGAACAGGAAGGGCGCGTGGCAAGGCGCCGCGCCGGCCTCGGCGTCGAGCATGGCGAGACCGGTCGCGCCGCCCGCGCGGAAAATGCGGCGCACGGATTGCTGGAACAGGGCGCGGTCGTTGACGTCCATTGGAAACTTGCGCAAAGCCTCGTCGTCGATGTCGGCTCCCAGGTCGAGGCCGGCGGCGGGACGCTTTTTGACGGCGTTGCGTATCGACAGCGTCGCGCCCTTGCCGGAAGGAGAGAAGGCGCGCAGCGACGCCTCGACGCCGCGGGCCACGGACTGGCAGAGATCGGGCGCCGCCTGCGCCGTCGCGAGTTGCGAAGCGACGAGGATCGGACAGAAGAACCGGAGGCGCATGACGCGAACTCGCGAGCGATGGAAGATCGAGCCTGATTAGCCCGGCAAACTTAAGCGCGCATTTTCAAAAGTGAAACAGGCGGCGCGGGCGCGGAGGGTCCGGCGGGACGCCCGACGACCAAGCCACCCATTGCGTGCCGCAACGCAATATAGTAATGCTACTCAGGGTTTCCTGACGACTCGGCTGATATTTACGTACAATAAAAGCGATTTGAGATCGTTACAGAATTGTCATAGGCAGCGCGATGACTAATGCATATCAATTGACCAATGCAGTGCAAACCCTTGCGGAGGCGCGGAAGGCAGGCTCCTATTACGACACGGCGGAAAAGTGGACCCATATTTTTTGGAGCGAAAACTGCCACTTCCGCCTGATGTTCGATCGCCTCGACCTGACTTCGGTCGTCGAACTGGCTTGCGGACACGGCCGGCACGCGGAATTGATCGCGGGGCGCTGCCGGAGCCTGACCCTGGTGGACGTCCTTCCGGAGAGCATCGAATTTTGCCGGCGGCGGCTTTCGCGTTTCAACAATATCACCTACGTCATCAATGACGGCTACAAATTCGACGGTATTGAAGACAATTCGACGACCGCCATTTTCTGTTACGACGCCATGGTGCATTTCAGCTACGATCTCGTGCGCGCCTCACTGGTCGACGCCCATCGGATCCTTCGCCCTGGCGGCATGGCGTTGTTTCATCATTCGAACTATGCGGCGCCCTCGACGTGGGCTACGGCGACAATCCTCACGCGCGCAACCACATGACTTTTCCCCTCATCGAGGAATATGCCTCCAACATCGGGTTGACGATTGTGGAAAGCAATGAAATGCCTTGGGGAAATGTCGAAAAGCTCGACCGGCTCACCCTGTTTCGCAAATAAGCCGGGACTGGCGCCGTCGCCCGACCGCAGGCTCCGCGCCAGCCTCGCGGACTAGTTTGATCCCCGCTTCGCCAGATCGGGGATCACGTCATGATGTCGCCCAGCCGCGTCCTGCTTTTTATCGCCGCCTCGATGTTGGTTTCCCGCGCCGATTCGAAGGTCTTGCCGGAAGTTTTGGCCCAATATTACAACCCGCCGCCGGCCGCTGCGCCCGCCTATAGTCCGCCGGTCTATTCGCCGCCCGCCTATTCCGCGCCGCCGGCGCCGCAAATCAGCCCGCCGCAATACGACGCTCCCACTTATTATCCCTCGACCAATTTTCCGACCAACAGCTACCCGACCCAGAATTATCCGGCCAACGGCTATCACGGGTAGAGCTCGAGCGGCGCCCGTTTCGCTTTGAAAAGGTTTCGCGGTCGCCGGGCGAAAATCTCGCGCGAAAATTCCTTAGGACAAGGCAAGGTTGGCGCAAGTTGCGCCGGCTAGAGTATGCTTGCCACGATTGGGGAGTCGCGCCATGCACCTGCCCCTGTTGAATGCGTTGGATCCTTATGCGCTCTCGTCAAGAGCCCGTCGGGACAAGGCTCCCTCCGAGCCTTTCATCATCGAGTCCGCTTTGGAAAAGCCGAGAGACGGCCGAGGGAATGCTTCCGGCGCCCGCCCTGACGGGAACGCGCCGGAGGATGAAATCGCTTTGGCCTTCGAGGATTTTCTCGCCTGCGCTTTCAACCGCGCCGACGACGCGTTGGACGACGCCATGCCCGAGGAGGCCATCGACGGACAGGGACTCTGCGCCCTGCTGGAGGCGGCGGCGACGGCCTGACGGCCATCCCAGCCGCGCCTATTCGCCGCGCTGCGACGGCGGCCGGTCCGGCAGCGCGGGATTTGAGCCGAATTCCTCCGCCGAGGTGAGGGCGAGCAATTCGATCAGCCGGCGCCGCGCGCGGTTGACGCGGCTCTTGATCGTGCCGACGGCGCAGCCGCAGATCTCGGCCGCCTCCTCGTAGGAAAAGCCCGAGGCGCCGATCAGCACCAGCGCTTCGCGCTGGTCGGGCGGCAGGCGGTCGAGATAGGTCTTGAAATCCGCGAAATCGAGATGGGCGAGCTGGTCGGGCATGGCCACCAGCCGCGCCGCCGCTTCGCCGTCGACGTCCTGCACTTCGCGGCGCGACTTGCGGTACTGGCTGAAAAAGGTGTTGCGCATGATGGTGAAGAGCCATGCGCGTATGTTCGTCCCCTCCATGAAGGAGGCGGCGTTGGCCCAGGCCTTCATCAACGTGTCCTGCACCAGGTCGTCGGCGCGGTCGCTGTTGCCCGACAGCGACAGCGCGAAGGCGCGCAGCGAAGGAATTTCAGCGAGAAGAAGGTCCTTGAGGCGAAGCCTGATCGCATCGTTCATTTGGCGCCGGCCTCGTCGTCGGCTGGCTGCGATGCGGAGACGGATGCAGGCAGCTCGCCCGCTTCGAGACGATCGAGCAGGGATCTGAACCTGTCGGGAACGGGCTCCCGCGCCATGTTTTCGAACATGTCCCGCAATTGCTTGCCGATATGCGCCTGCAGCAGCGGTTCGAGGCGCGGCTCCACCGGCGACTTCTCCCCCCAGTGCTTGTCTTGCCCGTGCCCGTCTTGCCCGTGCCCGTCGTGCCCGTGCCCGTGCCCGTCGTGCCCGTGCTGACCCTTGTCCTGGCTGGTCTTATGTTGGCCGCTCAAGTCCAAGCCGGCCTTTTCCTTGTCGCTCATTCCATGCAACCCCGGCTGCTTTTGTCCACATGGTCTCCCGGCGGTCGAACTGAAAGGGGCGTTCAAGCGCTTGTGCGGCCGAGGTTATGCGAGGGAATCGCGGAGGGCAACCCGGAATGTGCGGCGAGGCTTGAAACAAGAATTGAGACGAACGACGGGACGCGCGCGCTGTCGGCAGGGCGCATTCGAGTCGCAACGTCGCTCACGATGAATTGTTCCCGCAACGCTGTCTGCCAAAATTAATTCGGGCTAGAATACCGCTACGTCCCCGATTGGGCATTCCCACCGGCCAAGAGGCGCATATGTCCGTATCCCGTTTGATTGGTCCGCAAATTCCGCTTCTCCGCCGCTACGCCCGCGCTTTGACCGGCTCGCAGGCGAGCGGCGACGCCTATGTCGCCGCGCTGCTCGAAACCTTGCTCGCCGATCCCAACCTGTTCGATCGCAGCGCCGAACCGCGCCAGGAAACCTATCGCCTGTTCTCCCGGGTGTGGAACGCCATGCCGCTGAATGGGCAAAGCGTGGGCCAATCTCCGCCGGCCAGCCTGCCTGACCGGCGCCTCGAGGCGATCACACCATTGCCGCGCCAGGCGTTTCTGCTGACCGCGGTGGAGGGTTTCGACCCAACGAAGGCGGCGCACATCCTCGGCGTCGACGCGGACGAATTCGACCGCCTGATAGATCTGGCAGGACGCGAAATCGGCGCCCAGGTCGCGTCGAAAGTCGTGATCATCGAAGATGAGCCGCTCATCGCCATGGATCTCGAAAACCTGGTCGAAAGCCTGGGGCACGAGGTTGTCGGCCTGGCGGCGACACGTTCCGAAGCCGTGGCGCTCGCCCGCGCAGCCCGGCCCGGCCTGGTCCTCGCGGACGTCAGGCTCGCCGACGGAAGCTCCGGCCTCGACGCCGTCAACGAGATACTCGAAACTTTCGGCGTGCCGGTGATCTTCATCACAGCCTACCCGGAAACGCTGCTGACTGGCCAGAGGCCCGAACCGGCCTTTCTGATCTCGAAGCCCTTCCGGGCCGAAACGGTCAAGGCCATTGTCAGCCAGGCGCTGTTCTTCAATGAACTGGCGCATCCCGCCGCGCGGCGCTCGGCCTGAACCCGACCTCATTCGCCCTGCTGGTAGGCGCTTAGAAAAGTTGTCACCGCTTCGGCCACGGCCGCGGCGATGGCGTTTTCGTCGCCCGGCTCGGCGACGCAGAACAGCGCCGCCTTGTAGTAACCGGCCTGGCAGAGCTGAATGAACTGGTCGGCGGCGAGTTCCGCGTCCTCGGGCGCAGTCATGCGGCCCGCCGAGGACTGCCGCTCCAGATAGGCGCCGAGCCGCTGGGCGCCGGCTTTCGGGCCAGCCTCGAAGAAGGCCTGGCCGATCTGTGGATATTTGGCCACCGCGCCGATGACCATGCGCACATGCGCCAGATGGTCGGGCTTGCACATTTCGCTCATCAGGCCAACGCCGATCCGCGACAGCACTTTGCGGAGATCGTCGTCGTCCTCCTGGCTGAACTGGAACAATTGCTCGGCCTGCAGGCTGCGGTCATGCCGGATCAGCGAACTCGAACAGTCCGACTTTCGACGGGAAATAGACATAGAGCGTGCCCTTCGACACGCCGGCGGCGCGCGCGATCTCGTTCATGCTGGCGCCGTCGAAGCCGACGGCGAGAAAGACGGCGCGCGCGCCATCGAGGATTTGGCGAATCTTGGCGTCGCCCGCGCCGCGTTGCGGCTGGGGGGCGGTTTCCGAGGCGGCCCGCCTCCCGCGGCCCGCCACACTGCGCCTGATCCTGCCCGTGGTCATGTCTGTACGGTCCTCACGCCTGCGATCTCGCTGTGAGGAAACGCGGAGGCGGCATATTCGAGGCGGTCTGGTCTCTGCCGCTCGGAAGGTCTTGATCTAAGGACCATCCTTGCCCGAGACAACACCTTTCGGGTCCGGCGAAGCTCGAGGCTGCGCGACAAAACCGCGCGAGCAGCCTTCAGGCGCTGGTCGTTGACCGAACCGTTCAGTCCCGTATATAAACCGGTTGCGGCCAATCTTCGCGTCCAAACGCCGCCCGTTGCTCGCGGCGACCATTCGTTTGCCCGGAATTGTGCGTTTTGCGCGGAATTGCCTGTTTTGCGCGGAATTGCCTGTTTTGCCCGGAATTGTGCGTTCGAGCGGAGCTCCGGGATCGTGTTTGAAGCGAAACGAAACATTTCGCCTGGAGAAAATGCTTTAAACAAAAGGCTATAGCGCGCGATCCCCAGGGGATCGGAAAAAGCTCTAGTCTCGTCGAGATTTTCATGACCGAAAAAGTTGGCCGCCCGCAGGAATTCGATCCGCGAAAGAGGAATCTGGACGCGGACGCGCCGCGTTCCCCGCTGGACGAAAATATCGAAGACGACGGCAATCTCGCGCGGATCGCCGCGCGTCGCCGCGAGACGCCGCATATTGTCCGTGATCCCGGCGAGGCGACCCAAACATATCCTTCGGGGCAGGAGTCGGGCTCTGGCGCGAGTCGAAAGTCCTGGCTCTTCGGGGGAGCCGCGCTGGTCGTGCTGCTTGTCGCCGGCGGCGCCCTGGCCCATTACCTGCTGGTCGGCCGTTTCATCTATTCCACCGATGACGCCTATGTGCGCGCCGACCTTGCAATCGTCTCGCCGAAAATATCGGGCTATGTCGAGGATGTCGGCGTCATCGACAACCAGCATGTGAAGGCTGGCCAGATCCTGGCGCGGATCGACGCCGGCGATTACCGGCTTTCGGTCGACGCGGCCAGGGGGAAAATCGAGACCCAGGACGCTGTCATCCTCCGCATAGCCTCACAGATCGAGGCGCAGGCGGCGGTCGTCGCGCAGGCGTCGGCGCAGGTCGACGCCGCCCGCGCTGAACAGTCCCGCGCCGCCTCGGAGCTGACGCGCGTCCGCTCGCTGGCGGCCTCCGATTTCGCAACGCGCCAGCGCTTCGACCAGGCGATCGCCGATCAGGCCAAGGCGGCCGCCGCCGTCACGGGCGCGGAAGCGGCGCTTGCAGGGGCCCGCGCCAATCTGGTCGTGCTGCAATCGCAGACCAGGGAAGCGACAAGCCTGAGAGCGGAGATGATCACGGCCCTTGCGCGGGCCGACCGCGATCTCGGCTTTGCCGAAATCAAGGCGCCTTTCGACGGGACGGTCGGAAACCGCGTCGTCGAGCCGGGACAGTTCGCGCAGCCCGGCGCGCGGCTGATGGCGCTCGCGCCCGACGGCGGCCTTTACGTCGAGGCCAATTTCAAGGAGACGCAGCTTGACCGCCTGGCCGCGGGACAGAAGGCCAAGGTCCGCGTCGACGCCTTCGACGGCAAGTCTTTCGACGGCGAGGTGCAGAGCATAGCTCCGGCTTCCGGCTCCAATTATTCGCTGCTGCCGCCGGAAAACGCCACCGGCAACTTCACCAAGATCATCCAGCGCTTTCCCGTCAGGATAAGGCTCGCCGAGGCGGCGAGGGGATTGCTGCGCGCCGGCATGTCGGTCGTGGTCGAGGTGGACACGCGCACCGGCAAGTCTTCAACGAGCGCTGGCGACCCGAGCCAGTGAAGTCCTTTCGAGCAGCGGGACGAGGCGGAGAATGAGCGAGCCGCACTATTCGCACCGCCGGATGTTCGCCTTCCTCTGCATGGTCTTCGGCATGTTCATGGCGATCCTGGACATCCAGATCGTCTCGGCTTCGCTCGCCACGATCCAGGCGGGGCTTTCGGCCAGCGCCGACGAAATCGCCTGGGTGCAGACAAGCTATCTCGTCGCCGAAGTGGTGATGATACCTCTCTCGGGCTTTCTGTCGCGCGCCTTTTCGACGCGGGTGATGTTCACGATCTCGGCGGCGGGGTTCACACTGATGAGCCTTGCTTGCTCGACCGCGACCAGCCTCGACCAGATGATCGTCTGCCGCGCGCTGCAGGGTTTCATCGGCGGCGGCATGATCCCCACGGTCTTTGCCTCGGCCTATTCGATCTTCCCGCGCAACAAGACGGCGATCGTCGCGCCGGTCATCGGCCTTGTCGCCACGCTCGCGCCGACCATCGGCCCGACGGTCGGCGGCTATCTCACGGATCTCTTCTCCTGGCGCTGGCTGTTCCTGATCAATATAGCCCCCGGCCTGTTCGTCACGGCCTCGACCTGGCTGCTGGTCGATTTCGACCGTCCCGACCTGCGCCTGCTGAAAAACTTCGACTGGGCCGGCCTCCTCTCCATGGCCTGTTTCCTCGGCGCGCTCGAATATCTGCTGGAGGAGGGCCCGACGAAGAACTGGTTCGACGACGCGTCCATCGTCTGGGCGGCCAGCCTTTCGTCGCTGGGCGCCTGCGTTTTCTTCTGGCGGGCCTTTGCCGCGAAAAATCCGATCGTCGATCTCTCCGCCTTCAACAACCGCAATTTCTGGACCGGCTCCCTCGCGTCCTTCGTGCTCGGCGCGGGCCTTTATGGCCTCACCTATCTCTACCCGGTCTATCTTGCGCGCATCAGGGGCATGTCCGCCCTGCAGATCGGCGAGACCATGTTCGTCACCGGCCTTTGCCAATTCATCGCCGCGCCGATCGTCGGGCGGTTGATCACCAGGATCGATCCGCGGATGATGGTCGGCCTCGGCTTTCTCGGCTTCGCCTGGGGCTCCTTCATGCCGGCTTTCATCACCAGCGACTGGGATTTCGGCGAATTGCTCGTACCCCAGATATTCAGGGGCTTTTCACTGATGCTGTGCATGGTGCCGATCAATAATCTGGCGCTCGGGACCCTGTCGCCGGACAGGCTGAAGAACGCCTCCGGCCTGTTCAACGTCGCCCGCAACCTCGGCGGCGCGGTCGGGCTCGCCGTCATCAACACGATGCTCGACAAGCGGCTCGACCTGCATCTGGCGCGGCTGCATGACAAGCTGCGCTGGGGCAATGCGCAGGCCGAGGATTTTCTGGCGAAGCTGTCGGCGCTTTACGCAAATGGCGGCGATCCCGCGATCATGGCCGCGCGCCAGCTCGCCGGTCTGGCGCGGCGCGAGGCTTCCGTCATGGCACTGGCCGACGTCTTCCTCGGCATGACGCTGCTGTTCGCGGGGACCTCGGTGATCGCGTTCCTGATGCGCCGCCCCGGCGCGACGCCCTCGCCCGAAGCGGCGCATTGAACGGCGATTTTCCTTGCGAAAAAATTGGCGAGCCCGCGTGAAAAGTCGAAAATGTGGCGTAATTACAATTTATATCCATCACTTGGCCGTCGATTGAGGCCGCGCCGAGGTTTGGGTCCGAACCTTCGGGGCGTGGCTGTGTGTTTGCCAAATGTATTCGCTTGTTAAAAAGCTAGTACTAAACAATTTTGCATCAATCGTTATTGTACAAGAGCGCTGTTAGTGAAATATAAGTCGTATCCTTATCTTCATGACTTGCGAAATGATTACGAAAAGATAATTTAATTGCAGTGTTTCAAGCGCCATCGGGCAAGGTGCGGCGAGGCAATAGCTTTGCACTTGCCTGGCAGGGCGGAAGGCTTTTATCGCCGTCAAGAGCATGCAGGGAATGCGATCGGCTTCTTGAAACAATGACCCATCGGAAGGCGGCCATGCCCCCGGGCAAGCTCATGCCCGTGGCCGACGCCGCCCCGGCAACTTGATGACAGGGAGGCGAAAGTGAAAAAGCTATTGGTCGCCACGACATCCGTCGCGGGCTTGCTGGCCTTGCAGGCCGCGCCCGCGCGCGCAAACTCCAATCTCGAAAGCATGAGCAAGGACGCCAAGCAATGGGTCATGCCTGCGGGAGATTACGCCAATACGCGCTTTTCCGAACTGAAGCAGATCAACGCGCGCAACGTGCATGAACTCGAGCCTGTGTGGACTTTCTCCACCGGCGTTTTGCGCGGACATGAGGGAGCGCCGCTGGTGATCGGCGACGTGATGTATGTCCACTCGCCCTTCCCCAACAATGTCTATGCGCTCGACCTGAACAACGACGGCAAGATCCTCTGGAAATACGAGCCCAAGCAGGATCCGAACGTCATTCCGGTGATGTGCTGCGACACCGTCAATCGCGGCGTCGCCTATGGTGACGGAAAAATCTTCCTGCATCAGGCGGACACCTCGCTGGTCGCGCTCGACGCCAAGACGGGCGCCATGGTCTGGTCGGCGAAGGACGATGATCCGCAGAAGGGCGCAACCGGCACGTCGGCGCCGCTGGTGGTCAAGGACAAGGTTCTGGTTGGCGTTTCCGGCGGCGAGTTCGGCGTGCAGGGGCACTTGACCGCTTACGACATCAAGACGGGCAAACAGGCGTGGCGGGCTTACTCGGAAGGGCCAGACGACCAGATGCTCGTCGATCCACAAAAGACCACCGATCTCGGCAAGCCGATTGGCGCCGACTCCAGTCTCAAAACCTGGAAGGGCGACCAGTGGAAAACGGGCGGCGGCGATACGTGGGGATGGATTTCCTACGATCCCGAATTGAACCTGATTTACTATGGCAGCGGCAACCCGTCGACATGGAATCCGAAACAGCGGCCCGGCGACAACAAATGGTCGATGACCATTTTCGCCCGCAACCCTGACACGGGCGAGGCGAAATGGGTCTACCAGATGACCCCGCACGACCAGTGGGACTACGACGGCATCAATGAAATGATCCTTGCCGATCAGGACATCGGCGGCAAAATGGTCAAGACTCTGGTGCATTTCGACCGCAACGGCTTCGGCTACACGCTCGATCGCACGGACGGCGACTTGCTCGTCGCCGAAAAATTTGACCCGGCCGTCAACTGGGCGACCAAGGTCGACATGGACAAGAGCTCCAAGGACTACGGCCGGCCCGAGGTCGTCGCCAAATATTCGACCGACCAGAATGGTGAAGACGTGGACTCGAAGGGCATCTGCCCGGCGGCGCTCGGCTCCAAGGATGAGCAGCCGGCTGCCTATTCGCCGGTGACCAAGTTGTTCTACGTGCCGACAAATCATGTCTGCATGGATTACGAGCCGTTCCGGGTGAGCTACACGCCGGGGCAGCCTTACGTCGGCGCGACCCTGTCGATGTATCCGGCGCCCGGCGGCAACACGATGGGCAATTTCATCGCCTGGGACGCGACCAAGGGCAAGATCGCCTGGTCGGACCCTGAACAATTCTCGGTCTGGTCCGGGGCGCTGGCGACGGCGGGCGACGTGGTCTTCTACGGCACGCTCGAAGGCTATCTGAAGGCCGTCGACGCCAAGACGGGCAAGGAGCTTTACAAGTTCAAGACGCCCTCGGGCATCATCGGCAACGTCATGACCTACGAGCACAAGGGTCGGCAATATGTGGCCGTCCTGTCCGGCGTCGGCGGCTGGGCCGGCATCGGCCTGGCGGCGGGCCTCACCGATCCCCACGCCGGCCTCGGCGCAGTCGGCGGCTATGCGGCGCTCTCGAATTACACCTCGCTCGGCGGCACGCTGACCGTATTCGCTCTGCCCAAATAGAATCGCAAACTCCGCTGGCCTCAGCGCGCCGAAAACGGCGCGCTTTTTTTCGCGAGCCGCTTGCGCCTCGCGATCGATCCCGTCGATAGTCGCCAGGCTGGAAATTGGGATTCCACTGGTAGGGAGAGCGAGTGTGAGAAGACTGCGGGCGGGCCTGACGGCTTTCGGTCTTGTCACATCGGCCGCCGCAATCGGGCAGCCGCAGGCCGCGCTCGAAACCCTGAGCCGCGACCCCGCCAATTGGGCGATGCCCGCTGGCGGTTACGCCAGCACGCGTTACTCGAGCCTCGACCAGATCAATGCGCGCAACGTGCAGGCGCTTGCGCCGGCCTGGAGCTTTTCGACGGGGGTTCTGCGCGGACATGAGGGCGCGCCGCTGGTTGTGGGCGACGTGATGTTCGTCCACACGCCCTTCCCGAACTTCGTCTACGCGCTCGACCTCGACCACGACGGCCGCATCCTGTGGAAATACGCGCCGCAGCTGGACGCCGGCGTGATCGGCGTCATGTGCTGCGACACGGTCAATCGCGGCCTCGCCTATGGCGACGGAAAACTCTTCCTTTATCGCGCCGATGCGACGCTGGTGGCGCTCGACGCCAGGACCGGCAAGGTCGAATGGTCGGCTGGGGACGGCGACCAGAAGCTGGGCGAGACCGGCACGGCGGCGCCGCTGGTGGTCAAGGACAAGGTGATCGTCGGCAATTCCGGCGGCGAATTCGGGGCGCGAGGCAAGATCACCGCCTATGCCGTCAGCGACGGAAAAATGATCTGGCGCGCCTATTCGACGGGGCCTGACGCCGACATGCTGGTCGACGCGGAAAGGACGACCATGCTCGGCAAGCCCGTCGGTCCCGGGTCCAGCCTGAAATCCTGGCAGGGCGACCAGTGGAAAAGCGGCGGCGGCGCGGCCTGGGGCTGGTTTTCCTATGATCCCGACTTGAACCTGATTTTTTACGGCACGGGCAATCCCTCGACCTGGAACCCGTCGCAGCGGCCGGGCGACAACAAATACGCCGCCTCGATTTTTGCGCGCGACGTAGACACTGGCGTCGCCAGATGGGTCTATCAGACCACGCCGCATGACGAATGGGACTATGACGGCGTCAATGAAATGATCCTGGTGGATCAGGTCGTCGGCGGCAAAAAGGTCAGCGCCCTCGCGCATTTCGACCGCAACGGCTTCGCCTACCTGCTCGACCGGACCAATGGCGCGCTGCTGGCCGCCGAAAAATTCGACGCCGCCGTCAACTGGGCCGATGGCGTCGACATGGACCCCGCGAGCCCCGCCTATGGACGGCCCCGCGTCCAGGCGAAATTTTCGCCCGGCCATAATGGCGAGGACGAGACGACCCAAGGGATCTGCCCGGCGGCGCTCGGCGTCAAGGATGAGCAACCCGCCGCCTACTCGCCGCGGACTGGCCTGTTCTATGTGCCGACCAACCATGTCTGCATGGACGACGAGCCTTTTCATGTCAGCTATGCGCCGGGACAGCCCTATGTCGGGGCGACCCTGACCATGTATCCCGGGCCGGGCGGCGGCGACACAGGCGCCTTCATCGCCTGGGACGCGACGAAGGGCCGCATCGCCTGGTCCATCCCGGAAAAATTCTCGGTCTGGTCCGGCGCGCTGGCGACGGCGGGAGACGTGGTTTTCTACGGCACGCTCGAAGGGTTCCTGAAGGCGGTGGACGCGCGGACGGGCCAGCTGCTTTACAAGTTCAAGACGCCCTCGGGCATCATCGGCAATGTCATGACCTACGAACATCGCGGCCGGCAATATGTGGCGGTGCTCTCGGGCGTCGGCGGCTGGCCGGGCATCGGTCTCGCCGCGGGCCTGACCGATCCGCATGACGGCGACGGCGCGGTCGGCGGCTACGCGTCCCTGTCGACCTACACCTCGCTGGGCGGCGTGCTGACGGTGTTCGCGCTCCCGCAATAGGCCTTATTCGTCCGTCGCGCCCAGGCGGGCGACGTGGCGGCCGATCCGGGTGATGGCCTCGCGCAGGTCGAGAAGCTCCTGTTCGGGCGTGAACAGGAAGGTCGCGCCCTCGATATTGTTGTCCAAACCGCTGTCGCGCGGGGGGGACCCGGCCTGCGCAATGATGCGGCGCAGGCTGAGGTTGGTGTTTTCCAGCTCTTCGCCGCGCTGGCGCTCGGCGCCGATTTTGGCCAGCAGCCGCGTGCGGCGCGCCTCGAAATCGGCGCTGCGCTTCTGCTCTTCCGCCAAGGCGGCGGCGAGGCCCGTTCCTTGTTCGGCCAGATGTTCGGCGTGAGCGAACAATTCGCGCCGCGCCGCTTCGGTTGTCTCCAGCTTTGCAGCGGTCTGCCTGAGATCCTCAGTGGTCGCGGCGAGCGAGGCCTCGAGCTTGCGCGCGTGCTGGTCGAGTTTCTGGCGCTCGGCGGCGAGCTTGTCGTAGTCGCCGCTTTTTTCCACAAGCGCGGCTGACCGGGCGGCAAGCGCCTCTGTGGTCGCGGTGAGCTCGGCCTTGGTCTTCTCGCCAAACTCAAGCGACTTTGCGAGCTGGGCGTTGCGTTCGTCGAGCAGCGCGGCGGTCTGCTGCAGCTGGTCGCTGACGCGCGTGAGGGCGACGGCGCGCCGTCCGAGTTCGGCGGCCTCCGCGGCGCGGTCGCCGCGCGTTTCCTCGACCTTGAGCTCAAGCGCCCGCTTTTCCACGGCGAATTGGGCGCGCAGCAGGTCGCGTTCGGCCTCGACCTCATCGAAGGTCATGGGCAGGCGCGCTTCGATCTTGGCGAGGGTGAGCCGCCGCGCCCGCGCGGAAACCAGCGGCAGGAAGGCCATGCCGATCAGGCCGCAAATCACAAAGCCAAGCGTGAAATCAACGATCTGTTCGATCAAGTCTTTTTAACCCGCGACGCGAAGCGGGCGATCCTGCCCGGAACAGGAGGGCACACTGCCATTTTTGGCGCCGCAATGCAAAGCGCATGCTGCGCCTTGCTCCGCTGCCCCCCTCGGCAAAAGACTAGAAGGGATTCCAGGTCGCGTTGGGGGTGAACTTCAAATAGCCGATGTTCACGCCAAGGCGGGCGCCGACGCCGGTGCGGATCGGCACGACCATCATGCCGTCGATGCCCAGGGCGGTGACGCCGAAGCCGCCGATGAAATAGGCGGAGCCGTCGATGCCGCCGAATCTCTGGTAGATCGCATGGGTCGAGGGCAGGTTGTAGACCAGCATCATCGTGCGGTCGCCGTCCGCGCCCGCGTCGAAGCCGACCGACGGGCCCTGCCAGAACACTTTCCTGTCGCCGGCGTTGCGTGTGTACATATTGCCTTCGCCGTAGCGCAGGCCGCCGACAAAGGCGCCGCCGGCCTCCTGGCCGAGGATGTAGGCGTTGGGCTGGCCCCAGCGCTTGGTCGCCGACTGGATCGCCTCGGCGAGCCCCCTGGAAATGCCGCCGAAGAAGCGGTGGCCGCTTTCGACCAGATCATTGTCGGAATAGGGAATCGGCCGCTCGCGCACCTCGGCCCTGGCGAGCGTCGGCCCGGCGGAGAGGACCAGGCTGGCGAAAAGACCAAGGCCAAGTTTGTGGAAGGCCCCGCGACGCGTAACGCTGTTCATTGCTCTGTGCTCCCGAATCCCCCGGGCGGAGAGTATTAAGCATCAGGGTGAACGCTTGATTAACGAGCGTCGCCCTGGCCGGAAGCGCCTTTTCGCGCATAATCCTCGGCCGCCCGCGGGTCGCCCCAGGCGACGAAGGGGCCGTTGGCGAAATCCTGCGCCGCCTTGCCATAGGCGACGGGCTTTCCCCTGATATCGGCGACACATCCGCCAGCGCGACGCAGCACGGCGTCGCCGGCCGCAATGTCCCATTCCATGGTGCGGCCGAAACGCGGATAAACATCAGCCTCGCCGGCCGCGATCATGCAGAATTTCAGGGAGGATCCCGTCGAAACCTTGGACCCGACCGGCAATCCCGCCAGAAAATTCAGGGAGTCCGCATCGCAATGCGAGCGGCTGACCACGGCGATTGCGTCCTTGGGCGGCATGGGCCTCGCGCGCAATTCGCGCCAGTCCCCGGGCGCGGGAAGGATTTTGTCGCCGGGCGAGACCAGGCTCGATCGCGCCCGGCGCCCGGCGAGGAACAGCGTTTTGCGGGCGGGGGCGTAGACGACGCCAGCGGCCGGCTTGCCTCCGCGGATCAGCGCGATGTTGACGGTGAACGTATCCCGGCGGCCCAGAAACTCCCTGGTGCCGTCGAGCGCGTCCACCAGGATGAAATCGCCGCCGTCGAGCGCGGGGATCCTGCCCTCGCTGCAACGTTCCTCGGCGACGACGGGGATTTTCGGCGCGTGGCGGGCGAGGCCGCGCAGGATGGCCTCTTCGCCCAGCACATCGGCGTCGCAGACGGGGCTGGAATCGCCCTTGACCCGCGCATGCGCGTCGCTCTCGAAGACCCGCATGATCGCTGCGCCCGCTTCGAGCGCCAGAAGGGCGAAGACTTCCGCCATCGCCTCGTCGTCATCAGAGCCTTCGATCATGCGATTCCGCCCGCTAACCCGTCGCTAACCTTTTTCCCTTCATAAGATTTCCCATGCCCCGGCGAAAGCAAAACTTCCGCTCAGGCAGCCGCGGACGGCGGCGTTTTCACTTTTTCTTGGGGCCCTTTGTGGCGTCGAGCCGACATTTCGGTTAAAGGAAGGGCGGAATCGTTCTATTGTCCCGCCTTGAAAGCAAGGGCTTGAGCCTGTCGATTTGTCACGAAATCCGGAAAAAAGACCCATGAACGTACTTGCGCTTGAACCGCTCGACCTCGCCGCGCTCTTGTGCTCGCGCGTCTGCCACGACGTGATCAGCCCGGTGGGCGCCATCGTCAATGGGCTGGAGGTGCTCGAGGAGGACAAGGACGAGGGAATGCGCGAATTCGCGCTCGACCTGATCCGCAAGAGCGCCAAATCCGCTTCGGCGCGGCTGCAGTTCTGCCGCCTGGCCTTTGGCGCCGCCGGCTCGGCGGGCGCCTCGATCGACACCGGCGACGCCGAAAAGGTGGCGCGCGGGCTGATCGCCGACGAGCGCACGACGCTGAACTGGGACGCGCCGCGCGCCTTCATGCCGAAGAACAAGGTCAAGCTGGCGCTCAACCTCTGCATGATCGGCGTGGGCTGCATTCCGCGCGGCGGCGTGATGAATGTGGTGATTTCGGGCGAGGGCGAGGACACCCGCATGTCCGTCGCCGTGAAGGGGCCGAACCTGAAACTGGCGAGCCATGTGGCCGACCTGCTCGAGGGACGTTCGGAGAGCGGCAATGTCGACGCGCACGGCATCCAGCCCTATTTCACGGGGCTGGTGGCGCGCTCCTGCGACATGGGCGTCGAAGTGACGGTGGGGCCGGACGAAGTGGTGCTCAAGGCCGCGCCGGCGGCCAAGGCCGAGGCCTCCGCGGACGCGCCGGCCGAACCGAAGCCCGAGCCGGCGGCGGAATGATCCCCTTGGGCATTGCGCCACATGTGAAAGATTTCGGGAAAGCCAAGGGTTTGCCTTGCGCTTGAGCGACAGGCGGCTATAAAGACGCGAAAATTTTTTCGGCCGGGTCATTTCCACCGGACGAATTGGAGGGGTGGCCGAGTGGTTGAAGGCGCACGCCTGGAAAGTGTGTATACGGGAAACCGTATCGCGGGTTCGAATCCCGCTCCCTCCGCCATCTAAACCCTTGTCCGACCTGGAATTTCCGCCGTTTCGAAGCGAGCGGGAGGAATTCGGGGACCTGATCGCATTGCGCGCAAAATTGTTGCGGCGTTGTGCCGGAGATTGCGGCGCAATGCGTTCATGTCCCCCGAAATCCGGGCGGGTTGGCGGCTTTCGCCACCCAGCGCGCGTGACGTCGAAGGCGCAATTATGCAATTCGTATCATGTCCCCGTAAAACCAGTCCGCGACTGGTCCCACCTAAACTTCACTAGATTCGCCGGGCGTTCTGAGTTTTGTCGGGATTGGTGCTGATTTCAGCTTGTGCTGCGGATTCCGGTTGTAGCCAATGTTGGGATCATTAGCCCGGTGGGCGAGAATGAGTTCGCGTTCTTTTCGCAGAACTTCCGAGTTGGCCGCTATATCGCTTTCCCACAAAATCTCACGGCGCAAGGTCATGTCGCGCCGATCCTCGCGCGTCGGAAAGTCGGCCTCAATCAAGCTTGGGTTCGGGCTGCCGAAATAGGAAATGGTATCGACGAGGTCGGAGCCGACATAGATTTTTCCGTTCGGCCAAGTGATTTTATAAACGACCTTCCATGGCGGTGACATAGGCGGCCCTTCTCGGCGTATCGGAATAAAAACTTCCCGAAAAAAGTAGAGGGCGGGGGATTGATGCCCGCCCTCCGATTGTTAGCGCTTCGGCTTTTTCGGTGGCTTTGTCGCATGAATGCGAATGGGCCAAGCTGTGAGGCCGAACTTATGGGCGTCCATCAGTTTTTTAGTATGTCGGTGACGAATGAACCGGCGGAATATGACGGCCGGTTCACCGTCGGGAGGAATGCTAGTCAAGGTATGCTCCATCAGGGCGAGAAAGCCCTTGACGGCGATTCCAAAAAGTCGTTTCTCGATAATGCAACTCACCGATCACGCGATTTGGGCCGCCACCGCTCACGCCACGGCAAGCCCAGCCCGCGACGATCAGGACATGGAAGGGGTCGGCCATTTGGTCGGCCCCTTTTGTTTTGCGCACTCCAAGGAATCGCGCGTCACCTTTCTCGCCTTTTTCGCCAATATTGTCAAACAACCGCACATCTAACTGTCACCTATCCACATAATCAACTTTGTCATTGCGAATAACCCATTATTGTGTTAGATAACGCGCACGTAACAAGAACAGGCTGGGCCATGACTGACACGGAGAGGGATAAAGATAAGGAGCGCGATAAGGGACAGCGGCGTGTCTATATGTTTCCTGCTGAACTCGTGGATCGCATCACGAAGTTCCAGCATGATGTCGGTTACGCTTCCGAGGTCGAGGCAGTGCGCCGGTTGCTGGATAGCGCGTTGAAGTCACGGGATAAGCCGGACGATCTGATTTATCGGTTCTTGGAACGTCGTAAAGAAACGAAGGATTTGGCAGAAATCGCGAAGGACACCCTTGTCGGCCACCCGCTGGTGGCGAGCCTAAAGTTTGGCGACGACGAAATTGAGTTCTCCTTCAAGCAGGGTGGCACTTATTCGATTACGACGGCCGGAAAGGTATTGGTCTCCCGAAACGGCGCATGGAAGCCCTATCAGGGCAGGGGGCTCGTGTTAGATGATAATCTTGACGACGATATTCCATTTTGAATCGCGCCGCCGATAATGACGATCATTAGAAAAAACCATTATCCAGCACTGAATCGGGATACAACAAGTTCTACAAACCGCTACAGTGCGACCTGATAAGTGCCAATGATTTCAAGGGTGAGGGCTTTGCGGCGGTCAGTCCCGCTCCCCCCGCCAGTTAACCCCTGTCCGACCTGGAATTGCCGCCGTTCCGAAGCGAGCGGGAGGAATTCGGGGACCTGATCGCATTGCGCGCAAAATTGTTGCGGCGTTGTGCTGGAGATCGGGGCGCAATGCGTTCATGTCCTCCGAAATCCGGGAGGGTTAGCGGCTTTCGACACCCGGCGCGCGTGACGTCGAATACGCAAGTATGCAATTCGTATCATGTGCCCGTAAAACCCGTAAAACCGTAAAAGCACGTTGACAAATCGAGCGTAGATTTGCCGCGCCTTGCCCGTCCTCGCCCAACGGTCTTCGAAGGCCGCGGTCAGCTCAAAAGGGACGTCGCTGCGGTCGCTAACCGGGGACCGTTAGTCGCCAGCAAAAATGGGATTGCAGGCGCTGTCAGATATGAAATAGTTGGTTGACAAAGGAATTCTTCCCCCCAAGGATCTGAGCCGGGTTTCGGACAACGGAGTTTGGGCCGCCTTTCAGCTGGGCCGGGTTGTTGAATACTGAGTTTGGACCGCCAAAGATTTGCCCAGGGTTGTGAACCACTGAATTCGGGCCACCTGAGATTTCGCCTACTGTTCGCATGAACCAGCCATTGCGTCCTATGAGATCGTTATTATCGCCAAAGCATCCGCTACCGCCGAAACCTTGCGTAAAACATTTTTCCAATTCTCTCGCGGTCAGGCGCGTCGCGATGCATCCGCCAGCCGCATAGGGTTGCCCCCCCGTCCCAACCACGCATGACACGGCTATTTGCTGTTCCGGATTTAGGCCCGTATTCAGGTATTTCGTTCCTGCGCAGGTAGCAAAGGTACCGACGTCAGTGCCGGAGTCAGCTGCGCACTCTACGGCTATCCTTTGCTCATTGCTCAGATGGGGTCCCACCAGGCTAGAAGCGGCGCAGCCTGCAAAATCCGACGTGTCATTAGCGTTTGCCGCGCAGTTGACGATCCGACGCTGCGTGGAATTCAATTGGCCACCGACAAGATCCCCCGCGCAAGAAATGAAGCTACCCTCGCTTCCCTGCGATTGCATCGCGCATTGCGCAAGCTTTGCCTGATTGGAGCTAAGATCGATGCCGATCTGAGGTGCCGCGCAACTGCCAAAATCCCCCGTTGTCGATGATGACGCCGCACATTCAAGAACCGCCTGCTGTTTCTCGCGAAGAATGACGATCGGGCCAGTGCACCAAACAAATGCGTTTATGTCGCCGCCGGACTGTGCAGCGCATCGAAGCGCAATCTCTTGGGGCGGAATACCGACGAAAGGCGGCCCTGGAGGCGAAGAAAATATCGGGGGGGCGATAGGGGGAGGCGGAGCTGGTAACATCGGCGGCAGGGGTGGTAGGTGGGGAAGTTGATAAACCAACAGGGAGGAAGAAGGCGGCGGGAGCGGAGGTTGCCAAAAATGCGGCTGCGGTATCGGAAGAGCCGGGAACGGTAGAGGCGCTATTGGAGGGTGCGGGTGGATTGCGACTTGGCCTGGGATCGAGGGAAACGGTGGCTGGCCGCTCGGAAGGGGGGGGTGGATGCCGGGCGGCGGCCCGAGAAATGGCGGCTTTAAGCTGGGAGGCGGATTGCAGGGAACCGGACCGTGCGGGGTTTGGCAGAACATCTGAGCTCTCGCCCGAACTTGCGCGGCCAAGAGCGAAACAACAACCACTACTGCAAGAATCATAGTGCGCATCATTCAGCCTCTGAAATGCGAAGCCTGACTGCAAAATTTGCTGTTACAGGTGAACCGGACATCAAGCTGCTTTGACGTGGTCTCGCACTGTCTCTTCGAAAGCGGCATTCAAATTATCGCTTTTCGAAAAAGAAGAACATCGCACCGATTGTTGAACCCGGCCCGATCAAAGGGGGTAGAGGCTGCAAATCTGCTGCAAGTTAGTGCCGAGCCGCGAAACTAAGGCGTACTGCCCTTGGACGAATTGGAGGGGTGGCCGAGTGGTTGAAGGCGCACGCCTGGAAAGTGTGTATACGGGAAACCGTATCGCGGGGCTCAACCAAATCATAGAAATATTGAATATCAGCTAGTTAGCGCGAGCTGCGGTCCGCCGATACCCACACGCTACCCCCACAAACTCCACACACGTGTAGGGTTTGGAGTCCGCTAACCCGCTATTGCCACGGCTCGATTGGCCGCCGTCTCGAATATTCTGTTCGCGTCGAAACATCGAGGATTAGGCGATACTTGTCTCTTATCCGCTCGAACATTAATCGATCGCGAGGCTCGGGCTTCCCCACTGGAGCGGGTTGCGATTGAAGAAATCTTCCAAGCACGCCGAGCAAGAAGTCAGGAACGCTCACGCCGAGGTTCGGCTTCGAAACAAATTCAACTGCGACGCGCTTGGGGTGCCTATTATTCCTGCGCTTAAGTTCAGCGAATGCGCCGTGTATGCAGGATGCAATTGCCTGCCGAGCGACTTTGCTATTCTCCTCGCAATAAATGTGAGCAAATTGGCTCTCCGCCGCCATGAGGCGTCGCGTAATCAGAGAGCCGAGAAGTCGGATGTAAGTGGATTCATAATCGGTTGGATTTTCATACGGTGCAAATGCGACGTAGCCCTCAAACGGCATTGAGGCTAATCGTTTTACATAGTCCAGCACTAAATCCGGAGTCGCATCCGCAAAGTGCAGACCCTTCTTATCGATCGCCTCAATTTTGCCTGCGGCCCAAAGGTCGTTACGTGTATTATCTAAGATCTCTTGGCCTGCGATCATGATCAAATCTTGGTGCTGGCTGACCGACATGCCGACGGCGAGAATTTTGGTTCCAGATCGGTTGAACTCCGCCTCATCGATGAAAATCCGAAATGGAGGGCGGTCTTGTCTCATCGGCTCAAAACTTGGTTTCCGACGAGCCGCACCGAGTATTTCGCCCCATTGAGTTTTGAGCGACGGTGCCAATGCAGGTTCGTGATGCGCTACAAATTTTATCAAGCCATCGAGGCGATTGATTTGCGACTGCAATGAATCTTCGTCGTTCACGCCTCCATGGTACAGGTGATCCTCTAAGCCGAACTTACGTGCGAAATACAACTCCTGCCTCAGGCGACGTTTCTTGCTTTTGGGAATATGTGGTTGCCTTGGGTCGCTGATGCTCAGTCCGGTGACAAAATGCGCTTGCCCGAGTTTGGAACGCCGCGTTTTCTCCTCAGCAATTCTGAAGCCATTGGCTTCAACGCACTTTCGGATGTCATCGAATGCAGGAAGATTGTCGGTACTCGAAAAACTAAGGTCATCCGCATATCTTGTGTATGTGGCCCCGACTTGCAGGGCTAAAGCTTGAAGTTCGATATCGATGGGAAAGGCGATAGCGTTCGATATCTCAGGGCTGGTGGGTAGGCCGAGTGGCAGCGATCCGCCGATGGTGACGAAGCGGCTTAAAAGTCCGGAAACTTCGGCGTTGATCCCAGCGCTTTGAAAGAGTTTGTCAATCCGTTCGCGAGAAATCGATGGGAAGAAATTTTCAAGGTCGAGTGAAAGCAGGAGCTTGCGGCCCGCGTGTTGCTTTGCATTTTCGCGAATGTTTCGACCCGGCCTGTACCCGTATGAACAGTCGTGTGGATATCCATCGTTAACCAGCCGAAAGAATGAGCCCAGCCTTCGCGCCAGCGCCTTGAACGAATTCGCTACGAAAAAGGGCTCCCAAACTGTCCGGTATCCTCGAGACCTGTTCTTCTTGGGAATATTGTGCCGATAAAATATTGGCAGGCTGATCGGATGCATTTCGTCCGGCGGAGTAAACATATCACGATCGAATAGCGAGGGGTCGAACGCAAGTACCGCGTTGAATTCGTCGCTTTCAATTCCCAGAACGTCAATGAGCGCCTGGCGTGTCCGAATGCGCCGGAAATCATATTTGAATGCCATATTCTACCTAAAATAGGTGGAGCGACATAACACACGATAACAAGTGGTACCGCAATCAGCAGACGCGACTCGCGCCTTAAACCTTGAAATTATGTCGCTCCGAGCGAAAGCATAACACGGCAGCAATTACATGCAATATGAGCGTCAATCGGGGGCGGAATTTGACAAATCGTCAGACAACAGGATCGGATTTACGGGGGATTTACGATTTACGGGGATTTACGGTGATGGGGCGGGTTACGGTGACAGTGCGCTTTATTGACGGCGAGTGCGCCCGCCGCAATCTGGTCTCTTGGCGTGCCCGGGCCGGCGATCTCGCCAATGAAGTCAATATGGCCGTAACCCCTGTCAGGGGGAGGCCGATCTTGCAGTCGCGTCCATCGGCGCCGCCCAGTCGGCGGCCTGATAAAAATCCGCGCCGGATCTGACCGAAAGCATCGCCGCGAGTTCGGCGCGCGCCCGGCTGACGCGGCTCTTGACCGTGCCGACCGCGCAATCGCAGATTTGCGCCGCCTCGTCGTAGGTATGGCCTGCCGCGCAGATCAAGACCAGCGCGGCGCGTTGTTCGGCGGATAATCTGGCCAGCGCGGCCCGGAAGTCCAGCATGTCCATGTGGGCGTTCTGGCCCGGCGCGACGGAAAGCCGGTCGGAGTAAGCGCCGTCGATATCCGGCACTTCGCGTCGCCGCTTGCGGTGCTGGGTAAAGTAGACATTGCGCAAAATCGTGAAAAGCCACGCGACGAGATTGCTGCCCTCGACGAACGAGCCGAGATGGCCCCATGCCTTGATGAACGTCTCCTGGACAAGGTCGTCCGCCCGGTCGGGGTTTCCGCAAAGGGACATGGCGAAAGCGCGCAATTTGGGAATCTGCGCAATGAGATCCTCTTTCAATTCCGCACTCGAAGTTGCAGGGTCAATGGGCATGTCCGACCTCCTGCGCCAAGCTTAGGCTTCTGGCGGGTGCGGGACAGGTTCGGAAATTACTCATGAACGCCGGCGACGGCGCAAGCGGTCGAGCCAGAGACGTAAATCACGCGCGTCACGGTGACAGTGCGCTTTATTGACGGCGAGCGTGCCTTGCGTTAGCGCCTCGCGGCGCAACCTGCAGTTGCGCCACATGCGCAAAAACTGAAAAAACGCGCGTTTTCTGTCGGAACCGCGCAATTTCCGTCCAAAAAACGTCAATTTTCGCTCGCTTTTTTCACCCGCGAAAACATGCAACCCTGGCGTGTCCTCGCTCCCGTCCTTTGACGCGCCGCGCCCATTCCGTCGGAAATTGTCATTCCCGATCAATCTTCTATTCGGAACGCGCCCCTGAGCCCCGGCGGGTCGTTTCACGTGGAACAAAACAAGAACGAACTTTTCCGGCGCAATTTCCACCGAATTCCAGCCTTTCGCCGCCGTTCACTTCGAAGTTTGCCCCTTCATGCGCGGAGCCGCTCGATCGTCGTTATCTTTGCGCTGCCGCAAAGCAGGGGGATTGCGGCGGCTTAATTTGAACTCTGAAAACAATCAGGGGCGACAGCATGAAAATCCGCACGAAAGGCGCCATCCTCCTTCTGGCCTCGACGATCCTGACTTCGCCGTCCCTGGGCGCCAGCCGCGAGGAGAACGCCGCCGACAAAATCGTCGGCGAGGAAAACGCCGTCATCACCGACGCGCCGAATGTGCCGCCCGCCATCACGCGGAAAAATGCGACCAAGGTGATCATCCATCTCGAGGTGAAGGAAGTCGAGGGACGGCTGGCCGATGGCGTCAGCTACACGTTCTGGACTTTCGGCGGCAAGGTTCCCGGAAAATTCATGCGCGTGCGCGAGGGCGACCTGGTCGAGATGCATCTCGACAATCATCCCGACAACAAGATGCCGCACAATATCGATTTGCACGCCGTCAACGGCCCCGGCGGCGGCGCGGCGGCCTCGCTGACCGCGCCGGGCCATTCCTCGGTGTTTTCGTTCAAGGCGACCAATCCCGGCCTGTACGTCTATCATTGCGCCACCGCGCCTGTCGCCATGCACGTCGCCAATGGCATGTACGGATTGATCCTGGTCGAGCCGAAGGAAGGCTTGCCCAAGGTCGACAAGGAATATTACGTGATGCAGTCGGACTTCTACACCAAGGGTCCGAACGGCGAGCAGGGCCAACAGCCCTTCAGCATGACCAAGGCGATCGACGAGCGGCCTGATTATGTCGTGTTCAACGGGTCCGTCGGCTCGACCACCGGCGACAAGGCCCTGACTGGCAGCGTCGGGGAAACCGTGCGCCTTTTTGTCGGCGACGGCGGCCCCAACATGACCTCGTCGTTCCATGTCATCGGCCAGATTTTCGACACCGTCTGGCCGGAAGGCAACATGAGCACGCCGACGCATAACGTGCAGACGACGATGATCCCGGCCGGCGGCTCGGCCATCGCCGATTTCAAGCTCACCGTGCCCGGCACGTTCATTATCGTCGACCATTCGCTGACCCGCGCCTTCAATCGTGGCGCGCTGGCGCAGCTGAAAGTCAGCGGCCCCGAGCAAAAGGACATTTACTCCGGCAAGACCGGAGACGAGGTCTACCGGCCCGAAGGCGCCGGCGCGCGCGTCGCCGATCAGCAGTTCCAGGCCGCGCCTGCGGCCAAGGACAAGGCCGCGCGGGTCAAGGCGGGCGAAAACGTCTTCGTCAACAATTGCGCGGCCTGCCACCAGCCCGATGGCAAAGGCGTCCCGGACGCGTTCCCGCCGCTCGCCAAATCCGGCTATCTCAACGCGGACAGGATTCGCGCCATCAAGATCGTCACCGGCGGCCTGACCGGCAAGCTGACCGTCAACGGCGCGAATTTCGACGGCGTCATGCCGGCCTGGGATCTCGCGGACGAGGATATCGCCAACGTCCTGACCTATGTCTACAACAGCTGGGGCAATTCGGGCGCGGACGTGCTGCCGGCCGATGTCAAGGCCAACAGGGTGAAGGTCAAGGCGTCGAACGAATGAGCCTTGCTGGCCGATGGACAATCTTTCCGGTGGCGGCTTTGCTCGCCGCGACCGGAAGCGTCTTGGCGGGAGAGATCGTTTCTCCGCCCATGGCGCGTCTGCCCGCCGGCGAATTCCTGCCCTTCTTCAAGTTCAATCCCGCCCAGGGCCAGGTCGCAAGCGTCGTTCGCCCGGTCCAGATCCGCGCCTTCCGGCTCGACAGGGCGCCTGTCACAAACGCGGAATTCCGCGACTTTCTTCGGGGCCATGCCGAATGGCGGCGTTCCCAGGTCAAAAGCCTGTTCGTCGATCCCCGCTATCTCGTGAGATGGCGCGGCGATCTCGCGCCGCCGCAGGGCGAGGATCAGGCGCCCGTGACCAATGTGTCCTGGTTCGCGGCGGAGGCCTATTGCGAGGCGCGGGGCCTGCGCCTGCCGACGACCGACGAATGGGAATATGCGCTGGCCGACGCGGGACGCGGGCAGGCGGAGGTCACGCGGGCGTCGCTCGAATGGTTTTCGCAGCCCAATCCGAAAAACGTCGCCGCCGTGCGTCGCGGCGCGCCCAATGGCTATGGCATTTACGACATGGTCGGGCTGGTCTGGGAATGGACGGAGGATTTTTCCTCCGCGGCGAGCGGGACCGAGCAGCGCAACACCTCCAGCAAGGATGATGCGCAATTCTGCGGCGGCGGCGCCTCGGGCGTGCGCGATCCCACGGATTATCCGGGCTTCATGCGCTACGCCCTGCGCGCCAGCCTGAAGGCCGCCTATGTGCAGGACAACCTCGGTTTCAGATGTGCGGGTGACCAATGATGCGCTTTTCCAGGATTTCCCTCGCTCTCGCCGCGAGCCTCCTCTGGTTCGCGCCGGTTCAGGCGCATGACCACGCCCACATGATGCAGATGGAGGCGGCGCAGCCGCTGTCGGGCGCGTCGCTCTACAATCTTGCGGCGCATTGGACGGATCAGGACGGCAAGCCCATCGACTTGAACAGTCTGCGGGGAAAGCCGGTGGTCGTCGCCATGGCCTATACGAGCTGCAAGGGCATCTGCCCGCTGATCGTCGCCAACATGGTCGCCGTCGAGAACGCCGCCAGGGCCAAGGGCCTGAAAAACGTGCGCTTCGCCTTTTTCTCGCTCGACGCCAAGGTCGACACGCCCGCGAAATTGAAAGCCTTCGCCGGGGAACATGGCCTCGATCCCGCAAGCTGGTCGCTCTATCACGGCGACGAAAAGGCCGTCCGGAAAATGGCGGCGGCGCTGGGCGTGCGCTACCGGCCGGACGGGCAGGGCGGCTTCGACCATTCCGCCATCATTTCGCTGCTAGACGCGCAGGGCGAGATCGCCTTCCAGCAGCCCGACGCGAAACCCGATGCCGATGAATTTGTCGGCAAGATCGAGGCGCTGAAGCGGTAAGGACGGGGGGCTAGTCCTGCTTCTTCGCGAGCTTTTGCAGGCTTGCCATGTCGCGCACGACGACGCGCTGGCGCCCGCTTTCGACCACGCCGGCGTCCTCCCAGGCGCTGAGCGTGCGGCTGACCGTATGCAAGGTCGTCCCGATCATTTCCGCGAGATCCTGCCGCGAGAGCGGGAAATCGATCAACAAGCCCTCATCGGTTTTCCGGCCGGCTTGCTGCGCCAGTTGCAGCACCGCGCCGGCGATACGCTGTTCGACCTGCTGCGTCGAGAGGTCCAGGATGCGCTTCTGCGAATCCTGCAAGCGCGCTCCAAGCGCCTGCATTGTATTGACCGCCAGACCCGGATGACGCGCGAGCAGGTCGCTCCAGACGGAATTGGGCCACGCCAGTGCGAGGGAGTCGACGGCGGCCGTCGCCGTGCCTGGATAGGCTTCGACCTGGATGGCCATGGCGACGCCGAACATGTCGCCAGGCGCAATGAAACGCACCACCATCTGCTGTCCCTGCGGATTGAGGCGCGTCACGCGCAGGCGCCCGTGCAGCAGGAGAAAAAACCGGTCCGCATGTTCACCCTGGCGAAAGGCGGCCTCGCCCTTCGGCAGCCGCAGCGGCGCGGCCTGGGCCAGGACCTCGTCCAGGGCGTCCGGGCTCATGCCGGCAAAAGTCGGCGACCCCGCGATCAGCGACCGATCGAGCTGCGCCATCAATCACGTTCCTTTTCATTGTCTTCGCGCAAGGTCGCGGCGTCAGGACTGGTTTAGCAAGAAATCAGCGCACCCCCAAGGAGCCATTATGTCCGATCAGAAAAGCCGCCGCCTATACGCCGGTCCAGCGGTCCTGAGCTTTGGCTTCCGGCCATTCTTTCTGGCCGGCGCGCTTTGGGCTTTTGTATCGGTCATGCTCTGGCTGCCGCAGTATTTTGGCGAACTGACGCTGAAAACCGCGTTCCAGCCGCTCGATTGGCATGCGCATGAAGCCTTGTTCGGCTATGTCGCCGCTATCGTCACCGGCTTCTTGCTGACAGCGGTCCCCAACTGGACCGGTCGCCTGCCGTTGCAGGGGCGACCCCTGCTGTTCCTGCTCGCCGTCTGGCTGGCCGGACGTGTCGCCGTCGCACTTTCAGCCCATATTGGCTGGGCCTTGGCGGCGATTATCGATTGCGCTTTTCTCGCCCTCGTCTGCGCGGCCATCGCGCGCGAAATTCTCGCGGGCGAGAACTGGCGCAATCTCAAGGTCCTCGTTTTCGTCCTGCTCCTGTTCGCGGCGAATGTCGTCTTTCACGTCGAAGCGCATATGCAGGGCTCTGCGACCCATGGCCGGCGGTTTGGCATCGCCGCGGCCATCGCGCTGGTCATGCTGATCGGCGGCCGCGTCATTCCGAGTTTTACCCATTCCTATTTGGCGCGGCGCGGTCCCGGCCGTTTGCCGCAGACATTCGCCCGTTTCGACGGCGTCTGTATCGCGGCTTCCAGCGCGGCGCTCGCCGGGTGGATTGTCGCGCCAGCCAGTGAAGTCGTCGGCCTGCTTCTGATCGCCGCGGGTGTGCTCAATTTTGTCCGACTGGCCCGCTGGGCGGGAGACAGGGCTCTTGGCGAACCTCTGGCGCTGATCCTCCATCTCGCTTATCTCTTCGTGCCGATCGGCTTTGTGCTGAGCGGTTTGGCCGCCTGGGCGCCGGAGGTCCCGTTCAGCGCCGGCTTGCACGCCTGGACGGTCGGCGCCATCGGCGTGATGACCCTCGCCGTGATGACCCGCGCGAGTCTCGGCCATACGGGCCAGGCCCTGCACGCCGGCAAGGGCGCCCTGGCCATTTACGCCGCTGTCCTGTTGGCGGCCACAGCCCGGATTTTTGCGGCTCTGGCGCCGCAGTGGAGTTTTGTCCTGCTGCATATCGCCGCTTTCGCCTGGGGCCTGGCTTTTATCGGCTTCGCTCTCGCTTACGGCGGCGACTTGCTCCGGCCACGTCGAAGCTGACCGGTTTATCCCCCTTGGCGTCTTGCGAGGACCAAATGAATTTGCCCCAGTTGCCGCTCGGCGTCGCCGTCATGGACGAAGACCATTTCGCGCTCGAACAAATGTTCTTTCGCACGTCCGAGGTTCAACAAGCTGACCTGCCAGCGCACCTGGACGCGATCATCGAAGCGATCCGCGCGCATTTTGTGCGAGAGGAGGCGGAAATGGAGAAGGTCGGCGTACCGATCCTCCATTGCCACAAGGGCCAGCACGCCGCTTTGTTGCAAGAGGCCGAGGCTTTACGCGTATCGTTCTCGCGTTCCGACGGGCGCATTCAGCGCCATCTGATCTGCTTTACGCTGGCGCAATTGGTCGCCAATCACATCGCCAGCGTCGATCAGATTTCCTCGAGCTTTTTCGACCAGAAAATTATTCATGCGGAGGAGGGCTGCTTCGGCGCCGCGCTGACGAGCCTTTCCTGAAAAAGCTTGTCAGCGGCCCATGATCCGAGGCGGTCCGGGGGAAATTTGCGCGCGACAATGACATAGTGAATATAGATCGCATCTATTGCTTAGCCCAGGACGCAACATCATGAGTTGTATTCCCGACCCACATTTTGTTGAACGCGTCCGCGCCAGTTTCGACCGGCAGAACGCAATGCGCCTGATTCAAGCCACGTTGCCAGTCGTTGAGCATGGCCGAGCCGAAATCCATTTGCCGCACTGGCAAGGGGTCGAACAGCAACATGGCTTTGTGCATGGCGGCGTCGTCGGCATGATCGCGGATTCGGCTGCCGGCTACGCGGCCATGACGATGGTTCCTGCCAGCGATTCTGTTCTGACCGTGGAGTTCAAGCTGAACTTGATGGCGCCAGCCGACGGTGAAAAGCTCATCGCCAGAGGCCAAGTCGTTCGCTCCGGTCGCACGCTGATCGTCACCAAGGCAGAAGTTTTCGCCGTCAAGGACGGCAAGGAAGTCCTTTGCGCGCTCATGCAGCAAACGATCATCGTCATGCAAGGCAAGGCGGAAAAGCAGACCATGCAAGGCCTCGGCGACGGCTTGAGGTGACGTTGCCAGCGTGACAACCGCAGCGCTGCAGTGGTCGGCGCAGGACAGACGGGGACCCGACCGATGCCAGAGCAGGGGGCGGATACCTCAATGTTACCGGAACCATTGTGGTGACAGCGCTCGACGGGATTGACGACTGCGCGGCATGTAAAACCTCCCGCCAAGCCTCAGTTAAATGAGTTTGGCGCACTGGCGGCCTAAACAGTCAGGCCCGGATGCTTTTGATTGACAAAAGGGAAGCACAAGTTAACAAATTGTACTGGTCCGGTGCATTGTAATCGATTGCGCCAAATCACTTTCCCGGGCATCGGCCGCTCTACGAGTTTGATCGGAGGCTCCAGTGACGATCTATACAGGGACGACGACCGCCAGCGGCGTTTTCGATGGAACCGGAGCTCTAGCTGGCGACAACCAGAATGTCTCGATCAAAACGGTTTGGACCCTCAATGTTACTGTTGACTCGAGTGGTTACTATTCAGGCACGGAAGACGGGGCGGTGACGGTCGTCTCGAGCTTGTCGGGCTATAGCGGCACGCTCGACATCGGATCGGGTCCGATCAGTGGATACCTCGGGCAGAGCAACTCGTTCTACGCCACTGGCCCGAACGGGGAAGACGAAAGCGGCGCTTTCACGCTTACCAGCGGGGCGACAACGGTCGCCGTCTCCGGCACGGTGTCGGCCGGCTACGATTTCACGGGAACCCTGAATGACAGCGGGACCTTGACTTCGGGAGGCGGGGGCGGCGGGGGAGGCACGCCGGATTTGGTTGTGTCCAGCATCAGCGTCAACACAGCCGGCACAACCCAATACGGTCAGTTTAACGTTTCTGTCACAGTCGCGAATCAAGGCAACGGGACGGCGGCAGCGTCCTCAGTTGGTGTTTACGCATCGGCCAGCTCCGTATTCAATGCCTCGACCGCACAATTCTATGGGAATAGAAATATACCAGCTTTGCCGAGCGGGTCTGGCGCTAATACAACTAGTTTTACTGTTAATGATCTGAACATAGCTAATCCGGCAGCGGGTACTTATTATATTTTCGCTGTCGCCAACGCTGGGCGGACGATTACAGAGTCGAATTACGCTAACGACGTCTCGAGTGGCGCCCAGCTCGTCGTTCCTGCCCTCGCGCCGCCAGACCTTGTCGCAACAGTCACGGAGGCGGACGCATCCTCTTACGGGAACACGGGTAATTTTACCTTGACCGGGAACGTCGCCAATCAAGGCGCTGGAGCCGCAACCGCGTCGACAGTCGGAATTTACGTGTCAAACAGCCCCACGTTCGACACGTCGACAGCGGTTTTGGCCGGGACCGAGAGCATTCCGGCCCTGGCTGCCGGCGCCAATTCAAGTTTCAGCGCGTCATTCAGCATTCCCGCGTCATTTACGGGAGGCCCCTACTTTGTTTTCGCGGTCGCCAACTCAAACCGTGCGGTCACGAAGTCAGATTACGCCAACAACGCTTCCAGCGGCGACGAGTTGACGCTGGGATTGTTCACGACCGGCGCGGACAGCGTCGATTTCGACGCGCTGAACTCCAGCCAAATTCAGGCGATCATAGCCGGCGCCGACAAATATGACGGGCTTGGCGGCAATGACCAGGTCTGGCTCCCCAGCGAAGCCGATGAGACCAAAAGCCTCGGGGACGGGGAAACGCTTAACTGGCACGACAGCCTGAATTCGCTGTTCCACACGGATTCGCTGGCCGGCCAGAGTTACACCGTCAATGGCAGCGACGGCGATTATTGGATCAACTGCGGCGCCGGCAACGACACGATCAATATTTCCAATCCAGACCCCAACGTCCACACGAGCTACAACACCATCGTCGGCGGTTCGGGCGATGACGTCGTCAATATTTCCGGGTGTAACGGCAACAATGTCGTCACTGCGGGAACCGGCCCGCTGACGCTCAACATCAACGGAACCGGCGACAACATGCTGCAGGTGGAAGGCGCCGCGCCGCCTGTAGTCTCCGGCGCTATCTCGACCACGCTGAACACGAATTACGCCAATCTCGGCTCCTTTACGTTCGAGTTCTTGCTGGACGCTACCGATACTTTCAATGGGACGCTGTCGGGCGACGGCGACTTCAATGTCAAATATGGCCACCTGATCATGCAGAACGCGCAGGGCGGCTTTACGGGCGACACTTTCATCGACCAGGCGACGCTGGAACTCGTCACGCCGCAATCGGTCGGCAGTGGCCCCATCAGTTTTGCAGGCAGCCTCTCCGGCAGCGTGTTGCAGATTGACGGCACGACGATGCCGACGAACGTCATCCGCGGCTTTACCACGGCCGAACGGCAAACGATCGATCTGCGGGGAGTCGGATTTTCCGTCTTCAGCGACGAGAGCCTGCTCGCCGGCAACGTCCTGCAAATTCGTGCATCCGGCCAAGCAGGAGGGGGCGTTGCGCAACCGCGCATCGTTTTGGCCGGCGGCGGAACGACGCCCGTGACCTACTCGAATTACGATTTGTATCTCGATCCTGCCGTCGATTACGCGGGGCTGGACTTCGTGCTGTCTGCCGATGGCGAGGGCGGGACGAACATCAATCTTTACGCGGCGGGCGCGGCTGTCACCGATAATGGATCCGGATATGACGTCACCTTTCGCGATCCTTCTGGAGATCTCGCCAACCTCGAGGATACCGGGACCAGTTGGGATCAGGTGAGCGGCTCCGACGGAACTCGTCGATCTCTACTATGCGCAATCCACCGTGGCCGGCGGCGGCGACACGGTCGATTTCGTCGGCGGCGTCAATTCGGCGAGCCTCAGCGACACCGGCGGCGACTGGGACTGGGTTAACGGCTCGAATGGCGCAGTCTATCTGAACAGCGCGCAGGCGGCGATCCAGGGCGGCGGCAATTTGATCTCTTTCGCCAGCGGTTCGAGCAATGCGGCGAGCCTCTACAATACTGGCGGCAATTGGGATCGGGTCTATCCCACCAGTGGGGCCGTCAACCTTTATGGCGCGCAAGCCGCGATCTATGGCGGCGGCAAGATCATCAATTTTTCGGGCGGCTCCGGCAATGCTGTAAGTCTCTATAACACTGGCGGGAATTGGGACTGGGTCTATGGCTCCAACGGGTCGGTCTACCTGAACAGCGCGCAGGCCGCGGTCCAGGGCGGCGGCGACGCCATCGCCTTCAGCAGCGGTTCGAACAACGACTTGGCCCTCTACTATAGCCAGGGGAACTGGGACACCGTCTATGCGGCCGGCGGAACAGTCTATTTGACTGGCGCGCAGGCTGCGATTTATGGCGGCGGCGAAAAGGTCTATTTCGCCGGCGGTTCCGGCAATGCTGCGAGCCTTTACAATACGAGTGGAAGCTGGGACTGGGTTTATGGCTCGAAGGGCGTCATTTACCTGAACAGCGCGCAGGCGGCGATCCAGGGCGGCGGCGACGCCGTCTATTTCGCCAGCGGTTCGGGCCTGGCTGTGAGCCTTTATGGCTCCTACGGAAACTGGGACTGGATCAACGGCTCGAACGGCGCGATCAGCCTCAACAATGCGCAAACCGTCGTCTCGGGCGGCGGCGACAAGATCACGCTCGACGGCAATTCCAGCGACGCTGTGGCCCTTTACAGTACTAATGGAAACTGGGATTCGGTCGGCGGATCGAACGGCGCGATTTACATCAACAACGCCCAGGCCTCGGTCAGCGGGACGGGCGACACTTTGGACATGTACGGCTGGGACGTGCTGTCGCTGTTTGGAACGTCCGACGCATTGGTCTTTCAACCCGCCATTGGCGTGAATTATGTCAATGGCTTTGGGTCGACGGACAGGATCCAGTTCAGCAAATCCGATTTCGCAAGCTGGTCCGTGCTGTCGAATTCGAGCCACATGTCTCAGTCCGGCGCGAATACGGTGATCTCGCTCGATGGTTCAGACACGGTCACCCTGACCAATGTAGCGATGACGAGCCTGAGTTCGTCGCAGTTCAAGTTCGTGTGACCAAGTGCTTGACCAAGTGCTTGGAACACAGTTGCCGCGATTTCAGAATGCGGCGTGCTAGGATATTGAGATGATATCAAGCGTTTGACCGGGTGCGCCAACTTCATCGCCAACAGCTTTGTTCATCAGAAGCCTCGCCACTGGCGATACGAAGGAAATAGAGCCGGACTTGGGCTCCGCTTCGTCCTCGCCGACGATACGATATTTCTGCACGCGCCCATCCTCGCGTCTGAACGTCACCGTGCTTCCAAAGGCAACGGTTTCGGTCGAAACGGGATCGGCGATGACTTGAGCGGTGCGAATTCGCGCCACAAAGTAGCGGATATCGCGCAGGGGAATTGCTGCTTGCCGCCGTCGTTCATTCACATCCTCGATCTTCTGCGCCGTGTCATACGCCTCGCGAGCCTGTTCGAGTTGAAGTTCAAGAGCTTTCAGTCCCGTTCGCGTAACGAGGTTCGGATGAGATGAAATTGGGCGGTCGGGGAGCAAAGTCTCCGCCGCTGTTTCCGCACTGTCTTCCTTGGTGAAGGCGACGCTCAACTTAGCTCCTTTCAAGCCAGACAGGTGTCTCGCCTCGTCAGCGCCCCGCCGAAATAGAGAAATCCGATTTTCTTCATCCAGACAATCTATAGATTGCCGACGCGGTTTGCGATCCGCAAAGTGCACGATGGGCCACGACAACATTTTGCCGAATCTGATTGGGGTGGCGTTGCCGCCGCCGCCAATGTTTCAGCCGAGTTTTGCGCCACTGGCTGTTCAGGAAAACTTCGAGGCCGTCAGCGGCGCCGCCTTCAAGCGCCTGGACGCGGCGGCGCAGCTCTTCCTTTTCGAGACGGCTCCATTTGTCGGCCGCGAGTGCTGCAAGTCTTGCGAGGACTTCGCGTTCGTCCTCGTTGAGGTTTGCGCCGGAGGCATGGGGGCCATAGAGCGCCAGAGCGAAACAATCGAAGCGGTCGGCGACCGGAATCGCCAGCACGGGCTGCGCCAGGCCGGGGGGAAATTCTTTGCCCGCGACGTCGGGCGTGAGGTCAAACGCGCGCAGGTTGCGCCATTGTTTTACCAGGGGGTCTTCAATCGCAAAGCTCCCGGCGCCATTCTCGTTCCAGCCGACGCCCGACGCGAGGAGAAATCGCGTCTCCTCCTTTCGGAAAATTGAGGCGGAGGCGAGTTTCAGCTTATTTGCCGCGCCTTCCGCTAGAAGCATCTCGATTGTTGCCAAATCCGGGGCCCTCAGAACCTCGGAGCCGAGTTCGACGCCGGCGCGGGCGGCGGCGCGGTGGAAAAAACGATCGGCGTGATGGGTTGCCAATTCGTGCAGGCGAGAGATGACAAACAACGCCAGCGTGCCGACGAGCAGCCAGACCCAGCCCGGCAGCGTCAGACTTTCCTTGATGCCTTCGCTGGCGTGGGTGAATTGTTCATGCGCGAACAAGGTTGGCGCGCTGAGCAGCAGGCCGAGGATGGTGACGCGACGCAGTGGAATGGAAACGCTGACGACCAGCGGACGCCGCAGGGCCTCGAAAACGAAAAGGCAGAGGATTCCGTTGACGAGGCGCAGGAGGTCCCAGAATTCGTCGGGCGGCGGCGGTTCGCCGAACAACGCGTCGAGCAGCGTCGTTTGCTGGGCGAGGTCGGCCACGGTCAGGCTGGGCAGGCCGATCAGGCAGCCCCAGATCACCCAGCGCAGCCGCTGCCGGTCGGCCGGCGGCTGTTGGTCGCGACGCGCCAGCAGCAGGACCAAGGCGCAGGCGGCGACGGCGAACCCGCTTAAAAGACCTGCACGCAGAAAAAACTCAGCTGGAAAGCCAAAGGCGTTGGCGGCGCCGAGCGCCAATAGCAGCGCCAGCAGCAAGGCGAGCGCGGGCAGGGCCTTTTCCACCTTGAGCCAGCGCGGCTCGGTCATGTCTCCCGGCGCGCGCAGGGCGAAGAGCAGGAAGCCGGCCAGGCCCGCGCCCTGTGCGAGCGCGCCCAGGAGGTGCTGGGCCAGCAGCGCCGCCGGCATGGTCTGCAGCCAGGCGTAATATTGATAGGACTGGCCGGGATTGAACCAGATCACATAGAGGAAAAAGCCCCAGGTCATTCGGCAAAAGGTCATTCGGCTGCGGGCAGGCCTCGTCCAGACTAGCCAGGCGGCGGCGAGAATGACGAGAACGCCGGCGATTTCATCGAGCGCCAGCGTCGTGGAGATCCACCAGGAAAAGGGCCGCGCCCTGGCGACCAGCGCTATCTCCCGCTCTCCATGGCTTTCGTCGGCCTTCAGCGCGACGGAGCCATCGCGGCCGGACTCGACAAGCTGCAATTGCCCGAGCACGGCGAGCGCCGTCGCGCAGAGCTTCGTGTTGAGAGGTATGCAGCGCATTTTCGAAAGGTCGAGCCGGTCTCCGTGGCGAAGCCCCGCCTGCCAAGCTGGGAAATCCGCTTCGTGCGCAAAAGGACCGAGCGCATCGGTGACGAGTCCATCGCCGTCGGCGTTGAAGCCGAATGATCCGAGCGGCCGTCCGAGCCGCCAGAAATCGGGAACGATCATGGCCAAAGCCCAGACCGTCAGCAGGACGAGGAGGATGCGGTCCTTGCGCGCCATGCGGCCCTCCGGCCTTGAGCCCGGCATGAAGCCTTAACGCTCTCGCGGCGCATCGGGTTCGGCCGTCTCGATTTTCCGCCCGCGCATCCCCAGATAGTGTACAGGTCATTTTTCAATCGTGGATATTCAATTGGCTCATCGAGACAAGTTCGGCCGTCCGACTTTCGGGCGCAAATGGGTTCGGCGGGATGCGGCGGAGGCGGCGCCGCTGCGGCTTCCCATCACCCTGCCGCTGGCCCTGCGTCGTGAGGACGGATATTTCGTCATCCTTGACGGCGCCGGGCGCGACGTCGCATCGGTCGATTTCGAGGAAAACGAAGGCGAGCGTCAGAAACTGCGGCTGTTCTCGCAAGACGAGGCGCGCGAGATCGCCCTGACCATCGCACGGCTGCTTACGGACGCCGAGAGCCGGCCGGCGGGGACGAACTCGACAATCATACCGCTTGACGAACTCAACGCCGAGAATGACGAATAGGGCGGCAAGCGCATATCCCGAAAAGCGGGCTCCGGTTTTCGAAAAAGAATATGCGTCAAGAAAATTCGCCCTCCGAGACGAGACATTGACCGAGAAAAAACCTTCCGAAGCCGATCCCGCCCCGAAAATTCCCGCGCCGGCCCATCCGATCGAACGCCGCGAACCTCTTCCAGGGTTTCATCCCAAGCCGGCTGAGGAAGACCCAGGCGCGCCGGCGCGCGTGCAGGAGATCATGCGGTCGCCTTCCTATCGGCTGGCCAACGCCGACGCTGATTTCCTCGAGGGCGCGGATACGCGCGGCCTGCGCTTGCAGATGGAATATCTCAAGCCTGAACTGTCGCTGCGCAAGCAGGAGATCGCGCAGGCTATCGTCATCTTCGGCTCGACGCGCATCCCAGAGCCCTCCGAGGCTCGGCGCAAGCTTGAGGCCGCCCGCGCAGCCCTAGCGGCAGCGAAGGACACCCATGATTCCTTCGTGCTGACGCGAAAACTCGCCGTCGCCGAGCGCATTATGGCCAAGAGCCGCTATTACGACGTGGCGCGTGAATTGGGCCGGCTGATCGGCGAAGCGAACCGTGTCGCGGAACGCCCGACGACGCTTGTCATGACTGGCGGCGGCCCCGGCGTTATGGAGGCCGCCAATCGCGGCGCTTTCGATGTAGGGGCGCGCAGCATAGGGCTGAATATCCACCTGCCGCACGAGCAATATCCCAATCCCTATGTGACGCCCGAGCTTTGCTTCCAGTTTCATTATTTCGCGCTGCGCAAGCTGCATTTCGTGCAGCGGGCGCGGGCGCTGGTCGCCTTTCCCGGGGGATATGGCACGTTCGACGAATTGTTCGAGGTGCTCACGCTCGTGCAGACGCGGAAAAAGCGGCCGATACCCATCGTGCTGGTCGGCGAGGAGTTCTGGCGCAAGGCGTTGGACTTCGATTTCCTGGCGGCGGAAGGCGTGATCGATCTCGAGGACAAGGAATTGTTCTGGTATGCGGAAACCGCGCGCGACATTTTCGACGGGCTGAAAAAATGGGAACGGCAAGCGCCTGCGGCGGAATAGAGCCTGCGGCGGAATGACAGCGAGGGACGCCCGATGAAATTGTCGTTCCACGGCGCCGATCGCAGCGTCACCGGCTCGTGCCATTTGCTCGAGGCCGCCGGCAAGCGCATTCTCGTGGATTGCGGCCTGTTCCAGGGAGGACGGCGGCTAGACGACGAAAATGCCGGCGATTTCGGCTTCGATGCGCGAAAAATCGATCTGGTCCTGCTGACCCATGCTCATCTTGACCATTGCGGCCGGCTTCCGCTGCTGGTGAAGCGCGGTTTTCGCGGCGAGATCGTCGCCACCCCGGCAACACGCGATCTGACCCGCCTCGTGTTGCTCGACGCCGCCCATTTGCAAGAGGAGGAGGCGCGCTCGCTCGCTCGGCGGCGCCAACGACGCGGCGAAAATCATGTCGAAAGCGAGCCGCTTTATTCGCTGATCGACGCGATGAACGTCTTCGACCAGTTTGGCCGCGCCGCCGCCTATGGCCACCCGCTTGATCTGGCCCCCGGCTTGCGCGCAGAATCTTTTTGATGCGGGGCACATCCTCGGGTCGGCCAGCGTGCTGGTCGAGGTTGTCGAGGGCGACGCGCGACGGAGAATATTGTTTTCCGGCGATATCGGCAATTATGGACGGCCGCTGCTGCGCGATCCCGACCCGCCTGAAAACGTTGACGCCCTCGTGATGGAGACGACCTATGGCGACCGCCTGCACCGCTCGCTCGACGCCTCGATCGCGGAATTCTACGAGGCGCTGAACACGAGTTTCCAGCGCGGCGGCAATGTCATCATTCCCACCTTCGCGCTCGAGCGCGCGCAGGAGCTTTTGTTTTATCTGCGGGAGGGCGTCGCGCAGAACAAATTGCCGCCGTCCGTGCAGGTTTTTCTCGATTCGCCTATGGCGATTTCCGCCACAGAAATTTTCCGCAAGCACCCCGAAAGCTGCGGGCCTGAGGTTGCGCGCCTGCTCGAGGGCGGCGTCAATCCCTTCCAGCCGCCGGGCCTGCATTTCTGCCGCGAAAGCGCCGAATCCATCGCGCTCAACACGGTGCGAGGCGGCGCCGTCATCATGGCGGGATCCGGCATGTGCACGGGCGGCCGCGTCCGCCACCACCTGCGTCACAATCTCGGCCGCGCCGATTGCAGCGTCATTTTCGTGGGCTTTGCGGCGGAGGGCACGCTCGGGCGGCAGATCGTCGATGGCGCGCGCACCGTGTCGATCTTCGGCGAGCCGATCGTTGTCCGCGCCCATATCCATACGATCAATGGCTTTTCGGCCCATGCGGACCAGGCCGAACTGCTCGCCTGGCGCCGGCGCGTCCAGCCGAAGCGCACGTTTCTCGTGCACGGCGAAGTGGCCTCCATGCGCGCCTTCGCGGACAAGCTCGGCGGGGCGCCGGTCGAATTGCCGGAAATGGGGCAGGCCTTCGAGCTTTAGCGCTGGCGTGGAAAAAAGGGCAGCCCGACCAGACTTGCACACGCGATCGGACTGCCCCGTTTCGTCACAGCGGCTGGGGGGCAGCGACCGCGAACGAAAACGTTGTTCAACTGCTCGCGCGCGGACTTGGGCGGGGCGGTGAACCTGAGTGGAACCTAGAGGGCTGCCTCAAAGCCGTCAAGTGGGAAAAATTCCCACATAATGTATTTTATTCGTTGCCACGTGCATCGCCAGTCCCTAAGACAAATCATGGTCGCCGATCCCCGCCCACCGCCCGACAGCAAAAAACTGCAGACGCCGCTCGCCAGGCTGCTTCGCCCGCTCGTGCGGCTGCTGATCCGGTCTGGCATGACCTTTCCGGCGCTCTGCGATCTCCTGCGGGAGCTTTATGTTAACATCGCCGAACATGATTTCGTCCTAGCAGACAAACCTCAGACGGACAGCCGCGTGAGCTTGTTGACCGGCGTCCACCGCAAGGAGGTGGCGCGCCTGCGAGGGGCCGGCGCGCCAATCGCTGACGTGGCGACCGCGGTTTCCCGCACGAGCCGAGTGCTCGCGCTTTGGCTCGGCTCGCCCGAATTCAGCGATGCGCAGGGAACGCCCTTGCCGCTTTACCGCAGCGACGAGATAGGGAGACCGTCTTTCGAGCAATTGGTCGCTTCTGTCACGAGGGATGTGCGGCCGCGGGCTGTGCTCGACGAATGGCTGGACCGCAAGCTCGTCGCCATCGACGACAACGGACGCATCGAGCTGCTCGCCTCGGCCCTGACGCCGGCTGCCGGCGAAGAGCAGCTTTATTATTTCGGCCGCAATCTGCACGACCACATCGCCGCCGCCGTCTCAAACGTCACGTCCGAGGCGCCGCCCTTTCTCGAACGCGCGGTGCACTACGACGGATTGTCGGCGGCGAGCGCCGAACGCCCTCGTCGCCTTTTCACGCGACCAGGCCAGCCAGCTCTTGCTTGCTGCCAATCGCGAGGCGCTCGCAATCTGCGATGCCGACGGCGGCGGCGACAAGCGCTGGATTCTCGGCGTCTACGTCTATTGCGCCGATGACGACGCAATATCATCCAAGCGACAGGACAAGCCGTGAGCAAGACCCGCCTCACCCGCCGCGCGCTGCTCGGTTCGACTTTCAGCCTGTTCGCCTTCCTCAAGCCGGCCGGCGCCGGCAATGGCGATCGCGGCATTGGCGGCATGGGCGTTGTCGCACAGCCGCCTGAGGATCGCGGCATTGGCGGCACGGGCGTCATCGGCACGATCCGCAAATTCGGCAGCGTCGTCGTCAACGGCATGCGCATCGCTTACCCGGCGGACGCTGCGGTCGAGATCGACGGCCAGCCCGCCTCGCCCAGGGACCTGCGCCTCGGGCAGGTCGCTCAATGCGTCACCGAAAAATCGGCGACCGGCTTGACCACCAGCCGGATCCTTGTCGCCAGCGAGGTCATCGGCCCGATCGAATCGATCGGCAGGAATTCGCTGGTCGTGCTTGGCCAGACCGTCTTGATCAGCCATATCGCCGCGAAATCATGGCAAAAGGGGCAGTGGGTCGCGGTCTCGGGCTTGCGCAAGCTTAACGGCGCGGTCGTCGCGAGCCACGTCCAGAATCGCGACGATTCCATCGCCCGGGTCTCCGGTCCTGTGACGCTCGCGGCCGACGGCGCCGCAAAGATCGGCGGGCTGAAACTCGTCAATCTCGACGCTGCGCTCGCGGGTCGTCGGGTACTCGCCGACGTCGGCCGCATCGACGGCGCACCGGCGGCGCTGAAGACGGTGGTGGATCCGGAATTCGCCGCCATGCCCGATGTGCGGCGCTTCTCGATCGAAGCCTATGTCGCGCGCACCGGCGCCAAGGCGAGTTTCGGCTCCGGGCTCACCGCGGCAACGCCGTCGGACGGCAGGGGCGGCGCGGCTTTGTCGACGTCGCAGGCTCGCGCGATCGTCGCCATCACCGTCAATCCCGACGGCAGCCTCACCGCCAGCGGCCAGAAGTCGGCGCAAAACCCTAATTCCAGCGCGCCTGAACCGCAACGCAATTCCGACCCTGCGCATGACGGCAAGACCGCGCCGGCGGATTCCAAAAACGATAGCCAAAAATCACCTGACAAAAGCAAGTCTGTTCCGCAGCGCGCCAATCCGGACCCCGCGCCGGTTCACGAAGCTCCAACTCCCCAACCTGAGCCGGAGCCTAAGTCCCACGGTCGCCGCCGCTAGGAATTCAAAGGCAAGGCGCCGGCCCCGAACAGGTCGGCGCCGACGCAATTTTATGTTACGATGTACTGTAAAAACAACGTAATGCGTTGAGGCGGGCGAATGTTCATGCGTTTTCGTTTGGTTCGCATGTCTTGCGTTTGCGCCCTTTTGGCCGCGTCGGTCAGTCCCGTCATTGCGCAACAGGCTCGTGTTACGACCAAGGATGGGAATGTCTTTGTCGGCGTGATCGAACCAATCGAAAAGGGCGTTTACGGCGTCAGGACGTCTTACGGGCTCATCCGCATCCCCGCTGATTCCGTTCGGCAGATCGAAATGCTTGACGCGGGTCGTCAGTCACCCGCCCAAGCGCCCGTCCCGCCGTCGCCAGCCGCGGGGCAGGCGTCCGGCGCGGCGGCCGCAGCGCTGGCGCAGGGCAAGCTGCGCCTCGCAGGCTCGAACACGATCGGCGCCAAGCTCATTCTGAAACTGCTCGAGGGTTACGCCATGTCGATCGGCGATAACCAGATCCGCTGGATCGCGGGCGCGGAGCCCGAGCAGCAATCGCTGATCGCCAAGGGTTCCGGTCGCGACGCCTTTCTCGCCGACGTCGCTGCGCATGGCTCGAGCACCGCCTTCACGGCGCTCGCCAATGGCGAGGCCGATATCGGCATGGCCTCACGCCCGATCAAGCCGGAGGAAAAACAGAAATTGGCGGCGCTTGGCCTCGGCGATTTCTCCTTGCCGGAGCAGGAGCACGTGCTGGCGCTCGACGGGGTCGCCGTGCTGGTCAACGCCGCCAATCCCTTGGGCAAATTGTCGCTGGCGCAGATCGCCGACATTTTTTCGGGCGCCAAGAAGGACTGGTCGGATTTTGGCGGCAAGCCCGGCGTCATCACGATCTATTCGCGCGACGACAAGTCCGGCACGTTCGACACGTTCAAGACGCTGGTGCTGCAGGATCGCAAGCTCGACGAGCGCGCGAAGCGCTTCGAAATCGAATGAAGACCTGTCAGACGCCGTGGCCGCCGACGCCAATGGCATCGGCTTCGCGAGCCTGGCGTATATTCGCAATGCGAAGCCGGTCGCCATAGCCACCGATTGCGGGCTGGAGTTTTCGCCCAGCGAATTCCTGGTCAAGACCGAGGACTATCCTTTGTCGCGACGCCTGTTCCTGTACAGCCGGTCCGACAACTCGCATGCGCCTTTCATCGAATATGCCCTTTCCGGCGCCGCGCAAAAAATCGTCGCCGACGCAGGCTTCATCAATCTGGCGATCAGCCCATCCAGCCCATCCTATATCGCCGGGCGTTTCGCCCATGCCGACCAGGAGGCGGAAAGCCGCGCCGACAAGGCATCTGCCAAAAAATTCGACGCTCTGGCGCAAGGCGGCGTGCGCCTGAGCGTCGCCTTCCGTTTCCGGTCTGGCACGGCTGCGCTCAACTCGCGCGCCGTGCGCGACGTCGACAGGCTCATCGACGTATTGAAACAACCTGCCTATCGGGACAAGCAGATCGCGCTCGCCGGCTTTTCCAACTCTATCGGCCAGGCCGCCAAAAACATGGCCCTGTCGCGCGAGCGCGCGGAGGCCGTGGCGTCCGCCTTGCGCAAGAGCGGCGCGACCGCGCCGGTCGCCGTCGGATTTGGCGCCGCCGCGCCGGTCGCCTGCGATAACACGCCGCAAGGCCTGGAAAAGAACCGCCGCGTCGAGGTGTGGGCGCGCTAATTCAGCAACAGGGCGCGCGCTATCGGGCCAGCGACACGTCGCCGATCCGCTGGATCCAAATCTTGTCGCTGAGCGGCTTTCCGCAAGGCGCCGGGGCGATGGTGCGTTGCAATTTCTGTAATTCGCCGTAGCGCAAAATCCAGATCTCGAAATCGGGGCTTGCAAATGCGCCGTCGCCGCAAAATAGTCCATTGGGCGTCTCGCCGCGCGATACGAATTCCACATAATAGGATAGCAGCCCCTTGCCCGGATTGCCTTCTGGAGGCAAGGAATAGACTTCGAGACTGCCGAAAGGTTCTGCGTCGGACATTGAGGTTTCGTCCGCGCCGAGTGTCGATGCGCCCTTGCTCGCCGAGGGCTCGACCTGAATATGGCCCGCAACGCCGCCAAGCTCGGCCCCGGGCTCCACGACATGCAACGCCAGCGCAACACGCGAGCGCCAGACCAGGGCTATGCGCACCGCTTCCTTGAAACCGCTGAAGGCCACGGCCGTCTTGTCAAGCTTGCCGTCCGCGCGCAACCAGGCAATTTCCGCGCGCTCGTGAAAGAGCGGGAATTCGAATGTGGCCAGTCCATCGCCGCTGAAATTCGCGCGCAGCTTCATGCCGTCGGCTGAAACGTCGACCGCTGCGCCCCGTCGGCAGGGGTTGACGATGTCGAGCGTTACGACCCCGTCCTCCTCCTTGAAATGCGGCCTGTCCCCGCATTCTTCCGGCGCCGGCGCCGCACGGGCTGCTGGGAGTTGCGGAACCGGCAGCGACGGGATGTCCGTTTGCGCGAGGAGCCCGTACTGACGCGGGGCGAATGGCGGTTCGGCCGCCGATGCGCCTTGCAGCGCCAACCCGATCGAGAGGAAGGCAACGCTTCTGGCCAAATGCGCGATTTCGCGCCCGCGGCTCATAGGCAAGTTCCATGCGATCACAGGGACGTCCCCTTTGCATAATGTTGAAGTGTGAGAAACAACAGGGTGTTACCGTCGCATTCGCTAAGTTTGCGCCTTCTTTATGGCGTAGACGCGCAAAGGTAATGGAAGCCTTGTCGACGCAGGCGCAATTTATGCTTCGCTTTTCCTGTCAGCTGCAGGCGAATGCCGTCGGCTGGAACGCGTCTCGGGCTCGATTTTTTTGTTATCCCTAATGCGATCTTCAGCAATTTCCTGCAATTCCCGGGCGATTTAACGGCTTCCAAGGACGTCCGGCAAGGCAATCTTTATCAATTCGCGGCTAGGTTCGACGAAGACCTGTCGGGCCGGATTTTTGGCCAAAAAGAGCGAAAGCAATGAAGCCGGATATCTCCGTCATAACTCCGACCTTTCGACGCCAGCAGCAGCTCGCCGAGGCGATCGAGAGCGTACTGGGCCAGAAGGGCGTGAATTGCGAAATTCGTGTCATCGACGACTGTCCCGATGGCAGCGCCGAAGAAACTGTTCGCCGCTACGCCGATCGCGGCGCGATCTACTCGCGCTCGCCAACGCCCTCGGGTGGTCGTCCGGCTCTGGTGCGCAACCTCGGCTGGGCCGACGCCCGGGCCGACATCATCCATTTTCTCGACGACAACGATCTCGTTCCCGAAGGCTATTACGCCGACGCCCTGGAGGTTTTCACGCAAAGGCCCGATATCGGCGTGGTCTTCGGCAAGGTGGAGCCTTTCGGCAATGCCGACATTTCCTCCGAACGCGACTATTTCGACGCCGCCCACCGCCGGGCCCGCAAATACCGGCGCATGGGGCCGAAGCTCGGATTTTCGGCCGCCATGTTCTTCCAGGACACGCTGCTGGTCTGCAGCGCCGCCATGATCCGGAAGCGCTGCGTCGCCGAAATTCAAGGCTTCGACGACAAGCCGGCCATTGCCGAAGACGTGGACTTCTACGCCCGAGCGATCCGCCGTTTCGGCGCCGTCCTGCTCGACCGCACTTCAATCCATTACCGCATTGGCCCATCGATCATGCGCAAGCCGGATCGGCAGCCGCTGATCGAGGCGTCCTATCAAGACATTCATTCGCGTTACCGCCGCGAACACGGCGCCGTCGATTTTTACGCCATGAAGGCGTTTGCAAAAATTCTCGGGAAACTCGATGTCAAGAATTGAGACGCTGACGACGATCGAGGAACTGGAGGCTCTGGCGCCTGAATGGCGCGAACTCCTCGCCGGCATTTCGTTGCGCACGCCATCGAAGACGCCTCTGTGGCAAATCACCTGGTGGCGGCACTTTCGGCGCCCGGGCTAGCGTGTTCAATCGCCATGAAATGCGGGTTTTCGTCCTGCGCGAGTCAACCGGCGAACTCCTCGCCGTTGCGCCGATGATGATCACCCACCGTCCCGGCGTCGGTCCGAGCCTGTTTCGCGAATTGCAGTTCTTCGGCGCGGATCCCTACGTCACGCAATTGCGCGGCCCTGTCTGCCGTCGTGAAAGGCTCGCGGAAGTGGGCAGGGCGCTGGCCGCGCATGTGCGCAAGACCGAGGCGCACGATTTCGCGCAATGGCGCGGCATGACGCCGGGCTTTGGCGACGAACAGGATGCCTCTGGCGTCCACATGCCGCAACTTGACGACGTCAATTCCTACCTGCGGATGCGCGAGAGCTTCGACGCATTTCACGCCGAATTGCCGAAAAAACTCGCAAGCACCTGCGCAAGAGCCAAAACGACATCAAGTCCGCCGGCATTAATTACACGTTTCGCGCGACGACCGCGCCTGAAGAGGCGACGTCGGGACTGCAGCGCTTTTACGAATTGCATGCGAGCCGCGCCGCGCTCAAGGATGTGACGCGACACCCGAATGTTTTCGATTGCGCCCAGTCGCGTGAATTCCTCGATGATTACTGTGCGCAAATGGCTGGAGCGGGCGAACTGCGCCTGTTCGAAATACTGGTCGACGGGCGGATTGTCGCGACCCGCATCGGCTTTGCGCTCGGCGACGAACTCTATCTCTATTTCTCCGGATACGATCCGGCTTATGGCGCATACAGCATCATGACGACGCTGATCGCCGAGACATTGCGCTGGGCGCATGAAAACGGCGTGGCCATCGTCAATCTCTCGTCGGGAGTCGATCGCTCCAAGACGCGGTTTCGGCCGCAAACGATCGCCGCCGAGGGATTATATTCGTTGGGCGGGTCGACGCGCGGTCGGCTGGCGCTGCGCCTGATGCGGAGGTTGCGCTACGGCGCGGGCGCGGCCGCGTCTGCGGCTGTTGCGGAAGAAGGCTCGGAAGAACTGGCGGAAGCCTGAGCGTCGTCGCTCATCCGCGCGATCGGAGAGAGGAAAACGCCATGCGGTTTCGCGCGCTCGACGGTTTGCGAGGCCTGTGCGCCCTCACCGTTGCGCTGCTGCATTTTTACGACTACCTGCACTTGGATGCGCCGAGCTTTGTGGCCAATTCCTTCGTACTGGTAGATTTCTTCTTCGTCCTTTCCGGCTTCGTGCTGGCGCATGCCTTTTTTGAGGATCTCGCCGCCAATGGTCAGGGCGGCCGCTTCGTGCTGCGCCGCATAGGCCGGCTCTATCCCCTGCATTTTTCCATTCTGATGCTGTTCCTGCTGGTCGAATGCGGACGCTGGTTCGCCTTTCGGCACGGCGCCGTCATGCTGGCCAAGCCCTTCACGGGGGGGACGTCGCCGTCCTCGCTCGTTACCAATCTGCTGCTGTTGCAGTCGATGAACCTGCACGACGGAATCACCTGGAATTTTCCGAGCTGGAGCATCAGCGTCGAATTCTACACCAATCTTATCTTCGCCTTGGTCATGGTCCTGCCGACTCGAGCAGGCGTCCCGCTCGACGTGGTGCAGCGGCGCAAGACCTGCGCCGCTGCAATCCTCGCTCTTGTGGGCGGCGCGCTGACGGTCTGGACCTCGTCGCAAGACATGGCCATGACCTACGACGTCGGGTTCGCCCGTTGCGTTTACGGCTTTTTCTGCGGCGTGCTCGTGCAGCGCCTGCGCGCCACGGGACGCGATCCCCTGCGCGCCGTTCGGCCCTCGCTCGTGTTCGCGCTTGAGATCGGTCTGACCGCGACCCTCGTCGCCTTCATCGCCGACGGAGGCAAGATATGGCTGTATAGCCTGTCGCCGCTGGCCTTTGCCGCCGCGGTGCTTGTCTATGCGCGCGAGGGCGGGCCCTTCTCGCGCATGCTGCTGACGCGCCCCTTCCTGGCGATCGGCGAATGGTCCTACTCGATTTACATGATCCACGCTTTCCTGCTGGTGGAAATTTTCGGCCGCATTGCCTCCGTCGCCGGCAAGCACGGATGGATTGGTCTCCATCCGGCATCAGGCGCTGACGGAGGAGCCTATATCGCGGAAATCGTCAACAAGGGTCCGCTCGAATCCGGAGCGTTAATTCTCGTCTACGTCGCGACGGTCCTCGCCTGCTCCAGCCTGACCTGCCGCTTTGTTGAACAGCCGGCGCGCCGCTATTTCAACGATTGCGCCGCGAGAAAGGCGGAAGCCGCGCCGACGCTTGCTACGGCCTGACGAAAGCGTCAAAGCGGGCGCTCGTCGAGAAAGGCGAGCAGCTTGCGCGCGACTTCGTCGGGATATTGATCGACGAAAAAATGGCCGCCCGGCAGCGAGGCCTCGCGCACCTCGCGGCAGCGTTTGCGCCATTCCGCGGGCAGGTCGAAAAGCCGAGCCATCACTCCCTGCGCGCCATAGAAGACCAGAGTCGGGCATTCGACCTTTCGGTCGATGTCGGCTTCATCATGTTCGAGATCGATGGTGGCGGCGGCGCGGTAATCCGAACAGGAGCCATGGATCATGCCTGGATCGCGCCATGCCTTTCTGTAGGCGGCGAGCATGTCCGCATCGAAATCCTCGGCGCGCGCCGCGCCCCAGCCGAACAGACAAGTTTCGTAGAAAAAATCGGGATCCGCGCCGATCAGCCGCTCCGGAAAAGGCTCGGGCTGCTGCAAGAAATACCAGTGCCAATAGGCCGCCGCGACGTATCGGTTCGTCTCCATGAGCATGGCGTGGGTCGGAACGATGTCCATGACGACAAGCGTTGCGACCTTGTCCTGATGATCGAGCGCCATGCGATGGCCGGTCCGGCCGCCGCGATCGTGGCCGACGACGTGGAAACGCTCGAAGCCAAGCTGGCGCATGAGGCCAAGCTGGTCGCCCGCCATGGCCCGGAAGGAATAGTTGGAATGGTCTGCCGCGTCTTTGGGCTTGGCGGACTCGCCATAGCCACGCAAGTCCGCGCAGACCACGGTGAATCGCGCCGCGAGTTTTGGCGCGATGCGGGCCCAGAGGCTCAGGTTTTGCGGATAGCCGTGCAGCATCAGCAACGGAGGTCCGGAGCCGCCGACGACGCACGCGATTTCGATCCCGTCGATTAACAGCCGTTTGCGCTCGAAAGTCTCAAACATGGTCGCGTTTCCATTTCAGGTCTTTCACCTCGCAGGCATCAGAATAGTGAATGGTCGCCGCAGGGCAACCCTGTGGCGACCTCCCCATCTCTATCCTGGAACCCGCGGAGAATGCCCGCGTTTTGCCAAAAGGCCTCGGGCCTTTTTTCAGAGACGGCCATATGGACAGACGCGTCTTCCTGGCGAGCGCATTGGCATTCGCGTCGGCGCCGTTGTTTGCGAAAGCGCAGCAGGCGCCGAAGCTGGTTTCCGTCGTCCGCCCGACGATCGTCAAGCAGAGATGCGGCGAGTGGTGTTGGGCGGCTTCGGCTTCGATGATCTTCGGCCATCTCGGCCACGCCATCGATCAAACCCGCATCGTCGAGAAGGTCTATGACGGCTTGCTATGCGTCGCCGCGCGGCCGGTCACCATAACTACAATCCTCAACGTTCCCTGGGTCGACGACGACAGCAAGCTGTTCGTTCCCCAGATCGAAGCGCGTTTCGATCAATCCTGCGCCATCGACACTCTGACGAGCGCATTCATTCTTGACGAGTTGCTGCAGGACAGAATGCTGCTTTACGCCAGCACTCGCCATTGCGTTGCTGTTTCGGGCGCCTATTATTTCGAAACCCCCGCCGGCCCGAAAATCGTGAGCGTCATTGTCATGGATCCATGGCCGGGCGGCCCGGATGAGCGCTTTCTGACCGAAGCGGAAATGCGGCCCGCCTTTTTGGGCGGTGAGATGACTTATCTAGCCGCTGTTCGGATTTAGGCGTTCAGCTTGGCGCTGACCGGTCACTTCTTGTCGGACGGAGGTTGCGCGATCTTGACCTTCTGCCCTTCTGCGAGATCGACCATCGGATTGAGCACTACGTTTTCGCCCGGCTCGACCCCGGCGGATACTTCGATCGAAGACCCGAAATCACGGGTGACGCTGACCTTGCGCAAATGCGCCTGATCCTCGGCCACCACCGCGACCTGCTGTCCGTCGCGGTTGAAGATCAGCGCCTCCGCGGGAACGATCATCGCCGGCGTTTTGCGTGGAATGTGCAGCTCTACAAGGCAATAGGCGCCCGCCGACAAAGCGCCGTCCGGGTTGGGCACGTCGGCTTCCACCAGCAAGGTGCGGGTGCCCTGCTGCAGCGCGCCGGCCACTGCGGGTGATCTTGCCGGGGAAGACGCGGCCCGGTATTTCCGGCACGCGGACATCGACGCCGTCACCGGTCGAAAGTTCAAAAGCCTGATCTTGGGGCACATAGACCTGGACGCGAATTGTCGAGGTCTGCTGCAGATTGAACATCAGGGTCGCGCCGGTCTGCACCAGCGCGCCAACGTCGACGGCGCGCAGGGTGACGACGCCGTCGAAGGGCGCGACGACGGTCAGGTAATCCCTTTGCTGGCGTAAAACCTTGATCGCGTTGTTCTGCGCGGATTCGCTCGCCTGCGCCGCGCCAAGCGCCGCCTGCTGCGCCGCATAATTGAGGCGGTCGTTATCGCCCTGCTGTCGGGTGACCCAGCCCTGGCGCACCAGCACGGCGCTGCGGTCGTTGGTGACCTGCGCCAGCTTCTGGTTGGCGTCGCTCTGCCGGATGGTCGCCTCCGCCTGCGCCTTCGCCGCCTCGGCTTGCGCGATCTGGTGGTCGAGTTCCGGCGCGGTCAGCACCGCCAGAACGTCGCCCGTCTTGACGCGATCGCCGATATCGACGTTGCGCTTTTCGATATAGCCGTTGGCGCGGGCGTAAATGTCGGCGTTGGCATAGGCCAGCGTCGCGCCGGGCAGGGTGATGTCGATCATCGGAGGCGCCGCTTTGATCGCCGCGACGCGGACGGTCGGCGACATGTCCCGGTATTGCTGCTTGGCGTCGACCGCCGTCTCTCGCGCCGCATGCGATCGCCAGGCGCCAAGTGCAAGTCCGGCGACGATAATGAGCAGCACGACGAGGCCCAGGCGCCTGCGTTGCCGCTTTCGTTGCGCCGCGATGGGGCAATCGGCGGCGGGCGGCGGCGGCGCCCGCCAGCGTGTGTCGGTTTCGAAATCGGAGCGGCGCGTTGGGCCGATGGGCAAGTTCTCATTCATTCCTTTGCCGCCTCTTCCAATTCTGAAGTCTCGAACACGCCATGCGCCGGCTTGTTATCGTTGCCGCGACGCAGGACGGCGAAAAGATAGGGTACGATCAAAAGGGTTGTCGGCGTGGCGAACAGCAGGCCGCCGATGACCGCGCGGGCGAGCACGGCGTTCTGCTCATCGCCTGCGCCGCCGATCGCCATGGGTATCATGCCGACGATCATCGCCGCCGCCGTCATCAGCACCGGGCGAATTCGCGTATGGCCTGCCTCGATCGCAGCGTCGAAGGAATTCACGCCCGCCAGTTGCCGTTCCCGGGCGAAAGTCACCAGCAGGATCGAATTGGCCGAGGCGACGCCGACCGCCATGATCGCGCCCATGAGAGCGGGAACCGACAGGTTTGTGCCGGTGACGAACAGCATGGTCAGGATGCCGCAGAAAGTCGCAGGCAGCGCCAGGACGACGACCAGGGGATCGCCGAAGTTCTGATAGTTCACTACCATCAGGAAATAGACCAGCACCGAAGCGAACAGGAGGCCAAGCCCCAGGTTCCGGAAGGAATTGCGCATCGACTGGATCTGCCCGACTACTTCGATACGGTTGCCAGGCTTGAGCTGCGGGCTCAGGTCCGCGACGATCCTGTCGAGGACGCGCGACGCCGAGCCGAGATCTATGCCCTGGAGGCTGGCGTAGATTTCGTAAACAGGCTGGATGTTGGCCTGATTGGCGTTGGTCGGGACGCTGTCGCGTTTCAGGCTGGCCACATTGGACAAAAGGCCGGGAACCGGCGCGCTGCCCACGCCGGCGAGCGCCGTGGAGACCGGAATGTTGCGGAGGTCATTCATCGAGGCGATGCGCGGTTCCGGCGTTTGCACGGCGAAGAAATAGGGAATGCCGCTCGCCGGATCGGTCCAGAAGTTGGGCGAAACCTGTTCCGACGAACTCAGCGCGATATTCAGGTTGTTGGCGATGGCGCCGGCGTTCAGGCCAAGTTCGAGGGCGCGGGCGCGGTCGATGGTGGCGGTAAAGGCCGGCGCGTCGACTTCCTGTTGCAGATGCGCGTCGGCGAAGCCTGGCTCGGCCGCAAGGCGGCGCTCGATTTCGCGCGCAACGCGCAGATTATTGGCGCGGTCATAGCCGACCGTGCGGATGTCGATCTGCGCGGGCAAGCCGAAATTGAGGATCTGCGTCACCATGTCAGCGGCCTGGAAATAGAAGACCGCCTGCGGAAAGTCCTGGCGCAGCGACAGCCTGAGCTTGTCGATATAGGTCTGTGTCGGCGCGTGGCCTTCCTTCAGCTCCACGATGATGACGCCGTCGTTGACGCCGATGGTCGAGCCGTCGGCGAACGCCAGGTTATAGGTGCGGGCGGGAAGGCCGATATTGTCGACGATGCGCTCGCGCTGATCGTTCGGGATCGTTTCGCGAATCTTGTCCTCGACCTGCTGGAAGAGAGCTTCCGTCGCCTCGATGCGCATGCCCGCGGGACCGCGCACATGCAGCTGGATCTGGCCTCCGTCGATGGTGGGGAAGAAGTCGCGACCGACCATCGTGTACATTGCGGCGGCCAAGGCCAGGATCAGGACGATGACCACGGGAATGACGAGACGATGCGACAGCAGCGATTGCAACAATTGCGCGTAATTTTCGCGCATCGATTCGAACCGCGTTTCAAACCCGTGGCTGAGGCGCTGGAACAGGTTTTTCGGCGGCCCCGCGTCATGTTTTTCGTAGCGCAGCAGCAGGCCGATGATGATGGGCGTCAGCGTCCGCGACAAGCCATAGGACGCGAGCATGGCGAAGACGACCGCGAGCCCGAGCGGCGTGAACAGGAATTTCGCGGGACCGTCGAGAAACACGACAGAGGTGAAGACGGCGCAAATCGCCAGGGTCGAGACCAGGGTCGGCACGGCGATGCCCGCCGAGCCGTGCAGGGTCGCCTGTGGCAGAGACTGATGTTCTTCCGTCAGCAGGCGATGGGTGTTCTCGATGGTGACGGTCGAAGTCGTCGACAAGAATGCCGATCGCCAGCGCCAGGCCGCCGAGGGTCATCGTGTTCAGCGTATAGCCGAGCGCGTGCAGCACGACCAGCGAGGCGAGGATCGACAAGGGAATCGAAATCATCACCACCAGGGTCGAGCGCCATGAAGCCAGAAACAGTAGGATCATCAGGGCGGTGAGGCCGGCGGCGATCAGGCCCTCGCGCAGAACGCCCGTCACCGCTTCGCGTACGAACACCGATTGGTCGAGCAATTCGGAGATTTCCAATCCGGGCGGCGCGGCGGCGCGCAACGTCTTCAAGGCCTCGCGCACGCCATTGACCACATCGAGCGTCGAGGCGTTGCCGTTCTTGAGGACGCTGATCAGGACCGAGCGGCGGCCATCCTCGCGCACGATGTTCTGCTGGACCAGCCAGCCGTCATGCACCTGCCCGATGTCGCGCACGAAAACCATGGCGCCATTGACGGCCTTGATCGGCATGTCGTTCAATTCAGCGATGCTCGCCGGCGTCGCATTGGTTTTCACCACATATTGAGCGTTGCCGAGTTTTGCCGTTCCCGAGGGCGCGGTGAGATTTTGCGCATTGACGGCGCTGACGACGTCGAGGGGAGTGAGGCCTCGCGCCGCGAGCTTGTTGGAGTCGATATCGACCATGATCTGGCGATACTTGCCGCCCGACGGCGTCGGCAGGGTGACGCCGGGTACTGGCGCCAGGCCCTGCCGCAGCCGATAGATGCCGTAATCGTAAAGCTGCTGCTCACTCATCGAATTGGAACTGAGACTGATCTGCAGCACCGGGACGCTTGAAGCGTTGAATTGCACCACCACCGGCGACTGGATGCCGGGCGGCAGAATGACGCGGATGAAATTTGTTGCGGATATGATTTGCGAAACGGCGAGATCGATATTGACGTCAGGCTGAAAGTATATTTTCTGAACCGAGAGGCCATCGAGGGTCTGCGCCTCCATGTTTTTGATGCCGTTCACGTTCGAACTGATCACATATTGGCTGTAGGTGGTGACGCGCTGCTCCATTTCCGGCGTGCTCAAGCCAGTGTATTGCCAGATCACCGTCACAACGGGGATATTGATTTCAGGAAAGATGTCCGCCGGCATGGACTTGATCGCCAATCCGCCCAGGAAAACGATCAGCGCCGCCAGGACGTAGAAGGTATGCGGAAACCGCAAAGCAAAACGGACGATGCCCATGAATTGCAGCCAATTTGTTTTCTGGATGACGCCGAACGCGCACGAGACCGCCCCTGTTCGCGCAGTTTGGTTGAAATGGCCATTTTTGGTCAATAATCCAGCGGCCTACGCTGCAAGGCGACTTTTGCGCCTGCGCACGGAGGGAGTTGATCTTTTCACAGCAGCTCTCGTCGCTTTGTTAATTTGCGTAGCGCCGGCCAGGGCGGAAGGCGACCTGCGCGGCGAGGTCTGCCGCATGATCGAGCAGGCGGCTGCGAAGCACGGCCTTCCCTCCGCCTTCCTTACCCGGCTGATCTGGCAGGAAAGCGCGTTTCGTTCGCATGCGGTCTCCGGCGCCGGCGCCCAGGGGATCGCCCAGTTCATGCCCGGCACGGCGGGAGAACGCGGCCTCGCCGATCCCTTTGATCCCGAGCAGGCCATTCCCAAGGCGGCGGAATTTTTGGCCGAACTGCGCGCGAAATTTGGCAATCTCGGCCTTGCGGCGGCGGCCTACAACGGCGGTCCGCAGCGGGTGACGAACTGGCTTGCCGGCACGGGCGGCCTGCCATACGAAACCCAGGACTATGTCGAGATCGTCACCCGCCATGCCGCCGAGGATTGGCGCGACGGCGCGGCTGCCGCGCCCAAGGAGGCCGATCTCGCAAAAGGCGGGACCTGCCTGCAGACGGCGGCGAATATAGCAGTGCACGAGCCGCGGCGCTTCGCCGGATCGACGCTGACGGCGCCCTGGGGCGTGCAACTCGCCGGCGCCTTCAAGAAGGGCGCGGCGCTGGCGGCCTATGGACGGGCAAGGCGCCAGTTCGCCGGACTGATCGGCCAGGTTGAGCCGATGGTGCTCGGCCGGCGCGCGCCGGGACGCGGTTTCGCCCGGTTCTGGGCGGTGCGCGTGCCGTCGAAAAGCCGCGCGGGGGCGGAGGCGATTTGCGCAAAAATCGAGCATGCCGGCGGAGCCTGCGCCGTACTCAAGACATGATCGCCAAGGCATGATGGGACAATAGTTAATCGCTCTTTACAAATCGGCTCACGTTTCGCAAAAAGGCCCATCGCTCGAGCGCGGCAATGGTTCGCCAAGAGTTTGGTTTGGTTAGCCAAGAGTCTGGTTTGATTCGCCAAGAGTCTGGTCGCCAAGCGAAGAGGAAATTGCATGTCGACGAAGAAAAAGTTTCGTTTTCTCCTGCTGGCCGGCCTGTTGCTGAGCGTAACGGCGCCGCAGGCGAACGCGCAATTCTGGTTTTCCGCTCCCGAGCCTGCGCCCGCGCCCAAGCCGAAGCCGCGCAAGCAGGTCAGGCAGCAGCAAAAGCCTGTTACGCAGCCTGCCGAGCAGCATTCCTTCTCACTTTTCGGCGACCCGGAGCCGCAGCCCGCGCCGCGTCAGTTGGCGCGGCCCGCCGCCCCGCCAGTCCAGCGCCAGCGGGTGGCCCGACCTGTAGACATAGACGAGGGCGTCGTCTCTCCCGCCGCGCGCGAATCGCTGCTGGAGCCGGAAAGGCGCGGCCATGGCGGCGCGCCGGGCGTGGCGGCCCTGCCGGCCGACGCCGATCCCAATTATTCGACTCCGGTCGATCTCGATTCGAGCGTCAACTACAAGCAGACGACCCAGCATGTGGTCAGCGACCCCACCGACGAATCGGCGGGAACGCTGACCATCAACACCGGCAGGCGCAAGCTCTACTATTCGCTTGGCGACGGGCAGGCGGTGGAATATTCCATCGCCGTCGGCAAGGCGGGCTTCGCCTGGAAGGGCGACGCCACCGTCGGCCGCAAGGCGTTCTGGCCCGGCTGGACTCCGCCGCCCGAAATGATCGAGCGCCGTCCCGAATTGCCCGTGCATATGGACGGCAGCATGTCCAATCCGCTCGGCGCCCGCGCGCTCTATCTGTTCCAGGGCAACAAGGACACCCTGTTCCGCATCCATGGCACCAACGAGCCGAGCTCCATTGGCCACGCCGCATCGTCCGGCTGCATCCGCATGATGAACGCCGACGTCATCGACCTCTACGGCCGGGTCACCAAGGGCGCCCATGTCGTCGTGATGTGAGGCGTCCGTCATGCGCCTCCTGAAATTTGGCAGCCTGATGCTCGCCGCCGGCCTGGTCCTTGCGCCATGGCAAGCGCGCCTCAGCGCGCCGAAAACGACAGATTGGTCGAGCCTGTAAAATGACCGCCGGGCGGAGGCGGGGCGTGGAACGCCGCCATCATGGCCGCCGCGGCCGCGGAAAGCCGCGAATCGCTCGCACTGGCGGAATGCGAGACGATGCGGCCTGACGGTCCCACCGTGAAGGTCACGTGGACGCTGCCCGTCGCCCCCTGCGCCCTGCTGGCGCCGATCGATTTCAGGCGTTGCAGCTGCGAGACGACGATCGAGCCATAAGCGGCGCGTGACGGGCCCGAAGTCTGCGCCGCCTCGCGTTTCCTTTCATCGGCCTTGGCCTTGGCGGCCTTTTCGCGCGCTTCGTCGCGCTTTTCCCGCGCCTCCTCGCGCTTTTCGCGCTCTCTCTGCTCAAGCTTTTCCTGCTTGCGCTTTTCTTCGAGCTTTTCGCGGAAAATTTCCTTCCGCCGCTCTTCGGCGCGGTCGGGTTGAGGCTTTGGCAAGGGAATGGGCAGGATTGGCTGCGGAACCGCCTGCGGCGGCGGCGGAGGGGGTGGTTCGGGAGCCGGGGGAGGCGGCGGCGGTTCGGGCAGCGCCTTTTCCTGCGGCGGCGGCGCCTCGGCGGCGGGCTGCGGCTGCGTCTGCGGCTGCGGCGTCTCCGCGGGCTCGACGTTTGGCGGGAGTATCGCGACATCGATCGAGGGCAGGGGGGTCGGCGTCTCCACGCGCGCCAGCCCGATCACCAGGGCGGCCGCGAGATTGATCGCCAGGCCGACGGCCAGGGCCAGAGGTCGAAGCCAGTTCGGCCGCAACCAGAGGCTTGCGGACTGAGCCTCGGCGGTCATTGCGCTCTCGGCGCCTCTGAGGCGGTGCGCAGGTCGGTGACAATGGCGAGATGGCCGACGCCGCCGCCGGCGAGCTTGTCCATGACCGAGACGACCGAGCCGTAATTGGCGTCGCGATCGCCGCGCACCTGCACGACGCGGGTGGCGTCTCCGTCGAGCTTTTTCCGCACGCTTTCGACCAGCGTGTCTGCGTTGACTTCGTCGTCGTCAACCGCGAGGCGGCCGTCGCGCCCCACGCTGACGAGGATCGGGTGCTGGGGATCGAGCGGCTTCGACGCGCTGGCCTGCGGCAGGTTCACCTTCATGCCCGTGGCGAGCATGGGCGCGGTGACCATGAAGATGATCAGCAGCACCAGCATGACATCGACCAGGGGGGTCACGTTGATGTCCGAGAGCGGGCGATAAAGCCCTTCCTCGCTGTTCCCAGGAGAAGGCAGGTCCATCGACGTCAGCCCTTGTCTTGCTGGGATTTGACGACCAGAACGACGGCTCGCGCCTCGATCCAGTGCGCGAGCCTCTGCCCGACGCGGGAAAAGCCGGCGCCGATTCGCGTATAGCCGATGGACGCCGGAATGGCGGCGGCAAGGCCCCAGGCCGTGGCGGCGAGCGCCTCGGCTATGCCCGGCGCAACGACGGCAAGGCTCGTGTCCTTGGCTGCGGCAATGCCGACGAAGCTCGACATGATGCCCCAGACCGTGCCGAACAGGCCGACGAAGGGCGAGACGGAAGCGATGACCGCGAGATTGGGCAGGCCGCCCTCGGCGCGGGCCAGCGCCTCCCGCGCCGCGCGGCGCATGGCTTCGGTGACGCGCTGGCGTCTTTCGCCGACGCTTTCGCCGGCGATGCTGAGGGCGCAGGCGTTCGATCCTGCGGCGACCACGCTGGAAAGGAGCGGAGAATGGGCCTCGTCGCCGGATGAGAGATCGCGCCGGAGTTTCGAGGCGGCATAGACGCCCTCGATGATCAGGGCCCAGCACCAGACCGAAGCGAGAGCGAGGATGATCATGACAAACTTGCCGACAAAACCCGCCTGAAGGAACAAGGCGATCGGCGACAGGGACAGCGAGGATTCCATATTTACTCTTTATCGACTGAAAGCACCGGCGCACGCATGGAAGCGAAGCTTGGCGCCTTGTCGCTTCGGCGTCCAGTGGATCGATCAGCTCTGGCCGGATTTCAGCCGATAAAAGATGTGTTTTCCGATCACATCTAGTTTTTTCATGCCGCGCGCCCAACGCGGCCGGACGTAATCGGCGTGGTAATAGGTCGCGCCGGCTATGTCGGCCAGCCAGCTCTTGCCGGCCAGCGCTTCGTCGGCCACGCGGCTCGCCTGCGCCCACGACTGGGCGTCGCGGACGCGCAGCGCCTTGCCGTCGCAGGTGAAGGAGAATTGGCACGCGTGGCGGCGGCTGCGGTTCTGGAACACCACGCCGCAGATGGTCGAGGGATAGTTGCCGGAGACCATGCGGTTGAGCACGACCTGCGCCACCGCCGACTGGCCTGCTTCCGGCTCGCTGCGCGCCTCGAAATAGATCGCCTGCGCGAGGCAATGCCGTTCTGCGTCAAGGCGCTCCGGCGGGATCAAGGCAAGGTAATCGCGGCGGCCAATAGCGCCTGCGGGCGTTGGCGCGACAATGGTCGTAAACGGCGCCTCGCCCTGGGCATCGAAGGGCGGCGCCGCCTGGGTCGTAAAGCGCGCCGCGGCCTGGGTCGTAAAGCGCGCCGCGGCCTGGGCATCAAAAGGAGCCGCGGCCTGCTCGGCGTTGCGGCTTGGCGGGAGCGCGGCTTCGGCGTCGCGATTGGGCTGAAAGGAGGCGACCGCTTCCGGTCCGGGAACGCGACCGCCGCTCGGCGCAAAGTTTTCCGCGAGCGGGATATGTTCCTGGCTGAAAACCAGCGCCTCGCCCCTCATTTTCGCGAGGCCGTCCTTTTCCCGCCAGCGGCCGTCGAGCGTCGGACGCAGGCCGATCCACGGATCGCCCTTGTGACTGCGGTCAACCTCGGGAAATGTCTTGACGCTGTGCTTCATGTCGGCGCGCGGCTCGGATTCTTCCGGCGCGCTCCCCAGCTGTTCAGGCGCGCCGAGCATGAGGCGGGCCTCGTGCAGCAGGCCGCGCCCGGAATTCATGTCAAAGGACGCAGAATAGAGTCGCGGCGCCGGCGCGAGGTTTTTCGGCATGACGGCGGCGGCGGCTGAGAGCGGCGCGCGCGAGGCGCCGGAAGGGACTTCCTGCCCGGCGTCGGCGGTGAAGGAGACGAGCAGGCCGGCGCCGAGACACCAGGGCGCCGCCACATTCGTCCCCCAGGACAGCAGCGCTCGACGACGCGCTCCACGCACATGCTTTTTCAACGACCGCACCCACCAGACGACGCAACCAAACCGACGTTATGGTTATCGCCTGTTAGGCTTGACGGCAGGTTAGCGGAGGGCGCGGAAGGCGTGTTCTGTTATGGGACGGGGGGCTCCCTTCTCCCCTTGCTGGAGAAGGGAGCGCGCGGCATCCGGTGCGCTACGCCCCGCCCACCTTGGAAAAGTCCGCGACGAGGTGCATGGCGCGGCGGAGTTGCGCGAGCAGCTGCAGGCGATTCTTCCGCAGGTCGGCGTTTTCTGCGTTGACCGTCACGTGATCGAAGAAGGCGTCCACGGGCGCCCGCAGTTTCGACAACGCATGCAGCGCGCCGTCGAAATCTTCCGTCTTCAGTTTTTCTGCGACTTCACTGTCGGCGCGGTCGAGCGCGGCGGCCAGCGCGTGCTCCTGCGGTTCGATGCGGAGGTTGGCCTGCGGATGCGCCTCGAAGGAGCCCGCGCCGTCCTTCTTTTCCTCGGCCTTGAGGATGTTGGTCGCGCGCTTGTAGCCGGCGAGCAGGCTCGCGCCGTCGTCGGTGGCGAGGAATTTGTCGAGGGCGGCGATGCGGGTCGTGATCATGACGAGGTCATCCTCTCCCAGCGCGAAAACCGCGTCGAGCAAATCGTGGCGGACGCCGCGATCCCGAAGGTCGATCTTGAGCCTGTCCGCGAAAAACGCGAGCAGATTTTTCGCGATTTCCGGTTGATTCGCTTGCGCGCCAAAACCGGCGGCGATGGAAGCGAAAAGCGGCGCCAGGCGCAACCTTAGACCGTTCTCCAAAATCAGCCGGATAACGCCCAGCGCCGCGCGCCTGAGCGCAAATGGGTCCTTGCTTCCGGTTGGCTTTTCGTCGATCGCCCAGAAGCCGACGAGCGTGTCGAGCTTGTCGGCCAGAGCCACGGCGATGGATACGGGCGCCGTGGGTATGCGGTCGTTCGGCCCTTGTGGCTTGTAATGATCCTCGATGGCCGCGGCGACGGAGGCGTCCTCGCCCTGCAATTCGGCGTAGCGACGGCCCATCAGGCCTTGCGTCTCCGGGAATTCGCCGACGGCCTCGCTGACGAGATCCGCCTTGGCCAGTTCCGCCGCGCGCGCCGCTAAAACCGGATCGGCGCCGACCTTCGGCGCCAGCTCCCTTGCCAGCGCCATGATGCGGTCCACACGCGCGCCTTGCGTCCCAAGTTTTTGATGGAACACAATGTTCAATGCGCGCAGCTTGGCGAGGCGCTGGTCGAGCGGCTTGCCCTTGTCCGAGTAGTCGGGCAGGGGCGCCTGGTCGGTCTTCCAGAAATACAGCGCGTCGGACAGCCGCGCGCGGACGACGCGGCCATTGCCCGCGGCGATCTGCTTGCCGCCGTCGCTGGCCAGAATATTCGACACCAGCAGAAATTTGTTCGCGAGCTTTCCAGTGCTCGGATCGCGCAGCACGAAGCATTTTTGATTGGCGCGAATGGTCGCGCGGATCACTTCGCCGGGAATGTCCAGAAAGCTCGCATCGAACTCGCCCATCAGCACGACAGGCCATTCGACGAGGCCGGCGACTTCGTGCAGAAGCCCTTCGTCCTCGACCAGCTCCAGCCCCTGGGCGAAGGCCAGATCCTTGCAGTCGTGCAGGATGATGTCGCGGCGGCGCGCGGGGTCGAGCACGACTTTCGCGGCGTCGAGGGCCTGATGGTAATCGTCGAAGCGCCGCACTTTTATGGGCTCCGGCGCCAAAAAACGATGGCCGTAGGTGACGGCGCCGGCCTTGATGCCTCCGACTTCGAAGGGCACGATTTCAGGGTCTTCGGTCTCCGGGCCGAAGGTGGCGACGATCGAATGCAGCGGGCGCACCCAGCGCAGGCAGTTCGGATCGGCCGAGCGCGCGCCCCAGCGCATGGCCTTCGGCCAAGGGAAAGTGCGAATGATCTCCGGCAGGATTTCAGCGAACACGTCGAGCGTCGCCGCGCCCTTGCGCTCGATGGCCGCGACATAGAACTGGCCGCCTTTCTTGTCCGTCTCGATCTTCGCTTGGTCCAGCGAAGCAAGTCCCGCGCTTTTCAGAAATCCTTGCACGGCCTGTTCCGGCGCGCCGACGCGCGGGCCTTTTTTTTCCTCGCGCTGGTCGGGCTGCCGGGTCGGCAAGCCTACGATGTTCAGCGTCAACCGGCGCGGCGTGACGAAGGAATTCGCCGCCTCATAGGTCAGGCCGCGCGCGATGAGCGCGTCGGTGACGAGCTTCTTCAGGTCGGCAGCGGCTTGCGCCTGCATGCGGGCCGGAATTTCCTCGGAAAAGAGTTCAAGCAGCAGATCGGACATTTGGGGGCTTTTCAAAAGGAGTCAGGTAGCGGTCAGGCGAGAGCTTACGCTCCCGCTCCCTCCGTTTTCAGCCAGGCGGCGCCGCACGCCTTGGCCAGTTCGCGCACCCGCAGAATGTAGCTCTGTCGCTCGGTCACCGAAATGACGCCGCGCGCGTCGAGCAGGTTGAAGGCATGGCTGGCCTTGATGCACTGGTCATAGGCAGGCAGCACCATCTTGTGATGCTGGTCGTCGCCTTGCTCGCCGAAGGCCAGCAGAGATTGGCATTCCGCCTCGGCGCGCTCAAAGTCGCCGAACAGTTTTTTGGCGTCGGCGGCCTCAAAATTGTGCCGGGAATATTCCTGCTCGGCCTGCAGGAAGACGTCGCCGTACGAGATTCGATCCGCCCCCTCGAACCCATTGAAATTCAGGTCGTAAACGTTCTCGACCCCCTGCACGTACATGGCGAGGCGCTCGAGCCCGTAGGTCAGTTCGCCCGAGACGGGGGCGCATTCGACGCCGGCCACCTGCTGGAAATAGGTGAATTGCGAGACCTCCATGCCGTCGCACCAGCATTCCCAGCCAAGACCCCAGGCGCCGAGCGTCGGGCTCTCCCAGTCGTCCTCGACGAAGCGAATGTCGTGCAGGGCGCCGTCGACGCCAATCGCGGCGAGCGATTGCAGGTATAGGTCCTGCAGATTGTCCGGGCTTGGCTTCAGGATCACCTGGAACTGGTAATAATGCTGGAGCCGGTTGGGGTTTTCGCCATAGCGGCCGTCCTTGGGGCGGCGCGAGGGCTGGACGTAGGCGGCCTTCCACGGTTTTTTGCCCAGGGAGCGCAGGGTCGTCGCGGGATGGAAGGTGCCGGCGCCGACTTCCATGTCATAGGGCTGGAGGATCACGGCGCCTTGTTGCGCCCAAAACTGCTGCAACGTCAGGATCAAGCCCTGGAAGGATTTCTTGGGGTCGAGCGGCGATTGTTTTTGCGTCGCGTCAGTCTGGGTCATGGGGCGCTCGTGTCTCTAAGCCAAGGCGGCGCAAACTAGAGCGCCCGCGAAATCGGGTCAACCGAAGCGCGGTGGCGGTCGTACCTTTAAATAAAATTACATCAGGAACAAACGATCCGGCGCCCACGTTTTCCGAGCCTGAAGTCCTCTGGAACCATCCATGAAAGGAACGGAAAATGACTTTCAGGAGTGGAATTTTTAAGACCGGCATGGTTGCCGCAGCATTGGCGCTGGGTTCATTGACGATGTCGGCGCCGGCGATGGCGCGCGGCGGCGGTGGCGGCGGCGGCGGCGGTCATGGCGGCGGCGGCGGCTTCGGCGGCGGCGGCCATGGCGGCGGCTTCGGCGGCGGCGGCTTTGGGGGTGGCCATGGCGGCTTTGGGGGGCACGGCGGCTTTGGCGGCGGGGGTTTCGCCGGCGGCCATGGGGGCTTCGCCGGCGGTCATGGCGGGTTTGGCCATGGGCGAGGCTATGGCGGCTATGGTGGTTACGGTTGGGGCGGCTTCTATCCCGATTACGGCTGGGACTACGGCTGGGATTACCCCTACGGCTATGACTATGGCTACAACGACTACGATTACGGCGCCTATCCCAATTGCTCGCTCCGGCGCGTGCACGTGCATACGGCCTATGGCTGGCGCTGGCGCAGCGTTCAATATTGCTGAAGCCGGTCTGGCCGGATAGGGTTCTGACCAAGTTAGCCGGGGCGCGGGGCATCCCGCGCCCCGGTTTTTTAGTGCTGTCGCGACAAAAAATTGATAAATCGTTCAGCTTCAGTTCATGGACGCAAGCTTAGGACTATTTTGTCCATGGAATAGGAGTCACTGCGATGGCGGTTTCAGTTCGAGTTCTCAAGATCGCGGCCGTCGCCGCAATCGTCGCGGCCGGGTCGATGACGCTTTCGGAGCCCGCTTTCGCGCGTGGCGGCGGCGGACACGGTGGCGGCGGCTTCCATGGCGGCGGCTTTGGCGGCCACGGATTCGGCGGCCGCGGCTATGGCTACGGCGGATGGGGCTACGGGGGCTGGGGCTATCCCTACGGCTACGGCTACGGCTATGGCTACGGTCCCGGCTATTACGATGATGATTATTATGACGATGCGCCTGTCGTCGTGCATCGCTACCACGTGGTTCGCGACCATTATTGCCGGATCGTGCGCAAGCGCGTCCACACCTGCTGCGGCTGGACCTATCGAAAGGTTCGTTACTGCACCCGCTGAAGTCGCGAAAAATGCGAAAAACCGGTCTCTTCAGGCCGGTTTTTTAATTCAGGACCCTTTTTTTAATTCAGGACTCCAGCAACCGCAGCCCCTTCCGGTGGAGGTCCTGGGCGCGCGGCGTAAAACGCCCGTCGTCTTCATGCAGCACAAGTCCCGGCAGCAGCGAAAGCGGCGTCTTCGCGCCTTTGCGGCCGCGCAGGATCAGGCGCGTCGCCGCCTCCCCCCGTTTCGGGTAAACCGGCAGGATTTCCAGGCCACCCAGCCTTCCGGCCACTCCCGCCAGCAGATCGCCGAGCGCGTCGGCGCGGTGGATGGCGACGAAAACGCCTCCCGGCTTCAGCAGCGCGAGAGCGGCCTGCAGCCATTTTTCAATCCCCCCCTCGTCCAGCACATGCGCCATCGCGCGCGCGGCGTCGGGCGATGGGCGCGACTGGCCCGGCTTCAGGAAGGGCGGATTGGTCACGACGAGATCGGCCGTTTCCGCCAGCCCGGCGGCTTTTCGCGCCGGAAAATCGAAAAGATCCGCCTCAAAAACGCGCGCGCGGGCCGCCAGGTCGTTTGCCGCGACGTTTTGCCGCGAAAGTTCGGCTGATTGCGGGTTTTTCTCCAGCAGGACAACCTCGGCGCAGGAATTGGCCTGCGCCAGGATGAGGCCGACCGCGCCGACGCCCGCGCCGACGTCGACGATCAGGCCCCCCGGCAGCGGCGGCGCGGCGGCGGCGAGCAGAATCGCGTCGGTGCCAACGCGATGGCCCTTGTCCTGCTGATGCAGGAGAAGGCGTCCGTCGAGCAGGCGGTCGGGCTCAGTCTTTCGAGAGTTCGCGGCCAAACCCGGCCTCCACCAGCACGGCCCTGGCCTGTTCGGCCTGGTCCTCGGGCACGCAGATGCGGCGGGGCAGGAATCCCGCGGAACCCTCGAGAACGCTCATGTTCTGGTCCGCGACGAAGAAAAACACGCCCTCATCCTTCAGCAGCGCCGCGATGGCCGAAATCAGCACGATGTCATTGGTGCGCAGGAGTTCGATCATGGACGAAAAAGGCTCCGGGCCGCGAATTGCCGCAAATTCCAGGAAACAGCATACAGGAAACAGCATAGAAGCCCGGCGCCGGGCGTGCAATGGACGACGCCGCGGGGAACGCCAGCTTTGGCTTGGCCGGTCTTGTGCTTGCCCCTTTCCGGCCAAGGCCCTATGGTCGCGCGCCATGAGAGTTGAGGATAGCGCCTTGGGTCTGGTCATTCCGTTCGACGAAAAAACCGCCGATCCCGGCCTTGAGGCGCTCGCCGCCCTGGCCGCCCCGGACATGAATCGCGTCAACCAGACCATTCTGGCCCGCACGGGCTCCGATGTCGCGATGATCCCGGAAGTGGCCAATCATCTGATTTCTTCAGGCGGCAAAAGGCTGAGGCCCATGCTGGTGCTGGCGGCTGCAGGGCTGTGCGGCTACCAGGGCGACGGCCATATCAAGCTCGCGGCCGCCGTCGAATTCATGCACACGGCGACTCTGCTGCATGACGATGTGGTTGACCAGAGCGACATGCGGCGCGGAAAGCTCGCGGCGCGCATGCTCTGGGGCAACGAGGCCAGCGTGCTGGTCGGCGACTTCCTGCTCGGGCAGGCGTTCCGCATGATGGTGGAAGTCGGATCATTGGCCTGTCTCGACGTGCTCTCCGTCGCCGCCACCGTAATCGCCGAGGGCGAGGTGATGCAGTTGTCCGCAGCCAAGGACACGCAGACGACCGAGGACGCCTATCTCGCGGTGATCCGCGCCAAGACGGCGGAGCTGTTCGCCGCCGCCGCGGAAGTCGGCCCCACCGTCGCCAATCGCCCAAAGGCGGAAATCGCCGCCTGTCGCGCCTATGGCATGAATCTCGGCGTCGCCTTCCAGCTCATCGACGACGCGCTCGATTACGGGGGACAGGCGGCAAAGCTCGGCAAGAATGTCGGCGACGATTTTCGCGAGGGCAAGATCACTCTCCCGGTCGTGCTGTCTTTCAGACGCGGCAATGAGGCTGAGCGCGCCTTCTGGAAGCGGGTGCTGGAGGAAGGCAAGATCGAGGACGGCGATCTCGAAACCGCGCTGGCGATGATGAAAAAGCATCGCGCGCTGGAAGACACGGTCGAACGCGCCCGCCACTATGGCGCCATGGCCCGCGATGCGCTGGAGCTTTTCCAGGATTCACCCTGGCGCCGGGCGCTGCTCGAAGCCGTCGATTTCTGCATCGGCCGCGCACACTAAGCGCAGCTCAGGCGCCGTCACGACGCCGCGTCCCCGGCGGCATGCGCCCGTCGCGCGCCGAGCGGCTTTTCGCCGCCGATGGCGGCGTCTTTCAATGTCTGGCGCTCCATCTCGAAATTGAGTTCCGCGCCGGCGAGCACGACGATGTTCGAGATCCAGATCCAGGTCATGAAGCCAATGGCGGCGCCGAGCGAGCCATAAGTCCGGTTGTAGCTGCCAAATTGCGTCACGTACCAGGAGAACAGGCCGGAAGCCGCAAGCCACAAGACGGCGGCGAGAACGCTGCCCGCGCTGATCCAGCGCCATTTTGGCCGGTTGCGGCTCGGGCCGAAGCGATAGAGAACGGCGAGGCTGAAGATCACGATCAGCAGCAGGGCCGGCCAGCGCAGCAAGGCCAAATACCATGCCTGCTCGTTGAGGCCGAGAAATTGCAGCGCGACGGGCACGACGACGATGCCGGTGAGGGCCAGGATCGCGAAAAGCAGCGCGGCGCCCGTAAAGGTCAGCGATTGCAGATTGAGCCCGATCAGGCCCCGCTTTTCCGGCTCCTCGTAAGCGATGTTCAGCGCGTCGAACAGCGATTTGACCCCACCATTGGCGCTCCACAGCGAGAGCAGCAGACTCGCCGCCAGGGTAAGGCCGAGGCTGCCGTTGCCCTTTGACGCAAGGCGCTTGACCTGATCGCCGATGATGTCGATCGCGCCATCTGGCAGGATGCCGCGCAAGCTGGCGATGTGCTGGTTGATTGTTTGGGGATCTGCGACCAGGCCATATATCGAGACGAGGGCCGCAATGGCCGGGAAGATTGCCAGGATGGCGTAAAAGGTCACGCCCGCCGAAATGAGCAGGATCCGGTCGGCGCTCAACTTGCGCCAGACGCACCAGGCGATGCCTTTCCAGTCGCGGGGGGAGATTTCGGCCGGTCCGCTCGCATCGCGGCCGCGGTTCGGCTCGGGCAAACGGCTTGCTTCGCTCTCGTCGCAGACAGGTCCGCTCGACGCTGCCGGCTTCTCCACGCGATCCATGCGCCGGCCCAGCGCTATGCCCAGGCCGACCAGGAGAACGCCGAGGATGATGTCGCCATCTGTAGGGCGGACGCGGATGTCGCGGCGTTTTGGGGCTTGCGCGGGTGAGGTCATGTTGCGCCGGAATCGGGACGGGTTTTGGCACAACAGGCGCCGGCGCCCTTGGTTCCGGCCCCGGGATCCTCGATCTAGATTTCCGAGGCGCGCAAAAGATCCTCCTCGAGCTCCCGCGCGCGCATTTCGGAGTCTGCGTCGCTCGCGATCGCCTCGACGCTGTCGCTGACCTGGATTTTCTCCTGGTCGTCCCGATGCTGGCGCCTCCACAGCGCGGCATAGGCTCCGTTCAAGGCCAGCAGTTTTTCGTGGTCGCCGCGCTCGACGACGACGCCCTTGTCCAGCACCAGGATTTCGTCGGCGTTGACGACGGTCGACAGCCGGTGCGCGATGACGATGGTGGTCCGCCCGCGCGAGGCCGTCTCCAGCGCCGCCTGGATTTCGCGTTCCGTCAGTGTGTCGAGCGCGCTGGTCGCCTCGTCGAGTACGAGGATCGGCGGCGCCTTCAGGAAGGTGCGGGCCATGGCGACGCGCTGCTTCTCCCCGCCGGACAGTTTCAGGCCGCGCTCGCCGACTTGCGCGTCAAAACCGCCCGGCGCGCTTTCGATGAAGGTTTCAATGCGCGCCAGCGCCGCCGCCGCGCGCATTTCGGCCTCGCTGGCTTCGGGCCTGCCATAGAGGATGTTGTAGCGGATCGTGTCGTTGAACAGCACGTTGTCCTGCGGGGCCATGCCCAGGGCGGCCCGTAGCGAATCCAGTGTAACCCCGGAGATATCCTGCCCGTCAATGGTGATGCGGCCCTGCTGCGGATCGAAGAAACGGAAGATGAGGCGGGAGATCGTCGACTTGCCCGCCCCCGAGGAACCGACGATGGCCAGCGTATTGCCTGCGGGAACTTCGAAATCGACCCCGCGCAAGATTTCTCGCGCGGGGTCGTAGGCAAAGTGCACATTCTCGAAACGCAGATCGCCGCCTTTGACAATCAGCGCGGGTGCATTGGGGGCTTCGACAATCTCGTTGGGCTGGTGCAGAAGCTCGAACATCATGTCGATGTCGATCAGCGACTGCTTCACCTCGCGATAGAGCATGCCCATGAAATTGAGCGGCTGGTAGAGCTGGATCAGCATGGCGTTGAGCATGACGAAATCGCCGACGCTGTTGCGACCCGCGCGAATGCCGGAGACGCAGAGGACCATGATCGAGGCCATGCCCAGCGTGAAGATCAAGGCCTGCCCGAAGTTCAGCACGGCGAGCGAAACGTAGCTCTTGACGCTGTTGCGCTCGTAGCGCGCCATGGAGCGGTCGTAGCGCTCCGTCTCGCGCCCTTCGGCGCCGAAATATTTGACCGTCTCGTAGTTGAGCAGCGAGTTCGATGGCCTTGGCGTTGGCGTCCGAATCGCTTTCGTTCATCGAGCGGCGGATGCCGATGCGCCAATTGGTGGCGAACGCCGTATAGCCGAGATAGGCGGCGATGGTCGCAAGCGTGATCGCCGCATAGCGCCAGTCGAACTGGAACAGCATGACGCCGAGGATGAGCAGGAACTCGAACGCCGTGGGCAGCCCGTTCAGCATGACCATGCGCGAAAACGTCTCGATGGCGTTGCGGCCGCGCTCGAGCACGCGGGTCAGGGCGCCGGTCTTGCGCTCCAGATGGAAGCGCATGGAGAGGCCGTGCACATGGCCGAAGACATCGACCGCCAGCCGGCGCACGGCATTCATCGCCACGGCGGCGAATACGGCGTCCCGGCCTTGCGTCAGCGCGGTCATGAGTATGCGCAGGGCTGCGTAAAGCAGGGTGAGCGCCGCCGGTCCCGCGAAAAGAGCGGCGGAGGACGCTCCCCGGTCATGAACCTGCGCCAGCGCGTCGGTCGCCCATTTGAAGGCGTAGGGCACGGCGATGGTCGCAAGCTTGGCCAGCGCCAGCAGCGCCAGGGAGAGAAAGATGCGCCTGCGCAGGTCGGCGCGGCCGCTTGGCCAGATATAGGGTCCGAGCTGAATCAGCGCCCGCGAGACGCGGGTCTGGCGCGGCGGATTATGGGGGGCGTCCAGGGCGCGGCCTTCCTGTTTCTCTTGTTTGCCTCTCGCCGATATAGGGCCGCGCGGCCCCCGCGCCAACTTTATGTGTGCAGTTTCGACTCGTCCGCCAGATGCGGGACGAGTTGGGCGCGCGGCTTCCGCCGGCCGATCTCGTCCTTGAACTCCGCATTGAACAAATCCAGCGCCTCAGCCTCGCCGGCGGCCGTGACAAAGCGCGGCGGCGAGGCGGGGAGACCCTCGCGATCGAAGGCGGCGACCCAATAAAGGTTCAGTCGCCGTGGATTGGTCGAGCGAGCCTGCTTCAAGAGATCCGCGGCGTCGCAGATCGAATCCTGAAGCTGGATCAGGTTTTCGCGTTCTGCGACAGCGGCCTTGTCGATGGCTTCCGCCCAGATAGCGAGGCAAGCCGATTCATAGAGATCGCCTGCAAGTTTGCGCGCCTTCGACAGGGGCAGGAACAGCGCCAGCTGGGCGACCGCGCGTTTCTTGCCGTTCACAGCCTTCTTTTTCACCCGTATCGGCTCGATCGGCCGGCCCGCGGCCGCCAAAAGCGATTTTTTCTTCCTGCCGGCGCGCTTGTCCGCGCGCTTCTTGCCCGAGCCGGGCTCGTCCGCAGGGCGGCGGGGAGAGGGATCGCTGGTTTTTGCCTTGCTTTTCTTGACCATGTCTTCAAAACCCTCGGGCGCTCGAAAATTTCGATGCGGTGTGAAGGACCACGCGCCCTTTTCGCACGTTCGCCGAGGCTTGTGTAGGCAGCCAGGATCAGGCGGCGGCGTCGTCGCGCCGGGACTTGATCGCCGCGCCTCTCGCCGAACCGGTTTTCGCCAGCGTCAGGCTCAGCTCCGTCGCCAGGCGCGACCATTCGCGCCGCAGGCCGTCAAGGAAATCGTCGCCGTAAAGGACGAATTCTTCTCGCTCGGTCGCGCGCCAGCAACGGCACAGGCGGGCCAGCCCTGCGGCGCCGATATTGCCGGCGCTGCTTGCGAGGGCGTGAGCCTCGTGCTGGAAGGCCTGAAGGTCGCCATCCTCGACGGCTGCGACCATGCGTTCGATAATCTGCTTTCCCTCCTCGAGGAATTGCCCGAGCAATTCACGCAAAAAATCCTCTCCGCCAAGTTTCGCCAGAGCGGCGAGCGCGCCGGGAGCGAGCGGTTCGACATCGCTGGCGGCTTCCAGCGCCATGGCGTTGGCCACGAAGCGTCCCGCGCTTGCGCCCCGCCGCCCCGTAAAGGCGTCGGAGACGGCTGCCAGCAGCGTTTCAGGCTCCAGCGGCTTGGTCAGGCAGGCGACCATTCCCGCACGCGCGCACTCCTCCTGGCAGGCGTTGCTGGCGTCTGCGGTCAGGGCGATGATCGGCGCATGCGTGCGCAACGGAGCGAATCGATAGAGACGCGCGACTTCGGGACCGTCGATGCCGGGCATGTTGACGTCGAGCAGGATCACGTCGAAACGTTCGGCCAGCATGGCGTCGAGCGCCGCTTCGCCATCGGGTACGACCCTTGTGGAATGGCCGCCCTGGACAAGAATTTTCTCCAGCACCATCCGGTTGACGCCATTGTCTTCGGCCAGCAGCAGTTTCAGCGGCGTCCGCGCCCAGCCTTGCGGCGAAGCCGCTCGCGCCGCTGCGCCCGCCGGCGCCGCCGCGATCGCTTGCAGGCAGCGGACGATTTCGTGCGCCCGATCGAGGTCGATGGGATCATCCTCGTGGGCGACCACCGCGATGCAGAATCGGCGCGCCAGCGCCAGGGCGTCGCAGGCTCGAGAAGAGGCGTCGCCTGAACCGGGCAAGGCGATCAGGACGGGATCGCTTTTCTGCGGGCCGTCGAAATTTTCATCAGCGCAGAAAGAGGCGGCGTCGAACGCCGTCCGCCGCGATTGCCCGTTGACCGGCCTGTTCGGTTGGGGATCGCCATCGACGGGGTCGCGCCCGACCTTCAGATCGAACCAGAACCGCGAGCCCTTGCCGGGCTCGCTGTCGACGTCGATGTGGCCGCCGCGCGCCTCCAGCCGCCGCCGCGCTATGGCGAGGCCCAGGCCGCTGCCGCCGAAGCGGCGCGTTATGCCCGGATCGGCCTGGACGAAGCTTTCGAAAATCCGCGCCTGCGCCGATCTGGCTATGCCGAGGCCGGTGTCGCGCACCTCGATCTTCAGCTCGGTCGCGGCGTCGTCGCGGCTGATGACGCCGACATGGATCGCGACCGCGCCGCTTTGCGTGAACTTGACGGCGTTGCCGCCGAGGTTTTGCAGGATGTCGAGCAGAAGGGCCGGTTCGGCAAGGACATGCCGCGGCGTGTCGGCGTCGATGCACAGGCCCAGGCGCACGCCCTTCTTGTCCGCCTCGACAGCCAGCAGGCCGCGAAGGTTACAGAGCAGGGCGAAGAGATCGACGCGCTCCGGCCGTTGCGGCTCCTGCCCGATTTCATCGCGCGCGACGGTCAGCAGCGCCTCGATATGACGCAGCAATATGCCGCCCGCATTTGAAAGGGTCTGGACCATTTCGCGCTGCTGGCTGTCGAGCTCCGTTTTCTGCAACAGCGCCCCGAGGCCAATGATCGCCGTCAGCGGCGTGCGCAATTCATGGCTGACGCAGGCGAGCAGCAGGGTCTTGGCGTGGTTGGCGCGCTCGGCTTCTGCATGCGCCTCGGCCAGGCGCCGCAACAGCAGGCCGCCATAGATCGGAATGATGATGAGGGAGGCGAAAAGACCCGCCGACAACGCGACATGGGAATGCCAGAAATCGGTCAGCCAGACGTTGACGGCGAAGCCCGCGGCGGAGCTTGCGACGGCTGCTCCCATGTAGCGCGCTCCGAGCCGGACGCCGTTGCCGAGGATCATCCAGAAATAGAGCGGGAAGAGACAGGCCGACGCGGCGTCGCCCTGCCGCAGGCCGAAGGAAATGATCGCAGCGTCGGCGCAGATCGCCGCGATTCGGCGCGCTGGGCTGGGGCCGGCCCGCTTTGTGACATGAAGCTGGAAAAGCGAGACAATCAGCAGATAGGCGCACACCCAGGGCAGGCCTTCGTGATAGAAATCCTGCGCCGGCCTTTCGCCGCCAAAGGCAAGAAAACCGGCTGCGGCGAGAACCATGACGCCCAGCACGAGCCGGTTGACCATCATCCCTCGCTCGCCGGATTTCGCGCGTATGGATGAAGAGATGCAAGGCCCGAGCGACGGCGGCCGATAACCGCAACCGGGAGGCGTTCATGCGCGGCGCCCCATAGGCGTCGGCGTTTCGTCGGCAAGCCAGGCAGACGTCAGCATTTTCAGGTCGCGGGCGGCGAAGGGCGCTCCGAAACAAGGGCCCTGCGCCGCCGTTACGCCGGCGCGCTTCAGGGGAGTCAGCAGCGTCGGCGAGGCGACGTTTGCGGCGACGAGGACCGGCGCGCGGCCGGTCCGCCGCACCGCGGCGGCGCGGATGAGCCGCGCGATCGAAGCCGGGCGCGACACGCCGCAGGAGTAGAGGAGCGTGGGCCGGAAATCTTCGGCGAAACGGGCGAGCGGTGTGCTCCATTCGTCACGCGCGCCGGGGTTTTCATCATCTGTCGAACAATCGCGCGGTTTGAGAGCGCCGAGATCGAGGGTCAGTCCGACGCCGAGCGATCGGAGGCTTCGCGCGACATGCTCGGCGCGCTGAGGCTGGGACAGCGCCTCGCGCGCGCAAAGCTGGAGGTCGAGCCAGTCCGGCGGCATCCGGCTTTTCGAGAAGAGTGACGCCGCAAGAGGGGCGGAGGCGCCCGAACCCGCGCTGTCGAGCCGAAAGCGGAGACTGAAACGCAGCGGGCGGTTCGCGGCGCGAAATTCGGCGGCTGAGTCGAAGGCGGCTTGCAAGGCTTCCGCGTCGCCGGCGTCCGCCGGCTCCTCGTCGCGCAAAAATTGCGCGCCGCAGATCGCGCCGGAGCGCAGGTCGATCCTCGGCTGGAAACGCCAACGTGGCTGCGCCGCCGTCTCGTCCATGCGCGCTCCGGCCTGGGCCATGGCTTCGCGCAGGCATTTCACCGCGCGCGCTTCCGGCGATGCGTAGTCGGTGCGCGGCAAGGCGAAGCCGACGCGGAGGGCGAGGCCGCCCGCAAATGCGGCGAGTTCGCGCAACCGGCGGGCGCAGGCCTCGGCTTCGGCGGCGTTGGCGACGTCGCCTTGCAGCACAAGGAAGCGCAGGCGATCAATGCGCCCCAGCATGTCCCCAACGCGTTTCTGCCGCCGCAGCGCCGCGACAAGTTCGGCTGCGTCGAAATGCGCGCCGTCGGCCGCGTCGATCTCGACGACGTGCAGCGCATAGGGCGCCGCTTCGCCGCATCGCTGCAAAAGCTTTCGCGTCTCGGCGGCGAAATCGTCGTTTGCCTTCTCGCGCGGCGCGGGCGCCACGACTTGGGCGCGCTGCCCCAATTTCAGCAGGTTGCGGGCGCGCGACAGAAATTCGAAATGGTCGATCGGCGTCGTGAGGAAATCCGTCGCGCCGCTTTCAAGCGCGCGCAGGCGCAGCGTCCGCTGGTCGTTGACCGTGATCATCATGATCGGCACGCCCGCGGAATGGGGCAGGGCGCGAAAGCGCGAAATGAATTCGTCGCCGTCGATCTGGGGCATGTCGTGATCGGTCACGATCAGATCGGGCCGCGCGCCCTTCAGCCAGTCGAGCGCCTCGCAGGGGTCGCCGAAGGCGCGGACCTTGACGTCCTCTCCGATCGATTGTGCGAGTTTCGAGTAGATCGTCCGGTTGGTGACCCGGTCATCAACAATTAGTATCAGCGCCATGTCCGAACCCGGTTGCTTCGCCCGGCGCGCGACCGGCCCAGCGCGATCCCAGTGTATCGCGGCACAGGCCGAGCGCGTTGATTTTGCGGCGTCTTCCCGGAGAGTGCGTCCGGTCTTCCGATGCGCCGCAGAAACGCCCGGGAAGGCGCAATATCCGACAATTTAATTAAGTAACTGTTCCCGTTTGTTTTTGCATTCCGCCAGGTCGCTGGGCCTATGCGCTGGCGCGAATGGTCCAAGCCCGGCCGGCAAAGGCTCTAAACGTAAAAAGGCGACAGGCGGACCACGCCGCCGGACTCGATTTTTTCCGCAGCGTCGGCAAGACGCTGGCCGCCGATAACCAGTCCGGGCGCGATTTCCGCAAGCGGCAGCAATACGAAGGCGCGCTCCATCAGTCCGGGATGCGGCAGGGTCAGCCGGGGGTCGGCCGAGGAAAGATTCTCGTAAAAGAGCAAGTCAATGTCGATCGGGCGCGGTCCCCATCGCAAGCTTCGGCGCCGGCCCATGTCGCGTTCGACGCACTGGACGAGTTCGAGCAGCGCGAAGGGATCGAGCTGCGTGCGGGCGAGGGCGCAGGCGTTGATGAAATCGGGCTGGTCGACGACGCCCCAGGGCTTTGTCCGATAGAGCGATGAAAGCGCCTCGAATTCAAGCCCCGCCTCGCGCAAGCGTTCGACCGCGGCGCGCAGATTGGCCGCGGGATCGCCGAGATTGGCGCCGAGGCCGAGGCCGACCTGCCTCGGGGGCGAAGAGGTTTCAGGACTTTGCAAGTTCGGTCCAGACCTTGAAGGCCGCGACATGTTCGACGACGTCATGCACGCGAAAGATCTGCGCGCCGCGCGCCAGCGAAAAGAGATTGGCGGCAAGGGTGGCGGCAAGCCGGTCCTGGGTGTCGAGGCCCGTGAGCGCGCCGAGAAAGCGCTTGCGCGAAACCCCGATCAGCACCGGCAGGCCGAACCGATCCCTCAGTCTGCTTGTCGCCTGGAGCGCTTCGAGATTCTGCTCGAGTGTCTTGCCGAAGCCGATGCCGGGGTCGAGGATGAGTTTTTCGCTCGTTACCCCGGCCTTTGCCGCCAGTTCGAGCGAGTCGGCAAAAAAGCCGGTCATGTCGGCGACAATGTCGAGGGAGGGATCGATCGCGGCGCGATGGTGCATGACAACCAGCGCCGCGCCGGTCTCGGCTGCGACCTCGGCCATGCCGGGATCGCCGCGCAAGCCGGTGACGTCATTGATGAGCGCCGCGCCTGAAGCCATGGCCTTTCGCGCAATTTCGGCCTTGCTGGTGTCGATCGAGACGGGGAGGGCGGTCTGGGCCAGCAGGGCGCCGAGCACGGGTTCGAGCCGCGCCCATTCCTCCGCCTCGCCGACAGGCGAAAAGCCGGGGCGGGTCGATTCCGCGCCCATGTCGATCACGTCGGCGCCCGCCGCCTCCATCGCCCCGGCATGGGCGAGGGCGCTCGCGACCGAGGCGAATTTGCCGCCATCGGAAAAGCTGTCGGGCGTCACGTTCAATATGCCCATGACCAACGGCTTTCGGCCGATCTTTTCCAGAAAGGCGTCAGCTGAGGCTCGGGTCCGGGCGAAACGATGCATAGGGGATTTCCAGAAGAGGCGCCGGTTTAGGCGTGCGGCGGCCCTCTGTAAAGCGGCTCAATCGCTCCCGATCTCCCGCTCGTCGACCGCTGCCGCCTTGACCATGGCGAAGATCTCTTCGCCGGCGGCCAGTCCCAATTGGTCGGCCGCCATGCGGGTGAGGCTGGCGTAGAGCCTCTCGCCGCCGGTCAGTTCGATCGTCGCCAGCGCGAGGGGCCCGCGGCTGGCGGCGACGCGGAAAACGCGTCCGGCGAGAATGGTGCGGATTGAAATGTCCGGCGGCGGCTTGCGCGCGAGCACCACGTCGACGGCCTTGATGAAGACGCGGATTTTGTTCGACGCCGCGCGTCCGGGCAAAAAGATCTCTCCGGCCGCATGCTTGAGCCGCGTAAGACCGTAATGTTCGTCGTAATCGCCGCCCTCGCAGGCGAGGGACGAACCGATCCCGAAGCGTTCCGATGGATTGTCCGGGCGGGCGCTGGCGAAGATTTCCTCGGGAGCGCCGATCTCAACCACCCGGCCGCGCTCCAGCATCACCACCTGCGTGGCGAGCCGCATCACCTCGTCGATCTGATGCGAGACGAGCATGATGGGTATGGCGAATTCATCGCGCGCGAGTTCGACGAGGCTCATCGCCTTTTGGCGGCGGGCCACGTCGAGCGCGGCGAAAGGCTCGTCCATCAGCAGGAGTCTCGGCGCCGCCATCAGGGCGCGGGCGACGCCCACGCGCTGGCGCTCGCCGCCGGACAATTGTTCGGGACGGCGATCCATCAACCCGCCGATGCCCAGCGTGTCCACCACCCGTTCGAGCGGCAGGCGACGGGCGTCGCGCGGCGCGAAAAACGCGCCGAAGCGCAGGTTTTTCGCGACGCTGAGATGTGGAAACAGCAGCGCGTCCTGGAACACCAAGCCGACGCGCCTTTTCCGCGGCGCAACGAATATTCTGTTGCGAGTGTCGACCAGCACGCGGTCCGCGACGGTGATGCGTCCTCCATCGGGCCGCGCCAGTCCGGCGACGAGATCGATCAGCGTCGATTTGCCCGAGCCCGAGGGGCCGAACAAGGCGGTGACCTTCGCCTCGCTTGAAAAGGCGGCCCGCAAGCTGAAATCGCCGCGGTCCAGCGCCACGTCGAGGTTGATCATGACGAACTCCGCGACCGCGGCTGCATCCTGCGGGACAACAATTCCGAGGCGACCAGCGCGCCGATCGCCAGACAGGCCGAGACGAGCGACATGGCCAGCGCCGCGCCGTCGCCGCCGGGCGTCTGGGTCAGCACGTAAATCTCGGCGGGAATGGTGCGGGTTTCCCCGGGAATGTTGGAGACGAACGTGATGGTCGCGCCGAATTCGCCGAGCGCCTTGGCGAAGCCGAGCACGGCGCCGGCGATCAGTCCGGGCGCCGCCAGCGGCAAGGTGACGAGGAAGAATACCGCGAGCGGCGGCGCGCCGAGCGTGGCGGCGGCGCTTTCAAGCCGCGGGTCGATCGCTTCGATCGACAATCTGATGGCGCGCACCATCAGCGGAAAGCCCATGACGCCGGAGGCGAGGGCCGCCCCGGTCCAGCGGAAGGCGAAGACGAGGCCGAAATGATCGGCGAAAAAGGCGCCAAGCGGCCCGCGACGGCCGAAGGCCAGCAGCAGCGCGAGGCCGGTGACGACTGGGGGCAGCACGAGCGGCAGGTGGACCAGCGCGTCAACCAGCATCTTGCCGGGAAAGCGCCAGCGCGCGAGCCCATAGGCGACGAATAGAGCGGGGGGCAGGCTGAAAAGGGTCGCGGCGAAGCCGACGCGAAGGCTGAGCCAGATGGCGTCAATTTGCTCGGGCGAAAAAGTGAAGCCGAAAAGCGTCATGACTGGAAGGCGCGTCTTTGCGCCGCGACGGGAATTGCGGCGCGCACCCGGGCGACGATGTCCGCGTCGATCCGCGCGGCCACAAAACCCCTGCCGTCGGAAGCCATGGCGGTGCGGTGTCCCCAGGGGTCGCAGACCAGCGAATGGCCATAGGTGAGGCGGGTCTCGCCTTTCACGTCATGCGCTCCGTATTGCGCCGGGGCGAGCAACCAGCATTGCGTCTCGATGGCGCGGGCGCGGCAAAGAACGTCCCAATGGTCCTTGCCGGTCTGCAGGGTGAAGGCGGCGGGAAGCACCAGAACCTGCGCGCCTTTTTCGGCCAGGGCCTGGAACAGCGCGGGAAAGCGCAGGTCGTAGCAGATGGCGCAGCCGAAGGTCAGGCCTTCACACGAATAGGCGGCAAGTTTTTCGCCCGGCTTGAAGGTGGCGCTTTCGCGATAGGAGGCGCCGTCGGGCGTCGTCACGTCGAACATGTGGATCTTGCGATAGACGGCGATTTCCGCACCACTCCGGTCAAAGACCACCGTGGTGTTGGACAGGCTTTGTCCGTCGGGATTCTTTTCGATGAAAGAGCCGGCGTGGATGAAGACCCCGTGCTTTTTCGCGAGATCGCGGCCCAGCGCGTACGCGGGTCCCTGGCCAAAAACTTCGGCGGCGGCGAATTTTTCCTCGCGCGATCCCCCGAGGAAATCGAAGACTTCGGGCAGGCCGATCCAGTCGGGCTTTTCCTTCGCCACGGCTTCGTCGACCAGAGCGCGCGCCTGCGCCAGATTGGCCGGCTTGTCGCCGGTCGAATTCATCTGGATCAGGCAGACTTTCATGTTTTCCCCGCGAAAAGGCCTGATGCAACAGAGCAAGTTTGGCGCCGCAAGGCAAGCCGGGGCTTTCCTTTCGCGCGATTCCATATGGGCCTAGACTGCGCCCGGGGCGAATCGCGGCCCAAGGAAACGCGGCTCTGGAAATTTCATGCGCTTCACATTTCTCCACGCCGCCGACCTGCATCTGGGCAGCCCGCTCAAGGGGCTGAGCCTGCGCGATCCGCATCTTGCTGAAAAGATAGGCTCAGCCAGCCGCGAGGCCTTCGAAGCCCTGATCGACCGCGCGCTGGAGGAAAAGATCGCCTTCGCCATTTTCGCCGGCGATATTTTCGACGGCGACTGGCGCGACGCCTCCATCGCCCTGTTCTTCAACCGCCAGATCGCCCGCCTCAGCCGCGCGGGCGTCCCCCTTTTCCTGCTCAAGGGCAACCATGACGCCGAATCCGTGGTCAGCAAGAGCGTGGCGCTGCCGGAACTGGCGCGGCAGTTTTCCGCCTCCCGCCCGGAAACGTTCGAAATTTCGGAATTGCGCACCGCGTTGCACGGCCAGGGCTTTTCCGACCGCGTCGAGAGCGGGAACCTCGCGCAAAACTATCCCCCGCCCAAAAATGGCTGGTTCAACGTGGGCGTGCTGCACTCCTCGCTCGATGGCCGTCCCGGCCACGCCGCTTACGCGCCATGCAGTCTCGACGACTTGCGCGTGAAGAACTACGACTATTGGGCGCTCGGCCATGTTCACGCCTATGAGGTGGTCAGCCGCGACCCCACGATCGTCTATCCCGGCAATCTGCAGGGCCGGTCGATCAGGGAATGCGGGGCCAAGGGCGCCGTGCTGGTCGACGTCGAGGACGGCGCCATCGCCGGGCTTCGCCGCCTCATCGTCGATCGCGCCCGCTTTGCCCGGATCGAGTTCGACGCCGGACAATACGACAATTTGCGCGAGCTGTTCCGTGGGGTCGCCGAGCGCGCCGCGGCGGAAGGCGAGCAGGCCGGCGGGCGCCTACTGTCCCTGCGCATCGTGCTGCAAGGCGCGACCGCCCTGCATCCGGCGCTGGCGGCCGATCCCGCGCGCTTGCGCGACGAGGCGGAAGCGGCGCTGCAACACGCCGGCGAGATGATCGTGCTGGAAAAGCTGGAGGTCGCCACACGCCCGTTCGCCGCTCCCGGCAAGCGCGACAGCGAAGTCGATTTCGCCGCGCTGCTTGACGAGGTCCTGGCCGATCCCGCTTTCGTCGAAACCGCGCAATCCGCCTTGAATCTCGTGGAGACGAAGACTCCCCCGGGATCGCCCGCCTTGCGCGAAGACCTTGCCGCCTTGCTGGCTGAGGCGCGCGATCTCGCGCTCGCGCGTGCGGGGGCGCTTGAGTCATGAGGCTGATCGAACTTGCGCTCGACGCCTACGGGCCCTTTTCCGGCGTCAAGCTCCGGTTCGACCGGGCCGCGCGGCTGCACGTCGTCTATGGCCCCAACGAGGCCGGCAAGACCAGCGCGCTCGCCGCCATCGGCGATCTCTTCTACGGCGTGCCGCCTCGCGCGGAGAAGAATTTTTTGCGGCCCGCCGACCTGCGCCTCGGCGCGATCGTCGAGGCGCGCAACGGCCAGACGCTGCAATTTTTTCGCCGGCGCGGGGTCAAGGCGGCGCTGCTTGACGCCACCGGCGCCGCGCTGCCGGACGATTGCCTCGCGCCCTTTCTCGGCGCCGCGAGCCGCTCGATTTTCGACCGCGTCTTCGGCCTCGACGCCGAGGCCCTGCGCAAGGGCGGCGAGGAAATGCTGCGCGCCGAAGGGGAGATCGGCGCGAGCCTGTTCGCCGCCGCATCCGGCCTGCGCGGCCTGCTCGACCTGCGCGGCGGGCTGGAGGATGAGGCGGAGAAGGTCTTTGACGTCAAGAGAGCGGCGCATCGCACCTTCTACCAGGCGCTCGACCGGTTCAACGAGGCGCGCCGCGCCGAGAAAGATGCGTCGCTGTCTGATCATGCGCTGAAAGGCTTGCGACGGAAAATCGGCGAAGCCGGCGAACAACTGGAGGCCCTGCGGGCGCAGGACCGCGCCGAGGACGGCGAGCGCCTGCATCTGCAGCGCCTGTTCAAGGCCATGCCGATCCTGAGGAAACTCGCGGAGATGCGCGAACATTTCTCCGCTTTCGACGACCTCGCGCGCTTTTCGGACGATTGGTCGCGAAAGCTGGAAAACCTGCTGGCGGCGCGCGATGCGGCGCGGGCAATTTTTACGCGCGCAATTCAGGCGCGCGACGAAGTTCGAGAGGAAGTCGAAGAGGCTGCTTTCGATGCCGATATCCTCGGCCATGCTGAAGCTATCGAGGCGCTGAACCGCGACGCCGGCGCGCAGGAAAAGGCGCTCGAGCATCTGCCGCGCCGCGAAAAAACCTTGCGCGAAATCACTGACAGGTTGCGGCTGCGGGCGCTGGCCTGCGGCTTGAGCGACGGCGAGGCCCTGCGCGCCGCGGCGCCAGATCCGACGCTGCTGGGCCCCGCGGAAAAACTCGTGGCGCGCGGGCGCGAGCTGGCGGCGCAAAAGACCGAGCCCCAGGCGGCGCTGGAACGCGAACAGCGCGCCCTCGCGGAGCTTTGCACGAGGCAGGGCGCGGCGGCGCCCGACAGCCGCGCGCTGGCGGAAAAGCTCGCGGCTTTCGGGGCAGTCGAGAAGGACGACGACATCAGGGCCGATCTCGCCCTGTCCTGCGCGGACGAGGCGCGGCGCCTTGATGAAAGCTGCGGAAGACTGGCGCCGCCGCTGCCCGATCTCGATCTTTTCGCCCGGGCGCCGAGCCCTGACGCGAACGCCATCGAACAGGCCGCGCAAAAACTCGAGGCGCTGGCGGCGCGCGAGGCCGAGGCGAGCCGTAGGGCGGCGGAAGGTTTTGAGAAACGCGCGGGCGCCGAGGCGCGGCTGCGCGCCCTCCGGAAATCCGGCGCCATCGTCAGCCGCGACGATCTCCAGGTTTTGCGTGCGCAACGGGACGCCCATTGGTCGAGCCTCGGCGCGGCGCGTGGCGACGACGCGGCATGGCGGGCCAGGGCAACGGAATTCCTCGCCGCGCAGGGTCAGGCGGACGCCATCGCCGACGCATTGCTCGCGGACGCCGCGCGCGTGGTCGAAGCCGAGACCGAGCGTGAAAACATCGCCGCCGCCGAAGCGCTGATCGAGGACGCTGAGCGCCTTGCCGCGACGGCGCGGGAGGCGCGCGAAAAACTGCAAGCGGAATGGCTGCGCGACTGGGCCGCCTGCGGCGTGACCCCCGCCGCGCCGCGCGCCATGACGGCGTGGCGCGCGAGTGTGGCCAACCTTCTTTTGGCGCGCGACTCCCTGAGGACAAAACAAGCGCGGCTCGCGGCGGTCGAGCAGGGATTGCAAAAAATTCTGCCGAGCCTGCAATCTCTCGCGAATGAGGCCGGGCTCCCGCCCCTGCCGCTCGAAGCGGGGCCACTGGCGCGGCGCATCGCCGGGCGCATCAAGGAGCTGGCGCGCGCGGAAAACGAGGCGCGCGAAATCTCGCTGCAGATCGCCGCCGCCCCCGCGCGCATAAAAGCCGCGCAGGACCGGCTCACCGAGGTAACTGACGCGGAGGCGGCCTGGCGGCGGGACTATTCCCTGGCGCTGGCGCGTTTGCGCCTCGACGCCGACGCGACATTCGACGAGGCGCAGGCCCGCATCGCCCTCTGGCGCGAATTGCCGCGCGACTTGCAGGAGGAGGCGAGCGAACTGCATCGCGTGAAAAGCATCAACGGCGATTTCGCCGCGTTCGAGCAAAGGCTCGACGCGCTTCTCTCGCTCTGCGCCCGCGATATTTCTCCGCGCCCGGCGCTCGAAGCCGCGAAAGTCCTGCACAAGCGGGTCGCCGTCGAACGCGTGCGCCAGACCACCCGCGCCAATGCCGAAAAGCGGCTCGCCAAATCCGCGGACGACGCCGCCAGGGCCGAGCAGGCGGCGACCGAGGTCGAGGGCGCGCTGGCCGTGTTTTGCGCGGAGGCCGGCTTTCCCGGCGACGCCGTGGATCTCTCCCAGAGACTGCGTCGCCGCCTTGAACAGGCGGACGCCATCGCCGCGGAGAACGAGCGCCTCGCCCTGGTGGCCGAAGGCGCGGAGGAGGCGAAGCTGGAGGAAGAGGCGCGCGCATTCGACGCCGAGGCGGCGCGGCTTCGCCTGGCTGAAATCGACCGTCAGGCTGAGGCGAGGAAGTTGCAGGCGCAGGAGATTTTCGCGGGCCGGCGGGATGCGGAAAACGAGCTTGCGCGGCTGGGCGAAGGCTTTGGCGCGGAGCACGCGATGTTCGCGCAGGAATCCGCCCGCACCGATATTGCCGGGGAGGCGCGGCGCTGGGCGGTGTTGAAAATCGCCGCGCTGATGGTCGGCGCCGGGCTGGAGAAACATCGCCAGACCCGACAGGACCCGCTGTTGCTGCGGGCCGGCGAAATTTTTGCCGGACTCACGTCGGGCCGCTATGACGGGCTGCGTCAGGATTTCGGCGAGGACGAAAGGCCGCATCTGCTGGCGCGCCGATCCGACGGCTCCACCCTGCCGCTGGCGGCGTTGAGCGAGGGTGCGCGCGACCAGCTCTATCTCGCGCTGCGCCTGGCGTTTCTCGAGGATTACGCTGGAAGAGCCGAGGCGCCGCCCTTCATCGGCGACGATCTCTTCGCCAGTTTCGACGATGAGCGGCTTGCATCGGGACTACAGGCCCTGGTCGCGGCGAGCGGCGCCATCCAGCCGATCGTCTTTACCCATCACGCCCATATCGTCGAAATCGCCCGCGCAAAACTGGGCGACAAAGTCCAGATCCTCCGGCTTCAGGCTTGACCTAGCGTAAATATGCGCAGGCGCGGGAACTCTGGCGCGGCGCGCGAATTGCTGTAAACTGGACGTCATAATTGTCCGGGGGTGGGCCATGCCCGAAGCGCGTCGCAATTCAAAGCGTAATCATCTGGTGCGGCTGATGGTTTCCAACTGGGCGCTCGGTTGGGGCGTCGGCTTCGCCTGCGCGGCCGCGGTGCTGATTTCCAATATCGGGGGCATCAGGGTTCTGCTGCTCAAATCCGACATCATGCTGCAGGCGCTGGCGCTGCTCTTTGGCGGCTTCGGCCTGTTCTTCGGCGGTGTGGTCTGCGCCACGGCGGTCATGCTGCTGCCGGCGGAAGAGGAAAAACAAGCCGGCCCGGGCGGCGGCCGGCCCGCGCCGGTCCTGCTGCCGGCCTACGCCATGGCGCGGATACGCCGGTCGCGCGGCTGATTCGGGCGGAACAATCGACTTTTTCCGGCTTTGATTCTACACAGCACGGACCTGCCGCTGGGGCGGCGCCGCCGTGAAAGTCTTCCATGGCCTCCAAGCCAAAATCCGTCAGCCCGAAATCCGCGGCGCCCGAGACTGTCGAGCGCGGCGGCGAAATCCATCGGCTGCTCCTGAGCTGCCAGAACCGTCCGGGCATTGTCGCCCGCGTCGCCGGCCATATTTTCGAGGCCGGCTTTAACATCGGCGATTCCAGGCAGTTCGACGAGGTCGAGACCAACCAGTTCTTCATGCGCATCGAGATCAATCCCGCCCGTCCCGATGCGAGCATCGAGGCGTGGCGGAAAAGCTTTTCCGAACTGGCGCGGGACTTCGGCATGAGCTGGACTCTCAGGGCCGCCTCGCAAAAGACGCGCCTGTTGATCCTCGTGTCGAAATTCGATCATTGCCTCGCCGATCTGCTCTATCGCTGGCGCATCGGCGAATTGCCCGTGGAGATCGTCGGCATCATCGCCAATTACCCGCGGAAAAACTATCCGCATCTCGATTTCGGCTCCATTCCCTTCCACTATTTGCCCGTCAGCCGCGAAACCAAGATGGAGCAGGAGGCGCAGATCTGGTCGCTGTTTCAATCCACCGGCGCCGAACTGGCGGTGCTCGCGCGCTACATGCAGATTCTCTCGGATGGAACTCGCCGCAAAACTCTCGGGACGCTGCATCAACATCCATCATTCCTTCCTGCCGGGCTTCAAAGGCGCGCGCCCCTATCACCAGGCCCATGCGAGGGGCGTGAAGGTGATTGGCGCGACGGCGCATTACGTGACCTCGGACCTCGACGAGGGCCCGATCATCGAGCAGGACGTGGAGCGCATTTCGCATCACCACACGCCGGAAGACCTGATCCGCAAAGGCCGCGACATCGAACGCCGGGTGCTTGCGCGCGCGGTGGGCTATCACGCGGAGAATCGCATTTTGATCAACGGCTCGAAGACGATCGTGTTTACGGAGTGATTGTTTCAAGCAACGCGAGTGGCAGGAATTCGGGGACCAGATCGCATTGCGCGCAGGGCTGTTGCGGAGGCGTAGGGGCCGTTGGGGCGCAATGCGATCATGTCCTCCGAAATCCGGGACGGTTGGGTGTCCCCGCTCCTTATCACGCCGGCGCCAGCGCGCCCGCTCCGGCATTGAACTGCAGCCGCGCCAGTCGGGCGTAAAGCCCATCCTTCGCCACGAGTTCAGCATGCGTCCCCTGTTCGACGATCTTGCCGTCGTCGAGCACGAGGATGCGGTCGGCGGCGAGCACGGTGGCGAGGCGATGCGCGATGATCAGAGTCGTGCGGCCCTGCATCACGTGGTCGAGCGCCTCCTGCACCAGAATTTCGTTTTCCGCGTCGAGCGCCGACGTCGCCTCGTCCAGCAGGAGGATCGGCGCGTCCTTCAAAATCGCGCGGGCGATGGCGAGGCGCTGGCGCTGGCCGCCCGAAAGGGTCACGCCGCGCTCGCCGAGATTGGTCGAAAACCCATCGGGCAGGGCGCGGATGAAATCGGAAGCCGCCGCCTGCTCTGCCGCCGCCTCGATTGACGTCTCGGGCGCCCCGGGCGCGCCATAGGCGATGTTCTCGGACACCGAAGCCGCGAAAATCACGGCGTCCTGCGGCACGAGCGCGATTCGGCGGCGCAGCTCGGCCGGATCGACTTTGGCGGCGTCGACGCCATCGACCAGCACCCGGCCCGACGAGGGGTCGTAAAAACGCATCAGCAACTGGAACAGCGTCGACTTGCCGGCGCCGGAGGGACCGACGATCGCGACCTTTTCCCCCGGCGCGATATTCAGCGACAGTCCCGCGAACACCGGCTTGTCGGGTCGGGACGGGTAGGCGAAGCCGATATTCTCGAAAGCGATTTTTCCGCGCGATGGCGAAGGCATCCTCTCCGGCTGGAGGGGAGCTTTGATCAGCGGCTCGATGCGCATGATTTCGGCGAGACGGCCGGCGGCGCCGGCGGCGGCGGAGATTTCGCTCCAGACTTCCGACAATTGCCCAAGGGAACTCGCGCCAAGCACGGCATAGAGCACGAATTGCGACAATTCGCCGCTGGTCATCTGCCCGGCCAGCACGTCGCGGGCTCCGAGCCACAAGACGCCGACCACGCTGGCAAGCGCCATGAAAATGGCGAAACCCGTCAGCACAGCCCGCGCCTTGGTGGCTGCGCGCGCCGCGAGATAGGCGCCTTCCACGGCCCTGTCAAAACGCGCGCGCGTAAAAGCCTCGGCGCCGAAGGCCTGCATGGTGCGCGCCGCGCCAAGGTTTTCCGCAGCGAAGGCGCTGGCTTCAGCCAGCGTGTCCTGCGCCGCCCGCGAGCGGCCGCGCACGGAACGCCCGGCGGCGACGAGCGGCAGCACGATGATCGGAATGGCCACGAGGACGAGGGCCGAAAGCTTGGCGCTGGTGTAGATCATCAGTCCCGTGGCGCCGACGAACATGAAGAGGTTGCGCAGGGCGATCGACGCGGAGGAGCCGAAGGTCGACTTGAGCTGGGTCGTGTCCGCGGTCAGGCGCGAGACGAGCTCGCCCGTTTGCGCCGAGTTCGTAAAATGAGGCGTCCAGCCGCGTCAGATGGGCGAAAAAATCGTTGCGCAGGTCGGCGACGATTCGTTCGCCAAGCGTCATCACCAGGAAATAGCGCGCCGAGGAGGCCAGCGCCAGCAGGCCGACGACGCCGATCATGGCAAGAAAATAGGAATTGACGACGCCCGCGTGGTCGGCGGCGAAGCCCCGGTCGATCATGCCGCGCACGGCCAGCGGCATGGCCAGGGTGGCCGCGGAGGCGACCGTCAGGGCTGCCAGCGCGCCAAGCGCCCAGCCGAGCCTGCGGCGGGCATAGGGCAGGATAGGGGCGAGGGAGCTGAGGGAATCGCGCGGGGAGCGGCTTTGCTTGGGGGCGTCTGTCATTTGGGCAATATAGGGACGCCCCGCCAAAAAGGCATGGATATTTAAACACTCGAAGCGGCTTGCCGGCAGGCGCGGTCTGGTTTATAGAGCGCCCTTCCACTTTCCCGGCGTTTTCCGCGCCGCTTTTTTTGTCCCCGGCCTCGCGCCTCGGGACACAGCCGCAAGGTCCACCGCCATGAAGTCCGACATCCATCCCGATTATCACACGATCAAGGTCGTCATGACCAACGGGACCGAGTTCCTGACCCGCTCGACCTACGGCAAGGAAGGCGACACGCTCAATCTCGACATTGATCCGAGCACCCATCCGGCCTGGACCGGCGGTTCTCAGCAGCTGCTCGACCGCGGCGGCCGCCTGTCGCGCTTCAACTCGCGCTTCGGCGGCATGTCCTTCGCCAAGAAGTAAGTGTTTCCTCGCGGAACAAGAAAAAGGCGCCCTTCGGGGCGCCTTTATTGTTTACTGCTTCATCACGAATCGCCCGTCCGCGACCTGAAAGCTGGAAAGCTTTTTCAGAAAGCTCATGCCGAGCAGCGTGATATTCGCCGCTCCGGGCGGCGCCACAGCCGCCTCCACGTCATAGACCACGATCGATCCGACCCGGATTTCGCGCAGATGGACGGGCGCGATCTGCACGCTTCCGTTCGCCGTGGCGCTTGAGACGGTATAGGCGGAACGCGGAGGATCGATATTCAGCGCCCGCGCGTCTTCCGCCTTGAGCAGAACGGTGTAGGCGCCGGTATCGACAAGCGCGTGGACGCGCGAACCGGATATTTCGACATCGGTCTGGTATTGAGCGCTTTGGTCCGGCGACAATTCGACGACGCCCCAGCTTGGACGCGGTTTGGCGGCGGAGGGCGTCATGGAGGCAAATTGCGGATTGCCCTGGGCCGCTCTCTGAGCGTCGCCGCGCTGCGCCGTCAGCGCCGGCGCAGGCGCGCTGCCCATCGTGAACCAGTGGTTCTGGAGTCCGGTTGTCAGGACAGGCGCCGCAATGGCCAGGAACACGGCTGTTTTCATGAAATTGTTGGACATGGGTCTCGCCCGAAACAGGGTTTCGTTCGTCACATTAAGACGGAGGCGCTGAGGGAAAGTTAAGACGGACGAGAAAATGCGTCCGTTGCCGTTCGTTCGCGTCACGTCCCGCGCGGTTTCGCCCGCGTCGTCGGCGCCGCCGCGGCGGGATCGTCCGGCCAAAGATGGCGGGGATAGCGTCCCTTCATTTCCGCCTTCACCGCGGCCCAGGATCCCTTCCAGAAGCCGGGCAGGTCGCGGGTGATCTGGATGGGACGGTGCGCCGGCGACAGAAGGTGCAGGGTCAGGGGCGCCCGCCCGCCCGCCACCGCCGGGTGGGTTGAAAGCCCATAAAACTCCTGGACGCGCGCGGAAACGACGGGACCCTCGGCGCTTCCATAGTCGAGCGCGATGGATGAGCCCGCCGGGGTGAGGAAATGGGTCGGCGCCTCCTCCTCGAGCTTTTTCACGAGATCCCAGGGCAAAAGTGCGGACAGCGCCGCGTCAAATTGCGCAGGGCCGATGTCGGCCAGGCGCTGGCATCCTTCAATATAGGGCGCGAGCCAGATCTCAGGCGCCTGTTTGAGGGCCGTCTCGGTCAGGTCCGGCCAAGGGTTGGCGTTGCCCTCGCCTGCGTGCGCCCGGCGCAAAAATTCGACCCGCTCGCGCAATTGAACCTGCGCCTTGCTCCAGTCGAGCCGGTCGATACCCGACGACGCCGCGCCGGTGGCAAGGAGGCGCGCGTTGTCGGGCGAAGCGGCGACGGGCAGGTTCTGCTCGGCCAGAACCAGCGCGCCGAATCGCCGCGAGGCGCGGCGGCGCAGCGCGCCATTCGCCTGATCGAAGCGGGTTTCGTCCCGCGTCTCGATATTTTGCGCGAAGAGCTGCTCGAAATCGGCCTCGTCGAGCTCTGCGGCGGCGAGGATGCGGCTTGCGCCGGCGCGTCCGGTGACCTCGGCCACGGCAAGAAATCTGGCGCGCGCCAGAGCGAGATGCGGCTCGACGCTGGCGGCCCGGCCATTGGCCATCAGGAATTCCCCCGGTTTTCCGCGCGCGCGCGCAATGCGGTCGGGATAGGCGAGGGCGATGAGCGCGCCGGGGGAGAGAGGCCGCGCCTCGCGCTTTTCGCCCAGGTCCCGGGCTGAATTGCGCAACTGCCGGGTGAATCCATGCGCGAGCCGCCGCGCGTCCTTTGCGCGCAGGCTGTTGTCGCGGGAGAATCGGTCGAGTCTCTCGCCGAGATCGGGCGAATCGCCGCCGAGTCCCCTTTCGGTCAGAGCCACGGCCAGCAGGCACGCCGCCTCGCCCGCGCCAAGCGCTTCTGCCTGCAGGGCCATGCTGGCGAGACGCGGCGGCAGCGGCAAGTCGCGCATGGCCTTTCCGCGCGGCGTGATCGCTCCGGCTAAATCGAGCGCGCCAAGTTCCTGCAGGAGAGAGCGGGCTTCGGCGACAGCGGCGGACGGCGGCGGATCGAGCCAGCACAGCTCGGCGGGGTCGCGCGCGCCCCAGGCGGCGAGATCGAGCAAAAGGCCGGACAGGTCGGCGGCGAGGATTTCCGGCTGGGCGAAGGCGGGCAGGGAGCCTGTCGCCGCCTCTTCCCACAGGCGATAGCAGACGCCCGGCGCGGTGCGGCCGGCGCGGCCCCGCCTCTGGTCGGCGGCGGCGCGCGACACGCGCAGGGTTTCAAGCCGCGTCAGGCCAAGGTCCGGCTCGAAGCGCGGCGCGCGGACAAGGCCGCAATCCACCACGACCCGCACGCCGTCGATGGTGATCGAGGTCTCGGCGATCGAAGTCGCCAGCACGATTTTCCGCCGCCCTGCAGGCGCAGGCCTGATCGCGCGATCCTGCGCCGCCCGGTCCATGGCGCCATAGAGCGGGCAAATGTCGACGGCGGGGGCATCGCGCAGCTTTTCCGCGAGCAGAGCGGCAAGGCGGGTGATTTCGCCTTGGCCCGGCAAGAAGACCAAAATCGAGCCGCTTTCCTCGGCCAAGGCGCGGAAAATCGCTCGGGAGGCTGCGTCCTCCAGCCTTTCCCGCGCGTCGCGGCTGAAATAGGTCGTTTCGACCGGATAGGCGCGGCCCTGCGATTCGACAATGGGCGCATCCTGCATCAGCCCCGCGATGCGCGCGCCGTCGAGCGTTGCAGACATGACGAGAATGCGCAGGTCGGGACGCAGCGCCGCCTGTGCGTCGAGCGCCAGCGCGAGGCCGAGATCGGCGTCGAGCGATCGTTCATGGAATTCGTCGAACAGCACCGCGGCGACGCCTTCGAGCGAGGGATCGTCGAGGATCATCCGGGCGAAAACGCCCTCGGTCACCACCTCGATCCGGGTTTTCGGGCCGCACAGGGTTTGCAGGCGCACGCGAATGCCGATTGTTTCCCCAAGACTTTGGTCGAGCATCGAGGCCATGCGGTCGGCGGCGGCGCGCGCGGCGATGCGACGCGGCTCAAGCACGATGATCTTTCCGTCGCCGCGCCAGCCGGCTTCGAGCAGGGCGAGGGGAACGCGCGTGGTCTTGCCGGCGCCGGGTGGCGCAACCAGCACGGCTCGGGCGTTTTGCGCCAGAACCCCGGCGAGGCGCGGCAGGGCTTCGTCGATCGGCAGGGCGGACAAGGCAGGGGAGGGCGCGGACAGTGCCATGCCGCGTCATGCCAGCATTTTCGTTCCCTCGCAACGCCGGAGCAGGAATTGAAGGGCGGATGTAGAGGCCTCTTCTCGTGACCCGTGGAAAGGGTTATATGGCGGGCTCGGTGGGGCCTGTCGGAGGCCGCAGCCAGGGAAACTCCATGTCGCAAGACGCCGTTCCGCCAACACCCGCCACGCCTCTCGCCGCCAACGTTTCCGGCCCGTCCCAGACCAGCTCGCAGCCCGCAACCGGCGCAACCCCTGAGATTCCCACCGATTCCGGGCATCAGCCGGACAATTTCTGGATGCTGCTGCTCGGCTCGATGGGCGTCGTCTATGGCGATATCGGCACCAGTCCGCTCTACGCTCTCAAAGCCGCGCTCGACCATATGAAGGCCGACGGCGTCAGCGAAGCCGAGGTCGTCGGCATCGTCTCCTTGCTGATCTGGGCGCTTTTCATCACGGTCACACTGAAATACGTGTTCTTTCTGATGCGCGCCGACAACAAGGGCGAGGGCGGCACGCTGTCGCTGATGGCCCTGGCGCAGAACGCGCTCGGGCGACGCTCGCGCATGATCTTCCTGCTCGGCGTGGCCGGAGCCGCGCTGTTTTCCGGCGACGCCATCATCACCCCCGCCATTTCCGTGCTTTCGGCGGTCGAAGGCCTCAATGTCGTCTCCACCGCCTTCCAACCCTACGTGCTGCCGGTCACCGTGGTGATCCTCGTCACGCTGTTTGTCGTGCAAAGCGGGGGCACCGCGCGGGTCGCCAGCTTCTTCGGCCCGATCATGGTGGTGTTTTTCGGCCTGATCGGGACGATCGGCGTCATCCATATCGCCGACGCGCCGCGCATCCTGCACGCCTTCAACCCGCTCGCGGGCCTGTCCTTCCTGGTTGGCAACGGCGCCACCGGTTTCGTAACGCTCGGCCTCGTCTTCCTCGCGGTCACCGGCGCCGAGGCGCTTTACGCCGACATGGGCCATTTTGGCCGCAAGCCGATCCAGATCGCCTGGCTGGTGTTCGTCCTGCCGTCGCTCATCTGCAACTATCTCGGCCAGGGCGCGCTGGTGCTGAACGATCCAGCCAAGGTTTCCGACCCCTTCTACCTGATGGTTCCCTCCTGGGCGACGCTTCCCTTCGTGCTCCTCGCCACCGCGGCGACCGTCATCGCCAGCCAGGCGGTCATCACCGGCGCCTTTTCGCTGTCGCGCCAGGCGATCCAGCTCGGCCTGCTGCCGCGCCTCGAGATCCAGCACAAGTCCGCGACGACCGAAGGACAGATATTCGTGCCGCGTGTCAATCGCACGCTGCTCATCGGCGTGCTGATGCTGGTCTTCCTGTTCCGCTCCTCGGACAGCCTCGCCAACGCCTACGGCATTGCGGTCACCGGCACCATGGTGGTGACCACGGGCCTCGCCTTCTTCGTCGTGCGAAAGTTGTGGCGCTGGCCGCTCTGGGTCGCGGTTCCCTTCATCGGCTTCTTCCTGGTGATCGACCTCGCGTTCCTCGCGGCCAATCTCGTCAAGGTGCTCGAAGGCGGCTGGGTGCCGTTGAGCCTGGGCATGCTCTCGATGATCGTGATGTGGACCTGGGTGCGCGGCATGGACCTGCTGGCGAAAAAGACCCATCGCGATTCCATTCCGACCGCCGACCTCATCCGCATGCTCGACAAATCCAAGCCGACGCGCGTCCCGGGCACGGCGGTCTTTCTGACTGGCGATCCCAATGTCGCGCCCTCCGCCCTCATGCATAATCTCAAGCACAACAAGGTGCTGCACGAGCGCGTGGTGATCATGAACGTCGTGACGGAGCCCACGCCGCGCGTCTCGCCGCAGAACCGCTACGAGACCGAAAAACTCTCGCATGATTTCATGCGCGTCACGTTCCACTTCGGCTATATGGAGAGCCCTCGAGTGCCCGCGGCCATGGCCGCCATGCGCAAGGGCGGCGTCAAGTTCGACATCATGACGACCTCCTTCTTCCTCGGCAAAAGGACGCTGAAATGCTCGCCAGCGTCGGGCATGCCGCAATGGCAGGACAAGCTTTTCGTGGGATTGTCGAAACAGGCGACCAACGCCACGGATTTCTTCTCGATACCGTCGGATCGCGTCGTGGAGCTGGGCGCTCAGGTGACCATTTGATTGTCGTCTTGGACGCATAGAGGCGCGGGGTGACGCAATGACGCAAGGCCAGCGCAAGCTCGGACGCGTTAATTAGCTCGTCAATATTTCCGTCGGAGTTCCAACCGGTCGCCTCAGCCGATTGGGCAAAGCGCTTGTGTCCGATGGGAGTTGCGTATCAATTCCTGGAACTCTCACGCCATCGGCTTCGCATGCCTCCTCGCCTTTTCTCCCCGGCCGCGCTCGTCAGTCTTCTGGACCAACACGTCACGGCGACATTCGTATTGGACGAGCACGGCTGCGTCGTCGTGTGGAACAAGGCGATGGAGACGCTGACCGGCCTCAATGCGGCTTCGGTCGTCGGCGCCAGGAACCATTGGAAAGCCTTCTACACAGCGCAGCGACCGTGCCTCGCCGATCTCGTGCTGACGGACAAGATCGAAGCGGTCACAGAACTTTATGCATCCTTCTCAAGCACGACGAGCGAGACAGCAATTTCGGTCGACATATGGTGCGACTTGCCCCTGACTGGAAAGCGCAGCTATCTCACGGCCGTTGCGACGCCAGTTTACGATCTGGATTGGCAAATAATCGGCGTAATGGAAACCGTGACCGACAATACCCGCATCATGGCGGTCGAAGCCAAGCTGCAGGACCTTGCAGGGCGCGACGGGCTGACAAGCTTGCCCAATCGCAGGACTTTTGACGCGGCCCTCGCGAGCGAATGGCGGCGCGCAATCCGAGCGGGCGCGCCGCTCTCGCTCTTGATGGTCGATATCGACCATTTCAAGCAATACAATGATGAGTTCGGTCACCAGGGCGGCGACCAGTGCCTGATCATTGTGGCGCAGACTCTGGCTGAGACTGTCCACCGAGAGGGCGACCTCCCGGCGCGCTATGGCGGGGAAGAGTTCGTCGTCGTCCTCCCCAGCACGGACGAGGACGGGGCTGGGCTTGTCGCCGAAAGTATCCGCGCGAATATTGAAATGCGTGCGATCCGCCATCCGTTGAGCAGCGTCGGCCCTTGCGTCACAGTTTCAATCGGCCGGGCGACCATCATCCCGACGGCCGACGACAACATCGAAAAGATCGTATCGTTGGCCGACATGGGCCTCTATCAAGCAAAAAGCCTTGGTAGAAACCGTGTCTGCTCATGTGACGAGCGTCGGTTCGGCATGCTGGAGAAGTTTGTCGAGGCGTCATCCGACCTAAATTTTCCGTCGAACTGAAAACATTTTTCGACCGAAGCGGCTCTTCGCACTCCGTCCGCTTGCAGCTCAGGTCCAGACCGATCGCATGCAGGGTCGGCAGGACGCCAAGCGAGTCCTTCTTATTTTTTTGGAGCGACTGCGGCCCCGCCTACGTGCGGGCCGCCGCTGAGGCGGCCGCCCATTCCACCGCCTCTGAAGAATGGGGCGCCGCCGACGCCACGGTTTCTAGCGGCGCCGAATTGATTGCCATGCGCGGGGCCGCCAACGCCGCCGCCGACAACCAGACCGTTTCTGCTGATGGCGAATGCCACCGCAGGAAAGGCCAGCGCGCCGGCCAGGACTGTTACAAGGACGAGTTTCCGCCTCATGGTATCTGCTCCGGGCAACATTTGAATGGCTTCGAGAGTCAAGGAGACGATAACCCACCGACTGAATTTTGATAAGGAGAACAAGACTTCGTAGTCAAGAAACTCCACCCTCGCGCGAGATTTGCGCGCTGGGACGAAATCCTGGGTTTCCCTAAGCTTCAGTTTCGCCCGTTAGCGGGCTGGCGGAGCGCCGCGCGCAACTCGGCGATCGCCTTTTTGATTTCGTCTTCGCGCTCTTCCAGGTGACGTAGTTGATTTTCGATCGTGTCCTTGTCAAGACGCAAAGCCGCGCCCGACGAGTTGCCCGATCGGTCAGAGGCCGCCACCATTTCGGCAATTTCCGCCAGGGTGAAGCCAAGTTGTTTGGCCCTGACGATCAGTTGAACGCGAACTTTTTGCGCTGCGTCGTAATAGCGAGTTGAACCGCGCCGGACAGGATTGAGGATGCCGCGCTCTTCATAAAAGCGAAGTGTGCGGCGGGTGACGCCAAACTGCTCCGCGACTTCGGCAATGGTCGCGAGCTCCAATTGATTTTCCGGAATACCCGCATGCGGGGTCTCAATTTGAAACAGATACAAAATCCATTACCTCGACAGGCGATTATAATTCAATCTCTTAGAACAGATGCGCGCTCGAGTATGCAAAGACGAATTCTGGCTGCACCCTAGCTTCAATCTGTTGCATAATTCGGAAATAAGCGACGAATCCTGTTGGAAAGTCAAATGACCAACGTCACCTTGAAACCTTACGTCGCCGCCAAAAACGTTAATTGTTACTCTTTGAGACCGAATGGATCTTCAATGGCGCTTCGTCTAAGCTTTTGACATAATGGGATCTCGGGCTGCGCCCTCGCATGGAGCCATTCCTTACCACCGAGGATCGCGTGTGCGGCTGCGGCAAATCCGCGCATCGCTCGGGGACGGCGATCCTGCCCGCGAGAGGAGTCCTGATCCCGCGCTTGGCGTCCATTCCAGCGAAACGATCGGCAGTCCGGAAAGCGGGTTTTTTCCCTCCCCCGTCGCCACAAAGCCCTGGCCGCGATAAAAGGCCAGCGCGCGAAAATTGTCGGCGTTGACGTCGAGGCCTAGTTTTGCCGGGCAGGCGGACTTGGCCTCGCGCAGCAGGGCCTGCGCCGCGCCGGAGCCCTGGGCGCGCGGCGCCAGCGCAATTTGCTCCAGCCAGCCCCGCCTGGCGTCAAACAGCACAAAACCGAGCAAACCCTCGTCATTTTCCGCCACGATGACCGTCGCGCCCCCGGCGATGCTGCGCTTGACCAAATCGGCCAGCCAAGGCGCACGCGCGGAAAAATCGATCTCCGGACGTGTTGCTGTCCAGCTTTCGATCCAGAGCGCCAGCAGCGCTGGCCAATCGCTTTCCGCGTAGGGGCGCAGTCCGAAATTCATCGATCCGTGATCTTCAATTCGATGCGGCGGTTGCGGCGCAGCGCCTCCTCGCTGTCGCCTTCGTCGATTGGCTGATTGTCGCCGTAAGCGCCGGCGAGAAGGTGCTTCGGGTCGAATCCCTTGCTCGCCAGATATTGCACCACTGCTATGGCGCGGGCCGCGGAGAGGTCCCAGTTGGACTTGAATTGCGGTGAGGCGATCGGCCTTTTGTCGGTGTGGCCGTCGACACGCAAAACCCAGGGTATTTCCGGCGGGATTTCCTTGGCGACGTCGCCGAGGGCGACTGAAATCTTGTCGATCTCGGCCTTGCCTTCAGGCGTCAGGCTGGCTTGTCCGGTATCAAACAGCACTTCGGAGGGCAGCACGAAACGGTCGCCCACCACCTTGACATCCTGCCGGTCGGCCAGGATTTCACGCAAGCGCCCGAAAAAATCCGAGCGGTAGCGGGCAAGCTCCTGCACTTTCTGCGCAAGGGCGACGTTGAGCCGTGAGCCGAGATCGGAGATGCGCGCCTGGCTCTCCTTGTCCTTGGCCTCCTGCGCCGCCAGCGCTTGCTCGACCGCGGCAAGCTGGCTGCGGAGGGCGGCAATCTGCTGGTTGAGCAACTCGACCTGCGACTGCGCTTTTGCCGACAATTGCTTCTCGGCGTCGAGGCTGGAGGCAGCCGCGCCGGCGCCCGCCGCCAGGGCGTCGCGCTCGCGCTTCGTCTGCTCGAGCGTCGCCGCGAGCGCCGCGACATTCTGCAGCGCCTGGGCCTTGCCGCCTTTTTCCAGCGACAGGAGCGAGGTCAGCTCCTCGATCTCCTTGTTGAGGCGTTGCAGCGCCGCGTCCTTGCCGCCGACGTCGCGGGCCAGGAAATACTGCGCCATGACGAACACCGACAGCAGGAAAGTGAAAACCAGCAGCAGGGTCGAGAGGGCGTCGACGAAGCCGGGCCAATAGTTCATCGCCTGCGGCCGGCGCCGCCCGCGCGACAAGGCCATCAGCGAGGCTCCTGTTCGCCGGCGAACAGGGCCTCTAACGTCGCCTGCAATTTGTCCTGCCGCTTCGCGTTGGCGTCGACCCAGTCACGGATCAATTGCTGTTCCCGCCGCATGTTCTGCACGAGCGCCTGGACGCCGGCGGCGAGATGCTCGATCGAGTCGCGCGCTTCGGTGACTTGCGCCGGCTCTTCCGGCCGGACATCTGCGGAAAGCCTGTCCTCCAGTTCCGTGTAGAACCGGTTCTGCGCCTGCCCCGCCTGCAGGTCGAGGAAGCCAAGCACAAGCGACCCCGCCAGGCCGAACAGCGAAGAGGTGAAGGCGAGGCTCATGCCGGCGAGCGGCCGCGCCAGCCCGGCTTTCAGGTCATTGAACAGGGTCGCGGTTTCGCCGCCGCCTTGCAGCGAGGCGATGACGCCGCCGATCGCGCCCACCGTCTCCAGCAGGCCCCAGAAGGTGCCAAGCAGGCCGAGAAACACCATCAGGCCCGTGAGATAGCGCGAGGTCTCGCGCAATTCGTCAAGCCGCGTCGCCACGGAATTGAGGATCAGGCGCAAGATCTGCGGCGAGAGGGCGGGTTGTTCGGGATTGCCCAGGAATTTCGCCATGGGCGCGAGCAGGACGGGCCGCGGGGCTTCCTCGCCTTCGCGGGCGTTGACCCATTCGATTTCGCGGAACAGCCGCCCGACTTGCGCCAGCGCCAGGACGATGCCCAGCGCCTCGACCAGCAGGATCAGGCTGTTCAGGCCGGGATTGGCCATGAAGGCCGTCTTGATCTGCGCGTAGAGAATGAAGGCGACAAAGCCGACGAGGATAAGGAAGACCGCCATCCGCACGAGGAAAATGGCAGGCGAGGAGAGGCGGTAGACATCCTTCGACGGCAGCATGGCGGCGACGCCTCCTCCCACTCCTTGCGGAACGTCAGGTGAACCCATCCAGGCGACGTTTTCAAGGCATATTCGCTTGAACGCGTCAGGCGTGACGCCGTTTCACGCCTTTTTCAGCAAATCCAGCAATTGCTTCTGAATGTATTCGTTGCCGCCGCAAACCGAGCCCTTGGCCAGCATGTCCTGGCCGCCGTCGGCGTCGGTGAGATAGCCGCCGGCTTCGCGCACCAGCACGAGTCCCGCAGCCATGTCCCAGCTTTTCAAGCCGCGCTCCCAAAAGCCGTCGAAACGGCCGGCGGCGAGGAAAGCGAGGTCGAGCGACGCCGCGCCAAGGCGGCGCACGCCGCCGGCGCGCGTCATCACCGAGGAGAGCTCCGCCTTGAAGCGAGGATGGATCGCGGCCCCTGCGAGCGGCGGGATGCCGGTGGCGATCAGCCCTTCCGCCATGTCGCGCCGGGCGGCGACGCGGATGCGGCGGTTGTTGTAATAGGCGCCCTGTCCCTTTTCGGCGACGAAAATATCGTCGTTGGCCGGGTTGTAGACCACGCCCGCGACCATCTGGCCCTCGCGCTCCAACCCGATGGATACGGCGAAGATCGGCAAGCCGTGCAAAAAATTGGTGGTGCCGTCGAGCGGGTCGACATGCCAGACATGGCTCTTGTCGGCGCCTTCGACCACGCCGCCCTCTTCGAGAATGAAGCCATAGCCGGGGCGGGCGCGCGAAAGTTCCTCGAAGATGGTCTTTTCGGCCTTCTTGTCGGCGATGGTGACGAAATCTCCGGGTCCCTTCACCGAGACCTGGAGATTCTCGACCTCGCCGAAATCACGCTTCAGCCCCCGCCCGGCCTTTAACGCGGCTGCGGTCATGACGTTCATCAGGGCGGAATTGATCATGGTCTTGTCCTGGCCGCTCGGGGCGGTTTTTTTGCAGCGCGAAGTCGAGCGTGATGTGCCTTGCGGGCGCGGCCGCGTCAAGCAGGGCCGCCCCTCACTTGCCCAGATAGGCGCGGAGGGCCTGCTGCACTTTCTGCCGTTCGGCGGGCGTGAGCTTTTCCGATTCCGTGTCGAGCCAGGCGTCGCGCAGGCCCGCGGACGTTGCGAGAATATGCCATTTCATCGCCTCGACCCGGTCCTCCGACAGGCCGCGTCCCGCGAACAGAAGCCGCGCGACACGGTTCTCCGCGACCGGGTTGCCCCTGTGGGCGGCGCGCAAAAGCCATCTGGCGCCGCCGGCCTCGTTCGCCGGAATGCCTTCGGAGCCATTGAAAAGCATGATGCCGTATTCGACCTGCGCCGGAAGATAATCTCCCTCCGCCGCGCGCAGCAGCCAATAGGCCGCCTGCCTCGTGTCCTTGTCGACGCCGCGCCCCTCGCGGTAGAGCAAGCCGAGCGAATATTCGGCGTCGGCGTAGCCGAGTTCGGCGCTGTGGCGGAAATCCTGCGCCGCCTTGACGAAATCCGAGGCGACGCCATTGCCCTCGAGCGCGATGACGCCGAGATTGTACCAGGCGCCGGGATGATCCTGCGCCGCGGCCTTTTCGAACAGCGCGGTCGCCGCAGGCACGTCCTTGGCGGCGCCCTTGCCGGTCAGAAGCGCCAGCCCCAGCTCGAATTGCGCGTTCCTGTCGCCGAGATCGGCGGCGAGCCTGTACCAGCGCACGCCCTCGACGAGATTTTGCGGCACGCCAAGGCCCTGCGACTGCAATTCGCCGATCAGCGTCATCGCCGCGGCGTCGCGCTTGTCGGCGTCCACCCGCTTCATCGCTTCCTGCATCGCCGTCTGGTAATAGCCGCGCTGATAGGCGCCGAAAGCGAGATCGGGCGCGTCAGGCGGCAGCGCGAACGCGGGCGACGCCGCCAGCAGCAACGCAGCTATTGCGAGACAACGAGGAAGGGGCCTGAAGTTCAAGCCGAGGCCTCCGCCCGGTCGAGCGCCTCCTGCGCCTGTCTGACTGAGGCGGCGACGCCATTCGGGTCGTCGAAGATTTTCGGCCCGAGCGCCACAAACTCCGCGCCGGTTTTCGCGAGCGCTTCGACATCGGCGATTTCGTGCGCCACGCCGATGCAGGGCACGTTGAAGATTTCCGCCCACCACGAAGCGCGCTCAATCACGGATGCAGCGCTTTCGCCGCCGGGATCGAGATCGCCGAACATCACATAGTCGATGTCGAGCTCCCCGGCGGTCATCGCCTGATCCTTGTCGGCAAGGCCGCCGATCCCGACGATGCGGTCGGGTTTCAGGCTTTCGAGCGCCGCTTCGAGCTTTTCGCCCGATTGCGTCATGTGCACGCCATCGGCGCCGGCGCGCGCCGCCAGTTGCGGAGCATCCGCCAGCAGCAGGGCCGCCCCGTGATCCTGGACGATGGAGGCCAGGGCGCGGCAGATTTTTTTACGCGCATTTTCATCGGGCGGCGCGAAGCGCAGCAGCACGCAGGCGACGTCGCCCGCGCCCAGCGCCGCTTTCAACGCCGGGGCGATGCTCTCGGCGTCCGCGACGGGCGGGGTGATGAGATAGAGGCGGGGTTTTGTGAAGTCGGTCATGTTTCTTTTCTGGGGGAAGTCAGGGCGGCATTGGCCCGAATAGAACGGCAAAAATGGGGCTGCGGCAAGCCGCAACCCCATTTCTCCCAGTCGTCACATATTGATGGGGCTCAGGCCGCCTTCGGGGCCAGCTCGCCCGAGGCATAGCGCTTGGCCATTTCGCCGAGCGTCTGCACCTTCTTGATCTTCGACGCCTGGCCGGCAGTGTTGAACTCTTCAAGCCGCTGCTTGCAGATTTTCGTCATCGCGTCGGTCGCGGGCTTCAGATATTTGCGCGGATCGAATTCGCCGGGGTTTTCGGCGAAGACTTTTCGGATCGCGCCGGTGATGGCCATGCGGTTGTCCGTGTCGATATTGATTTTCCGCACGCCATGCTTGATGCCGCGCTGGATCTCTTCGACCGGCACGCCCCAGGTCTGCGGCATCTTGCCGCCGAACTTGTTGATGATGTCCTGCAGGTCCTGCGGCACCGAGGAGGAGCCGTGCATGACCATGTGCAGCCCCGGCATTTTCGCGTGGATTTCCTCGATGACGTTCATGGCGAGGATGGCGCCGTCGGGTTTGCGCGTGAACTTGTAGGCGCCGTGCGAGGTGCCCATGGCGATTGCGAGCGCATCGACGCCGGTCGCGTGCACGAATTTCACGGCCTCGTCGGGATTGGTGACGAGCTGGTCATGCGACAGCTTGCCCTCGAAACCGTGGCCGTCTTCCTTCTCGCCCTCGCCGGTCTCGAGCGAGCCGAGCACGCCGAATTCGCCTTCGACGGAGATGCCGCCGAGATGCGCCATGTCGGTGACATACTTGGTGACGTTGACGTTATAGTCCCAGTCGGCGGGGGTCTTGCCGTCTTCCTTCAGCGAACCGTCCATCATCACCGAGGTGAAGCCGGCCTGCATGGCGGTGAAGCAGGTGCTGGGCCATTGCCATGGTCCTGGTGCACGCAGATCGGAATCTGCGGATAGATTTCGACGCAGGCGTCCATCATGTGCTTGAGCATGACGTCGTTGGCGTATTGGCGGGCTCCGCGCGAGGCCTGGATGATGACGGGCGCATCGAGTGCGGAGGCCGCGGCCATGATGGCCAGCGCCTGCTCCATGTTGTTGATGTTGAACGCGGGAACGCCGTAATCGTGCTCGGCCGCATGATCAAGCAATTGTCTCAAGGTAATACGGGCCATGCGCGCGATCCTCTCCTATTCGCAATTCGGATAGGCGGGGATTTAAGGCAAAAGCCGGCAATTGGGAAGCGAGCCGTTTGACGCAGGTGTTTTCGCGCAACGCCGGGATGCAACGGGTAGCGGGCCTTTCAACGGCCTGACGCAAAGAACGCGGCAATTGATCGCAAAGTGTTGATAGCCGTCGTGGCCTCGGCCGACGACGGCAGTCTAGAAAATGAAACCGCTCGATCGATAGGTTGCGACGATTTCTTCGTAGACCGCGACGTCGCCGCGACTGTGCGCGGCCAGCTGCGCGCCCGAGATCGCCGCAAAGATGGCGCGCGCGCGGCGCAAAATATCCTCTGGCTCGGCGGGGTCGCGCATGGTCAGCACGCGCGCGATCCAGTGCTCGTTCATGTCGCCGAATTTGACGACTTCGGTTCGGACGTCGTCGGGAAGTTCGTTACGCTCGGCCGCCAGGATTCCCGCAAGGCACATGCGGTTGTCGGCGCGCAAGGTGGCGGCGAACATGTCGGTATAGCGCGCCATGCAGGTTTCGGGATCGAGTCCCTCCGCGAGAAAATTGTCCAGATATTCGGTGTAGAAAGCCGTGTAGCGGCTGGCGAGCGACGCCACCAAATCTCCCTTGGTCGCAAAATAATAGTGAATGCTGGCGCTCTTGATGCCAACGTCCTTCGCCAGCTCGCGAAAGGTGAGCCCACTATAACCAAAGGCCTGCACTGTGAGCCGCGCCGCCTCCATGATCCGCTCCCTCGTGTCGACCGCCACCGCCATCTCCATTTTTACCTGACGACAGATAGACGTTGACATCTCAAAAGGGAAGGGTCTTAGATGTAGCCTACCTGCTGTCAGGTAGGTCAAAGCGCCACTCCCTCTCAAGCTCCCGGAACCCAGCAGATGACGGACAAACTCCGCCTTTTCACTTCACCTTCAGCGTTTCCGAACCCGCAGCGTCTGCGCCTGTTTTTGCACGAAAAGGGCATTGCCGATCAGTTCGAGGAGAAGGTCTACGACATGGCGCCGGTCGGCGAGCAGCGACAATGGCCGCATTTGAAAATGAACCCTTGGGGCGAGACCCCCACCCTTCAGTTGGCGGATGGCGGCTGTCTTGCCGAGACCGCCGCCATTGTCCGTTATCTCGACCAGTCCCGGCCCGGGCGGAAGATCATGGGCGAGACGCCGTTGGAGCAGGGCCTCGACGCCATGTGGGACAACCGCATCTGGGTGCACATCCTCTACCGGATCACCACCATGTTCCATGTCCAGCACCTGGGGCTCGGACCGAAGCTCGAACTGACCCACAATGCCGCCTGGGGCGAGCATTGCCGCAAGGAGGCGCTGGCGCATGCGGGCCTCGTCGACCGGCATCTCTCGGACGGACGCGAGTGGATGCTCGGCGGCGACGCGCCGACCTTCGCAGACATCACGCTGGCGACCGCGATCGCCTTTTCCAAGTTTCCGGTCAACGCGACGCCGCTCGACGAGCGCTTCGAACATCTCGATGCGATCTGGCAGCGCTGGCAGCTTCGGCCTGCATTTCAGGCCGCCTATGCCGATGGCAATAGCGGCGTGGCGGAGCTGGACGGTAAAAATTGATCAGGCGCTTTGTCGCCTGGGACTGCGTCGCACAAACAGAAAGACCGCCGTCGCGGCGGTCTTTCACAGTGCTTTATCGCTAAAAAATGTTACGCCCTGAGCGCCTCGACGCCCGGAAGCACCTTGCCTTCGAGCCATTCGAGGAAGGCGCCGCCCGCCGTCGAGACATAGGTGAAGACTTCGCCGCGCCGGCATGGTTGAGCGCCGAAACCGTGTCGCCGCCGCCCGCCACCGAAAGCAGCTTGCCTTCCTTTGTCCGCTTGGCGGCATAACGCGCCACCGCATTGGTCGCGGCGTCAAAAGGCTCCAGCTCGAAGGCGCCGAAGGGGCCGTTCCAGACAAGGGTTTTGACGCCGTCGAGCAGCTTTTCGACGTTGCCGACCGAATGCGGGCCGGCGTCGAGGATCATGTCGGCCTCGCCGACATGATCGACCGAGACGACATGCGAGGGGGCGTGCGCCCGAAATTCCTGCGCCACGACCGCGTCGACCGGCAGCACGATCGTGCAGCCGTTGGCCGAGGCGTTCACGATGATTTTACGCGCTGTATCCAGCAGGTCGTGTTCGCAAAGCGACTTGCCGACCTTCTTGCCTTGGGCGGCGAGAAAAGTGTTGGCCATGCCGCCGCCGATGATCAGGTAATCGACCTTTTTCGTCAGGTTGCCGAGCAATTCGAGCTTTGACGACACTTTGGCGCCGCCGACGACCGCCGCGACGGGACGCTCGGGCTTGTCGAGCGCCTTCGACAGCGCCTCAAGCTCCGCCTGCATCGTGCGTCCAGCGTAAGCGGGCAGCTTTTTCGCGAGGCCCTCGGTGGAGGCATGCGCGCGATGAGCGGCGGAAAAAGCGTCGTTGACGTAGATGTCGCCAAGCTTCGCAAGCCCCTCGACGATTTCAGGGTCGTTCTTTTCCTCGCCCTTGTGGAATCGGGTGTTCTCCAGCAGCAGGAATTCGCCGTCGGCGAGCTTGCCGACCGCCTCCTCGGCGACCGGACCGATGCAATCGGTGGCGAAGGCGACCTTCTTGCCGAGATGCTCTTCGAGCGCCGCCGCGACGGGTTTCAGCGAATTGGCTTCATCCGGACCGTTCTTCGGACGACCGAAATGGGCGAGCAGGATGACCTTGCCGCCCTTTTGCGAAATTTCCCTGAGGGTCGGCAGGATGCGTTCGATGCGGGTGGCGTCGGTGACCCTGCCCTGGTCCATGGGAACGTTGAGATCGACGCGGACGAGGACGCGCTTGCCCTTCAGCTGGGCGGAATCGAGCGTATGAAAACCGGACATGACGGGCTCCAGAAAAAAGGTTCAGGAAATGAAAAGGGCGCATCCTGGAGGACGCGCCCAAAACCTTTTCGCTCAGATGAGCTTGGCCATCGCCACGGCGGTGTCCGCCATGCGGTTGGAGAAGCCCCACTCATTGTCATACCAGGAGAGGATCGACACGAGCGTTCCGTCCAGAACCTTGGTCTGGTCCATGTGGAAGATCGAGGAATGGGGGTCGTGGTTGAAGTCGAGGAGACATTCTTCTCTTCGGTATAGCCGAGAATGCCCTTGAGCGGGCCGTCCGCCGCGGCCTTGATCGCGGCGTTGATCTCGTCCTTCGTCGTGGCGCGCTTGGCGATGAACTTGAGGTCGACCACCGAGACGTTCGGGGTGGGCACGCGAAGGGCAAAGCCGTCGAGCTTGCCGTTGAGTTCCGGCAGAACCAGGCCGACGGCCTTGGCCGCGCCGGTGGAGGTCGGAATCATCGACAAAGCCGCCGCGCGGCCGCGATAAAGGTCCTTGTGCATCGTGTCGAGCGTCGGCTGGTCGCCCGTATAGGAGTGAATGGTCGTCATGATGCCCTTCTCGATGCCGATGGCGTCATGAAGGACCTTGACGACGGGCGACAGGCAATTGGTCGTGCAGGAGGCGTTGGAGACGACGAGATGCTCTTTCGTCAGCTTGCTGATGGTTGACGCCAAAGACGACCGTCAGGTCGGCGCCGTCCGAGGGGGCGGAGACCAGCACGCGCTTGGCGCCGGCGGCGAGCAGCGTCGCCGCCTTGTCGCGGGCGGTGAAGATGCCGGTGCATTCCATGGCGATGTCGACGCCGAGCTCTCGGAGCGGGAGCGCGGAGGGGTCCTTGATCGCGGTGACCTTGATCGGGCCGGTTCCCACGTCGATCGTGTCGCCTGATACCGTGACCTTGCCGGGGAAGCGGCCATGCACCGAATCGTAGCGCATGAGATGGGCGTTGGTCTCGACCGGGCCGAGATCGTTGATGCCGACGACCTGGATGTCCGTGCGGCCGGATTCGACGATGGCGCGGAGAACGTTGCGGCCGATGCGTCCGAAGCCGTTGATGAAGACCTTAACCGTCATTTTAGCGCTCCTTGGGTAGGGCATCTCGATCCGGCGTCGGATCGTCGTTTTTGCGCCCGAATTTTGTTCAGACGCCCTTTAAGCCATTTCGCGCCGCTTGCGCAACGGCGTCGGCGGTGATGCCGAAATGGTCGTAGAGCTTCTTGTAGGGCGCGCTGGCGCCGAAACCGGTCATGCCGACGAAAGCGCCTTTCTGCGCGCCGTCGCGGTCAAGGAACAGGTCCCAGCCCATCGCCAGGCCCGCTTCAACCGCCACGCGAACCGGCGCATCGCCGAGGATTTTCGCTTTGGCTGCGGCGTCTTGACGCAGGAACAGCTCGAAACAGGGGACGGAGACGACGCGGGTCGGCACGCCCTCGGCTTCGAGAATTTTTTGCGCCGCGACGGCGATTTCAACCTCGGAGCCCGAGCCGAACAGGGTGACCTTGGCCGCGCCGGACGCCGGGGATATCTCGTAGGCGCCCTGTGCAGAAAGATTTTGCTCGACATAATTTTTTCTTAAGGGCGACAGGTTCTGCCGGGTCAGCGCCAGCACCGAGGGGTGTTTCCGCTCCTCGATCGCCGCCTGCCAGCATTCGAGCGTCTCGGTCGCGTCGGCGGGGCGAAAGACCAGGAGGCCGGGAATGGCGCGCAGGGAAGCCAGGTGCTCGACCGGCTGATGCGTCGGCCCGTCTTCGCCAAGGCCGATGGAATCGTGGGTCATCACCTCGATCGAGCCAATGCCCATCAGGGCGGCGAGGCGCAGGGCCGGGCGGCAATAATCGGCGAAAGCCAAAAATGTCGCGCCGGAGGGAATGAAGCCGCCATGCAGGGTCATGCCATTGACGGCGCAGGCCATGCCATGTTCGCGGATGCCCCAGTGCACATAGCGACCGGCGTAATTCCCGGGCGAAATGGCGGGGGTCGCCTCGACCTTGGTGTTGTTCGAGCCGGTGAGGTCGGCCGAGCCGGTGACAAGCTCGGGAACCGCGGGCGCCAGGATTTTCAGCGCGGCTTCCGAAGCCTTTCGCGTGGCGATGGCGTCGCTCACGCCTGAGAGCCGCTGCTTTTCCGCGGCGACGGCCTTGTCCAGCGCTTCGGGCATGCGTCCGGCGATGCGGCGTTCGAACTCCGCCCGCTTGCCCGCGTCCATCTTCGCGACGCTGGCCTGCCATTCGGCCTGGACCTTGGCGCCGCGCGCCCCGGCCTCGCGCCAGGGTTTCAAAATGTCCTCGGGAATCTCGAAGGGGCCATAGGGCCAGTGCAGCGCCGCTTTGGCGCCCGCCAGTTCTTCCGCCCCGAGCGCCTCGCCATGCGCCTTGGCCGTGCCGGCGCGCTTGGGCGCGCCAAAGCCGATCGTGGTGCGGCAGGCGATTAGGCTCGGCCTGTCGGAGGTCTTCGCCGCCTCCAGCGCGGCGAGAATGGCCGCGGGGTCCTGGCCGTCGATATGGACAGCGCGCCAGCCGCAGGCCTCGAAACGCTTCACCTGGTCGACGGAATCCGCCACCGACAGCGGCCCGTCGATGGAGATGCCGTTATTGTCCCACATCACGATGAGGCGATTGAGCTTGAGATGGCCGGCGATGGCGATGGCTTCCTGCGACACGCCTTCCATCAGGTCGCCGTCGGACGCCAGCACATAAGTATGGTGATCGACGACATCGCCGAATTCGGCGGCCAGCATGCGCTCGGCGAGCGCCATGCCGACGGAGGTGGCGAGACCCTGGCCCAGGGGGCCCGTGGTCATTTCGACGCCGGACGTGTGGCCATATTCGGGATGACCCGGGGTTTTCGAGCCCATCTGGCGGAAATTGCGGATATCCTCCAGGGTCATGTCCTTGTTGCCCGTGAGGTAGAGCAAAGCATAAAGAAGCATGGAGCCATGGCCGGCGGAGAGCACGAAACGGTCGCGGTCGGGCCAGTGCGGGTCGGCGGCGTTGTATTTCAGCACTTTGGTGAACAGGACCGTGGCGATGTCCGCGGCGCCCATCGGCAAGCCCGGGTGTCCGGAATTGGCCTTTTCCACGGCGTCCATGGCGAGCGCCCGGATGGCGTTGGCCATGGAGGCATGATGCTGCGAGCTGTGGGCGACGTAATTTTGGGCCGTTGTAGAGGGGCTGATTTCGTTCATAGCGCGAATCCGGGTTGTTCTGACGGCCATATGGGGATTGGCCGGGTTGATAACAGCTCAAGCGGTCGAGTCAACGCGCTGCAAAGGAAGTAGGTGGATGACGTTTGGAAGGCCGCGACAAAGACCAAGTTGCGTAATAACCTGTGTTCAATTGTTCGTTGTCCGGATTCGTACCGAAAGTCGCCGCCCTTGTCCCCGACGCCGTCTGACCCGAGTTCTCATCCGAATTCGCAAGCGAATCCGGAATCGAATTCTCTCGGCAACGCAGCCCATATGTCGCCGGATAGCCTCTTTGCCGAGGCGCAGAACCGATTGCGCGCTTCCCTCGACGGACTTGAAATGGCGATCAGCCGGCACAACGAGCGGGCCGCCGAGCAGGCCGACCAGGCCGCCGAATTTTCCGCCCTGCAGGAAGACCGCTCGCGCCTTGCCCAGCAGCTTGACGCCGCGATGACGCGCATGCGCGCGCTCGAGACCGCGCATGGCGAAGCGGCGCGGCGGGTCGAGCGCGCCCGCGCCGCGGTGCGCGCCGTCATCGCCGCCGACGCATCGCAGGAGGGCTAGAATGGCGCAGGCAGTGGTGACGATCGCCGGCCGCACCTATCGCATGAATTGCGACGAGGGCGAGGAGGCGCATATTGAATTGCTGGCGAAGCTGGTCGATGCGAAGATCGAGTCCCTGCGCGGCGCTTTCGGCGAAATCGGCGACCAGCGCATCGTCGTGATGGCCGCGCTGACGATCGCCGACGAATTTTCAGCGGCGCAGAAACAGCTTGCCGAGCAGGGCCAGGCGCTTGCGCAGGCGCGCGAACTGGCGCAGAGCGCAGATCTGCGCCGGCAGGAATGGGCCGAGGAAGCGGCCGCCGCCCTCAACGACGCCGCCGGCCAGGTCGAGGCCGCGACCCGCGCGCTGAACGGCGACCGCGGCTGAGCGTCAACCGGCCTCGGCGACTTCGATCTGCGGCACGGCGCGAATCTGGCTCAGGTCAAATTGCGCCAGCATGACAATGGCCCGCGCCCGGTTATAAACCTTGAGCTTGCGCAGGATTTCGCCGACATGCGCCTTGACCGTTGTCTCGCTGATGCCGAGTTCGTGCGCGATCACCTTGTTGGGGAGTCCCTCCGCCAGCAGCTCGAGAACCCTTTTCTGGCGGGCGGTGAGCTTGTTGAGCCGGCATAAAATGCTGTCGCCGTCCGCCGGCCCGCGGTCAGCCCCAAGGCAGCCGGAGGCATTGGTCGCGCCGGAGAGGACGCGCAATTGCCGGTTGAGGGGATCGGTCATCATCGAGACCATCGTCCGCGCCGAATTCGAAGAAATCGCCGAGCCGCTGGCTGACGGTCTCACGCTGCCGGCGGGCGATCTGCATCTGGCGGTTGGCGAGATCGCCGGGCGTTTTCGACGCGCCGATCGCCTCGAACAGATCGATGGTCGCCAGCGCGCTGTCGTGGATGGAGCGGATCGCCCGCGCCTGCAAATCATCGAGTTCCGAGGCGATCTTCACATTGTTGCACTCCGCCGCCTCGGTGGCTTCCTCGATGGCGGTCTGCAACAAGCCGAAGGCCACCCGCACCTGGCGCGCGAATACCGAATTGGGCTCGCTGCCGGCTGTCGCCGCGCCGTCTGGCGCAATGGCCGCGACTTGGGCGAGAGTCTTGGGCGGCGTCCTGAGCGACGCCCAGGGCAAGCGGGGGTGTGCTGTGTTGCAGCGCAACATCAGCTTCTGAAGAAAAAGCGAACGGCGGCGGCCCGTCTTTTCGAGAGCCAGGGCCGCGACTGTTCTTGGCCATTGTCATTTCAGAACCTTTGGTCGGCGTGAAAGGGCGGCGCATTGGCCGCGACGAGCTTCCATCATTCCAAATGCTGCAATGCAGCATAGCCGCTGGCGGCGCTATTGTACTTTTTATCATTATAGGCCTGCGCCACAAACTTTGCGTTAAAAATCAGGATATTGACAAATATTACCGCATTGCGGCGGCGCTGTGGTCGAGGGTCTCGGCATTTTTGTCGAGCGGAAATGGCTCGATAGCACATATAAAGCGCAAGCAGCCTGAAAAAACGTGGGCGGCCGGATGAAACGCTGATGCCTCCTGAGCTTTTGACCGAAAAACGCCGCTTTGACCTCAAGGATTTCAGGACTTGCGGCGGCGTCGACATCCGTGACGTCGCCGTAGGCTACGAGACCTATGGCAGGCTCAATTCCGCACGAAAAAACGCCATTCTGGTCCCACATTACTTTTCCGGCACGAGCCACGCGGCAGGCCGCTATCAGGCTGAGGACCCGCAGCCGGGCTATTGGGACGCGATCATCGGGCCCGGCAAGGCGGTCGACACCGAGCGCTATTTTGTCATCTCCATCGACAGCCTGGTCAATCTCAACGTGAACGACGCGAATGTCGTCACGACGGGGCCGGCGAGCCTCGATCCCCTGACCGGGAAACCCTATGGGCTGAGCTTTCCCAAAGTCGCCATCGGCGATTTCGTCCGCGTGCAGAAGGCTTTGCTCGATTCGCTCGGCATCCGGAAACTTCATGCGGTAATGGGCCCGTCCATGGGCGGCCTGCAAACTTTCGAGTGGGCGGCGACCTATCCGGAATGCGTCGGGCGCATCATTCCGGTCATCGCCACGCCGCATTTCGGCGGCTGGCTCACTGCCTGGCTGTCGCTCTGGGCGCAGCCGATCAAGCTCGATCCCGATTGGAGGCAGGGCGGCTATGAGCCGAGAAAGCCGCCAATCCGAGGACTTGAGGCGAGCCTGCAATTGATCACGCTGCATGCCTTGCACAGTCAATGGGTCGACGAGGGCGCCGGCCGCGCGCTCGCCCCTGGCGGGGATGCCAGCGACATCGCTTCAAATCCCTACGCCATCGAACAGGTGCTTGCCGATGGGGCGCGGGATCGCGCGAAAAAGGCCGACGCCAACCATTTGCTCTATCTGGCGCGCGCCAACCAGTCCTTCATTCCAGGGCAGGGCGCGGGCGCCGAAACCCTCGATGAGGGTTTTTCGCGCGTCAGGGCGCCGACGCTGATGCTTTATGCGCCCGAGGATCAGGTGTTCCTGGCCGAATGGGTGGAAACGACGATCGCGGCGCTGCGCGGGAATGGCGTCATGGTCGAAACGGGCCAAATTCTCGGGCCTTATGGCCATTACAACGGGATCATGCGAATCGGCGATTGCGCCAAGCAAATCGCCGATTTCCTGGCGCGAGAATTTTGAGCTTCATAAGGGGAGCTCGTTCGCTACGCTCGTCGCATTGAAACTTACACGCCGCTTGATCGGTTGGTTGGGTGTTTCGCCATCGGAGGCCAGACATGACCGACAGCCAGTCTGAAAGTGCTGCAATTCCGGCGGACGATCCCAGCCGCAAGCTGGCCATCGCGAGTCCGGACGATCCGAACATGCGCTTCATCGCTGTCGCGGGAGGCGTTTATACGATCCTGTTGACCGGCGAAGAGACCGGTGGCCGCTATTGCCTTGTCGAAATGCAGATACCCCCCGGCGCCGGGCCGCCGCCGCATCGTCACGATTTCGAGGAAATGTTCACGATTCTCGACGGTGAGATCGACCTGACTGTCCGCGGACGGACGCAAAAGGCCGCCGCTGGCGCCAGTGTGAATATTCCCGCCAACGCGCCGCACGCGTTCAGGAACAATTCCGAGGCGACTGCGCGGATGCTCTGCATGTGTTCGCCGCCAGGCCAGGAGCTGTTTTTCATGGCGGTTGGCGTCCCACTCGCCAGCCGAACCGCTGTCGCTCCGAAGCTTGGTCCCGAGGAGCAGGCCGAGGCCATCGGCAAGGCCAAGGCGCTCGCGCCAAAATTCAGGACGGAATTACTTTCGATTCTTCGCCCTAAAACCGGCCTTGGCGGTAATCCTCAAAAGCCTGCATCAGCTCCTCGCGGGTATTCATCACGAAGGGGCCGCTCCAGGCGACGGGCTCATTGAGCGGTCGCGCGGCCAGAAGCAGCGCGCGGGCGCCGGCCGAGCCGGCTTGCAACTCCACCCTGTCGCCGGGTCCGAGCGTGGCAAGGGTCAAGGCCTTGAGCACCGTCCCGCCGCCGTTCGACGGCGCCGTGGCCTTGCCCTCGTAGACAACGAAAAACGCCTGGCAATCTCCAGGCAGGCCCTCGGAAAACACGCCGCCCGGAGCAAGCTCGATGTCGAAATAGCGTGCGTCCACATGTGGCGCCCGCACCGGCCCGGACACGCCTGTTTCCGTTGTTCCGGCGATGATTTTCACCCGCGCGCCCTCGCGCTCCTCGACCGGAATGCGCGCGGCGTCGAATTCCTGATAGGCGGGATCGCTCATCTTTTCCGAGGCGGGCAGGTTGATCCACAGCTGGAAGCCGCGCAAAAGCCCGGACTCCTGCTCGGGGATTTCGGAATGGACGAGGCCGCGCCCGGCCTTCATCCATTGCACGCCGCCCGCGGCGATCACGCCGGAATGCCCGTGGTTGTCGGCATGGCGCATTTTTCCCGCGAGCATGTAGGTCACGGTTTCGAACCCGCGATGCGGGTGATCAGGGAAGCCGGCAATATAATCGTCCGCATTGTCGGAGCCGAAAAAGTCCAGCATCAGGAAGGGGTCGATCGGCGGCTGGGCCCGCGAGCCGATAAGCCGGATCAGTTTTACGCCCGCGCCATCGGATGTCGCTTCTCCATGTGTCGCGGCAGCCACCACCCGCGCCCTGGTTCTGGTCGAAATCGTCATGCAGCATCTCCTCTGCGCTGAAGATCGGCGGTCAGGAGCGCGCAGGCAAGGCTCGAAGCCCAAGGCTTGCAATTACGCAAGCTCGCTCAGTTCGGCTGGACCGGGCAGAAATTCTCGTAGAGCACGGCGATCAGCTTTTTCGCGCGCTCGTCGGCCAAGGCGTAATGGATCGTCTGGCCGTCGCGGCGGGGTCGCACCAGCCCGTCCTTGCGCAGGAGCGCGAGATGCTGCGAAATCAGGCTTTGCCGCGCCGCGAGCTTTTCCGCTATGTCGCCAACAGGCGACTCGCCTTGCGCCAGCATGCAGAGGATGCGCAGGCGCACGGGATTGGCCAGGGATTTGAGAAACTCGCTGGCCTGGTCCGCGGCTTCGGCCAAGGCGGCCGGGTCCACCAGCCCCGTTGAAAGTTTTGAGGCGGAAGCTATTGGGGCGGAAACCGCCTTGGTTTTTGAGGCGACGGGCATGATCGTAGATGGTCCGCGCCCCAAGCGATTCTGTCAATTCAGCAAAAGCCCCGAATATGCGATTTTTCGCAAATATCTTCCCGAAAACGGTTTTCGTGGGTCAAATATTTTGTCCACAAAGTGATTTTGACGCGTCCGGCGGCAAGGGTTAAAAGCGCGCCCCGCGCCCTGCGGAGCGAATGCATTGTCCGGAGCCGCCATGATTTCGATCCCTCGCCGCATCGCAGCCGAGCTGAAAGTTGCGGAAAGCCAGGTTTCTGCCGCCGTCGATCTGCTCGACGCGGGCTCGACCGTGCCCTTCATCGCCCGCTACCGCAAGGAGGCGACCGGCGCGCTCGACGATGCGCAATTGCGCACGCTCGAGGAACGCCTGCGCTATCTGCGCGAACTGGAGGATCGGCGCGCCGCCGTGCTCGAATCCATCCGTTCGCAGGACAAATTGACGCCCGAGGTCGAGCAGGCCGTGCTGGGCGCCGAATCCAAGTCGAAGCTTGAAGATCTTTATCTGCCCTTCAAGCCCAAGCGCCGCACCAAGGCGATGATCGCCCGCGAGGCCGGCCTCGGCTCCCTCGCCGCCGGTCTTTTGGCCGATCCAAACCAGGATCCGCGGAAGAGCGCGGAAAAATTCGTCGATGCGGACAAGGGCGTCAAGACGCCGGAGGAGGCGCTTGAAGGGGCCCGGGCGATTCTGGTCGAGCAATTTTCCGAAAAACCCGAACTGATCGGATTCCTGCGCGAGAGTTTCTGGTCGCGGGGCCGGCTGGTCTCGAAGCTCCGCGAGGGCAAGGCGCAGGAGGGCGCGAAATTCTCCGACTATTTCGACTTTTTCGAGCCGCTGGCGAAGCTGCCCTCGCATCGCATCCTCGCCATGTTCCGCGGCGAGAAGGAGGAAATTCTTGATCTGGCGCTGGAGCCCGAGAGCGCGGCGCAGGCGGAAATCGAGGGCGAGGCGGCTTACGAACGCGCCATCGCCAATAGCTTCGCCATCGCCGACCGCGGCCGTCCCGGCGACAAATGGCTGGCGGATTGCGTCCGCTGGGCCTGGCGCACGCGCATAAAGATATCGCTTTCCGTCGATCTGCGCGCCCGCCTCTGGCAGAACGCCGAGGATCAGGCGGTCAAGGTTTTCGCGGGCAATTTGCGCGATCTGCTGCTGGCGGCGCCCGCCGGGCCGCGCGCCACGCTCGGCCTCGATCCTGGTTTTCGCACCGGCGTGAAAGTCGCGGTCGTCGACGCGACCGGCAAGGTCGTCGATACCGCGGTGATCTACCCGCATGAGCCGCAACGGCGCTGGGACGAGGCCTTGCTGGCGCTGGGGCGTCTGTGCCGGCAGCACAAGGTCGAGCTGATCGCCATCGGCAATGGCACGGCCTCGCGCGAAACCGACAAGTTGGCCTCGGAACTGGCGCAGAAGTTGACCGAGTTGAAGCTGACCAAGATCGTGGTTTCCGAAGCCGGGGCATCGGTGTATTCCGCCTCGGCTTTTGCGTCGAGCGAATTGCCCGACCTCGACGTGACCCTGCGCGGCGCGGTCTCCATCGCGCGCCGCCTGCAGGATCCTCTTGCGGAACTGGTCAAGATCGATCCCAAATCGATCGGCGTCGGCCAGTATCAGCACGACCTCGCCGAGTTCAAGCTGTCGCGGTCGCTCGACGCGGTGGTCGAGGATTGCGTCAACGCGGTCGGCGTCGATCTCAACACCGCCTCGGCGCCGCTCCTGTCCCGCGTTTCCGGGCTGGGCGCAGGGCTTGCGGCCAATATCGTCTCCCATCGCGACGCCAACGGCAAATTCAGGTCGCGCAGCGAACTCAAGAAAGTTGCCGCGTCTCGGCGGCAAGGCCTTTGAGCAATGCGCGGGGTTTCTGCGCATTCGCGACGGCGTCGACCCGCTCGACGCGTCGGGCGTGCATCCGGAAGCCTATCCGGTGGTGCGCAAGATTCTCGCCGCGGCAAAAAGCGACATCCACGTGCTCATCGGCGACGCCAGGATATTGCGGGGCTTGTCGCCCAAGGACTTTGTGGACGAGCAATTCGGCGCGCCGACGGTCGCCGACATCTTCAAGGAGCTGGAGAAGCCGGGCCGCGATCCGCGTCCGGAATTCAAGACGGCCGCTTTCAAGGAGGGCGTCGAGAAGCTGACCGACCTAAAACCCGGCATGGTGCTCGAAGGCGTCGTGACCAATGTTGCGGCTTTCGGCGCTTTCGTCGATATCGGCGTGCATCAGGACGGGCTTGTCCATATTTCCGCGATGTCGAAGACCTTCATCAAGGATCCGCGCGAGGCCGCCAAGCCCGGCGATGTCGTCAAGGTCAAGGTTCTCGAGGTCGATGCGCCGCGCAAGCGGATCGCCTTGACCATGCGGCTCGACGATAATTTTGATCCGCAAGCCTCGCGCAGCGGCGATCAAATGGCCTCGCGCAGCGGTGATCAAAGAGCCTCGCGCGGCGCGCCCGTGGCGCAGGCGCGCAAGGAGCCGCCGCGCCCATCCGCCGGCAACGCTTTCTCCGAGGCTTTTTCACGCGCTGGCCTTGCGCCCGGCAAGGGGCCGAAAGGCTAATCCGGGTTTTGACAAGCTAAAAAAGCGTTTCATTCCTGTCACAGGTGGATCATTTCGACAGGGGCGGCGCCGTTCGGGCTGACTTTTTAACGAAATAAAGTTAAGTCCAGAACGATGAAGACCGCCGCCGGATTGGCCCTGTTTTTGGGCCTGACGCTTTTCGCCGCCCTGACCCTCTATGAGGGCGCCGGCGCTGTCGCCAACGCTTTTGCCTCAGTCGGCTTCGGCGCGCTGTTGATCGCCGCGATTCGCCTGACCCAGACCCTGGTCTCCGGGTTCGCCTGGCGGGCGCTGCTGCCGAGTCCGCGTCCAAAACCCTGGCTTTTCTGCAAATTGCGCTGGGTGCGCGAATCCATCAACAACCTGCTGCCTGTGGCGCAGATAGGCGGCGATCTTATCGGCGCGCGGCTGTTGCGCAACGGGGGCGTGCGGGGCGGCGTCGCCGCCGCCAGCGTAATTGTCGACCTGCTGGCGCAGACGACCTCGCAAGTCGCCTTCACGACGATCGGCGTGATCCTGCTGTTTCATCACGGCGTCCAGGGCGACCTGTCGCTTGCCGTCGGCTTCGGCCTGCTGATCATGGCGCCGGCGCTGGCCGGTTTCTGGCTTGCGCCGCGCCTGCTCTCGATGGGCTGGATCGACCGGTTGGCCGAGAGCGTCGAAAGCCGCACAGGCTGGTCGTCGCTTGGCGGCCTGCCGGCCCTGCGCGCCGGCCTCGACGAAATCCTGCGCCGCCGCGCCTCGCTGGTCGCCGCGATCTGCATCCACACGTCGATCTGGTTCATCGGCGTGCTGGAGATATGGCTCGGCCTGTCGCTGCTCAATGAGCCCAGTTCCTTCGCCACCGCCGTCACCATCGAAAGCCTGGGACATGCGGTCAAGGCTGCGGGTTTTCTGATTCCCGGCGCCTGGGGCGTGCAGGAGGGCGGCTTCATCGCCCTTTGCGCCGCATTCGGCATAGGCTCTCCCACGGCCATCGCCCTGTCGCTGGTCAAGCGCATCCCGGATTTCGTCTGCGGCGCGCCCGGATTGTGGATCTGGCGGCGCATGGAAGGCTCCCGCCTTCGCGATTACCTCCCTCGCGAAAAATTCGCCGCCGGGGAGGAGTCGCATGGGCTTTGACCGCCGCTCCTTCCTGGCAGGCGTCGCTTTTTTCGCTTGCCTGCCCGCGCTTGTCGCGGCGACGGCGGAAGGCGCCGACGCAGCCGCCGCCGAAGTCGTCAAAGGCTTGCAGGACAGTATGCTCGGCGTCATCCGGAACGTCTCGACGTCAAGCTTGCGCCAGCGTTTCGACGCCCTGCGCCCGGCGATCGGCGCCACATTCGACCTGCCGGCCATGGCGCAAACCTGCTATGGCCCGGCCTGGGACGGACTGACCGACGCGCAGCGCGACGAATGGACGCAAGGCTTTGGCGATTACGTCGCGGCGTCCTATGCCTCGCGCCTCGTCGAATTCAACGGCAAGGGGTTCGAACGCGACGCCGCAGCCCAGCAGCGCGGCGGCGAAACCGTGGTGGCCTCGCGAGTGATCCTTGCCGAAGGGCCGCCCATGCCGATCGATTATGTTGTGCGCCAGACCCCTGGGGGCTGGCGCATCGGCGATATATTGGCTAATGGCTCGCTCAGCGAACTGGCGCAATGGCGCCGTTCGTTGCGGGGTCTTGCGGCCAATGGCGATTTTTCGGCGGCGCTGGCGACATTGCGTCAACGCCGGGATTCTTTTTTGACGCCTTGAAACAGGAATGGGGTTTATGTTTGCAGCTTGGACCGAAGCCTGGACGAAGCTGGCCGACCTGTTCGATGGCGCGTGGCTCTCGCCCGTGTTCTATGGCCTGGCGATCGCCGCCTGCCTCTATACCTTGCTGTCGATCTTCAGCCTGCGTCGATTTTCGCGCCAGGACGGCGCTCGCCGGCCGCTTGCGCCCGCGGTCACGGTGCTCAAGCCGCTTTACGGCGCCGAAAAGAGCCTTTACCAGCACCTTGCGAGCTTCTGCCGCCAGAATTACGCCGGTCCGGTCCAGCTCCTGTTCGGCGTCCACGACACGTCCGACGCCGCCGCCTTCGTGGCGCGGAAAGTCGTCAGCGACCTCCGCGCGGGCCGGATCGCCGGCGTTCCCGCCGGCCTGACGGCGGAACTGGTCGTCGATCCCGACCTGCACGGGACCAACGGCAAGGTCTCGAACCTCATCAACCTGTCGCGTCACATCGCGCACGACATGGTCGTCCTGGCCGACAGCGACATCATTGTCGCGCCCGACTATCTCGGAAAACTGGCCCTGGCCTTGGCGACGCCCGGCGTCGGCCTCGTCTCCTGTCTCTATCGGGGCCTGCCGCTGGCGGGACTTTGGTCGCGCCTCGGCGCGATGGGCGTCGATTACAATTTCCTGCCAAATGTCGTGACCGGCGTGGCCCTGAAAATGGCGCGGCCCTGCATCGGCGCCACCATCGCCCTGCGCCGCTCGACGCTCGAAACGGTCGGCGGGTTCGAGGCGATCAAGGACCAGCTCGCCGACGATTACGCGCTGGGCGAAGCGGTGCGCGGCCTTGGCATGGAGGTCGTGCTCGCCGATTTCGCCGTGGGACATGCGCATGGCGAAACTGAATTTCTGGACCTGTGGCGGCGCGAGATGCGCTGGGCGCGCACCATCCGTTCGCTCGACCCGCTTGGCTACGCCGGCCTGGCGGTCTCCTATCCGCTCCCTTGGGCGCTGCTCGCCCTGCTGGCCGGCGGCTTTGCCCCGGCGGGCATCATCCTGGCCTTTACGGCGCTCTTGTGCCGGCTGACCCTGCAGGACGAAATCGACCATCGTTTCCCCGCCTTGGCGCACCACGCGCTCTGGCTGACGCCGATGCGCGATCTCCTGAGCTTCGCGATTTTCATCGCCAGTTTCGTCCCGGGACAGGTGCACTGGCGCGGCCGCGACTATGAACTGGCGGAAAACGGCGTCATGGAGCCGGTGGAAGCCGAGGAAACCGAAGTCGAAGCGGCGTAGCGCCGCCCGACTCCCTCGATCGGGCTAGATCCAGATCCCATATTTCTGCGCCATATAGTCAGCGCAGCGATGGCTCGGACTATTGAGCTGCATTATCGGGTCTTTTTTGGAAGACCGGCGGAAAACCGAAGGCTTCCTGCTTTCGGCGTTCAGCCATATGCCCACGCCGTTCATTTCCAACATGCCCGACAGCCAGAAATCATCCTCGGTAAACATGTTGTCGGGGATCGACCATGTTTCAGGCGGAAACTGGTCCGGACGGATGCAGACCCCGCCGTAGCCGTGCAGCAGGTCGACATAGCCGCTCTGGCTGAACTGCCGGCGGGGGGCGGCCAGGCCAAATGAGGCCGCTCGCTTCAATCGGTATTTGAAATTCTTGATTTCGCGCGGAGCTTCAATCGCAATGGGCGGTCTGCGCCGACGGTCGTTGTCCGGCAGGAAACCTCCCTGTTCGCAAATGGCGTCGGCAGGCCTTTGCTTGCTGATTTCGACGAGGCGGCCGAACCAGCCCTTATCGTAGAACTGGTCGTCATCGCCAAACATGATGTCCACGTTTTTGCCGCGCCACCGCTCGGCGGTCGGCAAGATTTTGGTCGCTGGTCCGAAATCGCGGTCGACCCGCACGACCTTGACGTAGTCGGGAAGTCCGGGCAGCGCCGGCAATTCGCCGGGGAAACGTTTGTAATGCAGGGGAATATTGAGTTCGACCTGATCCGGCTTGACCTGCTGCTTCCCCAGATTTGCAAAAAACTTTGGAAGATATTGAAATCTCGGGGGCGTCGACGTCAGGGAGAGAATATGCATGGCGCTCGCTTGTCTCGGATTTGCTGCCTGGCGGGCTCCTCCCGCCGGGAGCAAGAAGTTGCTCCCGCGAGTTCGGCCAAGAGGAGGTCGATGTCAAGCTTCCAATGGACGACGCTGGCCAGGCGCGGGCGTCACTGTTCCAGGTAGAGCTTGCCGCCTCTTTCCATGAATTCGGCGCTCTTCTCCGCCAGGCCTTTTTCGATATCGGCCTTTTCCGCTTCGATCATCGCTGCGGCCTCGACGCGAAGATCCTGCGTGATCTTCATCGAGCAGAATTTCGGGCCGCACATCGAGCAGAAATGCGCCACCTTGTGCGCTTCCTTGGGCAAGGTCGCGTCGTGGAATTTCCTGGCCGTGTCGGGGTCGAGGCCGATGTTGAACTGGTCCTGCCAGCGGAAATCGAAGCGCGCGCGGCTCATGGCGTCGTCGCGCGCCCGCGCGCCGGGATGGCCCTTGGCGAGGTCGGCCGCGTGCGCCGCGATGCGATAGGTGATGACGCCGGTCTTGACGTCGTCGCGGTCGGGCAGGCCGAGATGCTCTTTCGGCGTGACATAGCAGAGCATGGCTGTGCCAAACCAGCCGATCATCGCCGCGCCGATGGCGGAGGTGATGTGGTCATAGCCCGGCGCGATGTCGGTGGTCAGCGGGCCCAAAGTGTAAAATGGCGCCTCGCCGCATTCGCGCAGCTGCTTGTCCATGTTTTCCTTGATCTTGTGCATCGGCACATGGCCGGGGCCTTCGATCATCACCTGGCAACCCTTGTCCCAGGCCACCTTGGTCAGTTCGCCCAGCGTCTCCAGCTCCGCGAATTGCGCGGCGTCGTTGGCGTCGGCGTTGGAGCCGGGGCGGAGGCCGTCGCCGAGAGAGAAGGACACGTCATATTTGCGCATGATGTCGCAAATCTCGTCAAAACGCTCGTAGAGGAAGCTTTCGCGGTGCTTGGACAGGCACCAGCGGGCCATGATCGACCCTCCGCGTGAAACAATGCCGGTGACCCGGCTTGCGGTGAGCGGCACATAGGCGAGGCGCACGCCGGCGTGGATGGTGAAATAGTCGACGCCCTGCTCAGCCTGTTCGATCAGCGTGTCCTTGAACACCTCCCAGTCGAGTTTCAATGCGTCGCCGCCGACCTTTTCCAGCGCCTGGTATATCGGCACCGTGCCGATCGGCACGGGCGCGTTGCGCAGGATCCAGTCGCGGATGTTGTGGATGTTGCGGCCGGTGGAGAGGTCCATGACCGTGTCCGCGCCCCAGCGGATCGACCAGACCATTTTTTCAACTTCCTCGGCCACCGAGGAGGTGACGGCGGAATTGCCGATGTTGGAATTGACCTTCACGAGGAAATTGCGGCCGATGATCATCGGCTCGACTTCGACGTGGTTGATATTGGCGGGAATGATCGCCCGCCCGCGGGCGATTTCCTGCCGCACGAATTCCGGCGTCACGAATTCGGGAATTTCGGCGCCAAAGCCCTCGCCGTCTTTTATGCGCGCGGCCGCTTCCGCCAGCGCCGCCTCGCGGCCCAGATTTTCGCGATGGGCGCAAAAAATCATTTCCTCGGTGATGATCCCGGCGCGGGCGAATTCATACTGGGTGACCAGCGCGCCGTCTCGTCCCCGTCGCAGCGTGCGTCTCGCAGGGCAGGGCTCGACAAGCGCCGATTCCTGGACGTCGCCATTGTCCTCCGATTTCACGGCGCGGCCTTGATAGGATTCGAGCCCTTCGCGCCGGGCGATCCAGCTTTCGCGGATCGGCGGCAGGCCCTGCGCGAGATTGATATGCGGCTCGGCGTCGGTGTAGGGGCCGGACGGGTCGTAGACCCTGAGGTTCGGCTCGGCGGCGGAGGGATCGAGCAGGATTTCTCGCACGGGCACGCGCAGACCGGGCGCGCAGGCGGGGGCCAGGTAAATCTTGCGGGAGCCGGGCAGCGGGCCGGTGGTGACGGTCTCGGGCGCGCGAGGGGTTTTGTCATGGACGTTCATCGCAAAAAATCCTCCGCTGCGGCAACTGGAAGAGCCGTCAATGGGAAAGAGAATGCGAAACGCCGCATGCCGTTCCCTGCGCTGGCATTATCCAGATCAGGTCAATGGGTTTGTTCTCAGCCGCGCTCTCAGGCGAGAGGGCAGCACCCCATGGCTCGAATTTTCCAGAATAGCAGCGGCCTGGAAGGGACGCAAGTTTGGCGTCAACCAGCGCTCGGCCGGAATTGCTGGTTGGGCGCGCTAATGACGATGAAGCAAGGCGACAATCGGGAACAGGGAATAGATCACGGTGAACATGAGAAGCACGATGATCGGAACGAGCAGCCAGCGCGCCATTTTGCGGTAAGTTGTCACGAAATCCTGTTGCCTGTTTGCGATCTGCTTCTGCTCGGCAATGGATTGTTCCTGATTGGCGACGGCTTTGCGTTGGATTGAAACGATTTCCCGAAGCAAATCCCGAATTTCCAGCAGCGTTCCCGATTGATCGTCGTTCGCCACAAGCGCCTCCCTTGTCCGCATTTGCTTCCTGCACTGGGTTACCCAGATCAGGTCGATGGCTCTGTTCTCAGCCGCCTCTTTTAGGGCAGCGTCCCACGGCTTGAATTTCAAGAGTAGCAGGGGAGCAGGAGGGGGCAAGCGAAGGCGCGGGCTGATCGCGTCGTTGCGTTTGCCTCTTTGCCGAAGCCTGGGCGGCCAAAAATTGCCGTTGGTTTATAAATGATTGAAATCACCAGATGACGTAGGGATTCCTAGCGAAGTTACGCAATATCCTTAGCCGAAACGACGGCTAATTTGTAGTTGTAATTCCATCTATGCGAGAACTTGCCTAGGCGTTAAGCGCTTATTAATATGCGTTATATTAAATAATATCAGAGCAATAGTGCGTAGCTCGCCGCGAGTTGGCAGAGCTGACCAAGAGGCATGTCGCGCCAGGCGCGGGGGGATCGATATGAAGATTTTATCGGCGCTGGTTGCAGCATCATTGATCGCCGTCTCCGGCCTGCAGCCGGCCGACGCTCAGCAGCTGGTGACGAATGGCGGCTTTGAAGCGACGACGATCAACGGGATCGCGACCAACAGCGGCGGGCAGCTGGGATTCGACAAATATGCGGCGACTGGATGGTCGGTCGCGGCGTCGCCTGGCAGCTACATGTTTCTTTTCACGCCAGGGACCGCCGATGGAGCGGGGGAAACTGGCGCGGACGGGACCTTGTCGTTGTGGGGCTCTAATAACGGCGAACTCGACGCGCTTCCGGTGAGCCCTAACGGCGGCAATTTCATCGCGATGGACGGCGACTATGAAACCTCCGCAATCACCCAGACGATCTCCGGCCTGACGGTCGGCAAGCTTTACAACATCACTTTCGATTACGGCTATGCGCAGCAGAAAGGCTTCACCGGCGCCACAACGCAGGACATCAAGGCCTGCCTGGGATCGACCTGCGCCACGACGCCGTCTCTTACCAACCCGAGCAAAGGGTTTACAGGCTGGTTCACCACGGATGATGTGTTCCAGGCGACCGCCACGAGCGAAGTGCTATCCTTCCTCGCGCAAAGCAGCACGCCCGTGCCGCCTTTCGCGCTGCTTGACGGCGTTTCGGTGACAGCGGTGCCTGAACTCTCCAGCTGGGTTCTCATGCTCTCTGGTTTCGCTGGCATCGGCCTCGCGGGCTATCGCCGCCGCGACCGGAAACTTCTGCCGGCCGAATAAATCGGCTTCCTGAACCGGCGGCCTACCGCATGCCAACCGAATCGCCTTAGGCTTGGCGACGCCGCGAGAAAAGGGAAAGCTGTTTCCCCTGCGCCGCGGCTGAGGGGCGTCGATGCAATCGTTGCTGGCTTCGCATCAGCATATGGCCGTCATACTTCTGGGAGCCGCGCGCAGCTGCATCTGGCTGGCGCTGCTGTTCGCCATCTTCGCGCCGCTCGAACATTTCTTCGCGGTACGGCCCGCCAAGACATTCTATCCGGGCTGGGCGACAAATCTCGGCTGGTATTGCGTCAACAGCTTCGTTCCGATCTTCCTGCTCGGGCCGCCGCTGGCGCTCATCGCCGCCGGCGTCCACGCGGTCCTGCCCGCAGGTTTTACAGGTCTGACGGAAGACATGCCGCTCGGCGCGCGCATGATCGGCGCCATGGTCGTGGGCGAGGTCGGTTTCTACTGGGGCCATCGCTGGAGCCACGAGTTCCCCTTGCTATGGCGCTTTCACGCGATTCACCACAGCGCCGAACACATCAGTTTCCTGGTCAATACGCGGGCGCACCCCGTCGATATGGTCTTCACCCGCCTGTGCGGCCTGACCCTGCTTTATGCGACAGGGCTTGCCTCGCCGGTCGGGGCGCATCCCGCCCTCGTGCCCGCCCTCGTGCTTTTCATCGGGTCGATGTGGAGTTTTTTCATCCACGCCAATCTGCGCTTTCGCCTGGGTTTTTTTGAATACGTCCTGTCGAGCCCAGCCTTCCACCACTGGCACCACACGCGCGAAGACCACCGGGACCATAATTATTCCTCGATGCTGCCCGTCATGGACTGGCTGTTCGGGACATTCTACCTGCCCGGGGAATGGCCCGCCGCCTATGGGATCGACCAGCCGACGCCGAACGGCGTGATCGGTCAGATGCTTGAGCCATTCCGGCCCGGGAACGAGGCGCCTCATGCGAAAGAAGAGGTTTCGGGCTCGGCGTGACCGCTTGGAATAGCCTCGCGTTTTTCGCGATTATTCATGCTACGGTCACGTTCGACGCCGCCATATGGCGGTGGCGCAATTTTGCGCCGGTCGTCAGTTGCGCGACGGTGAGGCGGCGAAAGTCCCCCCCGAGCGCCGCCGCGATCTGTCAGAGCCGCATCAAGGCAATCCAGGGAGATGATTATGGGCATCGAAGATTTTGTTGAAAAGGCCGCGGGCGCTTATGCCGCCGTGAAGGCGCTTGAAGCCGCCGATCCGAACGCCGGGGGGCTGGCCAAGGCCGCCGCCGTGGTCGCCGGTTTTGAAGGCGTGGGCGCGATCAAGGATCATCTGGCCCAGCAGGCCGAACCTCAGCCCGAAGAGGCCGCCGCGCCGCCGGCCGACGATTCGCAGAGCGGCTGATCCGTTTTCCGCACGAAAAATCGCTGCGGACGGGAAATCTCGCTCCGCAGCGCCATTACGCCTGTCATTCCGGCTGCGGTGGTTTCAGCAACAGGATCTTGTAAGGGATATCGAAAAAATCCGGGGCCGCGCATCGTACCAACTCACTGTTGCGCAACAAAATTTCCGGAATCCAGGCCGAGCCGAGCCCCGCCTTGACCTGCGCGAGCAGGGCCTCGGCCGAAGCGCTTTCGCACACAGGCGAGTCCTGGATTTGAATCTCGCGCCGGCCGAGCATGGCGGCGACCTGCGCGCCATAGGCGGTGCCTGGAGAATAGACCATCACCGGACCCACGAGCTTGTTTCCGCTCAGCGTCACCGGCCGCTTCTGGTTTGGGCTCGCCGCCAGCACCAGTCGATCCCCGCCGATTTCCTCCGTCCTCACGCCCAGGCCCTCGCTGTCGCCGAAATGGGGGATCAAGCCGATATCCGCATGCCCGCGCCGGACCGCTTCGAGGCATCCGGCGATCGAGGCGACGATCAGCGAGTAATTCTCCAGCGCGTTTTCGATCAGCCAGGGCGAAAGGAAACTGGCGGCGAGCGTATTGGTCGTGTAGATGCGCGTCGATTTCCTGAAATGGCTGGATGCGCTCAGCACGGCGCGGCGGGCGTCATAAATGTCTTCGCGCAAGCGGTGCGCGCGTGAGAGGAAAGCTTCGCCGGCCGGCGTCAGGCCGACAGGGCGCGACTCGCGATCGAACAGGGCGGCGCCGAGCCAATCCTCGAGTCTCTGGACGCGACGGCTGTAGGCGGATTGCGTGGTGCAGCGCGAATCCGCGGCGCGCGTAAAATTGCGCGTCTGGCAAAGCGCGAGGAAATCATCGATCCATTGCAGTTCCATGATGCATAAAATGCATCATGCCATCGGAAAGGACAATTGGATTTTCGCCGCTCGACGCCGATAAATGCTGGCAGTGCGTTGAGGATGGGAGGCGGCGATGGGCAATGCTGGAGGCGGGTTTCGCGAAATATGGAAGCGAAACGCGCATATGACGGGCTTGCCAAAATGCGTGCGCCCGCTTGGCTGCGTGGGAGTTCTGGACGGATCGGCCATGCGCCTCGCCGGAGAAATGGTCGAGTTTGAAGTCGTGACCGGCAATGCGGCCTATCGCGAGGGCGAGCGCTTCTATCTGACGCCGGCCCAGGCCAAAGTCGCCTATTCCTTCGAACGGCGCGCATAAACGCGGCCAGCGCGAAAATTTCCTGCCTCGCCCCTTTCGTTTCCCCTGGGCGTCCCAACATTCAAGCCCAAGCCGCTACAGGCTCCACCTCCACTCTGGCGGCGCAATGACTCTGTTCGATACGTTTTTCTCGGCGCTCGCCTCCAACCAGCTTCTGGCCGGTGGCATCGGCACGCTGGCTTTTGGCGGCTTCATCTACGTCCTTCGCGCCGTGCCGCAGAAAATGCTGGACCTGGTCGAGAAAACCGCGTGGACCAAGGTTTTCGTCGAGAGCCTCTCCAATGACTATCGCGACGTCGACGCCTTCATCGAGGGCAAGAGGCTGAAATTCTTCAGCCGTTCGCTGGAAATGAAGGAAGGCGATCTCAAGACCGGCTTCGGCGAGGGGCTCGGCCTCTATGATGGCGTGCTCTTCAAATATTCAAAAATCAAATCCGCGCAGGCCGTCGCCCAGTTCGAGACGATCACCTTGTCGTTCCTCACTCGCGACCGCGCGGTGGTCGAGCGTTTCCTGCGCGATTGCCGGCCCGAGGAGCACAAGAACTCCATCCAGGTCACCATGTTTTCCGCTGGGGGCAGCGAGGGCGGCCTGCGCCGGCGCAAGAGGGGCCTGGATACGGTCTTCGTCGATCAGGATATCAAGGATCGGCTGGTCTCGCGCTTCAAATGGTTCGCGGCCGCAGAGGAATGGCATTCCGCGCGAGGCATTCCTTGGAAGCTGGGGGTGGTGCTGCACGGGCCGCCCGGCACGGGCAAGACCAGCCTGATTCATGCGCTGGCTTCGGATTTTGGCTTCAACATCAAATACATCAGGTCCTTGCATGGGCTGGCTGGCGCCTTCAGGACGGGGTCGAAAAACGACCTCTTCGTCATCGAGGACATTGACGCCATCTCCGGCGCGCTGAGCCGCGACGGCAACGGGACCGTCCCGGACGAGGCGACGCTGCGCGGCTCGCCGCTGCATGAGATCCTGAACAGCATGGACGGCATGCTGACGCCGGACGGGTTGAAATTCATCGTCACCACCAACCATCTCGACCGCCTCGATCCCGCCATTGTCAGGCCTGGCCGCGTTGACGAGGTGATCGAGGTGGGGCCGCTGCCGCTCGATTGCGCGCGAAAAATGTTCCAGGCCTTTTATGGCCGCGAAGGGGTGAAAACCTATTTTCCGCGTCCAGGCGCCGAACTTCAGCGCATTTTCTCGACGCTTTCAGCCGAGGAGGCCGAGGCGGAACTGGCCCGGGGCCCGGCCGTTCTTCACGCCATTCGCGGCGGGCAAGCCTGATCGCAGCCTGGCGGGGGGAGGGGGCTAATCGGTTCGCGACAATGCCCAGCGACATGCGCTAGGCTGGAGACTCAATCTCAAAGGGGCTCCGTTGATGCGCGCCAGCTGGAAATATCTTGCGCCGCTCGCGCTTGCCGCCTTGCTGCCCCTCGCTGCCTGCGACAAGGAGGCGGATCAAGCCAAAGCCTTCGCTGATCTTTTGCAGAACCGGATTCTCGATCGGCCCGGCGTCCATATTCCCCTCCTGAGCGACGAGGAGCGGGACAAGATCGGCCATTACGCCGATGACCTGGCTATTCTCAAGGGTTTTAACGACGACCTCGACGCCACCTCGGAAAAATTCGGCAAGGCCATGCATGCGGCGCCATCCAACGTCGCGCCGCTCGACCTGCCGAAATTCAGGCCCGACCTCGTCGCCGCCCGCGATTTCTTTCCTGGCGCGGCCGCGGGCATCGGCGCCGCCCTGGCCAAAGCGGAGGGGCTGCGCGCAAATTTGCATCAGCCAGACGCGGTGAAGGTCAAGTATGACGCCGCCTTCGAGCAAATGGTGACCCGTCCGGCCAAGGCCTTGCGCGACATTGTCCCCTTGGCGGCGACGGCCATCGACAGCGAGATCGAGGTCGCCGACTTCATCGAAACGCACAAAGCCGGCCTGAAGGTGGTCGGCGGCAAGCTCGCGACCTCCAAGCCCGATTTGCGCAAGCAATTGGACGCGCTTTACACTGTTTATGTCGAGCGTTTTGCAAAAGTGCAGGCGGCGCGGCGTGAACTCGAACTCGCCGTGCAAGGGCGCTGAGCAGGGCCGCTTGCGCAGAAGCCGGGAGTGGCGCAGCCTTGCGCAGGCAAAAGATTGGGAGATCAAATGAAAATCTTCGCGTTCGCGCTGGCCGGTCTGGTCGCAGTCTCAGGCATGGCCTTGGCGGGAGAGCCGGCGCTCGAAGGGACGAAGGACATCATCCTGCACGCGCGCGATGGCAAGGACATCCCCGTGGGGACCGTCACGTTCACGCCGAAAGGCGGAGAGACCGCCTTCGCGATTGTTTTCGACGACAAAAAATTCGCACAATATTTCCTGTCCATGCGCGAGTTCAAATGCGTCGAGGGCGAGGACATCCTGTGCCATGTGCCCTATCCATACGCCAGTCCGCACACGGTCACGCCGACAAATCTGAGCTGGCTCGAACATGCGCTGCTGTTCATCTACAAGCGCCCGAACGACTACGGCGCGCGCATGGCAAACGGATTGATCTATACGCTGAAGATCACCGACAAGGGGCTGGTCGGGACGCCGCAGTCGATCGATCTCGACGAGATCGCCGTGCCGCCAGAAAATCTCTCGGTCCCCTATTACGGCGCGGGACAGCGATACGACATCGAGAAAGGCGCGCGCTGGATCGACAGCTTGACCATCGAGGAGCCTCGTTGACCCCCGCTTGACCTTCCGCAAGGCGTTTTTTCGCGCGGCGCCTATATAGAGGAAGGGGCCAGAGCGAGGCTAAGAAGGGAAGGCGGCCGAACGGCCGGAATCTCCATGCGCACCATCGACGACACCAATCCTTCGATGCCGGACATCAATCCGCAAAAGGTCTGCTTCATCGCCGCCAAGGCGCGGGAGCTCTTGAGCGAGGACGAGGGATCGCGGCCCGACGCCTCCAACGCTGCCGACGATGGCGAGCGCTCCATCCTGACCGACGCCGCCGATGCGCCCATTCGCGCCGAACTCGTCCAATATGTCCAGGATCTCGACGAGGACGAAACGGCCGCGCTCGTCGCCATGCTGTGGATCGGGCGCGGAGATTTCGAGGCCAGGGACTGGGAGGATGCGGTTGCGCAGGCGCGCGAGCGCCGCGAGACCTCGACCGCCAACTATCTCCTCGGCGAACCGCTGTTGCCCGACTATCTTGAAGAGGCGCTCTCGGCTTTCGGCCATTCCTGCCGCGATTTCGACAACGGCCCCGACGCCGACGTCTGACGCCATAAAATACGGCAAAACAAAGGCTTGTGTGGCCCTTGCGCCACGCCCCCCGCCTAAAGCGCGGCGTCGTCTTGCGCCGCGTCTTGGCCTGTGCAGAATTCGGCTCGCCCAAGTCAATTCTCGACGCGCATGGTCCCGAACATTGCTTCCGGTTTCGGAACGGGCCTATGCGGCCAACGAAGTCAGGACGAGTTTGCTCATGAAATCAACTGCATTTCCGCTGGTCGCTGTGTGCCTGGCGCTCGGCGCCTGCGCCAGCGTCCCGCCGACCGGCCCGCGCGTCACCGCCGTGGCGGCAGATAATGTCAGCGACAGGAAGTTCACGGCGGACGACGCAACCTGCCGCGCCCGGGCGCAAGGCGTCACCGACAGGGAAGCCGCCAATAACGAGGGCGGCCTGCAACGCCATTACGACCAGATCTACGCCGACTGCATGGTGGACAAGGGACACCATGTCGAGGCGCCAATGCGCCCGCATTATTATTACGGTCCCGGCTACGGTCCCTATTACGGCCCCGGTCCCTATTGGGGCCCGGGCTTCTATTACGGCGGGGGCTGGGGCCGCCGCTGGTAATGGTCCGAGAAAAGAAATCCCGCGAAACTTTCGCGGGATTTTTCGTTTCAGATGCCGTCGCCGTCGGGCTGGACCTGGTCGCGGGCTTCGAGCCGGGCCTTTTCGCGCCGCGCGACAGTTTCGCGATAATCGCCGATGAGCACGTGCGCCAGCGGCCGCAACGCCGCGTCGGCGAGACCAAGCAGCGCGCCGGTCGCGGGGCTCGCGCCAAGCAGCACGGCTCCGAGCCCGACCAGCGCGCCGCTCGCCAGCGCCGGCGCCAGTTTTTTCCGAATGGCGTATTCGAGTTGCGGCCACGAGGTCGCAAGGCTGTCGTCGGGCTCGATCGGCGCCTTCCGCGATTCCGGCGCCAGCGCCACGCCCCGGTCGATCAGGCCGAAAGCCACGGTCTCGTTGGTGATGCGGTCGATCAGGATAAAGCCGCCGAGGTCGCGGCTGTCGCGGTAATCCGAAATGATCATCGGCCGGTCGAAATTGAGCGTCGCGAGGCCAATCTCGTTCAACGCCAGCGCATGGCCGGGCGCCTCTTCGAATGTATGGATATCCACGAGATGATGCAGCTTTTCGACGCCGGCGTTGGCCGTGCGCGCGCCGAGCTTGACGATATAGGAGGCGCCCGGATGCATGTCCGTCTCGGCCGTCCAAAGGAGCCGCGCGCCGACGCGTGTGGCGGCCTCAGGCTTGGCGCCGCTCGAGACGAGAATGTCGCCGCGTGAAGCGTCGATCTCGTCTTCGAGCGTCAAGGTCACGGATTGGCCGGCTATGGCGATGTCGAGATCGCCATCCATCGTCACGATGCTTTTTACGCGGGACTCCCTGCCCGAGGGCATGGACGCCACGGCGTCGCCGACCCTGATCGCGCCGCTGGCGACCCAGCCGGAGAAGCCGCGGAAGTCGAGGTTGGGGCGGTTCACCCACTGCACCGGAAAGCGGAAGGCGGCTTCCGCCAGTTCGGCGCCGGAGGCGTCGATCGTCTCCAGCGTCTCCAGCAGCGGCGGCCCGCCGAACCAGGGCGTGTTTTCCGACAGCGACGTGATATTGTCGCCGTTGAGGGCGGAGATCGGCAGCGGAATGATGGAGCGGAAATTCAGGCCTTTCGCCATGTCGCGGTAGGCGGCGACAATCTCGTTGAACCGCGCCTCGGAATAGTCGACGAGGTCCATCTTGTTGATCGCAACGATCACGTCGCGCACGCCGATCATCGAGACGATGAAGGAATGGCGACGCGTCTGCGGCAGGATGCTTTTCCGCGCATCGACCAGGATGATGGCCAGATCGGCGGTCGAGGCGCCGGTCGCCATGTTGCGGGTATATTGCTCATGGCCAGGCGTGTCGGCGACGATGAAGGAGCGCTTGTCGGTCGTGAAATAGCGATAGGCGACATCGATGGTGATGCCCTGTTCGCGCTCGGCGGCGAGGCCGTCGACCAGCAGGGCGAAATCGAGCGCGCCGCCCTGGGTGCCGAATTTCTTGGAGTCGCGTCCAGCGCTTCGAGCTGATCGTCGGCCACCATGCTGGAATCATAGAGCAGGCGGCCGATCAGCGTCGACTTGCCGTCATCGACGGAGCCGCAGGTGATAAAGCGCAGCAGCGCCTTCTCCTGCGCCTCACGGGGCGGCAAGCGCGGTCGCGGCGGGCAGGCGCTGTCGGAGAAAGCTGTTCGGCGAGAGCGTGAGCCATCAGAAATAGCCTTCCTGCTTTTTCTGCTCCATCGAGGCGGAGCCGTCGTGATCGATGATGCGGCCTTCACGCTCGGAGGTCGTGGAATTGCGCATCTCCTCGATGATTTCATGCAAGCGTCGAAGCCGTGCTCTCGACCGCGCCGGTCAGCGGATAGCAGCCGAGCGTGCGGAAGCGGACGCTGAGGCTTTCGACCTGCTCGCCGGGACGCAGTTTCATGCGCTCGTCGTCGCGCATGATCAGCGCGCCGTCGCGCCGCACCACCGGGCGCTTTGCGCGAAATACAGCGGCACGACCGGGATGTTCTCCTTGGCGATATAGTCCCACACGTCCGCTTCGGTCCAGTTGGACAGCGGGAAGACGCGAAAGCTCTCGCCCGGCCTTTTGCGCGTATTGTAGAGACGCCAGGGCTCGGGCCGCTGGTTCTTCGGGTCCCAGCGATGCTCGGCCGAACGCAGCGAGAAGACGCGCTCCTTGGCGCGGGATTTTTCCTCGTCGCGGCGCGCGCCGCCGAAGGCCGCGTCGAACTTGTACTTGTCGAGCGCCTGCTTCAGCCCCTGCGTCTTCATCACGTCGGTATGCAGCGCGCGAGCCGGAATCGAACGGGTTGACGCCGGCGGCGACGCCGTCCTGGTTGATGTGCACGATCAGGTCGAGGCCGAGTTCCTGCATCGCGCTGGTCGCGAAAGGCGATCATCTCGCGGAATTTCCAGGTCGTGTCGACATGCAGGAACTGGAACGGCGGCTTCGAGGGATAGAAGGCCTTCATCGCAAGATGCAGCAGGACCGCGGAATCCTTGCCGATCGAATAGAGGAAGACGGGGTTCTCGCATTCCGCCGCGACCTCGCGGAAGATGTGGATGCTCTCGGCTTCGAGCTTCTGGAGATGGGTGAGCTGGATCATGATTCCGCCATTTCCTTGGCGCTGAGCAATGCGCCGTCGGCGGCGACATGCAGGCCGCATTCCTTCTTCGCTTCGTCTTCCCACCACCAGCGTCCCGCGCGTTCGGGCTCGCCGGGCTTCAGCGCGCGGGTGCACGGGCGCGCAGCCGATCGAGACGAAGCCCCGCTCATGCAGGACATTGATCGGGACGTCGTTTTTCACGCAATAGGCGACGACATCCTCGCGCGAAAAGTCGAGCAGGGGGCTGGCCTTGATCAGGCCGCGCGCGGCGTCGAATTCGACAAAACGCGCGCCGGAGCGATGCGCCGACTGGTCGGCGCGAAGGCCGGCGATCCAGATGCTGGCGCCTTCGAGCGCCCTTGCGAGCGGCTCGACCTTGCGGACGCCGCAGCAGGCCTTCCGCATGTCGAGACCGTAATAAAATCCGTTGACGCCCTGGTCGGTGACAAGGGCTTCAACCGCGTCGGCGCGCGGGAAAAAAGCCTTCAGGCGAAAGCCGTATTTTTCTTCCGTGCGCGCCCAGAGATCATAGGTCTCGGGAAAGAGGCGGCCGGTGTCGAGCGTGACGATTTCGAAATCGAGGCCTTCCGAACGGATCGCGTGGGTGAGCGCCTGATCCTCGACGCCGAGGCTGGTCGTGAAGACGATGCGGCCTTTGACGGCCCTGCGTATCAGGCGCAGGCGCTCCGGCAGATCGGCGTCTGCGAAAGCTTCGTTCAATTGATCGGCAGAGCTTGCTTGAAACCTCAGACATTGTCTTCTTCCTCGACGTTCCGCGCGCCGCGGCGCAGGTCGAAAATGTTTTCCGTCTCGCGCATGATTGCGTTGGTAGGCGAGGCTGATGCGGTTGGCCGCGGCCAGCCATTGCTCGACCGGCTGGCGCGCCGCATTGGCGTCGGGAATTTCCACCTCATGGAAACCGCAGGCGAGCGCCTGCGGAAACTGGTCGGAAAACAGCGGCCCCGACGCGCGCAGAATTCCGGTGAACCCGCGTCGGCGCAATTGCCGCGCCAGCGAGAAGCCGCGGCCGTCGGTCCCGCTGGGAAAGGCGATGACGATCAGGGCCAGCCGGTCGAAATAAGGCTCCAGCGCCTCCGCCTTGGGTCGTGTTGTCGACGAGGACGCCGATCCGGCGATTGGTGCCCGCGTTGGGCAAGAAGGTCGTCGATCAGCGCGAAGGGTCCCAGCACGGCTTCGCCCGCGGCTTCGTCCAGCGTCTCGATGCGCTGTGAACACATCGGCCTTGGCGCCCTGGCGATCAAGCAACAGCATCTGCGACTTCCTTGAATGCGGCCTTGAACGGCGCGAGGCCGAGACGGCGATAGGCCTCGATGAAGGACTCGCCCGGCTGGCGTTGCGCCAGATAGACGCCGAGCACCTTGTCGATGGCGTCAGGCACGGGTTTTTCCGGCAGACCCGGGCCGAGCAATTCGCCCAGCGCGAAATTCTCGCTGGCGTCGCCGCCGATGGTGATCTGGTAGGATTCGGCGCCCTTCTTCTCCAGCCCGAGAATGCCGATGTTGCCGACGTGATGATGGCCGCAGGCGTTGATGCAGCCCGACATCTTGATGCTGAGATCGCCGATGTCGCGCTGCCTCGCCGGATCGGCGAAATGGGTCGAAAGCGTCTGCGCCAGGGGTATCGAACGCGCCGTGGCGAGAGCGCAGTAATCGAGGCCGGGGCAGCAGATGATGTCGGTGATCAGGCCGACATTGGCGGTGCGCGAGATTTTGCTCGCGGAGGCTTGTGAAAATTTCCGGAACGTCGTCGAGCCGAACATGCGGCAGGACGATATTCTGCATATGGCTGACCCGCGCCTCGCCGAGCGAATATTTCTCCGCGAGATCGGCCATCAGCCGCATCTGCGCCGAGGTCGCATCGCCGGGCGTGCGCGCCAGGGGCCTTCAATGAGATGGTCAAGGCCGCATAGCCCTTGCGCTTGTGGCGGAAGAGGTTGTGCTCAACGAAACGCGCCAGTTCCTCGTCCTGGGCTTGCGCGGCTTCGAGCTTGCGCGAGACGTCGGGAAGCGTCTCATAGGCAGGCTGCCGGAAGAAGTCCGCGATGCGTTCGAGCTCCCTGAGATCGGCGGAAAAGCTCGCGCGGTCAATCTGGGCGAATTCCTTTTCGACCTTGGCGCGGAATGCGTCGATGCCGATTTCATGCGCGAGAATTTTGATCCGCGCCTTGTATTTGTTGTCGCGGCGACCTTCGAGATTGTAGACGCGAAGGACGGCTTCGAGATAGCCGAGCAACGCCTCCCGCGGCACGAAGTCGCGCAAGACCTTGCCTTCCATCGGCGTGCGGCCAAGGCCGCCGCCAACCAGCACCTCGTAGCCGAGCGCTTGCGTCTTCGGGTCGCGCAGAATGCGCAAGCCCACGTCGTGCGCCTTGAGCGCGGCGCGGTCATGCGCGGCGCCGGTGATGGCGATCTTGAATTTGCGGCCGAGCCACTCAAACTCGGGATGCAGGCTCGACCATTGCCTGATCCATTCGGCGGTCGGCGCGCGGATCCTCGATTTCGTCCCAGGCTACGCCGGCGTATTGATCGGAAGTGGTGTTGCGGATGCAATTGCCGGAGGTCTGGATGCAGTGCATTTCGACATCGGCAAGCAGGCTGAGGATGGCCGGGATGTCACGCAGTTTCGGCCAGTTGAACTGGATGTTTTGCCGCGTCGTGAAGTGGCCGTAGCCGCGGTCGTACGTGTCGGCGATCACCGCCAGTTGCCGCAATTGCCTGGCGCTGAGCGTGCCATAGGGCACGGCGATGCGCAGCATATAGGCGTGCAATTGCAGATAGACGCCGTTTTTCAGGCGCAGCGGGCGGAATTCGTCTTCGGTCAGCGAGCCGTCGAGGCGTCGCTCGATCTGGCTGGCGAATTGCGCCACCCTTTCGCGCACCACGCGCTCGTCGAATTCGTCGTAGAGATACATGGCCTGGTCCTCGTCGCCTGATAAGGCGCAGCTTAAATCTGGAAGTCCGCCTGCTTGCCGAGATCGGGGCGATGGCTCGGCCCGAGCGTGCGCAGCACTTCGCGGTAGTGGCGCGGAACCGGCGCGCCCTCGGTGTTGATTTCGACATCGACCAGATAGGGGTCGACGATTTTCGAATGCTGGAACTCGGTCGCCCCGAAACGCTCCAGCGCGAGCGCCTGCTCATCGTCGCGCGCGACCTGCGCGGCGCGCGGATCGCGGGTCCAGCCCTGCGCAGTCGCAAAGACCACGTCGCCATCGAGCAAATCGTTGGCGACGAGAATGACGGGCAACGGCGGTCTCTTGAGGGCGGCCATGACAAAACATCCTCGAATTGGGCGCCCGCATTGCCGGACGCATTTCCTCAGCCTCTATGAAGATAGGATTTGAGCGATAACGTTGCAATGCGGCAAAAGAGAATTATTTTTCTTTGTTAAGGGCGGAAATGGGCAAATAATTTCGAGATACGGCTGGTTGTGCCGCAAGAAAGAGAAATTTATCCTTTTTTTACCAAAAACCTTGGGAAGATCGGTCCGAAGATCGGTCCTCCTCGCGCAAATCGTCATTCAGGCGAGGGCGCGGCCATGCTAGAGAAACCGCAAGAGGCGACCGCAGTTAAGGGATTGCATGGACACGGCTGGAAAAATCCTCGTCACCGGCGCGACCGGCTTTGTTGGCGCGGCTGTGGCCCGCGCCTTGATCGCCCGGGGCGAGAGAGTTGTTTTGCTGGCGCGGAAGGACTCGCCGCGGGGCAATGTCGAAGGGCTCGACGCCGAAGTCGTCATCGGCGACCTCCGCGACGCCGCTTCGATGGACGTGGTCATGCGCGGCGTGGAGAAACTCTATCACGTCGCCGCCGACTACCGCTTCTGGGCGCCCGATCCCCAGGAGATCATCGACGCCAATCGCGACGGCGTCGGCAATATCATGAACGCCGCGCTCAAGGCCGGCGTGAGCCGCATTGTCTATTGCTCCTCGGTCGCGACGCTGAAGCTCAATGTCGAGGGGCGCCCGGTGGACGAAACCTCGCCCGCCACGCCTGAACAGGCGATCGGCGCCTACAAGAAAAGCAAGACCATTGCTGAACGGCTGGTCGAGAAAATGGTGGCCGAGCAGGGCCTTCCGGCCATCATCGTCAATCCCTCCACGCCCATTGGCCCGCGCGACATAAAGCCGACGCCGACCGGCCGCCTGATCGTCGAGGCGGCCAATGGCAGGATGCCCGGCTATGTCGACACCGGCCTCAATCTCGTCCATGTCGAGGATGTCGCCGCCGGCCATCTCGCCGCGATGGACAGGGGCCGCATCGGCGAGCGCTACATCCTCGGCGGCCAGGATCAGCCGCTCGGCGTCATCCTTGCCGATATCGCCGGACTCGTCGGGCGCAAGCCGCCCAAGCTGAAAATTCCCCGCGCGCCGCTCTTCCCGTTCGCCTATGCCGCCGAGGCCATCGCCCAGTTCACCGGCAAAGAGCCTTTCGCCACGGTCGACGCCCTGCGCATGGCCAAATACCGCATGTATTTCTCCTCAGCCAAGGCGGAGCGCGAACTGGGCTATTCCGCGCGTCCCTACACGCAGGCGCTCACGGACGCCGTGGCGTGGTTCCGCCAACAGGGCATGGTCAGGTGAGCCCGCTGTCGGCAAGCGTCATTCCGGCCTTGGCCGCGCTGGTGCTGGCGATCTGGCTGGCGCTGGTCTTTGCGCGAGGTTTTTTCTGGCTTTGCCGCGACCGCGACGACGCCTCCGCGCCGCGGACGCCGAACAGCTGGCCTGCGGTCGCCGCGGTCATACCCGCACGCGACGAGGCCGATGTGATCGCGACGAGCATTAGCTCGCTGCTGGCGCAGGATTATCTGGGGCCCTTCTCCATCGTGCTGGTCGACGACCAGAGCAGCGACGGCACCGGACCCGCCGCGAAAGCCTGCGCGAAGGCTTCCGCCCATCCGGACAGGCTGACCGTGCTCGACGGCGCGCAGCTGCCGCCGGGATGGGCCGGGAAGCTCTGGGCGGTTTCCCAGGGCGTGCGCTTCGCGGAAGCGCAATTCGCGCCGAAATACCTTCTGCTCACCGACGCCGACATCGCCCACGCGCCGAACAATCTGCGCGAACTCGTGGCGCGGGCCGAGCAGGGCGGCTACGGCCTCGTGTCGCTGATGGCCCTTTTGCGCTGCGAAAGCTTTGCTGAAAAACTGCTGGTCCCCGCCTTCGTCTATTTCTTCCAGATGCTTTATCCCTTCAAATGGGTATCCGACTCGCGAAGCAGGACAGCCGGCGCCGCGGGAGGCTGCATGCTGGCCAACGCCGAAATCCCTCGCGCGGGCGGGCGGCGTCGAATCCATCTCCGGCGCGCTGATCGACGATTGCGCGCTCGGGACCGCCATCAAGCGGGTCGCGCCGATCTGGCTCGGCCTCACCGGGCGGGTCGTCAGCCTGCGGCCCTATCCGCACTTCCACGACATTCGGAAGATGGTGGCGCGCTCGGCCTATGCGCAATTGCGCTATTCGCCGCTGCTGCTTTTTGGCGCGCTATGCGGGATGGTCCTCACCTATTTCGCGCCGCTTGGGCTGGCGCTTTTTGCCGAGGGAATTCCCCGCCTGTGCGGTCTCGCGGCCTTCGCCCTGATGAGCCTGAGTTTCTGGCCAATCCAGCGATTCTATCTTCTGTCGGGAGCGCGCGCACTGACCTTGCCGCTGATCGCCGCGCTTTATATGCTCTATACGCTCGATTCCGCCCTGCAGTTTTTTCGCGGACGCGGCGGCATGTGGAAGGGGCGGGCCCAGGCGCATCAGCAGCCACAGCAAATGGAGAGATCATGAGCGCCACGATCTCCGAAAAACCCGCGTCGCCCCCGACGGCGGAAAGCTTTCGCACCGGCAAGGGCGGCGGCGACGAGAATTTCCCCGTCGCTTCCATCCTGATCGCCGCGCCGCTGCGCCCGGTCATTCTCGCCTTCTACGATTTCGTGCGCGCCGGCGACGATGTCGCGGATCACCCGACTTTGCCGCCAGCGCAAAAGCGCGCGCTTCTCGACCAGCTCGAGCAGAGCCTGACTGGCGTAAACGACGCCGAGCCCCTGGGCGTAAAATTGCGCGCAAAACTCGGCGAACGCGGCCTGACCGATCGCCATGCGCGCGACCTTCTCGACGCCTTCCGCATGGATGTCGACAAGAGCCGCTACGAGAGCTGGGACGAGTTGATCGCCTATTGCCGGCTCTCGGCCATGCCGGTCGGGCGGTTCCTGCTGGACGTGCATGGCGAGGACAAGGCTCTTTGGCCGGCGTCGGACTCCATTTGCGCCGCATTGCAGATCAACAACCACCTGCAGGATTGCGCCAAGGATTTTATCGCGCTCGACCGCTGCTATGTTCCGCGCGACGCGCTGGCCGCGGCGGGCGCGGACGTGGCGGATCTGAAGGCGGCGAAAGCTTCGCCGGCATTGCGCGCCTGCCTGAAAGGCCTGGCGGAAAAAAACCGCGCTCTGCTTGAAGAAGGCGCCAGCCTGCCGGGCGACATCAAGGATTTCAGGCTCGGCCTGGAGATTGCGGTAATCGCCAGCCACGCCCGGAAAATTGCGGATCTGCTCATTTCCCGAGACCCCCTGAGCGAAAATGTGAAGCTCCGCAAGGGGCAGATGCTGTATGGCGCGATCATGGCGGCGGCGGGCGGAAGCCTTGCGCAATTCATGCCCAGGGGATTGATGCGACGGAGAAGCGCATGAGCACGGCGGCCGTGGAAACTTACGAGGAGGCGCGCCAGCGCGCGCGCAAAAGCTCATTCTACCGGGCCATGGCGATCCTGCCGCGTGAAAAGCGCGACGCCATGTTTGAAATCTATTCCTTTTGCCGCGCGGTGGACGACATAGCGGACGAGGGCGGCGACCGGCCGACCAAGCTCGCCGGCCTCGACCAGTGGCGGCGCAACATCGACGCGCTCTATGCCGGGGGAACGCCAGGCCTCGCCGCCGGCCTCATCGAGCCCCTGCGGCGTTTCAGCTTTTTACGCGACGATTTTCACGCGGTGATCGACGGCATGCAGATGGATGTCGACTGCGACATTGTCGCGCCCGATGCGGCTACGCTCGATCTCTATTGCGACCGGGTCGCCAGCGCCGTCGGGCGGCTTTCGGTGCGCGTCTTCGGCATGCCCGAGACAGAAGGCGTCGCGCTGGCCCACCATCTGGGCCGCGCCCTCCAGCTCACCAATATTTTGCGCGATATCGACGAGGACGCCGGCATCGGCCGCCTCTACCTGCCTCGCGAAAACCTCGCCGCCGCGGGCATTGACGCGCCGACGCCGGAAAGCGTCGCGGCAATGGACGATCTCGACGCGGTCTGCGCGCCGATCATGGCGCAGGCGAAGCAGCATTTCGAGGCGGCCGACGCGATCATGGCGACGCAGCCGCGCGACGCGATCCGGGCGCCGAAAATCATGTCGCTTGCCTATGCGGCGATCTGGCGCAGGCTCGCGGCCCGAGGCTTCAAAAAACCACGTGCGAAAATCAAGACGCCGAAAATGGTCCTGCTCGGCGCCATTCTCTCCTATGGAATTTTCTGATGGCGCTTGTGCATGTGGTCGGCGCGGGGCTGGCGGGCCTTTCGGCAGCTGTCGAACTTTGCGAAGGCCGGGAAATCCGTCTTCATGAGGCGGCGCCGCAGGCAGGCGGCCGATGCCGCTCCTATTTCGACGCAAGTCTCAACATGCTCATCGACAATGGCAATCATCTGCTTTTGTCGGGCAATCGAGGCGGCGCTGGCTTACGCGAAAAAGATCGGCGGCGCGGACAAGCTCGCCGGTCCCGACGAAGCCGCCTTCGATTTCTGCGATCTGGCGCGGCGTGAGCGCTGGCGGTTGCGCCCCAATGCCGGACAAATTGCCCTGGTGGATTCTCGCGCCCGACCGGCGCGTGCCGCGACACGGCGGGCCTCGATTATCTCGCCCTGGCGAAGCTGCTGTTCGCCAAGCCAGACCAGACCTTGCGGCCCTTTCTGGGGACAGGCGAAATCGCGCGAAAACTCTGGGATCCGCTGTTCGTCTCGGCGCTCAACACCGATCCCGCCGAGGCTTCGGCGGCGCTGGCCGGGGCCATTGTCCGCGAGACCTTCGCCAGGGGCGGCGACGCCTGCCGTCCGCTGGTGGCGGTCGAGGGACTTTCCGCGGCGTTCGTCGATCCGGCGCTGGCTTTTTTGCAGGCGAAAGGCGCTCAGATCCGCTTCGGCGCCAAATTGCGGGCGATCGAATTTGACGGCGACCGCGTTGCGGCCCTCGATTTCGGCGAGGAGAAGATCGCGCTCGGGGCCGGGGACCAGGTTATGCTCGCCGTGACCCCGCCGGTCGCCGCCGCGCTTTTGCCCGGCCTCGACGGCGCCGATCGAATTCCGCTCCATCGTCAACGCGCATTTCGCCTATCCCGCGCCAAAAAACCTGCCCTTGCTGACCGGCGTCATCGGCGGCGCGACGCGAATGGCTGTTCGGCTTTACGGACCGCCTGTCCGTGACGATCAGCGCGGCCGAGCGATTTCTGGCGACATCCGCGCGAGGATCTGGCGCGAGTTGATCTGGGGCGAGGTTCAGGCGGTCGCGGGCATCGAAGCGCCCTTGCCGACTTGGCAGATCATCAAGGAAAAGCGCGCCACTTTCGCAGCCACGCCCGGGCAGGACGCCCTGCGTCCGTCGCCGCGAAAACGCAATGGCGCAACCTCGCGCTGGCGGGCGACTGGACCCAGACCGGCCTGCCTGCGACCATCGAAGGCGCGATCCGCTCGGGCTTGGCCGCCTCCCTTTGCTTGACCTGAGCGGATTGGCCCAATTTTTGCTTGGATAATCGAGAACTAAGGACAGGCGACCGCACAATTGGGTTGACTCAATGCTGCCTTGCTTTATGCTGATAACGGTTTTGTGAACTGCCCATGAGTCTGAACAGGGCGATTTCCCACCACTTCCACGTAGGGCAGGGCTTTGAACTTTCGTTCGCTCCGGCAGACTCGTGAATCTTTGCGCCGCGCTGTGCGCGGCGCCCTCAGGGCCGGCGCATGAGCTGCGTCGATCTGGCTCCTCCCCGCGTCGCCCTTTGCCCGCGCACCCTTGCTCCCGGCGCGCGTCGCGCAATCTTCCGTCCACCCGCGCATCGCCATTGTCGTCGGCATGAAGGCCGAGGGCCGCATCGCCAATGTCGGCCGCGACCTCACCATTGTCGGCGGCGGTTCGGCCGCACAGGTCGAGGCCGGCTTGACGCGCGCCATGCAACGAGGCAAAATCGCAAGGGCGCCCCCTGCAAGGCGTCTTGAGTTTTGGCGTGGCCGGCGGGTTGGCGGCGCATCTGCGCCCGGGCGACATCGTCTTGCCGCACGCCGTCCATTTCGGCGGCGAAGCCTATCCCTGTCACAAGGGCTGGGTGGGCAGTCTCGCGCGGCGGCTGCCGCAGGCGCATAGCGGCGCGCTGCTTGGCGTCGATGAAGCCGGTCGGCACATCCGACGCCAAGCGCCGGCTGCACCGCACGCATGGCGCTCTTGGCCGTGGACATGGAATCGCATGGCGCGGCGCGGTTCGCCGAGAACTGGGGCTTGCCCTTCGCCGCCTTGCGCGCCATCGCCGACCCGCAGCATCGCGCCCTGCCGCCCGCCGCCATGGTCGGCATGAAGCCGGACGGCTCGGCCGATATCAAGGCGGTGCTGCGCGGCGCTGGCCCGCAGCCCGTCGCAATTGCGCGGCCTGATTCAGACCGCGTTTGACGCGCGGGCCGGAATGGCGGCGCTACTCGGCAGCCGCCGCCTGCTTGGCGCGTTTTTCGGCTTCGAGGATTTCGTTTAGCTTTTCCTCGACATGGGCCGAATAGGCGTATTCGGCCGGCCGCTGCTTATCGAGCGGAATGTCCGGCACCATCGGCTTTTCGGTCTCGACCCCAAACAGGGCCACCTTCAGCGCGGCGAGCGGGTTCTTCACGGCATGCGTCACGGCGCTCGGCTCGAAGCCGCAATGGACCATGCAATCCGCGCATTTCTCGTAATTGCCGACGCCGTAGGAGTCCCAATCGGTGGTCTCCATCAGTTCCTTGAACGTGCGGCATAGCCTTCGTTGAGCAGATAGCAGGGGCGCTGCCAGCCGAACACCGTGCGCAGCGGATTGCCCCAGGGCGTGCAATTGATAGTTCTGGTTGCCCGCAAGGAAGTCGAGGAACAGCGAAGACTGGAAGAAGTCCCATTTCCGGCCCTTGTCGCCCCGGCGGAAAATGGCGCGGAACAATTCCTTGGTCTTGGTGCGGTTGAGGAAATGCGCCTGGTCGGGCGCGCGCTCATAGGCGTAGCCGGGCGACACGGTGGCGCTGTCGACGCCCATGTCCTTCAAGCGTGTCCAGGAAATTCGCGACGCGCTCGGGGTCGGCGTCGTTGAACAGGGTGCAATTGATGGTGACGTGAAATCCCTTGGCCACGGGCGGCCTTGATGGCGGCGACGGCGCGGTCGTAGACGCCCTCCTGGCACACCGACTTGTCGTGCATCTCGCGGTCGCCATCGAGATGGACCGAGAAATTGAAGGCGCGAGCTGGGGGTGAATTCGCCCATCTTCTTTTCCAGCAGCAAGGCGTTGGTGCAGAGCGTGACATATTTGCCGCGATCGAGCGCGCCCGCGCACGATCTTGCCGATGTCCTTGTGCAGCAGCGGTTCGCCGCCGGCGATCACCACCACCGGCGCGCCGCATTCGTCGATCGCCTCCATGCAATCTTCATAGGGCAGGCGCTGGTTGAGGATCTTGTCGGGATAGTCGATCTTGCCGCAGCCGGCGCAGGCGAGATTGCAGCGAAACAGGGGTTCGAGCATCAGCACAAGCGGATAGCGCTTGCGGCCGAGCAGATGCTGTTTGACGAATATAGGCGCCGATACGCGTGCCTTCGAGACCGGGATACCCATGCCGCTCCTCGACTGGCAGGCGCTTGGCGCCGCCTTTTGTCCAATTTATCCGGAGCAATAGGCTGAACGACAGCCTTGCCGCAAGCAAAAACCCGCGGAGGCCACGAGAGTTGCGTCGGAAAAAGCCGGCCCGGCGGTTTCCTTTGTCGCGAAATAGCGCAATTTCCGGCCGCCCTGCGACTTCATCGACCGGAAATCATGCTGCAAATCCGCGCCCCGCCATTTCCGTCCCCGGACCGAGGAAATCGGTTTTGTCGCGCGGATCGTCATCGTTTTCGCCGACGAAAATTCGGCTGTTCGTGGCGCGGCGCTGGTGGTTGCGGTTGCGGCGGGGTTTTTCGCGGCGACGCATTTCGCCATCTCTACCGATCTCAACCGGCTGATCAGCCCCGATCTGCCCTGGCGCCAGCGCGAAATCGCACTTGGCGAAGCCTTTCCGCAGCGCGCCGACATGATTCTCGCGCGTGCTCGACGCGCCCAATCCCGACAGTCGCCAATCAGGCGGCGCTCGTGCTGGAAGCGGCGCTCGAGCCGCAGACCGCGTTTTTCTCAAGCGCGCTATTGTCTGGAGGCCAGCGACTTTTTCCGCCGCGAAGGGCTGCTGTTCCTGCCCTGCAAAGACGTCGCGAGCGCGGATGGAGCAGATGATCGAGGCCCAGCCCTTTCTCGGTGCGCTGGCGCAGGACCCGAGCCTGCGCGGACTTGCCGGGCGTGCTGGCTGATGGCGCAGAGGCGGCGCCGAGGCGCGCCGGAGATGGCGAGGCCGCTGGCCGCTCTGGCCGGCGCAATGGAGAGCGCCAGCGCCGGCGAAAAGAGTGATTTTTCCTGGTCGGCGCTGTTTTCCGGCGCGCCGCCGACGTCGCAGGACAAGCGGCGCTTCTTGCAGGTCAAGCCGGTGCTCGACTATTCCGACGCTGGAGCCGGGCGCGGACGCCTGCCGACGCTCTTGCGCGCGACGGCCGTGAAAGATCGGGCTGACGCCCGAAAACGGCTTCCGCTTGCGGCTGACCGGCGACGTCGCCTTGCAGGACGAGGAATTCGCCACCCTGACCGAAGGCGCCGCGCTCAACAATGGCCTGATGGTCGCTCGCCGTCCTGTTCATCCTGTGGCGCGCGCTGCGCTGGGGGCGGCTGATCCTCGCCGTGGCGATCAATATGGTCGCCGGCCTTGTGCTGACGGCGGCCGTCGGGCTTGCCATGGTCGGCGCGCTCAATCCGATTTCGGTGGCTTTCGCCATTCTTTTCGTCGGCATCGGCGTCGATTTCGGCATTCAATTCGCCGTGCGTTATCGCGAGGAGCGGTTTCAGCGGCGACCGCCTTGGCCCGGCGCTCGACGCGGCCGGCGAGAAAGCCAGCCTGCCGCTGGCGCTTGCCGCGGCGGCGACGGCGGCGGGCTTTTACGCTTTCATGCCGACCGCCTATCGCGGCGTGTCGGAACTCGGGCCTGATCGCCGGGCACCGGCATGATCCTCGCCTTTTTCACCAGCATCACCCTGCTGCCGGCCCTGCTGGCGCTGCTCAAGCCGCCGGCCGAGACGGCGCCGGTCGGCTACGCCTTTCTCGCGCCGGTCGATGCGTTCCAGACCCGCCATCGCCGCGCCATCGTCGTCGTGGCGATCGGGCTGGCGCTGCTCGGGCGCGCCGCTGCTGGCCAGGATGCGTTTCGATTTCAATCCGCTCAACCTGCGCAGCGCCAAGGCGGAATCGGTCGCGACCCTGCTCGACCTGATGCAGGACCCGCGCACCTCGCCGAACACAGTGGAAATTCTCAAGCCTTCGCTGGAAGAAGCGGACGCTCTCGCCGAAAAGCTGCGGGGCGTTGCCCGAAGTCGAAAGCGTGGCCTCGACTCTCCGATTTCGTTCCCGAGGACCAGAAGGCCAAGCTTGCGGCGATCGCCGAGGCGCGCAGCCTTGTCGCGCCAAGCCTCGCTTCGGCGAAGCCGCCTCGCGGCGCCTGATGATGCGGACGACGTCAAGGCATTGTCCGAGGCGGGCGCGGAATTGCGCAAGGCGGCCGGCGCCAGCGTGGCCCTTGCCCCGCTGGCGCGCATGGGCGCGTCTCTCTTGGCTCTGTCCGAAGCGCCCGAAATGGCGCGACAAAGGGCGCGAAAAGCGATCATTGCGCCGATGCTGGCGCTGCTCGCCGATACCGCGCTGGCCTTGCAGGCCGGACCTGTGACGCTGGAAAACCTGCCTGCTGTCCTGAAGATCGACTGGCTGGCGGCGGACGGCAGGGCGCGGCTCGAAGTTTTTCCGCGCGGCGAACAGCACGATAACGAGACGCTGCGCCGCTTCGTCGGCGCCGTGCGGAAAATCGCGCCGGACGCTTCGGGCGCGCCTGTGTCGATTCTCGAATCCGGCGACACGGTGGTGCGCGCCTTCGTCGAGGCGGGCGCCATGGCCCTGGTCTCGATCTCGCTCCTGCTTTATCTGGCGTTGCGGCGGATCGGCGACGTGCTCCTGACTCTCGCGCCCTTGCTGCTGGCGGGCGTCTACACGATGGAAATCAGCGTGCTGATCGACCTCAAGCTGAATTTCGCCAATATCATCGCTCTGCCGCTGCTGCTTGGGCTCGGAGTCGCCTTCAAGATCTACTATGTCATGGCCTGGCGGGCGGGAACGGCGGAATTGCTGCAGACCAGCCTGACGAGGGCGATATTTTTCAGCGCGATGACCACGGCGACGGCGTTTGGCAGCCTGTGGGCGTCGAGCCATCCGGGCACGTCGAGCATGGGAAAATTGCTGGCGCTGTCGCTGGCGACAACGCTGTGCGCGGCGGTGTTTTTTCAGCCGGCGCTGATGGGGCCGCCGAGGAAGGCCGACGGCGCTTGACGCGCCGCCTGCCGCAAGCGCAAACAAGAGGAATTCGGGGACCTGATCGCATTGCGCGCGGTCCCGATGCGGAGCTGCGCCTGGACTGCACCCCTCCGGTGAGACGCGCTAATTCAGTGACAGCTCCAACCAACAAGTTATCGGGGTTTAATTATGCAATTGGTATCCTGTCCCCGTAATGCCGAGCGGCGTTTTGGCCAACGGGGTCGCTACGCTTCTGGCCATTTCTGAAAACACGGTTGGCAATCATTTCCGCGCCATTTACGCCCGGCTTGGCGTGAGCAAGCGCAGCCAGTTGATAGCCGCGCTGCGGTAGTCTGTCGCATAGCATGAACGTGCTATGGATGTGCAGTGGAGTTCATGCTCTTCTTCCGCCGGGGCGAGAATAAAGTTTGTTTATGACGAAGTCGCGGCTTTTTCGATCTGAGGCTGTGGAGCAGTGGAAATTCGCCCCAGCGGCGGGGGTTCGTTCGGCGGGCGGAGTGTGGAATAGCGAATTTGGATCATCTCCCCGTAATTCAAGGCCAAATCGGGGCCATCGCCAACGCTCATGGCCGATGAAGATGCGGTTTCGATATGTGATGGAAAGTTGCGGGGCTTGGCGCAACTAGAATGGCAAAAAAGGGAAGCGACCACAAAATTGGAGCTTATCATTATGCAAATTCCACCATTTGAGCATCTTCTCACGCCTGGAAGGTATCTTATGGAGGCGTTTGGTTGGCAAGGAGACTCGGTAATTGGATTTATAATTACACTATTTGCGTGGGGTTGCGTTTTATTTTATTTACCATATTTGATAATAAACATATTTAAGTACTCTTTTGGCGTCAAAAAACTCAAGTCTGTTGGCGGGAAATTAAAGTTTGGAGTTGTGCTTAACTCGTTATTTCAAGGGATAAAGCGAGATTATCTCGCAGTCTCCGCCTACTCCGCGGCAAGTATAATATTGATGCACTCATCGTTTTTAGATAATACAACCAATATTAAGTTATACATGGTCTGCAACCTATTATTATTCACAATAATAAGTATAATAACTCACAGAGTTGTGCTTGATACTGACGTGTCTGTGCTATCTGGCAGCGTTTATAACACAGTTTCTGCAATAGTTATGTATTTACTATTGCTTATCGTGTTTGATGTAGTGCTGAAGTGTGGCTCTTTGGAGCGTCCGTCGCTAGTGAATGGAAGGTTAGATTCAATCATTATCTTTATTATGCCTTCCGTTGGGGCGATTATAATTATTTCAATATGGAATCGTGTGGTTTTGCTAAAAAGAAACACGTGCTAAGTTCTTGAATAAATACGTAAACGTTATTCTTTGCATTTTGAAATGTTTAAGCAAGAGAAAAGCGCCCGTATTACGGGGACATGATACCATTTGCATCATTAACCCCGCCGTGCAACATTAGCCCGTGGCTCGCCTCGCTCGCATCATCGTTCCCGGACTCCCGCACCATGTCACGCAGCGGGGAAACCGGCGGCAATTGCTGTTCGTCGAAAAAAGCGACTATGCCCTTTATCGCGACCTGCTCGCCGAGCGATGCAGGACGAACGGCGTCTCCTGCTGGGCCTATTGCCTGATGCCGAACCATGTCCATCTCATCCTGACGCCCCAAACAGAAACCGGCCTTTCCCGCGCGGTTGGCGAAGCGCATCGGCGCTATACCGCCTTTTTCAATGCGCGGGCGCGTGTCACCGGCCATTTGTTCCAGGGGCGGTTTTCTTCGACGGCGCTGGACGAGCCGCATCTGATGAACGCTCTGCGTTACCTGGCGCTGAATCCCGTCCAAGCAAAATTGGTCGCCCGCGCCCGGGACTGGCCGCATTGCAGCGTCCCCGCGCATCTTGCGGCGAAAAACGACGCTCTGGTCGATGTCGCGCCGGTTCTGGCATTACGGGGACATGATACCATTTGCATCATTAACCCCGCCGTGCAACATTAGCCCATGGCTCGCCTCGCTCGCATCATCGTTCCCGGCCTCCCGCACCATGTCACGCAGCGGGGAAACCGGCGGCAATTGCTGTTCGTCGAAAAAAGCGACTATGCCCTTTATCGCGACCTGCTCGCCGAGCGATGCAGGACGAACGGCGTCTCCTGCTGGGCCTATTGCCTGATGCCGAACCATGTCCATCTCATCCTGACGCCCCAAACAGAAACCGGCCTTTCCCGCGCGGTTGGCGAAGCGCATCGGCGCTATACCGCCTTTTTCAATGCGCGGGCGCGTGTCACCGGCCATTTGTTCCAGGGGCGGTTTTCTTCGACGGCGCTGGACGAGCCGCATCTGATGAACGCTCTGCGTTACCTGGCGCTGAATCCCGTCCAAGCAAAATTGGTCGCCCGCGCCCGGGACTGGCCGCATTGCAGCGTCCCCGCGCATCTTGCGGCGAAAAACGACGCTCTGGTCGATGTCGCGCCGGTTCTGGCGCGGGCGCCGCGTTTCCGTGACCTGCTCGACCCCTCGGGCGTCGATGCCGCCGCTTTTGCGGAATTCGATGGAGACGCGCGGAGCGGACGGCCGCTTGGCGATGCCGCATTTGTCGACAGGATCGAAAAGGAATTGGGGCGCTCGGTGCGTCCGGCAAAAAGAGGACGGAAACCTGCATTCGAGGGTGTAGGGTGATGCGGGCGCCGGCAGAGATTTTCCGTCTCGGAGTTCGGGGACACGAACGAATTGCGCCCCGCGGCCTTGTCGCCTGGGCCACAGCCTTGGGCGCAATTCGATCATGTCCCCGAAGTCCTGCGCTGCGGCGCGTTGAGCGGTTTTAGCGGAGCGAACTTATGTCCCCCACCCCCGCCAAAATCGGCATCCTGACCATTTCCGACCGCGCCAGCGCCGGAATTTATGAAGATGTCTCCGGGCCGGCCATCGCCGAATGGCTAAAACGGGCGCTGACCGTCCCCTATGAGTTGGACGCCCGGGTCATCCCGGATGGCTTCGACAGCGTGCGCGACACGCTAATCGACATGGCGGACGTCTCCGGTTGTTGCCTCGTGCTCACCACCGGCGGCACGGGACCCGCGCCGCGCGACCTGACTCCCGAGGCGACGCTCGCCGCCGCGCATCGCGAAATGCCGGGCTTCGGCGAACTGATGCGCGCCAAAAGCCTGGAGCAGACGCCGACGGCGATCCTGTCGCGCCAGACCGCGGCGCATCGCGGCGCCTGCCTGATTGTCAACCTGCCGGGCAGCCCGCGCTCGATCGATCTGTGCCTCAAGGCGGTGTTTCCCGCCATTCCCTATTGCGTCGAACTGATCGGCGGCGCCTGGCTCGATACGGACCCCGATTTCGTCAAAACCGTCCGCCCACCTAAAAAATAAGCGCATGCGCCGGATTTTCGCCCACAGGAAATTGTGCGGCGCGGCTATTATATTGCGTCACAGACGCTATCTTCGCCTCTGAGCGGAATCCGTCGCGGAAAAGAATTGAACGGGCAGAATGACGATGCTGGGCTCAGCGCCGGGAAGCGCCTCAAGCGCCAAGGCGAGGCGACTTGTGGAGATGACGGCGGCCTATCGGCCGCTTGACGGCGTTCCCGACGAGTTCATCGGCCCGGACGGCCGTCCGCGCGGCCATTGGCTCGAATTCTTCGACAAGATGGCGGGCCTCGGCAGCGACGACATCGCCCGCCGCTTCGAGACCATCGAGCGCAACATCAGGGAACAGGGCGTGTCCTACCGCGCCTATGGCGAGACGGTGGACCGGATGTGGCCGCTCAGCCATATGCCGCTGCTGATCTCCGAGAAGGACTGGGCGGTGATCGAGGCCGGCGTCACCCAGCGCGCCGAGGTGTTCGAGGGCCTGCTCGCCGATCTCTACGGTCCCGGACAGCTAGTCAGGGACGGCTGTTTTCCGGCGGCGGCGGTCACCGGCAGCGCCGATTTCCTGCATCCGATGATCGGCGTGAAGCCGCGTGGCAATTATCTCAATCTCTACGCCGCCGATCTCGGCCGCGGCCCCGACGGGCAATGGTGGGTGCTCAACGACCGCGCCCAGGCCCCGTCGGGCCTTGGCTATGCGCTGGAGAACCGGCTCAACCTGTCGCGCGCCTTCCAGAGCATCTACCGCGACATGAACGTGCGCCGTCTCGCGCCCTTTTTCCAGGCGTTTCGCGGCGGACTCGCGTCCATGGCAACGCGCTCGGACCCGCGCATCTGCTTGCACACGCCCGGCCCCTATTCCGAAACCTATTACGAGCAGGCCTATCTCGCCCGCTATCTCGGCTTCGTGCTGGTCGAGGGCGCCGACCTCGTCGCCCGCGAGGGGACCGCGCATGTCCGCACCATCGCCGGGCTCAAGCGCGCCGATGTGATCTGGCGGCGCATCGATTCCGATTTCGCCGATCCGCTGGAGCTCAAAAGCGCCTCGCATCTCGGCGTTCCCGGCCTGGTCGAGGCGATCCGCCAGGGCAATGTCGCGGTTGCCAATGCGCTCGGCGCAGGCGTTGCGGAAACGCCGGCGCTGCTCAGCTTCATGCCGTCGCTCTCGAGGCGGATGCTCGGCGAGAAGCTGATCCTGCCCAATATAGCGACATGGTGGTGCGGCCAGGAGGAAGAGCGCGAATATGTGCTCGATCGATTGCAGGACATGGCGATATCGCCGGCCTTCGGCGCCACGACGACGCGAGGCTTTCTGGGCCGCTCGGTGATCGCCGGCGAATTGACGGAACAGCAGCGCGAAAAGCTCAGCGCCTCGATCCGCTTGCGCGGCGCCGATTTCATCGGGCAGGAGGTGGCGCGCCTGTCCACCACGCCGGTCTGGGTGGACAACAGGCTGGAGCCGCGGCCCTTCGTGCTGCGCGTCTTCGCGGCGCTGGGGCCGGACGGCAAATATCAGGTCATGCCCGGCGGCTTCTGCCGTATTTCGGAGCGGCTCGACTCCCGCGCGGTCGCCATGGGGCAGGGCGTGCAGACGGCCGACGTGTGGATCGCCGCGAGCCGCCCGGTCGAGATGACGACCCTGCTGCCGCAAGGCGAAACCGTGGCCGTCCGCCGCATCATGGGCAACCTGCCAAGCCGCGCCGCCGACAACCTGTTCTGGCTCGGCCGCTATCTCGAACGCGCCGAGGCGACACTGCGGGTGGTCCGCTGCCTCGCCCGCCGCGCCATCGAGAACGAGGACATGTCGCCCGAAGGCGCTGCGACCACCCAGAAATTGCGCAAGATGCTGACCGACTGGGGAGCCGTCCCGGCCAAGCCCAATAAACCGGCGACCACGCCCCTGTCGCCGCAGGGGCTGATCAACGCCGCCATGTTCAACCAGGACGAATACGGCTCGGCCGTGGCGCTGGCCCGCGCCTCCAGGCGCACCGCCTCGGTGATCCGCGAGCGCCTGTCCGGCGACACATGGCGCATCCTCGTCGATCTCTGCAAGCAATTGGAGGAGGCGCAGGGACCGTTCGACGAACCGGAAATTCTCGAACGCTCCGACGTGGCGCTCCAGGCCATCGCCAGCATTTCCGGCCTGGCGCAGGAGAACATGAATCGCGTCGCGGGCTGGCGCTTCCTGGAGATCGGGCGACGTCTCGAACGCGGCGTCAACACCTGCCGTTTCGTCCGCCAGTTCGGCATGGAGCAGGCGCGCGCCACGGATTTCGACGTGCTGCTCGACCTGATCGACTCGCAGATCACCTATCGCTCGCGCTATCTCGTCGGCGTCGCGCCCTATCCTGTGCGCGACATGGTCCTGCTCGATCCCTACAATCCGCGCTCGGTCGCCTTCCAGACGCAACGGCTGGTCGAACATATTCACACGCTGCCGCTGCTCAAGCAGGATGGCATGCTGGAGGCGCCCAATCGCATCGCCATCGAACTCAACGCCGATCTCGCGACCAAGGTCGCGGGATGCGTCACCACGGAGTTCGTGGTCACCGTCGAGCGGCGCCTGATGGGCCTCGCCGACGCCGTCGCCATTCGCTATTTCCTGCAGGGCGCCAATGCGGCGCGGGCTGAAAAACAGGTGGGGCTCGCGTGATCTACGACATTCGCCACGTCACCACCTACAGCTACGAATCGCCGGTCGCCTATTCGCTCTGCGCGCTGCGATTGCGGCCGACGAGCCGGGCCGGGCAGCGCGTGCTCGACGTGCAGGTCGACATCGACCCGCCCGCGGCGCGGCGCGTCGTGCGCACATGCTTTTTCGGCAATGTCTTCGAGATCGTGAACATCGAGGCTGAGCATCGCGAGCTGACCGTCACGGCCAAGGCGCGCATCGCCGTGGCGCGGCCAGTGGCGCCCATGATCACGCCCAATTGGGAGGAAGTGCGGCAGGAAGCCTTTTCGATCAACGACCTCGGACCGCAATCGCCGGCGCATTTCATTTACGCCAGCCGGATCGTGACGCTCGACGAAGCGACAATCGCCTATGCCCGGCAAAGCTTTCCGCCCGGACGGCAAGCGCTTGCCGGCGCGATGGATTTCATGGAGCGGATCTGGAAGGATTTCGACTACGATCCCAAGGCGACGCTGGTTTCGACGCCGCTGCGCGAGGCTTTCGAAAAAAAGCGCGGCGTCTGCCAGGACTTCGCCCATATCATGATCTCGGGCCTGCGCGGCCTAGGGCTGCCCGCCCGCTATGTCAGCGGCTACCTTCGCACGGTGCCGCCCGCGGGCAAGGAGAGGCTTGAAGGCGCGGATGCGACGCACGCCTGGGTGGCCGTCTGGTGCGGACCGTTCGATGGCTGGGTCGGTCTCGATCCGACCAACAACATGCTGGTCGGCGACGATCACATCATTCTGGCGGAAGGCCGCGATTACGCGGACATTTCGCCAATCGACGGCATGATTCTCAGCTCAGGCGGTCAGGACGTCGATGTTGGCGTGGACGTCATCCCGATCGCCTCGGAAGGAGCGCCGCCGACCTTTGCCTGACCGGCGGCGCGTCTATTCATTCTTTCCCTCATTCGTCCATCTGCCGTTGCGGGCGTGCGGGGACCTTTCCACGTTCTTGCGAACGCTGGAGCGGCCGCCCGCGCCGCCGCAATTCGTCGCGCCCGTTGCGAAGCTGTTCCTTGCGTGGCTGCGACGCCAGAGATCACGTCGTTCTGCCTCGTTTTTAAGCAGTTCGGCCGGGCGCGCGCCGAAAAGCCGCCTTTTCAGACGTGACAGGGCGCCGCTTTCAGCGCCATAAAGGGGGCTGCGTGACTTCGCCGCCATGTTCCCGGAGTCGCGCTCGAAAAATGCTCATGCGCGATGCGCGGGCAGACGAACCAAAAACGAGAGGCGCAAGCCGCATGGCCATCCTCACCAAGCTTCATCATTCCACCCGTTACAGCTACGATCGTCCGGTGGCGCTCGGCCCGCAGATCGTGCGACTGCGGCCCGCGCCGCATTGCCGCACCAACGTGCCCGCCTATTCGCTGAAGATCACGCCGGAAAACCATTTCATCAACTGGCAGCAAGACCCGCACGGCAACTGGCTGGCGCGGCTGGTCTTTCCAGAAAAGACCGAAGAGTTTTCGATCACCGTCGACCTGATCGCCGAACTGGCGGTCTACAATCCCTTCGATTTCTTCATTGAGGACTATGCTCAGCAGGCGCCGTTCAAATATGCCGACGCGCTTTCCAAGGACATCGCCGCCTATATCGACGCCGATCCGGCAGGCCCGCTTCTGCAGGACTATTTGAAGACAGCGCCGAAGGGAGAAATGGGCACGGTCGATTATCTCGTCGCGCTCAACGCCGCGCTGCAGCAGCGCATCCGCTACGTCGTGCGCATGGAGCCGGGCGTGCAGACGCCCGAGGAAACGTTGCGCATCGGCTCGGGCTCCTGCCGCGACACTGGCTGGCTGCTGGTGCAGATCCTGCGCAACCTCGGCTTCGCCGCACGTTTCGTCTCTGGCTACCTGATCCAGCTCAAGCCGGACCTGCAGGCGCTCGACGGCCCCTCCGGCACAGACCACGATTTCACCGACCTGCACGCCTGGGCCGAAGTCTACATTCCCGGCGCGGGCTGGATCGGCCTTGACCCGACCTCCGGGCTTTTCGCGGGCGAGGGCCATCTCCCGCTCGCCGCCACGCCGCATTTTTCCTCCGCCGCCCCGATCGAGGGCATGGTCGAGCCGGCGCAATGCGAATTCGGCTTCGAGATGCGGGTGGAGCGGTTTGACGAAAAGCCGCGCGTCACCGCGCCGTTTTCGGATGAAGCCTGGCTGTCGCTCGACGCGCTCGGCAAGAGGGTCGACGAAGATCTCAAAAAGCAGGACGTGCGCCTGACCATGGGCGGCGAGCCGACCTTCGTTTCGATAGACGATTACCAGTCGGCGGAATGGAACACCGACGCCGTCGGCCCCGACAAGCGCGCCATCGCCGACGACCTGATCCGGCGGCTGCGCGACGCTTTCGCGCCCAACGGCTTCCTGCATTACGGCCAGGGCAAGTGGTATCCCGGCGAAAGCCTGCCGCGCTGGACCTTCTCCCTTTACTGGCGCAAGGACGGCGAGCCGATCTGGCGAGACGCCGGCCTGATCGCCCGTGAAAAGCCTGAGGTCGCCGCCACCGCGCCTGATGCGAAACTCATGGCCGAGACCATCGCGCAAAAGCTCGAGATCACGCCTGATTTTGTCATTCCCGCCTATGAGGATCCGGCGGAATGGATGCTCAAGGAAGCGGACCTGCCGGTCAACGTGACCCCCGGGGATTCCAAGCTGGCGGACGCCGAGGAGCGCTCGCGCTTCGTCCGCGTGTTCGAGCGCGGCCTCGACAAGCCCGCGGGCTTCGTCCTGCCGGTGCAGCGCTGGAACGCCGAGCCCGCCAAACGCAGCTGGATGAGCCAGAAATGGCCGCTGCGGCGCGGCGCGATCTTCCTGAAACCCGGCGATTCCCCGGTGGGCTTCCGACTGCCTCTGGCGTCGCTGCCCTATGTGCCGCCGGCCTCCTATCCCTACATCGTCGAATCCGATCCGACCGAGCCGCGCGGCGCCCTTCCCGGCGCGGACACGATCGCGCAAAAGTTCGAGCGCAGCGCGCAAGGGGCGGAGCACCAGGAGCAAAACGAGCAGGTGCTCGACGATTCCAACGAGGTGCGCACCGCGCTGGCCATCGAGCCGCGTGAAGGCAAGCTGCATGTCTTCATGCCGCCGACCGAAAAGATCGAGGATTATCTCGAATTGCTGGCGGCGGTCGAAGCCAGCGCCGCCGAGCTGAAACTGCCCGTTCACATCGAGGGCTATCCGCCGCCCCTGGACACGCGGATGAATGTCATCCGCGTCGCGCCCGACCCCGGCGTGATCGAGGTGAATGTCCATCCCGCCGCCGACTGGGACGAGCTGACCTCGATCTATCGCCAGACCTACGAGCTGGCGCGGCAGTCGCGGCTCGGCACGGAAAAATTCATGATCGACGGCCGCCATGTCGGCACCGGCGGCGGCAACCACGTGGTGATCGGCGGCGCGACGCCCGCGGATTCGCCCTTCCTGCGCCGGCCCGACCTGCTGAAGAGCCTGATCGTCTACTGGCAGCGCCATCCCGCGTTATCCTATCTGTTCTCGGGGCTTTTCGTTGGTCCGACCTCGCAGGCGCCGCGCGTCGACGAGGCGCGGCACGACGCGCTCTATGAACTTGAGATCGCGCTGGCCATGACGCCGCGCCCCGGCGAGGGCGCAGCGCCCAGGCCCTGGCAGGTGGACCGGCTCTATCGCAACCTTCTGACCGACGTGACCGGCAACACCCATCGTTCGGAAATCTGCATCGACAAGCTCTATTCGCCCTCGGGACCAACGGGCCGGCTTGGGCTTGTGGAGTTCCGCTCTTTCGAGATGCCGCCGGACGCGCGCATGTCGCTGGCGCAACAGCTGCTGCTGCGCGCGCTCGTCGCCTGGTTCTGGCGCGAGCCGCAGGAAGGCGAGCTGGTGCGCTGGGGCTCGAGCCTGCACGACCGCTTCATGCTGCCGCATTACGTCTGGCGCGATTTTTCTGATATCCTCGATGACGTCCGCCGGGCCGGCTATGAATTCGATGCCGAATGGTTCAAGGCGCAATTCGAATTCCGCTTCCCCTTCTACGGCTCTGTCGAACATTCCGGCGTAAAACTCGAAATACGCCAGGCGCTGGAGCCCTGGCACGTGATGGGCGAGGAGGGGACTGTCGGCGGCACCGTGCGCTTCGTCGACTCGTCCGTCGAGCGCATGCAGGTGCGCGTGGAAGGCTTCAACGAGGCGCGGCATATCGTGACCTGCAACGGACGCCGCCTGCCCATGGGCTCGACCGGCGTGCGCGGCGAGGCGGTGGCTGGCGTGCGCTTCAAGGCCTGGCAGCCGTCATCCGGCCTGCACCCGACGATACCGCCGCAGGCGCCGCTGACCTTCGACATTATCGATAAATGGAGCAAGCGCTCGATGGGCGGCTGCGTCTATCACGCGGCGCATCCGGGCGGGCGCAATTACGAGACTTTTCCGGTCAACTCCTACGAGGCTGAAGCGCGCCGCCTCGCGCGCTTCCAGGAGCACGGCCATACGCCCGGCGAAATAAAGTTGCCGCCGGTCGAAATAGCCGGGGAATTCCCGACGACGCTGGATTTGCGGCGGCCGGTGGGAGTTTAAGCGTTCGCAGCTTGGCCGCGCCTTCCCCGCTCATGGCGGGGAAGGGCTCCACCCAGCTAGAACTGGCTCCACGCGATCAGGCTGATCAAATCGCGTGATATCCGCGACCAGGCTGGTCGCTCCCACGCCCTGGCTCCTGGGCGTTCAGTTTGCGCTCATGGGCGGCGCGCGCCAAAGGCGCCAGCGCCCACGCGATTGGCGCCGACATGATCAATGTCGCGGCGACCACGAAAGGCATCAAGGTCATCGCGATATTCGCGAGCGGCGTCGCCAGAACCAGCACCGCGCCGATGCCGAAAACGACGCCCTGAACCATCATGTAAATGACGATGGCGATAATCGTGCGATTTGACATGCGAATTTGTCCTCCTGGACACTTTCAGCTTCCCCGTCGCACAACTCACAGCGATCCGACCGTGTTCCCTTGTTGGGCAATTTGCGCGCCTCTCGCTTCCTGCCCGGCGTGCAGCGCGGCAAACAGGATGAGGCCAACGGGCTAAGGCGACGCCAAAGGCCATGCTTCGCGGAAACGGGGCGTTAGCGACGGCATTGACACGAACTGAGGCTGCGCTGATTGTCCTCGCGAGTTTTCTTGCGGTCAGGGACGCGAACGCCATGCACAGCCAAATCCTCGCGCCGGTGGTGGCGCTGGTCCTCTGGTCCTTTGTCATGATGACCTGGCTTGTCGTCACCCGCGTCGGGGCGATCAAGCGGCTGCGGCTTCGTCTCGACCCGACCCAGCCCGGCGACGGCTTCAAGAACCAGTTGCCGCCGGACGTGCGCTGGAAGGCGGATAATTACAATCACCTGATGGAGCAGCCGACGCTGTTCTACGCCCTCGCCCTGTCGCTCGCCGTGCTCGGCGAAGGCGGCGGCGTCAATCTCGTCCTGGCCTGGCTCTACGTCGCCTCGAGGATCGCTCACAGCCTCGTCCATGCGACGGTCAACAAGATCATGCTTCGCTTCTACATTTTCGGCCTGGGGTCGCTGATCCTTCTGGTCCTGGCGACAAGGGCCGCATTCGCCGTGTTTTGAACGAAATTCACGGGGCGGCTTAACCCTTCAAAAAGGCAAAGCCCATTATCCTCGCGGAACGCCTCATCAGGAAATTCCGCATGTCCGCTGCCGCCGAAGCCACGCCGCCCGATACGCTGCGCCTGCGCAATCTCAAGAAAAGCTTCGGGAAAATGGCGCTGGATGGACTTCGACCTGTCTATTCGCCCCGGGGAATTCTACGCGCTGCTCGGCGCCAACGGCGCGGGGAAAACCACGACGCTGCGCATGGTCGCGGGCCTGCTTCAGCCTGACAGCGGCGAGATCTCCATTTGCGGCGTCGATGCGCTGCGCAATCCGATCGAGGCGAAAAGCCAGGTCGCCTGGCTGCCCGACGAGCCCCTGCTTTACGACAAGCTCGCGCCGATGGAATACCTCGAATTCGTCGCGGGACTCTGGGGCATGACGCCGGACGTCGCCAAAAGTCGCGCGGAAAACCTGTTGCGGCGGCTGAGCCTGTGGGAACAGCGCAACCAACGCTGCGAGGGGTTTTCAAGGGGCATGCGGCAGAAGGTTGCGCTCGCCGGCGCCTTGATCCACGGACCGCGCCTCCTGATGCTCGACGAGCCCTTGACCGGGCTTGACGCCGGCGCGGCGCGGCAGGTCAAGGACATGCTGGTCGAGCAGGCGCGGGATGGCGTCGCCATCGTCCTGACCACTCATATTCTGGAAGTCGCCGAGCGCATGGCCGACCGCATCGGCATCATCGCGCATGGCCGCAAGATTGCCGAGGGCACGCTCGCCGAATTGCGCGGCATGGCGCGCGCCTCGGGAGCAGGCGAGGGCGCGAGCCTAGAAGAGGTCTTCCTCGACCTCACGCGCGGAGAGGCGGCTTGAACGCCCGTCCCATCTCGCTGCTTCGGCTGCTGCGCCACGACCTCACCCTGTCCTGGCGGCGCCTGTGCGGCTTTCTTCGCGCCAAGAGCAATGTCAGGGCGCTGGTTTTTCTCGGCCTCGTCTCGGTCGGAATTCACATGGCGGCGTGGCCGCTGGCCGGCGGCCTGGTCGAACGCGAGGCGAGCGAAGGCCGCTTTGCGGTCATGGGGCTCGGACTTGTCATCATTCTGCCCTGGCTGTTTTCGCAAGGGCTCACCGGCTCGACCCGGGCGCTGTATTCGCGCGGCGATCTCGACCTTCTGCTGTCCTCGCCGCTGTCGCCCACAAAAATCCTGGCGGCGCGGGCGCTCGCCGTGGCCATTGAAAGTTTTGGCGCCGTCGGCCTGTTCCTGCTGCCCGTGGTCGACGTCACCGCATGGCAAGACGGCGCGCATTGGCTAGCGATCTACCCGGCGCTCGCCGCGACGGTCTTGCTGGCGACGGGCATCAGCCTCGCCGGCACGCTCGGCCTGTTCCGGCTGCTCGGACCCAAACGCACGCGCGCGGCGACCCAGGTTCTCGCGACGCTGGTCGGCGCCTGGTTCGTCATTTGCGCCCAGATCTTCAATTTTCTACCAACCTCGACCCGCGACGCCCTCCGAAACGCCATGACCCATCCTGTCGATGGAAGTTGGGCCGATCCAGCGACGCCGCTTTGGCTGCCGGCGCGCGCCGCGGCGGGCGACGCGCTTTCGCTGGCGCTGTGGGCTGGCCTTGGCCTGACGGTGTTCACACTTTCCGTGCGCTTTCTGGCGCGCGCTTTTGCCCGCGGCGCGCTGGTTGCGGCTGGCGAAGCGCAAATCCGCCGCCGCGAAAAAACGGACACGCGCTTTCGTTGCGAACGCGCCGGCGCCTTGCGGCGCAAGGAATGGCGGCTGCTCGCCCGCGACCCCTATCTCCTGTCGCAGGTGCTGCTGCAATCGCTCTACACGCTGCCGGTCGCGCTCGTCATCTGGAAGAGCCTCGGCCCGGACGGCTCGCTGGCGCTTTCCGTCGCCCCGGCGCTGGTGGCCATCGCCGCCCAGCTCGCCGCGGCGCTGGCTTTTCTGGCGGCGTCGAGCGAGGACGCCGGAGATTTCGTCGCAACGGCGCCCGTCGCGGCCGGAGAAATCCTGCGACGCAAGCTTGAGGCGGTAGCCGCGCCGGTCGCGATCTTCCTCTTCATGCCTTTGCTGGGCGTCGCCTGGGCCGATCCGCGCATCGGCCTTGTCACAATTGCTTTCGCTTGCTTCGCCGCGGCCTCGACCGCCAGCCTCAATTTCTGGAAGCCGCTCAAGAACAAGCGCGGCGACCTGATCAAGACCCATGCGCAAAACAAGCTGGTCGGACTGGTCGAACACGGCCTGTCGCTTTGCTGGGCAATCGCGGCGTTGCTCGCAGGCATGGGGCACTGGCTCGCCGTGCTGCCGACGCTCGCGGCTTTGGTCTTGCTCCGCCTGAACGCCCCCCGACGCGAAAAATCGCTCGCCTGAAATTCTTGTTTTTGAAAAATCGGTCGGGTTCGCGCCCAAAATATGCGTCAAAGCGAAACGCCTGGTCTTTTCCGGCGCGGCGGCATTCGTCGCGCACGCCAAAGCGTAAAAAAGTTGCGTCAAGTCTATGCTTGGTTTGAAATGGCTTGGCCTTGACTATTTGTTTCATTACGCATGGTCAGCCTGTTCACGGTAGAAATAAAAATCGAACGAGTTGTATATTACTCTACGTAATGCAACTCACGCGCGTAATTGACACTGTTGTTTGGAATTGTAACTGTGGCTCAGTGATCGCTTAAATCGGTTTTTTACTGATGGCGACTTAGATTGCGTTCGCCTTTATGACGAAGGCGCTAGACAGGAGCGGAGCATGAAGCTCGCAGTTTGCACCACGGCCTCGTCCGAAGCCGTCGATTCCAATGGCCTTGCGGCCCAAAAACCGTCTTTCGACGACTGTCGAGATTTGCTGCAGCGTCAATCACCGGCCATCGCGACTCGCCTTGGGCGCCTTGCAAGAGCCGCCGAGCGCGCCATCACGCGCGGCGCGGACGACCGCTTTGCGCGGGCCCGAAAACTCGAGGAAGCGGTCGGCTATGTCGCGTGGCTGCGTCCGTCGCATCCGGAGTCGCAGGCGCTGCAGCGCTGTGTCGCCCGGCTCCTGCGCGAGAGTTTCGACTTCGATCGACTGGCGCGCGGGCCTGATCGAGGGCCTGCGCCCCGCGACCGACCCCGCCTGAGCCTAGCCGGTTCGCCTCTGGCGGATGATAAAAGGTAAGCCCCGATCCGATTTCGTCGGATCGGGAATGGCTCTAGCTCCGCGACATCATGAAGAGAAGCTGGGTGTCGAAGGCGGGCACTTTTGTCGCGCCGAGGGCGCGCAGCGCCATGGGGGCCTCGACATCGACGACGGAATACCCCTCGTCCTTGCTCTTTTTCAGCAATTCGACGGTTTCGAACACGAAAGCCTTGGCCGGGTCGAGCCGGACTGGCAGGTCCTGCGGCGACCATTTGGCCGCCCAGCCCCACAAAGTGTCGTGCCCTGCGGGAATGTCCTTCGAAATGAAGTCCTGCGGGTTCGTTTCATGAGGAGCGAGCTCCCCAATCTGCATATTGGTCATCATTTCCTCCCGCGAACCTGCCCTATGCTGGGCCTTTCGCTTGGCTGGCGCCCGACTTTTTTTCTAGGATGGCTCTCGCTTCGATTGAGAAGGCAAGCGCTCCTGCGCCGCTTTTTGCGGCTTATGCTTTCGTCGTAGCACGTTTCAGAAAATTGTCTAACAAACCTGTTCCGGCGGCGACATGATCCAGCGCAAATTCGGCGCGGGATTTATCTGCCATTTTCGACCCCGGGGACTCGATAGGCAGATGTCGACTTTACGCGCTCCATCGCGAAGCGGGACGTGACTTTCTTCAGGGGCACGGCGGCGATCAGTCGCTGGTAGAAGGCGTCGTAGCTCGCCGTGTCGGCGACCACCACGCGCAAGAGGTAATCGACGTCGCCGGCCATGCGGTAGATGTCCATGACCTCGGGCATCGACGAGACGGCGGCGGCGAACCGCGCAAGCCAGGGTTGCGAATGGTCCTCGGTCTCGATCGAGACGAAGACCGTCAGTCCCAGGCCGACTTTCTGGGGATCGACCAGCGCGACGCGGCCGAGAATGACGCCGGAGCTCTCTAACTTCTGCACCCGCTTCCAGCAGGGCGTCGGCGACAGGCCCACGGCGCGGGCGAGGTCGGCGACGGCGATGCTGGCGTTTTCCTGCAATATGTTCAGGATCTTGCGATCGATCGAATCCATCATGTCTTTTGCGTCATCGCTCGGGCCGCCAACTCACGAAATCTTGAAGGCTTGTCCACAGCAATCTGTCCTGCTTCGCGCAGGAAGGCAATCTGCGCGCCCCTGCTTTACTGTTGCGCCTGCCAGCTCGCCTGCCGCGCCCGGTCGACGTTCAGGCTGAAGTCGGCTGCCTCTTTCGCAACGCCGAAGAAGGCGCCGCGCCGCAACGCGGCGCCGTAATAATCGAGGCCCTGCGCGATGCGCAAATGCTCCCCCAGCGGACAGAGGTCCAGCGAGCAATCGAAGCCGATCCAGCCATAGGATTCGACGAAGACTTCCGCCCAGGCATGGTGCGCGCCGGCGTCTCTTGTTTCCCCGCCTTCGCCAAGGAAGAACCCGGAAACGAACCGCGAGGGCATGTTCTGCGACCGGGCGCAGGCGATAAAGACCTGAGCCAGTTCGCGCGCGCTGCCCTTGCGCGCCTTGAAGACTTCAGCCGCCGGGCGCGGGGCGGGCGTCTCGCCGGGCTCGAAAGCGCAGGTCTTGTTCAGCGCGCCCATCAGCGCATGCATGCGGCCGAGCGGATCGGATTCGGCGGCAAGGCTGTCGGCGACGAATTCCTGCATTATGGCGTCGGCGCGCGTCGCCTCGGCGTCGCGCAGGAAAACATCGAGCGGGAACCTCTCGACCTGGCCGCGCACCACGCCTGCGGCGTCGCTGGTCTCGATCTCGCCTTCCGCATAAAAACTCAGCCTGTCGAGCGGACCGTCATGCGAGCAGGTATGAACGATATTGCCAAAAGTGTCTTCGCTGCGGCGCAATCTGGCGTCGGGCTCCACGCCGACCGTCCAGTCCTGGACGTGCTGGCTGTCATAGCCGCGCGGCGTCAGGCGCAGCAGATGGGTCAGCGCGCGGACGGGCTCGGCGAAGACGAGCTGGATCTGGTAGCGAACATGCGCCCGCATGAGGAACTCTCCTTTCAGCCGATCAGATATTGCTCGGCGATTTCCGTTCCAAGCTGATTGTTGTCGGTCACGAAGGAATCGACGAATTCATGCAGGCCGCTTTGGAAGACCTCTTTGATCGAGGCGTTTTCCAACCGTCGCTTGACGTTTCGCGCATGGCGCTGCGCGGGGCCGTGGCGGCCATATTCGTTGCCGATGGAAGTCGAGGAAGCGCACGATGTTGTCATAGCAGGAAATAAGCGAGCGTGGCATTTCCGGGCGGAGAATCAGGAGATCGGCGACGTTCCACGGCTTGATGCTTTCGCGGAACACCCAGTGATAGGCGGTAAGCGCCGACACCGAGCGCAAGATGGCGGTCCACTGGAAATAATCGACCGAGCCGCCGACGGCTTCCTGCTCGGGCAGCAGCACGTGATATTTCACGTCGAGCACGCGGGCGGTATTGTCGGCGCGTTCCATGTAGACGCCGAGGCGCGAGAAATAATAGGCGTCGTTGCGCAGCATGGTGCGATAGGCGTAGCCGTCGTAAAGGCTCGACGTCGTCTTGACGAAGTCGAGGAATTTTATGAGCTCCTCGCGCTCGACGCGGCCGAGCGCCTTGTGCGTCGCCTCGAATTTCTTCAGCTCCAGCCAGGCGCTGTTGATGCTCTCCCACATTTCCGTGGTGAGCGCCGTGCGCACCGCGCGGGCGTTGGTGCGGGCGAATTCGATGCAATTGCGGATGCTCGAGGGATTGCGCTCGTCGAAGGCCAGATATTCAATGACATTGGCCTCGTCGGCGGTGTCGCGATGATCGACGAAGGTTTCGTCGGCGCCCGAGGCGATCAGCACGCTCTGCCATTCGTCCTGCGCTGAGGCGTAGGCTTTCGGCAAGGCGGCGATGCGGCTGGACGCTTCGATTAGCCGGGCGAGGAAATCGGCGCGTTCGAGATAGCGCGAGACCCAGTAGAGATTATCGGCGGTGCGGGAGAGCATTTTCTTCGCAATCCTTATGCGGAAGCGTTTGTTTCGAGAACCCAGGCTTATGCAGATGCGTTCGTTTCTAGAACCCAGGTATCCTTGGTGCCGCCGCCCTGGCTGGAATTGACGACGAGCGAGCCGTCCTTCAGCGCCACGCGGGTCAGGCCGCCGGGCACGACCCGCACGCCGTCGGCGCCCGAGAGGACGAAGGGACGCAGGTCGACATGGCGCGGCGCGACGCCGCCGGTAAACGAGGTGGGGCAGGTGGAGAGCGACAAGGTGGGCTGGGCGATGAAATTGTCGGGATTGGCCAGGAGCTTCTGCCGGAAGGTCTCGATCTCCTTCTGGCTGGCGTGCGGGCCGACCAGCATGCCATAGCCGCCGGAGCCATTGACCTCTTTCACCACGAGCTCTTTGAGGTGATCGAGCACGTAGGACAAGGCCTCCGTCTCGCGGCAGCGCCAGGTCGCGACGTTCTTCAGCAGCGGCTTTTCGCCGAGGTAGAACTGGATGATCTCCGGCATGTAAGTGTAGATCGCCTTGTCGTCGGCGACGCCCGCGCCGACCGCATTGGCGAGCGTCACGTTTCCGGCGAGATAGGCGCCCATCAGCCCTGCGGCGCCGAGGCAGGAGTCCGGCCTGAACACCAACGGATCGATGAAGTCGTCATCGACGCGGCGATAGATCACGTCCACGCGCTTCAACCCTTCGGTGGTGCGCATGTAGACAATGTCGTCCTTGACCACGAGATCGCCGCCTTCCACCAGCTCGACGCCGAGCTTGTCGGCGAGGAAGGAATGTTCGTAATAGGCGGAATTGTACTGGCCGGGCGTGAGAATGACGATGTTCGGCTCGCCGGCGCAGGCGCGCGGCGCGACCGAGCGCAAGGAGGCGAGCAGCGCGTCGGGATAGTTCTCGACCGGCAGCACGGAATGTTCGGCGAAGAGGTCCGGCGCGAGCCGGATCATCATTTCGCGGTTTTCCAGCATGTAGGAAACGCCCGAGGGCGTGCGGCAATTGTCCTCGAGCACATAAAAATCGTGGTCGTCGACGCGCACGATGTCGATGCCGGCGATATGGGTCCAGACATCGTGCGGGACGGGACGCCCCTGCATCTCCGGACGGTAGCAGGGATTTCGGAAAACAAGGTCTTCGGGGACGATTTTCGCCCGCAAAATGTCCTGTGCGCCATAGACGTCGGTCAAAAACATGTTCAGCGCCTTCACGCGCTGGATCAGCCCGGCTTCGAGCCGGCTCCATTCGTCGCGGCCAAGCAGGCGGGGAATGATGTCGAAGGGGATCAGACGCTCGGCGGCGTCCTTGTCGCCGTAGACCGCGAAGGTGATGCCGATGCGGCGAAACAGCATTTCAGCCTGCTGGCGGCGGGAATCGAGGAGGCCGGGAGGCGATTTTTGCAGCCATTCGCCGATGCGCCGGTAAAGTTCGCGCGTCGCGCCGTCATTGGTCATTTCGTCAAAACAGGGCAGGTTCATCGGCATGATCGCCTTTTGTGCAATTCCGGGTTCGCCTCTTTCACGGTCAGGCGCGTACCCTTCAATTCCGTTTCCCCAATGTGAATCGCTCTTTGCGGCCGCGCCTTGACCTAGCATAAATACTGGCCATGCTGATTTCACAGCCTAAACTTTGAGCTTGCCGGGCGGTTCCTGCCTTCAGCGCGACAATCGCGTCGAAGTTGCCTGATTTATAAGCAGCATAGGCAGAAAGGCTGATAAAGCATGGCTGTCGGCTTGTTCCGACAGTCTTATTTGCCAGCAGCGCTACCGATAGGCTAGAACCCGGCCCATATACGGCTCAAAATGGTTGATCAGATGCGCAAATTCGCCTTTACCGCCGTTTTTGTCTTCCTCGCCGCGCTTGTTGGCGGGCTGGCCTGGCTCCAGTTCGTCTACAAGCCGGCGAAAATGCGCGAAGTCATGAGCTTGATGCCGCGCCCGGTCGCGGGCGTCGCGGTCGAGGAGGCGCGTTCGGAAAACTGGACGCCGCGCGTCAGCGTCATCGGAACGTTCAAGGCTGTGCCGGGCATAGACGTGGCCGGCCAGGTCGGTGGCATCGTCGCGGCGATCGGTTTCGAGAACGGCCAGGATGTGCAGAAGGGCGCGTTGATCGCCCGTATCGACGACTCCACAGATCAGGCCGATCTCAAGTCCAACGCCGCCATGCTGAAAAACGCCGAACTGGCCTTCCAGCGCCAGCAGATGCTGACGTCGAGCGGCGTGGCGACAAAGTCCAATTTCGATCTGGCGCAGGCGCAACGCGACAACGCCGCGGGCGCGCTTGAGCGCATCCGCGCGCTGATCGCCCAGAAGAACATTGTCGCGCCTTTCGCCGGGCGGCTCGGCATCCGGAAAGTCGATGTCGGCCAGTATGTCGCGCCCGGCGCCGCGCTTGTCTCGCTGCAGCAGCTCGATCCGATCTATCTCGACTTCCAGACGCCCGAGCAGGATTATGCGGCGATGGCGGTAGGCCAGACCGTTTCCGCCAGAATCGACGCGCTGGGCGGCATTGTCGTTTCGGGCAGGATCAAGAATATCGACGCCCGCGTCGACCGCGACACGCGCACCATTCTCGTGCGCGCGGAGGTCGCCAGTCCCGACAAGAAGATCATGCCCGGCATGTTCGCCAATGTGACGATCGACGCGGGCGTCCCGCGCAATATCGTCACGACGCCGCGCACGGCCATCGCCTATTCGCTCTATGGCAATTCAGTATATGTCGTGCGTCCCGATGACGCGAACAAGGGTTTCGACGGTCCGCTGCACGCCGAGCGCCGCATCGTGCGCGTTGGCGAGACGCGCGAGGATCGGGTGGTGCTTCTCGACGGCGTCGCAGCCGGCGACCGGATCGTCACCCAGGGACAGATCAAGTTGCAGCCCAATGCCCCCGTGCGGATCGTCACCGACATGGCGTTGCAGCCTGCGCCCGTGCGCCCGCTGCAGTAGGAGCGGCCAGCATCGCGATCGATCGCGATCGAAACAAAGAAAGATAAAATGGCCGCGTTTACGGATCTTTTCATTCGCCGTCCGGTGCTGGCGACGGTCGTCAGCCTGCTGATCCTGCTGGTCGGCGCGCAGGCCGGCTTCAACATGCAGATCCGGCAGTACCCGGCGCTGTCGCAGGCGACCATCACCGTCACCACCCATTATCCCGGCGCCAACGCCGAGGTTATCAAGGGTTTCATCACCACGCCGCTGGAGCAGGCGGTGGCGAGCGCCGAGGGCGTCGACACGCTGGTGTCGAGTTCGCAGCAGAACGCCTCGACGATCACGCTGAACCTGCGCCTGAACGCCAACGCCGACCGCGCGATGACCGACGTGCTCGCCAAGGTCAACCAGGTCAAGTTCCAGCTTCCGCGCGAGGCCGAGGATCCGGTTGTGGTCAAGCAGACGGGGCAGGGCACGTCGCTGCTCTATATGTCTTTCAATTCCAGCGTTCTCACGCCGGCGCAGGTCACCGACTACATCACCCGCGTCGTGCAGCCGCGCCTGCAGACGATCGACGGAGTCGCCAGCGCCAAAATTCTCGGCGGCCAGAATTTCGCCATGCGCGTCTGGCTCGACCCCGACAAGATGGCGGCGCGTGGCGTCGCCGCCGCCGATATTCGCCTTGCGCTCGCCGCCAACAATTTCACTTCCGCCGCCGGACAGATCAAGGACGACTTCACCCAGACGAGCATCAATGCGTTGACCTCGCTCGACAATGCGCAGGCCTTTTCGCATCTGGTGATTTTCAGCCGCGGCGACGCGCTGGTGCGGCTCGGCGACGTCGCCAAGGTCGAACTCGGGCCGGAAAGCGTCGAAATCCTCCGCGGTCTTCGACGGCCTCAAGGCAGTGTTCATCGGCGTAGACGCCACGCCGACCGCCAATCCGCTCACAGTCATCGAGGACGTGCGCAAGGCCTTTCCCGAGATACAGGCCGGCCTTCCGGCGGGGGTGGCGGGCGCAATCGCCTATGACGCCACCGAGTTCATTCACGCGTCGATCGACGAGGTGGCCAAGACGCTGATCGAGGCGGGCGTCATCGTCATCATCGTGATCTTCCTCTTCCTCGGCGATCTCCGCTCGACTCTCATTCCCATCGTCACCATTCCCCTGTCGCTGGTCGGCGTGATGTTCTTGATGCTGATGATGGGCTATTCGATCAATTTGCTGACGCTGCTCGCCTTCGTCCTCGCCATCGGACTCGTCGTGGACGACGCCATCGTCGTCGTCGAGAACATCTATCGGCATATCGAGGAGGGCATGTCCCCGCAGGACGCGGCCTTGACCGGGGCGCGGGAAATCGCGCTTCCGGTTGTCGGCATGACGATCACGTTGGCGGCGGTCTATGCGCCGATCGGTTTCGTCTCGGGACTGACGGGCGCGCTGTTCAAGGAATTCGCTTTTACGCTCGCGGGTTCGGTCGTGGTCTCGGGCATCGTTGCACTGACCCTGTCGCCGATGATGTGCTCGAAGCTTCTCAAGCCGCATGAGCGGCACGGCCCGGACGCGAAATCTCCGGAACTGCGCGCGGGGCGCCGGTCCATGGTCGAATGGCTCGACGACGCCTTCGACGGACTTCGCCGCCGCTACGAGACCCGCCTGCATAAAACCCTGAATGTTCGCGCGATGACCGTGATGGTGCTCGTCGGCGTGCTGGCGCTGACGGCGATCATGTATGTTTCGACGCCGCGCGAACTGGCCCCTATGGAAGATCAGGGGATTCTGCTGACGCCAATCACGACGCCGCAATCGGCCAATCTCGATTATCTCGAACAGGTCACGAGCCGGTTGAAAACAGATGTCTTCGACAAGGTGGCTGAAAGGAGCCACGTTTTCGTCATCAACGGCTCAGGCGGCGTCAATTCCGGCATTGCCGGCCTCCTGCTCAAGCCGTGGAGCGAGCGTGGGCGCACGCAAGCCGAAATCATGCAAAGCCTGCAGCCGATGCTGGCGGACCAGACCGGCGCCCAGATCGTCGCTTATTCGCAACCGCCGCTGCCGAGTTCGACGGGCGGCATGCCCGTGCAATTCGTCATCCGCACGGCGGGCGACTTCCGCACGCTCGCGGGCGTGCTCGACCAGATGCTGGCGGAAGCGCGGAAAAGCGGCCTGTTCGTTTTCGCCGTCGGCGACCTGAAATTCGACACGCCGCAATATGAGGTGAGGATCGACGCCGCCAAGGCGAACAATCTCGGCGTCACCATGGCGGATATCGGCGCGACGCTCGCCACCTATCTCGGCGGCAATTACGTCAACCGTTTCAATCTCGACGGCCGCTCCTACCAGGTCATTCCGCAGGCGCCGCGCGATTTCCGCCTCAGCGAGGACTGGCTGACGCGCTATCAGGTGCGCACGGCGAGCGGCGCGCTGACGCCGCTGTCCACGGTCGCCAGCGTGACGGCCAAGGTGCAGCCCAACGCGCTGACCTCGTTCCAGCAGCTCAACGCCGCGACGCTGTCAGGCGTGCCTTTCCCCGGCCATACGCTCGGCGAGGCCCTCGGCTTCCTGAAAGGCAAGGCGGCGGAGATTTTCCCGGCCGGCTACACCTACGATTTCCAGGGCGAAAGCCGCCAGTTCATGCAGGAGGGCAACACGCTGGCGCTGGCCTTCGTCTTCTCGCTGATCGTCATCTATCTCGTGCTGGCCGCGCAATTCGAGAGTTTCCGCGACCCGTTCATCATCCTCATCGCCTTGCCGACCTCGATGTTCGGCGCCCTGTTGCCGTTGAACATCCTGGGCTTTGTCGGCGCGGCCTCGATCAACATCTACACGCAGATTGGTCTAATGACGCTGATCGGGCTGATTTCCAAGCACGGCATATTGATGGTCGATTTCGCCAATCACATGCAGCGCAACGAGCAACTGTCGCCCCGCAAGGCGATCGAACATGCGGCGGGCGTGCGTCTCAGGCCGATCCTGATGACCACGGCGGCCATGGTGGTCGGCATGCTCCCCCTGATTGTGGCGGCCGGCGCCGGGGCGCGCAGCCGCGCGGCCATCGGCATCGTGATCGCCGGCGGCATGAGCATCGGCACGCTGTTTACGCTGTTCGTCACGCCGGCGATCTATACGCTCGTGGCGCGGGATCATCGGGAGCAGGCTTAGCGCGCGGGACTGTCATTGCGAGCAGAGCGAAGCAATCCAGAGCGCGGGGGCCGATTGATTTAGCCACTTCGTTCCTGCTGTCGCCTGATCGATTGAGTTTGCGGCTTTAGCCTGGATTGCTTCGTTGTCGCTCGCAACGACGCTTCTGGATCAAGAACTGGCCAACCGCAGCAGGGCGTCGAGATCGACATGGCCTTCGAGATGATCGGCGAGCGCGTCGAGCGTTCGCTCGATTTCAGCCTCGTAGGCGAGGCCGGACGTTTCCGCGCCGATCCAGCGCAGCAGACTCGTGCGGAAAGCGTCATGGCCGAACAGGCCGTGCAGATAGCAGGCGCGAATATGTCCATCCGGGGACATGGCGCCGTCTGCGCGGCCGTCGTCAAAGATGAGCAAGGGCGTGTTGCAATCTGGTCCGCGCGTTTCGCCGACATGCATTTCATAGCCGGCGAAAGCCGCGCCCTCGAACGAGACGCCCGTTTGCGCTTGCAGGGTTTTTTCCGTCGTCAGCACGGTTTCGACATCGAGCAGGCCAAGGCCGGCGACTTCGCCTGCGGGCCCTTCCATGCCCTGAGGATCGGCAATGGTCTTGCCGAGCATCTGGTAGCCGCCGCATAGTCCCAAAACCTTGCCGCCGCGCCGGACATGGGCGGTGAGGTCGATGTCCCAGCCCTGCGCCTGGAAGACGGCGAGATCGGCGATTGTGGTCTTTGTGCCGGGCAGCACGATCAGGTCGCAGACAGGCAGTGGTTCGCCGGGCGGGACCATCACGAGCCGGACATCCCGCTCCAGTTTGAGCGGGTCGAAATCGTCAAAATTTGAAATATGCGGCAGCAGGGGAACGGCGACGATTTTTTTTCCGTCGCCTTCGCGATGGCGCCGCGCCAGCGCCATCGCGTCCTCGGCTGGCAGGCGCGCGGCTCCCGGGAAAAAGGGGACCAGCCCGAGCGACGACCAGCCGGTCCGTTCCGCGATCATCGCCATGCCCTCCGAAAACAGGCTTGCGTCGCCGCGAAACTTGTTGACGAGAAAACCCCGCACCATCGCGGCGTCCAGGGGATCGAGCACGGCTTTTGTGCCGACGATCTGCGCGATGATTCCGCCGCGATCGATGTCGCCGATCAGCACCACGGGGACGTTGTGCGCCCGCGCAAAACCCATGTTGGCGATGTCGCCATTTCTCAGGTTGATCTCCGCGGGGCTGCCTGCGCCCTCAACCAGCAAGAGATCGGCGTCCGTCTTCAGCCGCGCGAAGGATTGCCCGACGAAGCCCGCAAGTTGCGGCTTCAGCGCCTGATAATCCCTCGCCTTGGCGACGCCGAAAATCTTTCCTTGCACGACGATCTGCGAGCCGATGTCGCTTTGCGGCTTGAGCAGCACCGGGTTCATGTCGAGGCTCGGCGCCGCGTAACACGCGCGGGCCTGCAAAGCCTGCGCGCGGCCGATTTCGCCGCCGTCCGCGGTCACAGCGGCGTTGTTCGACATGTTCTGCGGCTTGAACGGCTTTACCCGCAATCCCCGGCGCGAAAAGGCGCGACAGAAGCCCGCGACGAGAAGCGACTTGCCGACATCCGAGCCCGTGCCCTGGAACATGAGGGTCCTGGTCATGGGGCGCCGCGGCCGCTTCCCTTCTCCCCTCGCGGGAGAAGGCGTCTCGCGCGAAGCGCGAGACGGATGAGGGGGCTGTTGCGGCCAGGCCCCCTCATCCGGCGCTGCGCGCCACCTTCTCCCGCAAGGGGAGAAGGGCGCCAATGACCGGCAATTTCGCCCGCTGCGGCCATCAAAACTCTATCCCTTCCTGCGCTTTTACGCCCGCGGCGAAATGGTGCTTGACCGCCTGCATCTCGGTGACGAGATCGGCCGCCGCGACCAGTTCCGGCTTGGCGTTGCGGCCGGTGACGACGATGTGCAGGTTTTTCCGCCGCGCGGACAATGCGGCGACAACCTCATCGAGCGGCAGATAGTCATAGCGCAGGGCGATGTTCAGCTCGTCGAGCACGATCAGCCGGATCGTCTCGTCGGCCATCAGCTCCTTTGCTTTTTCCCAGGCGCGGGTCGCGGCGGCGACATCGCGGGCGCGGTCCTGCGTCTCCCAGGTAAAACCCTCGCCCATCGTGTGCCAGGAGATCTGATCGCCAAACCGCTCCAGCGCGGTTCTCTCGCCCGTTGACCAACCTGTATTCGATCCGCCCTTGATGAACTGCACGACGCCAACCCGCCAGTCATGCCCAAGCGCGCGCAAGATCAGGCCGAAGGCGGCGGTGGACTTGCCCTTGCCCGGGCCGGTGTTGACGATGAGCAGCCCCTTGGACTCGATGGCCTTGCTCGCGACTTCCGCGTCCTGAACCTGTTTGCGCTTCGCCATTTTCTCCTTGTGGCGGCGCTCGTCCTCGCCGGTCATTTTCCGCCCTCGATGCCGTTGATCTCGATGCCGAAGCCCTGAAGCCCCACATATTTGCGCGGCGCGTTGGTCCTGAGGCGGATCGAGGAGACGCCGAGATTGCGCAGGATCTGCGCGCCCAGGCCGATGTCGAGCCAGTTTTTCGCGCGGGCGGTTTCCGTGGCCGCCTGTTCCTGCTGGCCGATCAGGTTGGCCGGCACGCCGGCGGCGCCGTCGCGCAGAAAGACGAGCACGCCGCGCCCCTGTTTCTTGAACGCCTCCAGCGCCGAATTGATCGCGACGCCCCCGCCGAAAACGTCGCCGATGATGTCGGCGCGATGCAGGCGCGCGGGAACGTCGCGGCCGTCGCCGATTTCGCCCGTCACCAGCGCGAAATGCTGCACCGTGTCGAAGGGCGTGACGAAGGCGTAGCCGGTGAATTCGCCGAACTTGGTGTTGACCGGGAAAGCGCCGACGCGCTCGACCAGCTTTTCGCGCGACTGGCGGTAGGCGATCAGGTCGGCCACCGAAATCTGTTTCAGCTTGTGCTTTTCGGCGAAGGCGGAGATCTGCGGCCCCATCATCACCGTGCCGTCGTCATTGGCCAGTTCGCAGATCACGCCGACCGGAGGCAGTCCGGCGAGCTTGCAGAGGTCGACCGCCGCCTCGGTATGTCCGGAGCGCATCAGCACGCCGCCCTCCTTGGCGATGAGCGGAAAGACATGGCCGGGCCGCACAAAATCATTAGCGCCGAAATTGTTGTTGGCGAGGCCGCGCACGGTGTTGGCGCGCTGTTCGGCTGATATCCCCGTGGTCAGGCCATGTTTGACATCGACTGAAACGGTGAAGGCGGTGCCGAGCGGCGCGTCGTTTTCCGCGACCATCGGCTGCAGGTGCAGGCGGCGCGCCTCGGCGAGCGTCAGCGGCGCGCAGACGATGCCGCAGCAATTGCGGATGATGAAGGCCATTTTCTCGGGACTGCACAAGCTCGCGGCCATGACGAGGTCGCCCTCGTTCTCACGGTCGTCATCATCTGTGACGATGACGACCTTGCCGCGCTTGATCGCCTCGACGGCCTGATGGACGGAATTCGACATGGACGCCTCCAGCATCTTTACCTCGCTCGCAACCTCGGGCAGAAAGTCGTTGGGCGTCACTGCGCCCAGGGTTTCGCGGGTAATGGCTTGCGCCGTCTCGCGCGACATCCACACGCTGTCCTGGTTGCACAACTGGCTCACGGCGCCAGGCGTCAGGCCAAGCCGCTTTGAGAATTCGATTCGGCTCACGCCGGACTTGCGTAACCAATCCGCCAGTTTCATGGCGCCGAGGCTAGAGATTTTCGTGATTTTAGCAATACTAAAATCCCTCGCGCGCGGCGGAAAGGCGAGTGGAAGCGGCAATAAGCGCGTCTGGGCCGCCGTCATTCTCGCTTTCTGGGCGGCTTCCGCGAGTTCCGCCGCTCTCGCCGCGCACTGCGTAGATCTGGCCGAGGCGAACAGGTCCTACACGGTCTGCCGTTTCGATCCCGGCAAGGATGACCTGCGCACATTTTGGCGCGGCCCTGACGGCGAGGCGCTAGGCACGTTCGAGGCGGTCGCCTCCAGCCTGCAGCCGGGCGAAAAACTGGTGTTTGCGATGAACGGCGGCATGTACGACGTGAAAAATGCGCCGGTCGGGCTCTATATCGAACGCGGGGCCGAGCTGAGGCGCGCCAATACGCGCTCCGGCGCCGCCAACTTCACGATGAAGCCCAATGGCGTCTTCTTCGTCGGCGGCGGCAAGGCCGGCGTCTGGGAGACCTCGCATTTTCTCCATGACCGCCCGGCGGCGGATTACGCGACCCAGTCGGGTCCGATGCTGGTGGTGGACGGCAGGATTCATCCGCGCATCCATGCTGAAGGCACATCGGCGAAATTGCGCAACGGCGTCGGCGTCGACCGGCAGGGCATGGCGGTTTTCGCCATTTCCAACGAGCCCGTGACCTTTCATGAATTCGCCGGCCTGTTCCACGACAAGCTGCAATGCGACAACGCGCTGTTCCTCGACGGCTCGATTTCCGCGCTTTATGCGCCGGAGCTGGGCCGCGACGATTTCACGCTGCCGATGGGGCCAATCGTCGGCGTGGTGGCGAAGGGAAAATAGGCGCTACCGCCACAAGGCCGCGAAATTCCGGTTCTCGTCCCGCACGGGCGCCCTGTCGCCGGCCGTCGCGGCTTGCGCCAGGTTGAACGGCGCGCGCCGGGCCTGGGCGCGCAGAAAGCTCGCGCTGGCGCTTCGCGACTCGCCGGTGATGGCTGCGACGATGCGGGCCGCGTCGCGCCGGGGCAGCGACACGAACAACGCCATGTTGGCGCGGAAGATTTCGGCCGAGAGGGCTACTCTCGGAAAGGCGATGAGGAAAATGCGGGCGCCGATTTCCTGCGGCAGGCCGATCGAAATGAAGGCGAGCGTCAGCGCCTCGCCGCTTTCGTCGTCGACGATTTTCCGCGCGCAGATGGGGTCGCAGCCCATGACCTCCGCGAGCGTCAACGCGAAGGAGGAGCGTTTCTGGCGCAGCGCCCCGGCTTCCAGCCGCGCGCAGGCGGCGTCGTCAAGCGGAGTGGCGGCCTCATTGCGGCCGACAAGCGCAAGGCTCGCCGTTCGGGTGAACTCGAGCAGCTTGCGGCGCTGGTCCGAATTGGCCGAGAGGTAGAGCGGCAGATGGTCGAGGCCGAGTTCGCCCCGGCCCAGCAGGGCCTGGGCGAGGCTTGGGTCTTCGCGGCCTCGCGCGCAGAGCAGGCGCAGGTCTTCGACGGCGAGCGGCGCCGCGGCGTTGGCGGCCAGCGCCCGCGCGACTTCGCGCTCCGGCCGTCCGGCGAGGATTTTGGCGATTTCGCGATCGAGGTCCTTGCGTCCGGCGATGGCGCATGCCGCTTCGACGCCTCCGCCCGCTGCTATGGCGCGCAGGTCGCGCCACTCGATCTGCGAATCGACGAGCAGGATTTCGCTTGCGGCCGCGCCGCCCTGGGCGCGAATTTTTTTCAGGATGGAAGCAGGCGTATCGGCGCAGCGGGCGAGCTTGCGCGCCACGATCGCCAATGTGGCTTCGTCCGCGTCGTCGACGAGCTTGTCCGCCATTTCCTCGTAAAGGTGCAGTTCCTGCGGCGTGTGCTGGGCGTGCAGAACGAAAAGATCGGTGATCACGCGCAAGATGACAGGGCGCATCTCCGCCGGTTTCGATTCAGCCGATGACGCGAGGTCGCGCAGGCGGGCGTAAATGTCAGTCTGCATGGGGATCGATCCGGAATATTTTGCCGATCCGAACGCTAACCGAGGTTTATTGACGCATCATTAACCATCGCAAATCTTTAATGCGGCGACGCAGGCGGGAAAAGCGAGAATTTTAATGGATGCGCCTTTTCCTTGTCCGTGATCCCGGAGGCCCGGATGATTCGGGCGCCGGCACATCGCAGGGATTAATTGCCATGGGCGAAGTCGTTCCATTCCGAAGCGAGGCGCGCCGCCGCGCCTCGGTTTCGAAGCCGGAAGGTCCGGCGCAGATATTGTTCTTCCTCGGAGTGCGCTATTGCCGGCAGGAGGACGCCGTCGACGCCGGCCCCGGCCGTCGTCGTCGCTCTGGAAGCGCTGCGCCGCGTTCGCGCCGCAAGAAGCGCGCGTGATTTGTTTTTTTAGAGATTTTTTTGCGCGCCGTCAGGGCGCGGGCTTTTCTATCGCACATTCGATTTTCGCGCCGGCCGCCGCCGCATCATAGTCGCCTTCGCGCAGGCTGAGCGCCCGAACGAGCGCGAACCCCTTCCTTCCCGGCGAAACCAGCCGCAGTTCATCCTGCTTTTCGGCGCTCGTTCCGGCTTTGGCGTCCGCGCCTTCGGCCGCGCTTTGCTGGTCCGCATTGTCGCTGGCGGCGTCGAGCGCGTCGGCCTGGTCCTGCGTCACCACCAGGATGTTGAATCGCCCCTTTGGCGTCTGGCGGTCGTTGACGCTGTAAATGACCGTGCCGTCTGCGAGGCGCAGCGAAACCGAGACGGGATGGTCGCCGTCGCTGTGGGCAAGCAGGCGCAGCGGGCCCTGCTTGAGGTCGAAACGGCAGAGCGCCAGGGCGGCGAAAGGATCGGAGAAGGCCGGGACGCTTTGATCCGGCGCCGCGCGCGGCAGGAAGACGATCTGGCCGGCCGGCGATTTCAGGGCGAGGCGACGATAGGCCGAATGGGGCGCGATGCCGGGCAGGAGCAGGATGGCGAGGAGATGAATGGCGACGCCGCCGAACAGCGCGGCGAGCAGCCAGGGAATGAGGTCTATGGCGCGGTCGAACCGGCTTTTTTCGGGGATCATGAGCATTCGCCGCGCGCAATCCTGGGCATGACGAGGCCCTCGATGGCGCCCCCGACCGAACTGGAGGCGGCTTCGTAAGCGCGCAGCACCAGGGCGAAGCGGCTTTTGGCTCCAAGCGGCAGCCAGTTTCCGGGCCGGGCCTCGCGTGCGGCGACGATGGAAAAGGCGCCGTCGGAGGCGCGCAACAGGGCGGCGGAGGTCAGTCCGTAACGCCCGGCGAGATTGGGCCGGAGCCGGCCGTCCACGTCATAGGCGGCGAGGGTCCAGAAGCGCGCGGGCAGGGCGGCGCCGGAAATGACATATTCGCAGCGCGAATTGAGCGGCGCGCCGGCCTCGTCGGCGCGGGCCACGAACGCCAGGCCTTCACCCGCGCCGAGAGGCAGGCCGCCTTCGACCGCCATGGCGGCGCGCGCATAGGGGTCGATATCGGCCCCGCCGAGGCGTGGCCAGGAGGTCCAGGGGCCAAACGTCGCAGCGCCGAAGCCGGGGTCGCCCTGCAACGCGACGAGCGTCGCCGCAATGCCCATCCCCAGGGCCGCGATCAAGACGACCGGCAATTTCTTCAGATCGGACAAGAGCCCACTCCCGCTGCGGCGTCATCGGCTCGCGGTCGGCGCATAGGTGGCACAAAGCCCTTGCGGCTGGCAAGTTTCAAACGGGCGGCCAAGGCCTGGATCGCATTTGGCGAATGCCGCGCCCACATTTCAGGGCTATGCGCTCGTCATCGCCAGAGGCCGGCGATCCTGTCGCCAAGGCCAGCGGCGGCCTTGCCCCAGCGTGTTGCGGCGTCGCGCGCGCCCTGGACGCCCTGGCCGAGATCGGGGAGGCCGGGGAGAGGGATGCCGAAGATCCTGGCCCTCGGCTTGGGCAGCGGATCGGCAGCGGCCGCAGCGAGGGCGGGGGCAGGCTGACCGAGCGCTGCGGTTTTCACTGGCGCGTCGGCGCGGCGCGCGATGCGGAGTTGCTGCGGCGCGCCCTTGGCCGCCGCCGCGGTCGGAATCGCCTCCGGTTCCGTCTTCTGGCCCTCGTCGGCGATCGGCGTGAAATTGCTCATGCTGCGCAAGGCCGCCAATTGCTCGGGGTAATAGCTTAACGACCGGGCGCCGCCGGCCCCGAGGTCCCCGGCTGCGACGACGCGGGCGACTGGCGCGGCCGCCTGGGCTGAGGGCGCGACGGGTTCGTCGTTGCGAAACTGGCCGAGGCCGACAAGGATTAGCAGACCGGAAAAAACCGCAGCAATCGCCAGACGCGATCGAATGCGCGATCGGACCAGAAATGGAAAAACACCGGACATTCGGATCATGCTTCGGCCCCCCGTCGATGCAATCGTCGCTTTGGCGCAAATCGTCCCGCCGCGACGGTCCGATTGAAAGGCGAGCTTTGCGGCCAAAAAGCGACAGCAATCCGGTCTTCTCATGGTGGCTTTCCATAGGGCGCCTAAAGACGCCCGTCGATCGACGAGCTATGGTCGTCATATATTTCACGGTTCACGCAGCGTTCAGATAGGGCGGGTCAATCTCGGGCATGGCCAAATTGTGGGCAAAAGTCGTGACGGTCTGTTTCCTAGCTATGCTTGCCATCGGCGCGGACGCCGCAAGGGCCGACGGTTTTCGCTTCGGATTCGGCCTGGGCCTGGGCCTGGGCCGTTTCGGCGGCCCGCATTTTGGCGGCCCGCGCTATGACGGTCCGCGCGAGATCGAGGTCGACCCCGGCGCGCCGCTCGACGAGCGGGGACGGCTGGCCGCGCCAGCGCCGCCGGGGCCGCGCAGCTGCTATACGCCCGCGGAGACACGCGAGCGCGTCGTCACGCAGAAATTGCGCGAACCTTTCGAGCTGATGCGCAAGGCCGCCGCCATCGCCCATGCCGAGGCCTTGACCGGAAAACTCTGCCGCTGGCGGGAGCAGGACATATATGAGATCACCTTGCTTCGGTCTGACGGCCGGGTGATCCATGTGTTTCTGAACGCAGCGACCGGCGCCGTCGTCGGCGCCCTGAACACGCATTGAACCGGACCTGGCGGCAAAGAGGCCGCGAGGTCAGTGAGAATGAAGAGGACGTAACGCCGTGCGCCTGCTCGTGATCGAAGATGACAAGGATCTCAACCGCCAGCTCGTCGGCGCGCTGGAGGGGGCGGGCTATGCCGTCGACGCGGCGCTCGACGGCGAGGAAGGGCATTTCCTAGGCGACACCGAACCCTATGACGCTGTCGTCCTCGACATCGGCCTGCCGAAACTGGACGGCATTTCCGTGCTGACGGCATGGCGCAAGGCCGGTCGGACCATGCCGGTGCTGATCCTGACCGCGCGCGACGGCTGGAGCGAAAAGGTGCAGGGGTTCGACGCCGGCGCCGACGATTACGTTCCAAAACCCTTCCATCTTGAGGAAGTTTTGGCGCGACTTCGGGCGCTTCTTCGCCGTTCGACCGGTCACGCCACCAATGAAATCGTCTGCGGTCCCGTGGCGCTCGACACCAAGTCCGGCCGCGTGCTCGTGTCAGGCGCGCCGATCAAGCTGACGTCGCACGAATATCGCCTGCTCGCCTATCTGATGCACCATTCCGGCCGGGTCGTTTCGCGCGGCGAGATCGTCGAGCATCTCTACGATCAGGATTTTGACCGCGATTCCAATACGATCGAGGTCTTCATCGGCCGGTTGCGCAAGAAACTCGGCGTCGACGTGCTGCAGACCGTGCGCGGCCTCGGCTATGTCATGGAGCCGGGCGCGTCCAAATGACAAGCCTGTCCAAATGAATTGTCCGCCAAAATGAGATGGAGATTTGGGGCGACATCGATCGCGGCGCGGTTGTTCTGGTCCTCGGCGGTCGCCTGCGTGGTGGTGCTGACGCTGGCCGGTCTCGTCCTGTCGGCGGTCTATCGCGATACGGCGGAAGCGGCGCTCGACGAGCAACTCGGCATTTACCTGCGTGCGCTGGTGGCCGATCTCGCCACGCCGCGCGACGAGGTGTCGGGCGAGCCGGCGCAACTCGGCGAGCCGCAATTCGAACTCGCCTTGTCGGGCTGGTACTGGCAAATCACCCGGCTCGACGCCGATCCGCCGCAGATCCGCGCCTCGCATTCGCTTTTCGCCTCGCGACTTCCAAGGCTTGATAAATCAAAGGTTGCCGGATCAAAGGGTGTCGACGCGAAATCCGGCCTTGGCGCCGATGGCCGCCGGTCCGGCGAGGTCGAGGGTCCCGACAAGAAACCCTTGCGCATGCTGGAGCGCGTCATCGACGCCGGCGACCAGGGCCGTTACCTGGTGCAGGTGGCGGCGACCACCCAATCGGTGGACGGGCAGGTCGCGCAATTCGAAATCGACCTCGGCGTGACCTTCGTGCTGCTGGCGCTGCTCTTGATGGCGGCCATGGCGTTTCAGGCGCGGTATGGACTCCTGCCTTTGCGCCGGCTGCGCCAGGGCGTGATCGCCGTGCGGCGCGGCCAGGCTGAAAATATCGCGGGCGAATTTCCGCAGGAAATCGCGCCTCTGGCGTCCGAACTCAACCTGCTGATCGGCGCCAACCGTGAAATTGTCGAGCGGGCGCGCATCCAGGTCGGCAATCTCGCCCATGCCCTGAAAACCCCGCTCAGCGTCATCGTCAACGAGGCGGATGCGGACGCGACCCCCCTGGCGAAAAAAGTCGGCGCGCAGGCGGACGTGATGCGCGACCAGGTCAACTTCTATCTCGAGCGCGCCCGCGCCGCGACGCGGGCCGGCGCCATCGGCGCAGCCGCCGACCCCGCGCCCGCGCTCGCCGCCATGGAGCGCGCGTTCGGCAAGATCTATCCTGCTGTCGATCTTGCTGTGGACTGTCCGGAAAACTTGCGTTTTCTCGGCGAAAAGCAGGATTTCGACGACATGGCCGGCAATCTCATCGACAACGCCTGCAAATGGGCGCGCAGCGAAGTGCAGGTCAATGTCGAGACGTTGCCGGCGGGCGGCGGCGACCGGGCCTTTTTCCGCGTGACAATCGACGACGACGGCCCGGGACTGCCGCCCGAACAGCGCGCGGAAGCGCTGCGGCGGGGACGCCGCCTCGACGAAAGCAAGCCAGGGTCGGGCCTTGGCCTGTCGATTGTCGCCGACCTCGCTTCGGCCTATCGCGGCCGGCTCGAATTGACGCATTCGCCGCTCGGCGGCTTGCGCGCGACGCTGGTCTTGCCCGCGCTGCCGGCGGACTGACAACGCCGAAGCGAGTGGAGCGGATTTTTTGGGCGGACCGAAGCTGTTGTTGCTTACGTTCGTCATTTTTCATTTATTTTTCATGTATTTAGTGGAAATTAACGCGTTTGGGCTTTCATCGGGTTAGGCCAAGACAATTCGATGCGACCGACCTCTTGCAGGCGGTTTTTTCTTTCCGATCGAGGCGTGCGAATGTTTTGGATGAAAAAAGCCAAGCGCGAGATTTCCCAAATCGAGGCTTTGGCTTCGGACGCATCCGCTGGTTCCGCCAGCGGGCCGCATGACCCCCTGGGCGCCTATGTGGACCGCTCCTTCACGCAAATGTCGGTGGCGGCCTTCATTCTCGATCGCGCCGGCCGGGTCGCCGCCTGGAACGACGCCTGCGCCCGATTGACTGGATTGGCCGCGGCGGATGTGATCGGCGCCCGCGACCATTGGAAGGGTTTTTATCTGAACCAGCGTCCCTGCCTTGCGGACATCGTGCTTGGGGGCGAGGGGGCTTCGGGAGCGAGCCTGTATGCGGCGCGGGGCGGCCAGGATGCGGTTTCCGGCGCCCAGAAAGCTGAAAACTGGTGCGACCTGCCTTGCGGCGTTCGCCGTTATCTCGAAATCCACGCGGCGCCTTTGCGCAATGAGAACGGCGAGACAATCGGCGTCGTGGAGACGCTGATCGACCTGACGCGCCTGAAGACGATGGAGGAAGAGCTCGCCATCGCCCATCGCGAAACCGAAAGCGCGGTGGCGCGGGAGCGTGAACTGGTCAGCCAGTCCATCGGCGCCGGCCTCGCCCGCCTCGCGGAGAAAGACCTGACCGTCCGCCTGACCGAAGACCTGCCGCCCGCCTACGCGGAACTCCAGCACAATTTCAACGCCGCCGTCGACCAACTGGCCAGCGCCTTCGAGAGCGTGAACACGTCGACGGACGCCGTTCATGCGGGCAGCCGGGAAATCGCGGTCGCGTCCAACGACTTGTCGGGCCGGACGGCGCAGCAGGCGGCGAGCCTCGAGGAAACGGCGGCGGCGCTGGACGAGATCACGGCGACGGTGAGGAAGACCGCCGAAGGCGCGAAAATGGCGCGCGACGCCGTGGCGATCGCGCGCAGCGACGCGCAGCGCGGCGGCGAGATCGTGCGCAAGGCCGTGGACGCGATGGGCAGGATCGAGAAGTCGTCGCGGCAGATCAGCCAGATCATCGGCGTCATCGACGAGATCGCCTTCCAGACCAATCTGCTCGCGCTCAACGCCGGCGTCGAGGCGGCGCGCGCCGGGGACGCCGGCCGCGGCTTCGCCGTGGTCGCTTCCGAAGTCCGCGCGCTGGCGCAGCGTTCGGCGGAAGCCGCCAAGGAGATCAAGGGGCTGATTTCGACATCGACGGCGCAGGTCGGCGAAGGCGTCGCTTTGGTCGCGCAAACCGGCAAGGCGCTGGAGCAGATCGAGAGCAAGGTGTCCGAAATCACCTCTGCCGTCTTCGAAATCTCAAGCAGCGCGCAGGAGCAGGCGACCGGGCTGCAGCAGGTCAACAGCGCCGTCAACCAGATGGATCATGTGACGCAACAGAATGCGGCCATGGCGGAACAGGCGACCGCGGCGAGCCAGCAGCTTGCCCAGGAGACGAGCCGCCTGATGGATCTGATCGCCGAATTCGACGTGGGACGTCCGGCCGGAGACCCGATCCGCCGCGAGCTCGAAACCATCGCGCCCCATTCATTCGGCAAGCGCGGACTTGCGGCGGGCGCCCCGGATCTCCAGTCAAAATGGGCTTCGCAGCCAAAACGCGCGAAGCGTTCGCTGGCATAGGCGCCAATCGAACCACACCCCGCGCGGCGTGACGAAGGCGCGATTTTAAAGATCCGCCGCAATTTTGGCGCGGATGGCGTCGGCCATTTCCGTCAGCAATGTGCGGTCGCCGGTCTTTTTCTCGAACAATACAAAATCGACCTGCCCAAGTTCCGGCAGGCGCGGGTCGGGATCGCATTCCTGCAGGCCCGGCGGAATCAGCGTGCTCGAATGCGCCATCATGCCAAGGCCTATGCCCGTCGCAGTGGCCAGGCCGTTCAGATCGCCGGACGTGCAGGCGATGCGCCAGGGCGCCAAGGATTTCTCAAGCGCCGTCAGCGCCATGAAGCGCGTGATGCTCGGCGGCGGATAAAGCACGAGCTGCGCCTCGTCATGGCGAAAGACCGGCTCGTGCGTCGCCGCCGTCCAGACGATTTTGTCGCGAAACAGAAGCTCGCCACGGTCGCCCTCCGGCCATCTCTTGCAGATGACCATGTCAAGTTTTCCCTCGTCGAACATTTCGGTCAGCGTTCGACTCAGGGCGATTGTGAAGTCAAGATCGACGTCGGGATGGGTCTGGCTGAAGGAACGGATGATCTCGCGAAGCCAGCCGATCGCCAGGTCCTCGCAGGCGCCGAAGCGGAAACGCCGCCTTTTTACCGATTGTGAGAAATGCCTTTTGGCGCGGGCGTTCGTATCGAGAATCGAACGGGCGAATTCCAGCATGGCCTGGCCATGTTCGGTCAGCGCGTTGGAATGGGTGTCGCGGTTGAACAATTTCTGCCCGGCGAATTGTTCGAGCCTTTTGACGTGCTCGCTGACGCTGGACTGCGACAGGCCCAATTGCCGGCCCGCCTCGGAGAAGCTCTTTACCTCGGTGATAGCGACGAAAGTGCGCAGGTGCAGCGGATCGAGCATGGAGCCATCGGAATTTGCGATAGGCGTTATCTAATCATCGGGGGTTCCGATTTGCATAGGCTGCGGCATTATCAAGGAAAATAATTTTAACAAATCAAGGCGGTCAGGGAGAGAACCAGATGGATAGCAGCAGACGCAAATTCATGGGCGCCGCAGCGCTTGGCGCGACGGGCCTCGTAGCCTACAGGAGCGTCGCCGAAGCCGCCGACCGCTATATGGCCGCAGCGGGCGAGGGCGGATATGCGCGCAACGCCGTTCAGCTTCCGCCAGGCGATACCGTCGCCTATCACGATCCCAAGGCCGTCGGCGAAATGCCGGACTTCAAATTCTCGCTCGACGGCAACAAGCCCAAGGTCACCTCCGGCGGTTGGGCCAAGGAAGCGACGGTGCATCAATTCCCGATCAGCAAGGGGATCGCTGGCGTCCACATGTACCTGAACCCCGGCGCTTCGCGCGAATTGCACTGGCATGCGCTCGCCGCCGAGTGGGCCTTCGTCATCGAGGGCCATTGCCAGACCGTGGTGATCGAGCCCTCGGGCGCCTCCGAGATCAATAATTACGAGCCCGGCGACCTTTGGTATTTCGCCAAGGGCCACGGCCATTCGATACAGGCGATCGGCGACAAGCCCTGCCACTTCATCCTGTCCTTCGACAATGGCGCCTTTTCCGAACATGGCACCTTCTCGATCACCGATTGGGTGGATGTGACGCCCAAGGACATGCTGGCGCTGAATTTCGGCCTGCCCAAGGACCTTTGGGACGCCTTTCCAAAGGGGGAGACCTATATTCAGACCGGTCCGATCCTAAAGGCGGCCGATGCGCTCGAAGCGCCCTGGCCGAAGGAATCGACGCACAAGTTCCGGCTGCTGAAGGACCCCAGGGCCAATCGCGAATTCGATGGCGGAACCTTCAAGCTCGCGACATCGGATGAATTCCCGGCCCAGAAGAGCATGTCGGGCGGACTGATGATCATCAAGCCTGGCCAGATGCGCAAGCTGCACTGGAACGTGAACGCCAACGAATGGCATTATTATTTGCGCGGCAAGGCGCAGGTCGCGATGTTCGGTTCGGGCGGGCGCGGAAAGGTCGCGGAATTCGTGCCTGGCGACGTCGCCTATATTCCCCAGGGCTTCGGCCACGCCATCAAGAATGTCGGCGACGAGGACCTCGAAATCGTCCAGACTTGGGACAATCCCAAGCTCGAGGAGATCGATCTCGACAAATGGGTGCAGTCGAGCCCGTCCTATCTGCTGAGCAACAATTTCACCGGCGTCCCAAAAGAAACCCTCGCCAAGATGAAGCAAGGCTGACGGACCAGTGTGGCGCGGCGCCTCCCGGACCGCGCCCTTTTTCTTGATTGATCCCCCCGAGCAGGCCATGCCGTCAAATCGTAGAGACTTCAAGGAAATCGCGGCCTGGGGCGCCGCCAATTTTGCCGCCGTGTCAGCCGCATCTGCCACGGAAGCCTTCGTCTCCCGCCCGGGCGATGGCGGTTTCGCGCGACAGGCGGGGCCCCTGCCGCCCGGCGACGCCGTCGCCTGTCACAATCCCCGGGCCAAGGTGGATTTCCAGGAATTCCGCTTCGCGCTCGACGCGACAATTCCACGCGTCGCCTCCGGCGGTTGGGCCAAGGAAGTCTCGGTCAGGCAATTTCCGATCGCCCGGGGTATCGCCGGCGTCCACGCATTTCTCGATCCGGGCGCCTCACGCGAATTGCACTGGCACGCCACGGCGGCGGAATGGGCCATCGTGCTCGAGGGCCGCTGCCAGACGGTGGTGATCGATCCGAGCGGCGCTTCGGAGATCAATAATTTCGAGCCTGGCGACCTCTGGTACTTCGCAAGCGGGCATGGCCACGCCATCCAGACCATCGGCGACAAGCCCTGCAATATTCTGCTCGCCTTCGACGACGGCGGCTTTTCGCCCGACCTCTCCGCATTTTCGATCACCGATTGGATCGACCTGACCCCCAAGGATTTTTTGGCGCGAGAGTTCGGCGTTCCCAAGGATCTGTTCGACGCTTTCCCGAAAGGCGAGACCTTTATCCAGTCCGGCCCCATTTTGCGGCCGGAAGATGCGCTGGAGGCGCCGTGGCCACGGGAATCAACTCGATAAATTCCGGACTGACTCGCGACCCGAAGGCCGTCAGGGAGTTTGAAGGGGGAACCCTGCGGATCGCAACCTCGGATGTTTTCCCGGCGTCGAAAAGCATTGCGGGCGGCGTCATGACGCTCAAGCCCGGCGCGATGCGCAAGCTGCACTGGAACGTCAACGCCAACGAATTCCATTATTTTTTGCGCGGCAAGGGTCAGGTTGCTATGTTCGGCTCGGGCGGGCGCGGCAAGGTGGCGGAATTCGGTCCCGGCGATGTCGCCTATATTCCCCAGGGCTTCGGCCACGCCATCCGCAATATCGGCGATGAAGACCTTGAGGTCGTGCTGACCTGGGACAATGGCGCGCTTGAAGAAATCGACTTGGACAAATGGATACAGGCGAGCCCATCCTTTCTGCTGGGCAACAATTTCGCGGGTGCGCCGGACTCGACGCTCGCAAGATTGAAAAAGCCGTTTTCGCCCGGCTGACGGGCTGATTTGGAGACAGACATGCGCCGCTCGACCGCCATTGCCCTGGCCTTGATTTTATGTGCGCGCGTCGGGGCGCCGCTCGCGCAGGAGGGGCCGAGCGCCGAGGCCGTCGTCGGCGCGATGGAAAAAATCACCGGCGTCCACAAGGGTTTTCGTCGCAACCATTCGAAGGGGCTTTGCGCCTCCGGCCAGTTCCAGGCCAATCAGGACGCGCGCTCGCTGAGCGTCTCCCCCTTGTTTTCGGGCCAGCCTGTCCCCTTCGTCGCGCGATTTTCCGTCGCCGGTCCCGATCCCGAAATTTCCGACGCGGCGAAAAGCCCGCGCGGCATGGCCTTGCAATTTTCGCTGCCGGGCGAGGCCCTGCATAATATGGCGATGTTGAATATCCCGATTTTCGGCGCGGCCACCGTTCAGAGTTTTCTGGAGCGGCTTGAGGTGGATATTCCCGACCCTGTGACCGGCAAGCGCGACCCCGAGAAATTGAAGGCCTACCTGGCGGGACATCCCGACGCCAAGCCCCTGTCGGACTGGTTCGCGGCGCATAATCCGCCGCCCTCCTATGCGGATACGACCTATTACAGCTTGCACGCCTTCAAATTCATCGACGCTGACAAGGTCTCGCATTGGGTCAAATGGCGGTTCGAACCGCGCGACGGCGCGAAATTCCTTGATTCCCAGGAAATGGCGGCGGCGTCAAAAAACTTTCTGGCGCAGCGACTGGTCGAACGCCTCAAGGCGGGTCCGGCCGTCTGGGACATGGTCGTCACGCTTGGCGAGCCCGGCGATCCCCTCGACAATCCGACAATCGCCTGGCCTGCAGAGCGGCGCGAGGTCAAGCTAGGCGCGCTCACGGTGACCGCGACGACCGGCGACGGAGCCGGTCCCTGCGACGCGATCAATTTCGATCCCAACCTGCTCAGCGCCGGAGTCGAAGCCTCCCCTGACAAGATTCTTCGCCTTCCGCTCGCTTGCCTACGGCGTGTCCTATGGCAGGAGGCTTGAGGAAAAGGCCCCTTGAGGCCCCAGGCCAATTTTTGCGCAACCTGAAAAACACAGTGACAAAATTTTGACGCCTTTGGCTTTCGCGGCGCGTCGGCAACGGCTAATGTTCGCCCAAGATCGCGCTGAAGGCGTGGCAATTGCAGTTTTTGGAGGTTTCCAGTGATTTTTCTGGTGCGCGCCGGTTTGGCCCTTGTCGTCCTTGCTTCGCTTTCGGGCTGCGCTTCTGGTTCGGGCGAGACGCCTCCGCCGGTGGCCGCCGTTCAGGCGCCCTATATGGGCCTTCCCAGCGGCGCGCTCGGCGCAAGCCTCGATCCCGCCGACAAGGCCGCCGCCAACAAGGCGGAAATGGCGGCGCTCGCCAGCGGCGACCGCAAGACCTGGCGCGGCGACGACGGCGCCTATGGCTATGTCGCGCCAGCGGGCGGCGCGGGCGATTGCCGCGATTTCACCCACACCATCTACATCAACGGCCGTCCGGTCGTCGGCAAGGGCACGGCCTGCCGCACCGGCGAAGGCTGGAAGCTGAACGGCTGATCATCCGGCAGATCGGGTCTTTGGCGGCGGTCCTGACGGGCCGCCGCTTTTTTCTAGCTTTCGAGCTTCTTGCGGATCGACTGCAATTCCTTCCGGCGCGCCTCGCTGACCTTGGGGAAGGCCAGCTCCAGGCCCTTGAGCCGCTCAAGCACGATCTGCGAAACGATCAGCCGGGCGGTGAGCTTGTCGTCGGCCGGAACCACGAACCAGGGCGCCTCGTCCGTGCTGGTCTCCGCCAGGCAAGCCTCGTAGGCGCGCATGTAATCGTTCCAGAACCCGCGCTCCTCGAGATCGGCCTGCGAGAATTTCCAGTTCTTTTCCGGCTCGTCGATGCGGGCGAGAAAGCGCTTGCGCTGTTCCTCCTTGGACAGATGCAGGAAGAATTTCACCACATGGATATTGTTGGCGCCGAGATGCCGCTCGAAGGCGCGGATCGAATGGTAGCGCTCCTTCCAGATTTTCTCGGTCTTTTCGCCGGGGTCGAGCCCTTCCGGCCGCAACAGCTCGGGATGGACGCGCACGATCAGCACATCCTCGTAATGCGAGCGATTGAAGATGCCGATCTTGCCGCGCCCCGGCAACGCCTCGGCGGCGCGCCAGAGGAAGTCGTGCTCGAGTTCCGCGCCGCCGGGATGCTTGAAGCTCGTGACCCGGCAGCCCTGCGGGTTGACGCCGGACATGACGTGGCGAATCGCGCCGTCCTTGCCGGCGGCGTCCATCGCCTGGAAAATCAGCAGCAGCGCATGGCGGTTGCCGGCGTAGAGTTTCTGTTGCAGGTCGCTCAGCTGCTCAACATGTTTGGCGAGTTGCGCGTGATACTCTTCCTTCGACGAATAGACCGGCTCGACGCGGGTCGGCCAGTCCGTGAGGTCGACTTCGCTGTCTTCCTTCACGCGGAATTTTTTCGTGGCGACTGCGCAATTGTCCTTGCCCAAGTTTTCACCCGTACCTGACCGGTTTGCCTGCAGATTATATGTAGTGGCTTCGCCCGGATGCCAGGGAACCGTCAGATGCGTAGCCAATAATGGCTGCATTCGGCTCTGAGGCGCCTTTCCTGACAAGTTCGGGCGCGAGTCTGGTTCTTTTCGCGAGCTTGCCTAGTCCCGCACGTTTTTCTCGCTAATAATTGGCGACAATTGCTGTGCAATCGTCCATATGCCCCGGGGCTTATCAGCATACTGGCCATTTTTGTTTATGAACTGTCCCTGAGTGCAAATTTTCTTGTAGTTGATGAACCCAGCCATGCGGCCTTTTACGACAGAGTCTAAGACAACTGGCCAATGTTCACAGCTTTCTATCATATCAGTAGCGCGGGGGCGCTGGAACAGGACTGGCTTCACCCACAATGCCATTATGACCGGGCGAGGGAACGTCGCCCTTTCCCGCCGAACGCGGCCATCGCCGGAGGTCCGCGCCGTGGCGCTAACCGGATTGGCAAGCTTTCGCCTTTACGGAATCAGCACGGCCGCGCCGTCAAAGGCGCCCGCGCGCAGGTCGGCCAGCGCCGCATTGGCCTCTATCAGCGGATAAGTCCGCGTCGTCGTGATGATCCCGAGTTGTGGCGCGAGCCTCAAAAATTCGATGCCGTCGCGGCGGGTGAGGTTGGCGACCGAGACCAGTTGGCGCTCCTCCCATAGAAGCGCATAGGGAAAGGAAGGAATGTCGCTCATGTGGATGCCGGCGCAAACGACAGCGCCGCCTTTTCGCACGGCCTTCAGGGCGAGGGGAACCAATCCGCCGACCGGCGCGAAAATGATCGCGGCGTCGAGCTTTTCGGGCGCCGCCTCGTCCGATCCGCCGGCCCAGGCGGCCCCGAGTTTTCGTGCAAAATCCTGGCTCGTCTTGTCGCCCGGCCGGGTAAAGGCGAAGACTTCATGGCCCTGCCGGATCGCCACCTGTCCGATGATATGCGCGGCCGCGCCAAAACCGTAGAGGCCGAGCCTTTCGATCCGTCCGGCGCTGCGTCCGGCGATTTTCAATGACCTCCAGCCGATCAGCCCGGCGCAGAGCAGCGGCGCGAGGGACGCGTCGTCGCCGGCCTCGCCGAGCGGGAAGGCGAAGCGGGCGTCGGCCACGGTCATTTCGGCATAGCCGCCGTCGCGCGAAAAGCCAGTGAACTGCGGCGCGTCGCAGAGGTTTTCGTGGCCGCTGGCGCAAGGTTGGCAGGCCTGGCAGGTATGGCCGAGCCAAGGCACGCCCACGCGTTCGCCGATGGAGAATCCGCTGACGCCCGGGCCGAGACGATCGACCCGGCCGACGATTTCATGGCCGGGAATGATCGGCGTGCGCGGATTGGGCAATTCGCCGTCGACCACATGCAGATCGGTGCGGCAGACGCCGCAGGCCGAGATTTTCAGTCTGATTTCGCCGGGCCCGGGCAATGGGTCGGGGCGCTCGGTCCATTCGAGCGGCTCGCCCAAGCGATTGAGAACCATGGCGTGCATGGAGGCCTCCCTGTGGGGAAGCAGTTTCGACCCGGCGCTAGCAGCCTGTCAAATCATGAATCTCGTGGGAATGCGGGGATTATCCCGGCGACGTAATGCCGCGCCTGTGGTAGCTAAGCACTTTGCAATGGAATCCATTCATGCGCACGTTTCTTGTCGGCGTCGCCCTCGTTGCGCTCCATCTGACGGCCTCTGGCGCCAGCGCCTGCGGCATCGGGGACGAGCCTTTGGCGCGCTGGTCGCTCGACCACCGGGAATATCATGGCGAGGGCGGCATGCCGTTCCTCAGCCCCAGCAATGACAGCCGTCTCAATCTCCGTCTGCTGATGCTGGACGCCCATCCGCGCCCGGCGGCAAACTTGGATCGTGCCGAAACCGGAGACCTGGCCGCCCCGCCGCTGTTCTCGATCAGGGATCTCGATCCCGGCGCCGCGCCCAAGGCTCCCTATGAGAGCGTGAGCTTCGGAGCGACGCAGTTCGCCGATGGCGAGGGAACCCGTTGCGTTTCCGACGCCAGCGGCAGCCAGGCTTTCGCCGAGGCCGTCAAGGCGGACGCCGGTCCTTCGTCCGCCGAGCGGGACATGCTCGTCGCAGCCAGGGCCGGAATGGCCTCGCTCTGCGCCGCCGATCAGGCGGCAATTGCGCCTGACGCCGTCAACGCCCTCGCCCAGAACGCCGCCTTGTCGCCTTCCGCGCGGGATTTCGCGGACTATCTCGTCGGCGCCAAGGCCTTTTACCTCGGCCGTTTCGATGCGGCGTCAGCGAGTTTCGGAAAGCTCGGCAAGGCCGCAAATCCATGGTTGCGCGAGGCCGCGCGCTACATGGCCGCGCGCACTCTGCTCAACAAGGCCCAGGTCGGCGCCTTCCCCGCGCTGGACGGCGTCGCCGAACCGAAGGTTGTCGACAGCGCCTCGCTGGCGGCGTCCGAAGCCGAGTTCAAAGGCTACCTGTCCGACTATCCCGCAGGGCGCTACGCCGCGTCGGCCCGAGGTTTGCTGCGACGGCTCTACTGGCTTGCGGGCGACAGGACGCGGCTATCAGCCGAATATGGGTGGCGTCTGACACACCCCGGCGATCCCCAGGCCAATCTCGACGACAACAGCCTCGCGCAGGAAATCAACTCGAAATACCTGGAGTCCGGCTCCGGGCAAGTTCACGATGCCGACCTTCTCACCGTCGACGATCTGATGCGGCTGCGGACAGCCGAACCGAGCGATTATTTCTACTGGGGCAACGCCGCGCCCGCCAAGCCGGTCCTGACCGAGGCCGACCTTGCGGCCCAGGAGGCCGACTTCAAAGGGCGCGAGGCCCTGTTCGCCTTCCTCAGGGCGGCGCGCGCCTATTACATCGATGGCGACACTGCCACGACCTTGCGGCTCCTCGGTCCCGCGCAGCCCGGGCCGTTGTCCCCGCCCTTTCTGGCGTTCAGCCGCGAGGCGCTGCGTGGCCAGGCGTTGATGGCGGCAAAGCAGCTGCCGGAGGCGATCGATCACTGGACGAAGCTACTTCCCTTGGCGTCCGAACGCTGGCAGCGAGAGGCGGTCGAACTCGGCCTCGCGATGAGTTGGGAAAGATCCGGCGCGCTCAACAAGGTTTTCGCGACGGATAGCCCGATCACATCGCCCCGCATTCGCGCGATCCTGCTTCGCTTCTCGGCCGGTCCCATCCTGCTGCGCGAAGCTGTCGCCGACGCCCACGCGGCGCCGGCCGAGCAAGGGCTCGCGCATTTCGTCCTGCTCTTCAAGGAGGCGACGCGCGGCCAATATACGAACTTTCTGAAGGATTACGCGCCGGTCATCAAGGACGTCAAATACACGCCCTATATGAGAGCGCCGGACAAGGTCTCGTTCGCCTGGGCGGGGCAAGGCGAACCTTACGAATGTCCGTCCCTGCTTCGCGTGATCGGCGAACTGCACGCGAATCCGAACGCTTCGCATGGAAAACTATGCGTCGCCGAATTCGTCCGCGCCTCTGATCTCGACAATTTTGAACGGGACGAGCCGGCCGCGAACGAATTGGGCGGGGCCATGCCGATCTTCCCCGGCGCCGCCTATTCGAGAGGCGAAATCTACAAACAGTTGATTGATTCGCCATCGACGCCCGCTGACGACCGCGCCTATGCGCTCTTTCGCGCCATCAATTGTTACGCGCCGAACGGCGGCAACCATTGCGGCGGCAAGGTCGTCGACAAGCAGCAAAGAAAGACGTGGTTCGGGATGCTGAAGACCGACCACGGCGCGACGCCCTGGGCGCAAAAGCTGAAGTATTTCTGGTGAAGCTGGCCCGTTGGGTCCTTGTCGCATTTCTTTGCCTCGCCTTTGCGGATCGCGTCCGCGCGGGCGACGTCGTGCGCGCAGCCGACTATGACGCCTACTGGCTTTGGGCTGGGGTCAGAGCGCCCGCCGGCATCGACAAGGCGCGAACGGTCTATCTGCTGCAAGGCGAGGTCGGACCTGGCGCCGATGGCGGCGTTCGCCTGAAGGCGCAGGGCGGATCGACGCCGGGCCCGCACGCGCCTTCTCTCTGGCTGAGCTATCGGGCGCGCAGCCTCGATTGGGGGCCGGCTGTCATCGCGGCGATCTCGCGCCGGCTTGCCGCGTGGCGCGCGCAGCCGGGCCGCGTCGTCGGCATCCAGGTGGATTTCGACGCCTCGACCCACGGCTTGCAGGGGTATGCCGACTTTTTGCGTTCCCTCCGGCAGGCGCTGCCCGCCGACTGCGGGCTCAGCGTCACCGGCCTGATGGATTGGGCGTCCCAGGCCGAGCCTGAGGATCTCGACAGATTGTCGGGGGCCGTGGACGAAATCATCTTCCAGACCTATCGCGACCGCGAGACGGTCAAGGATATCGACGCCTATCTCCAGCGACTTGGCCGTGTCCACATTCCCTTCCGCCTGGGCCTGGCGGAAGGAGCGGCCTGGGCGCCGCCGGCCGGACTCGCCGGCAATCCCTATTTCAGGGGTTATGTCGTTTTCCTGCGCAACTCGCCCTGAAAATCAGCGGCCGAGCGAGGGGCGAATAGTCGATTACCCCAAAATCCATGCGAAAACGGCGCAAGACATCAAGCCCAGCACGGCGAGGCCCCATTCGAGGCGACCCCAGTCCTTGACCATTTCGCGCGCATCGGCTTCCGGCTGCGCCGACGGGGCGGCGAGCAGGCGATTGTTCAGCGGCACGATGACGAAGAACGTGTAGGGCCAGCTCGCCAGCACCAGCAGCGCGCCCACGAGCCAGCGGATATCGCCGCCCTGGCCGAAAGCGACAATGGCGGCAAGCGCGGAGAGCAGCGCCAACCCGCCGAGCAGCGCGAATCCGCGACGGTCGCTCGGCGCCCATTCCTTCACCATCGACGAATCGTCAAGCGCCAGACGGGCCGGCTGTTCGACCAGATTGACGTAGAGCGCCGCGCCGGTGAAGGCGGAGGCGAAAACCAGAGCAAGCAGAGCCGAAATCATGGGCAGCCTTAAAATTTTCAGCGCGAAGCGCGCAGAGCCTCATAACCCGTTTAATGCGCAACGGGAAGCCGTCGGCGGCGGCTGCGCGACGATGGACCTTTGACGCTTGGTCATGCGTTGCAAGGAAACGAACCGTTAACCAAGCGCTGGCACGCTGGTTGCATTGATAATGCAAGGTAATTCGCCATCCAGATCGGGCCGGGCGCCGTCCGGCTGGCATGCTCGACATGTCGGCATGCACTACACGCCTCGTGGGAGTGGATCCATGCCGATGTCTCGCTGTGAATATTGTGGTTTGCCGACGCGCATTCACTTCGCCTGGTGCCTGGAAAGCGGAGCCAAGGGCTCCATGCCGCCCGAAGCGCTGCGGCCGGGGGCCATCGTCGCCGACACCCGCGAGTGGCGCTGGCTGAAGCCGGTGGCCTCGCCGAGAGTGCGCCGCTGAACGCTGAGTTCACGCCCGGTCGTCGTTGCAAAAAGCGCGATTTCAGTCCAACACTGCGCCGTCTCCAATTTAGAAACGGCCGCAACTTATGAAACGCGCACTGCCTGTCACCCGTGAAGACAATTTTCCCGAATGGTACCAGGCGGTGGTCGACCAGGCCGATCTTGCCGAGACTTCGCCGGTGCGCGGCTGCATGATCATCAAGCCCTGGGGCTGGGGAATCTGGGAGCTGGTGCAGGCCTCGCTCGACGCGCGGATCAAGGAAACCGGGCACGAAAACTGCTATTTCCCGCTGTTCATCCCCATGAGCTTCATCGCCCAGGAGGCGAGCCACGTCGAAGGCTTCGCCAAGGAAATGGCAGTCGTCACCCATCATCGCCTCAAGGCGGTGGACGGCAAGCTCGTCGTCGATCCCACCTCGGAGCTCGAAGAGCCGCTGGTGGTGCGTCCGACCTCGGAGACGATCATCGGCGACGCCTTCCGCCGCTGGGTCAGCTCCTATCGCGACCTACCGATCCTCATCAATCAATGGGCCAATGTCGTGCGCTGGGAAATGCGCACCCGCATGTTTTTGCGCACGACGGAGTTTCTCTGGCAGGAGGGCCATACCGCCCACGCCACGAAAGAGGATGCGGTCGAGGAAACGCTGAAAATGCTCGAAGTTTATCGCGAGCTGGCCGAGGATGTGCTGGCCATGCCCGTGGTGACAGGCGAAAAGCCGGAAAACGAGCGTTTTCCGGGCGCCGACGCGACCTATTCGATCGAGGCGATGATGCAGGACGGCAAGGCCCTGCAGGCGGGCACCTCGCATTACCTGGGAACCAATTTCGCCAAGGCGCAGACCATCCGCTACCAGGGCGCCGACGGCGAATTGACCTATTGCCACACCACGTCCTGGGGCGTCTCGACCCGTCTGATTGGCGGCGTCATCATGACGCATGGCGACGACGACGGGCTGCGCCTGCCGCCGCGCATCGCTCCGACGCAAGTGGTGATCATTCCCATGCTGCGGGAAAAACCCGAGGATGCCGAAGTGCTCGCCTATTGCGAAAAGCTCGAGGCGGAAATCCGGAAGCTCCAGGTCTTCGGCCAACCCTTGCGGGTGAAACTCGACAAGAAGCAGGGCAAGGCGACGACCAAGCGTTGGGATTGGGTGCGGCGTGGCGCGCCGATCCTGCTTGAGGTCGGCCCGCGCGACGCCGCCGGCGACGCCGTGACGATGATTGTCCGCACCGAACTCTACGAGGGCGAAAAAATCAAGATGCAGCCTCGCGGCCGCGCTGATTTTCTGCTTCAGGCGCCAGGCCTGCTCGAAGGCGTACAGCAAAACCTCTACGCCGAGGCCAAGGCGCGGCTCGACGGCAATATACGCTCAGACCTTGGGACGTTCGACGCCATCGCCGCCTATTTTGGCGCGGCGGCGGAGGACGACGAGGCCAAGGCCAGCTTCAAGGGCTGGGTGCGCGCGCCCTGGGCGCGCCCGACCGGCGCGGAGCTGGAACAGGTGGAGACGAAGCTCAAGACGCTGAAACTCACACTGCGCAACGTTCCCGTCGGCCAGGCGGGAGCGAGCGGGACCTGCGTCTTTACCGGCAAGCCGGCGGTCGAGGAGATCCTGATCGCCCGCGCATACTGAAGAGGCGGCCCTCATCCCGAGCAGGCCCTGCCGGGCCTCGAAGGACGAGGGCGCTCGGCCGCCTCCCCATGACGACGCGCCTCAGCGGCTCATCATGCGCGCGCCGGTGTGGTGGACCTCCCACAATTCCCAGCCTGTCGACAGCACCACCAGCAGGCCGAGCACGTAATGCGCTGACACCGCGTGCATGACATGGGTGAAGCCGAAAATATAAGGCGAGGCGATCACCGCCAGCCCTACCAGGAGGTTGAGCCATTCCTCCCATTCCGCGAACTTGACGATTGCGGCCAGGGCGAGGACGGCGATGACGATGCCGCTGATCCAGGCTGTGCGGGCCGCCATCTCCTCGCCCGAATAGTCAAGAGCCCAAGGCGAAGCGAACAGGAGGACGCCAAGGATCAGGTTGGCGAAATCCTGAAAACGCGCTCCGGGTTTTTTGAAGTCGGTATAGCCGGCCATGTTCCTCTCCGATTTTCCGTGCGACCGGCGCCATGCCGGCGCTCCCTCTGTTTGAGGGATTTAGTTGGCGGCACGGCCGAATCAAGCGAGGCTGTGGGCGTGGCGACGGGACGCAGGTCCATGCGAAAAGATCGGCTTTCCCTTTGGCGCAAGTTCATGTACGCGATTGTCATAAAAGTTTCGTAAATCTGTAATTCGGGGGCGGGGATGCTCGGCTGGCTTCAGGCTTTGATGCCGAAAGAGGCGCGGTTTTTCGATCTGTTCGAACAGCATGCGAAAATATCGCTTGAGGCGGCGCAGGCCTTGCGCGCTCTGCTGGACGGCGGCGACAGGGTCCCAAGCCTCTGTGCCGAAGTCACGCGCAAGGAAGACGAGGCTGACGCCGTGTCGCGCGAAGTGCTGCTCGCCCTGCGCCGCAGCTTCATCACGCCTTTCGACCGCAGCGACATTCACGGCCTGATCAATGACATGGACGACGCCGTCGACCAGATGCGCCAGACGGTGAAGGCGATCAATCTGTTCGACGTCGTCAGTTTCGAGCCGGGAATGGTCAAGATCGGCGACCTCATCGTGGAATCCGCCAAGATCGCGCTCGAAACCATGCCGCTGCTGCGCGCCATCAACGCAAACGCGTCCAAGCTCAACGTCGCCAATGAAACGATCATCCGGCTCGAAGAAGAATCCGACCAGATCTACATCCAGGGTCTGAAAGAGCTTTATCAGAAGCACAAGGACGACCATCCCATGGGCTATATCGTCGGCTCCGAGATCTTCGGCCACCTCGAAAAAGTCGTCGATTGTTTCGAGGATTCGGCCAATCGCATCAGCGGCATCCTCCTCGAGCACATGTAAGGTCCGGGGCATGGACGGCGCTTCACTCACACTTGCCGCGCTCATCGCCGTCGCATTGCTGTTCGACTTTTTGAACGGCTTGCACGACGCCGCCAATTCCATCGCCACCATCGTCTCAACTCGCGTGCTGCGGCCGCAATACGCGGTGTTCTGGGCCGCATTTTTCAATTTCATCGCTTTTGCAGTGTTCGGCCTGCATGTCGCCAATACCGTGGGCAGCGGCATCGTCGACAAGAGCCTTGTCGACGATCGGCTGATCTTCGGGGCGCTGACCGGCGGCATTGTCTGGAACGTCGTCACCTGGCTCGCCGGCATACCCTCTTCGAGTTCGCATGCGCTGATCGGAGGGCTTGTCGGCGCCGGACTCGCAAAGGCTGGGCCCCGGGCGATCGTCTGGAGCGGCTTGAGCAAGACCGGCGCGGCGATTGTCCTGTCGCCGGCGCTCGGCTTTTTCCTGGCGTTGCTGCTGGTGCTGATCGTGTCCTGGATCTGCGTGCGCTTCACGCCGGTCGCCGTCAATTCGACCTTCCGCATCCTGCAGTTTGTTTCGGCCTCGGCCTATTCGCTGGGGCACGGCGGCAATGACGCCCAGAAGACCATGGGCATCATCGCCGTGCTGCTCTACGCTCACGGCGCCACGGGCGAATTTCACGTGCCGTTGTGGGTGGTGCTGTCCTGCCAGTCGGCCATGGCGATCGGCACCATGTTCGGCGGCTGGCGCATCGTGCATACGATGGGATCGAAAATCACCAAATTGACGCCAATGCAGGGCTTTTGCGCCGAAACCGGCGGCGCGCTGACCCTGTTCCTGGCGACGGGCCTCGGCGTCCCCGTCTCGACCACCCACACAATCACCGGCGCGATCGTCGGCGTCGGCGCGGCCCGGCGGGTCTCGGCGGTGCGCTGGAATGTGGCGCAGAATATTGTCGTGGCCTGGGTGCTGACCATGCCGGCGGCGGGGCTTATCGCGGCGCTTGCCTATTATTGCGGCGGTTTCCTGCAATGACCCGAGCAAAACCCACGAAATCGCCAAAAAAATTGGCCAAGCAGGCCAGGAAGGCGCAAGGCGCGCCCGATAAACTGCAATATGCCGCTCTGCCCTGGCGCTGGAACGGGGAGCGGCTCGAAATCATGCTTGTCTCCTCGCGTGAGACGAAGCGCTGGATCGTTCCCAAGGGCTGGCCCATGTCCGGACGCTCTGGCGCGGCCTCCGCCGCCATCGAGGCTCTGGAGGAGGCGGGCCTGCTTGGCGCGATTTCCGCGCAGCCGATCGGACATTATTTCTACGCCAAGCGATTTTCGCTCGGCAAGGAGCAGCTATGCCGCGTCGAGGTGTTTGAACTGCGCGTCACCCGCCAGCGAGAGACCTGGCTTGAGCAGGATCAGCGCACGACGCAGTGGTTCCCGGCCGAAGAGGCGGTTGGGGCAGTCTCAGACCCAGGGCTTGGCGCCCTGATCGGCGAATTCATCCGCAGCTTCGACGCATCCTGAGATTCGAAGCGCGAACCCGCGTGGACGCGGACGCCGCGATTGTGTATTGGCTCCGCGAACCTAAATAAACTCGGGCGATCCCAAATAGATGGACGCGCTCGCCCGCCCGCAAACCTTGGATACAGCCATGCCGCAGCTTCGCTCCCGCACTTCCACCCATGGACGCAACATGGCCGGCGCGCGCGGCCTTTGGCGCGCGACTGGCATGAAGGACGGCGATTTCGGCAAGCCGATCATCGCCGTGGTCAACAGTTTTACGCAATTCGTGCCGGGCCATGTGCATCTCAAGGATCTCGGGCAGCTGGTGGCGCGCGAGATCGAGGCGGCGGGCGGCGTCGCCAAGGAATTCAACACCATCGCTATCGACGACGGCATCGCCATGGGCCATGCGGGCATGCTCTACAGCCTGCCTTCGCGCGAAATCATCGCCGACAGCGTCGAATACATGGCCAACGCCCATTGCGCCGACGCGCTGGTCTGCATCTCCAATTGCGACAAGATCACGCCGGGCATGCTGATGGCGGCGCTGCGCCTGAACATTCCCGCGGTGTTCGTCTCGGGCGGGCCGATGGAGGCCGGCAAGGTGGTGATTGGCGGCAAGACGAAGGCCATTGATCTCATCGACGCCATGGTCGCGGCCGCGGACGACAAGAACAGCGACGAGGACGTCGCGGCGATGGAGCGCTCGGCCTGCCCGACCTGCGGCTCCTGCTCGGGCATGTTCACCGCCAATTCCATGAACTGCCTGACCGAGGCGCTCGGCCTGTCGCTGCCCGGCAACGGCACGGTGGTGGCGACCCACGCCGATCGCAAGGAGCTGTTCCTGAGGGCGGGCCGCACCGCGGTCGAGCTCTGCCGCCGCTATTACGAGCAGGGCGACGAGACCGCGCTGCCGCGGAAAATCGCCAGCTTCAAGTCTTTCGAAAACGCCATGACGCTCGACATCGCCATGGGCGGCTCGACCAACACAGTGCTGCACCTGCTCGCGGCGGCCTATGAGGCCGGCCTGAAGTTCGAGATGGCCGACATCGACCGCCTGTCGCGCCGCGTGCCCGTCCTGTGCAAGGTCGCTCCATCCGTGCCCGACGTGCATATCGAGGACGTGCATCGCGCTGGCGGCATTTACGGAATTCTCGGCGAACTCGACCGCGCGGGACTGCTGAACCGCGACGTGCATAGCGTCCACGCTCCGAGCCTTGAGGCGGGATTGGCGCAATGGGACATCAAGCGCTCCAATGACGAGAAGCTTCGCGATTTCTTCCGCGCCTCGCCGGGCGGCGTGCCGACCCAGGAGGCTTTTTCGCAGTCCCGCCGCTATGAACTCGCTGGATGACGACCGCGAAAAGGGCGTGATCCGCTCGGCGGAGCACGCCTTTTCCAAGGACGGCGGCCTCGCCGTGCTGTTCGGCAACCTTGCTGTCGACGGCGCCATCGTCAAGACGGCGGGCGTCGATCCCAGCGTCTACAAATTTTCGGGTCCGGCCGTGGTTTTCGAGAGCCAGGATGCGGCGGTCGAGGCGATCCTCAAGGGCGGCGTCAAGGCCGGCGACGTCGTGGTGATCCGTTACGAGGGGCCGCGCGGCGGCCCGGGCATGCAGGAAATGCTTTATCCCACCAGCTATCTCAAGAGCATGGGTCTCGGAAAGGCCTGCGCGCTGATCACCGACGGACGTTTTTCGGGCGGCACGGCCGGCCTGTCCATCGGCCACGTCTCGCCGGAAGCCGAGGAGGGCGGGCTGATCGCGCTGGTCGAGCCCGGCGACCGCATCGAAATCGACATTCCCGCGCGCCTGCTGCGGCTCGATGTCGCCGAGGACGAGCTGGCCCGCCGTCGCGCGGCGATGGAGACGAAAGGCAAGGACGCGTGGAAGCCGGTCGGGCGCGACCGTCCGGTCAGCGCGGCGCTGCGCGCCTACGCCGCCATGACCACGAGCGCCGCCAAGGGCGCGGTGCGGGTGGTTCCGTAAGAATCAGGCCGCGATGGCGCGCGCCTTCCGGCGCCGTCGGGCGTGCCGTTGAAGGCCGTGCCGGAATGAGCCCCCAGTCTCGGTCGGCGGGACGGGCGTGCTGCGGCGAAGCGCAGCAACGCCGAACCAAAGGCCTCGCCGACGCCGTGATCCGCTCGGCTCCATGCATTTAATGGGTTGTGGGCCTGTCCGCTGCTGCGAGGAAGTTTTTCGCCAGGCGATGGTAGAGCCCCTCGTTGCTGAAAACCTTGGACGCGGCGTTGGCGATCAGCGCCGCAGCCATCAGGGGAATCACCATGGCGTGGTCGTTGGTCATTTCCGAAACGATGACGAAGGACGTGATCGGCGCCTGCACGACGCCGGTCAGATAGGAGACCATGCCGATCAGCGCGAGCGCGCCGAGCGGAACGTGGGGAAAGACGAGACTGAGTTCCGAAGCCAGGCCGGCGCCGATCGACAGCGAAGGCGCGAACACGCCGCCGGGTATGCCGCTGATCGCCGAAAAGGCGGTCGCGATGAATTTCAGCGGACCGAACCAGTAATCGATCGCTCCATTCGCGTGCACGACCGCCTTGGCTTGCGCATAGCCGGTGCCAAAAATGGAAACGTCGCCGTTGAGGCCGCAGAGCGCGACGCCAAGACCGCAGATCATCGCGAACAGGATCGGGTAGCGTTTGATTGCCACGCCGATGCGCCCAGGCAGGCCCGTGGCGAATAGGGCGAGAAGGCGAATGAACGCTCCACCCATGAGGCCGCCGATGACCGCGCAAACGACAATCGCGAACCAGGCCTTGCCGAACGGCAAACGCGCCGCGGTCGAGCCGAAATAGGAGTAGTCGCCGACGAGAGCCAATGAGGTCAGGCCGGCGGCGATCACCGCGCCGACGATCAGGCCGCTGGTGCGCGCTTCGAATGAACGGCTCATTTCCTCGATGCCGAAGACAATTCCGGCAAGCGGCGTGTTGAAGGCGGCAGCGACGCCGGCCGCCGCGCCGGCCAGGAGAAAGCCGGCCTGGCGATAGGGCGCGCGACGCCCCAGCGCGAACATGATCGCGGCGCCGACCTGGACCGTCGGCCCCTCGCGTCCTGTCGAGGCGCCGCACAGCAACCCGAGCGTCATGACGACGATCTTGCCGAAGGCGACCCGCAAGGAAACCAGCGGGGCGCGCGCTTCCTGGTCTTCGATCTGCAGCGCGGCGATCGCCTGGGGGATGCCGCTGCCTTGCGAATTGGGAAAGACATTGCGCGTCAGCAGCGCGGCGACGCCAAAGCCCAGCGGCGTCACGAAAAGCCCGATATGCGGCGCGAGGGTGAGAATTTGCTGGAATTTGCCCTGGGCGCCGTCGGCCAGCCGGGCCATCAGCACCGCCGCCGCGCCAACGGCGAGGCCGCCGACCAGAAAAATCGTGCGCCGCGTCCAACGTTTGAACGCCAGACGCGAACGCAGCGCCAGATGCGAGGCGTAGCGCCTAACGTTTTCCGCCATATTCCGAAGCCTCCGCTCGAGAGCATTTCAATCCGGGATCAGGGCTTCCCCAACGGGCAATTTCTTGAAGCCAACGGACGCCTGCTTCGCTGGACCCTGCCAGCGTGAAAACCAAGCCCGATCGGACAAATCCCACAGTCAACGCTAAGCATGCGGCCGGAGAATTTTCCAGTGGAACAAGCGAGCCCAATTGGGCGGGAAACGATAATGTCTTGGCGCCCAGGCGATTTCCGACGGGATGAAACAGCGCCACTCGTCGATGGACGGGGCCATGCCGCCGTGATCGCCCGCGCCGAAGGCGCCCACTGCGGCGTCCACTAAAAAAAGTTTCATTTATGGTTAAAATTCAATGCGTCCACCCGAAACGGGGCGGCGCGCCTCAATTCTCGCCTGGGGGCGGGGGATGTTCGACAAAGTGCTAATGCGCTTCCTTGCGCGGGCTAGGCTACTAAGGAATTAGTGAGAGATTCCGTTAAGGTTTTTTCCGCGTTAACGCGGGCGTCCCCACAGGCGACAACAAAACCGGCGGAAGAAACTCCGTAACTCAGGGGAGGGGCCGCAAATGGCTTTAAGTGCGCTAGAAATCGAACAAAATCCAAAATTTCAGGAGCTAGTCTCCACGCGAAAGAAGTTGGGATGGTCGCTGACCGTCCTGACGCTTGTCATCTACTTCGGCTTCATCCTGCTCATCGCTCTTGACCCGAAATTCCTGGCCATTCCGCTCGGAACGGGCGTCATGACGATCGGCATGCCGATTGGCCTGGCGGTCATTATCGCCACCTTCCTTATTGTCGGTTTCTATGTCATGCGCGCCAACGCGACATACGATGAACTGACCCGCCAAATCGTCGAGGAGAGCAAGTGATGTCGCGTATGAAATCTTTCCTCTCGACCGCGCTGTCAGGCCTCGCCCTGACGGCCCTTTCGGGTTCCGCCTTCGCCGCAGAAGGCATTTCCGGCGCGGTGCAGAAGCAGGAAGTCAACCTGTCGGCGATCGCGATGTTCGTCGCCTTCGTCCTGCTGACCCTGGGCATCACCTACTGGGCGGCCAAGCGCACCCGCACTGCGGCCCAGTTCTACTCGGCCGGCGGCGGCATCACCGGCTTCCAGAACGGCCTCGCCATCGCCGGCGACTACATGTCGGCGGCGTCCTTCCTCGGCATTTCCGGCCTCGTCTACCTGAACGGCTATGACGGGCTGATCTATTCGGTCGGCTTCCTCGTCGGCTGGCCGATCGTCATGTTCCTCATCGCGGAGCCCCTGCGCAACCTCGGCAAGTTCACCTTCGCCGACGTCGCCTCGTTCCGCTTCCAGCAGACCCCGATCCGCGTCCTCGCGGCCTGCGGCACGCTGGTCGTGGTGGCCTTCTACCTGATCGCCCAGATGGTTGGCGCCGGCAAGCTGATCCAGCTTCTGTTCGGCCTTGATTACTGGGTCGCGGTGGTGATGGTCGGCGCGCTGATGATCGTCTATGTGACGTTCGGCGGCATGGTGGCGACCACCTGGGTGCAGATTATCAAGGCCTGCCTGCTGCTGGCCGGCGCGACCGTAATGGCCGCCCTGGTCATGGTGCACTTTGGCTGGAGCCTCGAAGGCCTGTTCGCCAAGGCGGTCGAAGTTCATCCGAAGCATCTGGCCATCATGGGCCCCGGCACCTTCATCACCGATCCGGTCGGCGCGATCTCGCTCGGCCTGGCGCTGATGTTCGGCACCGCCGGCCTGCCGCATATCCTGATGCGCTTCTTCACCGTGGCCGACGCCAAGGCGGCGCGCAAGTCGGTGTTCTACGCGACGGGATTCATCGGCTACTTCTACATCCTGACCTTCATCATCGGCTTCGGCGCTATCGCCCTCGTCTCGACCAACCCCGAATTCCTCACCGATGCGGCCAAGGGCCTCACGGCGATCAGGGGCGGATCGAACATGGCGGCGATCCATCTGTCTGCGGCGGTTGGCGGCCAGGTCTTCCTGGGCTTCATCTCGGCGGTGGCCTTCGCCACGATCCTCGCGGTCGTGTCGGGTCTGACGCTGTCGGGCGCTTCGGCGGTCAGTCATGACCTCTATGCGACCGTGTTCAAAGACGGCAAGGCCAACGAGCAGGACGAAATCCGGGTGTCGAAGATCGCCACCGTGGTGCTCGGCCTCCTCGCCATCTATCTCGGCATCAAGTTCGAAAATTCGAACGTGGCGTTCATGGTCGGCCTCGCCTTCGCCATTGCCGCTTCGTGCAACTTCCCGGTTCTGCTGATGTCCCTGATGTGGCGCGGCATGACCACGCGCGGCGCGGTCATCGGCGGCTTCCTCGGCTTGATTGCGGCCGTGGCCGGCGTCGTCCTGTCGTCGTCGGTCTGGGAAGCGGTGTTGGGCTTTCCGAAGGGATCGGCTCCGTTCCCCTACAAGAACCCGGCCTTGTTCTCTATGACCATCGCCTTCGTCGGCATCTGGATCTTCTCGCTGCTCAACTCGTCGGAGCGGGCCAAGAAGGACCAGGCGGGCTTCGATCCGCAGTACGTGCGGGCGCAGACCGGCATCGGCGCCACCGGCGCTTCGGCTCACTGACCCAAAATCAAGGGCGCGGCGAAAGCCGCGCCCTTTTTCTTTCCCGCCGCCCGACTTCGGTCGAGCGAAAGATTTTCTGAACATTCCGGTCAGCCCTTTCGGCCGCAAAAATTTGCCAAGGCCTTGAGAAGAGTTTGAAATGAGCGCCATTCTCGATGCGACGGCGGCTCCATTCGACCGGCTGTCGTCCGACGAAGTCGAAGCCCTGCACAAGGAGCTGGATGTCGCCTATTTCAAACCCGGCGAGACGATCATCGCCGAAGGCGCGTCGTCCGAGGGCCTCTTTCTCGTCATCAAGGGCTGCGTCGAGGAGCGCCGGGAGAACGAGCTGGTTGGCCTGCTCGGTCCCAAGGATTTCTTCGACACCCGCGCTCTCGTGCAGGGCGTGGGAGTCAGCGCCTTCGTCGCCCGTGAGGAAACGCTTTGCTCCGTCGCCCCCCGCGGAGAAATGCTGCGGCTGATCAACGCCAATCCGCGCTTCGGCGCTTTCTTCTATCACGACATCCAGAGCAAGCTCGACGCGCTGGCGCAGCGCAACGAATCCTCGCAGATCGAATCGATGATGCGGGCGAGGGTCAGCGACCTGTTTCTCCTTCCGGCCGCGGTCATCGACGCGGTGCAGCCGATCGTATCCGCCGGCCGCATCATGCGCGACATCGACTGCAATGCGCTGCTCGTGCGCGACGGCGAGCGCACAGGCATCGTCACCGGCATGAACCTGTCCAAGGCGGTCATCCTCAAGGGCATGACCATCGACGAACCCGTGGGCAATATCGCGAATTACGACCTCGTCACCGTCGCGCCCGACGATTTCGTGTCGCAGGTCCTGTTGATGATGACCAAGCACAACAAGCGCCGCATCGTGGTCAAGCAGGGCGAGGAATTCGTCGGCATCCTCGAGGACATCAATCTCCTCAGCTTCTTCGCCGGCAATTCGCAGCTTGTCGTGGGCCGCATCGATCGCGCCGCCACGCTGCCGGAACTGGGCGCGGCCGCAAAGCAGATCGCCGAGCAGGTGCGGCCGTTGCGTCGGCAGGGCGTGAAGTTCGAAGTCGTGGCGGAAATCATTTCCGATCTCAACCGCCGCCTGTTCGCCAAGCTCTATGAGCTGCTCTGCCCGGCGGAGCTGGCGGACAAGAGCTGCCTGATCGTGATGGGCAGCGAAGGGCGCGGCGAGCAGACGACGCGCACCGACCAGGACAATGGCCTGATCCTCTCCGAAAAAGTCGACGAGGGCGTGCTGCAAAGGTTCCGCGACGAATTTTCGGGCGCGCTGGCGGATTTCGGCTTCCCGCCCTGTCCGGGCAAGGTGATGGTCAACAATCCCCTGTGGTCGCGGACCCTCGACGATTATGTCGCCGATTTCGGCGCCTGGGCGACGGCGCCCGACGAGCAGTCGGCGATGAACGTCGCGATCTTCGTCGACGCCGTCACCGTGGCCGGGGACGCCTCGCTGCTGGCGCGGGCCAAAAAGACGCTGGTCGCAAAAATGTCGAGCGAGCGCGTCTTCCTCGCCCGGTTCGCCCGGGGCATCGAGACTTTCGAGCCGCCGATCGGCCTGTTCAACAATCTGAAGCTGTCGGAGGGCGACGGCGATGCGCTCGACGTGAAAAAGGGCGGCATCTTTCCGATTGTCCATGGCGTGCGCTCGCTGGCCCTTGAGCATGGGCTCGAGGAAACCAACACGTTCAAGCGGCTCGATCGTCTCGGCGAAATGGACGTGCTCAAGCCGCAGTTCGCCCGCGACCTCGCCCGCGCGCTCGATTATCTGCAGACCCTGCGTCTCGACGCGCAACTCGAAGCCTCCGCCAGCGGCAGCCTGCTGCGCCCCGGCGCGCTGACCAGCATGGATCGCGAATTGCTGCGCGATTCCTTCCAGGCGGTGAAGCAATTGCGCGACCTGCTGCGCCGCCATTTCAACCTGAACATGTTCTCCTGACAGAAAGGCGCCGCCGCCATGCCCCTGCGCCGCCTTTTCAGGATGATCGACCGCTACACACTGGCGGACAAGAGCTATGACTTCCTGTTCGAACCCGGCCCGCCGGACGAAGTCGTGTCGATCGATTGCGAGACGACCGGCCTCGATCGGAAGCGCGACGAAATCATCTCGGTCGCCGCGATCAAAATCCGGGGCGACCGCATTCTCGCCAGCAAGTGCTTCAACGAGATTGTCCGTCCGCGCGTGGCGATCAACGCCGAGGCGATCAAGGTGCACGGCCTGCGCGAATGCGACGTGGCCAACGCCCGCACCATGGCGGAAATCCTGCCGGAACTGCTGCACTTTATCGGCGGCAGGCCGATCATTGGCTATTACATCGATTTCGACGTGGATATGCTGGAAAAGCATGTGCTGGAATTCATCGGGGTGCAGCTGCCCAATCCGACGATCGAAGTCTCGTCACTCTATTACGAGCGCAAATACGGCGACGCGCCGCCGGGCACCCAGATCGACCTGTCCTTCGCCCGCATCCTCGAAGATCTCAAGCTGCCGCTGTTCAACCAGCACGACGCCTTTTCCGACGCGCTGATGACGGCGATGATCTATCTTGGCCTGAAGGATTTTCCCAGCGAGGCGTGCGGATTGCGCGCCCGCGCCACAAGGGCGTCAATGACTTTCAGGGCGGCTGACGGCTGTTTCACGCCTAGCCTATGATCGACCCTTAACCGAGGACCGCGTTCGGCGCGATTGCCAAGATAATGGTGATGCTCAACTCCGTGGGCGCCACGACCTGCGTGGGCTCGGCGCATGATGTCCGCGGCGCCGGACGATCGCGAAGGTTCAGCGGAAATTGTCGGCGCGCTCGTAACCTAAAATGCAAGACAACGGGCTGCTGCACCGGTCGGAATTTAGGGCCGACATGCCCACGGGCGCGATGCGGCTTCTGGCAAGCGCGACTGCAATTTATCGTTGTGCGCAGCGAAAACGCCCTCATAAGTTGCTAATAATTTTGATCTAAGTTGATTTCAAGTCCACGATCACAATGCCGCGAAGGTCATGCTTTGACCAAGACGAGCGCCTGCCTTCCGCACGAGACCTTCCCACATGGCGCCTTTGAGCTTTCTTGCAAAACGATGGAGTTTTCGCTGCGACAACGCCGCTGCAAGCGACACAGAGCTCGGAATGAACAACGCGAAACCCGTCCCTGGATCCCGGAGCGGAGCGCAGCCGCGGAATGGCAATCTCGCAAGAAGCGTGGCGCCTTTTATTCTAGTGTTGGCGTTTCAGACTTTGGTCGCGGGCATCAGCCTGAACACGCTGGCAATCGTACGCGCATATGTAGGTGGCGAAGGTCTTTGGTCCAAAGGACAAAAGGACGCCATCTATTTTCTTCATCAATACGTCGATGAAAGCGACGCTTCCTATTACCCTAAGTTCCTCGACGCAATTTCGGCGCCCCTCGGCGACCTGGCGGCTCGCGAGGCCATGGAAGCCTCGCCGCCCGATCGGGAGAAAGCAGAGCAGGGTTTTCGGCGAGGTGGCTTGCACCCGCGCGACATCCCCGGAATGATCTGGCTTTTCGTGAATTTTCGGGCGTTTCCCTATCTGGACGAGTCCGTCGAGCGTTGGCGTGAAACCGATCGTTATTTGCTCGAGCTTGCCAAGTTAGGGGAACGTGTTCACGTCGAGCGGACGAATGACTCCTCCTCAGTCGACATTTTGGCAGAGAAGGCCGAGATCGATCAGCTTAACGATCACCTGACGCCTCTGACGACAGCTTTCTCCGATGCGCTGGGCGGCGGCTCGCGCGCGCTGAAGAATATTCTGACTTTCGTCAATATCGTCACCGCACTAATACTCGCGGCGCTGATCATTTGGCGGATCCGCAATTTAGTGATTGAAAGGCGCAAATTCGAGAATGCCCTCACGCGCGAAAAAGAGCGCGCCCAGATCACACTTCATTCTATCGGCGACGCGATCATTCGGGTCAATGCGACGGGCCGGGTGGATTTTCTCAATCCAGCAGCCGAGCGTTTATTGGGTGTCCGCGCCGAGCATGCGCAAGACGCGCCGTTGAGTTCGATGGCGAGCATTACCGACGAGGCTACGGGTCTCAGGCAGGACGACCTTGTCGAAGCTATTCTTGCCGGCGTCAAGCGAGAGAACAGTCCCAAAACCACGCTCTCGTTCCACAGTGTTTCCGGCGTAACGCCGATTTCGCTGGTTGGAACGCGGATTGAGGCCGAAGACGGGAGCGGCGGCGCTGTCCTTGTTATTCATGACATGACCCGTGAGAAGGAATATCTCGACCGTCTCTCCTGGCAGGCGAGTCACGATGCCCTGACTGGCTTGGCCAATCGCCGGGAATTTGAATGCCGCCTTGATCAAAGCCTCGAGTCGCTCGCGGAGCACCCAAATGATAACGCCTTGATGATGCTCGACTTGGACCAGTTCAAAATCGTCAACGACACTTGCGGCCACGCCGCCGGAGACAAGCTGCTTCGCGACGTCTCGGCCCTCCTGCGAAAATGTTTGCGAGAAAACGACATAATCGCGCGTTTGGGCGGCGATGAATTTGGCGTTCTCTTGCGGGGGTGCCCTGTCGACGAAGCTTCGCAAATCGCTGAACGGCTCAGGACAGAGATACAGAAAACGATTTTCATCTGGGGCGGCCGTTCATTCAATGTCAGTGCGAGCATTGGCCTCATCGCCATGTCAACTCCGCACTCGACCATCGAAGATGCGCTCCGGAGGGCCGACATCGCCTGCTACATGGCGAAGGAGAAGGGCCGCAACCGGGTCCAGTTCCATCAGTCAACTGACTCCGAATTGCAGCAGCGTGTCAGCGAAATGGGTTGGGTGCAGAAAATTCGTGACGCACTGGAAGATCATCGTTTCTGTCTTTACGCCCAGCGGATCGTAACTTTGACGGCGGATGATCCCGGCGAGCATGTCGAGCTATTATTGCGGCTGCGCGACGAAAACGGCGCCCTGATCCCGCCGAACAGCTTCCTTCCTGCCGCGGAACGCTTCGGGCTCATGCCCCTTATCGATCGATGGGTCGTTGAAAGCGCATTCGCCTGTCTGGCGCTGCGCCAAAAGGCGTTAGGCGAACGGTTCGCCACTTGCGGCATCAATCTTTCTGCCAGCAGCATCGGCGATCCGAAGTTCACCGATTATCTGCACGAGCAATTCAGCAAACACGCAATTGTTCCTTCTCACATCTGCTTTGAAATCACGGAGACCGGCGCCATAAACGATTTGGACGCGGCTGCCAGGTTTATAAAGACGTTTCAAGGCATTGGTTGCCGTTTTGCCCTCGACGACTTCGGCACGGGAATGTGCTCATTCGGCTACCTTAAACGCTTACCCGTGGATTATTTGAAAATCGATGGGAGCTTTGTGAAAGATATGCTTACTGATTCCGTCGATCGCGCCATGGTGGAAATGATTGTTCATATGGCGCGGACAACCGGCAAGCAGACGGTCGCGGAATTTGTCGAGACGGAAGAACTTCTTGCAGTGTTACGGGCCATCGGAGTCGATTTCGCTCAGGGCTTCGCGATCGGAAAGCCTGAAATGTTTTCGGAGATTGGGATGGGCCCCTTTAACGAATGGAGTTCTTGCGCGTTTTCGGTGGCGGAAAACAATGGCGGTTCAAATCGAATTTCTTCTTCCGCCGCTTGAATTGGCCGCACCGGGAAACGTGACGCCGCTTGTTCGCGGCCGGAGGTCGCCAGACCAACTCCTTCGATGAACCTAAACGCAGCAAAGCGATGCGCGCGCATTATTTTTTAGGCCAGAGGATCATCTGCGTGCAGCGGAACAGCGCGAGCTTGCGGCCGTTTGCTTCATCGAGCACCACGGCGTCCCAGACATGGGTGTTCTTGCCCAGGTGCTGCGGCGTCGCGACGCAGCCAATGCCGCCCTCGCTGACCGTGCCCAGATGGTTGCTTTTCAGCTCGATGGTCGTGAAGGATTCCGCCCCCTCGGGCAGGTGGGCAATGGTCGCGTAGCCGCAGGATGTGTCGGCCAGGGCGATGATGCTGGCCGCATGCAGAAAATTGTTCGGCGCGAAATGCAGCTGTTTCACGGGCATCCGGCTGATGAGGCGGTTTTGGGCGAGTTCGAGGATCTCGATTCCCAGATAGCCGGGAAGGTATTCCTGGCCCGTCTGATTGAGCATTTCCGGCGTGATGTCCGGCCGCAGAACGCTCATGCTTGCATCTCCCCGCACCGCTCTGGCGATTGTAATCGAAGGCGCGGCAAGAAAGAAGAGGCTCCGGCGCCGATGCGATTGGAGGGGATCGGCCGCAGCCAATCCCGCTCGTCACCAGACATTTTCAGAGAAACGGCTTGCCGACCGGCAGCACGTCGCGTCCAAACAGGCTGGCGAAGACGATGTGGAACATCATGTACCAGGCGCCGAGGGCGCAGAAGATCAGGTCCCAGGCGGCGAAAGTCTTGAGCTCCGGATGGCCCCAGTTGACCAGGTCGAGGCCGACAAACCCGATCATCAGCAAGGTGAAGGTGATGAACATCGCCTTGGAAACCTTCAGCGAAGCGAACCACAGTCCTGTCGTGAACAGGGTCCAGCCGAACAGGAAGAAGCCGAGGTCGTTCTCGTTGAGGGCCAGCATCTTGATGCCGGAGGTCGAGCCGAGCAGATAGCCGCAGAGCGACATCCAGAACGCGCCGTAAGAGGCAAAAGCGGCAAACCCGAAATTATTGCCCATCTTCTGTTCCTGGAAGCCGGCGATGAATTGCGCGGCGCCGCCAAAAACCAGTCCGAGCCAGATCACCGGCGCAAGTCCCACCCAGCCGAGATTGTGGAACTGCAGCATCATCGTCGTCAGACCGAAGCCGCCCAATCCGACCACCGCCGGATTGCCTAGAGCAAAGGCGGGTTTTTGCTGGGGCAGGGGTTCAGCCATTTTTTCTTCCTCTGGAGCGCAGCCGGATCGATTTTTAAAACGTCGATTTGATTATCGGATCGCCCTGTTCTTGACGATTGAACAATATGCGTAAGTCGAAGGCCTATTGGCGCGGGAATACTTTAGATCAATTCAAAAAATCGGGCGTTGTCAGGGCTCGCCGAAGAAGCTGCGAGGGTTGAACGCCCCTTCCGACTTGCCTATGCAGAGGGCGCGCGGATTATCACAGGAGCAGCCCCTTGAGCGACAAAATGAGCGACATCACGATTTTCGAGACGCGCGGCGACATCGCGCATTTCATCTTCAACCGGCCGCAGGCGCGCAACGCCCTGACCTTCGAGATGTACGAGCAGCTCTACCAGGCGGTGCTGAAGGTCGATGGGGACAGGTCGGTCAAGGCTCTGCTGATCTATGGCGCCGGCGGCAAAGCCTTCGCGGCGGGAACCGATATCGCCGAGTTTCGGGTACTCGGATCGGCGCAGGACGCCGTCGATTACGAAATCAAGATCGAGCGCATTCTTTCCGCTCTGGAAAAATGCCGCGTCCCCACCCTCGCGGCGATCGCCGGCGCCTGCACGGGGGGAGGCGCGGCCATCGCCGCATGCTGTGACCTGCGGCTTTGCGGGGATGACGCCAAGTTCGGCTTCCCCATCGCCCGCACGCTCGGCAATTGCCTGTCCGTCGCCAATTACGCCCGGCTCGCGGAGCTGATCGGTCCCGCGCGGGTAAAGGACCTTTTCTTCACGGCGCGGCTGATCGGCGCGGAAGAGGCGAAACTGTTCGGCCTCGTCGGCGAGATCGTCGCTCCCGACGCCCTGCTTGCGCGGGCGGAGGAACTCGCGCGCACGGTGGCGGGACATGCGCCGCTGACCCTGCGCGCCACCAAGGAGGCGCTGGCGCGGCTGCGCCCACCGGCGGAAACGGGGGAGGACCTGGTGATCATGTGCTATCGCAGCGCCGATTTCCAGGAGGGCATGGAGGCCTTTCTCGCCAAGCGGCCGCCGCAATGGCGCGGCGAATAGGAGGCGCTTTTGCCGAAAAGCCATGAGGAACTGACCGCTGGCCAGTTCGGCGCGCAGGCCCAGGCCTATGTGGAAAGCGCCGTCCATGCGGGCGGCGCCGATCTCGATGCGCTCTCGCGCCTCGTCGCGGCGGCGGCGCCGAGCCATGCGCTCGATCTTGGAGCCGGCGGCGGTCATGTCGCCATGGCGCTGGCGCGTCATGCGCGGAAAGTGACTGCGCTCGATCTTTCGCCGGAAATGCTTCAGGCGGTCGCCGCGCAAGCAAGCGCAAAAGGGCTGCAAAATATCGAAACCGTCCTGGCGGCGGCGGAGAAACTGCCTTTCGAGGCGGAAACCTTCGATTTCCTCGCCAGCCGATTTTCCGCCCATCACTGGCGCGATTGTTTCGCCGGATTGCGGCAGGCGCGGCGCGTGCTGCGTTCCGGCGCGTCCGCCGTCTTCATCGATATCGTCTCGCCGGGACGGCCGTTGCTTGACACCCATCTGCAATCCCTCGAATTGCTTCGCGATCCCTCGCATGTGCGCGATTACTCGACGGCCGAATGGATCGCGGCGCTGACGCAGGCCGGATTCGCGGTCCAGGCCTGCCGGACCTGGCGGCTGCGCATGGACTTCGCGGTCTGGACCGCGCGGATGCGCACGCCGGCGCCCTTGTCTCTCGCGATCCGCATCCTGCAGGAGAAGGCCGATCGCGAAACACGCGCGCATTTCGCGATTGAGGACGATGGTTCCTTTTGGCTCGACGCGGCGATGTTCGAAACCTTGGCCGCGGACGGAAGCTGACGTCGCGGCGGCGCTGATCGCGCCTCAGGGCGGCGTTCGCACGGAATTGAAGCGCTTTTTCCGGCCTTGATGCCGGGGCCGTGGCGCGCCTTCAGCTTGCGTTCATGTTGATTTTGGTATCTTTGGTATTACCTTAGGTAATTACGCTAACCTAGCGTAATACTTTCCTGAAATTCATGATTAACATCTGATTAAGTTGCGCGATAATTGTATATTGATATTTGTATAAACACGAAAACCACCACAGCGAGCGACAGGCAAGTATACGCCTTTCAAATTATTCTTTGATGCTGGTGGAAGCCAAGGCTTGGCCTTGGAATCTTGTGCATTGTGAGAGACTGATGAAAACGCCGAATTATATAGATCGCCACGTCGGAACCCGCCTGCGAATGCTCCGCATAAAACGCAACATGTCGCCGCAGGCCCTCGCGGAGGCGGTTGACGTGACCGTGGAACGTCTGGCGGATCTGGAAGAAGGGCGCGAGCGCATCAGCGCCGACTTCATGCGCAAGCTGTCGCGGGTCCTGCGCGCGCCGCCCTCCGAATTCTTCGCCGGACTGGCGCGCGGCGGCGCCGCCTCGCCGCCCGCGCCCCCCGAAATCTCGCCGGCTGACCAGGAAAAGCAATTGCTCAGGGATTTCTCCCGCATCCGCGACGCGAAGTCGCGGACGCTCATCCTGACCCTGGTCGCGGCCTACGCCGAATTCGGCGATGTCGAGGAACAATGATGTCGCAAGCGCCGATCAGCTCTCATCGGCAGCATTCACGCCGCGCGCACGGAGTCGAGGAAGCGATTGACCTCCGTGCGCAGCTCCTGCGCCTGTCGGGTCAGTTCCCGCGACAACTCCAGCATCTGCATGGACGACGCGGATGAGCCGCGCGCCGTCTCCATGACGCCGCCGATATTGGCGGCGACCTGACGCGCGCTTTCCGAGGCTTCCTGGATATTCTGCGCGATTTCCTGGGTCGCCTCGCCCTGCTGGTCCACCGCCGAAGCGATTGTCTCGGATATCGCGCGCACCTGGTCGGTGGTCCGGACGATTGCGGAAATGACGCCTGCGGCGTTGTTGGTCGAATTCTGGATGCCGGCGATCTGCGCCGCGATTTCCGCCGTGGCCCTGGTCGTCTGTTCGGCCAGGCTCTTCACTTCCTGCGCGACGACCGCAAAGCCCCGTCCGGCTTCGCCCGCGCGCGCCGCTTCGATGGTCGCGTTCAGCGCGAGCATGTTGGTCTGTCCCGCGATATCGGTGATGAGGCTGACGATGCCGCCGATCTTTTCCGCCGCCGCCGACAATTCCCGCATCAGCACGTCGGTCTTTTCGGTCTGGGCCGCGGCCTCGGCGGCCATGCCGCGCGAGCGCTGCACATGGTCGCGGATTTCCTTCACCGAATAGGTCAGCTGCTCGGTGGCGGAAGCGACCGAGCCGACATTGCCGGAGGCGGTCTCCGAAGCGGCGGCGACCGTGCCGGCCTGGGCCGCCGTTTCAGCCGCCGTGTCCGTCATCAGCGTAGCCGTGCCCTGCATTTCGGTGGCGGCCGACGACACCCGGCCGACAATGGCGTTGACGGTGCGGTCGAAGGTTTCAGCCAGCGACGCCAGTATTTTCTTGCGGTCGGCCTCGCCCTGGACGCGCGTCGCCTGCGCCTGCTTTTCAAGTTCGCGCGCTTGCGTCATCCGGTCCCTGAACATGTCGAGCGCCCGCGCCATGTCGCCAATCTCGTCCCCGCGCCCGGCGCCTTCGACGCTCACTGAGAGATCGCCGGAGGCAAGCCGCCGCAGGGCGTCGGTCGCGGCGCCGATCGGCGCGACCAAGCCAAGGATCAGGGTGATCGCCATGCCTCCATTCATGACCGAGCCAAGGATGAGGGCGCCAAGGAAGATCATGCGCCGCTGCGCATATTGCTCCGCAATGGCGTCGGAAGCTTCCTTGCCGCCTCTCCCGTTGAAAGCGATCTCTTTCTGCAGGACGTCGGTCACGGCCTTCTTTGCGGCGAAATCGGCGTTGAGGAAAAGGTCCTTGGCCTGGGCGTCTTCGCCTTTGGAAGCTGTCTCCATGGTCTGGAAAGCGGAAGCGCGGAATTTCGGCCAGAGCTCGGAAAACTGCTTCATCAGCGCGACGTCTTCAGTGCCGGGCGTGATCAGCGGCTCGAAATCCTTGTAGGCCGCGTCCACGGCCATTGCCGCGCCCTTGAAGGCCAGCTCCGCCGCGGTGACGCGATCGGCGGCGCCGCCGTAGACCATCAACAGCTTTGATTCCTTGATGCGGAATTCCTGCACGGCGTCTTGCAGCGCGGCGATCTTTTCGATCGAGGGCAGCCAGTCGTCGCGCACGGCCTCGGAGGAGGCGTTGAGATTCGACATCTGCGCGAGCGCCAGCAACCCCAGGCCGACGAAGGCGAGGGTCGCCAAGGCGAAGACCGCCGTGATCTTGGTGCGAATGCCGATGTCTCGCAAAAATTGCATGTCTTGTCCTCGGGCCGGTTCGGGCGCCGGCGGCGTGGCAGCCGGCAAAAATGATTTGGCGTCAGTGTTAAGGAAGCAATCTTGCGTCGGGCTTTCGCGGTTGCGGTCGCAATCTGATCCATGTCATTTTCGCATGACGTCAGGGCGGGCATGATGGCGCGCCGCAACCCAAGGAACGTAATGAATCTTCCCGCTCCGCGCGGTCACTTTCTCCCGCGGAAAAGCCCGGCGGGGCGCGCCCATGCGCCGCATGGCGGCATGGCGACGCTGGCGCTGGGGGCGCTGGGCGTCGTCTATGGGGATATCGGCACATCCCCGCTCTACGCCATGGACCAGATTTTCCAGCCTGGCGTGGAGCGGACGGCGGCAAACGTGCTCGGCGGCGTCTCGCTGGTGGTCTGGGCGCTGACGGTCATCGTCGCGATCAAATATGCGCTGCTGGTGCTGCGCGCCCAGAACGAGGGCGAGGGCGGCGTCTTTGCGCTCTATGGCTTGCTGCACGATCGGAAGAACCGGGTCGCGCGGCTGATGCTGTGGTCCCTGATGCTGGGGGCCGGGCTTTTGCTCGGCGACGGCATGATCACGCCGGCGATCTCGGTGCTATCGGCGGTCGAGGGCCTGCAGGTTGCGACGCCCGCGCTCGCCCGCTTCGTCGTGCCCGTGACGCTTGTGCTGCTGGCCGCGCTCTTTGCGCTGCAACGGCGGGGAACCGCAGGCATAGGCAAGCTGTTTGGCCCGGTCATCGGCGCGTGGTTCATCGTCATCGGCGCGCTCGGCGCGCGGCAGGTCCTCGCCCATCCCGAGATATGCGCCGCGTTCAATCCAGTCCATGGCCTGAGTTTCCTCTGGCATGCCGGCGGCGTCCAGGCGCTGTTCATCCTCGGCGCGGTCATGCTGGTCGTCACCGGCGGCGAAGCCATGTACGCCGATCTCGGCCATTTCGGCGCGCGGCCGATCCGCCTGAGCTGGTTTGGCCTGGTCTTTCCGGCGCTGCTGCTCAATTATCTGGGGCAGGGCGCTTTCCTTCTCGGAGGCGAGCCGCTGGCCGGGGGCATGCTGTTCTATAGCCTGACGCCGCCTGTGGCGCTTTATCCGATGGTGGCGCTGGCGACGGCTGCGACCGTCATCGCTTCGCAATCGCTGATATCCGGCGCGTTTTCCCTGACCTCGCAGGCGATCCGCCTCGGCTTGTTTCCCCGCATCGCCATTCTGCACACGCACGCCGCGCACGCCGGCCAGATCTTCGTGCCCTTCATCAACTGGGCGCTGTTCTGCGGCTGCGCGCTGCTGGTCCTCGTCTTCGGCTCGGCTGCCGGGCTGGCCGCCGCCTATGGCCTCGCTGTTTCCGGCGTGATGGTCATCACTTCGCTTGCGATGTTCTCCATCGCCCGCCGCTATTGGGGTTGGGGCGCCCTCAAGACCAATCTTGTCTGGGGCGGGCTCACTGCGATCAACGGCGGTTTTCTCGTCGCCAGCTCCTTGAAGTTCATGGAAGGCGGCTTCATTCCGCTGCTGGTCGGGCTTGCCGTGTTCGCGGTCATGGCGACCTGGCGCTGGGGCCGCAAGGCGACCTTCGCCGCCTATCAGGCCAAGGACAGGATGTCGATCGGCGATCTCGTCGCGATGCATCGCGCCAGCACGCATTTCATGGAGCGCAATGCGATCGTCATGTCGCCCCGCACGCTGAATTCGCTCGTCGACCGCGCGCCGGCGCTGATGCAGATGATCTGGGACCGCTATGGCGTGCTGCCGCGCCACCTGGTTTTCGTCGAGATCACCCATATCAAGGCGCCCTATGTCGAAGGCAGCCGTTACAAGGTGACGACCTTCCACCGCGATGGAGACAGGGGCGGGATCATGGGAGTCGAGCTGAGCTTCGGCTTCATGGAGGAGCCGGATGTCGAGCATTGGCTCGAAGATCTCGCGCGCCACAAGCAGATCGACCTGCCGCCGCACCGGCGCAGCTGGATCGTGCACGTCTCGCATGAAAACCTGCTGCCCTCGCGGCGAACGGGGCTGCTGCGGCTGCTGCGCTTCCGGCTGTTCCTGTTTCTGCGTCTGGTCTCGCGCCCGGCCTATTATTATTACGGTCTTGGCAATCGCGTGCAGCTTTCGGCGGAAATTTTCCCTGTCCGGCTGAAGTGAAGCTTAGGCGCGATCAAGTTTTGTTGAATTCCCGTGAGGCCCGTCTGCGGCTAAGAGTCAGGCTCGTCCCATCCTGACAGGCGGGAAGCATGGCGCAAGCGACGTTCCGAACGGCAAATCTCGATCTCGCGCTGACCAAGTTGGCGGCGGGATGCGACGTGGCCTACGACGGCCCCAGCGAGGGCGTGTTTCGCTTCGAGGCGGTCAAGCTTCACGCCCTGATGTCCCGGTCGCAGGCCGCGCCCGACTTCGAGACGGCGCTGATCGCCCTGGTCGAGCAAAGCCGCCGCGCCGCCCTCGCTTGCACTGAGGCCTGAACTCGTCCAGCGAAGAAGCCGATCCGTCGGATGCGCTCACGCCGCCTGCTGCGCCGGGCTCGCGAGCAGCGCGCCGTCGCAGTCGCGGCGCAGTTCGATGCGCGACCTCAGGAAATCGACGCCCTTCGGCGCCTCGAAATGGAAGGCGTGGCGGCCGCAGCCGAGGCCGGCGTCCCGGAGATCGGCGCGGAACCGGTTGGCCAGCACGCGGCCGATGACGCAGCCATCGGCGAGGACATGCAGGCAGACCGGTGCGTCGGGCGCTCCGGCGTCGAGCGCCCAGCCCCACAGCGCATCGGATGTGACGCCTTCGACCCAGCCGCGCAATTCGCCCTGTGAGGCAGCCGCGACAATCCCGGCGCGCGCCGCAATCTTTTGGCGCGCCGCCTCGATCTCGAAACCTTCGTCGCGCCTCGGCGCAAAGGAAGGGGTGAGCCTTTTGCCGAGGGCGTCCGGATAAAGCGCGAAATAGTCCGCGACATTGTGGAACATGGCGCGGCTGTCATTGTCGATGAAGGTTTCGGCCGGGGCGCCTTCGGCGAAGATCACGTCATGGCTGAAAAGTTCGATGTGAAAATAATCAACGCGCTCGACCGCCTCCGCCTGAAAAATATTGACGCCGTTGACGAGGTCTTTCGCCTCGATCAGCACACCCTCGAGATAGAGCGCGTGATGCGGCGAAATCCACAGGTCGCGGGAGGGGATGTTGTCGCCGAGCGCCCCGGCGGCGACGCGGATCGGCAGCACCTCGCGATTGCCGACGATGAAGCGCCCGTCATAGGAACGCGTGCCGATCCATTTGATCGGCCGTGCTTCGCCCGAAAGCGCCGTGACGACGTGATCGCCGACCGCGAGATGTTCGACCGCGACCTCGCCGCGTTCGGTCAGAATGCGCGATCCCGCGCAATAGCAGGGGGCATAGCCCGAATCCATGATCTCGAACACCGTGCCGTCGTCATTCGCCCCCCCTGATCCGGTCGTGCCGAACAGGTCGCCGTTGGCGTCGGCGGTCAGCCCGCCGCCGGGAGTTGCGCCGTTGGAGCCGTTGAAATCGACCAGGACGCTCGGGGCGCTGGAATAGCTCGGGTCGGCGAGCGTGCCGGTGTTCTGGAGTTCGAACACCGTGCCGTCGTTGTTCGTCCCCCCATACACGGTCGTGCCGAACAGGTCGCCCTTGGCGTCGATGGTCAGCCCGGCCAGGGGATTTGCGCCGTTTAGGCTATTGAAATTGACCAGGACATCCGGGGAAGTGGAATAGATCGGGTTGGCGAGCGTGCCGGTGTTCTGGAGTTCGAACACCGTGCCGAGGCCGTTCCTTCCCCCTAAGTTGGTCGTGCCGAACAGGTCGCCGTTGGCGTCGATGGTCAGCCCGGCGTCGGGTTCGACGCCGTTGGAGCCGTTGAAATTGACCAGAACATCCGGGGGAGTGGAATAGATCGGGTTGGCGAGCGTGCCGGTGTTCTGGAGCTCGAACACCGTGCCGCCGTTGTTCGTCCCCCCTTCCAGGGTCGTGCCGAACAGGTCGCCCTTGGCGTCGATGGTCAGCCCGGCCACGGGTTCGACGCCGTTGGAGCCGTTGAAATTGACCAGAACATCCGGGGGAGTGGAATAGATCGGGTTGGCGAGCGTGCCGGTGTTCTGGAGTTCGAACACCGTGCCGAGGTCGTTCGATCCCCCATCAGTGGCCGTTCCGAACAAATTGCCGTTAGCGTCGACGGTCAGCCCCGCCTCGGGCCACTGGCCGTTTGCGCCATTGAAATTCATCAGGACGCTCGGGGTGAAAAAATAAACTGGGTTGGCGGGCGTGTTATAGTTCTTGAGTTCGAACGCCGTGCCGTAGTCGTTCGTCCCCCCGAAAGTTGCCTCCCCGAACAGATCGCCGTTGGCGTCGGCGGTCAGCCCGGCGTCGGGATATCCGCCGTCCGCGCCGTTGAAACTGACCAGGACGTTCACGAGGCTGGCATAGCTCGGGTTGGCGAGCGTGCCGGTGTTCTGGAGTTCGAACACCGTGCCAGCGCCACTCGTCCCCCCCAAGTAGGTCGTGCCGAACAGGTCGCCGCTGGCGTCGGCGGTCAGTCCGCCAATGGGGTTAACTCCATCGGCGCCGTTAAATGACGTAAGGGTAATCAATGTCGGGGCCATGGCGACCTCATGAAATATGGCTGATGACGCAGCAACAACGTCGCACGCTCAAGGTGGTTGCGCAAGTCATGCCGGAAAGACGAAAAAAAATATCGTTTCAAAGCATTTTCACGATCATTGAGCGACGACATATGCGGGCATTTACGCTCGAAAGGCGGCGCACACGAAAATGAAATAATTTTTCAGCCAACTAAATTTAACAAGCTGGATTTGAATTCTTATGCCTTCGACGGCGACGCGCTCGCAAGTCCCGACTTTCGCACCCGCGCCCGCTTTCACTTCCCCGTCAGCAGCACGATCTTGCCGAGATGCGCGCTCGTCTCCATCAGTTCATGCGCGGCGCGGGCCTCTTCCAGCGGAAAGGTCGCGTGGATCATCGGCCTGACCGCGCCGCTGTCGAGCAAGGGCCAGACCTTTCCCCGCAAGGCGGAGGCGATGGCCGCCTTCACCGGCAGGGGCCGGGCGCGAAGAGTTCGAACCCGTCAGCGTCAGGCGCTTGAGCATGACGCTCATGAAGTCGAAGTTTTCGACCCGGCTGCCTTGCAGAAACGCGATCTGCACGAGACGGCCGTCGGGCGCGAGCGCGGAAACATTCTTTTGCAGATAAGGGCCGCCAACCATGTCGAGGATGACGTCGACGCCCTTCTTGCCGGTCAGCGCCTTCACTTCCGCGACGAAATCCTGCTCGCGGTAATTGATCGCTGCGTCGGCGCCGAGTTTTTTGCAGAATTCGACCTTTTCCGCCGAGCCCGCCGTGGTGAAAACCGTGGCGCCGAAATGCTTGGCGAGCTGGATCGCCGTCGAGCCGATGCCGCTGGAGCCGCCATGCACGAGCAAGGTTTCGCCCGGTTTCAGCGCCCCTCGGGAGAAAACATTGTCGTAGACAGTAAAATAGGTTTCGGGAACGCCTGCGGCCTCGACGAGGCTCAAGGGTTTCGGCTTCGGCAGGCAGAGCGCGGCGTCGGCGAGGCAGTAATCGGCATAGCCGCCGGAGCCGACCAGCGCGCAGATTTCATCGCCGATCGCAAACCCTTCGACGCCCTCGCCAAGCGCCACGATGCGGCCGGCGATCTCCAGTCCGGGGATCTGGCTTTCGCCCGGAGGCGGCGGATAGAGGCCGGCGCGCTGGATGCAGTCGGGCCGGTTGATCCCGGCGGCGACGACCTCGACCAGCACTTTGCCGGGCGTCGGCGTGGGGACCGCGGTTTCGTGGAGTTTTATCACGTCAGGGCCGCCGGCGCCGTCGAAGAAGACCTCGCGCATTTTTTGGGGCTGGGCGGTCATGCAGAAAACTCCGGGGGATCAGGCGGTCTTGAGATAGAAATGCACGCTCAGCACGACGCCGATGACGATGACGAAGATTTTGACATAGAGCGGCGGGATGCGCGACCCCGCATGCGCCCCCGCGAAGCCGCCGGCAATCGAGCCGACAGACAGGATGACGCATTCGAGCCAGTGGATTTTTCCCGAAAAGACGAAGGCCGCGGTCGCCGTGGCGTTCATCAGGGTCGCCAGCAGCATCTTGAGGCTGTTCATCAGCACAATGTCATGCAGGCCGTAAAGCGTCAGGGCGGCCAGCATCAATATGCCGATGCCCCCTCCGAAATAGCCGCCGTAAATCGAAACGAAAACCTGGCAGACGAGGATGCCGACGGGGCCGAGCAATTGCTTGTCCGCGTCCTTCGGCATGACCATGCCCAGGGCGAAGACGAGAGTGGCTATGCCGAGCAAAAAGGGCACCGAGCGCGCAAAGATCGATTCCGGCGTGGCGAGCAGCAGCAACGCGCCGGCAAGCCCTCCGACGAGCGAAATGATCGCCATGACCTTGCCGTTGACGCGGGGGTCGTCGAGGCTTTGCTTCAATGTGCCGCGGTAGGCGTAGGTCGTCGCCATCTGCGCCGGAAAGAGCGCGATGGTCGAGGTCGCATTGGCGTCGATCGCCGGCAGGCCCGCGGCGAGCAGCGAAGGAAAGGTCAGGAAGGAGCCGCCGCCAGCGAGCGCATTGACGAAACCCGCGCCAAAACCGGCGATCACAACAAGGAAAAGCTGCATCGATGACTTTCGGGAAAGGAGTCGCGGGCGACGCTCCTTCTAGCCGAATTCGCGCAAACTTTCCAAACGGATAATCCGCGCCGCTGGCCAGGAACGGCTTGCAGTCGCATCCCCGAAGGAGCCGCTCGTCGTCGTCAAGACGAGCGGCTTTTGCGCTCCGCGCTCCAGGGGCGGCGAGCCACTCGATCCCGGCAGGCGATCTTACTTGTAATAGCCCACGCCACAGGCGAAATCTTCGTCCACCCTCGTCACGAAGCTCGTCTTGGGGGCCGGCTTTGCGTCGGTCGGCTTTACAAAGAGGTAGCTGACTTCGGTGATCTCACCTTCCGGCTTCTGTCCCGCTGCGTAAATTTCCTGGCCATAGGCCTTGCCCGTCGGGTCCTTCAGGGTCCTGACGTCCTGGCCGAGCAATTCTTTCGCATTGGCGTTGCCCATGGCGACGAATTTGCCGTTTCCCGCATTGGTGCAAAACACATAGAAATCGCCGTTCACGAACCTGCCTGCGCCCTTGTTGAACATGTCGAACGCCTGCTCGCGGTTCACTTTGACCTCGGCGCTTACATTCATGAGCATGGCCTTGGCTTCATACCTGTCCGCCTCTTGCTGGGCCTGCTGAGCGAAAGCCGCCGATGAAAGCGCGAGGACTGCGCCCGACGCCGCGGCGATGATGATATTGCGTACCATGTCATTTCCTCCTTGATCGCGTGTTTTGACTTTGCGCGTGGCGATGGCGCGAGCATCCGAGATTTGAGCGCCTCTCCGCGGCTTGGGCGTGAGGCTACATCACAGGCGCGCCCTGCGGAATAGGGCCAAACCCCCACCAAAGGAGGAGCGGACGTCCGGCTTGCCGGAGTCATTTTTCGCGCGTTGAGAATACGGTCACTGCCCGGGCGACTGCCGGTTTCGGTCGGCCCCGCAAATCCGCGTCCTTTATGTTGGCCAACGCGGAAAGCCCCTCGGCGCCGGTTTCATCGGCGCGAAGGGGCGGCTCGCCACAACTTCAGGCGCAAATCACCAGCAGGGGCGGCACCAGCACCGGAATGGCCCGCAGGCGCGCACGTAACCCGGGCCGCACCAGCGTCCCGGGCCCCGGCAAGCGGCATTTTCAATGGGCGTAAAGTTTTTCGCCGCCGCTGCTATGCTGGCGGCGGCGCGCGAAGATTGCGCCTGCGCCTGTGCGATCGGCAAGGCGGCCAGGAGTGTTCCGGCAATAGCGAGGGTCGTATAAAGTTTGCACATCTCAACTCTCCCTGGAAGGTGAGCAAGTGGAACTTCATTACACAGCCAAGCCTATGCCAAGCGCGAGGAAAAGCAAGTGGTTATGTTCGTGCTCAATCCAGCGTCTGCCGGAACCGCGCCACGGCGATGCCCATGGCGGCGAGCGTGAAGGCGGCCAGCGCCGCCGTGTCGGATGTGAGGTCTGAAAACCCCGCGCCCTTCAGCATCACGCCGCGCACGATGCGCAGGTAATGGGTGAGCGGCAGGATCGATCCCACGTCCTGCGCCCAGTCGGGCATGCCGCGGAAGGGGAACATGAAGCCCGACAGGAGGATGCTCGGCAGGAAGAAGAAGAAGCTCATCTGCATCGCCTGCAACTGGTTCTTGGCGATGGTCGAGAATGTGTAGCCGACCGAGAGGTTGGCGACGATGAACAGCATGGTCAGCACGACGAACGTGCCGAGGTTTCCGACCACCGGCACATTGAAAATGAATCGCGCGGCGCCGGCGATCAGCGCCATCTGGAAAAAGCCCACAGCCGCATAGGGCAGGATTTTCCCCAGCATGATCTCGACCGGATTGATCGGCATGGCCAAAAGCAATTCCATCGTGCCGCGCTCGATCTCGCGCGTCACCGACAAGGCCGTGAAAATCAGCATGGTCAGGGTCAGGATGGTGCCGACGAGGCCGGGCACGATGTTGAGCCGCGTCTCGCCCGCCGGATTGTAGCGCTTCTGCAGCCGCACTTCATAAGGCGCGGGCTTTGACGCGAGAACTCGCCAGGGGTCCCGTCAATTCGCGGGAAAAAACCTGCGCGGCCATGCCGGTGAGCGCCATTTGCGCGCCGTTGACGGCGGTGGGGTCGGCGGCGTCGGCGATGACGAGAATGGCGGGGTTTTCGCCGCGCACGACGCGGCGCTCGAAATCCTGGGGGATCTCGATGACGAAATTCACCGCGCCGGACAGGATTTTCCCATCGATCTCGTCAGGGCCGGAAAGTTCATATTTCATGTCGAAATAGTCTGTCGCGCGCAGGGCGGTCTCGAACAGCCGCGAAAAACCGGAATGGTCATTGTCGAGCAGGGCGGTCGGCAGGTGCTTCGGGTCGGAATTGATGGCGAAGCCGAACAGGATGAGCTGCATCACGGGTATCATGATCATCGTGGCGAAGGTCAGCCGGTCGCGCCGGAGCTGGATCGTCTCCTTGACGAAGACGGCGTAAAGCCGGCGGAGGGAGTCGGGCGCTTTCATGCGTAATTGTCCTGCGCGCGCGTCATCATGTCGATGAACACGTCCTCGAGGTTGGGCGCGTCGCGCGTCCAGACTTCACCCTCGCCGCGAAATGCCGCGGCGGCGAGATCGAGCGCCGCGCTGTCGCGGCTCGCCACATGCAGGCTTGCGCCGAAGGACGCGACCATCTCGACGCCTGGCGCCGCCTTCAATTTCTCGGCGAGGTCGCCGAGGTTTTCGCCGGTCACCGTATAGGTCGACAGTTTCGACGCGTCGATGATTTGCCGCGCCGTGCCCTGCGCGAGCAGATGGCCATAGGCGATATAGGCGATCTCGTGGCAGCGCTCGGCCTCGTCCATGTAATGGGTCGAGACGAGCACCGTGAGGCCGTCGCGGGCGAGGCCGTGAATCTCGTCCCAGAAATCGCGCCGCGCCTTGGGATCGACGCCAGCCGTGGGCTCGTCGAGCAGCAGCAGTTCGGGCTTGGGCATGATGCAGGCGCCGAGCGCCAGCCTTTGCTTCCAGCCGCCCGACAATTCGCCCGCGAGCTGGTCGGCGCGGCCTGAGAGGCCGAGCTGCGCAATCGTGTCGCGCGCGCTTTGGCGGGGGTCGGGCAGGCCGAAGATGCGGCCGATGAACTCCAGATTCTCGCGGATGGTCAGGTCGGCGTAGAGCGAGAATCGCTGCGTCATGTAGCCGGTGCGGCGCTTGATCTCGGTTTGCTCGGTGAGGATGTCGTAGCCGAGGCAGGAGCCGGTTCCGCTGTCGGGCGTCAGCAAGCCGCAGAGCATGCGGATCGTGGTGGTCTTGCCGGAGCCGTTGGGGCCGAGAAAGCCATGGATGCGTCCGCGCCGCACCTGCATCGACAAGTCCTCGACGACGAGCTTGCCGTCAAAACGCTTCGACAGGTTGCGCACGTCGATGACGATATCGCCGTTTCCGTTCATCGCGCCGTCTCCGGCGCCAGGAGTCTTGCGGTGATCGGCTGGCCCAGCGGCAGTTTCAGATTGTTGTCGTCGGGCCGCGCATCCACGCGGAACACGAGCTTGCCGCGCTCCTGCAGCGAGAAGATCACCGGCGGCGTGAATTCCGCCTGTTGCGAAATGTAGATCACCCGCGCTTCGAGCCCCTTGTCGCAGGCGTCGCAGGAAATGGCGACTTTCGCGCCGAGCGAAAAGCGCGAAAGCTGCGTCTCCGAGACGTAGATGCGGATCTTGCGGTTTTCAGGCGGCAGCAGCGCCAGCACCGGCTGTCCCGCGCCGACCATTTCGCCGGGCCAGAAATAGACGTCCTGGATGATCCCGTCGGCGGGAGCGAAGACGCTCTGGCGCGCTATGCGCGTCTGCACCTGGTTCAGTTGTGACTGCGCCTGGATGATGGCGGCTTCGGCGCCGGAAATTTCCTGGTTGCGCGAGGGCAGCAACGCCGCGTCGATCTGGCGCTGCGCCTCGGCCACGGCGGCCTTGTCGCGGTCGAGCGCGAATTTCGCCTGGTCGCGGGCCGCGACGGTCGTCGCGCCCTTGGGCAGCAGGTAGACTTGCCGTTCATAATCGGTCTGCGAGAGGACGAGCGAGGCTTCTGTGCGGGCCAGCGTCGCCTTGAGCACAGCGACCTGTTCGGGGCGGTTCAGTGAGGCCTTGAGATTATCGAGATTGGCCTGCGCCTGTTCGACGCGCGCCTGCGCTTCGGCGCATTGCTCGTCGAGCACGGGCGTCGCCATGGTGAAGAGCGCGTCGCCCTTCTTCACTTTTCCGCCGCGCTCCACGGCGAGGCTGGCCAACCTTTCGCCCTCGATCGGGCCGATCAGCGCCAGATCGCCTTCGACATAGCCTTCGAAGAGGTCGAGCGGTTTCGCGGGCGCGAAAATCTTGGTCGCCGCCCAGCCGAGAACGAGGACGACGCAGGCGAGTGCGATCAATCTTGCTCGGTTTTTCATTTCGGGCTCCTCATGAGGGCGCGCAGCAGCATGTCGAAATGCGCGTCGATCATGGCGCGCGCGTCGAGCGTTTCGATACGGTTGAAGACGATGGTCCAGATTGCGGCGACGAGCGCCGGGGCGATGATAAGCTGGGGAAAGCGCGCCGGCTCGTCCGAGACGAATTCGCCGGAGGAGACGCCCTTGAGAATGATGGCGCGCGCCAGGCCCATGCCGCGTGAAATGATCTCGCGGTGATAATAATCGGCGATTTCGGGAAAGCGGGCGCCTTCCGACAGGACGATATGCAGCACCCGGCGGCGGTCGCCATCCTCGATCGCCGCGGCGATAGTCCGTCCCATCATCCGCAAGATCTGGCTGGCCGGGGCGGACGAGGTGGCGACGCTCTGCTCGATGCCTTGCAGGGTCACGCCGATGGTCGATTTCACGATCGACTGGAGCAGGTCTTCCTTGGAACGGAAATAGAGGTAGATGGTGCCCTTGGCGACGCCGGCCGCCTGGGCCACGTCGTCGAGCCGCGCGGCCGCGAAGCCTTTTGTCGCGAAGACGTCCAGCGCCGCGGCGCGGATGGCCTGCATCCGATCCTCGCGCTCCGCCTCGGTTCTCGCTTGCCTGCCCATTGAAATCGCGTCCGTTTTTATATGACTGACTATACAGTCATTAAAAGGGCAAAGCAAATTTCTTTCATTGATCGGCGTCAAGGATTGGTTGCGCAGAGAGTTCTAGATTAAATAAGGGGGCGCGGGCATAGCGCCCGGAATTTCAACGGAGAGGCGGCGATGCAGGCATCCGACATCATGACCACGGAGGTCAAGACCATCGCTCCCGACGCGACCATTGAAGCGGCGATCGGCATTCTGCTGACGGCCCGCGTCTCGGGCATGCCCGTGACGGACGCCGAGGGCAGGCTCGTCGGCGTGGTCAGCGAAGGCGATTTCCTGCATCGCGCCGAGTTGGGCTCGGCCAGGCGGAAGCCGCGCTGGATCGAATTCCTGCTCGGCCCCGGCGAAATCGCCGAATCCTACGTGCTCAGCCACGGCCGCAAGGTGCACGACGTGATGACCGCCGATGTCGTGACGGTCGGGCCGACGGCCTCGATCAACGAAGTCGTCGAAGTCATGGAAAAGCGCCGAGTCAAGCGCTTGCCCGTTGTCTCGGGCGACCGTCTCGTCGGCATCATCACGCGCTCGGACCTGTTAAGGGCGCTCTCGGCCGCGATCGCCGCCAAGCCGGCGCCGGGGCCGGCTGATTGTACGGACAAGGCTATACGCGAGCGGCTGCTGGCCGAATTGCAGGTCCAGGGCTTCGCCTCGCCGCGGACCCTCGATGTCCAGGTCGATCAGGGCGTGGTGACGCTCAAGGGCGAGATTTTCGACGAGCGGCAGCGCCCGGCGTTGATCTGCGCCGCCGAAAATATCGGCGGCGTCACCAAGGTCATCGATCAGCTTGTCTGGATCGAGCCTTTTTCCGGCATGACCATCGGCAAGGTCGATACGGTGTAGGGGCGGCGCGCTTTCCCGCGTCGTCCTGAGCAGGCGCGAGTTGTTTCGACGTTGAGCGGCGCCGAGGATCGGGTATCCTCAAGCGTCAGAGGAGCGGGTTCCATGCAGATACATCTCGTTCTTACCATTATCGGTCGCGACCGGCCGGGCCTGGTGAGCGCGGTTTCCGAGACCATCGCCGCAGGCGGCGGCAATTGGCTCGACACGCGGATGGCGAGGCTCTCAGGCCAATTCGCCGGCATGCTGCTGGTCGCCATCGCGCCGGAAAAAGCGGACGCGCTGGTCGCGTCCTTGCGCGAACTGGAGGCGCAGGGGCTGCGCTTCATCATCGAGAAGAGCGACGCGCCCCCGCCGATCGCCGGCCGCGCGCTGCGCCTCGAACTGGTCGGCCTCGACCGCCCCGGCATCATCCGCGACATATCGCACGTTCTCGCCGCCAAAAACGTCAGCATCGCCGAACTCGAAAGCGAATGCGTGAGCGGGTCGTTTTCCGGTGAAGCCATGTTCAAGGCCAAGGCGCGGCTGATTCTGCCCGACGACCTTCCTCTCGAAGACCTGCGCCAGTCCCTGGAAGCGCTCGCCCAGGAATTGATGGTCGATCTCTCGCTCGACGACAATCCAGCACCCGCTCATTGAGGCGGGGCCGCCGCGGTTCCCGGCCCTATCGACCCCGGCCCGAATCGATCAATATGCAAGCCAGTCGGCATTTGATCCATTCGGAACGGCCTCGCGCCTCGGGAGACGGAAAGCAGGATGACCCTTGAAAGGCTGGAGGAGAGTCTTGCCAAAACCCCCGCGTGGTTGGCGGCGCTTCATGAACATGGAATTGCCGCCGCCTCCGGCGATCTGTCGAGGTGGGCGCAAGCCGCTTTTCATGCAAGCGAGATCGCCGCTATCCTTGCGGTCGTGGGCGGCGGCGCCTGTGTCGTCCTTTGGCGGGCGCGGCGACGATGGTTTCTTTACGCCCTGCTGACGGCGGCGCTGGTCGCGGTTTGCGCGGGCGCTGCCGGCGTGGGGAACTGGCTCCGGACTTCCATTGGCGGCGAGCGCGTCGCCGTTCTCGACGCGCAGGCGCGACGGCCCGGCGATCCCTGGCCGCGCGGCGCCGGTCACGTCCCCGCCGGTCATGTCCCCTTGGGAGCGATCGGCGCGGCAGAGATCGACAAGGGCTATATTGAAACCGGCGGGAGCTTCAGCCCGTGGTTCGCGAGTTTCGGACTTTCCTTCTGGATCGTCGGCGACGACGGGAAACTGATCGCGACGAGCGACGATATCGCCGCCGGCAGCACGGCGCATCGCTATCAACCGGGCCCGCACGGAGAGCCGGGGATGGCGAGCGTCAACGAACATTATTCGGTCCAGGCGACGGTCCTGGGCGATGGGCGGCGACGGCTCGACATCGTCAGCCTGGTTCCGGCGGGGCGGCATATCGAGGTCGCATTGCGCGGCGTCGGTCCGGCTGGCGGCGCGCTCAACGAGATTTCCGTCGAAGGACGGAGCATCGTCTTGAACCGCCGGTGGAGCATTGACGCCGACCGGCCGTTGATCCTGACCTATGTCGGGGAAGAGGGAACGGCGGGCTGGCTCGCTCCCATGCCCGCCGCAATGCTGCCGGCCCAGACGAACAGCGCGACAGGCTGGGCGCATGCTCGCTTCAAGGTTCCGGCGGGGGGGCTCTCGTTGACGATCGCCGATCCGCAACGGCTGGCGTCCTCAGTCAGCTTGCCGACGGGCCCGTCGCCGGAGCTTTCGGGCGTTGATCGTCGTTTCGCCGATTCCCTGCGTTCGCAGGTCGAGACGCTTCACCAGGGCCTGGTGGGCGATGAAACGCGGCCCGGGGACCCGATCGCCTACCCGCTGGAGTGGCTGCGGGACGGCGCCTTCGTGGCGGTCGCGCTTGCGCGTTCAGGCGAAGTGGACCTTGCGCGAAAACTGGCGCGCAGGTTTGCGCTGCACGACTTTTTCGGCGGCTATGGCGCCGAGGCGGATGCGCCGGGCCTGGCCCTTTGGGCGCTGGGCGAGGTTGATTCGATGCAGCCCGACGCGGGCTTCGAACAGCAAGCATGGGCGGACGTGGAGCGCAAGGCGACCCTGATCGAGGAAATGCTGCATGCGACAACCGCCGTTCGGCATGATTTCGCCGGCCCGTTGCTGCCGAGGCTGCGGGCGAGTTTCTACGATCCGACCAAGGTGGCGCTGCCGGCGCGCGACGGCCTGATCTCGGGCGTCATGGATTTCGCGCAGCCTGTCTTTTATGTGAACGCGGTGAGCTACTCCGGCCTTGTCGCAGCGGCGCAAATGGCCCGGCGGCTCGGCCATGATGCGAAAGCCGACGCCTGGGAGCAGGAGGCGGCTGCGCTGCGGGACGCATGGCGCCGGGCGTTCCTGTCGGGCTCTGTCGGCCAAGAGCAGGTCGAGGACGACCACACTTTCGTCTTCAGCCTCTGGCCGGCGGAACTCGCGCCGCCCGATGCCTATGCGCAATTGCTGGAGCGCCGCTGGGCGACGCGTCGAGACGCCTCAGGCGCCTTTCGGCAGCGGCCGGCGGGCACTTATTTCGACATAGCCGAAGCGCATCAGTGGTTGCGGCTCGGGCGTCCGGATCGCGCCTGGTCGACGCTGAACTGGTTCTGGGACCAGCAATCCATGCCCGGGCTTTTTACGCTTTGGGAAGGCGCCAGCGAGAAAGACACCTTTAACCTGTGGAAACGCGCCAGAGGCTGGGTCGCTCCGACCTATGTGACGCCGCATTACTGGTCATCGGCCGAAATGCTTCTGCTGCAGCTTTCGATGCTGGTCGAGGTCGAGGGCGAGGGAAAGTCCCGGACGCTGGTCGTCGGGGCGGGAGTTCCAAAGGATTGGCTCAGCCGGCCGATCCATGTCGCGGGCGTCTGGACGTCGCTCGGCAAGACCGAATGGAGCTGGAAGGGCGGCCAGGTTTCCGTCGTCTTGCCGAAATCCGCCAAGGGCATTCCGATCCGCCTGGGAGCCGCCTTTCCCCGGGCGCGCCGATCCGCGTCGAGGCCGCGCAATGAACGGGCGCCCGTTGGAACAGGCGTCAATTCGCCGTGACGCAGCGCGCGAGGCCTGCCGCTTGCCGCGCCGATGCCCCGTCGATCGCGCCGTCGAGCGCGGAAGCCTTGGCGAAAGCTTCCTGCAGGCGGGGCGATCCCTTCGGCGCAAAGCCGGCGCCGCCTGTCGCGAGGCTTTCGCTCAATCCTTCGACTTCCCCCGGCGTCGCGCCGAGATCGGCGGCGAGCAGCAGCGCAAGCGCCGCCTTGAGGCCTGACGGCGCGGCGGGCGCGGGGCGCAGGAAGCGATAGAGATTGCGCAGGCGCTTTTCCGCGCGGGGCGAGCCGCCGACCAGCGGCGCGCAGGCATCCAGCAATTGCGTTTCCGGCGCAGTCAGGGGCGCGTCGAGCGGGGCGAAAGCGACCGGCTCGCCCGCATTTTCCGCGTGGAGCCGCAGGGGCAACTGGATGCGGCGCAAGAAATTCGCGCGCGACGGCCCGAACATCGCCGGGTCGAGCGCATGGACGACGACCAGGCCTGGCCGCGCCAGCAGATCGTGCAGCCGGTCGAAAAGCGCGATGGGGTTGGCGACGCTCTCGAACCCGTCCAGCGCGACGATCAGCCGGGCCGGCGCCGAACCCTGCTCGCCCTCTGCGATCAGTTCCGACAGGCTTTCGAGAAAGCCGAGTGAAAATTCGCGTTTCTGCGTGGCTGGGTCGGTCTCGAGAAAGGGCGGCGGATGCCGCGAGGCTCCGGCCGCGACCGCCCGGCGTTCCGCTTCCGCGGCCTGGCGGCCAAGCGCGGCGGCCTCGGCGCCGACGCAGATCGACATTGCGCGCCTGATGGGCGAGCAATTGCTCGACATCTCGTCGCTTCGCCGCGACATCCTCATCAAGCAGCCCGGCGGCATGGACCAGCGGCTGCATGAAGCTGAAGGCCCGCCAAAAATTCAAGGCCAGCAGGGCGAAGCCGAGCAGGCCCAGCAGGGAGGCGGCCTGCGGCAGCCAGTCGATGTGCGATTGCAGGAAGTCGCGCGACTGCGCGCCCAGCGAGCTGGAGCCGCCGAGCGCGTCGAGCCAGCTCGCCCTGTTTGCGGCGAGCCAGTCCGCGCCCTTGTCGAGGCCGAAGGCCATGGCTGCGAGGACCAGCAGCCGGACCTGGCCGTGAAAGGCATAGACGGCGCGCAGGCTCTGCAACGCGCGGGCGGGAAATCCCCGCGTTTCCGCGAGGTCGCGGGTCAGGTCCTTGAAATTGGTCAGCGGATCGCCCGTAAAGCCGAACCTGCGCAGGCGCGGCTCGAAGGCGGCGCGCAGCCTTCGAGCGTAGGAATCGACGCGCGAGCCGGGCGTGTCGTAAAGCTGCGTTTCGATCAGCGCGGCGCTGCGCGCCTCGGTCTGGGCGAGCGTCTGCTGTTCGTTCATCAGCCGGCGTCGCAGGACGTCGAGCCTCTCGTGCGTGAGGCGGGCCAGCGCCCCGGCGTCGGCGCCGCGATGCGCGCCTTCCTGCGCCGCCTCCTCGGCCAGGGCCGCGTATTTTGGCGAAAGGGCGCGAAACAGCGCGGCGGCGAGGCTTCGTTCCGGCTCGGCGGCGAGGTCGGCGGCCCGCAACGTGACGATGGTCGCGCCCGAACTGGCGAGATTTTCCGCGAGCCAGCGCAGGGCGCTGCTCTTGCCGCCTCCGGCGGGCGCCAGCAGGCCCAGGGCGAAGGGGCTCGGCGCGTCGGCGCGGCGCAGCAGGTCGGCGGCGCGGCCGAGCAGGGCCCTTGTCTGCGGCGGCAGCGAAAGTTGCGCCGGCGTCGCCGGCGCATCGGTTTCGAAAGGCGCCGGAGCCGCGGAAGCGGGTCGCGGGGCGGCGGCCGGTTGCGGGGCAGGGGGCTGCGGGACAGTGGGTTGTTGAAGGGGATGCGGGGCGAGGGGCTTGGCCTCCCCCCAGGACAATTGCGGTTCCGGCCTTGGCGGCGCGCCGGCGGCGAACATGTCGAGAAAGCGTTTGTCTGGATCGACGGGGGTCAAATCGGGCGCTCCGGTCATCGCAAAGAGGCGAAAAGCTTGAATAGCGCATTCCTGGACAGGGGACAGCGGGAAAGTGATTTTTATGGGGCGCATTCGTCCCTGCGGCGCTGGACCGGCGCCCGACCTGCCGCTAAAACGATGCCCGACCGGATCGGCGCCCATTCGCGGCGCCTGACATTTCAGGCTCACCGGACTTCCGGCAAAAGCCCCAACGGAAAGATTTCGCCTATGGCGCGGCAATTTGTCTATCACATGGAGGGCCTCACCAAGGCCTGGCCCGCGGGCAAGAAGGTTTTGGACAATGTCCATCTCTCCTTCTACCCCGATGCGAAAATCGGCGTTCTCGGCGTCAACGGCGCGGGCAAGTCGACGCTTTTGCGCATCATGGCGGGCATCGACAAGGAATTCACCGGCGAAGGCTGGGTCGCCGAGGGGGCGCGGGTCGGCTATCTGCCGCAGGAGCCCAAGCTCGACGAGTCCCTCGACGTGCGCGGCAATGTCATGCTGGGCGTCGCCGACAAGAAGGCCGTGCTCGACCGCTACAACGAACTCGCCATGAATTATTCGGACGAGACGGCGGACGAGATGACGACCCTGCAGGACGAGATCGAGGCCAAGGGCCTGTGGGATCTCGACAGCCAGGTCGAGCAATCGATGGACGCGCTCGGCTGCCCGCCAGACGATTGGGAGGTTTCAAAGCTTTCGGGCGGCGAGCGCCGCCGCGTGGCGCTGTGCAAGCTGCTGCTCGAACAGCCGGAACTGCTGCTGCTCGACGAGCCCACCAACCATCTCGACGCCGAGACGGTCAACTGGCTCGAAGGCCATTTGCGCAGCTATCCCGGCGCCATTTTGATCGTCACCCATGACCGCTACTTCCTCGACAACGTCACCAGCTGGATTCTCGAACTCGATCGCGGCCGCGGCATTCCCTACGAGGGCAATTACTCCTCGTGGCTGACCCAGAAGCAGAAGCGCCTGACGCAGGAAGGCCGCGAGGACGAAGCCCGCCAGCGCGCCATCGAGGCGGAAAGCGCCTGGATCGCGTCGAGCCCCAAGGCTCGGCAGGCCAAGTCCAAGGCCCGTATCCAGCGTTACGACGACCTTGTCGCCAAGCAGAACGACAAGGCCCCCACGACTTCGCAGATCATCATTCCCGTGGCCGAGCGGCTCGGGCAGAACGTCATCGAATTTACGCATCTGTCCAAGGGCTTTGGCGACAAGTTGCTGATCGACGACTTGAGCTTCAAGCTGCCGCCCGGCGGCATTGTCGGCGTCATCGGCCCGAACGGCGCCGGCAAGACGACGCTGTTCAAGATGATCACCGGGCAGGACAAGCCGGATTCTGGAACGATCGCCATCGGTGAAAGCGTGGAGCTCGGCTATGTCGACCAGTCGCGCGACAGCCTGAACGGCAAGAAGAACGTCTGGGAGGAAATCTCCGACGGCAACGAAATCATCTATCTCGGCAAGCGCGAGATCAATTCGCGCGGCTATTGCTCGACCTTCAACTTCAAGGGCGCCGATCAGCAAAAGAAGGTCGAGATGCTCTCGGGCGGCGAGCGTAACCGCGTGCATCTCGCGAAGATGCTGAAGAAGGGCGCCAACGTGCTGCTGCTCGACGAACCCACCAACGATCTCGACGTCGATACGCTGCGCGCCCTCGAAGACGCGTTGCAGGATTATGCGGGATGCGCGGTGATCATCAGCCATGATCGCTTCTTCCTCGACCGCATCGCCACGCACATGCTGGCTTTCGAGGGCGATAGCCATGTGGAATGGTTCGAAGGCAATTTCGCTGATTACGAGGAAGACAAGAAACGCCGCCTCGGCCAGGACAGCCTCATTCCCCACCGGATGAAGTACAAGAAATTTTCGCGCTGAGTTTATTTCAAATTTAGCGTGCCGCAGGAGCCGGGCCGAAAGGCCCGGCCTTCCTGTTTCTGGCCGCGAATTCGGTTCTGCGCCGTCAGCGGGATTGCGCGGCCTGCAAAACCTTGGCGTTAGCGCACTGGATTGTCGGGCTTCGGTCGCAATGAGGGACGCGCTGCCGAAAAAGGCACGAAAACCGCCCAATCTTCGTTTGCGCGATAAATTGCTGTTTTTTATGTCGCTGGGCGATTTTTCTTCGCGGTCCGCAAAATTACGGATATGGCGAACTATCTCAAGATATCCGACGGAAATTCCACGGGTTTCAGGGGCAAAGCAACGCCTGCGCTCCCCAGCATTTTTGTTATATTAATATCTGTGGCTTTTCCGTGACAGCCAGCCGCTTCGGGTTGTGCAAATAATAATGAACCCGGACACGATTTAACGTATCCGGGGCCAAAACGGGACACCCAACACACACGCGATGGCCTGTTCCGACTGACCTGCACGGGCGCTCTTTGGGGGGCAAAGGCGTCCGTGCGGGCGTGATCGCAATATTGATCTTTTTTGGTTAAATCTTCCATAGCGATTGTCACAATCGCCGGTGGGAATCGTGAAATATTTTCATCTTTAGGCGCAGGAAACAGGTAAAAATAAGCTTAACCCAAGCTCTACGTCCTGTTCGTCAAGCAACCTCGCATGAATGCTCGCGGCTAGGCCTTGGCCGCAATATTGTTTGGCGCCACCGAATTCAATCGAGGGCGGCCCTGTCCAAGGTGCGCCCGAAACGGGGGAACGGTCGATGAAGACCAGCGCGCGCGCAATTGCACAGGCCGCTGTTTTGTTGCTCCTCGCTGCGCCCGCGCAACAAGCAGCCGTTGCGCAACGGGGAACCGTCGCCTTGGCGAGCCAGCCCGCGCCATGGAAGGGCGTCGACGCCTTTCCGAAAATACTGGCGGGCGCGCCCCCAGAGGCAATGCTGCGCATCAACAAGTCGCTCGAGGCCGCCAACGTCCGCGTTCGCAAATCCGTCAAGCAATGCGTCGCCGACGGCGCCGGCCACGCCGACTGGACGCGCACGGTCTCGGTCGCCATGAAGGGACCGCGTTATCTCAGCCTCGTCGCCCGCGACGAGATTTTCTGCGGCGGCGCCCATCCCGACAACGGCGTGCTCTCGCTGGTGTTCGAACTCGACACCGGCGCGCTGGTTGATCTGCAGAAGTTGCTGCCGGGCCTCGCGACGACGGCGGCGCTCAACTCCGCGACCGACGGTTCGAAGATCGGAACCATAGCTTCCGAAAAGCTTTCCGCTCTCTACCGGGAGGGCGCAAAACGTGACGGACCCGATCCCGATTGCGTCAATGCCCTCAAGGAAAGCGATCTGGCCTTCATCGCATGGCCCGACGCCGGAGAAGGCGGCCTGGTCATAGCCCCGACGACCCTGCCGCATGTGGTCGCGGCCTGCGGTCCGGACGTGACCCTGTCTCCCGCCACGCTGAAGGACGCCGGCGCCGATCCGGCCCTGCTGGAGGCCCTCGCCGCCGCTCGGAAGTGAGCGACGGCAAGCAGGCGTCTGCGCTCGCGGCCTATTGGCGCGCGTCGAAGGCGCAGAACATTGGGCCGTCTTTCGGCCCTTGCGCGGCGACGATCTCGCGCGGTCCGATCGTCACCTTGAGATAAGCCGCGGCGCGTCCGCAGACGATATTGAGCGTTTCGCCGTCCTCGGAATCGAAACTCGACGCCTGGCCGGACTGGAGGTTCACGTTGAGCCGGGCGGCCGAGCGCGGCGGCTCCCGCTCGGGATCGAATTTTTCCGACACCAGCAGCGCGACATGGCAAACGCCGTCCTTGTTGACGAAATAGGCGAGCGCCGATTTCGATCCGAGCTTGGCAGTCATCGCCTCGGTGGGACGGAAAATCCGGCAAACGGGCTGCTCGCCGGCGGGGTCGGTCTGCGTCGCGCCGGCTCGATCCGACGAGGCCGTGATTGCGAGGGGGCCGGCGACCGCCGCGGCGCAAACAGCGCGCCGTAGTTTGCGATGCGAGATTGCGTTCATGGGCATACTCCTGACGTTCGCGCGAATTCGCGCTGGCGACGCCTCGGGGTTTCCGCCCTGTCACCCGAACGATCTCGGCAAACTCCTGTTTACCGGATGCGATCGAGCAGTTTTTTTTGATGGAATTCTTGTCCGAAAACCGGATCCGCTTTTTTCGCGACTTCACGCGGCTTGCCGCCGTTCGCGTCCCCATCGGCGCACCGACGGGATCGATGATGGAGAGGAAGGCAAGTTAGAATGATCAGCCGATCCGGAGCGATCAGAAATCCCGGATTTGATGCATTCGCCGGTCAGCCCGGCGGCGCACGGTCGCGACGACGCGAAGCGCGGCGCTTCGCGAGGCGGCGCGTGACTTCATGGCAAGAATTGCAACCGCCAGCAGGGAGATCAGAAGCGGCGCGCTGGCTAATTGGGTCATGCCTTCACTCCATCATGCGCAGAGAGCAAAAGCTCTCGAAAAGCGCGAAAACAAGGTCAACGACCCGGCATTTCTCGAACGACCGCTCGCACAAGTCGAGGGATCATCGAACACTGGCGGAATATGTCAAGGCAATCACGGCGATAGTTTGTTTGCCGCTCCGCTCTCCTGCCCAATCCTGTCGTTTAGCTCGCGCATAACATCAGGCTTTCCGCCGCGCCGGGCCTGCGGTAGCCATGTTCAACTTTATTTGATGACGACCGCGCGTCCCCCGGCCAAGCCTTCATGCGACGAAAGGCGCTTCCGGCGCAACGGCATAGGAGGCCGTCCCGAACGCTTCCGCCGCGCGCAAATATCGCGCTTCCGTCGGCCTGAATGTCAGGAGCCTGGCGTCGCCCGCAAAGTCGATCCGCGTCGTTCCCGACAAATGGAGCGCCAGCCCCTGCGGGAAATCGACAAAAAGCAGCGCGGCGGTGGGATCGTGAAGCAGATTGCCGAAGGTGTTGAAATAAGTGTTGCCCCGGTAATCTTCGATCTGCAAAGCGCCGTCGGGCGCTATCCGCACGAAGCCGGGTTTTCCCCCACGATGCGATATGTCGACGCCGTCCGGGCCGTGCGTGGCGATGAAAAACACGTCCGCTCTGGCGATCATTTTCTGCGCAGGAGCATCTAACGCCTGATCCGGCCCCCACGCGGCCGTCGTATTGCGCCTCGGAAAAATCTGGCGCGGAAAAATATATTTAGGGCAGTTGCCGAAGGCCTCGCCCACGGCCAGCGTGTATTTCCCCTCCTCGGCGGCGGCGACGCGGCCGTTGGCGCGATTCCGCCGCCGCGCCGCGAAATCGAGACCGATGAGGCCGAAGGGCGCGTCCGGCCGAAGCGCCTGCCGCAATGGGTCGCCCGCCGGCAGGGTGGCGACGACCTCCATCCGTTCGCCGTCCGGGCAGCGGATGAACCCCGGTTCGCCCCTGAGAAGCGAGGCGGCGGGACGGCCTCGCGCATCGATCCCCGCGATGAAGACAAGCGGCAGAGTCGCGAAAAACGCCTGCAACTGGGCGGTCATGACGCGCCGGATCACCGGGCTTATCTGCGCCGCTCCGGCGCGCCTGCGCGCAGCGGTTTCGCCCTCGTGCCACGGCCGCCTGTCGCTTTCTGGCCGCCTGTCGGGTTCGGTCGCGAACATGGCTCTTCCTCAGGCGGCCAGCAGGCCCGCTTTTGTCGCGGGCATGGGTGAAAAATGCGGCAGGGCCTCGATCCGCTGCAGCCAGCTGCGAATATTCCTCCAGGGCGTGAGGGAGACGCCACCCTCCGGCGCATGGGCGATGTAGGAATAGAGCGCGATATCCGCGACGGTCGGCTCGGCGCCGACCAGAAAGGTCTTGCCCGCCAGTTCCGCGTCAAGCGTCTCAAACAGCTTGTCAGCGACCGACTTGGCGCGCTCGTGATCGAAATCCCTGCCGAAGACCGTGACCAGGCGCGCGCAGCACGGGCCATTGAAAACCGGGCCCTGCGCGACCGACAGCCAGCGCTGGACCGCGGAGGCGGCGAGGGCGTCGCGCGGCAGCCAGACGCCCGCGGGATCATATTTCGTCGCGAGATAGACCAGGATGGCGCAGGAATCCGCGATGACCGCGCCATTGTCCTCGAGAACAGGCACGAGGCCGAAGGGATTGAGTTTCCTGAACGCGTCGCTGCGCTGCTCGCCACCGGCGAGATCGACCTGTCTGAATTCGAACGGCAGGTCGAGAAGGCGCAGCATCAGTTCGGCGCGGTGCGAATGACCGGATTTCGTGAAGCCGTGCAGGATCATTTTTGGGGCGGGCGCGCTCATACTTGCCTCCGGGCGTTGCGGTCCGGGCAAATCCCGGCCAACTCAAAAATAGCTATTTCGAAAATCGTGTTAATAGGCAAAAGTCTCAAAGGACTTTTGCGAAAAGTGAAACAATCATGGATCGTCTCGATTCCATCGCCGTCTTCGTCGCCGTCGCCGAGCGGCGCGGCTTCATCGCGGCGGCCCGCAAGCTTGGGCGCTCGCCCGCCGCGGTCAGCCGGGCCGTCGCGGCGCTCGAAGACGCGTTGGGACAGCGCCTCATCAATCGGACCACGCGGGCCTTGTCGCTGACGGAAGCCGGCGAGCGCCTGCTCGAACGTGGCCGCCGGCTGCTTGCGGATTACGAGGAAATTGCCGAATCGCTTGAAGGCGGCGGCGCCGCCAAGGGCGTGCTGACCGTGACTGCGCCGGTTTTGTTCGGCCGTTTGCACATCATGCCGATCATCAGGCGATTTCTCGGCGACCATCCTGGCGTCGACATCAATCTGCTGCTGCTCGACCGTATCGCCCCCCTGGTGGACGAGGGCATCGACGTCGCCCTGCGCATCGGCGAACTGCCTGATTCATCGCTGCTGGCCCTGCGCGTCGGCGCGGTGCGGCGCGTGCTCGTCGCGTCGCCCGCCTACATTCAGGCGCACGGCGCGCCGGGCCGGCCCGACGACCTTGAAGACCATGCGTTCATCTCGACCTTCGGCGTCGTCTCGGCGCCAAAACTCTGGACGCTCGGCGCCGAAGAGGAGAGAAGCTTTCGTTTCCGGCCGAGGCTGACGGTCAATTCCGTTGACGCTGCGCTCGACGCCGCGTCCTCAGGCCTCGGGATCGTCAGGCTGTTTTCCTATCAGGTCGAGGCGGCGGTCGCGGAGGGGCGGCTGGTGCGCATTCTCAGGGATTTCGAGCCACCCTCCGTGCCGATCCATCTGGTGCGCCCGGCCGGCCGGCGCCCGTCGCAAAAGGTCTCGCTCTTCGTCGAGGCGGCTGCAGCGGCGTTGCGCGGACATTTCGACGCAGCCTGAATTTCCGCCTTGACCGGCGCGCGTCCCGGGCATCGAATGGCCGCGCTCAAGCAGGAGACGAACATGCGAAAGGGCGCTTCTCTCCGCTTGTACTGGCTTGCCGCCGCGCTGATTTTCGCTGGTTCCGCCGCGCGAGCCGCCGAGGATCCTGTCAAGACGGTGCAGTCCATCTACCTCGCCTATGTCGCATCGGAAAAAGCCGGGACGGACGCGCCGGACGCTTTGCTAAAGGCGCGCTATACCGACCGGATCGGCGCGTTGCTTGACGCCATGAACAAGACTTGCGTCGACGGCGATCAATGCGGACCCGATTACGATTACCTGATCGACGGGCAGGATTTCAAAATCCGCAAGCTCTCGGTCAGGCTCTTGTCCCGCGAGGGCGACAAGGCCAGCGTCGAAGCCAGGTTCAGCAATCTCGGAGCGGCCTCCGACAAGGTCTTTTTGCTGGTCAGGCAAGGCTTGGACTGGAAGATCGACAAGGTCGAAACCCGGGGCGGAACGAGCGCCAGGACCTTGAGCGGCCTGCTGGTCGAGACGGCCAAGGCGCAGAAACCATAAGCGATAATTCATGCTAATGACGTATTTCCGGGGCATAGACCGGGCGCCAAGCTTGAGGCATAGTCATTTACTCGGCGTTAACTTTCCGGCGGCTGCGTTTTCAAGCGAAGTGGCCGCCGATTCGCGTGAAGAGAATGCGTCAAAACAAGACTGTCCAGGTCCCAAAGCCCGCATGAAAGCCTCTCTCCATCGCACACTGGTTGGTTTCGTCGGGCTTTTCGCCATATTTCCGGCGATCGTTCCCGGTGAGACGTCGACGCGCAAGCTGAATGTCTTTGCTGAAGCGGCCTGCAATGTCGGCGACGCCCTGCCGGCGCGCATTGCAGCCCTGCCGGGTTTTTCCGCCGCCCTGGAATCCAAGAAACACGTGCGGATCGTCGCCATAGGCTCGTCTTCGACCGAAGGCGCCGGCGCCAGTTCCGCCGCGGCCACTTATCCTTCGCAATTGCATGCGCTCCTGCAACTGGCCTTGCCCGGCGACCGTTTCGAGGTGATCAATCTCGGAATTGGCGGCGAGACGGCCGGCAAGACCGTCGAACGTCTGCGCCGCGATATTCCCGGCCTGTCGCCGGACCTCGTCGTCTGGCAGGTGGGAACCAACGACGCCCTGAACGGCGTGGCGATCCCAGACTATGAAAAGACCGTGCGCGACGCCTTGCAATTTCTGAAGACGGGTCATTACGACACTTTGCTCGTGGGCATGCAGTGGACGCGCAAGCTGGCGGGCAACCCCAATTATGTCGCGACGCGCGATGCGACGGTCCATGTCGCCGGGCTCGAGGGCGTGACGATCGTCTCGCGCTACGACGCCATGCGAAAACTGGCCGATGCGAGCGGGCGCGAGGATTTCACGGGCCCGGACCATCTGCATATGAATGATCGCGGCTATCGCTGCCTCGCGGAGGAAGTCGCGGTCACGCTGGCGCATGCGGTGACTTTGGCCGCTGCGGGGGAGCAAGCCGGGGACGCTCCACAGCCTGCTTCGGCCGAACAACCGGCGCTTGGCCACATCTGACCGACATCCAAAAAAAGCCATGCACGAAAATTTCGCGCACGGCTCTTTGATTGTTGCAGGTTAAGAGCGATCAGCCCTTCTTGCACTTGCTCATGAAGGTCTTGCGCGGCTTGCCATGCAGGTTCTGGGTGTCAGCCTGCTTGGAGCATTCGAGCGACTTCTCAGAGCGCGGCGCCTTTGCGCCCTTGGCGGCGGGAGCAGTCGCGGCTGGAGCGGCGGGAGCCTTCGGAGCGGCGGGAGCAGTCGGAGCGGCGGGAGCGGCCGGAGCAGCAGCGGGCGCCTGCGCGAAAGCTGCGCCGGAAAAGGCGAGCATGGAAATCAGGGCGATAGATTTGGTGAGCTTCATCGCAAGTCTCTCAAAGTTTGGCCCAATGGGCGACGGCCGCGCCTGATCTTCCGGACGGAATGCGCAGCTAAGCGGATGCTAGACCGGTTTCATCGTTCTGTCTTGCTGGAAAAAGGTCATGTTCCCGGCTTTTTTGCGAGGCCCTCCCACCAGTCCTGCACCGCGTCGAGCGTCGGCGGCAAAGTTTCAGCAAAATCGGCGGCATAGCTCTGCCAATCGGCGGCGCGCTTGGCGCTGACGCCGATCAGCGTCGGCAATCCCGCGCCGGCCGCCGCGCCGATCTCGGCCAAAAAACCGCCGCCTTCGGCCTCGGCGCGGCCAAATCGGCTGATCAGCAGCAGGTCAGGCGCGGCTTCGACGCTCTGCGCGAGCAGGCCGGCTGCCTCTGCAAGCGCAGTGGTGTCGAGCCGGCAACCCTCGGCGCAGGCGCCGAGATCCTGCATCAAGTCGATTTGGCGGCCGCTTTCAATGTGAAGCGCGAAGATCGTCTCCGCGCAGGGAGTCTGCACGATGCCGCCGACGCGCAGGCCTCGCGCCTCGAAACGACGGCGCAATTCCTGGAAAAGCGCGTCGACCTTTTCGGTCTCCTGATAGACCACCGCCGCAAGAGGCGCGCGTTCGGGATGCACGGGCTCGCTCATGACCCGGCTGCCTTGCGGATATGGAACAGCAGCGCGCCGTCCGCCTGGCTTCGGCCCTCCAGGAGATCGCCGGTTTCGCGCAGGAGATTGGGCAAGTCGATGGCGCTGAGCGGATCGGTGCAGGCGACTTCAAGCCTGTCGCCGGGCGCGAGCGCCGCCAGCATCTTTCGCGTCTTCAGCACGGGCAGCGGGCATTTCAGCCCGCGCAGGTCGAGTTTTTGCAAGGGGATCAGTCCTCTTTGGCCTGGGCAAGCTCTTCGGCGCGCGAAAAATCGTCGGGACGATTGATGTTGAAAAACGGATCGCGGGCTCGAAAAAGCCATTCGACCGTGGCGACATCGTATCTTTGCTGGAATTCACCCACTTTCCGCAATCCTTCCTCCACCATGGCGCGGCGCAGGTCTTCCCGGCAATGCGTGGGCCACAGCGCAATTACCGGATGCTCCCTGCCGCCCGACGCGGCGCGCGCAAAACCGTCGGATGTCCGCTGGCCCGCGAGCAAAAACCTGGCCACGAGATCGCCGGGCAGGAAGGGGCAGTCGCAGGGCAGGCTGACGACCTGCGCGAAGCCCGCCTGCGAGGCATGGTCGAGGCCGGCCAGCACGCCGGCGAGCGGTCCGGCGTGGCCCGGAAGCGCATCAACAAGCAGCGGCAGGCCGTAGCCGGAGAAAGGCGCCGCGGATTCGGGCCGGAGGTCGTGAAGGTTGATCGCCAGCGCATCGCACTGGCCCCGCATGATCCCGATGATCCTCTCGATCAGCGGCTTGCCTTCAAAGGCCAGCAGCGGCTTGGCCGCGCCTCCCATGCGGCGGCCGAGACCGCCGGCGAGGATCAGTCCGAGGATGGGCGTTTTTGAGGGCATGACTGGCAGTATAAGCGCTTTGGGCGATTTGGCGATCAGCCATTGCCTTGGCCGGATATGAGGTATAAAGATATGTTTATATCAATAGGGATACGGGATGCCCGGGACCGCAGCCGCACTTTCTGACGCATTGGCCTGCCTTGCCGCGATCGGCGAGGAAACGCGGCTGCGCGTCTATGCGCTGCTGGCCGAGGCGGAACTGGCGGTCAGCGAATTGGTGGCCATTCTCGGCCAGTCGCAGCCGCGCGTCTCGCGTCACCTCAAGCTCCTGCTCGAAGCGGGGCTGGTCGAACGGCGGCGCGAGGGCGCCTGGGCCTTCTTCCATGTCGCCGAAAAGGGCGCGAGCGCCGCGCTCGCCCGCGCCGTGCTGGCCGGGCTCGACGGCGAGGATGCGACGCTCTCGGGCGACAGGGCGCGGCTTGGCGAAGTGCGCGCCGCCCGTGCGGCGCAGGCGCAGAAATATTTCGCCGAACATGCGCCGGTCTGGAACGAGACGCGGCGCCTGCACGCGCCCGAGGCAGAGGTCGAGGCCGCCATACTGGACGCGGCGACCGACAAGGGCGCGCAGTGGCGGCGCCTGCTCGACATCGGCTGCGGCGCAGGCCGCATGCTGGAAATTCTGGCGCCTCGTGCGGAAAACGCTGTTGGCGTCGATCTTTCCGCGGCCATGCTCGGCGTGGCCAGGGCGCAGCTTGAGCAGGCGGGATTGCGAAACGTGCAATTGCGCCAGGGCGACATCTACGCCTTGCCGGTCGAGCGCGACACGGTCGACCTCGCCGTTCTGCATCAGGTCTTGCATTATCTCGACAATCCCGCCCGCGCCTTGCGCGAGGCGGCGCGGGCGCTCGCGCCGGGCGGCCGGCTGATCGTCGTCGATTTCGCGCCGCATCGCTGTGAAATTCTTCGCGAAAATCACGAGCATCGCCGCCTCGGCTTTTCCGCGGAGGAAATCGCGGATCATCTGGCGCAGGCGGGTCTCGACCTCCTGCTTCATCGCGACCTCGCGCCCGGCGGCGATGGCGCGGAAGAAAAACTCACCGTCTCCCTCTGGCTGGCGCGCGACAGGCGCGCCGCGAAAGAAAACTAGGGCATTGACCATGCAGAATACAGGGTGGCAAGAACCGGAGCGACAAGAACCGGAGCGACAAGAACCAAGGCGGAGCCGCCTCCAGCACAAGCCGATCGACGTGTCCTTCGAATTCTTCCCGCCAAAATCTCCGGAAATGGAGGCGGCGCTGTGGGACTCGATCGAGCGCCTCGCGCCGCTGCAGCCGAAATTCGTCTCCGTCACTTATGGCGCCGGCGGCTCCACCCGGGAACGCACCCACGCGACGGTCGCCCGCATCGTCCGCGAAACCGCGATCAAGCCGGCTGCGCATCTCACCTGCGTCGGCGCGACGCGCGAAGAGGTGGATGAAGTCGCGCGCGGCTATTGGGACGCCGGCGTGCGCCATATCGTGGCGCTGCGCGGCGATCCGCAGGGGGGGCTGGGATCGGCCTATGCGCCGACGCCGGGCGGCTACGCCCATTCGACCGATCTGGTGGCGGGCCTGCGCGCCATAGGCGATTTCGAAATCTCGGTTTCCGCCTATCCGGAGAAGCACCCGGAAAGCGCGAGCTTCGACCAGGACATCGACGTGCTCAAGGCCAAGATCGACGCCGGCGCGACGCGGGCCATCACCCAGTTCTTCTTCGACAATGACCTCTATTTCCGCTTCCTCGACCGGGCGCGCGCGGCGGGGATCGCCATCCCCATCGTTCCCGGGCGTGACGGCGGTGCAGAATTTCAAGCAGACAGCGAATTTTGCTCGCAAGACAGGGGCCTCGGTGCCCAACTGGCTGGCCGAGCGCTTCGAGGGACTGGACGAAGATCTCCAGACCCGCCGCCTGATCGCCGCGGCTGTCGCGGCGGAACAGGTGTTCGACCTGCTCGACCGCGGCGTGGAGCAGTTCCATTTCTACACGATGAACCGCGCCGATCTCGTCTACGCCGTGTGCCACCTCCTGGGGGTGCGCGCGGACGCGGCGGCGACGGCCAAAGTTTGAACGTTTTGATAGAGCCGTCATTGCGAGCGAAGCGAAACAATCCAGACCCAGCTTGCGGCCCTGGATTGCCGCGTCGCTTACGCTCCGCGCAATGACGTCCTGACAGATCAGCAGGATTACGACATGACTTCGACAGGAAAAAATCGCTTCGACGGCAAGACCGCCCTGCAGGCCCTCACCGACGCCGCGCGGGAAAAAATTCTCGTGCTCGACGGCGCCATGGGCACGATGATCCAGCAGCGCAAATTTTCCGAAGAGGATTTTCGCGGCGAACGCTTCGCCGACTGGCCGCGCGACCTGCGTGGCAACAACGACCTGCTGATCCTCACCCAGCCCGACGCTATCAGAGAGATCCATCTCGCCTATTTCCAGGCGGGCGCGGATATCGTCGAGACCAACACCTTTTCCTGCACCACCATCGCCCAGGCCGATTACGGCATGGAATCGCTCGCCCGCGAGCTGAACGTCCAGGGCGCGCGCCTCGCCATGGAGGCGGCGATCGAGGCGGAAAAGCGCGACGGCAGGACGCGCTTCGTCGCTGGCGCGCTGGGCCCGACCAATCGCACGGCTTCGATCTCGCCCGACGTGTCCAATCCCGGCTTTCGCGCCGTGACGTTCGACGAATTGCGGGCGGCATACAAGGAAGCGGCCAGCGGCTTGATCGAGGGCGGAGCCGACATATTGCTGCTCGAGACCATCTTCGACACGCTCAACGCCAAGGCGGCGCTGTTCGGCATTGACGAAGCCTTCGAGGACAGCGGCGTCACGCTGCCGATCATGATTTCCGGCACGATCACCGATCTCTCCGGGCGCACGCTTTCCGGCCAGACGCCGGCCGCCTTCTGGAATTCGCTGCGCCACGCCAAGCCTTTTTCCATCGGCCTGAACTGTGCGCTCGGCGCGCGCGAAATGCGCGCCCATATCGCGGAATTGTCGCGCATCGCCGACACATTCGTCTGCGCCTATCCCAATGCGGGACTGCCGAATGAATTCGGCCTCTATGACGAAAGCCCCGAGGCCATGGGCGAACTGGTCGGCGAATTCGCGACCAGCGGCCTTGTCAACATCGTCGGCGGCTGCTGCGGCACGAGCCCAGCCCATATCCACGCCATCGCGAAAAGCGTCGCCGGCGTCAAGCCGCGCGAAATCCCCTCCATCGAGCCGCTGCTGCGGCTGTCTGGATTGGAACCCTTCACGCTCACGCCGGACATCAAATTCGTCAACATCGGCGAGCGCACCAACGTCACCGGCTCCGCAAAGTTTCGCAAGCTGATCAAGGCGGGCGACTACGCCGCCGCGCTCGACGTGGCGCGCGACCAGGTCGCCGCCGGCGCGCAGATCATCGACGTCAACATGGACGAAGGCCTGCTCAATTCGCAGAAGGTCATGGTCGAGTTCCTGAACCTTGTCGCCGCCGAGCCCGACATCGCCCGCGTGCCGGTCATGGTCGATTCCTCGAAATTCGAAGTGATCGAGGCCGGCCTGAAATGCCTGCAGGGCAAGCCGGTGGTCAATTCGATCTCGCTCAAGGAAGGCGAGGCGAAATTCATCGAACAGGCGAAGATCGTGCGCCGCCACGGCGCGGCGACAGTGGTGATGGCCTTCGACGAACAGGGCCAGGCCGACACTTACGCCCGCAAGGTCGAAATATGTGCCCGCGCGTACAAGATCTTGACGGAAAAGGTTGGTTTCGAGCCGCAGGACATCATCTTCGACCCCAACGTCTTCGCCGTGGCGACGGGCATCGAAGAACACAATCATTACGGCGTCGATTTCATCGAGGCGACGAAGGAAATCAGAAAATCGCTGCCGCACGCCCATGTGTCGGGCGGCGTCTCCAACCTGTCCTTTTCCTTCCGCGGCAATGAGGTTGTCCGCGAGGCGATGCACAGCGTGTTCCTTTACCACGCCATCGCCGTCGGCATGGACATGGGCATCGTCAACGCCGGCCAGCTCGCCGTGTATGAGAAGATCGATCCGGTCTTGCGCGAAGCGTGCGAGGACGTGGTGCTCGACCGCCGTCCCGACGCGACCGAAAAGCTGCTCGACCTCGCCGAAAAATTCAAGGGCCAGAGCACGGAACAGCGCGCCAAGGACGAAGCCTGGCGCGAGGGCAGCGTCGAGGCGCGGCTCGAATATGCCCTGGTCAATGGCGTGACCGATTTCATCGATGCGGATGTCGAGGAGGCGCGGGCGCGCTCGACCCGCGCGCTCGACGTCATCGAGGGCCCGCTGATGGCGGGCATGAACAAGGTCGGCGACCTCTTCGGCTCGGGCAAGATGTTCCTGCCGCAAGTGGTGAAATCGGCGCGCGTGATGAAATCGGCCGTCGCCTATCTCTTGCCCTTCATCGAGGCGGGCAAGGCCGAAGGCGACCGCAAGAACGCCGGCAAGATCCTGCTCGCGACGGTCAAGGGCGACGTGCATGACATCGGCAAGAACATCGTCGGCGTCGTTCTCGCCTGCAACAATTTCGAGATCGTCGATCTCGGCGTGATGGTCCCGGCGACGAGGATTCTTGACGAGGCGAAAAAGCAGAAAGTCGATATTATCGGCCTCTCCGGCCTGATCACGCCGTCGCTCGACGAAATGGTCTTCCTGGCCTCGGAAATGCAGCGCGAGGGTTTTGACATTCCGCTGCTGATCGGCGGCGCGACGACCTCGCGCGTCCATACGGCTGTGAAGATCGCGCCGAGTTACACCAGGGGGCAGGCGGTCTATGTCACGGACGCGAGCCGCGCCGTCGGCGTCGCGCAATCGGTCCTCGGCGCTGAACGGAGGGCCTACCAGCGCGACCTCTGCGTGGAATACGCCCGTGTCGCCGAAGCCCACGCGAAAGCGGAGAGCGAGAAGCAGCGCGTGCCCTTGGCCCGCGCCCGCGCCAATGCGCAAAGACTCGACTGGGCCAATTACGCGCCGCCCCGCCCGACCTTCACGGGAACGCGCGTCTTGTCCTCGCTCGATGTCGCGGAACTGATCCCCTATATCGACTGGACGCCCTTCTTCCAGACCTGGGAGTTGAAGGGCCGCTATCCGAAAATTCTCGAGGATGAAAAATACGGCGCCGCCGCGAAGAGCTTGTTCGACGACGCGCAAAAAATGCTCAAGCGCATTGTCGAGGAGCGCTGGTTCAATCCCAAGGCGGTGCTGGGCTTCTGGCCGGCCAATGCGGTCGGCGACGACATTGCGCTCTACACTGGCGAGTCGCGCGCCGAGAAGTTGGCGACGCTGCACACGTTGCGCCAGCAATTGTCCAAACATGATGGCAAGGCCAATTTCGCTTTGTCCGATTTCGTGGCGGCCGCCGATAGCGGCAAGGCCGACTACATCGGCGCCTTTGTCGTCACCTCCGGCGCCGAAGAGCAGAAAATCGCCGACAGGCTTGCGAAAGCCAATGACGATTACGGCTCGATCATGGTCAAGGCGCTGGCCGACCGCCTGGCGGAAGCCTTCGCCGAATATCTGCACGAGCGCGTCCGCAGGGAATTCTGGGCCTATGCAGCGGACGAAAACCTCAGCGAGGACGAGCGTCTGGCGGAAAAATATCGCGGCATAAGGCCCGCGCCGGGCTATCCCGCCCAGCCCGACCACACCGAGAAACAGACGATCTTTGAGCTGTTGCAGGCTGAGCGGCGCATCGGCGTGTCGCTCACCGAAAGTTTCGCGATGCTGCCGGGCTCTTCGGTCAGCGGGCTCTATTTCTCGCATCCCCAGGCGCATTATTTTGGCGTGGCGAAAGTTGAGCGCGATCAGGTCGAGGATTACGCTGCTCGGAAAGGCATGAGCGTCGAGGAGGTTGAGCGTTGGCTCGCGCCAGTGCTGAATTACAGCGCCAAAGCAGCGACCAAGGTCTAACCCACGAAAAAGCAACTCCTTTCGCCCTCACACGTTGATGAGTGAGGGCGAAAGGAAGGGCGGGATGCACAAGCTTCTGGTTGGAATGGGCGCGTAGGTGTGGGGCCTGGGTCTTGCAGCCGTCCATGCCGCAGCGGCGCCCGCGCCTCCGCCCAGACCGCCCGAATTCACTCGGCCCGAAGCAGAAACGCCCCTGCCGCTACCGCGCCCTGTAGAATTTTCCGAAGAGAAGGAAACGATTTTTCCGTCCTGGCGTCCGCTCAAGCTCGTTCGCCTGGCGCGGATGACGCCGCAGGATGGGCTTCGGCTCACGGATGCGCCGGGGTTGGTTCTGCAATTCGCCGCGCCGAACTCGCAGGCGTCTGCTTCGCTGCAGGAACTGGCGGCGTGCGAAAGATTGTTCGCCGGCAAGAAAGCCATTGCTACCCGACTTGCGCCGATCACGGGGGCGAACGGCTGCGGCATAGCGGCCCCCGTTTCGCTTCAAGGCCTTGTCATGCCGGACAACAGGTCCATTCGCTTCGATCCGCCGCCGGTGATGCGCTGCGACATGGCGGCAAGCGCCGTGGACTGGTCGATCGGGGCCATTCCCTCCATCGAAAGCCAGGGCGGGCGCGTAAAACTCATTGTCGACGCGGGCGGCTATCAATGCCGCAACCGCAACAATGCCATCGATGGCAAAATATCGGAACATGCCCTTGGCGACGCCATCGACTTGATCGGCGTTCGGTTCGAGGATGGACGCATGTTGAAGTTTTCCGCCCTCGACAATGAAATGACAGTCGCGCAGGCCTTGCGCGAAACCGCCTGCGCCCGTTTCGCCACCGTGCTCGGGCCCGGCTCGGACGGCATGCACGAGAACCACATTCACGTCGATCTCGAAGCCCGTCGCCATGGCGGCAAACTCTGCGAGTGGAACCTTCGTTGAGCGCGACGCCCTGTTGACACGGGCTGCGCGCTCGAAATGACGGGAGCGCGCCGCGCAACTTGCCGGCGCGGCGTCGGCGTGACAATAAGCAGGCAAATCAAAAAGTCACGCTGTCCGGGAGGGGCGCTTGATCAGACAGCTGCGCAGGCTGGCGCCCGCTCTCGCCGGCGCCAGGATCGCCGACCGTTTTTTCGCGGGCCTGGGCGCCATGGGCGGCGTCGGGCTTGCCGGATTCCTGTCCGAACAGGCGGCGGGCGGGACGCAGCCGTCGCCCTGGCTGGTCGCGCCCATCGGCGCCTCATCCGTGCTGCTCTTCGCGGTGCCGTCGAGTCCATTGGCGCAGCCCTGGTCGATCATCGGCGGCAATGTCGTGTCGGGCCTCATCGGGCTTGCGGTCGGCGCGCGCATCGGCGATCCCCTGATCGGCTGCGGCGTCGCGGTCGGCCTGGCGATCATGGCGATGGCGCTGCTCAGATGCCTGCATCCGCCCGGCGGCGCGGTGGCCCTGATGACGGCGCTGCTGGCGCACGGCGCCGCGACGCCTCTGAGTTTTGCCTTGGCGCCGGTCGGCCTGAATTCGGTTTTCCTGGTCGCGCTTGGCTGGGTTTTTCACCGTTTTTCAGGCCATTCCTATCCGCATGTTCCACCGGCGCCGGCGGAGAACGTGCATGAGACCCGCGATCCCACGCCGATCCTGCGCGCCGGCTTTCGCGCCGCCGACCTCGACGACGTCCTGGCTGAATTGCACGAGAGCTTCGACATCGACCGCGGCGATCTCGAGACGCTCTTGCGGCAGATCGAACTGCGCGTTCTCATGCGTGCGCAGGGACAGCTGACCTGCGCCGACATCATGTCGAAGGATGTGATTGGCGTTCGCCTCGATGCAACGACCGGGGTGGCGCGCGACATGATGCGGGAGCGAAAGCTGCGATGCATGCCGGTGGTCAACCGCTTGGGCATCCTGGCGGGGATGGTTTCCGCAGGCGACCTGATTGGCGAGGATGTGCTGGTCGCCGCTGTCGTCACGCCGGCGCTGGTCGCCCAGCCCTCTCAGCCAGCCTTGCGTTTTGTCGGGCAATTGACGGATGGCACGGCGCACGAAGTGGTGGTCGTCGATGGCGATTATCGCGTCATCGGGCTGATCACCCAGACCGATCTGCTGGCCGCCCTGGCATGGAAGGCGGCCACGGCCTGACCGATCCACATATTCATGTTAGATTGGCTTCCCGTCGGGCAGGAGAGGCAGTGGAATTTTCGGATCCCGACATTTTGGGGAGGGAAGCATGGATCACGTAGCCGCCGTCAAGAAATACGCGCCGCATGCCGACGACAAGAAAATCGCCGCGCTCATCAAATATTTGGGCCCTTCTCTGCACAATCGAAATTCCGAGCTGGTGGCGGCGTCAGACCCGCACGAGGTCAAGACGGTCCATGACAGCTGGTGCAAGAAAAAGCTCGGCCTGACCGATGAAGCGGCGATCAAGGCGGGCATCGACAAGGTCCTGGGCAGCATGAAGGGCGACAACCACAAGTCGCGCGCGGCCGTTTATTACCTGCTCGCCGAACATTTTGGAAAGCTCGACGCCTTCTGAGGATCAGCCTGTCGCGGTCGGCTTGAGGCTCGCCAGCAGGCCGCGCAGGGTCTCCACCGTCGAGACGTCGGCGACGCCATCGACCCATTCCGGCCGGAAATGGCGCTGGAACGCCGCGACCACGGCGCGCGTGGCCTCGTCGTAAACGCCTGATGTCTCGAGTCCATAGCCATAGGAAGCCAGCATGATCTGCAGGCCGGCGACCGGCGGCCCCATGGAGCCAGGCTCATAGACCGGGCCCGGGACGATCGGGGACGGCGCGATCCACTGGCCGACGCCAGCCTTGTGCAATCGCCGCCAAGGGAAGACTTCGCCCGGATCGGTTTTCCGAGCCGGCGCAATGTCCGAATGAGCGAGCACGCGCTCGGGCTTGATGTTCCGCCGGCCGCAAATGTCGCGGCACAAGGCGATGACCGCGTCGATCTGCGCGTCGGGAAAGGGCGGCAATCCCCCGTCGTGGCCGGGATTGACGATCTCCACGCCGATCGAGCGCGAATTCATGTCGGTCTCGCCGGCCCAGAAACTTTTTCCGGCATGCCAGGCGCGGCGCGCCTCGGGAACCAGTTGCCAGACGCGTCCGTCTTCCCAGACAAGATAATGACAGGAGACCTGCGCCGCCAGGCTGCACAGCAGGTCAAGCGCCGCCTCGCCCGTCGGCATCCCCGTGTAATGCAGCACGAGCGCGTCGAGCGGCTTGAGGCGTTCGCCATGGTTGGGCGAGGGACGGCACAGTTCGACCAGCGAGGAGTCGGGCGTCATGCGCGAGGGATCACCTTAGTGAGATGCGACGCCCGAAAAAGCGAAGGCGGCCCGCGAAACGGACCGCCTGGCCAAATTAGGGGCGCGCGGGTTTCAATACCAGGCGATGCAGTGGCGGTGGCCGTAATCGTCCACTTCGAATTCGGCGCAGCGGCGCGGCGGCGGCGGAGGCGGCGCGCTGTTCGCGCCGATGATGCCGCCCGCTGCGGCGCCTATCAGGCCACCGGCAAGGGCGCCGCCGACGCGCCCGGTGGTCGCGGCGCCGAGCAGGGCGCCCGTCGCGCCGCCGACGGCCGCGCCGTTCACGGTCCGCTGCTCCTGGGTGTAGCCGCAACCGGCGAGGCTGAGCGCGCTCGCAAGGGCCGCCGTCAGCAAAATGGCCTTCTTCATCAATACTCCTCCAAAACGTCGGCACGATGTTCGCGTCGCCGGACGACGCCAAGCCTCGCTTCTCCCATAGCCCAACTCATCCCGCCGGCATATTAGCCGAAATCGGCCCTGTTTCTGCCTGTGGCTTAGCGCTGAAGCAAAAATACCAACCAAATCTTTTTTCGCAAGTAGAAAAACGTAAAAAATGTCCTCAGAATTCTATTGCTCCGCCATGTGGTAAAAATGCAATCGCATAGGTGGCGACATGGGTCGCCTATATTTGAACATATTTAGTCGTCATTAACCCGGCTTCTGATCAACTATAAAAAGGTAGCCTGGATGAAATTTGGCACGGTTGCACTTGTTGGTATGTCGATTGCTGGTCTTTCGGTCTTGCCGGCCCAGGCGGCGAAACACCGCCACCATCATGCTGCGCTGCGCGCTCCAGCGGGGCCGGGCGTCGGCGCAATCCGCGAGATCATCGCCAAGCATGCGGCGGCCAATGGCGTGCCCTTCAAGCTGGCCGACGCCGTAGTCCGCATCGAGAGCACCTACAAGCCGCACGTGTCGTCCAGCGCCGGGGCGCTCGGCCTCATGCAGATCAAGCCCGCGACGGCGCGCGGCGTCGGGTTCAGCGGCGCGGCGGGCGATCTCTACAGCGCCGAGACCAATATTCGCTTCGGCATGAAATATCTGGCCCAGGTCTATCGCCAGTCGGGCGGCGACCTCTGCGGGACGGTGATGCGCTACCAGTCGGGCGCCTACGCCAAGCACATGAACGCCGCCAACCGCGCATATTGTTCGAAGGCGCGCTCGATCATGGCGAGCAACTGAATCCCCAAAACCGCTTGACCTGCGGCCCCCGGCTGTTATGCCGGGGTCGCCAGTCGGCTGGATGGCCGCTGTCTCCAAGGGCAACAGGATTTCCCGTTGCCCGGAAGGGATGGAGGAAAGTCCGGGCTCCACGGAGAAACGGCGCCGGATAACGTCCGGCGGGGGCGACCCCAGGGAAAGCGCCACAGAAAGCAAACCGCCTCCGCCTCAAAAACGGGGGTAAGGGTGAAAGGGTGCGGTAAGAGCGCACCGCGCCGGCGGCAACGTCGGTGGCACGGCAAGCCCCGCCGGGAGCAAGACCGAATAGGGACGACAGGGCTTCGGCCCATCCTTCTCCGGGACGTCGTCCGGGTTGGTTGCTTGAGACGGCCGGCAACGGCCGCCCCAGAGGAATGGTCATCACGCGCCGCAAGGCGCCATACAGAACCCGGCTTACAGGCCGGCTGGCAACTTTGTTCTGTATCGCGGCGGTTGGGCATGAGTCTCGGCAAGTCCGTCCGCATCCTGGCGTAGACGTCAGCGCTCCCGCTCGAAAAGGCGGCCATTGCCGATGGATTTCTGCGTTTCGCGCTGCTCCTCGCACCAGAGCGCCGGGCCGCGCGCCCGGGTCTCCGCGCGGCGACGCGTGGTCTCGCGCGCCAGAATGGCGTTGAATTCCTCGCCGAAGGCTTCCACGCCGGCCTCCGTGAAGGCGCGGTAGAATTTGCCGGCTTCCCCCGCATTCGCCCCGAAAGGGGCGCAGACTTCCTCGATTTCCCGCATCAGGCTGGCGGCGCGTGCAACGCCCTCGCGCGTCGGGCCGGCCTCTTCCGCCCCCGCGGGCGCTGAGGCAAGCAGAAGCGCGGCTGCTCCCAGCCGAACCGGCGACAAAAATCCCGGGAACCGGCGCAAGCCGGCAAAGTCCAACCGCATGAATGGCATGAATGAACTTCCGCGCAGGGCGTCGCGCCGGCGCAACGCCCTGCAAAATCGTCGAGTCCAGCCGGCCCTGTCAACAAACTCTTAACGCTAACGATGGTTTAATCGGCCTCGTTTGCAAGCTCCCAAGGCCGCCGATCCCGCGTTGACGCTCAAAATGCCGCATGTTAGCCCAACCCACCCTCTCGGCGGCGGAAGGGCGGTCTTCTCTCGAGGCCGCCGCGAGCGCCATGTTTTCGCGCGGCAAAGCTTCGGTGCGCGCAGTTTGGAGTCGGGTCACGCCATTGGATCATTTTTCGCCCGTTTTCCGCCGGAAAGTCAGATGATGACCGACGCCGGGCTCGTCAATCCCGCCGCGCCGCACGTGCCGGTCATGGCCTCCGAGGCCCTGGCGGCGCTGGCGGTCGTCCCCGGCGGGCTTTACCTCGACGGCACCTTCGGCGCCGGCGGCTATACCCGCGCGATCCTGGATGCGGGCGGCCGCGTGCTGGCGCTCGACCGAGACCCCGCGGCCATTGCATCGGGCCAAAGCCTCGTCGCGGCGAGCGACGGACGGCTCATCCTCGCGGAAATCCGCTTTTCCCGGATGGAGCAGGCGGCGCGCGAAAACAATCTCGGGCCTTTCGACGGAATTGTGCTGGATATCGGCGTGTCCTCGATGCAGCTTGACCAGGCGGAGCGCGGTTTTTCGTTCCGCTTTGACGGCCCGCTCGACATGCGGATGGAGCGCAAGGGCCGCAGCGCCGCCGATCTCGTCAACGAACTCGAGCAGGACGCGCTGGCCGACGTCCTCTACCTCTATGGCGAGGAGCGCGCCTCCAGGCGGATCGCCCGCGCCATCGTCATCGAGCGCGCCAAGGCGCCGATCACGACGACCCGAGCGCTGGCGGAAATCATCGCCCGCGCCAATCCCGGCAAGCCCAATGAAATCCATCCGGCCACGCGCTCCTTCCAGGCGCTGCGGATCGCGGTCAACGAGGAGCTGGACGAACTGACCTCAGGACTGGCGGCGGCGGAGCGGCTGCTGCGTCCGGGCGGAAAACTCGCCGTCGTCACCTTTCATTCGCTGGAAGACCGCATCGCCAAGCATTTCTTCGCCGCGCGCAGCGGGCGGGGCCGCGCCGCGTCGCGGCTGCTGCCGGGCGAGATTGCGCCGCCGCCGCCGACCTTCCGCATTCTCGCGGGCCAGCCTGTCGCCGCGAGCGCGCGGGAATGCATTGAAAATCCGCGCGCCCGGTCAGCCAAGCTGCGCTGGGGCGAGCGAACCGACGCGCCCCAGCCGCCAGCTGCGCCGCAGCAAAAGGAGAGACGCTGACATGTTGCGCATCCTCAACGTCCTGGCGATTGTGGCGCTGATCGGTTCGGCGGTCTACGCCTATTCGATCAAATATGCGACGCTCTACCAGGCCGAACGCATGGCCAAGCTGCAGCGGGAATTGATAGCCGAGACCGATTCCGTCGCCATGCTGCGCGCCGAATGGTCGCATGTCGCCGCGCCCGTGCGCATCGAGGCGCTGGCCGACAAATATCTCGGCGGGCAGGTGATGGAGCTCTCTCAGATCGCCACGATCTCGAGCCTGCCGGACAAGGTTTTCCGCGGCGACGAGATCGGGTCCAAGCTCCAGGATCTCGGGCTCAAGGACGCCAAGCCCACTTCGACCGCTCCGCGGCCGGCGACCGCGGCGCCGTCAGCGCCGGTCAAGGCGGGGAGGTGAGCGGCATGGATCTCAACTCTCGCCCTGCGCCTGAGCCGGCGCCGCAGGAGGCGCGGCAGGAGCCGGCTTTCGCGCCGTCAGCGTCCGCCGCCGCGCCACAGCCGGAGTCCATCGGGCCGACGAAAAACGCTTCCGGTCCGAGGGACTGGATTCGCGCGCTTGTCTCGACCCATCTGTCGAAGAGCCCCGGCCGCATCCGCCTGGTCGCGCTTGCCTTCGCCGCGCTGTTCCTGCTTTTCGTCGGTCGCCTCGCCTTTTTCGGCATGAAGCCCGACACCCATTCCGACCATCGCGAAGCCTCGGACACATTGTCCGCGGCGCGTCCCGATCTCGTCGACCGCAATGGCGAAATCCTGGCGCAGGACGTCAAGGTCATGTCGGTCTTCGCCGAGCCGCGCCGCATCATTGACAAGGACGAGGCGACCGAGCTCATCACCGCCATCCTGCCCGACGTGAACGCCAGCGAGTTGCGCCAGAAACTCGGTTCGCGAAAGGGTTTCGTCTGGATCAAGCGCGAGGTCACGCCGACGCAGCGCGAGCAGATCTTCCGCCTGGGATTGCCGGGCGTGGGCTTCATGCCGGAAAACAAGCGCGTCTATCCCAATGGCCCGCTCGCGGCGCACGCGCTCGGTTTCACCAATTCCGACAATGCCGGCATCGCGGGCATCGAAAAATATATCGACGGCCAGGGCCTCGCCGACCTTCACGGCGCGGGCTTCAACCTGGCTCCGGAAAATCTCGCGCCCATCGCCATGTCGCTCGACATGCGCGCGACCCACGCCCTGCGCGACGAGCTTGTCCATGGCATGGAGCGCTTTCAGGCGAAAGCCACCGCCGCCGCCATTCTCGACGTGAACACCGGCGAAGTGGTCGCAGCGGCCTCGCTGCCCGACTACGATCCCAACAATCCGACCGACGCGCTCAAGAACAACAACATCAACCGGCTCACCGTCGGCGTCTATGAAATGGGCTCGACCTTCAAGGCGCTGACCATCGCCATGGCGCTCGACGCCAACAAGGTCAATCTCAACACCCGCATCGACGCGCCCGGCGCCATCCGCGCGGGCCATGGCATGATCCATGATTATCATCCGTTAAATCGTCCGTTGAGCGTGCCGGAAGTCTTCACCTATTCCTCCAACGTCGGCACCGCCCGCATGGCCCTGATGGTCGGCGTCGAGGGTCACAAGGCCTTCCTGCGGAAGATGGGCCAGCTGGATCGCATGGTCACGGAACTGCCTGAAAACGCCATGCCGATCGTGCCGAGGAACTGGAGCGAGGTCTCGACCATGACCATCGCCTTCGGCCACGGCCTCGCGGTGGCGCCGCTGCAGGCGATGATGGCGGTCGCCGCGGTGGTCAATGGCGGCTATCTCGTGACCCCGACATTCCTGAAGCGCCCCGCCGATTTCGACAAGACCAAGGCGCCGCGTGTATTGCGGCCGGAAACCTCCGAGGCCCTGCGCTATATCATGCGGCTCAACGCCGAGATCGGCACGGCGAAAAAGGCCAACATTCCCGGCTATTTCGTCGGCGGCAAGACCGGCACCGCGGAAAAGGTCGTCAACGGCCATTACGACCACCACAAGTTGTTCACGACCTTCATGGCGCTCGTGCCCGCCGACAAGCCGCGCTATCTGTTCATGACGGTGATGGATGAGCCGCAGGGCCGGCCGGAAGACGGCCATTACGCGACTGCCGCCTATAATTCCGGCTATGTCACGGGTCGCCTGGTCGAGCGCGTCAGCCCGATCCTCGGGCTGGAGCCGCGCCTCGACCTGCCGACGCAGCCCTTCCCCCTGCTGGCGCGCATGGGCTATGGCTTCGCCAACACGCCCGCCAAGCCAGGCGCGGGAGAACATTGATGCGCCTCGATTCTCTTCTGCCGGAAGCGCCCGAAAACTTGCGCGGAAAGCATGTCACCGGCGTCTCCGCGGACAGTCGCGCGATCGCGCCGGGATTTCTGTTCTTCGCGGTGGCCGGGGCCAAGGCGGACGGGCTGCAATTCGCGCAGGCTGCGCTGGCGGCGGGCGCGGTCGCCATCGTCGGCGAGACCCGTCCGAAGGATGATATTCCCTTCATCGAAGTCGCGGATGCCCGAGCCGCCTTGTCAAAAGCCGCCGCCGCGCTTTATCCGCGCCAGCCCGAGACGATCGTCGCGGTCACCGGCACTTCGGGCAAGACCTCCGTCGCCGATTTCACTCGCCAGATTTTCGCCTCCTGCGGCCTTGCCGCGGCCTCGCTCGGCACGATCGGCGTGATCAAGCCGTCGGGCGCGGTCTATGGCTCGCTGACCACGCCCGATCCGGTGACGCTGCACAAGACGCTCGACGCCCTGGCCGGGGAGGGGGTCACCCACCTCGCCATGGAGGCGTCTTCGCACGGCCTCGACCAGCGCCGGCTCGACGGCGTGCGTCTCGCGGCCGGCGCCTTCACCAATCTGTCGCGCGACCATCTCGATTACCACTCGGGACTTGACGATTATCTTGCCGCAAAGATGCGGTTGTTCGAGGCGCTGCTGCAGCCGGGTCAGCCCGCGGTGATCGCGGCGGACGGCGATTTTTCGGCCCGTGTGATCGACGCCTGCGCGGCGCGGGGACTGCGCGTCTTTTCGGTTGGCGCCAAAGGCGAGGGCCTGCGCTTGCGAGGCATGCGGGCGGAAGGCTTCGCGCTGCGCCTCGACATTGTTTTCGAGGGGCGGGATTTTCTCGTGACACTGCCGCTGGCCGGCGGTTTTCAGGCGGAAAATGCGCTTGTCGCGGCGGGACTGGCCTTGAGTGTCGGCTGTCCCGCGGAAAAAGTTTTCGCAGCGCTGGAAAGTCTGCGCGGCGCGCCGGGGCGGCTCGATCTGGTTGGCGACAAGGCCGGAGCCCCGGTCTTCGTCGATTACGCCCACAAGCCCGACGCGCTGGAAAAGGCTCTGGCGGCGCTGCGGCCCTTCGCCAGGGGACGCCTCGTCGTCGTCGTCGGCTGCGGCGGCGACCGCGACAAGGGCAAGAGGCCGATCATGGGCGAGATCGCCGCGCGCGCCGCCGATGTCGTGATCGTGACCGACGACAATCCGCGCAGCGAGGAGCCGGCCCGCATTCGCGCCGAAATTCTGGCCGCGGCGCCCGGCGCACGGGAAATCGGCGACCGCGCGGAGGCCATTCGCGCCGGCGTTGACATGCTGCGAGACGGCGATGTGCTGCTGATCGCCGGCAAGGGTCATGAAACCGGGCAGATCGTCGGCGCGACGGTGCTGCCGTTTTCTGATCACGAGGCGGCCCGCGCCGCCTTGAAGGAGGCCCGCTCATGAGCGTTCTGTGGAGTGGACTGGGCCTCGTAGCCCCCCTGCAGGCGCGCGTTTCGGGGCCTGTTCCCGAGGGCGTTTCGGGCGTTTCCATCGACACGCGCACGCTTGCCCCGGGCGATCTCTTCTTTGCGATCAAGGGCGACAACAGCGACGGCCATGATTACGTCGCCAAGGCTTTTGCGCGGGGCGCCGCGGCTGCGGTGGTCGATGAGGACCATGCGGACGCCATGCGCGACCTTGGCGCGCTCTATGTCGTGCGCGACGTGTTGAAGGCCATGGAAGGCCTCGCCCGCGCCGCGCGCAAACGCAGTCGCGCAAAAATCATCGCGGTGACGGGCTCGGTCGGCAAGACCTCGACCAAGGAGGCTCTGCGAAAAGTCTTGTCAGACGCCGGGTCGACTCATGCCTCGGACAAGTCCTACAACAATCACTGGGGCGTGCCGCTGATGCTGGCGCGGTTGCCGGAAAGCGCACGCTACGCCGTCTTCGAGATCGGCATGAACCATGCGGGCGAGATCACGCCGCTCGTCGACCTGGTGAAGCCCCATGTCGCCATCGTCACCAATGTCGCGCCTGTCCATCTCGAACATTTCGCCAATGTCGCGGAAATCGCCAAGGCCAAGGCGGAGATTTTCTCGGGCATCGTCAAGGGCGGCGTCGCCATCATCAATCGGGACATCGACACTTACGACCAGCTGGAAGCGGCGGCGAAGGCCTCGCCGGCCAGCCATGTCCTCTCCTTCGGCGAGAACCTCGCCGCCGACGCGCAATTGCTCCAGTTCGACGACCAGCAGGATTTTTCGCGCATCGGCGCACGGGTTCTCGGACAGCAATTCTGGTTCAGGCTCGGCGCCCCGGGCAAGCATCTGGCGATCAATGCCTTGAGCGTGCTGCTCGCAGCCCGCGCCGTCGGGCTGGAGCTGGCGGCCGTCGCGGCCTCGCTTGCCGATGTCGGCCCCCCGCAGGGACGCGGAGCGCGCGAAACCTTGCTCATCGATCCGGCCGCGCCCAAAAGCGGATTCCTGCTCATCGACGAAAGCTACAACGCCAATCCCGCGTCCATGCGCGCGGCCATCGCCGTGCTGGGTTCAGCCAGGGTCTCGGGGGAAGGGCGCCGCATCGCCGTGCTCGGAGACATGCTGGAGCTTGGCACGACCTCAGCGGCGCTGCATTTCGCCTTGGGCGAGGCCTTGCTTCAGCATCATGTCGACAAGGTTTTCGCCTCGGGTCCGCTGATGCGCCATCTTTTCGACTCGCTCGCGCCCGAAAAGCGCGGCGCCTGGGCGGCGGACGCGGCCGCGCTCGAACCTCTCGTCGCGGCGGCGTTGCGCCCCGGCGACGTGGTCATGGTCAAGGGCTCGAACGGCTCGCGCATGCATGCGCTTGTCGCCGGGTTGAAATCCCGCTGCGCCGCGCCCGAAAATTCCGAGAATATCCCGGCTTCAATGGAATCTGGAGGCTTGCCTTCCGTTGATGCGGCTCCAGAGATCAAGGACTGAATTCATGCTCACCTGGCTCGCGGAACTGTCGCATCATTTCGGTCCGCTGAACGTCTTCCGCTACATCACGTTTCGCGCCGCCGGCGCTTCGGCCACGGCGCTTGCCTTCGTCTTCTTCTTCGGCCCCGGCATCATCGCCTCGCTGCGGCTGAAACAGGGCAAGGGGCAGCCGATCCGCTCGGACGGGCCGCAGAGCCATCTGGCGAAAAAGGGCACGCCGACCATGGGCGGCCTGATGATCCTTTCGGGCATGGTCTTCTCCACCGTGCTCTGGGCCAATCCGCGCAGCGCCTATGTCTGGATCGTGCTGTTCGTGACGCTCGGTTTCGGCGCCATCGGCTTCTACGACGACTATCTGAAAGTGACGAAACAGAGCCACAAGGGCTTTTCCGGCAAAGCGCGCCTCCTGGGCGAAGCCGGAATTGCCATGCTCGCCGCCTATTTCATGATGTGCGCCTCCGCGAGCGGGCCTGTCGCCTCGATGGGCGATTTCTTCGAAGCGCTGGTCGCGCCCTTTTACGCGGCCTCGCCCTCGACCAAGCTGTTCGCTCCCTTCATTCACGCGCCAGTCATGGATCTCGCCTGGATGTTCCTGCCGTTTGCGGCTTTCGTCGTGATAGGAGCAGGCAACGCGGTCAATCTCACCGACGGGCTTGATGGACTCGCCATCGTGCCGGTGATGATCGCGGCGGCGACCTTCGCCGTCATCGCCTATCTCGCCGGCAACGAAATTTTCGCCCATTACCTCGGCATCAACTATGTGCCGGGCGCGGGCGAGCTGACGGTCATGTGCGGCGCGGTGATTGGCGCGGGCCTCGGTTTCCTCTGGTTCAACGCTCCGCCGGCGCAGATCTTCATGGGCGACACCGGGTCGCTGGCGCTCGGCGGCATGCTTGGCTCCATCGCCGTGGCTGTGAAGCACGAGATCGTGCTGGCGGTGGTCGGCGGCCTGTTCGTGATGGAGGCGGTTTCGGTCATCGTGCAGGTCGCGTCCTTCAAGATGACGGGCAAGCGCGTGTTCAAGATGGCGCCCATTCATCATCATTTCGAGCAATTGGGCTGGTCCGAGCCTCAGGTCGTCGTGCGCTTCTGGATCGTCGCATTCGTCCTGGCCCTTGTCGGCCTCACAACATTGAAAGTGCGCTGATGATTCCCGTCACCACATTTGCCGGAAGGAAGGTGGCCCTGTTCGGGCTCGGCGGCTCCGGACTTTCGACGGCGCGCGCGCTGAAGGCGGGCGGCGCCTCGGTCTCCGCCTGGGACGATTCCGCGGCGTCGCGCGAAAAGGCCAGCGATGAAGGTTTTGATCTCGTCGATCTGCGCGAGGCGCATTGGCCGGATTTCGCGGCCTTCATCCTCGCGCCGGGCGTGCCGCTGACCCATCCGCAGCCGCACTGGAGCGTCGCATTGGCCCGCGAGGCGGGCGTCGAGATCATCGGCGACATCGAATTGTTCTGCCGCGAGCGCGACCGCCACGCGCAGGAGACGAAGTCGCTGGCGCCCTTCGTCGCCATCACCGGCACCAATGGCAAGAGCACGACCACGGCGCTGATTGCCCATATTCTGCGCGAAGCCGGCTATGACGTGCAGATGGGCGGCAATATCGGCACGCCCATTCTCGATCTCGCGCCGCTGTCGGACCTGAGCGTCTATGTCGTGGAATGCTCGACCTTCCAGATCGATCTCGCGCCCTCGCTCAATCCGAGCGTCGGCGTCTTGCTCAATCTGACGCCCGACCATCTCGACCGCCACGGCACGATGGAAAATTACGCCGGCATCAAGCAGCGGCTGGTGGCGTCCTCCGATTTCGCCATCGTCGGGCGCGACGATTTCCTTTGCGAATCCATTTTCCAGCACTTGAAGAAGGGCGGCCATTCGGTCGTCGGCATCGCCAGCAGCCGCCCCAATGCGCTGGCCAGCATCTGCTACGAATCGGGCAGGCTGCGTCGCGCCTTCGCCCTGCCGGGCCTGAAGACGCTTGAGGAAACGCTGTTCGACCTGACGCATGCCAGGGCGCTGCGCGGCGCGCACAACGGCCAGAACGCGGCCGCGGCCTTCACCGCCTGCGAGCGTCTGGGACTGCCGCATGACGAGATCGGCCTGGGCATGCGCTCATTCCCCGGCCTTGCCCATCGCATGGAGCAGGTCGGCGAAAAGGAACGCGTGCTGTTCGTCAACGACAGCAAGGCGACAAACGCCGACGCTACGGAAAAGGCGCTTTCGAGCTACCATTCGATCTTCTGGATTCTTGGCGGCAAGGCCAAGGCGGGCGGCATCGAGCCCTTGCGGCCTTTGTTCGGCCGGGTCGAGAAGGCCTATCTGATCGGCGAGGCGGCGAAGGATTTCGCCCGGACGCTGGAGGGGTTGGTTCCCTACGAGCAATGCGGGACGCTCGATGTCGCCGCGGCCTCGGCGGCGCGCGATGCGGCCAGTTCGGAAGCGGAGGAGCCGGTCGTGCTGCTGTCGCCGGCCTGCGCCTCCTACGACCAATATGCCAATTTCGAGAAACGCGGCGACGCGTTCCGCGAGGCCGTGAAGAGTTTGTTGTCCGATCGTTCGATGATTGAATCCGAGCAAGCAGCTCGGTAGTTAGCGCCGCCGAACGCGTGCGAGGGCGCCTTCGAAGCAAGGCTTCGAAGGCAAAAGGAGAGAAGCAAAATGGTCTCGCGCGCGGAGCGTTCATTGATCGCCGACTGGTGGTGGACGGTGGATCGCTGGCTTCTTGTCGCCCTCACGGCCTTGATCGTGCTCGGGCTGGTCCTCGTCATGGCCGGCAGTCCCGCCGTGGCCGACCGCCTGCATCTGCCGACATTCCAGTTCGTCAACAAGCAGGTCGAGTTTCTCGTTCCAACGCTGATCCTGATGTTCGGCCTGTCCTTCCTGTCGCCGCGTCAGGTTCGCCGCACCGCGCTTCTCGGCTACATCGGCGCCTTGGCGCTGATCTTCGCGGCGCTGGCCTTCGGCCATGAGGTGAAAGGCGCGCGGCGCTGGATTTTCGGCATGCAGCCGTCGGAATTTCTGAAACCCTGTTTCGTCATCCTCGCGGCCTGGGCGATTTCCGAAGGCGCCAAGCGGCGCGACGTGCCCGGAAACTTGCTGGCCTTGCTGCTGCTTCCGGCCACGGTCGTGCCGTTGATCCTGCAGCCGGATTTCGGCCAGACCATGCTGGTTTCGCTGGTCTGGGGCCTGATGTTCATCATGGCGGGACTACACTGGTTCTGGATCGCAGGGCTCGGCGGCTTCGCGGCGTCGGCCATCGTCGTGGCCTATAAATTCGTGCCGCACGTGCGCGCCCGCATTCTGCATTTCATCGATCCCGGCCAATCGGGCGGCGTCGCCGACACCTTCCAGGTGGACCGCGCGATGGAAAGCTTTACGTCGGGCGGCTGGCTCGGCAAGGGGCCGGGCGAGGGCACGATCAAGCAGGTCCTGCCCGATTCCCACACCGATTTCATTTTCGCGGTGACGGGCGAGGAATTCGGCCTGCTGTTCTGCATGGGCATTGTCGGGCTTTTCGCCTTCATCGTGCTGCGCGGCCTGTTGAAGGCGGCCAGGAACGAAGACCCGTTCTGCCGGTTCGCCACCGCCGGGCTGGTGCTGCTGTTCGGCATCCAGGCCTCGATCAACATGGCGGTCAACCTGCATCTGATGCCGGCCAAGGGCATGACCTTGCCCTTCATTTCCTATGGCGGCTCCTCCCTGCTGTCGCTCGGCATAAGCATGGGATTTCTGATCGCCGTCACGCGGAAAAGGCCGCGTTCGGAAGTGCTGTTCGAACAGAAGATCGAGGCGTCCGCGGCATGAGCGAAGACAATCTGATTCTTGTCGCGGCCGGCGGAACCGGCGGCCACCTTTTTCCGGCTGAGGCGCTGTCCCATGCGCTGATTTCCCGCGGCGCGCGCGTGCAATTGGCGACCGACGAGCGGGCGCTGCAATATGGCAAGGCGTTTCCGGCGGAGGCGGTGCATGAGATCGCTTCGGCGACGCCGATGGGCGGCTCGATCAAGGGCAAGGCTTTCGCCGCGCTGACCCTGGCCAAGGGCGTTTACGAGGCCTATGGCCTGCTTGGCGACATCAGGCCTCGCGCCGTCGTCTCCTTCGGCGGCTATCCGACCGTGCCGCCCGCGCTGGCCGCGTCCTTGCGCGGCGTGCCGCTGGTTCTGCACGAGCAGAACGCCGTCATGGGCCGCGCCAACAAATTCCTGAGCCAGCGGGCGAAAGTCATCGCCTCTGGATTTCCCGAGATCGAGGACCTGCCGGAAAAGCTGCGTGATCGCGTTGTGCATGTCGGCAATCCCTTGCGTCCCCAGGTGATCGAGGCGTCCGCGCTGCCCTATCCTGGATTTGAAGACGGCAAGCTGCGGCTTCTCGTCACCGGCGGCTCGCAGGGGGCGCGCATCATGTCGGATGTCCTCCCCGAGGCCGTCGCCATGCTCGACAAGGACCAGCGCACCCGACTTCTTATCGTGCAGCAGGCGCGAGGCGAGGATCTTTACCGGGTGCAGAACGCCTATTCGAACCTGCATGTGGAAGCCGATGTCGCGCCCTTTTTCGCCGACCTGCCGCTGCGCATGGCGCAGGCGCATCTGGTTGTCGGCCGCTCGGGCGCCTCGACCGTGTCCGAACTGGCGGCCATCGGCCGGCCCTGCATCCTCGTGCCCTTTCCCCACGCGCTCGACGCCGACCAGGCGGCCAACGCCGCCCATCTCGCCAAAACCGGGGCGGCCGAGGTCATCCGCCAGATCGCTTTTACCCCAGCATGGCTGGCGGAGCGGCTGGTTCAGGCGCTCGATGCGCCAAAGGACTTGACGCGGCGCGCGCAAGCGGCCAAGAGCGCGGGCGTTCCCGACGCCGCCGAAAGGCTGGCCGATCTGGCGCTCAGGACGGCGGGCCTGTAAAAGGCGGCCCGTCCAAAATCAATTTGGAGTTTTTCCATGAAATTGCCGACACATCTGGGCGCCATTCATTTTGTGGGCATCGGCGGCATCGGCATGTCCGGCATCGCCGAAGTGCTGCTCAACCTCGGTTACGACGTGCAAGGCTCGGACGCGGCGGAAAACGCCAACGTCAAGCGATTGCGCGAAAAGGGCGCGCGGGTGTTCGTCGGGCATCGCGCTGAAAATCTCGGCGAGGCGGCGGTTGTGGTCGTGTCCACCGCCATCAAGCGCGACAATCCGGAACTGGCCGCTGCGCGCGAAAAACGGCTCCCCGTGGTGCGCCGCGCGGAAATGCTGGCCGAGTTGATGCGGCTCAAGCAATGCGTCGCCGTCGCCGGCACGCATGGCAAGACGACCACGACCTCGCTGGTCGCGACCCTGCTCGACGCCGGCGGCGTCGATCCCACCGTGATCAATGGCGGCATCATCAACGCCTATGGCACCAACGCGCGCCTGGGTGAAGGCGAATGGATGGTGGTCGAGGCCGACGAGAGCGACGGCACCTTCCTGAAACTGCCGGCCGACGTCGCCGTGGTCACCAATATCGACCCGGAGCATCTCGACCATTTCAAGACCTTCGACGCGATCAAGGAGGCTTTCCGATCCTTCGTCGAAAATCTCCCCTTCTATGGTTTTGCGGTGATGTGCCTCGACCATGTCACGGTGCAGGAGCTGGTCGGCAAGATCGAGGACCGCCGCGTCGTCACCTATGGCGAGAATCCGCAGGCTGACGTGCGTCTTTCCAATATCGACCTGACCGGCGGCGTCTCGCGCTTCAATGTGACGATCCGCGACCGGCTGCACGGGCGCGAGATCGCGCTCGACGATCTGGTCATGCCCATGCCCGGCCACCACAACGCGCTTAACGCCACGGCGGCCATTGCGGTCGCCTATGAACTCGGGGTCAGCGTCGACAATATTCGCAAGGGGCTCGCGGCTTTCGGCGGCGTCAAGCGCCGCTTCACCAAAACCGGCGAATGGAACGGCGCGACGATCTTCGACGATTACGGCCACCACCCCGTCGAAATCGCCGCCGTCTTGCGCGCGGCGCGGGCTTCGACCGCCAATCAGGTCATCGCGGTGGTGCAGCCGCATCGTTTTTCGCGCTTGCAAAGCCTGTTCGACCAGTTCGCCACCTGTTTCAACGACGCCGATTGCGTCATCGTCGCCGACGTCTATGCGGCCGGCGAGGGGCCGATCGAAAATATCGACAGGGATTCGCTGGTCGCGGCGATCAAGGCGCATGGCCACCGCCAGGCGATTGCCTTGCCGAAGCCCGAAGACTTGCCGGCGCTGATCCACGATCTTGCAAAACCCGGCGACTATGTCGTGCTGCTCGGCGCCGGAAACATCACGCAATGGGCCTATGCCCTGCCGGGCCAACTCGCGGAAAAAGACGCGAAATGAGCTTGAGGACCTGTCTTGTCCTGCGCCATCTGGCATTCGAGGGGCTGGGCGTGCTGGCCGACATCCTGCCCGGCTACGGTTTCGAGACGCGGTTTGTCGAGGTTGGCGTCGATCCCTTGCCGCTCGACGAAATCGCCTCCTGCGACCTGCTGGTCGTGCTCGGCGGACCGATCGGCGCCTATGAGACAGAGGCCTATTTTTTCCTCGTCGCGGAAATCGCGGCGATCGGCGACAGGCTTCGCGCGAAAAAGCCGACGCTCGGCATATGCCTGGGGGCGCAGATGATGGCGGCGGCGCTCGGGGCCGAGGTCGCGCCGGGACCGGCCAAGGAAATCGGCTATGCGCCGCTGACGCTCACTGGGGATGGCCGCAACTCGCCGCTCGCGACCCTGGAGGGCGTCAATGTGCTGCATTGGCACGGCGACGCCTTTGGATTGCCTTATGGCGCGAAAAACCTCGCTTTCACGCCGGCGTGTCCGCATCAGGCCTTTGCGCTGGACTCTTTCGCGCTGGGGATGCAATTCCATGTCGAGGTCGATCCGGCGACGATTAAATCCTGGCTGATTGGGCATACGGTCGAATTGGGCAAGGCGGGCATCGACCCCAGGAGCCTGCGCGCCCAGGCGGCCGATGTGGGGTTGGCGACGGCTCAGGGGGGAAAGAAAGTGTTTTCCGCCTGGCTTGACGGAGTTTTTTCATGAACAAGCCCTTTGCCGACATGACCGGTCTGCTTTCGGCGAAAATGCCGGCGCTGCGCGGCCGCATCGCCGCCAATCAGGAGCTTGCGCCTTTTACCTGGTTTCGCGTCGGCGGCCCGGCGCAGGCGTTGTTCAGCCCGGCCGACGAGGCCGATCTCGCCTATTTTCTGAAAAACCTCGATCCGGCCATTCCCGTGACGATGATCGGGCTCGGCTCCAACCTGATTGTCCGCGACGGGGGCGTCGAGGGCGTGGTGATCAGGCTAGGCGGCAAGGCTTTTGGCGAAATCGAGATCCTGCCCGATCATCGATTGCGTGCGGGCGCCTGCGCGCCCGACATGCGCGTCGCCCGCGCGGCGGCGGAGGCGGGGATCGACGGGCTGGCCTTTTTACGCGGCATTCCCGGAGCCATCGGCGGCGCGCTGCGCATGAATGCGGGCGCGCATGGCGGCGAAACCAGCGATGTGCTGGTGTCCGCGCGAGGAGTCGATCGCAGCGGCGCGGTCCGGGAATTTGCCGTCGACGAGCTGGGCATGACCTATCGCCACAGCGAGGCGCCGGAGGATGTGATCTTCACCAGCGCCCTGTTCCAGGGGCGATCGGGCGTTTCCTCGGAAATTCTGGCTGAGATGGACCGCATCACCGAGGCGCGCGAAAAATCGCAGCCGATCCGGGAAAAGACCGGCGGATCGACCTTCAAGAACCCGCCGGGCGAAAAAGCCTGGCAGTTGATCGACAAGGCCGGCTGCCGCGGGCTCGTCGTCGGCGACGCGCAGGTGTCGCCGATGCATTGCAATTTTCTCATCAATCGCGGCTCGGCCACCGCGGCCGATATCGAAAATCTGGGCGACGAGGTGCGGGCAAGGGTGAAGGCCGCGACCGGCGTCGAACTGCATTGGGAAATCAAGCGCATTGGCGTGAAGCGTTAGGACCCCTTCTCCCGCGAGGGGAGAAGGGAGGCGCGGCGAGGCGGGGCGTTTACGACAGAGAGATCAGGACCATGACCAAGCATGTCGCAGTTCTCATGGGCGGGCTTTCGAGCGAGCGCAGCGTATCCCTTCGCTCCGGCGAGGCCTGCGCCAAGGCGCTCGAAGGCGAGGGTTTTGTCGTCACTCGGGTCGATGTCGGGCGCGACATCGCGGAAGCCCTGGCGAAGCTCAAGCCCGACGTCGCGCTCAACGCGCTGCACGGGCCGGGCGGCGAGGACGGGATCATCCAGGGCGTGCTGGAAACCCTGGCCATTCCCTACACCCATTCCGGCGTGCTCGCCTCGGCGCTGGCCGCCCACAAGGAAAAGGCGAAAATCATCATGGCGGCGGCCGGCGTGTCGGTCCCCTCGGGGAAAACCGTCACCCGCTTCGAGGCGGCCAAGGCCCATGTGCTGCCGCCGCCCTACGTGCTCAAGCCGGTCTCGGAAGGCTCGTCCTATGGCGTCTTCATCGTCAAGGAAGGCTGTTCGCATCCGCCGCAGGAGCTTTTGCGGGAGGACTGGACGCACGGCGACCTGATGCTCGCCGAAAATTTCGTGGCGGGCCGCGAATTGACCTGCGCCGTGCTCGGCGACCGTCCCCTCGGAGTCACCGAAATCAAGTCGGTGTCCAGCGAGTGGTACGATTTTGATTCCAAATATGCCCCGGGAGGATCGATTCACGAACTTCCGGCAAAACTTAAAGGAAATATTTACCAAATCATTCAAGAGTTAGCTCTCAAGGCGCACACGGCCCTCGGTTGCCGCGGCATCAGCAGGACAGACTTCCGTTACGACGATCGCCCCGGAGGTACGGGCGAACTCGTTGTCCTGGAAGTCAACACTCAGCCCGGAATGACCGAGACGTCGCTCGCGCCCGAAATGGCCGCCCATGCCGGCATGACGTTCGGTGAGCTTGTAAGATGGATGGTGGAAGACGCCTCCTGCAATCGGTAAACGGGCTAGATCCAGCCCTAGCGGCTCCGCGCGCCGTTTTTTTGGGCGCGCCTTCGGGCGCCATGTTCGAGAAAGCCGGCCCGGTCAGGTTCATCGCGTCCCGCAGCAAGCCCGGCTCCCGCCAGCGCAAGCGCCAGAACGAAGAAAAAACCAGCAAATTCCTTGATTTCCTGACCATGCCGGGCGTCGGCCTCGGCCTGACCCTTTGCCTGTTCGTGGCCGTCGGCGCCTATGGCGTTGGAGCCAATGGCCAATATGCGCAGTTCCTGAGGGATTACGGTCGCCCGCGCGACATGGTCGCGCGCGCGCTCGGCTTTGGCATTGGCGCGATCACGATCCAGGGCCAGAAGGGCCTTGCGGAACAGCAAATTCTCGACGCGGCAGGCATCGATCCCCACCAGTCGCTGATGTTCCTCGACGCCGCCGACGTGCGCGCGCGGCTCATGGCCCTGCCGTTGGTCAAGAACGCCAATGTGCGAAAATTCTTCCCCAATCGCCTGGTGATCGAAATCATCGGACGCCAGCCTTACGGCCTCTGGCAGAAGGACGGCGTCGTCCAGATCATCGCCGCCGACGGCGCGCCGATCGACGAGTTGCGCGACGCGAAATTCGCCAGCCTGCCTTTTGTCGTCGGCGAAGGCGCCAATCTGCGCATCGACGAATTCGTCGGCCTGCTCGACGCGGCCGGCGACCTGCGCGAAAAAATCCGTGCGGGCATCCTGGTGTCGCAGCGCCGCTGGACTCTCAAGATGGCGTCCGGCGTCGAGGCAATGTTGCCGGAAGTCGACCCACAAGCGGCGGTCCGCCAGCTCGCGCAGCTCGAACGCGAAGGCCACGTCGTCGAAAAGGACGTGGTGTCGCTCGACCTGCGCGTTCCCGGAAAACTCTATGTCCGCCTGACCGAAGAGGCTGCCGCCGCGCGTGAGGCGGCCAAGGCGCACGGCAGGGGGGCGCATTCATGACCCATACCGTAACTCTGCCCCGCATGAAAAAACTGTCGGCGCGCAAGAGCGCCGTTCTTTGCGTTCTCGACGTCGGCGCGTCCAAGGTCGTCTGCCTGATCGCCAAGCTGATTCCGGCCGAGCCCTCGGACATGTTGCGCGGCCGCACGCATCGGACGAAAATTCTCGGCATCGGCCATCAGCGCTCGCGCGGCATCAAGGGCGGCGCGGTCATCGACATGGACGAGACCGAAGCCGCGGTGCGCCTTGCGGTCGACGCGGCCGAGCGCATGGCCGGCGTTCAGGTCGAAAGCGTCATTGTCGCCAATGTCGGCGGGCGCCTCGGCTCGGCTTACTATCACGCCAGCGTGCCGATCGTCGGCGCGGGCGTCGGCGACAGCGACCTGCATCGGGTGCTCGAGGCGACCAGCCTGCGCACAGCCCGGCCGGGGCGCGCGGTCCTGCACAGCCTTCCCACCGGCTATGCGCTCGACGGCGCCTCCGGCATCAGCGATCCCAAGGGCATGATGGGCGAAACGCTCGGGGCCGACCTGCATGTCGTCAGCGCCGATGTCGCAGCCTTGCGCAACTTGCTGCTGGCGGTCGAGCGCTGCCATCTCACGGTCGAGGCCGTGGTCGCGACGCCTTACGCGTCGGGGCTCGCGGTGCTGGTCGACGACGAGGCGGTGCTCGGCGCGACGGTGCTCGATCTCGGCGGCGGCTCCGTCGGCATGGGCGTCTTCCGCGATGGCAAGCTGGTGCATGCCGACGCCGTGGCGGTCGGCGGCAAGCACATCACCATGGATATTGCACGCGGCCTCAACACCCGCCTGTCCGACGCCGAAAGGCTGAAGACCCTGCACGGCAGCGCCATCTCCTCGCCCTCGGACGATCGCGAAACCCTGTCCGTCAGGCCGGTCGGCGAAGACGGCGACAGTCCGGTCCATGTCACCAAGGCGCAACTCGCCCGCATCATCCGGCCGCGCGTCGAGGAGATTCTCGAACTGGCGCGTGACCGCCTGAAGGCGGCGGGCTTCCAGACCTCATCGGGCAGCCGCATCGTGCTGTCGGGCGGATCGAGCCAGATGACGGGCCTGCCCGAGGCGGCGCGAAGGATTCTCGGCGGCCGAGATTCGCGTCGGGCGCCCGCTTGGCGTCCAGGGCATGCCGGAATCGGCAAAGAATCCAGGTTTCGCGGCTGCGGTCGGGCTTCTGATCTATCCGCAATTCTCGAACGTAGAGCATTTCGAACCGGGTCGCGCCGGGGGGCGCGCGTCTCGGGAGCCGGAAGGCTATTTCGGCCGCGTCGGCCGATGGCTGAAGGAAAGTTTCTAGTACCCAAACCGGCCGGCGCTGCGCCGGCCAAACAGTCGAAGCATGCAACGGGCTGGTTCCGGTCACAAACGAGGTCAAGGATATGACGATCAATCTGAAGGCGCCTGAACTGCGCGAACTCAAGCCCCGCATCATGGTTTGCGGCGTCGGCGGCGCCGGCGGCAACGCGGTCAACAACATGATCGCCTCCGGCCTTGCCGGCGTCGATTTCATCGTCGCCAACACCGACGCGCAGGCGTTGACGAGTTCGAAGGCCGAACGCATCATCCAGATGGGCCTCCAGGTCACCGAAGGCCTCGGCGCCGGCTCGCAGCCGGAAGTCGGCCGCGCCTCCGCCGAAGAGGCGATCGAGGAAATCCGCGATCATCTCGTCGGCGCGCATATGGTCTTCGTCACCGCCGGCATGGGCGGCGGCACCGGCACGGGCGCCGCGCCCGTCATCGCCCGCACCGCGCGCGAAATGGGCATCCTCACCGTCGGCGTCGTGACAAAGCCGTTCCAGTTCGAAGGCGCACGACGCATGCGTCTGGCCGACGGCGGCATCGAGGAGCTGCACAAGGCGGTGGATACGCTCATCGTCATTCCCAACCAGAACCTGTTCCGCGTCGCCAACGAGCGCACCACTTTCGCTGACGCCTTCTCGATGGCCGACCAGGTGCTCTATTCGGGCGTCGCCTGCATCACCGACCTGATGGTGCGCGAAGGCCTGATCAACCTCGACTTCGCCGACGTTCGCGCCATCATGCGCGACATGGGCAAGGCGATGATGGGCACCGGCGAAGCCTCGGGCGAACGCCGCGCCGTGCTGGCCGCCGAAGCCGCCATCGCCAACCCGCTGCTCGACGAAGTGTCGATGAAGGGCGCCAAGGGGCTGCTCATCTCAATCACCGGCGGCAACGATCTCACCCTCTATGAAGTGGACGAGGCCGCCAGCCGCATCCGCCAGGAAGTGGACGAGGACGCCAATATCATTCTCGGCGCCACCTTCGATTCGAGCCTCGACGGCATCATCCGCGTGTCCGTGGTCGCCACCGGCATCGACAAGCCGGCTGGCATGATAGACATGAACGAACAGCGCATTGCCGAAGCCGCCGAGCGCATGCGCGCCCAGGCCGCGGCCCGGCAGGCCGAGGCGGCGCTCGCCGCCCGCCCGGCGCCCGTGCCCGAAACCTACTATGTCGAGGCTCCCGTCAGCCATCCTGCCCCGCAGGCGCCGGCGCCCGCGCAAGCCGCCGCGCAGCCGCAGGCCGCTCCGGCGACTGAGGCCTATGTCCAGCAGCCGTTGCCGGTCTATGCGCCGCATCATGGGGACGTGCAGATCAAGCGCATGCAGCCGCAGCAGCATGCCTTCCAGGAGGCGCCAATCGCTCCGGCCCGCCGCGTCGAGGCGCCCATTCCGACCAGCTTCGTCCCGCCGGCGGCTGAGCAGCCCTTGCGCGCGCCGCGCATGCCGAATATCGACGACCTGCCGATTCCCGGCCAGAATCTCATTCGGGCCCAGCAGCAGCCCCAGGTTCCGTCGGCTCCGGAAAGCCGCCGCCGCACCTTGCTCGAGCGCCTGGCGACTTTCGGCATGAGCCGCGCGGAAGAACAGCATCAAGGCCCTGCTTCTGCGCCGCAAATCGCGCCGCCGCAGGCCTATGGCCAGCCGTCCTACCAGACGCGCCCCTCCGGCCCCACCGCCCCCTCGGCCGCGCACGCCGAATATGCCAAGCGCCCGCAGGCGCCGCGTCCGTCCGCCGCTCTGGATCAGCACGGACGGGACCAGCAGGGCCGCGCCCCGGCGCGCGCCGAGGAGGAACAGCTCGAAATACCGGCCTTCCTGCGCCGCCAGTCGAACTGAGCCAGACTCGAACTGAAAAAGACTTTCCGTCCGAAACAGAAACCCGCCCCAAAGGCGGGTTTTCGTTGCGAAGTCCGAGGGTTGAGCGATAGCAGGCGTGAATTCAAGACTTCACGCGCTCAGCCGGCCTCGCGTCAAAGCACAAGTTCGCTGCTTATCTACAGATTTTTAGCAATTACGCACGTAAATGCTCGCAATGGCTGCAATGAGGCAAGTCGGGCGAAAGTAGGGTTAATTTGTAACAGGCGCGTAAGAAAGAGTGATTTGGTCCGGAGCGCCGCAAAAGTTATTTTACGACAGGTGAAACAAGGGAATCAGCGCTGGCTTCGGTCGGCGGGGGTTCACGGAGAGGGGGCTCTCCGCTTGCGCGCCTTCGTCCACTGGCTCCGGCGCATCGAGATCGCGACGGAAATATGGCGAATTTATAAAGGATCCCGCCACGCGAGCGGGACGAGCCAACGGAACGCCCATGAAGCCGAGCTTTCAGACGACCCTCCGGGACCGCATCGTTCTTTCCGGGGGCATTGGCGTTCACTCCGGCAAGCCCGTCCGTCTCGTTCTCAATCCCGCGGAAGCCTCCACAGGCCTCGTCTTCCTTCGCAGCGGCCTGCCCAACGGCGCCAGCCGGCGCATCGAGGCCAACTGGTCCAAAGTGACCATGACCGAGCTCTGCACCGTCATCGGCGACGGCGAGCAGCACATGGTCGGCACGATCGAACATCTCGTCGCGGCGTTGCGCGGGCTCGGCGTCGACAATTGCCTGGTCGAGGTCGACGGCCCCGAAGTTCCGATCATGGACGGCTCGTCCGAGGCTTTCGTCGAGGCGATCGACCGCGTGGGCGTCCGCCGGCTCGACACGCCGCGCCGCTACGTCAAGATTCTCAAGACGGTCCGCGTCGAAAATGGCCGCGCCTTTGCCGAATTGCGGCCAAGCCAATCCTCTGATGACGAAGGCTTCCGCCTCGATGTCGAAATCGACTTCAAGAGCGACGTGATCGGCCGTCAGCGCAAGATTCTCGACCTCACCCCCGCCTCCTTCCGTCGCGAATTGTCCCGCGCCCGCACCTTCGGTTTCCTGGCGGATGTCGCTCGCCTCATCCAGGCTGGCTTTGCGCTCGGCGCCTCGCTGGAAAATTCCGTTGGCATCGACGAGGGCCGGGTTCTCAATCCCGAGGGGCTGCGCTATTCCGACGAATTCGTTCGCCACAAGATGCTGGACGCCGTCGGCGACCTGGCCCTGGCCGGCGCGCCCTTGATCGGCGAATACCATTCCTATTGCGGCGGCCACAAGATGAACGTCGCCGTTCTCGCGGCCCTGTTCGCCGACCGCACCGCCTACAAGATCGTCGAGGCGGCTCCCGCTCCGCGCGAGGGCGTTCGCGCCGATCGCGGACTGGTGGTTTCACCGGCTCTGCTGCCGGAGCGCAGCTGAGCGTCCCGGGTTCGAAATCCTCTCCATGCGCCGGTGGCGACAGTGGCGAATCCGTTCGTCGGCGCGTCTTAAAATTGCCGCAAAAACCGGGCTTTCCTTGCTTCATCCGAAGGCTGAGCCTTGGGTTTCGAAACTTGGGCGCCGCGCTTCGGCGCCAAAAGACGCCGGTCGGGTTCCGCCGGACGGCGTTTTGCGCTACAAGCCGTCCATATCAGGATTTGGCGTGTAACTCCGGCTTGGCGCCCGCCCCTTCAAGACGAGCGTATTGAATGAACAGTCCGAACGCCCTCATCTGGAATATCCCTGCGGCGAAAGCCGCTCCCCGGAGGTTCCTGCGCGTCGCCGCTCTCGCGGCTCTCGCTTCGGTTTGTCTTGCGTCGAGCGCACGCTGTTTCGAATGGGGCGATCTCAATCCGTTCGGCGACAAGAAATACGAGATGAAGGTCGATCCGGACGTTCCGGCGGACCGACTTTACAACGAAGGCCTGATGCGCCTCGAAAAGAGGGATTACGAGACGGCCGCCAAGCGGTTCGGCGAATTGCAGAAGCAATACCCCTTCTCGCAATGGGCGCGGAAGTCGTTGATGATGGAAGTCTATTCCCATTATCTGAACAGCTCCGCCACCGATACGACATCGGCCGCGGACCGCTATGCGACGCTTTATCCCAACGCGCCCGACGTGGCCTACGCCGATTATCTCGCGGGAATGGCGCTGATCGGCTCCATGCCGGACGTGCATCGCGACCAGGATCGCACCGCCAAGGCGATCAAATATTTCCAGACGATTCTCGACAAGTATCCGAAGTCGGAATACGCCGCGGATGCGCGCTTCAGGATGCAGGTGGCGCGTGACCAGCTGGCCGGTTACGAGATGAATGTCGGGCGCTATTACTTGCAGCGCCACGATTATATCGCTGCGATTTCCCGCTTCCGCGAGGTCCTGTTCAAATACCAGAGCACCCGCGAGGCCGAGGAAGCCCTCGAGCGCCTGACCGAAGCCTATCTCGCCCTCGGCGTCGTCAACGAGGCGGAGACCGCCGCCGCCGTGCTTGGGCATAATTATCCCGATTCCGAATGGTACAAGGAAGCCGTCGAGCGGCTGAAGTCCGATGGCCTCGCGCCCAGCGATCACCAGGATTCGTGGATTTCCAAGACCTTCAAGAAGGTTGGGCTGACCTGATTCGCGTCGCCTGCCGCTTTCCCGTACGGGCGTCCTGAGACGCGCGCTTGTGCGGCGCGCAGTCGCGCCTGGCCAGGACTCGCAGGTTGCCACCTGTGAGTTCTGGCATTATTCGTGTACTCTCGCTCCCGTCGGGGGATAATCGAGACAAGGTTTTCATGCTGGTCCAGCTTGCGATACGCGATATCGTCCTGATTGACCGGCTGGAGCTCGATTTCGGCGCCGGATTGACGGTGCTCACCGGCGAGACCGGCGCGGGAAAATCCATCCTGCTCGACGCCTTCTCATTGGCGCTCGGCGGGCGCGGCGATGGCGGCCTCGTTCGGTCGGGCCAGCCGCAGGGGCAGGTCACCGCCGTCTTCGATCCCCCCGCAAATCACCCCGCGCGAAAGGTTGCAGCCGAGCAGGAGCTTGCCGTCGACGGCGACCTGATCCTGCGCCGCGTGCAGATGGCCGACGGGCGCAGCCGCGCCTTCGTCAACGACCAGCCCGTCAGCATCCAGGCGCTGAGGGCGATTGGCCGCGAACTCGTCGAAATCCACGGCCAGCATGACGATCGCGCCCTGGTCGACCCCGCCTTTCATCGCGTTCTCGTTGACGCTTACGGCGGCCTCGAACAGCTGGCGGACAAGACCCGCACCGCCCATGGCGACATGCGGCGGGCCGAAAAGGCGCTTGCCGAGGAGAGGCTTGCGGTCGAGGCGGCCCGCAAGGAAGCCGATTTCCTGCGTCACGCCCATGAGGAACTGTCGAAGCTCGATCCGCATCCGGGCGAGGAGGAGCGGCTCGCCGGCGAGCGCGCCGCGATGATGCAGGCCGAAAAAGTGGTCGGCGACCTGCGCGACGCGCAGGAAAGCGTGTCCGGCGACGGCTCGCCGCTTTCGACGCTCTCCGCCGCCCTGCGTCGGCTGGATCGCCGCGCCGCGCAGGCGCCGGCGCTGATCGAACCGGCGCTGAAGGCGCTCGACGCGGCGCTGACCGCGCTCGACGCGGCGCAGCAGACCATCGACCAGGCGCTGCGCGACGCCCAGTTCGATCCGCGTGCGCTGGAGCGGGTTGAGGAGCGCCTGTTCGCGCTGCGCGCCGCCGCCCGCAAATATGCCGCTCCGGTGGAAAATCTTTCGGCGCTCGCCGAAAAATTCGCGGCCGATCTCGCAGCGCTCGACGCCAGCGAGGCGCGCCTGGTTTCGCTTGGCAAGGCGCGCGAGGCGGCGGCTGCGCATTTTTCGGCCTGCGCCCGCGAACTGAGCGCAGCGCGGAAAAAGGTGGCGAAAGGGCTCGACAGGGCAGTGACGGCGGAATTGCCGCCGCTGAAACTCGGGCAGGCGCAATTCACGACGCAGATCGTGACGGAAGAGGCCCAGGCCGGCGCCGAGGGCGCCGACCGCGTCGAGTTCTGGGTGCAGACCAATCCGGGCGCGCGGCCGGGACCGCTGATGAAAGTCGCGTCGGGCGGCGAGCTCTCCCGCTTCATGCTGGCGCTCAAGGTCGTGCTGGCTGATCGCGGCTCGGCGCCGACCCTGGTGTTCGACGAGATCGATTCCGGCGCGGGCGGCGCTGCGGCCGACGCCATTGGCCAGCGCCTGGCGCGGCTCGCGGCGGGGGTCCAGGTGCTCTCCGTGACCCACGCGCCACAGGTGGCGGCGCGGGCGACGACGCATTTGCGCATATCCAAGGCTCTCGCCGACAAGGGCAAGCGCGTCGCGACCAGCGTGGCGCCGCTCGAGGACGAGCATCGCCGCGAGGAAATCGCGCGAATGCTCGCCGGGGCGACCATTACCGATGAAGCGCGCGCGGCGGCGGCCATCCTGATGAAAAGCGACGGGTGAAGGCGCTCACAAAAACTTGATTCTTCTGCTGAACTGGCTTTTTTCTGCAATTTTGACAGGCGCCTCGCCCGCATCCATCAGCTGAAGCAGCGGCGCTAATCCCCGCCGCGGTCGGAAAAATTCACGTCCCACATCGGCGCCGCCGCCGAGCCTGGATTGCGCCTTCAAGCTTTCTCGCGTCAGCCTTGCGCCGCCGCGGCCGCAGCGCTTCGCCACATATCGACCTTTTTCGGCGTCTACCCAAACCGCCCCTCGCCGCAACGCCCGGTTGCGGCGGGTGGAAGGGGGCTCAAGCGAAAGAGGAAAAATCATCATGATCCATTCCGACAACGCACAGCAGAACACTTTCCAGAACCCGCAGCAGAACGCCGGCCTGCACCATTTGGTGCAACAGTTGCTGCAGAATCAGCAGGGCCAGCAGGGCGGAGGAATAGGCCAGGGACTTGGCCAGGGCGCCTTTGGCCAGACCGGTTACGGCCAGGGCGGCTTCGGGCAGGGCGCCTTCGGCGGCCAGTATGGCCAGAATTTTGGCGGCCAGAACTGGGGCGGCCAGCGCCAGCTCTCGCCTCAGGACGTGAACAACGTCTTGCAGCAGATTGCGCCCATCCTGCCGCAAATCCTCGCCCAGGCGCAACAGCAGCAGTATCAGCAGCCAATGGCCGCTTTTGGCGGCGGCTACGGCCAGCACCAGCGCTCCCTCAGCCAGCAGGACGTGAGCGAAGTCGTGCGCCAGATCCTGCCGATCGTGCCGCAGTTGCTGCAATCCATGCAGCAGCAGCACTATGGCCAGTCCGGCGGGTTCGGCCAGCAGGGCTTTGGCCAGCAGGGCCAGGGATGGCAGGGGCAGGGCGCCTACGGCTTCGGCCAGCAGCAGCATAACCCCTGGCAACAGCAGCAGCGCCAGCTGAGCCCCCAGGACGTGAGCGAGATCGTGCAGCAGCTCACCCAGGTCATCCCGCTCGCCTTCGGCGGCCAGCAGCGCATGTGACAGTCCACGGGCGGGGCAAATCCCCGCCCGTTTCCCCTGATCATCGCCAGTTCCCCCATTCACGAGGAGCACAACATGGCCTATTCGCAACAGGGCGCGTCGCGCGGCATGGACCTCCAGGGCGACGACCTGCGCATGCTCGCAGCCGTCCTCCAGGACATCATGCCGGCGCTCGCCCGAATCCAGACGCGCACGCCGCCATCGATAACGCCGGCGCCCTCCGGCCCGATGTCGATCGAAACCGCGGCGGCGGTGGCGCTCGTTTCCGACATGGGCGCGGATTCCCTGCGTCGCCTCACCGCCTACCTCGACGCCAACGCCGGCAAGTTCGAGGGCCTGGAAAACTGCGTCCCCCTCGCGACCGCCGCGGCGCAGGCTCTGGCGGCGCGCGATTACGCGCGTTCCTTCACCATGCTGTTCGACATCTATCGCAACATTGCCCTGTTGCGCAGCGAGGATCCCAAACTGCCGCTGCCAGGCTCGATCAAGAGCATGTCGATCGGTGAGTCCGGCAGAGACTTGGGCGAGGAGGAAAAGAAGGGAGGGCCCGGCAAGCACTAGCTTTGCTGCAAATAAATTCTTGGTGTGATATCAAAACCTTATCACTAGGTTGGCATGGCGTTTGCTCGCCCTTCGATTACTGTGTCAGGCTTGGCGCAGTGATCGGAGGTGATTCGTGTCGCGATCCGCTTGGCTGGAACATTTCGCCTTTGGAGACGAAGGCGCGCGTCGCGGCATTTTTGTCGGCAAGCCGGAAAGCGAGCCGAAGACCGATCATTGCGACGATGCCCGAAAAGCCGAGGCCATAGGCAGGCTCAGGCGGAGGCTGGCGCGAGAAAAACATTCGCATCACTCGCAGAAAGTCATGTCGGGCCTGCTCGACCTGCTCGACCTCTGCGGCAAGGCGGCTGGATTTTCGCGGGGCGGCCGCCATGCGCTCCAGGCCATCCAGTCAAAGCTGCAAATGGCGGAGCGGCAGCCGCGTGAAATCCTGCGCGCCCTCGGCGCGCGTCCGCTGCATTGCGCCGAGGCGCCGCGTCTTTACGCAATCCTGCTCAATATCTGCGCCCGCGCGGGCATGCGACGGGCTCCCGAATTGTTCCTGCTGCCTTTCGCTGGCATGAACGCCTATGCGCTCGGCGCGCCCGACAACGCCTGCATCTCAGTGACGCGGGGGCTGCTGCATAACCTTTCGCAGCCTGAGATCGCCGGCATTTTCGCGCATGAAGTCGCGCATATCCTCCATCACGACACAGGCGCCATGAGCCTTGCCGCCGCCGTGCAGGGCGAGATCGCCAGCTCCGCCCTGCGCGGCATGGCCGAACTCGCGATGCGCGGACAAGACTGGGACGAGGCGAGGCCGCTGGCCTTGTTGCTCGCTGCGGCGCCGGCGCTGGCGCGGCTGCTGTTTCTCGCGTTGTCGCGCATCCGCGAGCTCGCCGCCGACGCCATGGCGCTCGACCTCATCGACCACCCGCGCGCTTTGGCCGACGCTTTGTGCAAGCTCGAATATTTTCACAGCGGCCTGACGCCTTTCCACGCGCATATCCAGGACCATCCAAGCGCGCGCCCGCTGCGATCGCATCCCGGCACATGGGAAAGGCTGTCGCATCTCGCTTGAGCGCGCAGCTTTATGGCGGCAGGCTGCCGATCATGCGCGGCAGCCAGGCCGGATATGAAAACCAGAGCCGGAATGATGCGTTTCATGAACGGTTTTCCACTATCCAGTCCGGGTGGCGACGGCAAAAATCCTTCGCCTCGGCTGGAGCTTTGATTTAAGTCTCGATCATGACGAACGATGATCCGACCAAGCAAGCGCGCGCGGAGCATGCCCGATTGGGCGAAGAAATCGCCGCGCATGACCGCGCTTATTATCAGGACGATGCGCCAAAAGTTTCCGATGCGGAATACGACGCCCTGCGTCGCCGCTACGAGGCGCTGGAGACGGAATTTCCGGAACTGGTCAGCCCTGATTCGCTGACCAGGAAGGTCGGCGCCGCGCCTGCCGAGAAGTTCGCGAAAATCGTCCATGCCGTGCCGATGCTGTCGCTCGGCAATATTTTCGCGGACGACGAGCTCGTCGAATTCGTCGCGCGCGTAAAACGCTTCCTCGGGATTGGCGCCGACGCGGCGCTGGCTTTTACGGCCGAGCCGAAGATCGACGGCCTGTCCTGCTCGCTGCGTTACATGAATGGCGCGCTGGTCAGCGCGGCGACGCGTGGCGACGGCTTTGAAGGCGAAGATGTCACCGCCAATGTCCGCACCATCGGCGATATTCCCGACAAGCTCACGGGATCGCCGCCGCAAATCCTCGAAGTGCGCGGGGAAGTCTATATGAGCCATGCCGATTTCGCGGCGCTCAATGCAGCTCAGGCCGCGAAGGGCAAGGCGCTGTTCGCCAATCCGCGCAATGCGGCGGCGGGCTCGCTGCGCCAGCTCGATTCTTCCGTGACCGCGCGGCGCCCGCTGAAATTCTTCGCCTATGCTTGGGGAGAAATTTCTGGGGCCGAGATTTCCCATCCGCCGGCCGACACGCAATTCGGCATGATGGAGGCTTTTCGCGCCTATGGTTTTGCGGTTAATCCGCTGACCGTGCTGTGCCGCTCGGCCGAAGAGATGCTGGCGCATTTCCGCTTGATCGAAAGCCGTCGCGCCTCGCTTGGCTATGACATTGACGGCGTCGTCTACAAGGTCGACAGCCTCGCCCTGCAGCAGCGCCTGGGCTTTGTCTCGCGCGCGCCGCGCTGGGCGACAGCGCATAAATTCCCGGCCGAAAAGGCGACCAGCGTTTTACGCGGAATCGAGATTCAGGTCGGCCGCACCGGCGCGCTGACGCCGGTGGCGCGGCTCGATCCCGTCACCGTGGGCGGCGTCGTCGTCTCCAACGCGACGCTGCACAACGAGGACGAGATCGCGCGAAAGGACATCCGCATCGGCGACACGGTGATCGTGCAACGCGCCGGCGACGTCATTCCGCAGATTGTCGGCGTTGTCCCGGACAAGCGCCCAGCGGGGGCCGAGCCTTACAAAATGCGCGAGACCTGCCCGGTCTGCGGCTCGGCGGCCTTGCGGGAAATCGATCCAAAAACCGGCGAGGCCGACGTGGTGCGCCGCTGTACGGGAACGCTGGTCTGCGCCGCGCAGGCGGTCGAGCGGTTGCGGCATTTCTGCTCGCGCAACGCCTTCGACATCGAAGGCCTCGGCGACAAGCAGATCGCGTTCTTCTACGAGAAGGGCTTGATCAAAACCCCCGCCGACATTTTCACGCTGCAGGAGCGCGACAAGGCCAGCGGCCTGAAAAAAATCGAGAATTTTGAAGGCTTCGGCAAAGTTTCGACCCGCAAATTGTTCGATGCCATCGAGGCGCGGCGCGAGATCGTTCTCAACCGCTTCATCTACGCGCTGGGCATTCGCCATGTCGGCGAGACCAACGCCATCAGGCTGGCGCGGCGCTTCGACTCCTTCGAGCATTTGCGTGAAGTGGCGCGGCAAGCGCAGCCCGGCACGGTTTTCCGCGAAGAACTCATCGCCATCGATGGAATTGGAGAAGTGCTGGCCGAGGCAGTGGCGGATTTCTTCATCGAACCGCATAATGAGACGGCGCTGGACGCGCTTCTGGCGCAGGTGCGGCCGCAGCCGATGGAGGCGGTGAAAAGCGATAGCGCGGTGGCGGGCAAGACGGTGGTTTTCACGGGGTCGCTGCAACGTTTCACACGAGATGAAGCCAAGGCGATGGCCGAGCGATTGGGCGCAAAAGTCTCGGGCTCGATTTCGAAAAAGACCGACCTGCTGGTCGCCGGCGCCGACGCGGGCTCGAAACTCGCCAAGGCGCGCGAATTTGGCGTCGAGACGATTGACGAAGAGGCGTGGCTCAGGCTGGCTGGCGGCGATTAGCCACGGGCCGAGCGGAAAAGCCGACGCGGTCCAAACAGCCGGACGAATTCGGCAAACGCAGGGACAGGCAAGGCGCGGGACCAGAGAAAGCCTTGCGCGAATTGCGCCCCCATCGATTTGAGCGCGCTGCCTTCGTCTTCCCGTTCCACGCCCTCGGCGACGACGTCGATGCCCATCTCGCGGGCTGTGACGATCAATCCTTTGACGATCGCGTTGTTCTTGCGATTCGAACACATTTCGGAAACAAACGACCGGTCGATTTTGATTTCACTAATGGGCAGGCTGACGAGGTGTCGGAGCGCCCCGCTGCCTGTTCCAAAATCGTCGAGCGCGAGGCTGAAACCGAGTTTCACAATTTGGTCGAGAAGCTCGACGACTCCGACCTGGCCTCTGCCGTATATGGCGTTTTCCGTTATTTCGAGGCGAATGAGGGCCGGCGACAACCCCTCTGCAATCAGCAGATGCAATTTCGACAGCAGCCTCTCGGGCGTCTTCAAAATTGCTCCGGACAGGTTGATCGAGGTCGGCAACCCGATCGCATACTCGTCCCTGAGAGCGATCAGCACTTCTCGATATCGATCCAGCACCAGTTCGTTCAGGCTCAAGCCCAGTCCGCGACTTTCGGCGGCCTCGAAAATTTCGTCCAGCGAATAACCGGAAAGGCTTTCCGCGGAAAAGCGCGAAAGTCCCTCGGCCCCGGCGACCCAGCCGGTCTGCAAATTGATCTTGGGCTGGAAACAGAGAACAAGCGCACGGTCGGCGATCGCCTGGCTCAAAGCGTGGGCAACCAGCGTTTCTCTGCGAAAGGCGTCAGCGAGAGCTTTACTGTATCCGAGATGGCCGCCGCGTCGTGATTTTTTCGCCTCACGCTGCGCGATGTCGGCCGCGGCCAGGAGATCGCTCCTGTTGCTGGCGTCTTGCGGAAAGGATGCGGCTCCTCCGGTGATCGAGATCACCGGGAGATCGAAGATTTCCGGCCTGCAAACTGTCCAGCGCTGTCCGCACCGCCGACAGGATCTCGTCGCCGCTGATCGAGCGTCCGCCGTGGCTGGCGACGACAGCGAATTCGTCGCCGCCGAGACGCGCGGCGAAACAATGTTCACCTCCCAAGGTCATCAATGCGCGGCCTATGGCTTTCAGCACCTCGTCGCCGATATGATGTCCAAGGCTGTCGTTGATGTTCTTGAAAAAATCGACATCCAGCAAGGTCAGGGACAGGCGCTTCTCCGTCGCGATGAGATCGTCCAGTTTCACCATGAACAGCAAGCGATTGGCTAGGCCGGTCAAGCTGTCGGTTTCCGCCAAGGCTGTCGCCGCCCTCCGCGCCGCATCGAGAGCCGTGATCGTGCATTGCTGGTCCTCGATGGCGCGATCGCGCTCGACCTGCATCTGGAGCATTTGCGACAGTTGCCGGGCGGTGGAGGCCCCGATGGCCACGGCGGCGACGATAAAGGCGGCGAAGGCGCCGTCCAGCACGTACCATGGAATGGTCCTGATTTCGGGAACGGCGACCGCGATTCCGATGGCGTAGCCGACGACCAGGGCCCGGAAAACACGCGGCGCATAGCTGCTCGAATTGGTCGCCGCCAGCAGGCCGGCCACTGAAACGACCGTGAGCAGCAACCGAATTCCGTCAAGCGATTCCGCCAGGGGCCACACTGTCATCGCCAGGACGAAACCAACGGCGTGATAGACACGTTCGATCTGACGCAGCAGCCGCAAATCGACTTCATCGCGCCGAAGGCTGGTCGACAGGCGGCCAATGAAGCGGGAGGCCAGTTGATCGACCGCCAGATGGACCAGCGAGACGGCAAGCACGCTTGGGATGTTGAGAAAAAATCCGGCGATCGCTGCAGTGCCGAAAATGAATTTGACGATTTGGGAGTTGGTTGTTTCGCGTTCGACAAAAAGCTTCAATGCGCGCTCGAACACGCGCGGATCGGCCCGGACCTCGGCGTCTGCCGCGGTGAGGGAAAAGCGCGAATTGAGCGACGAAAACATTAGCGCTCCGGAAGCGGGTCGGCTTGGCGATCAAAAGCCGATTGCGCGGCTCCAGCAAACACAACGTGCGGTTGTATAGCGAATTGATTAAGTTTGAGTTTTTTGGTCCTGAAGCTCGGCCGTCGATAAATACCAGCCCGCTTCCTGGCCATGCGCAGCTTGCGGCGCCGGTTCCCTCGCTCTATGTCAGGGAAAGGGCGAGAAAACCATGTTCGACGACATCTACAATCGCAAGATTCTTGAACTCGCGGCCAATATTCCGCGATTGGGGCGGTTGGCACATCCGCAGGCCAGCGCCAGCGCCTATTCGCGCTTGTGCGGCTCCAGCGTCACCATCGACCTGTCGTTGGAAGACGGCCTCGTCTCCGATTTCGCGCAGGATGTGAAGGCCTGCGCGCTGGGCCAGACCTCCTGCTCGGTGATGGGCAGGGAGATCATCGGTTCGACCCCGTTGGAATTGCGGCAGGCGCGCGAGGACATGCGCAAGATGTTGAAGGAAAACGGTCCGCCGCCACAAGGGCGCTTCGCGGACGCCGGCGTGCTGGAGCCAGCGCGCGATTACAAGGCCCGACATGCCTCGATGCTGCTGGTGTTCGACGCCGTGGCCGAGGCGCTCGACAAGATCGAGAAAAGCCGCGCTGATTTGACCGCAGCGCGTCAATGATTCCGGTCAATACATTTGTTTTCAAAGGGTGTATTATTTCAATGGCGAATGGCCTGACCCATTCGGCGCTTCAAGGGTGAGACCTTCGCCTTTGCGCCCCGCGAAAACGAGCGGGGCGGACAGGAGGATGTCATGAAAACCCGGCTTCCGGATCTCTGGACCCGCGATCTTATGGCCGATCCCTTCCGCGCTCTGGAGAGGGATCTGTTCGGACGCGATTTTCCGAAACTTTTTGAAATGCCTGCGAGCCAGGATATGGCGCCGATGCCCGCGATGAATATCGCGGAGACGGAAAACGCCATTGAAGCGACGCTGGAAATCCCTGGCGTCGAGGAAAAGGACATCAAGGTTCGCGTCGAGGGCGACCGCCTGATCGTCTCCGGCGAGAAGACCATGGAGGCGAAGAAGGACGAAAGGGACTGGCATGTGATAGAGCGGCGTTTCGGCTCGTTCTATCGCTCGATGACGCTGCCGTTCGAACCCGCGACCGATGCGATATCAGCCCATTACGACAGGGGCGTGCTGCACCTGACCGTGCAGAAACCCGCCGCCAAGGCGACGACGGCCAAAACCATTCCGGTCCAGACGGGCGCGCCGAAGGTGGAGGAGCCGCCGGTATCGCATTGAGGCATAGCGGCTGATCTGAGCGGATCGCCGGCTCCCGCTGGGAAAAGAGCAGCGGGGGCCGGTGTTCCTCTAAGTCGTCATTGCTGAACCTTCACAGCAATGACGGCGCGTTAATCCCGCAAATCCAGCCTGATCGGCACATGGTCCGAGGGCTTGTCCCTGGCGCGCATGTCCTTGTCGATCGCCACGGATTGCAGCCGATCCGCCGCCTGCGGCGACAGCAGCAGGTGGTCGATCCGCAGCCCGTTGTTGCGCTGCCATGCGCCCGCCTGATAGTCCCAGAACGTGTATTGCTTGGGCTCGTCCGTCGTCGCGCGCAGCGCGTCGGTGAAGCCGAGCGCCATCAGCTCGCGGAATTTTTCGCGCGTTCTCAAAGTGAACAGCGCGTCGCCGGCCCAGGCGATGGGGTCGTAGACGTCGCGGGCGTCGGGGATCACATTGTAATCGCCGCAGAGCACGAGCCGCTCTTCATGAGCAAGCAGTTTTTTGGCATGGGCGATCAGCCGGTCCATCCAGGCGAGCTTGTAGGAATATTTTTCCGTGTCGATCGGATTGCCGTTCGGCAGATAGAGACAGCCGACCCGCACGACGGTCTTGCCGCAGGGAATTACGGCTTCGATATAGCGCGATTGCGCGTCGGCCTCGTCGCCGGGCAGGCCGGAGACGACTTCCATCGGCGCCTTCGAGAGGATGGCGACGCCATTGTAGCTTTTCTGCCCGTGGACTGCGACGTTGTAGCCCTCCGCCTCGATCTCCATGCGGGGGAACTGCTCCTCCTGGCATTTCAGCTCCTGCAGGCACAGCACGTCCGGCTGGATATCGCGCAGATAGGCGACAAGAATTTCGGTCCGCTGGCGGACGGAGTTGACGTTCCAGGTCGCTATTCGAAAGGAGCCGGCGATGCGCAAAGCGTCAGGCCTTCCCAGCAGCGGCGCGCCGCGCAGGCGGCCTCGCGCGCATCAGCTTGGGCGTCGGGCCGTGCGGCGTCACCCCCTCGCGCATCAGCGCTCGGCGCAGCGGGCCGATGGCGGAGAAAAAGTTCAACGCAAAGGCGCGGGCGAAATCGACCGGCAGGGCGTGAGCCAGCAGCGAGCGGTTGAGAATGTCTATGCCGTTGATCCGGAAGCCGATGTCGAGGGAACGCTGCCGCTCGTAAGTTTCGAGCGCCCTTGTGATCTTGTCGGGCTCGATGAGGTCTATTCCCTCCAGGCAATCAACGAGATTGGCGATGTCGCGCAGGCTGAGGTTCAGGCCCTGCGCGCCGATCGGCGGGAAGAGATGCGCGGATTCGCCGATCAGCGCCATGCGCAGTCCGGTGACGCGCGAGGTTTTCAAACCGCCCATCGGGAAGGCGCCGACGGGGCCGTCGAGCGTGACGGCGCCGAGCAGCCCATGCGCCTCGTCCTCGATTTCCGCCGCCAGCATTTCAGGCGAAAGAGCCTGCAAGCGCAGGGCTTCGCGCGGCGTGACCAGCCAGACGAGGCTGGAGCGATAGGGCGCGCCCTCGCGTCCTCTCAGCGGGACGAAGGTGAAGGGGCCCGAGCGCTTGTGGAATTCGGTGGAGATATTGTGGTGGGGCTTTTCGTGCGCCAGCAGCACGGTCAAGGCGATCTGCGGATAGGACCAGGTTTTGACGGTGATGCCGGCGATCTGCCGCGCCTGCGAATTGCGGCCTTCGCCGGCGACGATGAATTGCGCCTCGATCCAGCCGCCGGAAGCAAGCCTCGCCCTCGCCGACGAGAAATTGAGCTCGAAAACATCGATCAGGTCTTCGATCAGGGTGATGTTCGGGTTGGCCTTCGCGGCTTCGGCGAGTTCGGCGACGAGCGCATTGTTCTCGATATTCTCGCCGAAGGCGTCGAGGTCGATTTCGCGCGAGCGGAATTCCTTCGGTCTCGTCGGAAAGATCGAGCCGGTGTCGTCGATCATGCGGATCCCCTCCATCGGGGCGGCATGAGCGGAGCAACGCTCCCAGAGGCCGAGCGCGCGATAAAAACGCAGCGAGCCCTCGAACAGCGCCACCGTGCGTCCCGCGAGATGGGTCTCGACCTTGCCGACGACGATGACCTTGCGGCCCTGCGCGGCGAAGGCATGGGCGGCGGAAAGTCCGGCCGAGCCGGCGCCCGGCGACGAGCACGTCGCAGGCGACAGGGCACTTTTCTGCGGGGACGGCGTTGTTCGGGCTCATTTTGATCGCCTCGTCATGCTGGGGATCGTTAATCATGGAACAATTTCTAGGACGGCAAGAGGCGTTTGACGAGTGGGCGTTTCGTCGCGTCCACGCCGAATTAACGCGTCTGCGCCAGTCTGGCTGCAAGAGAGAAGGATAAAATGGCCGACGCCCCCATCCCCCCGGAGAGTTCCCGCCGCGCCCTGCTGCTCGCCGCCGCCGGCGCCTGTGCCGGGCTGGCGCTGGGCGCCTACGCCTGGAGGCGCTATGGCTTGACCCGGACGCCTGCTCAATCCGCTGAGCGCCGAGAAATTCGACCTGCCGCCCGTGCCAGGCCTTCTGAACGCCGGGGGCGACCCCGTTCCCGGCTTTTCCGCGGCGGATATCGCGGGCAAGACGGTCTATCTCAGCGCCTTCGCCTCCTGGTGCCCGAACTGCCTTGAGGAACATTCGGCGCTGTTGGAGTTCGCCCGCACGTCCGGCGCGGAAATCCTCGGCATAGCCTCGCTCGACGATCCCCAGAACACGCTCGAATTCCTGCGCAAGGAAGGCAATCCCTTCGCAAGAGTTGGCGTGGACCGCAAGGGCTACCTCTATCGCGCCCTGGGCGCGCGCGGCATCCCCGCGCATTTCGTCATGGGCCCAGCGCCAAAGATCACGCTGATGCTGCAAGGGTCGCAAAGCGTCGAGGCTTTGCGCGAAAAAATCCTGCCTTTGATGGCCAGGGCCTGACTTCAGTCCGTGCGCGAGGCGATCTGGATTTTCGGCGGATTGCCCAGGCGCTTGTCGAGATAATCCCCGACCTTGACGATCAACTCGTCGACCCGATTCTCGAAGAAGTGGTTGGCGCCCTCGACGGTCGCATGTTCGATCAGGATGCCCTTCTGCGTCTTGAGCTTCTCGATCACGCTGGTGACTTCCCTGATCGGCGCGACGCGGTCCTGGTCGCCATGCACGAACAGGCCCGAGGAGGGGCAGGGCGCCAGGAAGGTGAAGTCGAAGCGATTGGCCGGCGGGGCGATGGAGACGAAGCCCTCGATCTCCGGACGGCGCATCAGCAATTGCATGCCGATCCACGAGCCGAAGGAGACGCCGGCGATCCAGCAGGAGCGCGCCTCGGGGCTGATCGCCTGGGCCCAGTCGAGCGCGGAGGCCGCGTCGGACAATTCGCCCTGGCCGTGGTCGAACGAGCCCTGCGAGCGGCCGACGCCGCGAAAATTGAAGCGCAGCACCGAAAAGCCGCGCTCGGCGAAAGCGTAATAAAGGTGATAGACGATCTGGTTATTCATCGTGCCGCCGAATTGCGGGTGAGGATGAAGAATGATCGCGATGGGCGCGCCGCGCTGCTTGGAAGGATGGAAGCGTCCTTCGAGGCGGCCAGCGGGTCCGTTGAAAATCACCTCGGGCATGGGTCAGGTCTCGGCTTTAAGGTCTGTCTTGGGGTAACAGGGGTCTGTCTTACCCAAGCGCGGGTCCAAGAAGCAAACTTTTTCGATAAATTTTGCGGAGTTTACGCGTGGTTGTCGCTTTTCGTTGTATTTGGCTGATGATTTTCGCCTGTTTCGAGCATTTCCGAAGGACGGCTTAGCCGGGCTGCGCTGATTGTCGCGTTCCTGCTGGGCTGGCGCGGCTTGCGCGCAACCTGGCTGCTCGCGCCGGCGGTCCTCCTCGGCGGTATGCCGCCAGCCACGTCTATGCCTATGCGACCGGAGAAGGGAAAATCTCCGGCGCGATGGGCAATTTCGCCTTTGAGTTGCTGGTCTTCGCCGTGCTCTCGCTTGTCGGTTCGCGTCGGCGTATTGGGCGGCGTCGGCTGGGGCGCGGTTCGGCGGCGGAGCAATGCCAGCGGGCTACGATTCAGCGAAAATACTCATTGCGGCCTGTCGCCGCGATTGCCCAAAACTCCGCCGCGCGCTATCCAAAGCCATGGTTCACGCAAAAACCCATCCGCCGTTGGCCTTCGTCAATGCGCGCCTGATCGACCCGGAAAGCGGGCGTCGAGCTGCGCGGCGGCGTGCTGGTCGAGGATGGCATGATCAAGGATTTCGGCCCCGAAGTCGCGCCGGAGAACCTGCCCAGGACATGGCGATGTGATCGACTGCCGCGGCGATGTCCTTTCGCCCGGCCTGATCGACTTGCGCGCCTTCGTCGGCGACCCGGGCGCGGAAATCGCGAAACCATCGCCACGGCCACGCGCCGCAGCGGCGGCGGGCGGCGTCACCACCATCGTCGCGAGCCCCGAAACCCATCCGCCGGTGGACGATCCTGCCGTGGTCGGCTTTCTGCAGCGCCGCGCCCGCGAAAATGGCCGCGTTCGCGTCCTGCCGGTCGGCGCGGCTGACCAAGGCGCTGGAAGGCAAGGAGATTGCCGAATTCGGCCTGTTGCGCGAAGCCGGCGCCGTGGCTTTCACCGAGGGCTCGCGCCATCCGCAACAGCCAGATGCTGCGCCGCGCCATGACTTATGCGCGGGATTTCGACGCGCTGATCATGCATTTCCCGGAGGACCGCGACCTCGCGGCGTCCGGCGTGATGAACGCCGGCGAACTGGCGACGCGGCTCGGCCTTTCCGGCGTGCCGCGCGAGGCGGAAGCCATCGCGCTCGACCGCGACATCAGCCTCGTCCGCATGACCGGCGCGCGCTATTGCGCCGCGCCCATTTCCACCACCCTGTCGCTCGAAATCATCGCCAAGGCCAAGGCGGAAGGGCTGACGGTCTCCTGCGGCGTCACGATCAACCATCTGACGCTGAACGAAAACGACATCGGCGATTACCGCACCTTTTTGAAACTCAAGCCGCCGCTGCGGCGCGAGGAGGAAAGGCTGGCTCTGGTCGAGGCCGTGGCGAGCGGGTTGATCGACATGGTCTTTTCCGACCATAATCCGCAGGACGTCGAGACCAAGCGCCTGCCCTTCGCGCGAGGCCGATTTCGGCGCCGTCGGGCTTGAAACCTTGCTCGTCGGCGGGCCTGCGGCTGGTCCATTCCGGCCAGATTTCGCCTGCCGCGCCTGCTGCGCGCCATGACCAGCCGCCCGGCCGAAATATTGCGCCTGCCGCAGGGGCGGCTCGAAGCGCGGCGCGCCGGCCGATCTGATCCTGTTCGACCCCGACGAGCCCTTTGTGCTCGACCGCGCCGATCTCAAATCGCGCTGCAAGAACACGCCTTTCGACGAGGCGCGCCTTCAGGGCGTGGTCAAGGCGACCATGGTCGGCGGGCGGATCGTGCATGGCGCGCCCGAAGTGCGCCAATGGAGTGCGCATGATCGACTTTCCCTCGCGCCTCTGGCGCTCGGCGGCGCTGGTCGTCGGCTATCTGCTCGGCTCGATTCCCTTCGGCCTGCTGCTGACCAGGGCGGCGGGCCTCGGCGACGTGCGCGCCATCGGCTCCGGCAATATCGGCGCGACCAACGTTTTGCGCACGGGACGCAAGGATATTGCCGCCGGCGACGCTGCTGCTCGACGGGCTCAAGGGGACCGCCGCCGTCCTGATCTTTTCGCATTTTTCGCCGCTGGCCGGGGTTGTCGCCGGCTTCGCCGCTTTTCTCGGCCATATCTTCCCGGTCTGGCTCGGTTTCAAGGGCGGCAAGGGCGTCGCCACCTATCCTCGGCTGCCTGTTCGGCTTCGCCTGGCCGGCCGGGCTGGCCTTCGCCGCGATCTGGATCGCCGACCGCGAAGTTCTCGCGCTATTCCTCGCTTTCGGCGCTGGTCGCCAGCGCGCGTCGCGCCCTTTGTCCTGCTGGGCGCTCGGCCTGCCGGCCGCAGGCGCTGGTGCTGGCGGTCATGGCGGCGATCCTCTGGTGGAAGCATTCGGAAAACATCGCCCGCCTGCGCGCGGGGACCGAAGGCCGGATCGGTCAGAAGGCATGAGCCAGCCGGCAACTCTCGACCGAGCAAAAGCTGGATTGGCTGCAACTGATCCGCTGCGAAAACGTCGGTCCGCGCACCTTTCGCATGCTGGTCAATCGCCACGGCGGCGCGGCGGCGGCGCTGGCCGCGCTGCCCGAACTGATCCGCAAGGGAAGGGGGCGGCCAAATGGACGGCCGATCCAGCTCGCGACGCGCGAAAGCGTCTTGCGCGAATGGGGGCAGGCGGAAAAGCTTCGGCGCGCGCTTTGTCGCGCTGGGCGAAGCCGATTATCCCGCCGCGCTTGCGCGCCATTGACGCGCCGCCGCCGCTGATCGCCCTGCGCGGCTGCGCCGGCGGTTCTGAACAAGCCGATCGTCGGCGGTGGTCGGCTCGCGCAACGCCTCGGCGGCGGGCCTCGCCATGACCGAAAGGCTTGCGCGCAGCCTGGGCGCCGCTGGCTATGTCGTCGTTTCCGGTCTGGCGCGCGGCATCGACGCCTGCGCCCATCGCGCCGCCCTGACGACCGGAACCGTCGGCGTGCTCGCCGGCGGCCTCGACCGGCCCTATCCGCCGGAAAATGTCGCCCTGATCGAGGCCATCGTCGAACGCGGCGCGGTGATTTCGGAAATGCCTTTCGGCTACGAGCCGCGCGGCCGCGATTTTCCGCGCCGCAACCGCATCGTCTCCGGCCTGTCGCTCGGGACGGTGGTGGTCGAGGCGGCGCGGCGCTCCGGCTCGCTCATCACCGCGCGTTTCGCGCAGGAACAGGACCGCGAGGTTTTCGCCGTGCCGGGCTCGCCGCTCGATCCTCGCGCGGAAGGCTCCAATGACCTGCTCCGCGACGGCGCCAATTTCTGCGCGGGCGCACAGGACGTCATCGACCTGCTCGCGCCCCTGGCCGCGCGCGGCGCGACGCGTTACGATCTTTTGTTCGAGCCCGATCCCGCTCCCTTCGCCGAGTCCCTGTGGGACGAAATGGAGGGGTTGGAGCCGGCCTCAAGCGCCTCTTCCGCCTTCATTCCGGTGGCGTTTTCCGACGAGGAGGGCGTGCGCGCGGAAACGGATGCGCAGACGCCGCCGCGCCTTCGCATCGAGGCGCTGCTTGGGCCTTCGCCTGTTGTCGTCGACGATCTCGCGCGCGCGGGCGGATGCACGACAGGGGAAACCCGTCTCGTCCTTCAGGAACTGGAGATCGAAGGCCGTATCGAGCGGCACGGCGGCGACCGCGTGTCGCTGCTCCCCAGCGACTGGCGCCGTTGAGTTTGTCAGGCCTTGGAGGCGTTCACGGTTTCGGTCTGACGCGCCTGCAGTTCCGCTTCGACGCGCGCCATGTTCAGGAGATAGGTGAGCAGATCGAAACGGGCCTCGCCCGCCATGGCCGCAAGCGAGCCGACCATGTCGGCGATATAGCGCGCGGTTTCCTCAGCCGAACCTTCGACAGCGCCCGACTCAAGCTGATCGTATCTGTAGCCCGGACTCGACGCTTGCGAGTTCCGGGGCCTCGCCGCCGTCGTGCGAGGCGGGAGCCTCGGGTTCCGCCGCATATTTCGATTTCTTGAACATGACAGTGAACTCACATTCGTCTGTTTTCGGGCGCCCACCGGCTACCCGATCGCTGCGGCGAATACAACCCAAGGGTTGTATCAATTGCTTGATTTCAAAAGTGTTTCGATTTGCTTCGAACGTTCTGGCGGGGCGGAAGTTCCCCTTATCCAGAGGATCTGTCCGTTCGAATCAGCGCATCCGTCGAAAACCTGATTTGTGAAAATATATGGTAAAGGAAAATGCGTCGAGGCGCGAAGCAACCAATGTCAACTATTTGTTAGGACACGGTTAACGTACGTCAACTCAGTCGCGCCAGCCGGTCGAGCGCGCCTTGCAGGATATAGGCTGCAGCCATGCGGTCCACAACCTCCGCGCGTCTTGTTCGCGAGGCGTCCTGGGCGATCAATTCGCGGGTCACCGCGGCTGTGGATAAGCGCTCGTCCCAGAAGACGAAGGGCCGCTTCGCCAGCGGCGTCGTCTGCCGGACGAAGGCGCGGGTGGATTGCGAGCGAGGCCCCTCCGTCCCATCCATGTTGAGCGGCAGGCCGATGACGAAGGCGACGACGCCGTGCTTGTCGGCCAGCGCCAGCATCTTTTCGACGTCGGGCGTGTATTTTGTCCGCCTGATGGTCTCGAGCGGCGTGGCGAGGCGCCGTTCGACGTCCGACAGCGCCAGCCCGATGGTTTTCGTGCCGAGATCTATGCCCATCAGCCGATCGTTGCGGCCAAGCCGGGTCGCAAGCTCCTCGAGGGTCGCGACGGGCGCGGGTCTGGCTTCTTCGCTCATTCTTCCCGCCTAACATGGGCAAGCCGGCGAAGCCAGCGGCGCCGCCCGACCGAATGCGGTAGCCGCCGCGCTTGCAAAGGCTTTAAACTTGGCCACAATTCCTCCCTGACGAGGCGCGCTCATGAAAGTCGGCAACTCATGAAAATTACCTGGCTCGGCCATTCGGCCTTTCGTATCGACCTGCCGGACGCGGCCCTGCTGATCGACCCGTTCCTCAGCGGCAATCCGAAATTCGACGGCGAGATCGACGAGGTCTCCGCTGGCGTCACCCACATCGTGCTGACGCACGGGCATGACGACCACATCGGCGACGCGGCGGAGATAGCGAAAAAGACCGGCGCGCAGATCGTCGGCAATTTCGAGGTCTGCATGCACCTGCACGGGCAGGGCGCGGAAAACATCAATCCCGGCAATACCGGCGGGCGCATCCCCTGCGGCAGTTTCGAAGTCGCCCTCACGCCGGCCCTGCATTCCTCCTCGACATCGGTGGACGGCAAGACGGTCTATCTCGGCAATCCCAACGGCGTCGGTGATTCTCTCCGCGTCCACCCCGGCCCTTTATCATTTCGGCGACACCGCCGTTTTCAACGACATGGCGCTGATCCACGAGCTCTACAAGCCGGAGATCGGGCTCATTCCCGTGGGCGACCGTTTCACCATGGACGGACCGACGGCGGCGCTGGCGGCCCGGCGCTACTTCGATTTTCGCGATGTCCTCCCCATGCATTACGGCACTTTCGAGATCATCGACCAGACGCCGGACGCTTTTGTCGCGGCGATGCAGGGGTCGCGGGCTCGCGTTCACACCCCAAAAATCGGCGAAGCTCTCGTTTTCTAGGAGAACCCAATGAAGCCTCAGTCGCCGGTCCCCTGCGCAATCTTCGCCGCGTTTCTATCGGTGGCTCCGGCGGGAGCCGAGGAGCTGCCGCCGCCGATCCAGGCGCCGGGACTGACCGCCTATCTCACGCTCCATGCGGTGGGCGCCCAGATCTATCAGTGCAAGGCCGGGCCGGACGGGCGGCTGGCCTGGAGCTTTCGCGAGCCGATCGCCAGCCTTTTCCGCGACGGCGCGACCGCCGGTCAGCATTTCGCCGGCCCAAGCTGGCGCCTGGCCGATGGCGGCATGATCCGGGGCAAGGTGGTCGGCAAAACGCCCGGCGCGACGTCGGCGGACGCGCCTTGGCTGAGGCTCGAAGCGACCTCTCACGAGGGGCAGGGCCTGCTTGGGGAGGCCGTGGCCATCCAGCGCGTTCGCACGCAGGGCGGCGCTCTCGAAGGCCCCTGTGAATCCGAGGGCGCGCTCCGCGCCGTCCCCTATGCGGCGGACTATGTCTTCCTGAAAAAATAGAGCCGTTTCGCCGGAAAGGCCTGGCGCGTCGTGGAAGGTCGGCGCGTAATGATTGCGTGGCTGCGCCGCCTTCTGTATAGGCTGCAAAAGCTTTTCATTTGCAAGCTCAGCCTGTCCTCACGAACTGTGGAGCCAATATGTCGGTCGATCTGGCCACGGTGCGGCGCATCGCCCATCTCGCGCGCATCAGCGTGAGCGAAGAGGAAGCGCCCTATCTGCAAAAAGAGATCAACGCGATCCTGAACTTCGTCGAAGAGCTTGGCGCCGTCGATGTCGAGGGCGTCGAGCCCATGACCTCGGCCTTGCCGATGACGATGAAAAAGCGCGTTGACGAGGTCACTGACGGTTACATCGTCGACAAGATCCTCGCCAACGCGCCGGCCCGCGAGGACGGCTTCTTCGTCGTGCCGAAAGTGATCGAATAGACCGTCCCGTTTTTTCAAAGAGTTCCGCCATGACCGATCTGACACGCCTTACGCTTGCTGAAGCGCGCGAAGGCCTCGCCGCCAAAAGCTTTTCGGCGGTCGAACTGACGCAAAGCTTCCTCGACGCCATCGGCAAGGCGAAGAGCCTCAACGCCTTCATCGTCGAAACGCCGGAAAAGGCGCTGGAGCAGGCGAAGGCGAGCGACGACAGGCTCGCGAAGGGCGAGGCGCGGCCCCTCGAAGGCATTCCGCTGGGGATCAAGGATCTTTACGCCACCGAGGGCGTGCAGACGACGGCGGCGAGCCACATCCTCGAGGGATTCATCCCGCCTTACGAGTCGACCGTCACTTCTAATCTCTGGCGCGACGGCGCGACCATGCTGGGCAAACTCAACCTCGACGAATTCGCCATGGGCTCGTCGAACGAGACCTCCTATTTCGGCCCGGTGGTTTCGCCCTGGCGCAGGAAAAACTCCGACGCGAAAATCGTTCCCGGCGGCTCCTCCGGCGGTTCGGCGGCGGCGGTGGCGGCGCGGCTCTGCCTCGGCGCCACGGCGACCGACACCGGCGGCTCGATCCGCCAGCCTGCGGCTTTCACCGGCACGGTCGGCATCAAGCCGACCTATGGCCGCTGCTCGCGCTGGGGCATCGTCGCCTTCGCCTCCTCGCTCGACCAGGCGGGACCCATAGCGAAGACGGTGCGCGACGCGGCGATCCTCATGCGCTCGATGGCCGGGCACGATCCCAAGGACACGACATCTGTCGATGCGCCGGTTCCCGATTACGAGACCTCGGTCGGCGGTTCGATCAAGGGCAAGGTGATCGGCATACCCAGGGAATATCGCCTCGACGGCATGTCCCAGGAGATCGCCGCCCTATGGGACCAGGGCGTCGCCTGGCTGCGCGCGGCGGGCGCCGAGATCCGCGAGATCTCGCTGCCGCATACGAAGCACGCCCTTCCTGCATATTATATTGTGGCGCCGGCCGAGGCCTCCTCCAACCTCGCGCGTTACGACGGCGTGCGTTATGGGCTGCGGAAAACCGGCAAGGACATTTCCGATCTCTACGAGAAGACCCGCGCCGCGGGATTTGGCAAGGAAGTGCGCCGCCGCATCATGATCGGCACTTACGTTTTGTCGGCAGGCTACTACGACGCTTATTATCTGCGCGCCCAAAAGATCCGCACGCTGATCAAACGCGATTTCGATCTCGCCTATGCCGCGGGGGTCGACGCCATCCTGACGCCGGCCACGCCTTCGCCGGCTTTCGCCTTGGGTGAAAAGGGCTCCGCCGATCCCGTTGAAATGTATCTCAACGACGTCTTCACGGTGACCGTGAACATGGCGGGCCTGCCGGGTCTCGCCGTGCCCGCGGGCCTGTCGTCGGACGGCTTGCCGCTCGGCCTGCAGTTGATCGGAAGGCCCTTCGAGGAGGAGACGCTTTTCTCGCTCGGTCAGGTGATCGAGGAGGCCGCGCCGAAAATCGGTCTGCCCGAGAGTTGGTGGGGCTGAGCGCCGAGAGGTTAAAAGACATGAGCGCCAAAGGCGACCCAATGCCGGAGACCGACGCCGAGATGGCGGCGCTGCGCCAAAGAATCGATCAACTCGACGCGGCGCTGGTCGATATCATGGCCGAGCGACAGGCCTGCATCGAGGCCGCCGCCGAGGTGAAGGCGCGCATCGGTTGGCCCGCGCGCATTCCGCCGCGTGTGGACCAGGTTTTGCGCCATGTCGCGAGTCGCGCCGAAAGAAAAAATCTCGACGCCGATCTGGCGCAAACGCTCTGGACCGCCATTGTCGAATGGTCGATTGCCTATGAAGAGCGCCTGATGAAGGCATCGGGCGGGGAGATGGATTCCAAATGAGCACGCACGTACATCCCGCAAAACTCATCGCCGGCGCCACCGGCGACTGGGAAGTCGTCATCGGCCTCGAAATCCATGCCCAGGTGACGAGCAAGTCGAAGCTGTTTTCCGGCGCCTCGACCGAATTCGGCGGCGCGCCCAACAGCCATGTCTCGCTGGTCGATGCGGCCATGCCGGGCATGCTCCCGGTGATCAACGAGGAATGCGTGGCGCAGGCGATCCGCACCGGCCTCGGCCTCAAGGCGCAGATCAACCTGCGCTCGGTGTTCGACCGCAAGAATTACTTCTATCCCGACCTTCCCCAGGGATATCAGATCAGCCAGTACAAGCACCCCATCGTCGGCGAAGGCGTGGTGCTGGTCGACCTCTCCCCGACCGAGCAGATTTCGGTCGGCATCGAGCGCCTGCATCTCGAACAGGACGCGGGCAAATCGCTGCATGATCTCGGCGCCAACGATTCCCATGTCGATCTCAATCGCTCGGGCGTGGCGCTGATGGAGATCGTCTCGAAACCCGACATGCGCTCGGCAGAGGAGGCGCGCTGCTATGTCACCAAGCTGCGCACCATCCTGCGCTATCTCGGAACCTGCGACGGCAACATGGAGGAGGGATCTCTGCGCGCCGACGTGAACGTCTCCGTGCGCAAGCCGGGCGTCGCCGCTCGGCACGCGCTGCGAAATCAAGAACGTCAATTCGATCCGCTTCATCGGTCACGCCATCGATGTCGAGGCGCGCCGCCAGATCGGGATCATCGAGGACGGCGGCAAGATCGACCAGGAGACGCGGCTCTACGATCCGGCCAAGGGCGAGACGCGTTCGATGCGCTCGAAGGAAGAGGCGCACGACTATCGCTATTTCCCCGACCCGGATCTGCTGCCGCTCGAATTCGAGCAGGCCTATGTCAATGAGCTCGCGTCGCATCTGCCGGAACTGCCCGACGAGAAGAAGGCGCGCTTCGTCGCGCAATACGGGCTGTCGCCCTATGACGCGGGCGTGCTTGTGCTCGAGCGCGCCTCGGCCGATTTCTTCGAGGAGGCCGCGAAAGGCCGCGACGCAAAGCTCGTCGCCAACTGGGTGATCAACGAATTGTTCGGCCGCCTCAACAAGGAGAGCGAGAGCATCGAGACCTCGCCGGTATCAGCCGCGCAGATCGGCGGCATCGTCGATCTCATCTCCAGCAATGTCATCTCGGGCAAGCTCGCCAAGGACCTGTTCGAGATCGTCTGGACCGAGGGCGGCGATCCCGAGGAGATCGTCGAACAGCGCGGCATGAAGCAGGTGACGGATACGGGCGCGATCGAGAAGGCGGTGGACGAGATCATCGCCGCCAATCCGGACAAGGTCGCGCAGGCGCAGGCCAAGCCAACGATGCTCGGCTGGTTCGTCGGACAGGTGATGAAGACCACCGGCGGGAAAGCCAATCCGCAGGCGGTGAATGAAATTCTGAAAAACAAGCTCGGCATCTGATTCGCGATTTCATCGCGGCAGACAATTTGAGTCGAATTTTTCGCATGCGCTCCATTTTTGGAGCGCATTTTTTTTCGCGCACAATTTTTTTTTGAAAAAAATTTTCGACGTCCGAGGCGAGCAAAAATTTGCGTCGCGAAGGTCCACGCCGGCGTGTCCGTGCGCAATTTTTTGCTTGCTAAAATCATGGAATTGGTGGCGGGAAAATTCGTGGTCCGCATTGCCAAATTGCTTCCGTCACCTCCGATTTGAAATTACAGCGCTTAATCAATAAGTCGTTGATTTAATGATGTTTATTCCGGTGACTTGAGCGCTGCGAAAGCAGAAAAAAACGTTGCTTTGCATCGCGAAGAATTGCCTCGGAAGTGTGCCGCTTAGCAGCAGGTTTCATCTTCGCGGGGGAGCGAATTGGCGCGACCGAATTTTGTTCGCGCGCGAGGTTCGAAGCGTCGTTTTCGACGCGTTTTCGCTGGCGCCGCATGACAAAAACGCGACAAAGCGCAAAACGCTCACTTGAAAGAGTTATTAACAGGATTACGCTATTTGAGCCAATCACCGGCATTGAACGCGCCGGCCACGTGAAGGGGGATTGAGATGGCGCAAGCACCGAAAAAGAAACCTGCGGCGAAAGCTGCTGCTGCGAAGGCTGAAGCGGCTTCCGCCGCCAAGACGAAAACCGCGACCAAGCCCGCCGCCAAAAAGGTTGCGGCGAAGAAGCCTGCCGCCAAGGCCGCCGCCAAGCCGGCGGCTGCGAAAAAGCCCGCCGCGAAAAAAGTAGCGGCGAAAAAACCCGCCGCCAAAGCGGCGGCCGCCAAGAAGCCCGCCGCCAAGAAAGTCGCTGCGAAGCCTGCTGCGAAGAAGACCGCTGCGAAAAAACCGGTCGCCAAGAAGGCCGCCGCCAAGAAGGCCGCTGCTCCGAAGGCCGCCGCCAAGAAGCCGGCCGCCAAGAAGGCTGCCGCTCCGAAGGCCGCCGCCAAGAAGCCGGCCGCCAAGAAGGCCGCTGCTCCGAAGGCCGCCGCCAAGAAGCCCGCCGCCAAGAAGGCTGCTGCTCCGAAGGCCGCCGCCAAACCCGCCGCCAAACCCGCCGCCAAGCCTGCCGCGAAAAAACCCGCTGCGCGTTCGGCCGCGGCTTCGCGTCGCGTGACGAAGAAAGTGGCCGCTCCGGCCGCGGCGCCGGCGCCGGCGCCCGCGCCGACCGATCCCAAGAACGGCCAGAGCTGAGTCGCAATCGTTTGTTCTGTTGCTTTTGCGGCGCGCCTCCTGGCGCGCCGTTTTCATTTTCAGCTCTGGTTTGCGAACGGCAAATCGCTGAGCGCTTCAGCGCGTCAGGCATTTTTCGGCGAAGTTGCGCCAGATCAGTCCGCCGCTCTTGCCTTCCATCTTCATCTTGCGCCATTCATCGCCGCACTGGTGCATGCGTTCGCGCGAGGCGGTCGGAAGATTATAGGGCTGCAGCTTGTCGACATCAACATCGACAGGCGCGCGTCCGGCTGGAGAGGCCTGCGGCGCTTTTGCCGGCAGGGACTGCGGCGCTTTCGGCGGCTGAGCCTGGTACGGCGTCGCCGCTTGCGCGGCGGCGGTCGCCAGCGCGATGAAAAGCGCCAGTAGTCGGACGTGAAATTTGACGTGAAGAATCTGGGCGCCTGCTGGCGCGCGCCTCGTGCAGAAGAGAGGGTCGAAACCGGCGCGCATGAATCAACTCTGCGAACATTAGAAGGCCGGGATGGAACAAGGCGCCGCGGGGGGCCTCATTCGCGAGCCAGAGGGGCGCGTGAATGGCGGAGACGGAGGGATTCGAACCCTCGATAGGGCTTTACAACCCTATAACGGTTTAGCAAACCGCCGCCTTCAGCCTCTCGGCCACGTCTCCAGCGCGCGCGATCCAATCCGGCGCAGGCGCCGCATCGAACCGTGTAGCGCAGACATATGCCCGACCGTGGCTCGATTGGCAAGCGGCGCGCGTGCATTCCGCCGCGTCGAATGGGGTCAATTTTGATCCTGCGCCCGCCAGATTACCCGCTAGCGCTTGCGCCAGCGCGGAGGTAAGCTCCCTCTCGGGATTTTGGGTGCGTCCTGCGGACGGTGCCTCATGATTTTAAAAAACAAAAAAGTCGATGGAAAAACAACAAAATTGCGACTGCGGCGCGAGGGTTCGTCATGTGTCAGCCGAGAAGATGGTGGATTGGCTTGCTGCCGCTGCTGGTCCTGTGGCTTGCCGTAATTTGGTTCGAGACGCCGCGCATCGAGGCCGCCATCGCCGGCGCCGCCGACAAGGCCCTTGCGGGGACCACCGGCGAGGCCGGTTTCTCCTCGGCTTTGGGCCGCGATGTCAGCCTGAAAGGGTGGGTTTTTGATGAGGCGGCGCGTCCCGCCGCGCTCGCCGCCGCGGTTGCCGCTCCTGGCGTGCGGCTGCTTTCGGATGGCCTCAGCGCGCCGCCGCTGCAAAATCCCTATCTTTTCCGCGCAGCGCTTGGCGACGGCGCGCTGACTCTGTCGGGCGCCGTTTCCTCTCCTCAACAGCGCGCCGCATTGATCGCGGAGGCGATGAACGCGATGCCCAACGCGCAGATTGTGGATCAACTCGGCTATTATTCAGGGGCGCCGCAAAATTTTGCTGCGGCCGCCGCGACCGCCATCCACGCGCTGTCGCATCTGTCCTCCGGCGACGCGCAATTGCGCGGCGTCGATCTGACCCTGCGCGGACAAGCGGCGGACGCCGCCGAATATCAGGCGGCCATGGCCGAGGCGCAAAAGCCGCCGCAGGGGATTGTCCTCGCCGGAGCGGAAATCGCGCCGCCCAAGGCGCCGGTCTTTTCCTTGCAGGCCGAGAACGACGGCGCGCGGCTGACGCTATCCGGCTTCGTGGCCTCTGAAGCCCAGCGCGCGACGGTGCTGTCGCGAGCTAAAAAACTGTTCCCGGATCAAGTATTGGTCGACAGGCTGCAGGTCGCTTCCGGCGCGCCGGAAAAATTCGCCGCCAACGCCGCTTTCATGCTGAACGCGCTGGCGCAGTTGCAGAGCGGCAAAGCTTTGCTTGTCGACGGCAAGACGACGCTGTCGGGACAGGCGCGGCCGGGCATGGACGCGGCGGCCCTCGCCGGCGGAGCGGGCGCAGCGCTCGACGTCGCGGGCGTAAAACCGGGCGAGGCCTTGCCCTTTGTCATGGGCGCCGAAAAGAGCGAAACCACGCTGACCCTCACCGGCTCGTTTGCGGACGAGGAAGGACGCCAGAAGATTCTGCAAGCCGCGAAGGACAATTTTCCCGGCCTCGCCGTCATCGACCGTATGAGCCGCGCAGTCGGCGCCCCGAAGGCCGCGACGACCGCCGCGCTCTACGGGCTCGAACAGCTGGCGCGGCTGCGCGTCGGCGCTTTCGGCCTGAGCGACGGCAAGGCTTCGCTTGTCGGCGACGCGGACAGGGCGGAGACGGCGGAACAGGTGAAAACGCGTTTCGTCGCCGCCATGCCCGACGGTTTTTCTGTCGAGACTCAGCTGACCGGCGCGGCGCGCGAGACCCCCGAGACCGAGACGCCCTCGTCAAAGTCGCCAGCGTTTCCGCCAAATGCGCCCGCATCGGGCGGCGGCGCTGCGGCTGTTTCACGCGCCGCGTCGCCCGCGCCTTCGGTCACCGCGCCTCCTGCAACCGAAGCGAAAAACTGTCAGGCGCGGCTGATGGACCTCGTGTATGCCACGCCAATCCAGTTTGAATTCGCCAGCGCGGCGCTGAAGCCTGAATCCTCCAGAATTCTGGAGTCCCTGGTCGCCGCCGCAAAAACTTGCCCCTCTGTCTCTTTCATCGTTTCGGGCCATACCGACGACATCGGGCTCATCTCGCATAACAGGGACCTGTCGCGCAGGCGCGCGCAGGCGGTCGTCGATTTCCTGTCGCAGGCGGGAATCGATGCTGGGCGCCTGACGGCCGTGGGCTACGGCGAGAGCAGGCCGTTGGTCCCCAATGATTCCGACGAAGACCGGGCCCGGAATCGCCGTATCGAATTCGACGTGAAGTGAGGGCGGCCATGCTTTATCTTTTGCAAGAGCTCTCCGCCTGGTTGATCGGCGCTTTCGCCATCGGCCTTGTCGTCGGGTCGTCGACCTGCGACGGCGAACGGCGCGACCAGCGCGCCGGATGGCCGCTCCTCGGTCTGTTCCTCTACGCCCTCGGCGCCGTAGCGGCTTTTTTGAAACTTCTGCCCGGCCGCGCCGGGTTTTGGCTTGAGACCGCGCTGCTGCTCAGCGCAGCCTATTTCATCGGCTGTTTGTCAGGCTGTCTTTTGCGCGCCTTGTTTGCTGAGCGTCCGGCGATCGCCGAGCCCGGCCTGGAGGCGGTCGATCCTGTCGTTGCGGATGGGGCGGCTGCCGTGAAAACAGCGGCCGGACTGGCGGCTGCCGCGCCCGCCGCTGCGCAAAAACTACTCGCGAACGACAATGTCGACGCGACCTCGGCCAAGGCGGCGACGCCGCTGGCGACCGATTTTGTGGAGGGCGCGAAATCGCTGGAAGGCCAGGCGGCCGCGCTTGCTGCTGCTGCGCCCGCGGCGCTGGCGGCGTCTAGCGAGGCGCAGAAACTTTTGGCTGGCGGGGATCCTGTCGCAAAAACGGAGGCGCCAGTGACGACGCAGGCGCCGTCCGGCGACTTCGCGGATGGCGCTAAAACTCTGGCCGACCACGCTGGCGCGCTCGCGGCTGCTGCGCCCGCGGCGCTGGCGGCGGCGAGCGAGGCGCAGAAACTTTTGACTGGCGGGGATCCCGTCGCGAAAACGGAGGCGCCAGCGACGACGCAGGCGCCGTCCGGCGACCTCTCAGATGGCGTCGAAACTCTTGGCCGAACATGCTGGCGCGCTCGCGGCCGCTGCGCCCGCGGCGCTGGCGGCGTCTAGCGAGGCGCAGAAACTTTTGACTGGCGGGGATCCCGTCGCGAAAACGGAGGCGCCAGCGACGACGCAGGCGCCGTCCGGCGACCTCTCAGATGGCGTCAAAACACTGGCCGAACATGCTGGCGCGCTCGCGGCCGCCGCGCCCGCGGCGCTGGCGGCGGCGGGCGAAGCGCAGAAGCTTTTGACAGGGGACGACGCGGACGCGAAAGCGGAGGCGCTCGCGACGCAGGCGTCGTCCGGCGACCTTGCGGATGGCGTCAAAACTCTGGCCGAACACGCAGCCTCGCTCGCGGCCGCCGCGCCCGCGGCGCTGGCGGCGGCGGGCGAGGCGCAGAAACTTTTGGCGGGTGACCAGGGCGGGGATGCTTCGGCGAAAACGGAGGCGCCCGGGACTTCCAAAGCGTTCGCTGCGGCCGCGCCCGCCGCCTTGGAAGCGACGACTGCGGCGCAAGATCCGCTCGCAAAAAGCCCATCGCCCCCGCCCGCCATGGAGCGGCCGGCGCGCGAGAAGGATGAGGACAGGCTCGGCCAGATCGAGGGCGTTGGCAAGAAGCTTACCCGCAAGCTGCAGGACATCGGCGTCTGGCGCTTCGAGCAGATAGCCGCCTGGACTCCGGAACAGGCGGCCTGGTTCGGCGCGCAGATTGGCGAACCCGGAAGGGTCGAGAGCGAGAACTGGATCGCGCAGGCGCGCCTTCTCGCCGAGACGGGCAAAACCTGGACCCCGGGCGTCAATGGAAGCCATGACGCCGCTTCCGGAGAGAAGTCGAAGTCTGAAGCGATTGCGCCGCCCGCGGCGCCGCGTCCGGAGCGAGCTGGAGACGAGGACGATCTGCGTCTGATCCGCGGCATCGGCGACAGGATTGCGGGAGAATTGCGCGATCTCGGAGTTTGGCGCTTCAGCCAGATTGCGGCCTGGACGCCCGCGCAGCAGGACTGGATCGGCGAGAAACTCGGGCGCCACAGCGGGCCGGTCGCGCGCAAATACTGGGTCGCCCAGGCGCAGATGCTGGCGGCTGGCGTCGAGACGGATCATTCGCGCGCGCTTCGCGAGGGCGAGGCGGGTGCGGACAGCGCCGCCAAGCCGCTCGACGAGGCTGCGGCGGCGGCCCTGCACGCAGCCCTGCCGGAGGTCATCGCGCCGCACGCCAACGATGAGATCTATGCTGGCTTGAGGCCGCTGTCGCTGCTGCAGCCGCCGTTCGGCGAGAAGGACGATCTCGCCGCCATCGAGGGCGTCGGTGACAGGTTCGCGGAACGGCTGCACGCGCTGGGCGTATGGACCTTCGCGCAGATCGCTGGCTGGTCGGATGAAAACGCCCGCTGGATCGGATCCTACCTGGCCTTTCCGGGCAGGGTCCAGCGCGAGCGATGGGTCGAGCAGGCGCGGGCGCTGGCGGCAAAAAAAAGGCTGCCCGGCTGAATTGGGCTTTTTTTGGCGGAACACGAAAAATTCATGTGTGTGACTCCGCGAGGTCCAAAAAATCGGCTTTGAACAGTCAAAGCCAATGCTATCTTCCCTCCAGTGATTCTTCTGCGGTTCGTAGTCGATTCGGGGCGGATCGTCGGCCGCAAGCGTAATATTCAGGAGCCAATTCATTGGGCGCCAAGGAACCCACAGGAACGGAACAAGGCCACGGCCTTGACTTTGTGGCGGATCCCGCTGCTGAAATCATCGAAGTGCGCGGGCGGGTCAAATGGTTCGACATGGCCAAGGGATTTGGCTTCATCGTGCCTGACAACGGCCTCGCCGATGTCCTGCTTCACGTGACAGTGCTCCGGCGCGACGGCTACCAGTCGGCGCCCGAAGGCGCCGAAGTGGTTTGCCAGGCGCAGAACCGTTCGCGCGGTCTCCAGGTCTTCCGCATCATCTCGATGGACGAATCCACCGCGGTGCATCCAGCGCAACTGCCGCTGGCCCGCACCCATGCCCAGGTTCAGGCGGTCGGCGGTTTCAAGATCGTCGTGGTGAAATGGTTCAACCGCGTGAAGGGCTTCGGCTTCCTGACCCGCGGCGAGGGCACGGAAGATATTTTCATCCATATGGAGACGCTGCGCCGCTACGGCATTGCCGATCTCAAGCCCGGCGACAGCCTGCTGGCGCGTTTCGGACCCGGCGAGAAGGGGCTGATGGCGGCCGAAGTCCGTCCGCTCGAAACGAGATTGCCAAGCGCCCATTGATGATCGGGGCGCCCTGCAAGGTCGTCGCTCCCTGATGATCCGGGCGCACCGGGTCTTGCAGGCCGGGCGCCCGGCGGTTTGTTGGTGTTCTGAGTTCGGAGTTCCCATGAAGCGGCATTTTGGCTGGACCTTGTCGCGTTTTGTCTCGGCCTCGCGCCTTCCTTCCCGCCTGATGGCGCTGGCGCTTTTGGCCGTGGCCGCGACACCCTCACTCCTGTCATCAGTTGCGCCGACTTGGGCGCTGGTAGCCGGAAAGTCGTCTGCCCTCGAAAAGCTGACCATCGTCACTGACGCCCGCGGCGCGCACCCGGTCGAGCATGACCTGCAGGTCGAGGTGATGCGCACCGATGAAGGGCGCGAGCGCGGGCTGATGGAGAGGCGCTACCTACCGGCCGACCGTGGCATGCTCTTCGATTTCGGACGAGAGCAGGCCGTGATGATGTGGATGAAGAACACCTATATACCCCTCGACATGATCTTCATGTCGCGCGAGGGCGTGGTGACCCACATAGCCGAAAACGCCGAGCCCATGTCCGAAGCGATCATTTCCTCCCAAGGTCAGGCTTATGCCGTGTTGGAGGTCAACGCCGGCTTTGCGCGTAAAATTGGATTGAAACCCGGCGATGTCGTGCGTCATCCCATGTTTGCCCATTGAGGTCTTTCTTTTGGCTTTTCGCTTGCAAAGCGTCTCCATCTTGCCCGCAGGCGCCGCCCATGCTAGCCAGACGCAGTAAGCGCTGTTCGGGGTATAGCGCAGCCTGGTAGCGCGGAAGTTTTGGGTACTTCAGGTCGCAGGTTCGAATCCTGCTGCCCCGACCAATCGCCCGCCAACGTGCGGACAAGGAATTGGGAACGATCATGACTGCTCGCATTTATCGCCCGGCAAAAACCGCCACCCAGTCGGGCATGGGCAAGACGAAGCTGTGGCGGCTCGAATATCTGCCGGAATCGCCGCGCAGCATCGAGCCGTTGATGGGCTGGACCGCGTCGGGCGACATGAAAAGCCAGATCAAGCTGACCTTCGCCACGAAGGAAGAGGCGATCGCCTATGCCGAGCGCAACGCCATTCCCTATCGCGTCGAGGAGCCGAAAGAGGCGAAACGGCGCATCACCATTTATTCCGACAATTTCAAGAACAACCGCCTGTCGCCCTGGACGCACTGACGTGGCGCGCGTCCGGAACTTGCGCGGAACAGGACTCCGTAGCTCAGCCGGATAGAGCAACTGCCTTCTAAGCAGTAGGTCGCTGGTTCGAAATCCAGCCGGGGTCGCCACTCTCATAAAGCAGTCAGTTCTGGGCGGTCAGGGGCTGTCTTATCACCCATCGAGCGCCCCGATCTCGCGCGGGGACCGGCCAAGGTAGGCAGCGCCGGCCGCAGGCGCCAATTCCTCGTCAATCCGCTGGTGCCTGCGTCGGCCAAACCCCAGGAGTCTCGGCGACCCTCTAACCGGCGTGAAGGGCGAAACCAGGCTGCCGATATCCAGCACAACCTCGTCGGCTCCTTCGATCAGCAACGCGTTGGCTCGATCTTCGATATATTCGCGGTGGGATCGCAAGGCCGCCATCGTTTCCAATTTATCGCATATGCCTTGACCGTTGAGGTCGCTCAACTCGATTGCGCTGATGCGAACCTTCACATTCCGACCTTCGACATCGGCGGGCCAGTTGATAAACAGCAGACCTTCCTCGCCGATCGACAAGGCTTCCTCGTCTTCTGGATTTGGCACATCCGAAACCGCAAGATCAGCCTTCGAGCATATATCTTTGAGTTTCAGCATCGTTGAGCCCTCTAAATCTTCTGGCCATCACTTTCCCAGAAACTTGTGGAGTCCGCTAAACAAGAAATCGTGCTTGGATAACTTTACGAAAAGCCCTTGACGGCGACTTTGCTGCAACGCAATCGCCCGACGCCGTCGAGCCTAGGCTCGACTTTTTTCGCGTCGGCGGATAGGGACAGCGGTTGGCGGCAAGAGAGAACAAGCGAGTGGGCGTCTTCATCGAGACTTGGAAAAGCCGCCGGGCGCGGACCGGCTGCGTCGTGCGTTCCGCCTGGAGCGATCTGGCGGCGCATTGGCGTCGCCCGACAGCGTCCCACGCGCAGCATTGGCCCCTGTGGCTGGCGCTGGCGGCGCTGGCCTTCGCGCTGCTCGACGGCGTGAGCCTTGCCTTCGACGCGGAAGAAGCCCATGCCGCGGCCCGGCTGCCTCCCCATCTCGTCGATGTCTTCCAGATCGTCACCAAAGCCGGCAATTCCGCCTGGCTTTTCGCGACCTCGATCCTGACCCTCGTTTACGCGCTTTACCGCCGCGCGGCGGCGACGAGCCGCCTCTCCCGCGCCCGCTATGGCATCCTGGCGTCACGCGCCTTCTATTTCATGTCGGTCCAGGCTTTTTCCGGCATATTGTCGCAACTCATCAAGCATCTCGTCGGACGCGCCCGGCCCCTGCTGATCGATGAACTTGGGCCCTGGCATTTCGACCTTTTCTCGATCAAGGCGGTGCTGGCGAGCTTCCCTTCGGGACACACCGTGTCGATTTTCGCCGCCGCGGCGTCGCTGAGCTTCTTCATGCCGCACCGCGCCGCCGTGTTTTTCGCGCTGGCCCTGCCGGTCGCGGCGTCGCGTATGATCATCGGCGCGCATTATCCAAGCGACGTGCTGGCCGGTTTTTTGCTCGGCCTCGGTTCGGCCTTGGCGGTGGCGCGCTTTTTCGCGCGACGGAAAATCGCCTTCACGCTGAAAGCCGAAGATTTATTGCCGAAGCCACGCGGAAAATTGCTCTTCGGCAAAGCTCAGGCCTGAGCGCGCAATCGCGCAAACCCCTTGTGGAGATCTTGCTTGAGGTCCTCGATGTCTTCCAGTCCCACCGAAAAACGAAGGGCCGGCCCTTCCGGCGCCCATGTCGTCGCTGTCCGGTAAGTTCCGCAGTCGAAGGGGATGACAAGGCTTTCATAGCCGCCCCAGCTATAGCCGAGGCCGAACAGTTCGAGACCGTCGAGCATGGCGGCGACCTGCGCCTTGCCGGCCGGCTTGAGAATGACCGAGAAAAGTCCGGACGAACCGAGAAAATCGCGTTTCCAGATGGCGTGGCCGGGATCGTCCTCCAGGGCCGGGTGCAACACGCGTAAAACCTCGGGCCGGTCCTTGAGCCATCGGGCCAGGGCGAGACCCTGCCGCTCCGCCTCGCGCAAGCGCAGTTCCATGCTGCGCAGGCCGCGCAAGGCCAGAAACACGTCTTCGGGCCCGGCGCACATGGAGAAGAGGTGGAAAGTCTTCCGCAAGGGCTTCGCCCAGTGCGCGTTGGCGGAAACAAGGCCGAGCAGCAAGTCGGAATGGCCGGAGAGATATTTGGTGCCGGCCTCGATCGCGAGATCGACCCCGCGCTCGTGCGGCGGGAAGAACAAGGGCGTCGCCCAGGTATTGTCCATGACGACGCATGCGCCGTGAGCGTGCGCGACTTCGGCGATGGCGGGAATATCCTGCATTTCGAAAGACTGCGATCCCGGCGCTTCGACGAGCACCGCCTTTGTATTCGGTCGAAACAGGGCTTCGATGCCCGACCCGACCAGCGGATCGTAATAGGTCGTCTCGACGCCCATGCGGCGCAGCACGCCTTCGCAGAAATATCGCGTGGGGTCATAGGCGGAATCGGTGACGAGCAGATGGTCGCCGGCGTTCAGCGCCGTGAAAAGAGCGAGCGCGATCGCCGCAAGCCCTGACGGGGCGAGGACGGTATCTTCAGCGCCCGCGATTTCCGTCCAGGCGTTTTCCAGAGCCTCGGTCGTCGGCGTTCCGTAAGTGGCATAGCGAAAACGGGAGGAACCGCGCGCCTCCAGCGCCGCGACATCTGGATAAAGCACGGTCGAGCCGCGATAGACGGGCGTATTGACGAAGCCGAACTGCTCCTCCGGCGCGCGCCCCGCATAAACGAGCTTTGTGCGCGGGCGCATTGTTTTTCGAGACTCGGGCGTGGATTTGGACATGGAGCAAAACCTTTCGCGGGGACCTTGGCGGCGCGAAAGGGGGTGCGTCAAGAGGAGGGGGCGCCAGCCCCTCCCGATTTACGAAGGCTGTGGAGGCATGTCTCGCCTGTCTGACTTGGCGACTTCCGGTGCGTGGCCGACGGCATACCTCGTAAAATCAGGGCAAGGCTCTCAGCCAGCGATGGCGCCACATTTGTGGAATTGCCTAATCGCCGTGGAGTATTCGCCGACCCGTCGGCGTTCAGCGTCAGCAGTTCACTTTTATTTGACTAAATGCGGGTTGCGACATGCTATTATTACGTTGCGTCATTGTGCAGGCTAAGTTCTAATCGAAAGAAGTTCCCAATATAAACCAAAAAATTGCATGCCGGGGGGAGCACAGTCGTAACGCCTTCCGGCCAAATTGCGCCGGGACCAAGCAAAAAGAAGGCGAACGCGCTCCATCGTCACGAGGGCGCAGCCGAAATGGGATGATTTCATGCCGGCGCATTATGCCGAGTGCTTGAACTCAGAATCTCCAGCACGTCCAGGCGTCCTGCGCTGCCCGCGCGATCCTGGCCTCACTGCGGCCGGGGCGGCCGATGCCGCCTTTCCCCGCCCGCTCCCTGTTCCCTCAAGCGTCGCTTAATACCGAAGGAAGCCTCGACATGAGTAACGACGTCCTCGCGACCAATGTCTCGAATGTCACCGATCTCAACACGGCCATTGTGAACGCCGACAAGGCCGCGGCCAACAGCGGTGTGCTCGAGATCGATCTCCAGGCCGGGGCGACGATCGAACTCGCGACCGCGCTCGAGGCGATCAACCTGCAGACCGGCGTGACGCTCGACATCGTCGGCAATGGCGCGGCGCTCGACGGGGCCAATCCAAACCTCACAGTTTCCGACATTCAGCGCGGCCTGTTCGTCTATGCCGGGACGGTGGCGGTCGACGATCTCACCATCGAGAACGCGAAAGCGGTCGGCGGCGCCGGCGGCAGCGGCGGGGGCGGCGGCGCGGGCCTCGGCGGCGGCTTGTTCGTCGGCTCGAATGTCGCGGGCGACGCAGGCGCGGTGACCCTGACCGACGTGACCTTCTCAAATGACGGCGCCATCGGCGGCGCGGGCGGCGCTGTCGGCAATTACCGCAGCGGCGGCGGCGGCGGCCTGGGCGGCGCGGGCGGCAATGGCGGCGCCGCCGGCGGCGGCGGAGTCGGGGCCGGCGCGCAAGGCGGAAGTTTGGGCAATCCCGGCGCCGCCGGAAACATATTAGGCGCGACGGGCGGCGGCGCCGGCGGCGGCGCTATCTTTGGCGGCGGAGGCTCGAACGGCGGCGGCGGCGGTGGCGCCCTTACCGGTGGCGGCGGCGGCGGCGGCGTCGGCGGCGTCCAGGGCGGCCTCGGGGGCGCTGGCGGATACGGCGGCGGCGGCGGCGGCGGCGCGAGCCACGGCGTCGGCGGCTTCGGCGGCGGCGGCGGCGGCGGCGTCACCGGCGGCATGGGCGGCTTCGGCGGCGGCGGCGGCGCGGGTTCGCAAAATCCCGGCGCGGCTGGAACCGGCGGCGGCGCCGGCGGCAAATCGGGCGGCGGCGGCGGCCTGGGCGCCGGCGGCGATATTTTTGTGCAATCCGGCGCGACTCTGACAATCGACGGCGGGAACTGGTCGGGCGGCGGCGCCCAGGGCGGGACCGCGGGCGGCAATGGCGCCGGCGGCCAGGGCCTCGCCACCGGACTTTATATGCAAGGGACGCAAGCCGCGACTTTCGCGCCGGCGGCGGGAACGACGTCGATTGTCGCCGACCAGATTTTCACCAGCGGCGGCCTCGTCCTCGATGGTCCGGGGACGCTCGATCTCGACACGGCCAATGGCTATTCCGGCGGCACGACCATCGACCAGGGAACGCTGGAGATCGGAAGCAATGGCTCGGTCGCCGGCGCGATCACATTTGCCGGCCCCTCGGCGACGCTGAAGATCGACGCGGCGCCGGCCAACGGCTCGACCTTCGGCAACACTCTGTCCGGCATGGTCGCCGGCGACGCCCTCGACCTTGCCGGCCTTTCCTATAGCGCGACGACCGCCGCCGCTTTTGTTCAGGGCTCGACGCTGACCGTGCAAAGCGGCGCGACGGTCGAGCATTTCTCGCTCGCCAACACCAGTGTGAACGCCTTCAACGTCTCGAGCGACGGCCAGGGCGGAACCCTGCTCACCGCCGGGAACCCGTTCGATTCAAGCTCGACCCAAGTCGTCTCCGACGAAGCCCAGCTCAACGCGGCGATCCGGGCGGCCGATTTCGAGACCGATCCCGGCCAATATACTATCAAATTCGCTGGCGACATCACGCTCGGAACCGACAGCGCCGCCGGCCTGCCAAACGCGCTCTACGCCATCAATCTCCAGTCGGGCGTTGATCTGACGCTGGCCGGCGGCGGCGCGACGCTCGACGGCGGCTTTAACGGCGTGAGCGGCTACAATGGCCTGTTCGTCTATAACGGCGATGTGACGATCGACAACCTGACCATCGCCAATGCGGTGGCGCGGGGCGGCGCCGGCGCCGACGGCGGCGGCGGCGGCGGCGGGCTTGGCGGCGGCCTTTTTGTCGCCAGCGGCGGCTCCGTGACCGCGTCCGGTCTTGACTTCAGCGGCGACTCCGCGATTGGCGGCGCCGGCGCCATCAGCGGCAGCAGTTTCTCGGGCAGCGGCGGCGGCGGCGGCGGCATGTTGGGTGGCGATGGCGCCCCAGCCACTCCTGGGGGGGGCGGCGGCGGCGTGGGAGCCAACGGCGGCGGCGGCGGCGGGGCAGCCGGCCTCATTCCCGGCGCGGCGCCGGGCGGTGGCGGCGGCGGCGGCGCGAGCGGCGGCGGCGGTGGCAGCGGCGCTTACTTCGTCGGCGGCGGCGGTGGCGGCGTCGGCGGCGCCGGCGGCAAATACGCCTTTGGCTTCCGCGGCGGCGCCGGCGGCTTTGGCGGCGGGGGCGGCGGCCACGGCAGCCTCGGCGGCGGCGGCGGCGGCGGCGGATTCGGCGGCGGCGGCGGCGGGGGCTACAGCCTCGGCGGCGGCGGCGGCGGTTTCGGCGGCGGGGGTGGCGGCGGCGGCGGCGGCAGCGGGATCGACGGTGGCGTCGGCGGCTTCGGTGGCGGCGGCGGCGCCGCCGCCAGTGGCGGCGGGGGCGGCGGGCTCGGCGCCGGCGGCGACATTTTCATCCAGGGAGGCGGTTCGCTCACGCTCGCGAACACCATCGTCGGCGCAGGCTCTGCCAATGGCGGCTCCGGCGGCGCAGGAGGCGCGAAAGGCCAGGGCTTCGGCAGTTCGATCTTCCTGCAAGGCAGTGGCGCGCTCACCCTCGGCGCCGGACAGGCCGCCGGGCAGACCACCACGGTCTCGGGCGTCATCGCCGACCAGACCGGCGCCTATGTCGCCGCCGGACTGGGAACGCCGGCGGGCAATTCGGCCGACGGCACGCCCAACGCCGCAACGGACGGACTCTCCATCGGAGGGCTCGGATCCGTCGTGCTCGCGGCAGCCAATACCTATACGGGCGTGACGACGATCAATTCCGGAACACTGGAAATCGCCGGGAGCAACTCGGTCGGAACGGGGAACATCGACTTCGCCGGTCCGGCCGAGTTGAAGATCGACAGCGGCGCGCTGGGCAATTTCATCGAGAATTTCTGGTCCTCCGACCGGATCGATCTCGCCAGTTTCTCGAGCTTGTCGGCGCCATCCTATTCGAACGACGGCAAGGGCGACCTCGTCGTCCAGTTCGCCGGCGCCCAGAATGGCGGTTTCGTCGTCGAGAAATTCACATTTGCAGGAATGTCTCTCGACAACCAGATGACCCTCACGCCCGATGGCGCAGGCGGAACCTTTCTGGAAACCTCGGTCGCCTGCTATTGCCGCGGAACCCTGATCGAGACGGAGCGGGGCCCCGTGGCGGTCGAGGCGCTCGCCATCGGCGATCGCGTGACGACGCTCGACGGCGAAATGAAGCCGATCAAATGGATCGGCAGGCGCTCCTACGATGGGCGCTTTGTCGCTCGAAACCGCGAGGTCCTGCCGATCTGCATCGGCGCCGGGGCGCTCGACGAAAACATCCCCTCACGCGACCTGTGGCTGTCGCCGCATCACGCGCTGTACCTCGAAGGCGTGCTGATCGAGGCGAAGGACCTTGTTGATGGCGTGAGCATCGTCCAGGCGGAGAAAGTCGAGCGCGTGGATTATTTCCACATCGAATTGTCCGACCACGACGTGATGTTCGCCGAAGGCGCCCCGGCCGAAAGCTTTATCGACAATGACAGCCGGGCGATGTTCCAGAACGCCGCAGATTATTTCGCGCTCTACCCGCAAAAAGGCGGCAAGCGGCGCAGGCCGCCTTCCTTCGCGCCCCGGCGCGACGAAGGTTTCGAGATCGAGGCGGCGCGCCAGAAAATCGCCGCGCGCGCCGGAGTTGGGGCGAACCCGCGAGCGCCCGGCGAACTGCGCGGCTGGGTCGAAAGCGTGACCGCTGGAACGCTCTCGGGCTGGGCCCATGACTACGGCAATCCGCGAGTCCCCGTCTGCCTGCATGTCCTTGCGGACGGCTGCGTCATTGGCCGCGTGCTGGCCAATCGCTTCCGCGCCGATCTCAGGGACGCGGGACTCGGCAATGGCCGATGCGCTTTCCAGTTCGAAGCGCCGAAGGGCGTGGATTTCGTGAAAGCGAGGATTGAACTGCGTTGCGCCGCCGACGGCGCGGCGCTTCCTTGCCCAGCGCAAAACGCGGCGTGAGAATCGCCACCGGACGCGCGCTGGCCAGGGCGTTGCCGGACGCTCAACTCGTGGAGATTGACGGCGGCGCGCGGAATCATCGCCAGCCACAAGAGGGACGTCAATACGGCGCTGCTGAGTTTTCTGGGAGCGGATGCAAGCTACGTCGAACGCATCGCGCAGGCCGGTCAATGAGAGACCCTGCGCGCGACCTGCAAAGGGGCTCGACGCGGCGAAACCTCTGCTAGTTCTTGATTTGGGCGATCGTGTAGGAGGCCGTGAGAGCGTTCGCCATCGCGCTGCTCAGATAGGACGGAAAATAGGCCAGGGTATAGGTGTAGGAAACATAGACGATCACGCCGGTCTGGCCGCTGCTGAAATTTGCCTGTGCGGCGGCGATTTCCGACGTGGTCAAGGTTGTCGAGGGATAGGCATAAACGACGGTTGGCGTCGTTCCGGACATGGTCACCTCGGCCATTTTAAGGGTCAAATTCGCCATGGTGAGCTTTGGCGCGATATTTTGAATCGAATAGGTGGACGTGTAATAGCCGAGCTCCAGGGAACAGGATGAGGCAGAATCCTGGCAGTCCGCCCAGGCGTTGGCATATTGCGTGGCCAGCTGGTTGATGGAATTGTAAAGCACGAACGCGCGGCCTATTTCCGCGATCCCGGCCGCGAGCAGGATCAGGATCGGCGAGACGAAAGCGAATTCTATCGCCGCCGTGCCGTTGCGGGCGCAAAAGAAGCGTCGCTTCAGATTTTTCCTGCACCCCGGGATCGTCATGTGCCCTGCCGTCGCACGATCGCCGACGATCGGGCCATGAGAAGCGAACTGAACAACGGCGCGAAGGAAAAAGCTTGCGTCTGCGCCCGCAGCACCAGGACGCTGGTGTTCGTCCCCGTATCCATCGTTCCGTCGACGATCGGCACGATGCTGGCGTCCAGGTTCACCAATTGCCGGATTTCAACGGACGTTGCCGCCGTGTTGGCGATCATCGCGCCGGCGTTGGCGGAAACGTTGCTCTTCAACGTGGCCGCGCTCGGAAAGGTCAAAGTCGTTCCGGTGCTGAAACTGATGCGCAAATTTTCCGCCGTGAGGACGACGCCCGCATTCAGCGCGGATTGCGTCATGTAGAAAATCGCCAATTGCAAGATGGCAAGCAGGACGGCGAAAAACGGCGCTGCGACGATGGCGAATTCCACCGCCGTCGCCGCACGGACGTCTCGCGCGAAAGAGAGACGGAGGGGAGGTCGCGATCTCATGGCGCAAAGCTGTCCGCGGTCAGCGTGAAATTGGGAAGGGTCGCCGGAAGCCCGACGCTCGATCCCGGCTGTGGCGAGGGAACCGGGATAGTGACGGGGCTGGACGGAGGCGTGGTCATGTAGGGGCTGCCGAGCGCGGTCAGCTTCACATTGCTGATCCAGCCGCCGGCGCCATCCGCGGTGCCGAGCGCGGAAGCAGTCAGCCAGTAATAGGCCGTCTTGGTGATCTTGATGTTCACGGCGCGGCTGAACGTCGCATAGGAATAGGCGCACAGGTCGAGCATCGCGACATTTGTCGAGGCTGTGTAATTCGTGATGCTGATGCTGTTGACGGGCGTCTTTGGCGACGAGGTCGTCGTGCCGTCGGGGTTGGCGTAAAGCGCCGAGGTCTGGAATGCCGCCGCATTCGGATTGCTGGCCAGCTGCGCGTGCGACATGAAGACGGCCAGGAAATTGGTGTCGCCGTTGACGCCGCTGGTTATTGCCTTGCCCGTCAGCTGGTTGGTGACGCCAGTCGTCACATCCTGATAGGTAACCATGGTGGTGGCGCCGGAATAGAGCGGGTTCGCGCCGCAATATTGCGCGGTTGTCAGCGCCAAGGTCGTGTCGATGCCGGATATGTAGTCGTAGGAGACCTGGTAATAGCCGGGCGTAAGCAGGAAGGGACGCGCGATCGCCTGGTTGCCCAGGGAGCCGCTGTCGAGTTGCACGAATTGCTCCGAGCCTGAGACGGCCTGCGTGACCTGATTGTAAGGCGCGACGATCCAGCTTGACGCCGACGCGTTCGGCCATCCGCTTGTCGAGGCTCCCGTGGTTGCGTCGCCGACTTCGAGATTGGCGTAGACGCCGTCGACATAGCCGGGACTTTTGAACTTGTCCTGGAACAGGACCGCGCCTGCGGTCCAGGCCGGCGGAAAATTGTCGCTCGCCGAACCGCTGCAGGCCGAATAGCAGAGCATGATGTTGTCGATGCTGCCGCCATAGGAATTGTTTTGCCCGTCGGCCGCAAACGACAGCCAATACCAGCCGGCCTGGGTGACGGCGATTTTCACGCTGCGCTGAATCCAGCCCTGGCTGTACACGCACATGTCGACGAGGCTTGAGCCTGCGAGTTGCTGCGAATTGTCCAATGTCCAATGGGTCGGCGGCGCCGACGACTGGCTGGCGACGTAGTCGAGGTAGACATTGACCTGATTGGTGCGAAGGGCGTTGGCCACAGGGCCGCCTGACGAGTTGGCGTCATTGGCCCAGGAGAGATCGCTTGCGGCGTTGCCGCAGATGTACGCGGGATTGTAGTCGGGATAATCGACGCGCGCCTGGTAGGACCAGCGCAATTGATAAGTGCCGGCGTAAAGGTAGGTTTGCGTCGAAATCGACGAATTTCCTGCGGTCCCCTGGCCGTTGTCGCAGTCGAGCTCGGCCGAATGGGTCCCTTGGGTCGCCGAGGAAAAGATCAGCGTGCTGAAGTCGACCTCAAGGCAATATCCCATGACGTACCATTTCGTGCTCGTTGTTCCCGTGTAGGTGGCGGTCGGAGGAAATGTCGAGGACGGCGAGGAGATGGAGGCGCCGGGCGCGGCGCCGGGCGCGTAGACGTACCAGCAAGTTCCAGCGCAGCCGCTGTTCTCGAAACCTTCGGACACCACTTCCTGGCCGGCTGAAGGTTTCGCCGGAGGCGTGGGGGACGACGATGCTGGGGGAATGGTATCGAAGCAGTGCGCGTTGGCGGTAAGTGGAATTTGGGCGACGTTCAAGATCTGCAGGAAGCTCGTGGGCGAAGTCGTCGCGAGTTGCACGTTGCCCGCGGCCCCCTCTGTATAGGTGAAGGGCGTCGCGTTGCTTTGCGTCCCGGAGAGGTGCTGCATTTGCAGCGCGGCGGAAACAAATTGGGTCACCTTGGAGCTATAGGCGGCGCCGGCGTCCGTTGCTGAGTCCAGTTGAGTGATGCTGGCGCGTTTGGCGTACTGGCAGACGAGCAGCGCGGACTCCGAAAGCTTCTGCCGGGTGAAGACGGCGCGTCCGAGGTCAAGCGCCGCGCCGGCGCCGACAACCAGCGCGAGTATCGCCACCGCGGTCGTCAGCGCAACCGAACCGCTCCGGTCCCGGCCGAATCGAAAGATGCCGTTGCCGCGAAAAGTGAATTGGCGCATTTGTCCGCCCGGGCGATCGTCTTGCTGTGCAACCCTAAGTAGCAATCAAATGTCAACGTATTGTTAATATAGATTTTTTGAACTCGCTTGAGGCGCGCCCTGCGCTCGGCCCCGACCTTGGCGACGAAGGCGGCCGCGGGAGAAATTCTCAGATTCATTCGCAAATGCGTTCGCCGCACGGACGTCCGGGCTCGGACGCCAATGCGACAAATGAGAATGATGCTTGGGATGGCGACGTCTCAGAAGTGATAGTTCAGCAGCAGCGTCGCCGTCTGGGCATTGGCCGTCTGATGGATGTTGGTGGCTGGATTGACCGGCGAGAGCTGTTTCCAGTTTTCGGCGCCGCGGATCGAATATTCCGCCCCGACGCTCCAGGATTTCGTGAGCGCATATTCGGCGCCAACACTCACTATCGGCGAGACATTATAATACGTCTTGTAGGCCGAATACGTCGTACCTGTTGCGTTCGTGGAGATATAATGATGCCGGGCGTCCCCGAGGGCGACGCCGGCCGTGCCGTACAAGAGCAGCGAGCCGAAGACGTAGCCGGCGCGGCCCCGGATCGTTTCCTGGGATCCGAGCAAGGCCTTGTTCGTTGCGCCCGACGGGTCTTTTCCGACGACGGAGACGGAGCCCAGGCTGGCGTTGACGTCTCCGAGGACGCCGTACAAGAAATTACCATTGAGCCAGTCGTAGCCGGCGCGCGCGCCGATGCCGTAATCATAGGCGCCAGCCGTCACCGACCCAAGATTGGCCCCGCTTGCCGAGGACGTGACTTGCGTCCTTTCGATCATGCCCATGGCGCTGGCCTGCAGGCCGACATAGGCGCCGCCGAAGGGTTGCCAGGGCAAAATCGGCGGCGTGGGCTCCCCCTTGAGCGACGGCAAATCTGCGGCGTGGGCCGAGGCCGCCGACGCCAGCAGCGCCAAAATGATAAGCGAACAATTCATCCTGCAAAACTCCTAAGGAAATCGGCCTGCGTGGCCTTTGCCGCGTGCAAATCGCGACAGCGGCAAAATCGCTTCGAATTGTGGCAAAATTGCGATAAAATCTCGTATTACAAAATAATTTTACTGTTTTACGATAAAAGTTGATTATCGCCCTTATGCGCGTAAACTGGCGCCGAGGGGAAGACGACATGGTCATGCAGGAGACGGAAAACGACGCGGCGGCCGACCGACAGGTGATTGAATTGCCGCGGCGCCTCGTTGCGCCCGCGGCGCCCGACGGACGCCTGGTCGAGTTGCGGCGACGGCTCTATTGGACCTGCCGCGGCATCCAGATCGGCGCCGTCCTCCTGGCGTTCTGGCAGGTCGGCGACGCGATCTGGCCTTGGCTGGACGTGGAGAGTTTCATCGCGCGAAACGCCGCGGCTTACGGCATCGATCCGATCTCCGCGACGTCGGCGAAATATTGGAGCGCCCTCGTCATCAACATGACGGCGACGTTGTTCGTCGTCCCGCTGAGCAGCAGCATTTTTCGTTTGACGCAAGGCTTTCTCGCCGGTGAGTTCTTCGATTTCGACACCGCACGCCGGCTTCGTCGCATTGCCTTTGCGGGCTTGGCGATGGCCGCGGCCGATGTGGCGCAGCGTCCGATGATCTACGCGCTCGTCTGGCCGGAACTCTTTGGCAAGGCGCCGCTGTTCATGCCAAGGGACGCTCTTTTGCTCGTCGTCTCGGCCTTCGTCTTCGCCTTGGCCACTCTTTTTCGCGCGGCGGCGGAAGTCGCGAACGAACATCGGACATTTGTTTGAGGACGGGCTGCTGTCATTGGGAGTTTGAACTTGCTCAGGATTGTCGTCACCACGGACCAATTCGCGTTTCCCATTGCGCGCCCGCGCGGACAGGAGACCCGTGTCGGCAGGGTCTGTCACGCGGTCCGCCTTGGCGCCGTCGCCTGGGCGATGTTCGATCTCGCGCCTACGCTCTTCGTCCTGAACGACCGGTCAGGTTTGCTGCTCAGGCTTTCCGCCGGCCTCGGCTTCGACCCTCTGGGCGTCACCGACGCTCGCTACGCTGTCTTTGCCGCGTTGATCAGCCTCGCCTCCGCGGTGGATTTCATTGTCGTCTTCGCGGTCTGGCGCTTGATGGGCGCCTATCTGGCCGGCGACATCTTCAGCGAGTCCGCGGCGCGCGCGTTGTTCCGCGTTGGGCTCGCGGGCATCGCGGCGACAGTTCTAGCGAAAATCGCGGCGATCGCGGGTTTCTGGAGTCTCGCGGGGCCCCTGTCCTGGAGCGCGATGACCGGAATCGCCGTGAGTCCGGACGACCTGTTGTACTATCTCCTCAGCGCATTTTTAATGGCGCTCGGCGCGGCGCTGCGCACGGCGGGCGAAATCGTCACCGAGCACGCGGAGTTCGTTTGACCATGCCAATCATCGTCAATCTCGATGTCATGCTCGCCAAGCGCAAGATGCGCTCGCGGGATCTCGCCGGGCATATCGGCATCACCGAGCAGAACATCAGCCTTCTGAAATCGGGGAAAGTGAGGGGCGTACGCTTCGATACGCTCGAAAAAATCTGCGAAATCCTCGACTGCCAGCCCGGCGATATCCTCGAATATCGCCCATCGGCTGACACGCCCGCAAGCATTCCAAGGCGTGAGGCGGGCTGACCGGCGGAGACGATCGAATTTTTCGCGGAAAGACTTGTCAGGTAAAATTTATTTGGGGTCATCGGCATGGTTTTCAAGCGTGTGTTTTTCATGGTTTTCATCACGACATCGGCACTCGGCGTCGCTGTTGCCCAAGAAACCCTGTCGGCGGCAGGTCATGCGCAGTCCGGGCGCGGCGAGCCCATGGCCAAAGCCAAAGCAGCGATGCTTGTGGGGCTGCAATGCCTGCGAGGGCCGGGGCGCGACCACTCGTTCTGCTTCGGCGGCTTGCCGGCAAGCACTGGGATCAATGGCGGTCGCGGACGGGTCGGCTACAAAGCCACGACGAGGCTGTTCATCAAGCCAATGCCGGAAAAACTCTCTCCTTTCCATGACAACGAACCTTTGCCGCCCAAAAAGAAGACCCCCTTCGGCGGCATGGTCGGACTTGAATACTCGTATTGAACCTTGCCTTCGGACCTAAGCATCAAATGACAGATATTTTACTGAAGGCAGCCTTCATGCGCCGATTTTTCCTGGCGGCGCTTGTGATCCTGCCGGCGCTCAGCCTTTCCGGCTGCATTCCGCCTTCGACGGCCTGGAAGCTCCGCAACTTCAAGCTGGCGACGGCGGATGTCGCCAAAATCCGCGTCGCAGTCCGCATGCCCGACTGGCTGACGCCAACGCCGGAAAGGGCTTTCATCGGGTATTATCGTTCGCCCCCGGAAAGCACGGAGCCGCCGACGCTCAAAATCCATCTCCAGCGCGCCCACGCTGCTGCGGACGTCGCGGCCCTCGCCAAACTTGCGCCGGGCGACGCAGCCTTTGTCATCGTGGAAGCCGCCACTCGCGACCTGCCTGCAATAAGCGCGTTGCAAGACGCAGCGAAGAAGCGCCTGAGCGAGGGAGTCAAGCCTGGGTCGGATGGAGATCGCCTCGAATTGAAGGATAATATCGCCTGTCGCAAGATCGATATTCCCGGTGGCCCGATCCTGATCGATCTCTGGGTTCATCCCGACGATGAAATCGGCTGGCTGCCGATCTACCAGCAGTTCGACATAGGCCCGGGCCTCGAAAAGACGCAGAAGGAGCATCCTGAAATCATGGAGGCCGCATACCCGCCCTGCGACAAGCGCACGCCGAAAGTCGAGGCCGCAACGGCGAAGTGACAAAGCCGGGAGAGGAATCTGCGGTGGCGTCAGCTTGCAAGGCCGCGCTTCGACCCGCGCCGGGGCAGGGCGGCATCGACCTTGCCTTACATGGCGGACATCAGTTCGGGGCCGGGATCGTCGACTTCAGGGCGCTTCGAGATCGGCAAGGTGAAGAAGAACACGGCGCCGCGCGGATCATTGGCGCGGAAGCCTATCTCTCCCCCATGATTTTCGATGATCGATTTGCACAACGACAATCCGACGCCCATGCCGAATTTCTTGGTCGTCACGAATGGGCTGAACAGTTGGGCCGCCACCTCCGCACCAACGCCGGGACCATTGTCGGAAACGCTGACACGAACGGAACCCGGCCGGTCCATGTCTGTTGTGACGACGATTTCGGGTTTTTGTTCGCAAGCCGCGGCATCGGCGGCGTTGCGCAGGAAGTTGACGAGAACCTGCTGGATCTGAACACGGTCGACGTCAACCGCAACCTCTGCATCAAGCAGTTCAAACAGCACTGACGGGGGGTGGCCGCCATAGCGAAGGGCGGACAGGCTCATCGCGTCGGCCACCAATAGGCCAAGGCTTTCCTGCGTGCGCTCAGGTCCCTCCCGTTTCCCGATGAAGTCGCGCAGGCGGGAGAGAATCTCGCCGCCGCGCCTGGATTGCGCTTCGATTTTGTCAATGACTTCCGCGATCAGCGAGGCATCGCCGGCCGCCAGCATGCGGCGTCCCGCGGCGCCGAAATTGCCGATCGCCGCCAGCGGCTGCCCTATTTCATGCGCGAGCCCGGCGACCACCTGGCCCATGTCGTTCATGCGGCTGACCCGCGCCAGTTCCTCGCGCAATTCGCTGACGCGGCGCTTTTCATCTTCGATGGGGCTCAGATCGCGCATAAATCCGATGAACAGGACCTCGTGATCGATCTCCGCCTTGGTGACGGTCAGCTCCTTCGGGAACGTTTCGCCGTTCCGGCGAAGCCCTTTCAGGCGGCGCCGGTACCCGATGATGGATTTCTCGCCAGTCTGCAAATAATGCGCGATATAGAAATCGTGCCTGGCCTTGTGCGGCTCCGGCATGAGAATGCTGACGTTGAGGCCGAGCAATTCGTCGGCCGGGTAACCGAACATTTCCGCCGCGGCGGGGTTCGCGCCCTTGATGATCCCCTTGCTGTCGATGGTGACGATGCCCTCCATCGACGTCTCGAATATCGCCTTGAGCTGCCGCTGGTGATCGCGCAAATCCTCTTCGGCGCGCCTTTGCGCGGTTATGTCGCGGGCGGTGACGACCGAACCGACAACGGCGCCCGCTTCGTCGCGGATTGGCGCGAAACTATAGCTGCCAAGCCATTTTTCGCCCGTATCCTTCTGCCGGAGGACAGTAACCACAGCAACATCGGTCTCGCCGCGAAGCGCCCTTGCAACGGGCTGTTGATCCAGCGGAATTGGCTCGCCGTCGATCGTGAAAGCTTCCGACAGATCGGCGCATCCGACGCAGTTCCGCGAGCATTCCGCCCCGCCCATGATGCGATGGAAGGTCGCACAGGCGTCGTTGCAGTGGATGCTGCGACCTTGCGCGTCGGTGATAACCACGGCGTCTGGCATGGCCAGCAAGGCCGCTTCCAGCATGTTCTCGCTTGCCAGCGCTTCCTGCGTCGAGCGCGCGCGCTCGACTGCCGCCCAAGTGCGTTCGGCGGTCTCCTCGGCGAAGGAGACGTCGAGTGCGCTCCAGTTGCGCGCGTCGCGGGAATGAACCGACATGACGTGGAGCCGGCTTGCGAGCGGCACGCTCATGATTCCGCCGATCAAACGGGCGCGGAAACTCGCCTGCGCGACGCGAGAGTCCTTGGCGATGTCGTCGATGGCGACAGTCTTTCCGGCCTGCAGATCTGCGACGAAACCCGCGCCGAAATCGACAAGCCGGTGCACGCCAAGATTGCTTGGGATTGGCCCGGCGTTCCATTCGCGCAAGATGGTCGCAATCTCTTCGTCGGGGTCGATTTCTCCATAGACGACCTGATGCGCGCCAATGCTCCTTCCCAGCCATTCGGCGGCGGCCGCCATCATCTCGAGGGGATCGTCCAGGAACTTGAGCCTGTCGTTCAGTCCGAGCAGGAAGGACTTGCTCTTTTCGCTATTCCGCAAAGTCTGTTCGGCGACTTTAAGCTCTGTGATGTCAAGGTTTGTTCCAACCACCCATTCGGTTTCGCCTTGGGCGTCGGCGCGCCTCGTCTCCACGGCCTGGATGACGCGGATTTCGCCATTGTCCCCCCGTTGGAGCCTGAAGCTCCGTCGGTTGATCCCGCCGTCGCGAACGGTTTTTTGCAGCAGCGCCGCTTCCCGCGGCAAATCCTCGGGCAATACGGCTCCGGCCCAGGTTTCGTAGCTGACCATTCTGTCGCTCGTCGGCGGGATGCCATAAATGCGGAACATCTGATCGTCCCAGACGATCGCGCCGGTTTTGACATTCCATTCCCAGATGCCGACTTCGGTCGCCTCGGTCGCCAGCTTCATGCGCTGCTCGCTGGCGCGCAGCGCCTGCTCGGCTTGCTTGCGCTCGGTGATGTCGCGGACGATGCCGAGCAGTTGGCCATCCGGGAGGCGCTGGCCAACCACCTCGCCCAGAATCTCCGAGCCGTCCTTGCGACGGAAGCGCCACTCGCTCCGGGTGACATGGCCCTCGGCGAGCTCGGCGAGCAGGGGCGCAAGCCGGCTCGCCTCCTCGGGGGCGAGCACATCGGCGAAGGTGCGGGACAGAATTTCGTCCCGCGTGTAACCGAGCATCATCTGGCCGGCCGAGTTGACGTCGACGTAGCGACCTGCGGCGTCGCTGACGAAGATGCCGTCCAGAGCCTGCTCGACCAGCAGCCGAAAACGCTCCTCGCTTCGGCGCTGAGCTTCTTCCGCTTGTCGGCGCTCTTCGACAAGGCGGAGCGTCTGCTTCATCTCGTCATGGTCGCGACGCGTGCGCAACGCGGTGGCGCCGTAGGAAATATCGCCGGCCAGCTGGCTGAGCAGCGCCACTTCCTCGGGACCGAAGGCGTTGGGTTCGTCGGCATAGATGGTCAGGGCGCCGAATACGCCCGCCTTGTCGGTCAGCGGCAGCGATATGTTGGACCGGTATCCCCTCTGCAGCGCGGCCTCCGTCCAGGGGCCCATGACGGGGTTGGCCGTGAAATCATTATTGAACTGGGTCGCGCCGGTGCGCGCGGCCATGCCCGTGGGGCCGTGGCCAAGGGGCGTGTCGCCCCAGCTGATCCTGGAAAGTGCGAGATAGCCTGCCTCGTGTCCGGCATGGGCCAGCGGCCGGACGGTCTTGTCCTCATCATGCTCGACCTGGCCGACCCAGGCCATGCAGTAGCCGCCGATCTCGACGATGACGCGGCACATGCCCTGAAAAAGCTCGTCCTCGGTCGTGGCGCGAACCAGCGCATGGTTTCCTGCGGCGATGGTCTTGAGGATTCGAATGTGCCGCTGGGACGACCGGAGTTGGTCGTCCATCGCTTTGACGGCTTTCTTGAGCCGAAAGATCTCGTCGGCGTGCCCGGGGTCGCCGTTGGCGGTGCGCGGAATGGTGGGGTCGGTCATGGTTTACCAAGATCGGTCGGACGAGTTCGTCACCTCTGAAAACGCAAGTACCTTCGACAACCATGTCATGAAGCACAGAACGCTCATAGCCGCGCCGCTTCGGTAAATATACTTAGAAGCGCCGGCTTGGTTGCGTCCATGCGAACAGGGTTCCCGTCTGAGGTGGTGAAATTACAATCAAAGGTTGTAAAACAGGCGAAAAAACAGAGCAAAAACGTGCGATTCTTGCAATTTTCGATCATTTTCCGAACAAAACACGTCGATTTTCACCTCACTCAACTTAAAGTTGTGTCTGGCGTCAACGACCAAAGGCAGGTGCGCGCGCTTTCGGGCGATGGAGGATTGCCGCGTTGAAACAGGGGATTACGCGCGCGACGCTTCGGCGCGTGCAAACCGACTGTTTCACGTGGAGCAAAAACAGAACGAAATTCCTGCGAAAAAACGGATTTTCACATGCCGCCGCCGCCTTTCACTTTCCCTTTCAGCCTCGCCGTCTTTGCAAATGCGGGATCAACGCATAGGCTGATGGCGAAATGGAGCCGCCAGTCATGCGCCAATCCGTCCAGCCACGCGGGATCGTGAGGGCGTTCGCACTTGCTGCTCTATCGCTTTTCGCGGCGCCGGCCTTTCTGGTCGGCCCGGCGCGCGCCAACACGCTCGACGAGGTTCGCAAGCGTGGCGAACTTGTCTGCGGCGCCAATCCTGGTCTTGCCGGCTTCGGCCTGCCGGACGATCACGGCCAATGGCATGGCTTCGACATCGACTATTGCCGAGCTGTCGCCGCCGCAATTTTCAACGATCCGCAAAAGGTCAGGTATGTGCCCTTGACCGGCAAGGACCGTTTCACCGCCCTGCAATCGGGCGAGGTGGACCTGCTCGCCCATAACACCACCTGGACGCAATCGCGCGAGGCGGCGCAGGGACTGTTGTTCATCGGGATCAATTATTTCGACGGCCAGGCCTTTCTCGTCCGCAAAAGCCTTGGCGTTGACAGCGCGCAAAAACTTTCGGGCGCCTCGATCTGCGTGCAGCAGGGCACGACCAGCGAACTCAACCTCGCCGATTATTTCCGCACCCATGGCCTCCACGCGGAAACCGTGGTCTTCTCCGCCGCCGATGACGCCATCAAAGCCTATGATTCCGGCCGCTGCGACGCCTTCACCACCGACGGCTCGGCGCTTTATGCGGAAAGACTGAAAACGAGCGAGCCCGACGACCATGTGGTGCTGCCGGACATCATTTCGAAAGAGCCTTTCGGCCCGGTCGTGCGGCAGGGCGACGACCGCTGGTTCAACCTGGTCAAGTGGACGCATTTCGCTTTGCTCGACGCGGAGGAACTTGGCGTCGCCTCAGCCAATGTCTGGGATATGCGCAAATCCGACAATCCCGAGATACGCCGCCTGCTCGGCGTCGAGGGAGATTTTGGCGCGGGGCTGGGGCTGGACGCCGACTGGGTGGTCCGCATCGTCAAGGCCGTTGGAAATTACGGCGAAATTTTCGAGCGCAATCTCGGCGAAAAGTCGCCGCTGAAAATTCCGCGCGGATTTAACGCGCAATGGCGCCAAGGCGGGCTGCAATATGCGCCGCCGGTCCGGTGAGGCCGCTATGACGCCGAAATCGCTCAGGAGCATTGCGCTGCAAGGCCTTCTGCTGGCCGTTGTGGGCGCGCTCATTTATGCCGCCTTCGCCAATGCGCGCGCCAATCTTGCCGCACGGGGCATTCCCACGTCCCTTCACTTCCTCGGCCATGTCGCGGGCTTCGGACTCAACCAGAGCTTCATCGCCTATTCGCCGCTTTCCTCTTACGCCCGAGCCTTGCTGGTCGGGTTGGTCAACACGGTTGTCGTATCCATTCTCGCGGGAGTTTTCGCGACGGCGATCGGCTTCGCCGCAGGCTTCGCGCGGTTGTCAAGGAACTGGGCGCTGGCGCGATTGGCGGGGCTTTACGTGGAGACCGTGCGCAACATTCCGCTGCTGTTGCAAATGCTGTTCTGGTATGTGGCGATCCTCTCGCCGCTGCCGGGACCGGCGGAATCGCTGAAGTATCCGGGCGTCCTGCTCAACAATCGCGGTTTCTATCTGCCCGAGCCGGTTTTTTCCGCCGGGGCCCTATGGGTCGGATTCGCGATTTTTTTCGCCGCGGCTTTTGCCTGGACGCTCAGGCGAATGGCGCCGGCGTCGTCAGGCGCTTCCCTGCTTCTCCTGATCGGCCTGCCGCTCGCTGCGTTTTTTGTCATTGGCGAACCGCTCGGCGTGGACGTGCCGAGGTTTGACGCGCAGTCGAACCCGTTCAACGTCGATGGCGGCATGCGCCTGCCGCCAGAAATTTTCGCGCTCGTATTGGCCCTCTCGCTCTATACGGGCTCCTATATCGCCGAGATTGTCCGCGCGGGGGTCAATTCGGTGGCGCGCGGCCAGAGCGAGGCGGCGGCGGCGTTGGGCCTTGATCCGACGCAGGCCCGCAAGCTCGTGATCCGGCCTCAGGCCATGCGGATCATCCTGCCGCCGCTGATCAGCCAGTATCTGGCCTTGACGAAGAACTCCTCGCTCGCCGCATTCGTCGGCTTCGCCGACCTGATGCAGGTCTCCGGCACCATCCTCAACCAGACGGGCGCCGCCGTGCAGGTGATCGCCCTGGACATGGCGATCTATCTCTCGCTGTCGATGGCGACGCTGCTGGTCCTGCGGCTCTATGAGCGGCGACTGGCCTGGGGGCTGCAACGATGAGCCCGCAGCCTTTTTTGCGTCAGGCTTTTGCCGCGCCCGCGTCGCCGCCGGCAATTCCGCGCGACCGGTTTGGCGAAATCTGGAAAAACCTTTTCGGCGATATCAGGTCGAGCCTGATCACCCTTGCAGTCGCGGCTCTGCTTTTTTTCGTCGCGCCGCCGCTATGGCGCTTCCTTGTCACTGACGCGGTGTGGAGCGCGCCCGACGGCGAAACGTGCCGCGCGCCGGGCGCCGGCGCCTGCTGGGCCTATATCGGCGCCAAAACGCCCTTTTTTGTATATGGCGCCTATCCCAAGGATCTTTACTGGCGGGTCGATCTCGCCTTCGTGCTCGCCGCGGGCCTGATCGCCTGGCTGCTGTGGCCGGCGGCCGGGCGGAAGGGCGCAGCGGCCTTTGGTTTCTTCGTGCTGCTGCCGCCGCTCGGTTTCGTATTGTTGCACGGGGCGCCCATGTTGGGCCTTGCCGTCGTCGGCACGCAGCTTGGGGCGGCGTGATGGTCTCTCTGCTGATGGCGCTGGCGGGCATTGTCGCGGCGTTGCCGGGCGGCGTGCTTCTGGCGCTTGGGCGGCGGTCGGAATTGCCGGCGGCGCGCTGGCTGTGTACGGGCCTGATCGAGTTCGTGCGCGGCGTGCCGCTGATCGCGGTGCTGTTCATGGCCAATACGATGCTGCCGCTGTTCCTGCCGCCCGACTGGTCGCCGGACCGGCTGCTCCGGCCGCTCGTGGGCATTGCTCTGTTCTCCGCCGCTTACATGGCGGAAGTGGTGCGCGCCGGACTCGCGGCAGTGCCGCGCGGCCAGTACGAGGGCGCGCAGGCTCTTGGACTTGGTTACATCGCGACGCTGCGCCTCGTCGTGCTGCCGCAGGCGCTCGCCGCTGTCATCCCAGGCATCGTCAATAACTTTATCGCGCTGTTCAAGGATACGACGCTGGTCGCGATCGTCGGCATATTCGATTTTTTGCGCGCGGTGGATACGGCGCGACTTGATCCGGTCTGGGCGGGTCCGCATATTGCTGCGACAGGCTATGTTTTCGCCGCTCTTTTCTATCTGGCGTTCTGCTTGGCCATGTCGCGCTATTCGCAAGGCGTGGAAAGGCGACTGAACATAGGACGCCGCAATTAATGGCGCGCGATCGACTGAATTGACAAGCCCGCTCGTCTTGAAACATGGAGCCTCCAGAATGGCCAGCATTGGCGACTTGCTTCCCGAATTCGAAATCGTCGGTGTGAAGCCAGGCTTCAACAATCGGGAGGAGGGCGGAGTCAGCGCCTTCGAGACGCTCACGCAGGAAAGTTTTCCTGGCAAGTGGAAGGTGATCTTCTTTTATCCGAAGGACTTTTCGGCGATCTGCCCGACCGAGATCGCGGAATTCGGCCGACTCGCCAAGGATTTCGCTGATCGCGACGCGGTGGTGCTCGGCGGTTCGGTCGACAATGAATATGTGAAGCTCGCCTGGCGGCGCGATCACAGGGATCTCGACAAGCTGCCGATCTGGCAATTCGCCGACATGCGCGGCGACCTCACCGACGGACTTGACGTGCGCTCGCCTTCCGGCGTGCCTTATCGCTACACGTTCATCGTCGATCCGGAAAACGAAGATCCAACACATCTACGCGACCAGCATCAAGGTTGGGCGAAATCCACTGGATACGCTTCGCGTGCTCGACGCCCTGCAGACGGGCGAAGCCTGCGCATGCAACCGCGAAATAGGAGGAAAGACGCTTTAGCGACTGCTTCGACTCCATGTCTTGCGAGCTTCAATAGCCCCGTCTATAAGCGCGGCGCTAGTTTCCTCGCAAGAAAGACCCAGTCCATGGCGCTCGAACGCACTTTTTCCATTCTGAAGCCCGACGTGACCCGTCGCAATCTGACCGGCGCGGTCAATGCCAAAATCGAAGACGCCGGTCTGCGTATTGTCGCGCAGAAGCGTGTCCACATGACCCGCGCCCAGGCCGAGACTTTTTACGCCGTCCACAAGGAACGCCCCTTCTTCGGCGAATTGGTCGAGCAAATGTCGGCGGCGCCGGTGGTCGTGCAAGTGCTGGAAGGCGAGAACGCCATCAAGGCCTATCGTGACGTGATGGGCGCCACCAATCCTGAAAAGGCCGAGCCTGGCACGATCCGCAAGCTCTTCGCGCTGAACATGGGCGAAAATTCTGTGCACGGCTCTGACGCGCCGGAAACAGCCACTGTTGAGATCGCCCAGTGGTTCGCCGGCAACGAGATCGTAGGCTGATCATTTTAACTTTGTGACAAAGTTTTGAAACCGGGCGTTATGCCCGGTTTTTTTTGTGCGTTGCACCATAGCGGTTGATTAGAGAGCAGCCTAAGGGAATTTATAAAGTTATTACTATTGTTACGGATTGGCGGTTGTTGACCATCGCGCTAATGAAGTGAAGATTTGTATATATCAGCTTATTATCGTTCATCATATACATATATAATACAGAATATAAGAAGTAAAAACGAAAATAGTTTATGTAACCAGCTTATAACAATTCTTTATGTTTATTTAATAATTGGCTACATCATTATGCATTTGGAACCTGCCTTGTTTTTGTCTTATTCATTACGTATACACCAATATATCGATAATTATTCGGAGGCTTTAGCATTGAGAAAATTAGCAATAGCGTGCTTATCCATCGGAATGTCACTCATATTCTCTCCTGCCTTTTCGCAAAGCTGGTCTGGCAAGGCGTCCTATTATCAGCTTGGTGGGCGGACTGCGAGCGGTGGCCGCGTAGGCCATATGACGGCGGCGCATCGGTCCCTGCCGTTCGGAACCCACGTAAGAGTCACGAACCTCTCCAATGGGCGCTCAGCCGTGGTCACAATCAATGATCGTGGTCCCTTCGTGCGTGGGCGCGTGATCGATGTTTCCGCCGGCGCGGCTGACGTCCTCGGCATGCGTCATTCCGGCGTCGCGCGTGTCCGCGTCGATACGCTCTGAATTTCTGTTTTGATTTAACGAAAAGGTCGCTCCCAAAGAGTGGCCTTTTTCTTTCCTCAGGCGAAATATTTTGCCCTGATCCGGTCGGCATAGGCGACGAGGTTGGGCAGGCGGCGCGCCTCGTCGCCGCAGCCGCTGTCAAACAGCGGGCAAAGCATCCCCATGGCGAAGGCGCCAAGCGTTGCGTCTGTTCCCGAGGGCGTCTCCCCGAAAATAAAAGGTCTTTCGCCTAACAGGGTCGACATGGCCGCGAGGCCGCGCCGCGCCAGTTCGCGCCTTTGCTCTGGCGTATGGCGGTAAAGGCCCTGCGCCAGAGCGCCAGACCGGATCTTGCGTCGAATGAAGGCTGAGATCAGCGGTCGGATCGGCGCGGGCGCGGCGTCAAAAAAATGCGCCGGACCCTTTTTGAAATTGTCGTCGATGAGCCAGCGATCGGCGATGATGAACCAGTACAAATGGTCCTCGCATAGTTTTTCGAGGGCCCAGCCCGTCGCCTTCTGCTCGTCGGTGAGGCCGGCGCCGTAGTCGAAGCCATATTTTTTCTCGATATGCAGGCGGATAAAGGTGGAGTTGGCGACTTTCTCGCCGTCGTCCTCGACATAGGGCAGCTTTCCCTTGGGCGCCTTGCCGTAGCCGCCGCGGTCTTCCGTATAGGGCAAACCGGCGATTTTCAGCAGCAGCATGGCCTTGGTCACGAAAGGACTGCCGTCGGGCAGGCCGAAATAAGGACCGAATGTGTAAAGTGTGATCACTGCCGCCTCCCGGTGGCGCCTAAGGCGCGTCAGCCTCAGGCAAGCGACAAGACTAATAGATTTCAATGTCGATTGGCTAACGGAAGATTCGCCGCACATTTGAGGTCCTTGGGAATGTTTGCACGCAAAGGGCCCGCGATGGCCATGCCAGCCGATCTTGTTCCTGCGCCGGACGGCGCCGCTTCGCCTGCGCGCGGAGCCCCTATGAACCTTCGCGTCAAGGAAAGCGACGAAACTCTCCGCGGACTGTCTGGCGATGATTTCTCCTTTGCCGGGCAACCCGCTGCGCTGGTGCTGGCCTATGTCTCGCCCCATGTCGATTTCGCCCATGTGACGGCGCGTCTGAAGGCGCTGGCCGGATCCGTCCGCGTCGTCGCCGTGTCCACCGCCGGCGAGCTTTGCTCGACGCAAGGCGGGCCACTTTATCGTCCGACCGGCGATAGATGGTCGAGCCTGACGGTGCAGATCTTTCCGCCCGATCTGTTCGAGGCCGTTTCCGTCCATTCTGTGCCTTTGCACAATGACGACATCCGCTCCGGCGGCAAGAAGCTGACCCGCGAGGAGCGGGTCGAAAAGATCATCAATTCGCTCGGCCAGTTGCGTCCCGCCTTCAAGATCGAGGCGGAGCGGGTTTTCGCCCTGACGCTCGTCGATGGTGTTTCCGCCAGCGAAAATTTTCTGATGGAGGCCGTCTATCGCAGCGGTCGCTTCCCCTGCCTCTTCATTGGCGGTTCGGCGGGAGGCAAGTTCGATTTCCAGGAGACCAGCATTTTTGACGGTGGCGGCGTGTTGCACCATCACGCGCTTGTCATCTTCGTCCGCATGGCGGAGGGCCGTCGCTACGGTGTGTTCAAGAGCCAGAATTTCACCAAGACTGGCAAGAGCTTCGCTATCGTCGATTCCGATCCGGAGGCGCGCGTCGTCAAGGCGGCGCTGGCCCCCAATGGCCTCGACATCGTGCCATTTGTCGAAACTCTGGCCCGGCATTTCAATGTCGGGCCGCATCAGGTTCAGGAGAAGCTGGCGGGCCATACATTCGGCATAGAGATCGACGGCGAGATCTTCGTGCGTTCGATTTCCGGCATGGATTTAGCCAAGGGCAGCGTTTCATTTTATTGCGACGTCAATCCCGGCGACGAGCTTCTGTTGTTGCGCGCCAATGATTTTGTCGCCCAGACACAGAATGATCTCGAAAAATTCCTGCGGGGCAAGCCGGAGCCGCTCGGCGCCATTCTCAATGATTGCATCCTGCGCCGGCTCAACAACGGCGCTGCGCTCAACCGACTGTCGACGTTGTGGCAGGTCCCCGTCGCGGGCTTTTCCACCTTTGGCGAATTGTTCGGCATCAACGTCAACGAGACGCTGAGCGCGATTGTCTTCTTCGTTTCTGACGGGTTGGAGCCCCACGACGAATTCCTCGAGAACTTTCCTGCCCATTACGCGCGTTTCGCCAATTATTTCACACAATGCGCCCTCAAGCGGGCGCATATGCTGAATGGTTTTCGCACTTCGATCATCAATCGCATGGCGGGCCAGTTCAATTTCGTCGGCGAAATCGAAGCGACGCTGGACAAGACCACGGAAATGCGCGACGCGACGGAGCGGGTGCGCGGCGCGATCTTCATCTCGGCGGAGGCCGGCGGAGTCGCCGCCGACAACGGCTCGGAGCGGCTATCAGCCGAATTCCAGCAATTGGCGGAATCCATGTCCGGCCTGCGCAGCGTCCTGCGCATCATTGACAATATCGCTGGCCAGACCAATCTCCTCGCGCTCAACGCCACCATCGAGGCTGCGCGGGCCGGGGAGGCGGGGCGCGGCTTTTCCGTCGTCGCGTCGGAAGTGAAGAAGCTCGCCACCAGCACCAAGGCGACGCTGGCGCAAACCCAGAGTTCCATGGCCGGGATGGAGAATTCGCTCGGCCAGCTTGGCTCGATCATTGATGCGACGCGCGCCCGGTTCGAGACGGCCGAACAGCGCTACAAGACCACGATCGAGCAGGTGGAATCCCTTTTCTCGCAATCGGGGGTCATTGACGGCGCGCTTTCCGGCCTTGCCCATCTCGTGGCGAAACAGCGTCAGGCCGCGGCGGAAATCCAGGGCGATATCGACCGTCTGCGCCGGCTGGAGTGAGGTTCAGGCGTCGACGCCTTCCGTCTCGGGCTCGGCTTCGTGGTATTCGAGCGTGACCACGCGGTTGTTCTCGACCGTCAGCGCAAGGCGGCCGTGCTTGAGTTGCAGCGCCTTCGCGCCGAACAACTCGCGCCGCCAGCCTTTCAACGCGGCGATATCCGCCTTGTCGTCGGACGCCAGGGCTTCGAGGTCCTCGGTCGTGGCGATCATTTTCGCTGCTACGCCCTGCTTTTCCGCGACCTGGCGCAGAAGCACCTTCAATAGTTCGACCGTCGCGCCGCCGCCATTGCCGCGTCGCTCGCGTTCGATGCGGGGCACGGTTTTCGGGTCGCGGGCGAGCCCGCGCTCGATGGCCGCGAGAATTTCCGCCCCGGCCCGCGAACGCTCCATGCCACGCGGAAAAGCGCGCAATTCGCCGAGCGCCTCGGCGCTGCGCGGCGCAGCCGAAGCGACTTCCATCAGAATATCGTCCTTGAGCACACGGGAGCGCGGCACGTCGCGCGTTTGCGCCTCGTGTTCGCGCCAGTGGGCCAGTTCGATCAGCACCGCGAGATCGCGAGGCTTGCGCGCACGATGGGCATAGCGCTCCCAGGCGCGGTCAGGCCGCTGCTCATAAGTGTCGCGGCTGCACAGCGTCGCCATCTCGTCCGCCAGCCAGGCGAGGCGGCCGGTCGTCTCCAGCCGCGCCTTCAGCGCCTTGTAAATGTCGCGCAAATGGGTGACGTCGGCGATGGCGTAGTCGACCTGGGCGTCCGACAGGGGCCGGCGCGACCAGTCCGTGAAGCGCGAGGACTTGTCGAGCGTGACCTTGCAGATGCTCTGGGCCAGTTCGCCGTAGGCGATCTGGTCGCCATAGCCGCAGACCATGGCTGCGACCTGGGTGTCGAACAGGGGCTCGGGGATGAGCTTGGCCAGGTTCCAGATGATTTCGAGGTCCTGCCGCGCCGCGTGAAACACCTTCACGACGTTTTTATTGGCCATCAGTTCGAAAAAGGGCTGGAGGTCGAGCCCTTCCGCCAGGGCGTCGATGGCTGCGGCCCGGTCGTCGCAGGCGACCTGGATGACGCAGACTTTGGGCCAGAAGGTGGTTTCACGAAGAAATTCCGTGTCCACGGTGACGAAGGGATAGGCGCTGAGAGTCTGGCATAAAGCGGCCAGGTCGGCGGAATTTGTGATAAGGCTCATGAAATCTTCATAATCCAAGGCAGGCGCCGGGGCTAGAGCAAGGCTCACGAAAAAGCCGGGGCCCCTTCACGCGCCGGCCTTTTTCCGCTAGGCAGCGGCCAAAGCTCCTGCAAGTCCGTCCAAGGTTTTGATAACATGCACGCCTATCGCACCCATAAATGCGGCGACCTCCGCGAAACCAACGTCGGTGAAACCGTTCGCCTGTCGGGCTGGTGCCATCGCATCCGCGACCATGGCGGCGTGCTCTTCATCGACCTGCGCGACCATTACGGCCTGACCCAATGCGTCATCGATCCCGATTCGCCGGCGTTCAAGCTCGCCGAGACTTTTCGCGCGGAATGGGTGGTGCGGCTCCAGGGCGAGGTGAAGCGCCGCCCTGAGGGCACCGACAACGAGGACATGGCGACCGGCAGGATCGAGGTCTACGTCGTCGACGCCGAAGTGCTCGGTCCCGCGGCCGAATTGCCGCTGCCGGTGTTCGGCGACCAGGATTATCCAGAGGAGACGCGCCTGAAATACCGCTTCCTCGACCTGCGCCGCGAGCGCATCCACAACAACATCATGCTTCGCGGCCAGGTCGTCGACTCCATGCGCTCGCGCATGAAGGACGCCGGGTTCAACGAATTCCAGACGCCCATCCTCACGGCCTCCTCGCCGGAAGGCGCTCGCGACTTCCTCGTGCCCTCGCGCATTCATCCGGGAAAATTCTACGCCCTGCCGCAGGCGCCGCAGCAATACAAGCAGCTCCTGATGATGGCGGGCTTCGACCGCTATTTCCAGATCGCGCCCTGCTTCCGCGACGAGGACCCGCGCGCCGACCGCCTGCCGGGCGAATTCTACCAGCTCGATCTCGAAATGAGCTTCATCACCCAGGAAGACGTGTTCGAGACGATGGAGCCGATCATTTCCGGCATTTTCGAGCAATTCGGCAAGGGCAGGCCGGTCACGAAGAAGTGGCCGCGCATCCCCTATGCCGAGGCCATGCGCAAATATGGCTCCGACAAGCCCGACCTTCGCAATCCCCTGGTCATGCAGAATGTCTCCGAGCATTTTCGCGGCTCGGGCTTCAAGATTTTTGCGCGGCTGCTGGAAACGCCCAAGAATGAGGTCTGGGCGATTCCCGCGCCCGGCGGGGGCCAGCGCACATTCGCCGATCGCATGAACAGCTGGGCGCAGGGCGAGGGGCAGCCGGGCCTTGGCTATATCCTGTTCTTCGACCGCGCCAAGGATGAAACCAGCCTGCAGGCCGACAAGAACGCCAGCGGCGTTGGCGGTCGCGGGCCGCTCGCCAATAATATCGGGCCAGAGCGCACCGAGGCGATCCGCGTCCAGCTGGGCCTGAACGCGGGCGACGCCGCCTTCTTCGCGGCGGGCGATCCGGACAAGTTCGGTCGTTTCGCGGGCGCGGCGCGGACGAAAGTCGGCGAGGACCTGAACCTGATCGACAAGGAACGGTTCGAACTGGCCTGGGTCGTCGACTTCCCGATGTACGAATATAACGAGGAGGACAAAAAGGTCGATTTTGGCCACAACCCCTTCTCCATGCCGCAGGGCGGCCTGGAGGCCCTGCAGACGCAGGACCCCCTCTCCATCAAGGCGTTCCAGTACGACATCGCCTGCAACGGCTTCGAGATCGCCTCGGGCGGCATCCGCAACCATCGTCCCGAGAGCATGGTCAAGGCCTTTGAAGTCGCCGGCTACAGCGAGGAGACGGTGATCGAGCGCTTTGGCGGCATGTACAGGGCCTTCCAGTACGGCGCGCCGCCGCATGGCGGCATGGCGGCCGGCGTGGATCGCATCATCATGCTGCTGGCGGGAGAGCAGAACCTGCGCGAAGTCGCGCTGTTCCCGATGAACCAGCGCGCCGAGGACATTCTGATGGGCGCGCCCGCGCCGGCGACGCCCAGGCAGCTGCGCGAACTGCACATGCGCGTGAACATGCCCGAAAAGGCTTAAAGAGGCGGTTTCGCCGCATTTTCGACGAAGTGAAAACCGGTGGAAAGACGGTCGCGCGGCATTCGTTCACGTTTTGTTTCACGTGAGACGAGGCTGTGCGCGGGTGGATTCGTCAAGGGATCGTCCAGCAAGGTATTGGTATGCAATAAAATTTGGCGCCCCTCGGCGCGCCGGCCGGAAATGCGCTTGATCCGGTCGGCAAAGCGGAAAAAACCTGCAACCATCGGGTTGAGTTGTGTAAAAACGATCGTTTTTTGCACGGAATCGATCGGGAATTTCACAAAATCGCGCGTTTTGTTGCGTTTTCGCGCTGTTTTAGACAGCGGCCCCAAAGCGGCTGCAATCAAAAGTTGTATTTCGTTAATTTTTTGGCGGAGCCGGACGGGGCGAAAAATGACCCGCCGTGATTGCGCCCCCTCATCCGTCTCGCCTCCGGCGAGCCACCTTCTCCCGCAAGGGGCGAAGGGAAAATCTCACGACGATCAGCCCCTTCCCCCCATAGCCCGCTGGCCCGGTCGACCCGCCTCGGCGAGCCTCGCTGCTTTGGCCAAAGCCGCAAGCTTGACCTTGCGCGGCCGCCGTCCGGCGCCAATTGTCTGTCACCCGCGTTACCCCTAGATTTCGGTCACCTCAGGGAGATGGTCAAATGGTCAAGGCGATCCGCATTCATAAAACCGGCGGGCCGGAAGTGCTGCAATATGAAGACGTTGAACTGGCGGCTCCCGGGCCGGGCGAAGTGCAGATCCGACAGCATGCGGTGGGCGTCAATTATCTCGACATCTATTTCCGCACCGGCTCCTATCCATCGCCGGGACTGCCGTTTACGCCGGGCAACGAGGGCGCCGGCGAAGTTGTGGCGGTCGGCGAGGGCGTCACAAAATTCCGTCCGGGCGACCGTGTCGCCTATGCCGGCTCGATCGGCTCCTATGCAGACGCGCGCAACATCGAGGCGCGCTTTCTTGTGCCGCTGCCCGAGGCCATTTCCTACGAGACGGCGGCGGCGATGATGCTCAAGGGACTGACCGCCGAATACCTCCTGTTCCGCACCTACCCGGTCAAACCCGGCGACGTGATCCTGGTCCAGGCCGCGGCGGGCGGCGTCGGCCTCATCATGTGCCAGTGGGCGCGAATTCTCGGCGCCACCGTGATCGGCACGGCGGGTGGAGAGGAAAAGGCGGCGCTGGCGCGCGAGGCGGGCGCGCATGAGGTGATCGACTACACGAAAGAGGATTTTGCCGCGCGTGTCCGCGAGATTACAGGCGGCAAACTGTGCCACGTCGTCTATGACGGCGTGGGCAAGGCGACTTTTCCCGCCTCGCTGGATTGCCTGCGTCCCTTCGGAACCTTCGTCAGCTTCGGCTCGGCCTCGGGAAACATCGAAGCCTTCAATCTCGGATTGCTCGCCCAGAAAGGCTCGCTCTATGCGACGCGGCCGACGCTGTTCACCCATCTGGCCGACGAGGCGCGCCTGACCGAAATGGCGGCGCGGCTGATGGATGTGGTCGGATCGGGCAAGGTCAAGATCGCCGTCAACGCGCGCTATCCGCTGGCGGAAGCCGCCGAGGCGCATCGCGCGCTCGAAGGGCGGAAAACCACGGGCGCGACGGTGCTGCTGCCTTGAGTTCGCTCCCGCGGGGGCGCCGCGGGAGAAGAAGCGATCACCCTCACACCGCCATGCCGTGCAGGTCGTAAGCCTCGGCACGGTCGATCTTCACCGTCACGATGTCGCCGACTCGCAGCGGACGACGCGAGCTGACAAAGACCTTGCCGTCGATTTCCGGCGCGTCGGCCTTTGTCCGTCCCTCGGCGCCGCCAGGAAAAATCTTGTCGAGAATGACCGGCAGGCGCTTGCCGATCTTGGCCTTCTGGCGGGCGAAGGAAATCTTCTGCTGCTTCTCCATGAAGCGCCGCCAGCGGATCTCCTGCACCTCGGGCGGGACGGGCGGCAGACCGAGATCATTGGCGGCGGCGCCGGCGACCGGCTCGTATTTGAAGGCGCCGACCCGGTCGAGTTTTGCTTCCTCCAGCCAATCGAGCAGGATGTCAAAATCCTCCTCGGTCTCGCCGGGAAAGCCGACGATGAAGGTCGAGCGTATCGCCAGATCGGGACAGGTTTTTCGCCAGGCGTGGATGCGGTCGAGGGTTTTTTCGACATTGCCTGGGCGCTTCATGGCGCGCAAGACGTTCGGCGCGGCGTGCTGGAAGGGAATGTCGAGATAGGGCAGCACCTTGCCTGCCGCCATCAGCTCCAGGACCTCGTCGACATGCGGGTAGGGATAGACGTAATGCAGCCGCACCCAGGCGTCGAATTCGCCCAGCTCGCGCGCGAGGTCGAAGAAGCGGGCGCGCACTTCGCGGTCGTGGAACAGGCTTGAGTCGTAGCGCAGGTCCTGCCCGTAGGCGGACGTGTCCTGCGAAACCACCAGCAATTCCTTGACGCCGGCCTTCACCAGCTTCTCGGCCTCGCGGAGAACTTCGGCCGCGGGGCGGGAGACGAGGTCGCCGCGCAATTTGGGAATGATGCAGAAGGTGCAGCGATTGTGGCAGCCTTCCGAAATCTTCAGATAGGCGTAATGCCGGGGCGTGAGTTTTATGCCCTGCGGCGGCACCAGATCGAGATAAGGATTTTCGGCGGGCGGCGCCGCCCTGTGCACCGCGGCCATCACGCTTTCATAGTCCTGCGGGCCGGTGATCGCGGAAATATTGGGATAGGCGTCGAGGATCGGGCCGGGCTCCGCGCCCATGCAGCCGGTGACGATGACCTTGCCGTTCTGCCGGAGGGCGTCGCCGATGGCGGCCAGGGATTCGGCCTTGGCGCTGTCGAGGAAGCCGCAGGTATTGACGATCACCGCGTCCGCGCCCTCGTGCTTGCGCGAGATCGCATATCCCTCCGCGCGCAGCCTGGTGAGGATTCGCTCCGAATCCACCAGCGCCTTGGGGCAGCCGAGCGAAACGAAGGAAATCGTCGGGGCGTCGCCGGTTTGTGCGTCGGTTGAGGTCAAGGTCATCGCTACTCGTGATTGGCGTTTCGAGCGGCAATAAGCCAATCCGCACGCGAACGCAAAGTGGCTTGCCAACGCAAAGAGGCTTGCCAACGCAAAAACCCGGCCGCAAGGGCCGGGCTTCGCATCGTCCTGAAATCAGGCCGATTGATGTCGAGATCAGTATTTGGCGACGACCGGGGCGTAGGCCGGGCCGCCAAACTTGTACAGCACGCCGAACAGAACGGCGCTCGATGTGAACCGCACGCGGTCGGTGTCCGCAACGGTATCGATGACATAGGACTTGCGGCCGAGATCGCTGTAGCGATATTCGACGCGGCCGATCCAGTTGTTGGTGAAGGCGTAATCGACGCCGCCGCCGATGGTCCAGCCAGTGCGGCCGCTGTTGACGTTGTTGCCGCCGACATAGTTGCTCTTCTGGTCGCCGAAAGCGACGCCGCCCGCGACGTAAAGCAGGGCGCGCTCCAGATCGTAGCCGAGGCGGCCGCGGACGTCGCCGAAATAGCTGTTGGTGGTGCCGAGGGACAGCGGGACGCCCACGTTGTTCGGAACGTTGTGGTTGGAGCCGAACACGCCGCCGGCGTCGCCTTCGAGGCCGAGCACGAACTTGCTGGCGAACTGCTGGTTGTAGCCGACGATGCCGCCGAGCATCGTGTTTGTCTGGGGAGACGTGAAGCCCGCGCCCTTGGCTGTCGTGAAGTTCGGGCCGAGCTCAGCGCCGATGTAGAAGCCGGTCCAGTCGTAAGCGTAGGTCGGCGCGAAAACCGGGGCTGCCTTGGTCGAGGGCAGGTCGGCGGCGAGGGCCGAACCGGTCAGAGCCGCGAAAGCAACGGCGGAGAGAAGAATATTGCGCATGAATGCCCCTTCGTGGAAGTCGAAATCGTGTCACGAAAATGTCCTCCCGAAGGCGAAACGGCAACGCTAAAATTTGTGCATAGCAAAATCGGGCGATAATTGTGGCTGATTAGCAACAATCGGCCGCAAATGGGCGTAATTCCTTCACAAATTCCTCTGGTTAGAGTTCGGCCAAAGCATGGTCGGACCAATTGCGGCGTTGAAGGCGACGCAAGGCGCCTCCGTTTTAAGCATCCGCGGGCGCCGCCGCCTAAACCTTGGCGCGGGGGGCGGTCCCGACGATTCGGTTGAGCTCCGGCCATCGGTCGGGCAGGGCGCCCGGCGAATGATCCGGACGCGGGACGCAAAAGCCCGGCCATGAGTGGCCGGGCTTTCGAAGGCCCGATGTCAGACCGAAGTCTTTTGGCTCAGTACTTGGCGAGGACCGGCTCGGGCGCGCCGAACTTGTACATCAGGCCGACCAGGACGGCGTTCGACGAATCGCGGACGCGGGTGTTGACGGCCGTGCCGAGCATATCGGTGTTGCGGCCGAGGTCGGTGTAGCGATATTCGACGCGGGCGATCCAGTTCGGGGTGATGGCGTAGTCCACGCCGCCGCCGAGGGTCCAGCCGACGCGACCGGAGTTGACCGAGCCAAGGTAGGCCGGGTTGTAGTACTTGCTGTTGACGTCGCCGAAGGCGACGCCGCCGGCTGCGTAGAACAGGGCGCGATCGAAGGCCACGCCGACGCGGCCACGCACGTCGCCGAAATAGGTCTGCTGGGTGCTGACCGTGTTTGTTCCGATCGTCAGGCTCCTGCGTCCGCCGAGCACGCCGCCGGCGTCGCCTTCGAGGCCGAGGACGAACTGGTTGATCTGATGGTTATAGCCAACCACGCCGCCGAGAAGGCCGGCGTTGGAATGGTTCGTGCCGAAGCCGTTGTAGTTGGCGTTCAGGAAATCGACGCCGCCTTCGACGCCGGCATAGAAGCCGGTCCAGGAGTAAGCCGAAACCGGGGCGATATAGGCCGGGGCCGATTTGCGCGACGGCAGGTCCGAGGCGAAGGCCGAGCCGGTCAGGGCGGCGATGGCGATGGTGGAGAGAAGGATCTTACGCATGTATGCCTCTTTGGTATGTGTGCGAAACGCTGGCGCAAAATGTCCTTCGAAGATCGAGACCGCAACCCTAAATGAGTGCGGCGCGATTTTAGAACGACGCTTGTGGCCAATAAGCAACAATTCGGGCGTAGCCCGGGTTGAATGTGACTAAAATGCGGCGGTGGCAAGGCGATCGCTGCGATATTGCCACAAATTGGCGTCATTTACTTTGCCCATCCCAGAAGTCTTGGCTGCATTCCGAAAAACAAGCCTCGATTCGGTGGGGCATGCGGGTCTTCAACATTCGAAGACCTGCAGGAGCAAATGGACAGTCTTTGTTTTCCTCAATTGGCGGCCGCATCGGCAAGCCGCTCGGCAGGCGTCGGGTTGGCGCCTGCTTTCGCGACTGTTGATAGACGAGCCTGTGTTAATCCCAAGGCGAAACCAGGAGGCGACTTCGCTTCGCAAATTGCCTTTGGCGATTGCAGTTAATGCCCGAAAGGTAACCGATAGGTAAACAACATGGGTCGATTTTGATATGTTTGGTTAATCGATCCTTTATACGCACAGTAGCGCAATTATGCTTTTTATTGCTCGATTTTGGTGGGGAAAACGTCAGAATTTCGCGGCGTTGCTGGGTTGGCATTTTGCCTGGCTTCGTTCCCTCCGCCAGAATGAACTTGCCAGAATCGCTACGGATGAGGCAAGAAGGCGCCAATGGAAGGGTGGCCGAGTGGTTTAAGGCAGCGGTCTTGAAAACCGCCGTAGGTGCAAGCCTACCGTGGGTTCGAATCCCACCCCTTCCGCCAAACACCCCTTTGTCCATACCGGACACATCGCTGACAGAACGTACCGAAGACATAGGTGACAACCTCGCGCCGAACGCGTTGTCGAGGGTCTGCAAAGTTTTCTGTTCCAGATCGAACTGACGAGCCAAATGCCTTCGTCGACTTCCTTGATGCCCAATTTCTGTCCGGCGAGGACGGACGAGATGTTGACGCGTTTGCGGAACATGCAGATGCGCCCGCAAGCCGTGACGAGCGCTTCGCGGTCGTGCAGGGGAAGCGTTGCAACCAGGACGGGATTGACCCGGTCCGAAAATCACCCAGGATTGCGGCAAAGCCTCGGCGTGGGTCGTTCCGACCAACGAGGATCTGATGATTGCCCGGTGCGTCAGGACCTTGCTTGACCAATCGCCATCGCTCAAGTCCAAGCCGCCTGTTGATTGAGCCCTGCCGATTGGACCCGATGCGGTCGGCGAGCGTTCATAGGATTGCTGGCGGGCAAGAGGCATGCCTCCAAGAGTTCTTTTCGGCCAACAAAGGGAATTTGACCATGTCCATGCAGCAACAGACGCACAAATCCGAACTGCCGCTCACTCAGTCAATGCGGGATCACTGGGGACTGTTTTTGGCCGAGGGGATCACTTTATGCGTGCTCGGGCTTGGCGCCATTATCGTTCCGCCGATCGCAGGTCTCGCCACGACTGTTTTCCTGGGCTGGCTTTTCCTGATTGCGGGTCTTGTCGGCCTGTTTTTCACCTTTCAGGCAAAGTCTGCGCCGGGTTTCGGCTGGGCGCTGCTGTCGGCCGTCGCCTCCATCGTCGCCGGCGCAATTCTGCTTTGGAATCCGCTTCAAGGTCTTGCGACGCTCACCCTTGTGCTGACAGCCTATTTCATCGTCGACGGCGCTGCGATCATTTTTCTCGCCATCGCCCATCGCCGTGAACTCTCCGGCAAATGGGAGTGGTTGCTGTTGAATGGGGTCATGGATCTGATTCTCGCCGGCATTATCATCTCCGGGCTTCCCGGAACGCTTGCCTGGGCGCTCGGGCTGCTTGTTGGCGTCGACTTGCTGTTCGGCGGCGCATCGCTCATCGCGATGGCCATGGAGTCGCGCAAGGCGGCCGAATAGATGCCAAAGCGCCCGATCGATCGCGCGAGAAACGGGCCCTGAGTAGTTTCCGACGCTGGCGCCGTGGCCGATTGGAGCGCCGCTTATCACGACTTGTCACTCGAGGCCGCCGTCAAGGCCGAGTCCGCGCTCAGGCAGCCCGTCAAGGGCGCAGCGGCCCTTGCAGACGGCGCCAAGACAGCGCAGTTTGGAACGCCGATTACCCGCCGGGAAGTCAGGCGCGGCCGGCCAGCCTAGCTCCTGGTCGCGCCGTGTGTCGCCAGCAGATCCAGCATGTCGCTGGCGTGCTCCTCCTCGACGGCCAAAATCGTCTCGAGCATCGCTCGCGTGGCCGGATCATTGTCACCGAAGAAGCGGATCAACTCCCGGTAATGGTCGACCGCAATCCGTTCGGCGACCAAATTTTCCTTGATCATCTCGACCAGACTGGAGCCGGTCGCATATTCGGAGGCCGACCGGGTCGCCAGGCCGGTGGGACTGAAATCGGGATCGCCCCCAAGCTGGCTGATGCGTTCGGCCACGGCCATCGCATGCTCTTGCTCTTCCTTGGCGTGTTCGGCGAATTCCGCCTTGACGCCTTCGCTGGCGATGCCCGTGGCGACAATCGAATGCTGGGTATAGCGCAGCACGCAGACGAGTTCGGTCGCCAGAACGGTTTGCAATATTTCGATCGTGCGGGCGACATCGCCGACATAGGTTTCGCTCACGGCTCCCTGCTCGAGATGCTGGCGGGCGCGCTCCCGCAGGGTTTTGACATCGCTGATGAAAGGGGTCGCAGATTGATTGCCTGTCTGTGCGGCGTGTCTCATGGCTGGCTCCTTATTGGGGCTTGGGCGGGCGCGTGCGGCCTGGCAAAAGCATGGCTGGGCAAAGCCCAGCTCGCTTTGCGTCGACAACGTGCGCGCTCCCCTGCGGTTCCGCTCGCGTCTTCAAGTCCCTGGATGGAAGCGTCATGGTTCCGCTTGCGGCGGCAACCGATTTCACACCTGCTGACGACGAGCGAAATGCGCGAAAGTCTCGTTGGTCCGGATCAGCTCTTCAAATCCGCCGGACTGAATCAACTCGCCGCCCTCAATGAAACAGATCTTGTCGGCATTGAGAATAGTGCTCAGGCGATGGGCGACGACAAGGCGCGTGATGCCAAGCTTTTCGATATTCTGGGTGATGTGGCGCTGGGTAATATTGTCGAGCGCGCTGGTGGCCTCATCGAGAACCAGGATTTTCGGTTTTCCCGCGAGCGCGCGCGCGACCAGCAATCGCTGGACCTGTCCTCCCGACAGGCTCGCCGAGCCTTCGGTGATGGCCGTGTGCATTCCCATCGGCATGGATCTGATTTCCCCGGCGATGCCGGCGAGCCTGGCGGCCTCCCACGCCGCATCGGAATCGCCGCCATGCGATCCCAGTATATTTTCGAGGATTGTTCCGGAAAAAAGGCGCCCGCCCTGGTGGACGACGCCGATTTGCCTTCGCACAGCCGCCTTGTCCAGCGTCGCGAGATCCTGGCCGTCAAACAGGACCGAACCGGCGTCCGGCGCCTCAAAGCCCAGCAGCAAATGAAGGAGCGTGGATTTGCCGCTGCCGCTGGGGCCGACCACCGCGGTGAAGCAGCCGCTTTCGCATCGGATCGTCACCCCGTTCAGCGCGCGTCGCCCTGCGCCCGGGTAAGAAAAACTGACGCCGTTGAATTCGATTTCACCCGTCAGGGGCTGGGGCGTTCTCGCCGCCGCCGAGCTTTCCGGCGGCGCGGCCAGGAGCGCCGATGCGCGTTTGATCGTCGGCAAAGCCGCGGTAAACTGCATGATGCCGCGCGCAAGCCCTTCCGTCGTGCCAAGCAGGCCCTGGAAGGCGCCGAAAAAGGCCAGCAGGACGCCGGTCGGCAGGCTCGCGTGCTCCAGCGAGATGCCGAGCGTCAGGACGATGACGGCCATCGCCACGCCTTCGAAGCCGGCGATGAATGTTTCGAAGGAGATGGACGCATAGCGGGAGCGAAGCCCGCGCTTGCGCATTTCCGCTACATTCTGCGCCCAGCGCGTATAGGCGCGCGGCTCCGCGCCAAAGGACTTTAGCACGACGATGTTCTGGATCATCTGCAGCGTCAGGCTGGCGACATTCGCGCTCATCGCTTCGCCGATTGTGAAGGCGCGCACCTGCGCCATTCCGGCAATCACGGAAACGCCGATGAGCGCCAGAAGCAGTCCCAGCGCGGCCAAGGCGGCGATGGGGCTGTAAACGATCAGCACGCCGAAACTTGCGAAGCCGAAGACGCCGGTCAGTAGCGAATTCAGCACGATTCCGGTGACCAGGCGGCGCATCTGCTCGATGGACATCACGCGGAGGGCGAGATCCGCCGAAGACTGGGATTTTATGAAGCGAGACGGCAGGCGCATGACCCGGTCGAGCATTCCCGCCTGCAATGCCGCGCCGAAGCGTCCGTCGATGCGGAGCTTGGCTACGTCCACCACCAAGTCGAGCAGGCCGTGACAGACCATCAACACCACGAGCATCGCGCCAAGCACGAGCACGCCGGTTCTCAAACGGTCGGGAACGAGCGTGTCGATGACGAATCCGGTGGCGACCGGCAGCGCAAAACTGATCAATGTCGCGAACAGGCTCGCCGTCGCCAAGGTCCCGATTTCGAGCGAGCAGGCGCGAGCGCCGAGGATCAGGATGTCGAGTGGCTTGATGGGACGGTTTGGCAGCGGCTCGATCAGCGCAAGGGCGTCGAAATGCAATTGAGAGGCGATGATCGGCGTCAGCCGGACAGGCCTGGCCCCCGGCGCATGCAGCCGGTAGCGGCCGCGCCAGTCGATCTTGACGGCCACCGGGGCGCGATCCACGCCATAAAAGCAGACCAGGTCGCCGCGATCTTCCTTCCACCAGTTATCGCGCAAGATCACCGTGCGCGTTCGCAAGCCGCGGGCTTCGGCATAGCTGGCGATATCCGGCGCAGCCTGTTCCGGTTTCGGACGCAGTCCGCTTTTCGATACGATCACGCCAATGACAAAATCGAAGACGTCGGTCAGCGGCGCCTTGACAGCCTCCGGCGCGTCGAGCACCCCAACGAGCTTGTGCGTCGAGGCGAAAAATTCGGTCTGGATGGCGGCGTCGGACGTTTCCAATGTCTTGGCGGCGTCCGTTTCGGCCCGGTCGAGCAATTGCTCGAGCGCTTCCGACAAGGCGGCGTGAAACTGGACGGCGCCGCGACCCAGCTTCTTGTCGGAAGCCAGCGCGACCGTCGAAAGAACCTGGAACGGATGCGGCGGGTCCGATTGGCGCCGGGCCCATAGCGCCGGCGTCAAAGGCAAATAACCCTTGCCCGTCGGATGCGCGCCCAACAGGCCAAACTCGCCGTCATCGACCTCGATCCAGACGACGCCGCGCGCTGCGGCGAGGACCGCGCCGGGCAGGGCAGGCTCGCCCGCGCCCGCTTCGATCGTTTGCGCCGGGGGGCGCGGGCCGGCGTAGTCAGCGGCCGCCTTGCCGATTGTCTGCGTCCACTCGTCGACGCCGTCGATCAGTTCGGCGCGTGGCGTCGTCTGCGGATTCATGACGGACAAGGTCGCGCCTGACGGCGTGAAAAAGGTGAAGTTCGGCCCGAGTTCGAAGGCGCACAAAAGCGACCCCGGCTTGAACGCTCCAAGAAAGCAGCGCCGGCCCTCGCCCCCGCGTTGCCAATAGAGTTCGACTTCGCCGGCCTGAAGCCTCAGCAGGCCCTGCAATTCTCCGCTCGGAAGGAATCCGGCCGCGATCTGGCGCTCGATCCCCGTGGGGTCTGGAACCACGGCCAATCCAACTGGCAGCCCGCGCCCGATTGAAGCAGAAGCATTCATGTTTCTATCAACCTGCTGTAGGCGCCGCCGCGTTTCATCAATTCACCGTGGGAGCCCCGCTCGACGATCCTGCCCTCGTGCACGACATAGATGGCGTCGCAGTCGCGAATGCTGCTGAGCCGGTGGGCGATGATGACGCAGGAGCAACCGCGGCGACGGATCGAGGTCATGATCGCCTCCTCGACCGGGGGGTCGAGCGCGCTTGTCGCTTCGTCGAGAACGAGAATCTCCGGATTGATCACCAGCGCGCGGGCGATCGCCAGACCCTGGCATTCGCCGCCGCTGAGATTGCCGCCCCCTTCCAGCACGCGTCCGTCATAACCGCCCGGCCGGCTTGCGATGAAATCATGCACTCCGGCGTCACGACAGGCCTGAACGATGCGTTCGTCGCTGATGGTCTTGTCCCACAACACGACATTGTCGCGAAAACTCCCCTCGAACAGCCCTATGGTCTGATCGACGTAAGCCAGGGACTTCCGCAGCAAGACCGTCGGCCACACTTCAAGGAGCCGGCCGCCCAGTGTGACTTCGCCGCTGCGCGGCGAGACGAGGCCGACCAGCAATTTTCCGATCGTCGACTTGCCCGAGCCGGACCCGCCGACAAGCGCGATCCGCATGCCCGGGGCCAGCGTCATCGACAAGTCCGAGATGACGTTCGGCGCATTCGCCGAATAGGCGAAATCGACATGCGCCATCGCGAGGACAGGGTCGCGGCCGGGAAGGACTGTTTCGCCCGAGCCAAGCTCCTGCCTGCGGGTCACGCCGTGATAATAGGTTATGTCGTCGAGCCGCTCGGCCAGGCCCCGGACCTGTTGCAGCTGGCCGCCGACGCCAATCAGCGACAGGACCGGGCCGGTGAAACTGCCGAGCAGCGTCTGGAAGGCGAGCAGCACGCCGATGGTGATCGCGCCGTCCATGACGCGAAGGCCGCCGACGACGAGCACGGCGGCGCCTGCCGCCATCATGATCACGCTCGCCGAACGCCCGAGGACGCTCGAGCGAAAACTGATCGCCTGTTCGGCATCGACGACTTTCGCCTGGAGGCCGGCCCAGCGGCTGACCAGCAGCCCCTCGGTCCCGGTCGCCTTGAAATCATTGACCATGGTGACGCCTTGAAGGGTCGCGGCGCCGAGCCGCAACTCGTCCCCGACCATTCGCCGATTGCCGTCTTCCATGCCCTTGGCCGACGCCGCGAGCACAAGGCATGCGATAACCGCGCAAAGCGTCGCGATCGCCGCCAGAACGGGGTCGAGCAGCAGCAGCGCCGCGCCATACCCAAGCAGGGAAACGACGCCGACCGCGGCGGGCGCGAGTCCGAAGGTCAGCAGGCCCGACAACCGGTCGACCATTGCGAAGCGGCCCGCGATGTCGCTCGCGAAGCGCTGCGAGAAAAAGCCGGTCGAGAGATGAAGGACGGTCCACATCTGCGCCGAGGCGGCCGAAATGGCGATCGCGGCATGGGTGCGCGTCAGGATCGATTGCTGCATGAATACGAGCAGAGCCTTGATCAGCGCGGCGCCAGCCATGACGCAGGCCAGGGGCCGCAACAGGTCGGATTGATGGGCGACCGCGATTTCATCGACGAAAATACGGGAAAAGCCCGCGCTGAGAACGCCGGGAACGAGCAGCAGGACGCCGGCGCCGATGAAGAAGCCAAATCCGTGGCCGAAGCCCTTGATGCGGCCGGAGATGAGCGCGGTGAGGCTCTTGCGCATTCCGAGCGGCAGGAAATCCGGTCCCGGTTCGAACAGCAGCACGATGCCGGTGAAAGCCTCGTCGAATTCCTGCAGCGAGATGGTGCGCGGGCCGACCGCGGGATCGACGATGCGGATGCGGCCTTGAGCGCGCTGGTCGACCAATTCGAGCACGACAAAATGGTTGAAATTCCAGAACAGGATGGCCGGAAGGTCGAAGCCGCCAAGCGTGTCCAGGTCCCTCCGCACCGCCTTGGCGACAAGCCCCTGGGCCCTGGCCGTCTTCAGGATGTCCAGCGCCTTGACGCCGTCGCGGCCGGCGCCACAGGTCTCGCGCAGCTCTTCCAGCGAAACCCAGCGATGATAGCTGGCCAGCACCATGGCGAGGCTCGCCGCGCCGCATTCCGTGGCTTCCTGCTGCAGGATCGACGGGACCGCCCGACGCTTTGAGCGACGGGAGCCGGCTTGAGTCCGGGGGGGCGGGGCGCCGCTCATTCGAAAATCTTCATCACTTGCCGAAGCGGAGGCATCAGCATCACGAGCGCCAGATCGGATCGAACGACGATCTTCGCCTTGCAGGGCGTGCCGGTTGTGAGGACAGAATCCGGCCCCCGCGACGTCGACCATTTGAAGCCGCTCACGGTCGTCGGATCGAGCTCAAGTTCCGCCTTGATTTCAAAGGGGGCCCCGGCCGCCGACAGCGACTGGGCGGTCTTGACGTTCTTCAGGGCGCGCGTCATCCCTTCCTGGGTCGCGGCGATCTGGGCGACCGACGCGACCTTGGCGAGAACATATCCATCTTCTTCCCGCTTGATGTTTTCCGGCTGCAGTTGCACCGCCATTCCCGGCTGCACCCGCTTGCCGTCGACGCCGGCGACATAAAGCGTTGCGACAAGGGGGATGAACCCGCGGCTCCGGGGCGCGCCGGGCTTTTCAACCGATTCAGGAATCAGGATGATCAGCGGAGCGCCCCGTTCGACGATTTCGCCCTCGTTGACCTTGATTTCCACGACCGTGCCGGAAAAGGCCGATTTCACGACATTGGTCCGGTTCATGCGCGCCTGCATCTGCTGGAGCTTTCGCTCGGCCGCCGCGACCTTGATCTGTTCGGCGAGCGTTTCGCGTTCGCGTTCGCTCTGCGCGCGGGCCTCATCGACGACGAACTCCTGTTTCTGATTGTTGAGCTTGATCTTCTCTTCGTTGAGGGAGCCGATCTCGACCTGAACGTCCAGGACCTTCTGCCGTGTTCCGTAGCCTTCCCTGGCCAGTTCCTCCGCATTGCGAATCCGTTCGCCGGCCATGATCATGCGCTTCTCGACGAATTGCATGCTGGTCCCCCATGCGGCCCGCTGCCTGGCGCGCAGATCGTCCTGGGTGAGCTTGATCCGGTTTTGAATATCCAGTTTTTTCTGGAGCTCCGCCTTGCCGTCGTCCAGCTCGGCCACCGCCAGCTCGACCTCCTGCTTGAGATCGGGCTGCTCCACCTGGGCCACGACGTCGCCCTCGAGCACCCTGTCGCCGATGCGCACGATCAGCGACTTGAGCTGCCCTCCGGTGGCCGACGCGACTTCGCGCACGCCCGAAGTCGTGAACAGGACGCCTTCGGCGTCGACCTTGACGGGAATGCGGATGAGCACGCTTGCGATGAGCGCGCCGACGATCGGGACGACTGCCGCCAGCATCAGCAGCCAGCGGCGCGGCCCGACAATCGACGCGGCGATGTCGAGCCGGTCGGGCGACGACAGTCTTTGCATCGCCGTCGTACGGAACAAGGGCTCGGACGGCGGCGGCGCCGAAGGCTCGGGCGTTCCTGTCGCCGCAGAAGGATCCGCCGCCGGCAATTCCGCGGCAGCTTGAACACGGGCCGGCGCTTCGCTTGGAGAGTCCATGCTTTCGCTTTTCATTTCGATGTCGTTTTTCGCCAGACGACATGAGTAAACAGAGTGGGGTTGAAGCAGACCTGGAACGATGAGGGGCTAGTTCGATGCTTTCGCATTGAGAAGCCGCGCGTGGCTGGCCGACGCCGAAGCAGGCAATTCGCAGAGGGTCAGGCCGCCGACGACCCCATATTCGACGCCCTGACGCAATGTTTGCGGCGCGATGGTCGGGGCGGGGGAGGGATTTTCACGGCGGGCGGGCACGGGGACGGACCAGGGATCGTCAATCGCCGCCCACTCCGGTTCCCCGCCCATGCTGCGGGTTACGGCCAGACCGCCGACCATCCCATCCAGCAGACAGTCGTCGATGCTGTCGATGTCGAGCAGGGCGCGCCCGTGCTCGCTTTTGGCTTTCCCGATCATATTCAATCCCGGTGACAACAGCCGGCGCTCCACGCGCGGACGCCGCAGAAGCAACTTAGTCCTGACTCCACGGCCATAACGAAGAAGCCGGTCCGTTTCGGATCGATCGCCTTGCATTTCGACCGAAATGCAAGGCTCAAGGCGGCACAGGCGCGAACTCACTCCAATCTGGATCATTCGGCCCCCGGCGCCGGGTCCGCCGATGCTATTGGGAAACCGAGCCCTTCTTTGTCCGCCAGGAACATCCTATGCGGGGTCGGAAACGGCGGACCGGTCGGAGTCCCCGATGAGATCGCGCGTCCCGTGACCCGTGATTTGCAGGAAGCCGGCGATCCGGCGCGCGAAAGAGGACACTAGGCATGAAATTCATGATTCAGCTGGCTTTTGCGGATAACCTGACGCCGGAGGCGGTCGGGGCCAGCCGAATCCCGTCGGCCAAGTCGCTCTGGAGCCTTTATATGAAGGAAACCATTCGAGAGATGTATGTCCGCGGCGACAAGCGCGGCATCGTTTTCATCGCCGAGGCCGACGACATTTCCGTGCTTTCGGCCGCCATGGCCGAAATTCCCCTCATCAAGGACGGCCAGTTGAACGGAGAAATCGTGCAGCTTTCGCCGTTCACCGACATAAGCCTGGCTTTCGAGGCATGACGCGAGGCCTTTTCCTCAGGTCGCAGCCGCATTCAAATCTGGCACAGGATCGAAAGCATGTTTGAAACGATCGGCGCGTCTGTCCGGCGCATTGCGCGGTTTTCCGCAATTCTGGTTTTCGCAGGGTTTGGCGCGATGACGACCGCGCAGGCGGATCAAAACCGCAAATTCGCAATTCTGATCAAGAATTCAGTTTACGCGACGCTGCCCGCGCTGCCGGCGTGCGACCAATCCCGTGAGGTCATGTTCCGGGCGTTGCAGAAGGCCGGCTATGAAATCGTCGACGCTCCCAACGAAACCATCGGCGCGCTGAACTCGACGGTTTCAAATTACAGCATCAGGCTGCAAAACGCCGAAAAAGCGGTTTCGATCATCTATGTCTGCGGCTACGGCTTCACCTTCAATGCGCGCACCTATCTGATCCTCGCATCCACGGCCCTGCACCGGGACTCGGATATCCTGACCCAGGGCGTCAGCGCGAAAACCATCCTTCGGCTGCAGTCGTCGTCCGCTGCGAAGACCGGACTTACGATTCTCGACCTTGTGCCGGCGCCGGGCTTCACGGGTCCGCAGGCCGAAGACCTTGTCGACCCCGAACTGTCGTCTCCGGGGAATGCATTGCTGGTCGCCGTCGAGAACAAGCCCGACAGTCACGAGACGGTCATCGCCCAGGCGCTCGCCAGGCAATTGGCGAAGGGCGACTTGAACGCGGGCGATGCGTTGACGGCGATCAGGACAGCCAGCGAAAACGCGGCAGGCGTTGTTCTGGTCGTGCAGCGATCGCCCGACGGCGGCGCTGCGCGACAGGCGGCAGTTCCCGCGCTGAGCGGCCGGATTGCCGACGTCGAGCCGCCTGCCTCCGTCGCCGCGAAAACGGCAGCCGCGCATTTTCCAGAGGAAGCGCAGATGTCGGTTGCGGAACGAAGGCAAATCCAGGAGGCGCTGGTTCGACGCGGCTATTACCAGGGCGACGTTTACGACGAATTCACGCCGGCGGTGCGCGTGGCGATCCGACGGTTTCAAAATGATTTCGGCCTGAAACAGACGGGAACGATCAGTTCCATCGAGGCCACTCGCCTCGTCAATTAGCGCCTTTTCGAACGGATCGAAGGGGCCTGCGCGCGCTTTGCGAAAAAGTCTGCGCGCAACTCGAAAGAAAGCGACTTCTGGAATGGGTATTCGCCTCAAATTCAATATCGCCATGCTCCTGATCTCAGTGCTTTGCATCGCGTCGGCAGCCTTTTACGCCAACACTCATTATATCAACGAAATGAAGGACGTGACCACGAAAGAGGCGTCGCTGGTCATGGAGGCCGCCTCCGCCGTTCGCAATTACACGTCCAAGGAAATCGTCCCGTTGCTGCGCGATCGCATGAAGTTGCAATTCCTGCCGCATTCGGTGCCTTCATGGTCGGCGCAGACGCAGTTGCGCGACGTCACCAGAATCTATCCCGGGCTCACCTATCGCGAGCCGGCGATCAACCCCACCAATCCCGACGATCTCGCGGATGACTGGGAAACGTCGGTGATCAAATTGTTCCAGGCTCAGCCGCAACTGCAGCAGAACGTCGACATGACCGAGATGCACGGAGGCGAATTGATCCTGTCCCGCCCCATTCGGCTGGTTGATCCGGAATGCCTGAGCTGCCATTCGAAGCCGGCCAACGCCCCGCCGCAGATGCTCGACCTCTATGGAGACAAGAACGGCTTCGACTGGAAGCTGGGAGACGTCATCGCCGTCCGCCTGGTCGCCGTGCCGACAAAAGCCGCGCTCGACCTGGCGAAAAACGCCGTCGCCGCCAGCGTCTTCATCGTCGCGGCGATCTGTTTCTGCTTCATCATTCTCGTCAATATTCTTCTTTCATCCATGGTCATTGGCCCGCTTGCCCGAATGACCAACCTGGCGAATATCGTGTCGATCGGCACGCAATCCGCCGCCGAATTCGATGGGCGCGGGTCGGCCAATACCGCAAATCTTGCCGATGCGCTCAATCGCATGCGCCGTAATATGACAAGAAAATGACGTCTGCTGAGGAGCGCGCGATTTTGATCGCGGCTCCACTTCGCAAATATTAAGCACGATATCATTATGACAGAAAAAATATGTATTGACGGCTGCTATGCCGAAGCGTCACAAAAGGTTATGGGCGTCACAAAAGGTTATGGCGTGGGCTGATAATTGCATGGTCTTGAAAAAAGGACCAAAAGGAATGAAGTTTGCCTAGTCTTTCAGGCGCCAAATTCAGACAGTTCAACGGCCAGTTTGGGGTCGTGACGCTTGTCAACGAGCCCGAAGGACGTTCCGAGGTTGCGGACTTGCTGAGCGCCAACGGCTATGTCGTCTTTCCCGCAAAATCGGCGGAGCAGGCGTGCAACTCCATTCTCGGAGATCGCGACATCGGCGTTTTCGTCGTCGACCTGAGCTTCAACGACGCCAACGGTCTCGATGTCTACGCCGAGGTCAAGCAGCGCCTCAGCGCGGGGCGACAATTGAAATTGATCGTGCTGGCCGAGTCCGCCTCCATCAACGACGCCGTCTATGCCTTGCGGCACGAAGCGGTCGATTTCCTGCGCAAGCCGGCCCACCCCGACAGTATCCTGAAAGCCGTATTCCGAGCCGGCGAGGCCTTGTTGCACACGCGCGCGCTGCAGTTGGCGGTCGCCCGCGCCAAGCATCTCGCCGAAGCCCTTTTTTCCGTGCACGAACTCGGACAGCAGATCGAGCTTCGTCCTGTACGCGATCATCGCGAGGCGCCAGGCGTCGAGCCCGCGACCGAAGTCTGGCGCGCTTCGGTCGAATTGGCTGCGCCGCAGTCGGCGATGATGCGCGAGCGCGCGCGCGAGGTGATCCGGCAACGTCGAATCCAGCGAGATATTTTTGGGCAGGAGTTTGTCGTTTCACCGCATTGGGACATGCTGCTCGATCTCTTCCTGGCCTCGCATGACGACGCCGCCATATCGGTCACGAGCCTTTGCATCGTGTCCGGCGTGCCGTCGACGACGGCGCTGAGGCGGATCAAGGAACTGGAAAACTGGGGCATGGTGGCGCGGACCAAGGACGATACCGACGCCCGCCGCATTTTCGTCGCCCTGACGGCGGTCGCCAAGTCGAAGCTGCAAAGCTATTTTCACGCAATCGTCGGCGAACGCGACAGGATCGATTGCAAACTCGTCTGACGCGATCGCGGCAACGGCGAATGAAGGCGTCGACACATCCACTATGGATCGAGCGTCAAGCCGCCGAAGACCTTGCCTGGCGCTTGAATCTTCTCCGATTTCTGCAATCCGCTGCGCGGTCATGGGCCGAAATTCGCCGGAGCGGAAAATAAAATAACGTTTTTTCAGATGCTTATGCGCTGCCTTCCCGCATCCTGCGCCCGGCGGCCTTCCGCTTCCGTCGGCTCATCCGACTTCGGTCGAGGCGCACGCCGACGGGACGAAGCGCCGTTTTGGATGATTCTAAATTCCGGCGCGAGTCGCAGCGGCTAAGCTGTTGTCATTGGAACAGCAACGCAGGTTGCGCTCACGATATTCCCGACGATCCCAACGCCTCAGAGGACCTAGCGCCATGACCAAGGACATTTCCAAACTCGCGCCGCAGCAGGACCAGGAAATCAACGAGGCTCTGCTCGACGCGGTCGTCGGTGGCCTCGGCGCCCCCGCGGCGGCGGCAAAAACCACGTTGAGCAATGCGCTGGACAGCGCGATGCACAGCCTCGGCTCGGCCTTTGACAATGTCGTCGAGGCGCCCTTTCATCCCGCGGCAGGCGGCGTATCCTCGATTCTCGGCTCCGTGGCCAGCACGGTTGATCACAGCGTCGCTACGACGCTGCAAGGATCCGGGGCATCCGGGATATGGGGCGCCGACCCCGCGCATTCTCCGATCGCAACGCCTGTCTTCTCTGCCTCGCCGATCGCCGTGTCCGAGCCCGTCAGCCATTCGCTTTCGCCCACTTCGCCTCTGGATCTCCCGCCCGCGCCGACGCCCATCGGCTCGACGCATCTCGCCCCCGAGCCGATCGCCGTTGGCGCGCCGGTCAGTGTCGCTCATCTCACGTCTTCGGAAATTTTTGGCGGCAACCCCGCCGTCAGCACGATTCATCCGACCGTCGCTTTCAGCGCCGAGGCGGCGGCTTCCAGTTCCGCGCCGACGGAAAACGCTGCCTCGGGGCAGGCCCTGGCTTCGTCCGTGCATGGCAATGAAGCGCTGAGCGGCCTCGACCTGAGCAATCACGAGGGCGCGGGCACGGTCACCAACTACCAGCAGGGCGCCGGCGCCTCGAGCACCGGCTCCAGCGCCGAAGCGCATGCCGGCCTGGGCAGCACCGGCGTGACGACGGGCCCGGTCGATCTGGGCCACGGGGCGACGGCCGTGCTCAGCGCCGGCGCGGGCGAAGGATCCTCCGTCAGCGTCGGTCCCACCGGCGCGCGAGTCTCTGCCGGAGCCGAAGCGGGCGCTTCTGAGACCATCAGCGGCAAGGCCGGCACGTTCGAAGAAGACGCCTCCGCCAGCGCCAAGGGCACGGCCGCCATTGGCGTCAACGGCGTCAGCGCCTCTGGCGGCGCTTCCGTGTCGCTCTCGGAAAGCCTCAGCCACACGGAGAGCGGGGGCCTCGGCAACGGCTTGTCTGGCAGCGAAACCTCGACGGTGGCGATCGGCGTCGGCGCTTCGGCGGCGGGCCAGTTCTCGGCTGGGCCGGAGCACGAATCGGAGGCAACGGGCGTCTACGCCGGCAACTCCGAGTCCGTGACCGAATCCGGCACGATCCAGGGCCAAGGCGGCTCAGGAACGGCTTCGGCCACCCTCGTTTCACCCGGCTCGGTCGAAGTCTCGGAAAATGTGAACGTCGGTTACTCCAACCACGAATTGACGATCGGCGGCGCGGCTGGCCTTGACCTGGGCATTGGCGGCCTCAACCTCGCGGGCGGCGTCACCATCAACACGCAGCCGATCGAGCACGTCGGCCTGCAGGTCGCGTCCGGCGCCGTCAATGCCGGCGAGACGGTCGCCCATGGAGCGACCGATGTCGGCAACACCATTGCGCACGGGACGACAGACACCGCAAACACGGTCGCCCATGGAGCGACCGATGTGGGCAACACCATCGCGCACGGGGCGACGAATACGGCAAACACCATTGCGCACGGGGCGACGGACACAGCAAACACCATTGCGAACGGAGCGACAAACGCAGTGAATACGCTGACTCACGGCGCCGAATCCGCATTGGGAATGCTCAATCCCGCCTCCCTGGAAAAGGCGGCCGCAGCGGCCGAAACGGCTGCGTTGTCCGCTGCCGCGCACACATTCAGCGCGATTTCGAGCGGCGCCGAGCACGTTGGCGACCAGATCGCCTCGGGCGCCGAGAACGTCGGCAACCAGATCGCCTCGGGCGCCGAGAATCTCGGCAACCAGATCGCCTCGGGCGCGACGAATGTCGGCAACCAGATCGCTTCGGGCGCCGAGAACCTCGGCAACGAAATCGCAAGCTCTTGCTGACCGCTCACGGACTTGAAGGGGCGGGCCGTCGAAAAGCCCTTTCCGTTCAAGTTTGAGAGTCCTGCCATCGCTCCATACGGGAGTGATGGCAGGCGGCCGATCCGGGCCGCGCGGGCAGGAAGCGATGCATTTGATGCGGGGTAGAGGGGGCAAATGGCGCTTCATTACACGCTCGGTTTAAGGCCGAACCGCCTTGATCATCTGGTCATGTCGCTGTTCAGGGCGCCGGGCGCGACGCGGCTGACTCGCGACAACGTCCTGTCCGATGTGCATGAAGGCAAGCTCGATCACATGCTGTTGCTGGGCATCGAGGGGCTGGAAGCCTTGCCCAGAGATCTTTGCGACCGCGCGGCGATCAATATCGTCAATTTCCATTTCGAGGCATTGGTCTTGCGCAATATGGGCGTGGCTCAACTTGCAAATTATTGCGGGGATGTCGAGAAAACGCTGTGCGTGGAATCGCTTTGCCCAATCGATCGCCAGGCGCCTCTGTGGATTTCCACGGTCCATCACGCTTGCGTCTTTCCTGTCCTGGCGCAGCTTTCAATTCAACTGGTGAAAAATCAGGGCTATCGCAATGTCGTCTTCATTCACAAAGGCGACCGGCTGGAAACCCGTCTTGAATTGATGGGCAAATCCATCGGGCACGAGAGCGGGGTCCGGCCAGAGTTCCTGAAAATGCGGGGGGCCTGGCTGCCCGCTCTCTCCAGGCTTTCGTCGCCGGATTCGGTCATTTTCTATTTTGCCGACATGCCCCACGCAGTGTCGAAAAGCAGAGTGCAAAAGAATTACCGGAAGGCCGGCGTCGAACTTTTCGCCGCAAATCACAAATCGATCAAAGTGGAGACCTTGTCAGGCGGAGATACGTTTGCGCGCCGCCTTGGCGCTTTTCACACGGTGCTCGAATACCCAAGGCCTGACCGTCTCAGGTTGCGGAAATACGCCTCTGACAATCCAGTCGCTCTTTGCCAATTGGAAGATTGGATCTTTTGGCCTGCGCTGACGGTCGTCCCGGAGCCGGCGGCCGTCAGCTGAACCGCGCAAGGCGCAATGCCGACCGCACAATTCGAACTTTTGAAGGGATCAGCGCCATGACCAAGGATTTTTCCAAACCCGCTTCGCACGAGGATCAGGAAATCAACGAGGCCCTGCTCGACGCGGTCGTCGGCGGGCTCGGCGCCCCGCGGCGACGGCGAAAAACACGATGAACACTGTTTTGGACACCGCGATGCACAGCCTCGGCTCGGTCTTGGACACCGCCCGGGATATCGCCGGCTCCCCGCACGCTCCCAATCCGGACGGCTCCGGCAGCGGGCAGATATCGCCGCACGCGCCGACCTCGATCGGCTCAATCCATCTCGCCCACGAAGCGCCGGCGTCCCATCTTTCCGCCGCCGAGCTCAAAACTTTCGAAGCCGAGCTCAAAACCGTTGAAGGCGAGATAAAAGGCGGCCATATCCATTCGCAGGGAATGCTGAAAGTCGAAGCCGATCTTATAGGCGTGGGCGAGATCAACGGCGCCGCGCCGAGCGCCAACCACGGCGGCCTTATCCCTGATCACGCGGCTGACGGCAAAGCGGCGGCGCCTCTCCTCTCCACCGCCGAGCTGAAAAGCTTCGGCGCCGAGCTGAAAATCGTTGAAGGCGAAATAAAAGGTGGCGGGTTAAAGGGCGTTGAAGCCGAGATAGAACGCTTCGAAGGCGAGCTGAAAACTGCGGCGCCCCACGCCGGCGAGGTCAAGGTCCCCTGGGACCTCGCTGGCAAGGAGGCCTGACGCCCCGGCGCACCGTGTGCCGAAATATTGCCAATACCCGAGAATGCCCCTTCCTTCGTCGCATCGTTCTGACCCTCTCCGGCGCAGCCTGCGGCGAGACGGGAGCCTCCAGACCGGACGGCCATCGCGGGGATCACGCCCGAAAAACGACGAGACGATTATCCAGCTTTCAACCATTTCAAAAGGGGAGCCAGCGCCATGACCAAGGATCTTTCCAAACCCGCTTCGCACCAGGATCGGGAAATCAACGAGACCCTGCTCGACGCGGTCGTCGGCGGCCTCGGCGTCCCCGCGGCGGCGAAAAACACGTTGAACACTGTTTTGGACAACGCGATGCACAGCCTCGGCTCGGTCTTCGACACCGCGGCAATGGCTTCGAACGCCCAGGCGCACGGCGCCGCCGCGACAATCGGCGCCGCGGCTTCGACGGTGGAACAAAGTCTCGCCGGCGTCTTCGCCGTTCAGCCGGTCGCCGAACACACGTCGGCGCCCATCCAGTCGATCGTCGCTGTCGATCACGTCGCGACGCCCGTCGCTGTCAGCGCCGCGCCGCAAGCCGAGGCGGCGCAAGCTTCCGCGCCAGCGGACAGCGCCGGGACGGGCGCGCATGCGAGCGCTTCGGACAAGGGCGACGAACAACTCAATGCCGGCAACAGCGGCGCGGTCGGCAATTATCAGTCTGGCGTCGACAAAAGCCATGCCGGACTGGGCAGCACCGGCGCAACGACGGGTGTGGTCGACCTGGGCAACGGGGCGTCGGGCATGCTCAACGCGGGCGCCGGCGCGGGATCCTCCGGCAACGTCAGCTCCGAGGGCGTGCAAGGCTCAGCCGGAGCGGAAGCGGGCGCTCACGCCAACATCAACGGCAAGGCCGGCTCGCTTGACGACGACGGCTACGCCGGCGTCACGGCCTCCGGCAGCGCCGGAGCCAGCGGCGTCAGCGCCACAGGCAACGCCGGTCTCCAGGGTTCGGTGTCCCTCTCCAATCAACAGGGCGAGGGCTTCGGGCACGGCGTGTCGGGCAGCGAAACCACGACGATCACAGCGAGCGGCGGCGTTGGCGTGACAGGCACGGATCAGGCGACCTCGACCGGCGTTGCGCTCGGCTTCGGCGCCAATGCCGGCGGCGCGGTGTCCTTGACCGAGGGCGGCACGATCGAGGGCAACGGCTCCTCCGGAACCGGCTCGGTCCAGATCGTTTCGCCTGGCACGATCGGCGTCAGCGCCAGCGGCAGCGTCGGTTATCAGGACCACGACCTGACGATTGGCCTTTCGGGCGGAACCGCGCTTGAAGTTGGAGGCGTCGGCTTCACGGGCGCCGTCAGCATCAACACCAACCCGATCGAGCACGTCGGCCTGCAAATTGCCGCGGGCGCCACGAATGCCGGCGAGACCGTCGCGCACGGCGTCACCGACGCCGCCAACACGGTTGCTCACGGCGTCACGCACACGGCCGACACGGTTGCGCACGGGGTCACCGACGCCGCCAAGACGGTTGCTCACGGGGTCACGCACACGGCCGACACGGTTGCGGACGGGGTCACCGACGCCGCCAAGACGGTTGCTCACGGGGTCACGCACACGGCCGACACGGTTGCGCACGGGGTCACCGACGCCGCCAAGACGGTTGCTCACGGGGTCACGCACACGGCCAACACGGTTGCGCACGGCGTCACGAACGCGGCCGACACGGTTGCGCACGGCGTCACGAACGCGGCCGATACTGTTGCGCACGGCGCGACAAACGCAATCAACACGCTCGCGCACGGGACGACGGACGCCGTGAATACGCTGGCTCACGGCGTCGAATCCGCATTGGGAATGCTTAATCCCGCCGCCATGGCCGCCGCGACGGCCGCGGCGGCCGAAGCGGCCGCGGCGTCAGCTGCCGCGCATGCTGTCAGCGCGGTTTCGAGCGGCGCCGAGAATGTCGGCAACCAGATCGCCTCGGGCGCCGAGAACATCGGCAACCAGATCGCTTCGGGCGCCGAGAACCTTGGCCACGAGATCGCGAGCTCCTGCTGATTGCCAAGGGACTTCAAAGCCCCTTCCGTTCAAGCTGAAATCGTCATTCCATCGCTCTGCAACGAGAGCGATGGAATGCGGCGTTTTGCGACCGGGGTTTTGGGTCCTGGCTTGCGCTTGCAGTCATCCTGCGCTTGCAGTCATTCCGAAGTCAGTCGGGACTGCTGCCAATGACGCAACGCTGACACTTCGGTGGTTCAATTTGAAACACAGTTCCGGCGCCTGCTCTTCTGCGAAGTAAAACTCATTGCCCGGCGCGCGGAATTCACTCTTCCTTAAGCATAAAAAGCTAAACAAATCCTAGGTTTGTTGAGTTTCTCCTGTCCGAAGGCATTCGGTCAAGCGTCGACCCGGGCTGTCCGCCCGGGAGGATTCCGACGGTCGCGTGATTGACCGTTTCATGCAAGACGCGTCGGAGAGTGCAGTGTCGCGACAATTTTTCTACACGTTGGCGATTGGTTCGCTCGCATTGGCGGGCTCTCCGGCCGCGGCCGAAACAATGTCCGGCGCCCTGTGGCGAGCCTATGACGGCAATCCCGACATCAATCAGCAGCGCGCGGCCGTGCGCGTGCGCGACGAGGGCGTGCCGCAGGCCAAGGCCGGCTGGCTTCCCAAAGCGCAAGGCGGGCTCAACGCGGGCCATCAAGCCACACAGACGAGCAACGCCTATGGCATGGGCGGCGGCAAGCAGAATCCGGTCGCCAATCCGCGCGGATCAAATATCAGCCTCACCGAAATCGTTTTCGACGGCATGCGCACCGCCGACGCAGTCGACCAGGCCGAAGCGGGCGTCCGGTCGCAACGCGAGATTCTGCGGCAGGCGGAAACGACGACATTGCTGGCGGCGGCGACCGCCTACATGGACGTGCTGCGCGACTCGGCCGTGCTGTCCTTGCGGCGAAACAACATTGAAGTGCTGAAATCGCAATTGAAGCAGACACAGGATCGTTTCCGCATGGGCGAAGTCACGCTCACCGACACGTCGCAAGCCGAAGCGGCGTTGGCCGGGGCCCGCGCCGACTTTTCGTTGACGCAAGCCAATCTTGCGACGAGCGTCGCCAATTTTCGGCGCCAGGTCGGCGTGCCTCCGAGCCAGTTGCAGCCGGCGCAACCCATCGAGAAACTGCTGCCGCATTCCCTCGACGTCGCCTTTGCAACGGCCATGGTGGAGCATCCGGCCATCCTTGGCGCGCTGCATCAGGTCGATGCGGCCACCGCCGCCGTCAAGTCGGCGGAAGCGGCGCTGATGCCGACCGTCAGCATCCAGGGCCAGGTGCAGAACGCGACCGACTCCGGCGGCCTCCCAAATTACAATACATGGAACGCATCCGTCATCGGCCAGATCAGCATTCCGCTCTACCAGGGCGGCGCGGAATATGCGGCCATCCGGCAGGCGAAGGAGCAATTGGGCCAGACGCGGCTCGGCGTCGATTCCCAGCGCATCGCCGTTCGCGCCGGGATCGCGCAGGCCTGGGCGCAATTGCAGGGGGCGCGCGCCTCCATCCTCTCCTATGAGGCGGCGATCAAGGCGGCGGAAACCGCATTGAAAGGCGTGCGCGAAGAGGCGAAAATCGGCCAGCGCACTACCCAGGACGTGCTCAATGCGCAGCAGGCGCTGCTCAACTCCCGCATCCCCCTGGTGACGGCGCAACACGACCGGGTCGTCAACTCCTATGCCGTTTACGCCTCCATCGGCCGCCTGTCCGTTGAAGGTCTTGGTCTGGGCGTCTCCGCCTATGATCCGAGACAGCACTACCAGCTGACGAAAAATCGCTTCTTTGGCTGGGATACCGTCGACGGCCGCTGAATGCGAAGCGGGCGGCCGTGCATGACGCCGCCTTTAGAGTTCGCCAAGCGCCGGGCGACGATCTTGCCGCTGCTCAGGAAAGGCCGCAAACCGGCAATGTGAACCAGAACGTCGCGCCACACGGCGCGTTGGCGCCGCAGCCGATCTCGCCGCCATGGTTATGGACGATCGACTTGCACAGCGACAGGCCGACGCCCATGCCGAAAGCCTTTGTGGTGACAAAGGGGGTGAACAGCCGGGACGCGACCGCCGGATCGAGTCCCGAGCCATTGTCGGACACGTTCACCCGGACAAATCCGGGCCGGTCCCTCCCGGTCTCGATGAGGATTTCCGGATCGGGCTGATCCCCCAGCGCGTCCGTCGCGTTGCGAAGGAAATTCACCAGGACCTGCTAAATCTGCACCCGGTCGACATTGACGCAGCAATCGTCCGACGGCGGCCTGACCTCTAGCCGCGGTCGCCGCCCGTTGACGCGCAGGGAAGAAAGCGCGAGAGCGTCGTGGATCGTTTGCGTCAGGTTCTCCGGAGCGCGCCGGCTTTCGCGCTTCTCGATGAAGCCGCGCAGGCTTTTCAATATGTCGGCAGCGCGTTCGGCCTGCGTTTCGATCACGTCGATTGCGCTGGCGACATCGCCTCCCGCCTGCAGCGCGCTGCGGGCCGCCCTCGCAAAACCGAAAATCGCCGTCAACGGCTGGCTCACTTCATGCGCCAGGCCCGCGGCCATCTCGCCCATGTCGCTCAGCCGCGCGACATGAAGCAATTCCGCGCGAGCCGCCTCGACCTTGCGCTTCTCGTTCTCGATCTGCGTGAGGTCGTGCATGAAGGCGATGAACAGCCGCTTGCCACCGACTTTTGTCTGGGCGGCCGCGAGTTCCAGCGGAATGACATCCCCGCCCTTGCGCCGCCCTTCGATCCTGCGGCGCGCGCCAATGACGCCGGCCTTGCCAAGATCCGAATAGATTTTGCGAAGCTGGACCTTCGTCGCGACCTCGTCGGCGGGCATCAGCATTTTCAAGCTCTTGCCGACGACTTCGTCGCTCTCGTAGCCGAATTGCATCGTGAATTCCGGATTGACGGACAGGATCCTGCCGCCGCCATCGACGACGAGGATCGCATCCATGGACGCGTCGAACACCGCCTTGAGGCGCCGCTCGCTGCCGCATACGGCCTCTTCGGCCTTTTTCCGCTCGGTGATGTCGATCACCACGCCGCCATAGCGTGAAATCTTCCCCTCGGCGTCCGGCAAGGGGCCGCCGCGCGACATCAGCCAGCGCTCGACGCCGTCGGCGGCGATGGCGCGCCATTCGACGCGCAGCTCCGCTCCCATGGCGACGGCGTCATTGACGGTTCTCGAGACGGAGTCGCGATCATCGGCATGAATGCTTTGCCGCCAGGTTTCGTAGGACGGCTCGACGTCCTGGGCGAGGCCATAGAGCTTCCACAATTCGTCGGACCAGATGTTCCTGTTGGTCCTGAGATCCCGCTCCCAGACGCCGGCGCCGGCGGCGGCGAGGGCGATGCGCAGCCGCGCCTCGCTCTGCCCCAGGGCCTCATGCGCCAGAATGCTGTCGGTGATGTCCTCGGAAAAAATGATGACGCCGCCGATCCCGCCATGCGCATGCCGCCAGGGCCGGACCTCCCATCGCACCCACTGCACGGCGCCGGAGGGCCCCGTAAAGGCGTCCTTTTCGGCCCGCAGGGTTTCCCCCGCCATGGCGCGGCGATGAACCTGCCTCCATCTTTCGGGCGTGTCGGGAAACAGCTCGTAATGCGACTTGCCGATCACATCGCCGGCAAGACGGTATGTGTCGCGCCAGCGGGCGCTCGCCGCGAGATAGCGGATGTCCGCGTCGAACATCGCCATCGCCGCCGGCGCCATCGCGACGAACTCGCGGAGTCGGCGATCGTCTGGCAGGATCGATTGAGCGCTGGGAAGCTGCAAAGGAAATACCGACGTTCTTGCAAAACAATGCGACAACAACAGAGCGGCCATCGCGACGCAAGCAGGTAGAAATACTGATGGACGCGACCGTTCCGCGCGTTCCATCCAACATTATTGTTGCAAAGCAATGAATTACTTTGCCAGGCTCTGGGCGTGGCTCGCTCCTGCGGGGAATGGGGGGCGCCACGCCATGTCGTCGATCAAAGACGCCGCCGCATTCCCTGCTATAACGAACCAGCATGCTGGTGGCAGGTCGGGATCGATCCTGATTTTGCCGCGGCGGCCCTTGCGGAACGGAAAGCTGCCGATGAGTCCGTCACGATGATCCCTGGAGCGCAATTCCCTGTCGTTGGCGTCGGCGCCTCCGCCGGCGGCCTTCGCGCGCTCGAAAGCCTTTTCAAGGACATGCCGGCCGAACCGGGAATGGCGTTTGTCGTCATCACCCATCTCGCGCCTGACCGCGAAAGCATGCTCACCGAAATTCTCGCGCGGCACGCCGCGATGGCCGTCGTTTCCGCGCAGGATGGCCAGGAGGTCGAGCCGAACCAAATCTACGTCCTGCCGCCCAATTCGATCCTGTCGATCAGGGAGCGGCGCCTTCAGCTTCGTGAAATGGAGGCGCCACGTCACGAGCGGAGTCCGATCGACATTTTCTTTTCTTCGCTCGCGCAGGACTGCGGCGAATATTCCGTCGGCGTCGTCTTGTCGGGAAGCGGGCACGATGGCGTGCTCGGGGTCAAGGCGATCAAGGAGCATGGCGGCGTGACCCTCGCGCAATCAAGCGATTCCTCCGGTCCGGGCTTCGCTGGCATGCCGGAGAGCGCCATCTCCAGCGGCCTGGTCGATTTCGCCATCCCCGTCGAAGCCATGGCGGCGAGGCTTCTCGAAAACGCCCGCGGCCTCGCCGCGCTCGAAGCCTCCGCCGGCGGGCCGTCGCCGACGGACGAAGACGGAGAGGCGCGGGAGGCGATCTACGCCATCCTGCGTGCGCAGGCGGGCCATGACTTCAGCGGATACAAGACGCGCACCTTCATGCGTCGCATCTTCCGCCGCGTCCAGGCCCGGGATTGCGACGATCTCGCCGGCTATGTCGAACTCCTGCGCCGCGAGCCCGACGAGGCGATGGTTCTGTTTCGCGACCTGCTGATCAATGTCACCAGCTTTTTCCGCGATCCAGAGGCGTTCGAGGCCCTCCGGATTCAGGTCATCCCGAGAGTGTTCGAGGGGCGCGGCGCGTCGGACACGATTTCGCGTCTGGTCCCCCGGTTGCGCGACGGGCGAGGAGGTCTATTCCATCGCCATCCTGCTGCGCGAACACATGGATGCCTTGCGCGCGCCGCCGCGCGTGACGATCTTCGCCACCGACATCGACGAGCCCGCGCTGGCCGTGGCGCGCGCCGGAAATTATCCCGAAGCCCTGCTGGAAGGCCTTTCAGAGGAGCGCCGCCAGCGCTTCTTCACCGCCGGGCCCAACGGGTTCGTCGTCGGCAAGGCCGTGCGCGATCTCTGCGTGTTTTCGCCGCACAGCGTGTTGCGCGATCCGCCCTTCTCCCGCATGGATCTGATTTCCTGCCGCAACCTGCTGATCTATTTCGGGGCCGAGGCCCAGCGGCAGGTCCTCCCCATTTTTCTCTATGCGCTGCGTCCGGGCGGCTTTCTCTTCCTCGGCCTGTCCGAAACCATCGGGCGGTTCTCCGATCTGTTCACCGCCATCGACAAGAAAAACTGCGTGTTTCAGGCGCGGGACAATGGCTTGCCGAGGCGGATGCCGCTGTTCGGCGGGGGTTTCAATCCCGCCCTCTTTGGCCGCGCCCACCCCGAACTGCCGAGCGCCGCGAGCGGCGTGCAATTGCGGCAGATGGTCGAGACGCGCATCGCCGACCGCTTCAGCCCGCCGCATGTCGTCGTCAACGCTGAGGGTGAAATCGTCCATTTCTCGCCGCGAACGCGCAAGTTCCTGGAAGCGCCTGCGGGGGCGCCAACCCGGCAATTGCTGACGACCGCCATCAAGGAGCTGCGCCTCGACCTGCGCACCGCCTTGCGCGAGGCGATCGAGACGCGCCAGACCGTGAGGCGGGACGACCTGGCCTTCGCGAACGATCAGGGCACGACGGAGCGGGTGTCGGTGACTGTCGAGCCCGTGCCTTACCATTCGGGCGAGGAAGCGCTGTTTCTGGTGGTGTTCGAGGAGCGCGGGCCGGCGGAGGCGAAGCCGGCTCCCGGCGCCGGGGGCCCGGAAGGACTGGTCGAGAGCGAGCGCGAATTGCGCGAAACGCGCGAACGCCTGCAAGGCGTGATCGAGGAATATGAATTGGCTCTGGAAGAGCTGAAATCGTCCAACGAGGAGTTGATCTCGCTGAACGAGGAGATGCAGTCGAGCAATGAAGAGCTCGAATCCTCGAAAGAGGAAATGCAGTCGCTCAACGAGGAATTGCAAACCGTCAATCATGAGCTGAGCGCCAAGATCGACGACCTCGACCGCTCCAACGCCGATCTCACCAATCTCTTCGCCAATACGCGTGTGGCGACCATTTTCCTCGACCGCGACCTGGTGATCCGCAGTTTCACTCCCGCGGCGTCGGATCTGTTCAGCATCGTTGCGTCGGACACAGGCCGGCCGCTCGGCGATTTCGCGTGCCGGCTCGACTATCCCGGGCTTCAGGGGGACATCAGATCCGTAGTGGAAACCGGTGAGCCGTTGGAGCGCCAGGCGAGCAAAAAGGATACGAACGCCGCGCATTTCCTCGTCCGCCTTGTCCCCTATCGGAACGCCCGCCAGGACGTCGATGGCGTGGTCGCCACCTTCGTCGACATCGGCAGCGTGGCCCATTCGGCGAAACTGGCCGAGCAATTGAGCGGCATAGCGGCCACCTTGCCGGGGGCGATCTGTTCCTTTCGGCTTGGCGTCGACGGTCGAAAAAGCTTCCCCTTCGCCGCGCCGAAAATTCGGGATGTCTGCGGCTTCGAACCGGAGGCGATCGCGGCGGACGCGGATCCTATATACCAGCGCGTTCACCCCGAGGATCGCGATATCGTCAAGACGGCGATCGAGAAATCGGCGCGGGACTTGAAGCTCGGGAGCGCGATCTTTCGTTTCGACCATCCGCAAAAGGGGATGGTCTGGCTGGAAATTCACGGGACGCCGCTGCGCGAGCCCGGTGTGGCGATCACCTGGCACGGCTACGTCAGGGACGTCACCGAAAGACTGCGCGCCGAGCACGCGCTGGCGGAGAGCGAGGAGCGGTTGCGGGCGGTCGTCAATGGCGCCGGAGATGGCATCGTGACGATTGACCGGGCGGGAATCGTCAAGACGGTCAATGCGGCGGCGGTGCGGATGTTTGGCTACGCAGAGGTTGAGCTTGTCGGGCAGAACGTGAAAATGCTGATGCCCGAACCGCATCGCTCCCGGCACGATTCCTATCTGAAGAATTATCATCAAACCGGACAACCCCATATCATCGGCGTCGGCCGCGAAATCGAGGGGCAACGCAAGGACGGATCGCTGTTTGCGATCCAGTTGACGGTTTCGGAGATCGGATACGACGACACGCGTCTTTACGTCGGCATTGTCCGCGACCTCACCGAGCAGCGCCGGATCGAAGCGCAGGTCCAGCGGCTGCATGCGGAGCGGCTGACCGCCATGGGGGGCATGGCGGCAAGCCTGGCGCACGAGATCAATCAGCCGCTCTCGGCCAGCGCAAGCTACCTGAAGGCGGCGACGCGGCTGCTGGCGATGCCGCCGGAAGCGCGCCCGGCCCGGATCGAGGACGCGCTCGACAGCGCCGCCGAGCAGATTGTCCGCGCGGGGCGGATCATGAGCCGCCTGCGGGAATTCGTCGCCGGCGGCGAACCCGACAAGACCTTCCGCAGCCTGCATGAAATCATCCAAAATGTCTTTGACGAGAATAAGCCGGAAGCGGAACAGGCGGGCATAAGGATGACGCTGAAGCTGGACGCGCCGAGGGACCGGGTCCTCGTCGACAAGGTGCAGATCGCCCAGGTGCTCGTCAATCTGATCCGCAACGCGGAGGAAGCTATGGCCGGCGCCGTGAGGCGCGAATTGACGGTCGCGACGGCGGCCGCGGCCAATGACATGGTCCGCGTCGATGTGATCGACAGCGGCCAGGGCATGTCGGACGAGACGATGAAAAGATTGTTCGAGCCCTTCGTGACGACGAAGGCGACCGGCATGGGCGTCGGGCTCACGTTGTCCCGGACCATCATCGACAGCCACTACGGCATGATCTGGGCCGAGAAAAATCCGGACGGCGGGACGATCGTCGGTTTCACCTTGCCTTTGGCCAGCGGGGAGGGGGCGGAATGAACTACGAGCCGACGATCCATGTCATCGACGATGAAGCGGCCATGCGCCGATCGCTGCAAATGCTGTTGCAGACGGAAGGCTACTCTGTCCGGACCTATCCCCTGGCGCGGGACTTTCTCGATGGCGTCGCAACCGCAGAAAAAGGCTGCGTGATCACGGATGTCCGCATGCCCGACATGACCGGCATCCAATTGCTGGACAGGCTGAACAAGCTCAATCGCCTGATGCCCGTGATTGTGATCACCGCCTTCGCCGACGTTCCGCTCGCCGTCGAGGCGATGAAGCTGGGCGCCGTCGATTTCATCGAGAAGCCCTTTACCGACCGGCCGCTGTTCGAGGCGGTGCGCGCGGCGCTTGCGCTGACCGGCGAGGGGATGGCCCATGACGCCAACGTGCTGGAGATTTCCGAACGTCTCGCCACGCTGAGTTCTCGGGAAAAGGACGTGCTGACGGCCCTGGTCAAAGGCCTGCAGAACAAGGTCATCGCGTTCGAACTCGGCATAAGCGTGAGGACGGTCGAAAGTCACCGGGCCAATCTCATGACGAAAATGAAGGCCGACAGCCTGTCTCAGCTGGTCCGCATGGCGCTGCTCGCGTCCGCCGCGGCCACCAAGGCTTAAGTCGTAGAGACGCCGGATCTTCCGGCTCGCGTCTTTTCGCTGCTCTGACGCGTGCATCACTTCAATGTGACCGCCAAGTCTCGCAGGCTTCCTTGCCTGGAATTGCCCGGCGCCGCCGAACCCCGTATTTTCACGCGCTGCCGTCGTCGTCCGACAAAGGTTATCACTATTGCTGATGCGGCTCCGCTCCAGTTTGCTTCACCGACGATAGGAGGGATCGGTGTCAAATCCCCTGTTGCTGGAATTGTCCGTCCAGGGCGGACAGATGACGATCACGGTCAATGGAGCCTGGACGGGCGAGCGGGCGAACGAACTGGACGAACTCAGCGCCCGACCCATGCCCGCCGGCCCCGGGATCACGCAGGTCGATATCGATCTGCGCGGCCTGGAGCGGCTTGACATGCTCGGAGCCTGGCTGCTCGAACGCATGTGCCGCCGCTTCGCGCAGGATGGCCGCGAGGCCCAATTCATCGGACTGCCCCAGCACTACCGGAAACTGTTCGACGAAGTGCGCGGCGTCAATCGCAAGCCAAAGCCGGCGCCTTTGCGACAACTTCCGCTGACGCCGCAATTCGAACATCTCGGGCGATCGACCGTGGCGTTCTGGGACTCGACTGTCGGACTGCTCGACATTTTCGGCAGCGTCGCCGCCTCGCTGGGAAGGGCGCTGGCCCGCCCCTCCGGCTTTCGCCTGACGTCCTGCGTCCATCATCTGCATCGCGTCGGCTGGCAGGCCATTCCGATCATCCTGCTGATCACCTTTTTGATCGGCGGCATCATCGCGCAGCAGGGCTTCTTTCACTTCCGCAGGTTCGGCGCGGATTCCTATGTCGTCGACATGGTCGGCATCCTCGTCATGCGCGAAATCGGCGTGCTGATCGTCTCGATCATGGTGGCCGGGCGCTCCGGCAGCGCCTATACCGCCGAACTCGGCTCGATGAAGATGCGCGAGGAAATCGACGCCCTGCGGACCATGGGCTTCGACCCGATCGACGTGCTGATCCTGCCTCGCGTGATCGCGCTCGTCCTGGCGGTCCCCGCCCTGGTGTTTTTCGGGTCGATGGCGGCGCTCTATGGCGGCGGCCTCGTCGCCTGGCTCTATGGCGGCATGAGCCCCGAAACCTTTCTCGCGCGCCTGCGGGAGGCGATTTCCGTCACGCATCTCGAAGTCGGCATGATCAAGGCGCCTTTCATGGCGCTGGCGATCGGCCTTGTCGCCTGCAGCGAAGGCCTGGATGTCAAGGGCAGCGCGGAATTGCTCGGCGTCCACACGACCATGTCCGTGGTCAAAGCCATTTTTCTGGTGATCGTGCTCGACGGCGTGTTCGCGATCTTCTTCGCCTCGATCGGAATGTGAGATGGAGACGCAAGGCGCGGCGCACGCCATCGAAGTCCGCGATCTTGTCGTCGGTTTCGGCGAGCGGAATGTGATCGACCATCTCTCGCTCGACGTGACGCGCGGCGAAATTCTCGGGCTGGTCGGCGCGTCGGGCGGCGGCAAGTCGGTGCTGCTGCGCTCGATGATCGGATTGATCCCGAAGCGCGCGGGGCATGTCGAAATATTGGGCGTCGACCTCGACCATGCGGGCGAGGACGCGGCGCGCGCCATCGAGCGCCGATGCGGCGTGCTGTTCCAGTCGGGCGCGCTGTTTTCATCCCTCACCCTGAGGGAGAACATCCAGTTTCCCCTGCGCGAAAACCTGCATATTTCCGGCGCATTGATCGAGGAAATCGCCAATGCGAAACTGGAGATCGTCGGCCTGGACGTCGAGGACGGCGACAAGTTTCCGGCGGAACTGTCCGGAGGCATGGTCAAGCGCGCCGCGCTGGCGCGGGCGCTGGCCCTCGACCCCGAAATTCTCTTCCTCGACGAGCCGACCTCGGGGCTCGACCCGATCAGCGCGTCGGGATTCGACGCCCTGATCAAGGCGCTGCAGGAGACGCTGGGATTGACGGTGTTCATGGTGACCCACGATCTCGACAGCCTGAACGCCGTCTGCGACCGGATCGCGGCGCTGGCGGACGGCCGGATCGTCGCGCTGGGGCCGATGGCGGCCATGCTCGCCTCGTCGCATCCGTGGGTGCGATCCTATTTCGGCGGCAGCCGCGCGCGCGCGCCGGCGCTCGGGGCGAAGGGGCAATCTTGAAAAGGGTCATTCAATGGAATCGCGGGCGCCCTATGCGTTGATCGGACTTTTCATGGCGGCCGCCATCGGCGCGGTCTTCGCCTTCGTGTTCTGGCTGCATAATTCGGCCGGGCTGCAGGTTCGCTCGACCTACAGGATCCAGTTCGAGAACACGGTGGCCGGGCTCGTGGACGGGGCGCCCGTGCTGTTCAACGGCATCCGTGTCGGCGAAGTCACGGGCTTGCGGCTTGTGCCCGAAAACCCGCAGCAGGTCATCGCGACAATCGCGGTCGCAGCCAGCGCTCCCCTTCGCCCGGATACGAAAGTGGGACTGGATTTCCAGGGCCTGACCGGCGTTCCCGTCATCGCCCTGCAGGGGGGCGCAGCCGATGCGCCGGCATGGCCCCCGGGAACGCAGGCGCCGCTGCTCGTCGCCGATCCCTCGGTCGGGATCAGCATGGGCCAGGCCGCGCGCGACGCGCTGCTGCGGCTGGACACGATCCTTTCCGACAATGCGGAGTCGCTGAAAACGGCGATCGCCAACATCAAGACTTTTTCCGCCGCCCTGGCCCGAAATTCCAACCGCCTCGATCCCATCATCGCCGGTCTCGAAAAGATGACCGGCGGCGGCGGCGAGCAGGCGCCGCCGGACTCCTATGACCTCTTGGCGCCCCAGGGGGAGGCGAAACCGGGAAAAACGCAGCGCAGCCAGTTTTTCGTCGCCGAGCCGACGGTCCTGATCGCCATGGACACGCAGAAAATCCTTGTGCGCGTCGACGACCACACGAGCCCCGGCTTCGGCAAGGCGCAATGGCGCGACAATATTCCAAAGCTCGTGCAGGAAAAAATCATCCAGAGCTTCGAGAACGCCGGCTATATCGGCCTTGCCTCCAAGCCGGTCGAAGGGGGGCCCGCCGGCCGCCAGCTGGCGATCGACCTGCGCAGCTTCGAGGTCGTCAGCTCCGATCCCGCCATGGCCGACGTGGTCTTCAGCGCCCGTGTCCTTTCGAGCCATGGCCGCCTCGTCGAGGCGCGGCTTTTCCATGCGACGGCGCCGGCCTCGGCGAGCGACGTCAAGCTTGCGATTTCCGGAATCAATGCGGCCTTTGGCAAAGCCGCCGGCGAACTGGTGTCCTGGTCGGGCGACCTGCTCAGCCGGCGTTGACGCCCTAAGTGAACCGCCGGTTTTTCGGGGCAGGTCGAACCGCTTGCGGCCATCGCCCGGCGCGTTTCGTTCCGGGCGCTAAGGGATAGCCCTTAAGGGCAATTGCGAGCTTACTTTCGGCGCATTGCGGCTGTTATTTACCGGCGGCGGCCCGGACAGGATTTAACGCAAACGATCGACCGGCCAGCAAAAAAACCTCGGGAGGAAGAAATATGTCGCAGAACGTTGACTTGCCTACGCTGATCAAGAACCAGATCGATGCGGTCAAAGCCTTGACCGACGTCGTGGCGAAAGACGTCGGCAGGATCGTCGTTGAAGCGCAGGATTATTCAGTGACCTCGCTCCAGCAGAATGCCGAGCTCGCGCGCAAGCTCGTCGGCGTCAAGAGCGTCAGCGAAATGATCCAGCTCCATAGCGACCATGCGCGCGCCTCCTACGAAGCGACGGTCGAGAAGTCGAAGAAAATCGGCGAACTGCTCACCGAGCTTTCCAGGGACACGATGAAGACGGTCGCCGTTGGTCCGGAACAGGCCGGCACGCCGGTCAAGGCGCCGCCGGTGTCCAGCAGGATGCAAGCCGCGGAATAGCGTCGCGACATTACGCGACCATGGGCGCCGGACTCGTTCAAGTCCGGCGGCCAGGAAATCCCAGCCTTTAGAGAGCCAGGGACCTTTTCAATGGAACAATACGATTTCAAATTGCGCCGCGACGAAGATACGGTTTGCGTTTTCCGGTCGATCGCACTGGAGAACATGCGCGCGGTCTGGGCGATGGTGGCCTCTCTGTCGCGGGATGTCGGCGATCTCGGCGGCCGCATCGTCGTCACCAACCAGGCGGGCGAAGTGGTGATCCTGGTCGGGGTGGCCACGGCAAGGTCATATCCCGTCGGGGTCGAGGAAATCGGCGTCGCCCGGGCGGCCCGGGAAGCGGCATAGATCGCGTCGTTTTGCTTGAAGCGTGGGAGGGGGCCGTGGCGTTTGTCGCAGTGAACCGAAAAGTCCACGAGGCCAGGCGCGACCCCGAGGATTCAAGACTGGCCATCTTCCTTCTGCTGGCGGCGCCGGCAATTCCCGTCCTGCTGGCGCTGGCGACCACCCTGATCTGCGGCTAGCGCCTGTTTGGTGAACTCACAGGCTCTCGTTTCTTGTTTTCTTTAGGCCCCGTCGCGCTCAGGGTTGGCGGTTCGCGGCCACCATCGACATTCTCACCAGTTCAGACAGGCTGCCCGCCTGGGTTTTCTTCATGAGATTGGAGCGGTGGATTTCGACGGTGCGATGGCTGATGCCCAGCTCGTGGGCGATGATCTTGTTGGGCTTGCCCTTGATCAGGCCTTCGAGGACCTCCTGCTCCCGCGTGCTGAGGGATGCAAATTTCGTCTGGATGTCCTGAACGTTGACGTCATTGTCGCGACGGTGGAAGGCGCCGGAGAGCGCCTTTCGCACCGCGGCGAGCAGCGCATCCGAATTGAACGGCTTTTCCATGAAATCCACGGCGCCCTGTTTCATGGCGCCGACGGCCATGGGCACATTGGCCTGGCCGGTCATGACGATGACCGGAAGCGACAGTCCGCGCTCCGTGATATGGGTCAGCAGTTCGACGCCGCTCATGCCCGGCAGGCTCACGTCGGTGACGACGCAGCCGGTCTCGTCGGGCTCCAGCGCGCCCAGGAAATCAATGGCCGAGCTATAGGTCCGCGCGTCAAACCCTTCGGCGCAAAGCAACAGCCGGATCGAATCGCGGATGATCGGATCGTCGTCGATGATGTGGACGGTCCTTGGCATGGCCATTTCTTCGGTCCGGCTCACTCGATGTAGTTCGTAATCGGAAGTCGGAGACCTCAATTGGTCTTTCGTCATGCGCTTGGAAAACCTGTAATGATTTCAAAGGATTTCGGGTGCGTGAGTGTCCAAGTTCGTCGCCACGCCCCGGGCGCGGGCGCGCCGTGAGGCTGACGGGCGCAGCCTTGCTCCATGGCCTTCGCTTGTCAACGAAATTTGTGGGCAAAGCTCAGGCCTCGCCGTCACGATTTATTGCGCGACGCATCGCCCCGGCTGCGCTGCAGGCCGATTTTCGCAGGTTTTGCCTTTAAAAATAATGCTGCGCCAGATTTGCCGGCGGCGCCATTTTGCAAAAACGGGTTCACACTTGATCAACTTCGACGCGGATCGAAGGCGCTTTTCCGCGGGCAAACGCGGCTTTTCGGTCATGCCGGTCGCGCCGGTCGCCGCCATCGGCGCCGTTATTATTTGACCGGCTGGGTCTGAATTCTTCTGGCCCTTGGCCTGGCCCTTGACCTGGCCCTTGGCCGCTTCCTTGCAGGCGGGCGGCGCCGGCGGATGGGCCTTGGCCCAGGCTTCGTGGTCGGCCTCGTTCTGCTTCGCATAGGCCAGCGCAAATTCGGCGATCGCCTCGTCGAAGGCTTCGCCGCCGCCCATGTAGCCGGTCATCACGGCCGCGTCGCCCGAACGCGCATGGGCGCGCGCCAGCGTCCGGCCGCAGAGCCGCGCATAATCCGCAAGCCCTTCGGCCTCGCCGATATCGCTGATCGCGCCAAGACGGCGGTTTTTCAGGATGCGGACGTAATATTGGCGGCCTGAGGCCTCGTTCTCGGTCACGCCGAGGAAAATGTCGCTCGCCGCCTGCATCATGCGCTGTCCCTCGACGACGCGGCGGCCCTGGTTGCCCTCGAAGGCGAGCCTGTGGTCGAGCGCCTCCAGCACCGAATTGGTCGCCTCCTTCACCTGCAGGAACAGCGGTTCGTCGTCGCCGCTCATGAACAGGCCGACATAGCAGAACGTGCCGATCGAGCCGACGCCCACCGCCTTGAACACGAAATCCTTGAGCGCGAAGCGATCGTAGAGCAGGCCGACTTCCGGCGAGAGGGAGGATCGGTATTTGGCGAAATCGAGCGTCGCGTCGAAGCCGTCGGCGGCTTCCGAACCCGGGGCGAAATGGAAGATCCGCGGCGCCTTGTCCTGGATCAGCGGCGCGCCCGATGCGGCGAGATTGGGGAAATTGTCGTCGCGGTCGAGCCCCTGGCCGCGCGCCCGGGCCATGATGGACAACATCTTCTTGCGCATCGCCGCATTGCGGAATTTCTTCGCCTCCTGCTCCAGGTCGACGCGGCTGTGCCAGATTTCGAGCGGCGAAAGATAGGAGAGTCCCTCCATGCGTTTGCGATAGGCGCGGACAGCGGAAGCCACGAGTTCCTGGCGCTGCGACTTGCTGAGTCCGCCGGCGGCCGAGGCGACCGCGAGGCTGGCGGCGAGGCGCTTCAGATCGACGGTGAAGTCGACGCCCGGCAGCGTCTCGTCGAAATCATTGATGTCGAAGAGAATGTTGTCTTCCGGCGTGACAAAGGCGCCGAAGTTCATCAGGTGGCAATCGCCGCAGGCTTGCACTTTCGCGCCCGACATGGGCTGCCATTGCAGGTCGTGCGCCATGACGGCCGCGGCGCCGCGCAAATAACCGAAGGCGTCCGTCGCCATCAATTGTCCGCGCAATTCACGCAGGGCCGGCAAGCGGCGGGCGTTCTGCGCTTCGAGAATGGCGTTGGCGTCGCGGTCCATCGGACCGTTCAATTTCGCGTGAGCGGCGCGGGGCGCGAGCTTTCGCAGGGTCTTGCCCTGTTGCACCCGGTCGGCGCGCGTCGCCAGGGAAATGGTCATGGAAAGCCCCCTCTAGGATACCAACCTGAAAAAAGGCGAGGATAGACCTCGACGTCGCCTTTGCAAGGTTTCGCTTACGCAAAGAGCGCCGGAATTGCATTCAAGGTGAATGCGCCGGCCAGCGCTTCCGCCAGGGTTTTTGCAATCGCCACGGCGCCGGGACTGTCGCCATGCACGCAGACGCTGTGGATCGGCGACGAAAGCAATTTGCCGTTGCGTGAAAAAATGCCGCCGGCCGACAGCATGGCGTTGACATGGCCGAGGCAATCTTTCGCCTCGTGCAGCACGGCGCCGGGTTTTTCGCGCGATGCGAGAGTTGCGTCGTCCTCGTAGGTCCGGTCGGCGAAAATCTCGAGGGCGACGCGCAAGCCCGCCGCCGCGCCCGCCTCGGCAAGCAGGGAGAGCGCGGGGGCGAGCAGGATCAGGTCCCGGTCGAAGCTTTTTGTCGCGCGGACGATCGCCTCGGCGATCTTGCCGTCGCGGCAGGAATCGTTGCTGAGCGCGCCATGCGGTTTCACATGCGAGACGCGGGCGCCCTTTTCGCGCGCAAAAGCGTCGAGCGCGCCGATCTGGTAAAGGACGAAGGCCTCGATCTCCTCGGGCGCGCAGCGCATGGAGCGGCGGCCAAAGCCCTGTAGGTCGGGATAGCCGGGGTGCGCGCCAATGCTGACGCCCGCGGCAAGCGCCGCCGCGACGGTTTTCCGCATCGCCGGGGGATCGCCGGCATGGAATCCGCAGGCAAGGCTGGCGGACTGGACGAGGCGCAGCATGGCCGCGTCGTCGCCCATCGACCAGGCGCCATAGCTCTCGCCGAGGTCCGCATTGAGATTGAGTTTTCGACCCGCGCTCATGGCGTCAGTCCCCGAAAGTCGCGCCGCTGATGAGGTTCTCGCTCCATAGTCTCGCGCTGTCCCATTCCGCTTCCGATTCCCTTGCGGCCGGCGTCACGCCCGCGCGCCAGAGCGCGAATTCTTCGCGCGCCTCGTTTCGCGCCTGGGCCGCTTGCGCAAGATCGACGGCGGCGAATTTCATCTCGTCGCCGGGCAAAAAATGCGCGAGCCGGCAGATGTCTGCGGAGATGACGCAGCCGATCTTGGCATAGCCGCCGGAAGTCTGGCAATCGGCGCGCAGCACGATCGGCTGGCCGTCGCCGGGAACCTGGATCGCGCCTGGCGTCGCGCCGTCGGTGACGATATTGGCGCCGCCGGGCAAATGGCGGAGCGGCGGCCCGGCGAGACGCATTCCCATCCGGTCGCTGTCGGCGCCGACGCGCCAGCCGCTCGTCGTGAAGGCCGCGAGCGCATCGGGCGCAAAGTTTTCGGCCTGCGGGCCGACGATAAAGCGGATCGGCCCGGATATTTCAGTTAGCGGCGACGAGAAGAGCGCGCCGCCTTCCGCGGGGGCGCAGGCGAGCGCGTCGCCCTTTTGCAGCGCGCGGCCGAAAAACCCGCCGAAATTGCCGCGCGAAAACGTCGAGCGGCTGCCGAGGACCGGCGCCAGTTCGAGGCCGCCGGAAAAGCCGAGACAGGCGGGGCCGCGCGTCAGGCGCAATGCAAGACGGTCGCCGTCGCGCAAGACAAGTCCCCGCCAGCTTGCGACGCGCCTTTGCGCCCCGTCGGCCCGCGTCACGACGCCTTCGACCTGTCCCGCGAGGCCGATCCGCACCGGGCCCCCCTCCACGCGAAAGGCGGGGGCGGCGAGCAGGATCTCGAGGCCTGCGGCGTCTTCCGGCGCGCCGGCGAGGCAATTCGCCGCAGCGAGCAGTCGGGCGTCCAGGGCGCCGGCGACGGGGACGCCGAACTGGCGAAATCCCCTGCGTCCGAAATCCTGTACGGCGACGCCGGAGCCGGCGTTCTCAACGATCAATCGCGGCGTCATGAGGCTATTTCCAGCGATTTCGCGCTGAAATCGCCTTGAAGCCATTGCCGTTCGAGCCGGTCGAATTCGGCGCGGCCGATTTCCCGCCAGATCACGCGGTCACCCGGCGCGAGCAGGGCTGGGCGCGAGAGATCGCGGGCGTCGAACAGCGGCGCCGGCGTCCGGCCGATCAGCCGCCAGCCGCCGGGGCTGGCGAAGGGATAGGCGGCGCACATGCCGTCGGCTATGGCGACCGAGCGCGCCGGCACGACCTTTCTCGGCGTGTTCAGGCGCGGCGCCGAGAGCGTTTCGGGCAGGCCGCCGAGATAGGCGAAACCCGGCAGGAAGCCGAGCATGACGACCTCCAGGGTCAGCGCGGAAAAAGCCTCGACATAGGCTTCCGTCGTCAGGCCTTTTTCGTGCGCGACATCGTCGAGATCGGGAGCGAGATCGGCATCGCGGCAGAAGGGAATTTCAAACAGCGCGCCGGTTTTCCGCAGGGGTCTCGCCTCCTGCGCGAGGCGCGTGAAAAACGCGGCGAGGATGGCAAAGGAGGTTAGCTCCGGATCGTACCAGACGGTCGCGGAAGCGAAGGCGGGCGCCCATTCCTCGACGCCATCTGGGCGTTCGGCGGCCGCAAGCGCGGCGCAAAAGCCGCGAACCCCGGCGGAAACGTCCGCGTCGATCGTCTCGCCGAACACGATGGTCATGGCGGTGTCGCCGAGCGGCGAAATGCGGGGCGCCGCTGCCGGCGGAGGCGCGGTTTCTAGCGGGTTTTCTGGCAAGCGGCGCTCCAGGCTCACAAACATCTTACATGATTTTTCTTCTGTTTTTTCTCAAAATATGGCGCATTGTCAGGCTGAAGCGCGTTCCCGTCCCTGGAGGGCGGAAGGAGCTTGAACGAAACGCGCTCGCAACAGGGAGAGACGCATGAAAAATATGCTCATGGCCGCGGCGTTCCTGGCCGCTTCGGTTTTTGGCGCCTCGGTTTTTGGCGCTTCGGTTCTTGGCGCCTCGGCTGCGGAAAAGCTGAAAGTGTCGGAAACGGTCAAGCTCGACGCGCCTCCCGCCAAGGTCTGGGCGCGCATCGGCCAATTCTATGACGTTTCCTGGCATCCGGCGATCAAGGCGACCGTATCCTCCGAAGGCGACAAGCCCGGATCGGAGCGGCGCCTGGACCTGGGCGGTCCCGTCCTGTGGGAAGCCTTGATCAGCCATGACAATGCGGCGATGCGCTATCAATATCGCATCCTTGACAATGGCGAAAACCAGAAGGTCGTGCCGGTCACGCATTATGTTGCGACCATTCAGGTCAAGCCGGACGGGCAGGGCAGCGAAGTGCTCTGGTTTTCCGAATTCGAACCGGCTGCCGGAACCACGCCCGAAGACGCCAAAAAGGCGATAGCGGGCATCTATCGCGGCGGTCTCGACAACATAGCCAAGGCGCTTGCGGCGAATTGAAGCCTTCGGAATTTCCAAAACCAGCGCATTCGCGTGAAAATTGGGCGGCGACGGCGCGGCAGGCGCTCCTGTTCGCGCTGCCGCTTGCCTTTGCGGCCCTGCTCGGCGTGCAATGGCTCGACGCCGATTTCATCATGATGCGCGAGAGCGCCCAGAAACATTCCAGTGAAATCGCCGACGACCTCGGCGGCGTGCTGGCGCAGTCGGTGACAGCCTTTTCGACGCAGGCCTGGAGCGAGGTCCAGCAGGCGGAATCCGACGAGAAAGGCCCCTCGTCGGCTCTCTGGCAGGTCATCTACGGCTACAATCTCAACCTGCTGGTCTTGCAGCGCAAGGGCGAGCGGACCCTGTTCCCGCCCGAAGACCCGCTCGCCATGCCGAAAATGTGGGAGGACAAGCTGCATGCGCTGTCGGACGTCGCCGATCTCCTGCGCGACGGCGACACGCTCAACGGCTGGTTCCCGAATGTCTCCGGCGAATTCTATTTCGAATGCCATCGCAGCGGCGCGGGCGCCGAGCGCGAGGAAAACTGCATCGCGGTCAGCAGCCGGCAGATCTTTCCGCTGATGTTCGCGGCTCTGGACGGGCGCGCCAATCACCTGCCGGAATGGTCCTTCCGCCTGCGCGACCCCTTCGATCGCATCGTCTGGCGACGCGGCGATTCCTCGGAGAGCTATCAATCCTTCGTGCTCAGCGGCGCGATGCATAACTGGACGCTGGAATTGTCCGGCGCGCCGGCGCCCCACCGCAGCCTGCTCGGACGTCTGGCGCTTGCCGCGCCGCTCGGTTTGGTCTGGCTGCTGCTGGTCTTCCAGTCGCGCCGCGCCCAGAACGCCCTGCTGGCGGAAAGTTCCGCGCGGGCGGCGCTGGCCACCCGGCTGTCGCACGATCTGCGCACGCCGCTCGCAAATCTCAAGCTTTATGCCGAACTGATCTCGCGCAAGTCCGCGGACGTTCCCGAAATCAGCCGCTATTGCGCGGTGTTGACCGAGGAAATCGATCGTCTCGACCTGCTCGCCGGCGAGACCATATTTCGCGGCGACGCGCTCAAGCGCGACGACGCCGGCGAAGGCTCCGTCGACGCCTGCGCGCTCGCCCGCCGCATCCTCGCGCGCTACGAAAAATTGCTGACGACGTCGAAGTCGAGCTGCGAGCTGACTTGCGGCGTGGACAAGGTTCTGCGCTTCAATGTCACGGCTTTCGAGCGCATATTGATCAATCTGATCGACAATGCGCGCAAATATGCGCCGGGCCGCATCCTCGTGGCGATCGAATGGGGCGACGGACTGCTTTCGCTCGCCGTGCGCGATTTCGGCGCCGCGCAGTCGGGCGCGGAAGGCGCCGTCGCGCCGGTCTCGCATGGCATGGGGCTGGCGATCGTCAAGGAATTGACGCGGGCGAACGGCGGCGGCTTTTCGCTGAGCGGCGCCGATCCCGGACTTCGCGCGACGGCGACGATCAAGGCGGAAGCGGTTTCGACGGACAACAACGGGTCGATTGGAGACAAGACTTGAAAATTCTGATCGCCGAGGATGATTCCAATCTGCGCGCCGGACTGGTCGATCTGCTGGCGCTGGAGGGCCTGACCTGCATCGTCGCCGAAGACGGCGAAGCCGCCTGGAAGGCCTTTGTCGAGGAGGCGCCGGCGCTCTGCCTGTTCGACGTGATGATGCCGCGTCTCGACGGGCTCGACCTGTGCCGCCGCATCCGCGCGCGCGACCCGCATACGCCGATCCTCCTGCTTTCCGCGCGGGGCGCCGAAATCGACCGCGTCATCGGCCTGGAGATCGGCGCTGACGATTACATCGCCAAGCCCTTCGCCGCGAGGGAGCTGGTGGCGCGCATAAAGGCCGGGCTGCGGCGGGCGAAGGCGGGGCAGGGCGGCGAAAGCGCGCCCGCGCCCCTGGCGCCATCGCGCTTCCGCATGGGCGACCTCGAGGTCGACCCCGCGGCGCTGCGGGCTTTTCGCGGGGCCCAGTCGATCGATCTCGCGCCGCGCGAACTGGCGATCCTGCAGGCGCTGCTGGCGCGCAAGGGCAAGGCGGTGTCGCGCGACGAATTGTTCGATCTCGCCTGGGGGCGCGACTACATGCCGAACAGCCGCGCGCTCGACCAATATGTCTCCGGGCTCCGGCGCAAGATCGAAATCGATCCGGCGCGACCGCAAATCATCTCGACCGTGCATGGCGTCGGCTACCGCTACGATGAAGATCTCGGCGTCTGACAAAAATCTTACAATTTTCTCGCGGGGTCCTGACCACTGCCAGAGCGCGGCGGGTTACAAACGATGAACGCTGAAGACGGGGCGCCTGCTTCGTCAGCGTATAACGAAACCGATCAGGGAGATGATCATGTCTTGGACCGCCCCCGAAGCCTGCGAAGTTTGCGTCGGCATGGAAGTCACCAGCTATATGTCCGCCGAAATCTGAGCGGGTTTGCGCCGTCAGTCGTGTGACAGGGCGGCCCGATACGAATTCCAGGCATCGCGCGCTGTGAACGGCGGCGCGGCGCCGAACGACTCCTCCGCCCCAAGACCTCGGCCTGGGTCGCTTCTTTCACGAGAGCGATCCGGGCCGTTGCTTTGTCGTCCCGTTGCTTTGTCGCCGCACGCCGGGTGACCGGAGAAAGTGACAAACTTCTTTCGTCCATCTGACTCCCCACCGCGCATGTCACGCTAAAAACTTGGCTTGACGCAATCTGGGGGATGCAATGCTTGGACTTTATGGCGCACAGGCGCAAAATTTTCTGTTCTGGTTTGTGGTCGTGACCTTGCCGGTCTTTGTCGTTCCACTCACCCTGGCGCCGATGACCTGGGCGAAGATTTTTCAATGGCGGCTGCCTGATGATCCGGACCTCGCCTATTATTTCGGTCGCTGTCTTGGCGCGCTGGCCGTCACGGCGGATTATTTCAACTGGCAGGCCAGCCGCAATGCGGCGATTGCGCCTGTGGCGATCGCCGGAATGGGCATTTTCTGCGCGATCATGGTCGTCGTGCATATCGACGGCGCGATCCGCAAGATCCAGCCCTGGACGGAGACGGCGGAAATCGCCTTCTGGGGCGCCTCCGCCTTGGCCTGTGTGGTTTTTTATCCCGTTTCTTGACGGGTTTTGGAGGGAACGATGGCGAAAAGCGGTTTATTCATTCTTTCCTTCGCTGCGGCGAGTTTGCTCGCCGGGCCCGTCGCGCCGCGCGCGGAAGAGGCTCCCGACCCGGCCTATGCTCACGCGGCGCCCGCGGCCGGTTCGGATGTGGACGACGAGGTCGGCCGGCTCAACCCGCAGGAGCTCGGCATAGACTACTGGATCGCGCGGTCGAAAGAGGCGCGGTTCGATCCGGGCATGTGCATGTACGGCTATCCCATCGCCAAGATGGGCTGGCACGAGGAAGCGCGGCGCATCTTCCAGCGCTGCTCGGAGCACGGGATCGAAGGCTCCATGCCCTGGGCGGCCTGGCAGGAAGAGAACGGCTACGACCGCCCCTCCAACCCCGTCGCCGCCGCCGAATGGGACAAGAAACTTGCCGACAGGGGGTCTTCGCTGGGGCAGTTCAACTACGGTCTGGATCTTTTGCGCGGCCATGGCGTTTCACAAGATCGCGCTCTCGGCAAAAACTTTGTCGACCGGGCGGCGAAAGGCGGCGATACTACGGCGCGTGAACTTGCTGCGCATGACTATGATCCTGAGACGGTGACGCCCACAGCCGATCTCGCCCATTACCGAAAACCCCAGTTCTGAGGTCAAAAGATGCGTTTTGGGATTTTGCTTGCCCTGGCCCTGCTGGGTTCTGCCGGCGCCGCGCGCGCCGAAGAGAAGTTCGGCGAACTCAATCCGCAGGAACTGGGCGTCGATTACTATCGCGGCAAATCCGGCGACGCCAAGATCGACCCGCATCTCTGCGCCTATGGCGTTTTCATGGACAAGACCGGCCAGCACGAGGAGGCGCGCAAGATTTTCGAGCGTTGCGCCAATGAGGGCAACCTTCAGGCCATGCCCTGGATGTCCTATACTGAGGAAAACGGGTTCGACCGGGCGTCCAATCCGATCGCCGCCGCCGAATGGGACAAGAAGCTCGCCGACAAGGGGTCGTCGCTCGGGCAGTTCAATTATGGCCTCGATCTTCTGCGCGGCCACGGTGTCACTCAGGACCGGGCGCTCGGCAAGGATTTCGTCGACCGCGCGGTGAAAGGCGGCGACGCCACCGCCCGCGAACTCGCGGCGCATGACTACGACCCTGAATCGGTGACGCCCAGCGCCGATTATGCGCGCTACCGGAAGCCGCAGTTCTGATTAGCGGCGAGAGTTTTAAGATCGCATCTATTCGCGATAGGAAAAAATCAATAACCAGATGTCTCAATTTTCATATTTCTTATTACTTTCAAGCCCATTTTATTGCGTGTTGTTATAAATGACGTCTTATATTCATTCAAAGTCATAATTGCGTTGCCAAATGGCGATGATCCAAAAGATTTCAAGAAAAGTTCGAATAATTCCATGTTTTTTTGGCTATACTCTTTTTCTTCTTTATTTCTAATTAGCTCATAGACAGCGTCCGTGCCCGAAAAATCACATAAGCCTTTTGCGGAAAACACTGGCTTTCTAAGCTCTGCAGAGCGGGCTATAAGAATAGTTCTCGTACACCACGCTATGCGTTTGTTCAACTGATTAGGGACCGAAAATTCAAAAGCATGTTGGATGAGAAGCTGCCCAATTGCTGATGCAAATGCAATATCCTCATCGTATGAATTTTTGTATTTGAATTTATTATAAATACGACTTAATACAGATAGTGGATCGAATATTACTTTCGACTCTTGTTTGAGGTGTAATACAAATAAATCACCAGATTCAGCTCTTGAGCATAAGAATTCATAGGGATAAAATACGATATTTATTTTGTTTAGCGTCTTGGTGTGCATTTGGCCCAAATCGTTGATTATCAAAATGTCGACATCTGAATCGCGCTCGAAGTCGCCTCGAGCCCGGCTGCCGAATAATGCGATAGAGATGGCTGCCATTAACGCACCCTGCTAATCTTGTTTACGATTGTTGGGACGACAATGGCATACCAAATCAAGCCGAGCAGGCCATTTGAGGCAAATAAGAGCTGTTGATGTATCGGTAAATCCTTAGTCTCATGCTTTGTGTATCCGATTAGTAATGTTATATCGAATCCAGTTATTAAAGAGTCTGTGTATGTTTTGCAGTACCCTATGTTGTAATAAACAGCAGAAAATCCAATCAACATAAAAACACCAGTTAGAAAAACTCGAAAGATGCTAGCGCCCCATGCATTTATAAAGCCAAATGAATTAATTATGGCCGTCTCGATAAGCAATGCGAAAAAAATGGAATAATGATATAGCCATTCAACGTATTTTAATAGCGAATAAAAGCTCCTCTTGCGGATAGTATAGCTAGCATTGTATTGACGTTCTACCCGACGCGCTCTAAGAGATTGAAGGTCGGCCACTTTGGCGGCTTCATAGTATGTCTGTTCTTCCCCAGTCAATGTTAGTGTCTTAAGAAGTGTCCGTGCAACCGTGGCTTTTGTTTTTTCTAATCTAAATCGTTGATGATTTTCATCGGATGTCTCATCGCCAGGTTTTGGATTTAGTCCGGTGACCGCTGATGCAATGAAGTCTTTTGGATTGGTTATAACGGTACCTGTCAATACCGTCGTGTTGCCAGAAAATCCCGTTTTTCCCCATTTGCATTGACGGAACTCGCAGTCAATAAATGATGACGAACTTATTGAGGTTTGGTCAAAGGTGCATTCAGAAAATTTTGAGTGGCGCCAAACTGATGATCCGAAATCGCACAGTGCAAATGTGCAATTTTTAAAGTGTGTGTACTTGGGTGCATTGCCAGAAAAGTCGCAGTTGGAAAATACTATTTTACTTATTGTCAAGTTGGTGATAAGAGATGTGTCGAACCGGCAGCGTTCGAACGATTTTTCGTGGTCAAAAGTCCAATCGCGTTTTTTGTAATCTTCATGATCGCGGGGGTTATAAATTGGCTCCCAAAAATTTTCTTTACGCTTGCGACTGGCTTTTGCGGGAGCCTCGATGTGCGGGGAGACGGTGTTCATAAAACGACCTTCAGCCTAAACCCAAAACTGAAACAATGATTCCAGTGTTTACATACCGTTCGGGAATTGGCAACTGAAAGGACCGAGTTGGGCCACGACGTTGAGTTTTCGTTTTTCGCGGGCACCACATAAAATGTTTTCAAACGACCGGCGTAATCTCCGCAGAAATCACAAATTTCACCTGCCATATTCCGCGCGCAGAAGAGTCTTTTGCACTTTGCCCATCGTGTTGCGCGGGAGGTCGTCGACGAAGACGATCTTCTTCGGCCATTTGAACTTCGCCAGCCGGTCCTGCAGGGCGGCGCGGATCTGCGCCTCGTCGACTTCTGAGCCTTTTTCACGGACGATCACCGCCGCGACGCTCTCGCCGAAATCGGCGTCCGGCAGGCCGATCACCGCGCTTTCGACGATTCCGTCGATCGAGTCGAGCTCGGCCTCGATCTCTTTTGGGTAGATGTTGAGGCCGCCGCTGATGATCAGGTCCTTGCCGCGCCCGACGATGTGGACATAGCCCTTTTCGTCGATCTTGCCGAGATCGCCGGTGATGAAATAGCCGTCGGGGCGGAATTCGCTCAGCGTTTTCTCTGGCATCTTCCAGTAGCCCTTGAAGACATTCGGACCCTTGACCTCGATCATGCCGATGTCGCCCTGCGGAATCGCCGCCCCGCTTTCGGGGTGGGCGATGCGAAGGCTCACGCCGGGCAGCGGTTTCCCGACCGTGCCGGCGATGCGTTCGCCGTCATAGGGATTGGACGTGTTCATGTTGGTTTCGGTCATGCCATAGCGTTCGAGAATGGCGAAACCGGTCCTTTCGCGCCATTCCCTGTGGGTTTCCGCGAGCAGTGGCGCCGAGCCCGAGATGAAGAGCCGCATGCCCGCGCAGGCCTCGCGGGTCAGGTCGGGCTCGTCGAGCAGGCGGGTGTAGAAGGTCGGCACCCCCATCAGCACCGTGCCGCCCCTGTTCCGCATGATGTCGATGATCCCGCCCGCGTCGAATTTCGGCAGGAAGACCATCGAGGCGCCCGCGAGCAGCACGCAATTGGTCGCCACGAACAGCCCGTGCGTGTGATAGACGGGCAGGGCGTGGATCAGCGCGTCCTCGGCGGTGAAGCGCCAGTAATCGACGAGCACCCGTGCGTTGGCGGAGAGATTGTCATGGCTGAGCATGGCGCCCTTGGAGCGGCCGGTGGTGCCCGATGTGTAGAGGATGGCGGCGAGATCGTCCGGCCCGCGTTCGGCGTTGCTGAAATCGGGCGGGGAGGGAAAGGCGAGATCGAACAAGTCGCCATCCTGGCCCTGTCCGTGCGTGACGATGCGCACGTCGGCTTTTTGCGCCGCTTCCGCCAGCGCCTCGCGCCGTTCCGGATCGCAGACCAGGATTTTTGGCCGCGCGTCGGACAGGAAATAACTCAGTTCATGCGGCGTATAGGCGGTGTTGAGCGGCAGGAAGACGGCGCCGGCGCGCAGGCAGGCGAGATAGATGAAGAGATAGGCCGGAGACTTCTCCATCTGCAGCGCGACGCGGTCGCCCGGCTCGACGCCGAGCGTCGTCAGCGCATGGGCGTAACGCGCGCTGGCCGAAAGCATCTGGCGATAGCGAATGGTCAGGCCGTCAGGCGTCCGGAGGAAGATTTTTTCCGGATCGGCGATTTTCGCCGCGATGAGATCGAAAAGATGGTTCACGCGAGGCTCCGGTCCATTCATCTCGCTCACGCCCGCAATTGCGGGGCGGCGGCTTCGAGCAGCAGGTTCAGTCCGGTCAAAACCGCCTGCCGTCGGATTTCGGCGCGCGAAAGCCCCTTGCCGGCGGACGAGCGAAAATGCCTTGAGGTCACGAGCGTCGGGCGCTCGGCCTGCGCCAGGGCGAAATGCACCGTGCCCACCGGCTTGTCGGCTGTCCCGCCGTCCGGCCCGGCGATGCCGGTGACGGCGAGCGCCAGATGCGCGCGCGACCGCTGGAGCGAGCCGAGCGCCATGGCTTCGGCCACTTCCGCCGAGACCGCGCCGTGAGACGCCAGAAGGTCTGAGGGAACGCCCAGCAATTCCTGCTTCGCCTCATTGGAATAGGTCACGAAGCCGCGTTCAAAGACATTGGAGGCGCCGGCGTTTTCGGTCAGGGCGCCGGCGAGCAGTCCGCCGGTGCAGGATTCCGCGACCGCGATTTTCAGCTTGCGGGCGAGGCAGGCGTCGAGCGTCCTCTGCGCCAGCAAGACGAGTTCGTCGCGCATGTCTTACCTCATCAAGTGCGTCGCTTGAAACGCAATGGAAATTTCATGGCAGCCGCACGGTGGCCATGGCCAGGGCGGCGATGCCCTCTTCGCGTCCGGTAAACCCGAGACGCTCCGATGTTGTCGCCTTTACCGCCACGCGGTCCAATGGCAATTGCGTGATCTCCGCGATTTTTTCGCGGATCGCGTCGCGGTGCGGCCCGACCTTGGGCCTTTCGCAGATCAGGGTGGCGTCGATATGCGCCACGCGGCCGCCTTTCGCCGAAACGAGGCCCATCGCGTGGCGCAGGAAAAGGTCGGACGGCGCGCCGCGCCATTGCGGATCGCTGGGCGGAAAATGCGAGCCGATGTCGCCCTCGGAGATCGCGCCGAGCACCGCATCGGTGATGGCGTGCAGCAGCACATCGGCGTCGGAATGGCCGACGAGGCCGCGCCCGTGCGGCACTTGCACGCCGCCGAGCCAGACATGGTCGCCATCGCCGAAGGCGTGCACGTCAAACCCCTGTCCCGTGCGCACATCTGGCAAGTCATTGAAAAATTTCGCCTCCATGCGCGCAAAATCCTCCTGCGTGGTGAGTTTCGTGTTGCGGCTGTCGCCGGGGAAGACAAAGACGCAATGGCCGGCCCATTCGGCGACGGCGGCGTCGTCGGTCAATTCCCGCATGCCCTGGTACAAGGCTGCATCCTCCCGTATGGCGCGATGCGCGGCGAGGATCAGGCCGAGGCGAAAGGCCTGCGGCGTCTGCACGGCGCGCAGGGCGGCGCGCTCCGGCGTCGCGACGATGCGCTCGTCCTCGCCGACCTGCTTGATCGTGTCGGTGACGGCGACGCCGGGAACGGCGGCGCCGAGTTTGCGGGCGGCCTCCAGCGCGCGAGAAATCAGGGCGGCGTCGACGAAGGGCCGCGCCGCGTCGTGGATCAGCACGGCGGCGTCCTCGGGCGCGCCGGCGGCGGCCAGGGCTTCGAGGCCGTTGCAGACGCTTTCCTGCCGGGTCGCGCCGCCAAAAACCGGCGGGTCGACGCGCCGGCGCAGATCGTCGGGCAGGGGCGCGACGGCTTGCTCGTAAAGATCGGCGTCGTCGCGGTGGATCGCCACGAGCGCCCGCGAATGCGGCGCGGCGCCGAGCAGGGCCTCCAGCGTGCGGGTCAGCACCTGCCGTCCGGCGAGCGGGCGATATTGCTTGGGACCGCCGGCGCCGGCCCTCTCGCCGCGCCCCGCCGCAACCACAAGAAAGATCGCGTCAGAAATGTCGCCGCTTTGATTTTCCGAGGCCATTCCGCATCCCGCGCTGTCGTTTCTTGCCGCCCTGTTGTTGCCCGGTGGTGTCGCCCGAATCGGACGAAAGGTCAATTTCCCCAGTTCTTTTGCGTTGCGGCAAAGGAAATTCTGTCTAAAATGCGAGCATGAGCAGTTTTGCGCAACAGTTAGGCAGTGGTGAATTGAGCGGCGGCCCTGTCATCGGCGGCCTGCAGCTTGACGGTCGCGCCTTTCTGGCGCCCATGGCTGGCGTCACCGATCTCGCCATGCGTCGGCTCGCCCGGAAATTCGGCGCGTCCCTGGCCTTTTCCGAAATGGTGGCGAGCGGCGATTTTTCGCAAGGCGGCCGCGAAAGCGTCTTGCGCGCGCAGGGCGGCGGCGTGACGCCGCACGCCGTGCAGATTGCCGGCTGCGAGGCCGCCAGCATGGCGGAGGCCGCGCGCCTGGTCGAGGCGGCCGGCGCCGACCTGATCGACATCAACATGGGCTGCCCGGCCAAGAGGGTGGTCGGCGGCGCCGCGGGTTCGGCGCTGATGCGCGATCTCGACCACGCGGCGTCGCTCGATCCGCGCGGTCGTCGCGAGCTGTAAGCGTTCCCGTGAGCGTCAAAATGCGGCTCGGCTGGGACGAGGACTCGCTCAACGCGCCCGAGCTCGCGCGCCGCGCCGAAATCGAGGGCGCGCGGATGATCGTCGTGCATGGCCGCACCCGCAGCCAGTTCTATCGCGGCGAGGCCGACTGGGCGGCGATCCGACCGGTCGTCGACGCCGTTGCGATTCCCGTGGTCGCCAATGGCGATTGCCGCACGCCGCAGGACGCGGCGACCATGCTCGCCCGATCCGGGGCGCAGGCGGCGATGATCGGCCGCGCGGCGCTGGGACAGCCGTGGCTCGTCGGCGACATCGGCCATTTCCTCAGAACAGGGCGAGAGCGTTCCGCCCCCTCGGCCGAGGCGCGCCGCGAGGCCGCACTCGAGCATTACGAGACCCTGCTCGACCTGATGGGCCCGGCGCAGGGGCTGCGCCATGCGCGAAAACATCTCGCCGCCTATGCTGACGTCGCCGCGCGCCAGGGCGTCGGCCTCGACGCGGAAGCGCGCCGGCGCCTTGTCGCCAGCGAAACCGTCTCGGAAGTTTTCAGTCTGATCGGCCGCCTCTATGATGCGGCGCCTAAAGCGGAGGCGGCATGAGGCGCAATATTGCACAAAAAAGAGGCGCTGGCGGCGTCGTGCTGACCGATCCGCCTCCGGCTTCCGCTTCCGGGCTGGGCCAGGGCGGCGAGGGGCTGACAACGCAATTGCTCAACGCCTTGCCGCATCCCCTGCTCTCGGTCGCCGGCGACGGCATGATCCGCGACGCCAATCCGGCGGCGGAGCTGTTTTTCGCCATGTCCCGCAACGCCTTGCGGCGCGTGCGTTTCCAGGAGCTGCTGCCCTTCGGCTCGCCTCTGATCGGCTCCATCGAACAGGTGCGGCAGCGGCGGGCGCCCATCAATGAATATCGCGTCGACCTGGGCACGCCGAGGATCGGCGTCGAGCGCTACGTCGACATCCACATCGCGCCCTTGCCCGACCTCGCCGACGGCGTGGTGATCATGCTGCAGGAGCGCACCATCGCCGACAAGATGGATCGCCAGCTCACCCATCGCGGCGCGGCGCGCTCGCTCTCGGCCATGGGCGCCATGCTGGCGCACGAGATCAAGAATCCGCTGTCGGGCATTCGCGGGGCCGCGCAACTGCTGGAAAGCGGGCTCGGCGACGAGGATCGCGCCCTGTGCCGGCTGATTTGCGACGAGACCGACCGGATCGTCAGCCTCGTCGACCGGATGGAGGCCTTTTCGGACGGCAGGCCGGTCGAGCGCCGCGGCCTCAATATTCACGAAGTGCTCGATCATGTGCGGCGCATCGCGCAGGCCGGCTTCGCCCGCAATATCCGTTTCATCGAGAGCTACGATCCCTCGCTGCCGCTGGTTTACGCCAATCGCGACCAGCTCGTGCAGGTGTTCCTCAATCTCGTCAAGAACGCCGCCGAGGCGATAAGCGATACGGTTCCCGAGGGCGAGATCGAGCTGACGACCGCCTTCAGGCCGGGCGTGCGCATTCGCGCGCCCGGCAAGGCCTCGCCGGTCAGCCTGCCGCTAGAATTCTGCGTGCGCGACAATGGCCCCGGCGTGCCCGAAGACCTGATGCCGCATCTCTTCGATCCTTTTGTCACCACAAAAACGTCGGGTTCTGGCCTCGGTCTTGCATTGGTTGCGAAGATTGTCGGCGATCATGGCGGCGTTATCGAATGCGAATCGCATCCACGCAAAACGGTGTTCCGCATCTTGATGCCGGTTTGCACGCAGAAGGACGGCGTGGCCTGACTCCGCGCCGTCGTCGCGGCCGCCCCGCGCTCGGCGCTGGCGCGGACCTGGAAGGTCTGGAGGTTTTTGAATGCCCAGCGGCAACATACTCGTCGCGGACGATGACGCGGCCATTCGCACGGTCGTCGGTCAGGCCCTGACAAGGGCCGGTTACGAGGTTCGCACGACGGGGGCGGCCGCCACGCTGTGGCGCTGGATCCAGGCCGGAGAGGGCGATCTGGTGATCACCGACGTGGTGATGCCCGATGAAAACGCCTTCGAGCTTCTGCCTCGCGTGAAAAAGGCGCGGCCCGATCTGCCGGTCATCGTGATGAGCGCGCAGAACACGTTCATGACGGCCATCAAGGCCTCCGAGCGCGGCGCCTATGAATACCTGCCGAAACCCTTCGACCTGAAGGAGTTGCTGGCCATTGTCGGCCGCGCCATGAGCGAGCCGAAGAACCGGCTGCATGCGCCCGAGCCCGATGACATGGACAACATGCCGCTGGTCGGCCGTTCGCCCGCCATGCAGGATATTTTCCGCGCGCTGGCGCGGTTGATGCAGTCCGATCTCACCGTGATGATCACCGGCGAATCCGGCACTGGCAAGGAACTGGTCGCCCGCGCGCTGCACGATTACGGCAAGCGCAAGAAGGGCCCCTTCGTGCCGATCAACGTCGCCGCCATTCCGCGCGATCTGATCGAATCCGAACTCTTCGGCCACGAGAAGGGCGCCTTCACCGGCGCCAACCAGCGCTCGATCGGCCGTTTCGAACAGGCCGAGGGCGGCACGCTGTTCCTTGACGAGATCGGCGACATGCCGATGGAGGCGCAGACGCGCCTGCTGCGCGTGCTGCAGCAGGGCGAATACACCACGGTCGGCGGCCGCACCCCGATCAAGGCCAATGTCCGCATCGTCGCGGCGACCAACAAGGACCTGCGCATACTCATCCAGCAGGGCCTGTTTCGCGAAGACCTGTTCTTCCGCCTCAATGTCGTGCCGCTGCGGCTGCCGCCGCTGCGCGAACGCACCGAGGACATCGGCGACCTCGCCCGGCATTTCTTCAATCAGGCGGTCAATGACGGCCTGCCGCTGAAATCGCTGGAGCCCGGAGCGCTGGAGCGCATGAAGCGCTACAAGTGGCCGGGCAATATCCGCGAGCTGGAAAATCTCGTCCGCCGTCTCGCCGCGCTCTATCCGCAGGAAGTCATTTCCGAGCAGATCGTCACGGCGGAGCTCGGCCTCGACAGCGCCCGGGAAAGCGTCGGCTTCCTCAATTCCGGAAGCGCCGTGTCGGCGCCGGCGCGCGACGGCGACGAGTTGCTTTCCATGTCGGTCGAGCGGCACCTGTCCGAGCTGTTCAAGGCGCACGGCGACAGTTTGCCGCCGCCCGGCCTCTATCATCGCATTCTCCGGGAAATCGAATATCCGCTGATCTTCGATCGCGCTCGCGGCCACCCGCGGCAATCAGATCAAGGCGGCGGAGCTGCTGGGGCTGAACCGCAACACCTTGCGCAAGAAGGTGCGCGATCTCGACGTGCGGCTGATGCGCTCTTCGCGTTGAAGGCCTTGCGCCGCGTCCCGTTGCTTAATCGCCAGCCCTGAAACGGCGCACTTCGCGGATCAGGTCGGCGTCGTTGAAGGGCTTGTGCACGACCGTCGCCTCGCGATAGATCGGCGGCAGGTTGTCGCGGCCATAGGCGGTGACGAAGAAAAACGGCACATTGCGCCGGGTGAGGATGTCCGCGACATCGTCGACTCGGCCGCCGTCGAGATTGACGTCGAGCAGGGCGCCGTCGATCGTTTCATTGCGCGCCAGAACCTTCGCCTCGTCGAGCGTCCCGACGGGCCCGATCACTTCGTGCCCATCGTCGCTCAGGAGATTTTCGATATGCGCCGCAACGAAGAATTCATCCTCGATCACCAACAAGCGTAGCATTTGGCAAGCTCCGTCCAATGACGCGTTCAGGCTGACGACAGGCTGCGGGTTGAACCACAGCCAATTGCGGCGAGATTAAAGCGGCTGGCCGGTTATAACCCCAGGCGTCGCTCAAGGTTCCCACCACCGCGCGATTTCGATGGCGTTTCCATCATTTAAACCGCATTGGTTCTTGTGTATACCATCCTGGGCATTCGCGAGGCTTGTGCCATTGGTCACGCGTCGATGTGACCTTCGGCCTGGCAAGTCCAGAAAATTCAGCAACATCTGGAACAACGGCAAACGTTTATTCCTCTTCCGTGGTGAAGCGGGCCGGCGAAATAATTTCCCATACGGCGCCGGTTTCAGGCATGGAGATCGTGACCTTTCCCTTGATCGCGTGTTCGGCCATCGAGGAGATCACCGTCTGTCCGAAGCCGGAGCGCGTCGGCGAAACGACGGGTGGCCCGCTCTCTTCCTTCCAGCCCATGCGAAACATGAGCTCGTTCTCGCCCGGGGACACGCTCCAGGATATCAGCACCCGTCCTTCCGCATTCGACAGGGCGCCGTATTTCGCGGCGTTGGTGGCGAGTTCGTGCAGCGCCATGCCGATGCCCTGCGCCGCCGCGGGGCGCAGATGGACGGTGGGGCCGTCGAGCAGGATGCGCTCGCCGAACAGATCGCGGAAGGAGGCGAGTTGCGCGCGGACGAGGTCGCCGACGCGAACGCCCTTCCAATCGCTGCTGACGAGCAGGTTCTGGCAGGCGGCGAGACTGGCGATGCGCCGCGACAGGTCGGAAGCGTAGATTTCGGGGTCGGCGTGCCGCGCCGAAAGCTTGGCGATCGACTGGACCACGCCGAGCAGGTTGCGGGAGCGGTGGTTGACCTCGCCCATCAGCAGCCGGATATGCTCATCCGCCTGCTTGCGCGTGGTGATGTCGAGATTGGTGCCCACCACCCATTCGATCTTGCCCTCGGCGTTGGCGCGCACCGTTTCGACCGCGTGAATGGTGCGGATTTCGCCATTGTCGTTGCGGCGGATGCGGAATTCGCGTTCGCCGCGGCCGCCGAGGCGAATGGTCTGCCGCATCGCCTCTTCCTGCGCGGGCAGGTCTTCCGGCAGGACCCGACGGCTCCAGCTGGAATAGGGCGTCAGGCCGTCTTCCGTCGGCTCCATGCCGTAGATGCGGAACATCAGATCGTCCCACCAGATCTGGTTGGTCGCGAGATTCCACTCCCAGATGCCGACGCCGGTCGCCTCGGTGGCGAGCAGCGTGCGCTGCTGGCTCTCGCGCAGCCAGTCCTCGGCGTTCTTGCGGTCGGTGATGTCGGCGCGAATGGCGACATACTGGCGCGGCCGGCCGCGTTCGTCGACGAAAGGCACGATGGTCGTGTCGACCCAGTAAGGCGATCCGTCCTTGGCGCGGTTCTTGATCTCGCCGCGCCAGACCTGGCCGCTGGCGATCTTTCGCCAGAGATCCCGGAAAAATTCCTTTGGGTGATAGCCGGAATTGATGATGCGATGGGTCTGGCCGAGCAGCTCCTCCCGCGAATATCCTGATATGGCGCAGAACTTGTCATTGGCGTAGGTGATCTCGCCGCGCGGATCGGTGATTGCGACGATGGCGTGCTCGTCAAGCGCCGCCTTGAGGTCGGTGACCTCCTGCAGCGAGGCGCGCAGGGCCTTTTCGGCCAGCTTGCGTTCGGTGACGTCGCGAATGATCTTCGATGCGCCGATGACGACGCCGGCGGCGTTGGTCAGCGGGGAAATATTCAAGGAAACGTCGATCAGGCGGCCGTCCTTGGCGACCCGGACGGTTTCGTAGTGTTCAATTCTTTCGCCGCTGCGCAACCGCGAGAGGATTTGCCCCTCTTCGTCGATCCGATCGGGCGGAATGATGCGTGTGATCGACTGTCCGATCATCTCCTGGGCGCTGAAACCGAACAGCAGCGTCGCCCCCTGATTCCAGCTGGTGATGACGCCGTCGAGCGTCTTGCTGAGGATGGCGTCCGACGAGGAGGTGACGATGGCCGACAGGGTCGCGCTGGCCGAATGCATGGCCTCGGCGGCGATAGCCCGCGCCTGCGCGCGCAGCAACATTTCGGTCAGGGCGGCGATGGCTCCGCCGCTGACGAGGAAGACGCCGAGCGCCAGCCAGTCCGCTTCGTCGGCCAGGGGCAGGAAGAGGCCATGCGCCAGCAGGGCGCAGGCGACGACGGCGACGAAGCCGCCGGGCAGCCCGCCGATCAAGGCGGCGGTGATGACCGCCGGATAGAAGGTCACATAGGTGGCCTTGGGCGAGGCGGCGCCGAGAAGCGCCAGCCGCCCGAGCGCGCCGAGCGCCGCCGTCGCGGCGCCCACGCCAAGGCTCGACCACCAGGGGGTCTGCGCTCTCCACGCCGTAATGCGCGCGAGGGCTTGCGACAGGGGGCGCGTCCACGCCGGATCGGAGCCCAGGCCAGCCGCGCGCGCAATCGAAGCGTTTTCGGTTGGCGCCTGACGCATTCCGTCGCTCTCATTCCCGGACTTGAAGCCGTCGCCTGTGACGGCAAATCAGTCTAGCGCATTTTTTGTCGTGAAGTCAGGGGGGTGGCTGTCAGGCTGTAGATCGGGGATTTCCGCGCTTTTTGGCCTGTCGCGCGAGACTTTTGGTTATTCGCGTCGGGCGGGCGTTGCGGAAAGTGCGCGGTTTGGTTAGCAATGCGTCATGAAACGCGTCGCGCTCTACACGGGATCCTTCGATCCCGTCACCAATGGCCACGTCGATGTGATCCGCGGCGCCATGCGCCTGTGCGACCATCTCATCGCGGCCATTGGCGTTCATCCGGGCAAGAAGCCGCTGTTTTCGGCGCAGGAGCGCGCGGATCTGCTGGCGGCGGTCTGCGCCGCCGACGCCGCGGCGGCGGGCTGCAAATTTTCCGTCGTCACATTCGACGGCCTCGCCATCGACGCCGCCCGGAAGGCCGGGGCGCATGTGATCGTGCGCGGCCTGCGCGACGGGTCCGATCTCGATTATGAAATGTCCATGTCCGGCATGAACGGCGTCATGGCCCCCGAGGTCCAGACGGTTTTTCTTCCCGCGAGCCCCGGAGTCGGGCATATAACCGCCACTTTGGTGCGGCAGATCGCCCTGCTGGGCGGCGACGTCTCCGCTTTCGCGCCGCCTCTCGTGGTCGAGGCCTTGCGCGACAAAACCCGCACGAATTGAGGGAGTTTTCATGAAAGTCGAAACGAAAACGAAGCTGGACCGCCGCCAATTGGCCAAGACGCTGTCGCTCGGCGCGGCCTGCGCTTTTTTCGCGGGCAAGGCCTCGGCGGCTGAAGAGGACAAGGCGAACCTGCTCTATCTCCAGCTCAAGGACGGCCGCGTCGTCATCCGCCTGCGGCCCGATCTCGCGCCCAAGCATGTCGCGCAGATCAAGACCCTGGTGAAGCGCGGCTTTTACGACGGCATCGTCTTCCACCGGGTGATCGAGGGTTTTATGGCCCAGACCGGCGATCCCAAGGGCACGGGCATGGGCGGCTCCGACCTGCCCAACATTCCCGCGGAGTTCTCCTCGGCGCCGTTCCAGCGCGGCACGCTCGGCATGGCGCGCTCGTCTTCGCCCAATTCCGCCAATTCGCAGTTTTTCATCTGCTTCGCCCCGGCGCCCTTCCTCAACGGCCAATATACGGTCTGGGGCGAAGTGGTTTCCGGCATGGAGTTCGTCGACAAGATCAAGCGCGGCGAGCCGCCGGAGAACCCCGATAAAATCATCAGCCTGAAACTCGCGGAGTGAAATTCTACTCGGGCGGCCATCTGGCGGGGTTCTTCTGCGCTTCCGTTGCTCACGAACATGAGTTCGCTCCGCTACGGTTCTCGAAGAACGCCGCCATCTGACTCACCCGAGCGAATTTCACGGCGCCTCAATTTCAATGACACGACAACCAAAGGAAACATCATGTCTGACGAAGGCAATCTCCTGACTCTCGAGACCACGAAGGGCGAGGTGGTCATCCGCATGCGTCCCGATCTCGCGCCCAACCATGTCGCCCACATCAAGAAGCTGGTCGGCGAAGGCTTTTACAACGGCGTGGTCTTCCATCGCGTGATCGACGGGTTCATGGCCCAGACCGGCTGCCCGCACGGCACGGGCACGGGCGGTTCGAGCTATCCGAACCTCAAGGCGGAATTCAACGCCGAGCCGCATGTGCGCGGCACCGCCTCGATGGCTCGCGCCGCCAGCCCCGATTTCGGCCAATTCGCAGTTTTTCATCTGCTTCGACAAGGCCGGCTTCCTCGACAAGCAATACACCGTCTGGGGCCAGGTGATCTCGGGCATGGAAAATGTTGACAAGATCAAGCGCGGCGAACCCGTGCGCGATCCCGACAAGATCGTCTCCGCCAAGATTTCCTGAGCGGAACGCATTGTAAAAGCCGGGGTTTTGACCCCGGTTTTTTTGTCGGGCCGCCGTTCAGCCTCCGTTCAGCTTGGCGCCGTTAGAAATCGCCCGGCTTCCAAAAGGTTTTCACGCTATTTTGTTCGTCGTCGCATTGACGGGCGCGAAAAAATTCGGAAGCTGTACAAGCTATGCCGGCGCCGCGCCTTGCGGCGCGCCGGTTTCAGGGGAGCCGTCCATGTCACGTCCGTCTTTTCGTTCCGCCCTCATGCTCGCCGGCGCCGTCGCGCTGATCGGCCTGGGGACCGCCGCCCGCGCCGAGGAGAGCGCAATGAAGCAATGCGCCGACAAGTGGCAGGCGGCCAAGGCCGCCAACACCACCGGCGGCCTGAGCTATCTTCAGTTCTCCTCGAAATGCCGCGCCGACCTGAAGGCCGCTCCGGCCGCCGCCGCTCCTGCCGCTCCGGCTGCTCCCGCAGCCGCGGCTCCGGCGGCGCCTGCCGCTCCTGCGGCGGCCGCGCCTGCAGCCCCCGCCGCGCCGCGCGTCGCCGCTCCGAAGCCGGTTGCGCCCGCCGCCCCGGCGGCGGCAGGGTCGGCCGTTTTCCCGACGGCGATCTCGCCCGCTCACGCCAGTGAATTGCCCGGCAAGGCGCGCATGCACACCTGCGTCGACCAGTACAACGCCAACAAGGCGACCAATGGCAATGGCGGCCTGAAGTGGATCGAGAAGGGCGGCGGCTATTACAGCCAGTGCAATGCGAAGCTGAAAGGCTGATCCTGCAGCGTTGACCCGCCCCGGCGCCGCGAGTCGCCGGGGCGGACAAGAACGATGACATCTTCGATCTGTTGAATGGCGAGGGGGTGTGATGAGCAAGGCCGCCTTCTCTGTCCGGGTCTTCTCGATCTACCTGTTGGGCCTGGGACTTGCCCTGGCGCTGTTTCCCAATCCGTTCCTGTCCATTTTCGGCATAGCGGCGACGCAAGAGGTCTGGTTGCGCGTCGTCGGAATGGGAAATGACGGAATTGCTGCTGTGGACGGTGCATGGAAGACTGGCCGTCCCGGCGTTCTTCGTCGCCTTCGTCCTCCTCGGCTACACGCCGCCCATCCTCATTCTGTTCGGGCTGATCGACGCGGCGGCCGCCCTCTGGACAGCGGCGTCGCTTCGGAGCGACAGCCGCGCGGCGCTCTCGTCGCCGCGACCTTGAACCGATCAGCCGTGTAAAGCTGAAACGCCCGGCGCAACAATGCGTTTGCGCGGGTCCGTAGTTGCCGCATCTGCGTAGCGATACGGATGGCGGCGCGCCCCTCTCCCAAGGTAACCATCAGGTCAGGACAGACTGCATTCCGTCGCGACCGGCGCGGACGAAAGAGCGTTAACACGCTGTCCTGTCCGGTCTGTGTTTCGGATTGCGCGCTCGTCCCTTGCGCCGGTCGGATTCCGGCTTTCCGCAGGCTCGCCAAGGTCGGGCGCTGCAACAAGGATGGGGCTGATGGCTGCTTACACCTACACTGGCGCCAACAACGCAACCGACAATTACTGGTCCGACCCGAAGAACTGGACGAGCGGTTTCACGGGATCCGTGCCTTCCGGCTCGACCGCGGTGATCGCGGGGCCGACCAATCCTTACACCGGTCCCGCGACAGTTGTCGGCACACCCCTGATCTTCAATACGGCGGCCCTCACTTCGGGCTCGTATATCTACGACCTCGTCAATGCTGGCGCGATCAATTTTGTCGGCGGGCAGGACTGGACCAGCGCGACGGCTTATAGCGTGACGGCGCCGGATCTGGATGTCTGGGGCGAGGTCCAGTTCAGCGGCGGCGGAACCGTTTCCTTCGCCGACCTTGGCTCATCATATTCCGGGATCGAAGTTGGGTCGGGCGGAGCGTATTCTTTCCCGACTGACCCGGTCGTGCCGACCCTCGAAAACGTCGACAACACCTTTACCGGCTCTGCCTGGTTCAGCGGCCTCGGCGCCGGATTGATCCTGCAGAACGACGCCAAAGGCGCCGTCGACGCCAATGCCGCGGACGGCATGACTTTTTACGCGATGAAGGTCGTCAACAACGGCGCACTGGCGGCGACGGGCGGCGGCGAACTCACGCTCGACAGCACGACTGTCGACCAGACCAACGCGGGAAAGACGAGCACGGGCCATATCGACGCGGACGGAGCCAATGTTTATCTGGGTACGGCGACAATCGAAGGCGGGGCGCTGAACGGAAGCGGCGGCGGCATTTTCGAAACGGGCGGCAGCGCCACGCTGGACGGCACGACGTCGACGGTGACGATCAACAAGGGCGCCGAGATCGAAGTCAATAATAATCAGGTTCTCTTGGTGAAGGGAGCCATTTCCAGCGCGGGCGAGATCTATCTCGATGCGAGCGTCACGCAGACAGCGACCACGACGACAATTGTGTCCGCAACTTTGCAGATCGGGGGAACGGTGACTCCCGGCGCCATTGTCATGTCCGACGAGCCGGGCGCCGATAACACAATCAGCGGCGGCGGCTCGAACAATGTGCTCGACAACAAGGCGACGATTTCCGGCGCAGGCGAGTTCAGCGGGCTGGGCTCCGGCCTCAGCGTGACCAACGAATCCAGCGCAATTATCAACGCCAATGGCGGCAACGCCATGACTTTCTATGGTGTGAACACCACCAACAACGGAACCCTGGAAGCGACGTCGACCGGCGGTCTGGACCTTGCGGGCGTGACGTTGGACCAGACCGGCGGCGGCGCGCTGGCGGCTTCCGGCGGCAACGTCTCGCTCTACAACGTGACGATCGACGGCGGGACGCTGGAGGGGACCGGCGTCATCGCGGTCACCGCCGGCTCAGCCACTCTGGATGGCACAAAGTCGAAGGTGACGATCGATGCGGGAAGCCAGGTCGCGGTCGACGCCAACGAAAGTCTGACCCTGACCGGATCCATCGCCAACACGGGCACGATCGAACTCAATGCATCGGCCATCCAGGGCGCGGCGCTTTACATCGACGGCGACGTGACGCCCGGCAATATAGTCATGAGCGACGAGCCGGCTGGCGACAACGAGATCGCGGGCGGGGCGACCGGCAATGTTCTCGACAACACCGCAAGCATTTCCGGCGCGGGCGAATTCATCTGGTACGGGCCCGGACTGAGCGTCAAGAACGAAGCCGGCGCGACGATCGACGCCAACGGCGCCAACGCCATGATTTTTGCCGTGAACGTCACCAACAACGAACTCATGGAAGCGACCGGCGCCGGCGGCCTGGAACTCCAGGGCGTCACGCTGAATCAAGGCGCCGCCGGCGAACTGCTGGAGAGCGGCGGCAATATCACTTTCGATAATGCGACGGTGACCGGCGGCAAGCTGGTTGTCGCGAGCGGTCAGACGCTCAACGGGCAGGGCGGCGTGATCAACGCGGCGACGGTGACGCTCGGCGCCAACGCGCAGGCCAGCGTGGCCGGCGGCGGCAACTCCGTGGCTTTCGGCGGCGCGTCGGGGAATGTCGCAACGCTCTCCGCCACGAGCAACGTCTGGGACAATGTCGCCGGCTCCGGCGGCACGGTGAACCTTTCGTCGGCGCAGACCGTCGTGACGGGCGGCGGCGATGCGGTCGCGTTCACGGCCGGCTCGGGCGATGCGGCCAGCCTCTTCGGCACGGCCGGCGCCTGGGACAAGGTCACTGGCTCGAACGGCGACGTCTACCTGAACGGCGCACAGACGACCTTGACCGGCGGCGGCGAGATGGCGGATTTCGCCAGCGGTTCCGGCAATGCGGCCAGCCTCATCAACACCGGCGGCAGCTGGGACTGGGTCTATGGCTCCAATGGATCGGTCTATCTCAACAACGCGCAGGCGGCGATCCAGGGCGGCGGCGACATGGTCGACTTCGCCTCGGGCGCGAGCGACGCGGCGAGCCTCTACAACACCGGCGGCAACTGGGACTGGGTCTATGCCACCGGCGGTTCGGTCTATCTCAACAGTGGCCAGGCGGCGGTTCAGGGCGGCGGCGAAACGCTGGTTTTCGCCAGCGGCTCCGGCAATGCGGCGAGCCTCTACAATACGGGCGGCAACTGGGACTGGGTCTATGGCTCGGGCGGCTCTGTCTATCTCAACAGCGCCCAGGCGGCGGTCCAGGGCGGCGACAACGCCATCGCATTCGCCAGCGGCTCGAACGATTCCGTCAGCCTCTACAATTCCGACGGCGTCTGGGGATGGGTCTATGGCTCGAACGGAACGATCAGCCTCAACAATGCGCAGACGGCGATTTCGGGCGGCGGCGACAAGATCGCCCTCGACGGCAATTCCGCGGACGCCGTGAGCCTTTACAGCTCCGGCGGCGCCTGGGACGCGGTCAGCGGCTCGAATGGCACGATCTACATGAACGGCTCGCAGGCGTCGGTTTCCGGCAACAGCGATGCGTTCGACATGGCCGGCGCGAACACCGTCTCGGCCTATGGAACGTCTGACGCCTTCATCTTCGGCCCGGCGATCGGCGTCGACTATATCAACAATTTCGGCTCGACCGACACGCTGCAGTTCAGCGCCAAGGACTTCGCCAATTTTGCGGCGATTTCAACTCCGAGCCACATGGCGCAGTCCGGCGCGAACACCGTGATCTCGCTCGACGCCACGGATACGGTCACCTTGACCAACGTGCAGATGACGAGCCTGACCTCGTCGCAGTTCAAGTTCGTCTGAGCGGGACAGGGCTCCCGCGGGCTATTGCCTGCGGGAGCAGGAGGAGATAACGCCGGCGCTCATTACGCGGGGAGGTGATGCTTTGCGGCCAGCACCTTGGCGTGGTCGCCGGCGACGCGTGACGAATCGCTGTTGTTGAACATTTCGAGATTGTCGAGGTCGGCTGATGTCAGCGGCGTCAGCGCCTGGTCCATGTAGTTTTTCGCGTCCGGCGAATGCCGCAACTCCCGCCTGAGACGCCAGAGCTTCAGAGCCAGCCCGCCCATTCGCAGGTGATTGACGATCTGCGTCGCGAAGACGCGCGGATAGAAGATCAGCGGGTTCTCCAGCGGCATTCCCGGGCGTCGGTCGCGCCGCACTTTCCTGCGCCATTGACCGCCTTGCAGCGGATGGACTTTTTCGAGTTTGACGCACGCCCAGAACCAGATGATCAGGAACAGGGCCTTGCCTGGCGACGTCCCGACCGCCGCGGCGCGGCGCATGATGGTTTCCATGTGCTCGGGCGAATAATAGAGATCCCAGCACTCGTTGTAGATGCCTTCCCATTCGGCCTGGCTCATCTTCGCATGGCCGGTGACGACATGTTCGAGGTCGTATTTGTTCATGTCCGGGTCCATCCAGACGCCGGCCTTGCTCAGGCGCTGGTGGTCCTCCGAGCCGGGCAGGGGCGTCAGGCAGAAGAATTCCAGCATGTCCAGCGGCAGCTCGCGCTGGATGATGGCGATGTCCCTGCGGATCAACTCCGGGGTGTCGTCCGGAAAGCCGAGGATATAGCCGGCATAGGTGACGCATCCCGCCCGTTTCCACATCAGCAGCATGTCGCGGTATTCGGCGATGCGGTTCTGCTTCTTCTTGGCGCCGGCGAGATTGGCCGGGTTGATGTTCTCGAGGCCGATGAAGACGCGGCGCACGCCGGCGCGCGCCGCCTTCTCGATGAAATGCGGAATGCGGTGGCTGAGCGTGTCCACCTGGATCGTGAAACTGCAGTTCAGGCCGGAGTCGCGCAGCGCGATGATCCGGTCGAAAATCGGCTCCCAGTTCTTGTTGCGGGCGAAATTGTCGTCCGTGATGAAGAATCTGTCGACGCCCTGGGCGCTGTTGGCGCGAATGATCGCCTCGACGTCGTCGGCGCTGCGATGGCGCGACTTGCGGCCCTGCACATTGATGATGGTGCAGAAGGAGCATTGGAAAGGGCAGCCGCGTCCAGCGTCGAAACTGGTGACGGCGCCGCCGGTGCGGCTGATGATCTCCGCCGGCAGCAGCGGCGCCGGCGCATTCTCGATGCTCGGCAGGTCGTCCATGTAATTGTAGAGCGGCTTGAGCTGACCGGAAAAGGCGTCGCGGAGCACGCCGTCGAGCCGGCCTTCCGCCTCGCCGGCGAACAGGCTGACGCCGAGCGCCTGCGCCTCGCGCAGGTCCGCGGGCATTTCGGGCAGCATGGCCAGGCAGCCGGAGACGTGGAAGCCGCCGATGGCCACTTGCACGCCCTTCGCGCGAAAACGCCGGGCGAGATCGAGGGCGCGCGGAAACTGGTTCGATTGAACGCCGACGAGGCAGACCAGGCCGGCGCCCGCCCTGGCGACGGATTGGGCGACGCGTTCGGGCCGAATGCGCGTATTGGTCTCGTCGGACACGAAGATCTCGATCTCGATGTCCGGGCCAAGCGTCCGCTGGCGCGCGCATTCCATCGCGATGCCGCGCAGCGCGGCGAGGCTGTTGGAGGGAATGGCCGAACGCAGCCACTGGATGACATAGCCGTCATCGTCGTAATGCGACGGCTTGATCAGATGGAGCTGAAAAGTCTTCCCGGCCATGAACCCTCTTCTCTGCGCCCCCGCGCCGCCCTTCTTGCCACGTCCGCGCGGCAAGAGGAAGCTTCGCCGGCAGAATAGCCATTTGCAGGGGCGCAGATTTCAGCTGAGATAGGCGTAGAGCGCGCCTGCGCTGCCGGCGAGTCCAAGCAGGATCGACGCTCGCCATGGCCAGAGCTGGCCGCGCATGATGATGGCGATGGTCGCCACGGCAATGGCGACATGCAGCATGGTCACGGCGATTGTCAGGATATGGTGGCGGCGCTCATGCGTTTCGCTGCCGGCCAAAGCGGCTTCCGACTCTGCTTCGAAAGACTTGGCCTCCTTCGAGATTTCTTTCTGCTCGTCGTCGTAGCGACGCGCTTTCTCGGTGAATTCCTGCGCCTTGGCGCCGCCCTGTTCGGCCGCGACGGCGTAGAGGGCCTGTTTTACGCTCTTCGCCTGGAAGAAAGCCCAGGAATCGCTGGCCTTGCTCTGCATCAGCACGGCATGGTTCTTGTTGCCGAAGGCCGCGGCGGTCTCCAGCGTCTCCAGGCTGCCGACCGTGGCGGCGAACACCGCGAGAATGGCGATCGTGACGGAAACCAGGGTCAGCGTGCGGTCGCCGAGATGGGCGACATGCTCCGCATGTTCGGCGTGTTCGAAACTTTCAGTCGGCAATTCGCTCAATCCAGCCTCCCAGCGCTTTGACCTGACGAGCGTAGCCGTTTGCCTCGCCGGGCGCAAAGGCGCGACGTTTTGCCGAGGCTCCGCCATGTGGACAGCGACGGGAGGCCCGCTTATAAGGCGCGCATGTTTCCGCGTTGGGCCGCCGCCCGACGGACAATCTGGATGCGCCATGCAAAATCCCGAAACGGCGACCGTCGCCCCCGTCATTCTCCCCGCTTCCGCCGATCTTCGCGAAACCATGGTCGAGCGGCAGATCCGCACCTTCGACGTGACGGACGCCGGCGTGCTCTCGCGCATGAGGGCCGTGCCGCGCGAGCTTTTCGTCGATGAGAACCTCGCCACGCTCGCCTATTCGGACGCCTGCCTGACGGCGACCGGCAATTCCGCGCGCGAATTGACGGCGCCGCTGATCCTCGCCCGCCTGCTCAAGGAAGCGCGGCTGCGCGCCGGCGAGCGGGTGCTGGTTGTCGCTGGCGGGTCCGGCTATGCGGCGGCGCTGATCGCCGGGCTGGTCGGCCAGGTTGTGAGCCTCGACGACGACGAGGCCCTCTCGGCGCGAGCCCAGGCCAATTTTTCCGCGCTTGGCCTCGCCAACGCCAAGGCTGTTGCGGGCCCGCTCGAAAAGGGCGCGGCGGATGCGGCGCCTTATGACCTTATCCTCGTCGATGGCGTCAGCCAGGGCGAATTCGAAGCGCTTTTCAGCCAGTTGAGCGATGGCGGCCGTCTGGTCTCGATCGTCGCGGACAAGCCTGGCGCGCGTTCCGGCAAAGCCACTCTGTTCCAGCGCGCGGGCGGAAGCGTCAGCGCGCGCGCGCTTTTTGACGCGGCGGCCGGCGGTCTCGTCGCATTCGCCAAACCCCAAGGCTTTGTTTTTTGAGCCTGTTGCGAGGCTGTGTCTTTTTTGGCGCAGCGGGGGGAAAAACAACGAATCTGAAGCTTTTTCGTCGTCAAATAGGGCATGGCGGCATCGCCCAAGGTTGACGCAAGGCTTGAGTTCCTGGATTTTACCGTGCATGTCTCTTGAGATGATTCCCGACGCACGCTTCCTTGGAAATTCGGGTCGAGACGATTTGGGAGCAAGATTTTGCGGTTGAAGATTACCTACGGCTTGGCGTTTGGCGTATCTGCTCTGGCCCTGCTTGGCGCACCCCGGATGGCTTCGGCGGAAACCATGTCCGGCGCGCTGTCGCGCGCCTATGGCAATAATCCCGACATCAACCAGCAGCGGGCGGCGGTCCGCGCCCGCGACGAAGGCGTTCCCACGGCAAAGGCCGGCTGGCTGCCGAAGGCCAGCGGCACGCTCAACGCGGGCCACCAATATACCGAAGTTTCCAACGTTCTTGGGAGCGGCAACGGCAAGCAGAAGCTCGTCGCCAATCCGCGCGGCTCCTCCGTCCAGCTTTCCGAGACCGTGTTCGACGGCAATCGCACCTTCAATGGCGTGCGCCAGGCTGAATCCGCGGTGCTGATGGCGCGCGAGACCCTTCGCCAGACCGAGTTGGGCATTCTGCAGGCAGGCGCAACCGCATACATGGACGTGCTGCGCGACACGGCCGTGCTGGGCCTTCGCCGCAGCAACATCAATGTGCTTCAGGTTCAGCTCGATCAGACCCGCGACCGCTTCCATGTCGGCGAAGTCACGCGGACCGACGTGGCGCAGGCCGAGGCGGCTCTTGCCGGCGCAAAGGCTGATTACGCGACGGCGCAATCGAATCTCGAAACCTCGATCGCCACCTATCGCAGGCAGATCGGCGTCGCGCCGACGCAGCTGCAGCCCGCCCAGCCGATCGAAAAGCTGCTGCCGCGCTCCCTTGAGGCCTCCATCGCCACCGGGCTTTCGGAACACCCCGCCATCGTCGGCGCCTTGCATCAGGTGGACATGGGCGAAGCCGCGGTCAAGGTCGCAGAAGGCGCGCTGCTGCCGACCGCGAGCGTGGTGGGTTCGGTGCAGCAATCGAACGACACCAGCGGTTTTCCCAATTACAACATGTGGAGCGCCAGCGTTGTCGGCCAGATCAGCATTCCGCTGTATCAGGGCGGCGCCGAATACGCCGCCATCCGCCAGGCCAAGGAACAATTGGGCCAGGCGCGCCTCGCCGTGGATTTGCAGCGGATCGTCATCCGCCAGTCCGTCGCCACCGCCTGGGGCCAGTTGCAGGCGGCGCGCGCCGCGATCATCGCTTATCAGGCGGCGGTCAAGGCCGCCGAAGTCGCGCTCAACGGCGTGCGCGAAGAGGCGAAGGTCGGCCAGCGCACCACGCTCGACGTGCTGAACGCCCAGCAGACGCTGCTCAATACCCGCGTCCAGCTCGTCACCGCCCAGCATGACCGCGTCGTCGCGTCCTATGCGGTGATGGGGGCGATTGGCCGCCTGTCGGCGCATGACCTCGGCTTGGGCGTCGTCGCCTATGAACCGGGCATCCATTACGACCAGACCAAGAATCGTTTCTTCGGCGTCGACACGCCGGACGGACGCTGATCTTCATTCCCCAGCGGCAAGCGACAAGTCCCGTCAGGTCTTGGCGGCAGCCTCAATCGGCGGGAATGCCACGCGCAAAGAAAAAAGCGTTCATAGCGTCCGCCGCTTCGCGTTCTCTGCTTGCGTCGCGTTGGCGTCGGGCGCATTTTTATTATTCCGATTCGCATTCGAGCGTCCGAGTTCATGACAGCAACGAACGCCCCGTCCCTGCATAACACCTTGAGCGCCGAGCAAAAGGCGCATGAGCCGTCGATGGACGATATCCTGGCCTCGATTCGCCGGATCATCGCCGACGATGACGCGCTGCCGCTGAGCCGCCGCCCTCGCGTTGCGGCGCCGGCCGAGGCGTCCGCAGCCGCCCAGCCGGCGCTCGCGCCGCAAGCGGTCCCGACCCAGATCGCGGCGCCGCCGTCGGCCCCGCAAGTCTTTGGCGCCGACGCCTTCCTGGGGCTTGGCCAGCGGCTCGGACGCGCTGGCGACGCCGCCGCGCCGGAAAATATCGCCGCGACCGCTTCGGCCGCTCCCCCGCCGCCGCCGATGCTGAGACTTCGCGATTTCATGCCGAGAGCGGCCTCGAAACCGGAACCGGAATTGGCGCCGAAGCCGGAGCCGGCGCAGCAGGCCCCTCAGGCCCCCCAAGCCCCCCAAGCCCCCCAAGCCGATCTGGCGCCGCAGCCGGCTTTGGTTTTCGCGCCCCAGCCAGCGCCTGAAGCGCCCCAAGCTGCGGCGGCCCAACCTGAAGCGCCGGTCGTTCTGCGTCCTTCGCTGGCCGAGCCGGAAAAGCCAGCCGATCCGCCGGGCGCCTCCGTGGTCAACCTTGTGCAGCCGGTCGCGCCCGCCGGGGAGCCGCAGCGGTCGAAGATCGCCTCGCTGTCCTTCCGTGCGCCCGTCTTCAAGGCGCAGCCGGCGGAGGAAGCGGAAGCCGTCGTACAGCCCGCGCCTGTGGCGGCGGCGCCCGCGCCGGAACCCGCACCGGAGGTCGTGGAAAACGCGCTTCTGTCGTCGGCGAGCGGCGCCAAGATCGGCGCTTCCTTCGAGGCCTTGGCCGAATCCATGCTGCTGCGCGATCCGCAGATGGTCGAGCGCATGACCCGCGAAATGCTTCGCCCCATGCTGAAGTCCTGGCTCGACGACAACCTGCCGATCGTGGTCGAGCGTCTGGTCCGCGCCGAGATCGAGCGCGTGGCGCGCGGCCGCGGCTGAGTCCGCCGCGCCGAATCCAGCATCCTCTCAACCACGACGCCACTGACTTGCGGGCTTTGCATTGACTTGCGGGCCTGGCTCGGTTTTGTTGCGGCAAATCTCCTTCCCGCGCAAATCCTGGTTCGCCTGACATGATGGACAAGACTTTCGATCCCGCCGCCGTTGAACGCCGCATCAGCGCGGAATGGGAGGCCGCCGGGGCTTTTCGCGCCGGAAGGCCCGAAAGGGCGGCCGCCGCGCCCTTCACCGTCGTCATACCCCCGCCGAACGTCACGGGCTCCCTGCACATGGGCCATGCGCTCAACAACACCTTGCAGGACGTCCTCTGCCGCTACGAGCGCATGCGCGGCAAGGACGTGCTGTGGCAGCCGGGAACCGATCATGCGGGCATCGCCACGCAGATGGTGGTCGAGCGCCGCCTCGCCGCCGCTGGCGAACCGGGGCGCCGCGACCTCGGCCGTGAAAAGTTTCTGGAAAAGGTCTGGGACTGGAAAGCCGAATCCGGCGGCGCCATCGTCAATCAGCTCAAACGCCTTGGCGCCTCCTGCGACTGGTCGCGCGAGCGGTTCACCATGGACGACGGCTCCTGCCGGGCGGTGCTGAAGGCCTTCGTCGAGCTTTACCGGGCGGGCCTCATTTACAAGGACAAGCGTCTCGTCAACTGGGATCCGAAGCTGCTGACGGCGGTCTCCGACATCGAGGTTGTCGCGCAGCCCATCAAGGGTTCGCTCTGGCATTTCAAATATCCGCTCGTCGACGAGAGCGGCGTGCTCACCGGCGAATTCGTGGTCGTCGCGACGACGCGGCCGGAAACCATGCTCGGCGACGCCGCGGTCGCCGTGCATCCCGATGACGAACGCTACGCCCACCTGCATGGCAAGCTGGTGAAGCTGCCGCTCGTCGGCCGGTTGATCCCCATCGTTCCCGACAGCTATTCCGATCCGGAAAAAGGCTCGGGCGCAGTCAAGATCACCCCGGCCCACGACTTCAACGATTTCGAGGTCGGCGCCCGTCACAAGCTGCCGCTGATCAATATTTTGGACGCGGAAGCCAATATCCTGTTGCGCGAAAACGAGGCATTCCTTGAAGGCGTCATCGAGAACGACGACCTGTCCGAGACGCTCGACAGCCTGCACGGCCTGACGCGCGAAGAGGCGCGGAAGGCTGTCATCGCGGCGATGGAGGAGCGCGGCCTTGTCGCGATGATCGAGCCGCACGAGCATCAGGTCCCGCATGGCGACCGTTCGGGCGTGGTGATCGAGCCCTGGCTGACCGACCAATGGTATGTCGACGCGAAAACCCTCGCCGCGCCCGCTCTTGCGGCGGTGCGCTCGGGCGAGACGAATTTCGTGCCGAAGACCTGGGAAAAGACCTTTTTCGACTGGCTGGAAAACATCCAGCCCTGGTGCATTTCCCGCCAGCTCTGGTGGGGCCACCAGATCCCCGCGTGGTATTCCCCCTGGGGCGCAGTCTATGTCGCGGAGACCGAGGAGGAGGCGATAGGCGAGGCGCTCGCCGACGCCGTTGCGCGCGAAATCTATTCGGATGCGGAAGCGGCCGCCATCGCCGACGATCCCGAAAAGGCCTCGGGGCTGCTGACGCGCGACGAGGACGTGCTCGACACCTGGTTCTCTTCCGGTCTCTGGCCGATGTCGACGCTGGGCTGGCCGGACGAGCCGAACGATCTGGCGCGCCGCTATCCGACCGACGTGCTGATCACCGGCTTCGACATCATCTTCTTCTGGGTCGCCAGGATGATGATGTTCGGCATCTACTTCCAGAAGCAGGTTCCCTTCCGCGACGTCTACCTGCACGCCCTGGTTCGCGACGAGAAGGGCGCGAAAATGTCGAAGTCCAAGGGCAATGTCATCGATCCCCTCAACTTGATCGACACCTACGGCGCCGACGCGCTGCGCTTCACCCTGGCCGCCATGGCCGCACAGGGGCGCGACATCAAAATGGCGACGAGCCGCGTCGAGGGCTATCGCAATTTCGCGACAAAACTCTGGAACGCCGCGCGTTTCGCCGAAATGAACGAATGCTTCGGGCGTCCCGGCTTTGACCCGGTCAAAGTCAGGGAAGTGCTCAATCGCTGGATTCTCGGCGAGACGGCGCGGGCGGTCGGCGAGGTCGAGACGGCGCTCGGCGCCTACAAGTTCAACGACGCCGCAAACGCGGCCTATCGCTTCGTGTGGAACATCTTCTGCGACTGGCACCTCGAGCTGACCAAGCCGCTGCTGCAGGGACCCGATGGCCCCGCCAAGCAGGAAACGCGCGAAACCATCGCCTTCGTGCTCGACCAGGCCTGCAAGCTGCTGCATCCCTTCATGCCCTTCATCACCGAGGAACTCTGGGCGATCAAGGGCGAGACTCTTGCGCGCGACAGCGTTCTTGCGCTTTCGCTTTGGCCGGATCTGAAGGGGTTGGAAAACGCCGAAGCCGAGGCGGAAGTCGGCTGGGTGGTCGATCTCATTTCGGCGGTGCGTTCGGTGCGCGCGGAAATGAACGTTCCCGCGGGGGCGCTGATTCCGCTGGCGCTCGTCGGCGCGGGCGAGGACGACGCCCTCCGCGCCAAGCGCTGGGAGGACATTATCAAGCGTCTGGCGAGGCTGTCGCAGATCGACCCGGTCGAAAAGGCGCCGCCGCAATCGGCGCAGATTCTTTCGCGCGGCACGGCGCTGGCCCTGCCGCTCGAAGGCGTGATCGACTTCGCCGCCGAGCGGGCGCGGCTGGAGAAGGGCATCGCCGCCGAGCACAAGGAAATCGGCAAGATCGACGCAAAACTCGGCAACGCCGATTTTCTGCGCCGCGCGCCGGAGGAAGTGGTCGAGGAAAACCAGGAGCGCCGCGGACTGGCGGTGGCGAAACTGGAAAAGATGACGGCGGCGCTGAAACTGCTGGGGTGATTCCCTTCTCCCTCAGGCGCCACGGACCGGTTATGGCGGCGTCGCGCAAGGCGGAGCGTGCGAGCCGTCTTGCCGGTCGCGGATGGACGTGAATTCTTGTTTTCACGCATATTCGCTAACGCGGCCCTTCGGGTCTTAACGCGAACCGGAATCCACTTCGCTCGAAAATGCTCTAGACGGCTCAGGGCTTTGCAACGGCGTTCGGAGGCAACAACGCATGAGACCCGGTTTTCGTGTCGGCCTGACCCTGTTCCTTGCGATCGGCCTGCCGGCTGCGGCCCTGGCGCAATCGACGTCCGGCCTGCCCGACAAATCCGGCTTCAACCTATCCGATCCGACACCCGACACCGATTTGCGTTCGTTTTGCACCGATCGACCGCCCAAGGCCAATCTTCCCTGTTCGGTCGACGCCGGCCATTTCCAATATGAATCCGACGTCTTCAACTGGACCCACACGCAGATTGGCGGCGTCGCAACCGACACTTATTTGTTCACCAATCCGACATTGAAGCTCGGCCTGACCAACCGGATCGACTTGGAGCTGAACCTGGCGCCGGTCGAAACCGTTACGACGCGAAGCCCGCTTGGACGAACCAGTTTCACCGGCGCCGGCGACTTGTTTCTGCGCACGAAATTTAATCTCGCTGGGCCGGAAGGCGGAGATTTCCAAGCGGCGGCGATCCCCTTTTTGAAGGCGCCGACAGCGGCGCCGGGCGTCGGCAATCGTGCTGTCGAGGGTGGCGTGATCGCGCCAATTTCCTTCGCCCTGCCCAAGGAATTTACCCTGTTGTTCGATCCGGAAGTCGATTTTTTGCGTAACGCCGCCAATGACGATCGCCATGCGAACGTCCAGTTTCTCGCCAACCTGAGCCATGCCTTGACGAGCGACGTGACCGGCTATGTCGAACTCTGGGGACAGGCGAACGAGGACCCGACCAATCGCACGCTTCAATCCTCGCTGGATTTGTCTCTGTCATGGATCGTTTGGACGAAACTGCCCAATCTGCAATTCGACGTCGGCGCCAACATTGGCCTGACTCCGGCGACGCCGAGAATCCAGGCGTTTCTCGGCGTATCGCAGCGGTTCTAGCGCATTTTCGAGCGAAGTGGATTCCGGTTCGCGTTAAGACCCGAAGGGCCGCGTTAGCGAATATGCGTTAAAACAAGAATTTAGCGCCTGTTCGGTGAACTCCGGTTCACCGAACAGGCGCTAGCGCATTTTCATGGAAGGATGCTTCTTGTGCGCCAGCAGCTATTGGCGACTTCAGAAAGCGCCATCGCCCAGGTCAGCCACGCGCTCAGCCGCATGACGAGGACCGACCGCGGTCCAACATCGTGCTCGAACTTCAAAAGGAGGGCCGCCATCACGATAAGCAGCAGAGGCCAGTCGAGGGTATGGCCAATGATATGCTTGGGTTATCCAATTCCAGCCGGAAATGCGGCCGTCTGCGCAAGCGTGCCGATGCCGTGCCAAGTCCGCCTGGCTCGCCGTCACCCGGCAATGCTGTCGTAGATCAGCTTCATGTTCAGCAGCGTGATCCCCACGCCGATCGCGCCCGCCAGCCATGTCGTGACGCGGGAGGCGACGAATGGCCCCATGATGCGCTTCGATCCCGTGAACCAGACAAGCGGCAGGATCGCAAAGGGCAGGGCAAAACTCAGCGCCACCTGCGACAGCACCAGCAGCCGTCCCACGGCTTCCTCGCCAGCAAAGAGCGCCGTGGCGACGGCGGGCGTGATGGTGATCGTGCGGGTGATCAACCGGCGTCCGGCGGGCGACAGCCGCATCCGCACAAACCCGTCCATGATCAATTGCCCCGCCAGCGTCGCCGTCAGCGAGGAGTTGAGGCCGCAGGCGATCAGCGCGACGGCGAAGAGCTTTGCGGCGACCGGCGCGCTGAGCACCGGGGCGATCAGCCGGTAGGCGTCGGAAATCTGCGCCACCTCCTTGTGCCCGTGCGCGAAAAACGTCGCCGCCGCCAGCACCAGGATCGCGCCGTTGATCGTCATGGCGAAGACCAGCGCCAGGGCGGAATTGGCGAGCGCAAATCTGATGGCTTCGCGCCGCGCGGAAACGTCGGGCGCGACCGCGCGCGTCTGCACGACGCCCGAATGCAGGAAGAGATTGTGCGGCATGACCGTCGCGCCGAGAATGCCGAGCGCGAGATAGAGCATTTTCGCATTGGTCGCGACCTCGCCCGATGGCAGCAGTCCCCGCGCGGCGTCCGCCCAATCCGGCCGCGCCAGCGCCAATTGCGCCGCGAAGCACAGGGATATGACGATCAGCAGCGCGATGACGAAGGCTTCGAGTTTTCGGAAGCCGAAGCGCTCGAAGGCCAGGATCAGCGCGACGTCGAGCGCCGTGACCATGGCGCCGAGCCAGAGCGGCAGGCCGAACAGCAATTGCAGCCCGATGGCCGTGCCAATGACTTCGGCGAGATCTGTGGCGAGGATCGCCGCTTCCTGCGTCAGCCACAGGAAGATCGTCAGGCGGCGGGGCAGGTGGGCGCGGCAGGCCTGCGCCAGGTCGAGATTGGCGCCGAAGGCGAGCCGCGCGGACAGGGCCTGCAGGACAATGGCCATCAGGCTCGACAGGACCGCGACGAACAGCAGGCGCATGCCGAATTCGGAGCCCGCCGCAAGCGCCGTCGCCCAGTTGCCAGGGTCCATGTAGCCGGTGGCGACGAGATAGCCGGGCCCGACGAAAACCATGAAGCGCCTGAAAAGGCCGAGGCCGGGGGGCGTCAGCACCGATCCGCGCGCCGCGGAAAAGCCGTCGCATATCGGGTCGCTGGCGATGGCTGCGCCTGCGAGAGGGACGGGCGGCTGGGGCAGGGGTTTCAGCATGAGGCTCCGGATGCGCACACACGTTTTTTCACAATGTTTCGATGAAGGAAACCTTTTGCCCGCATTGTGCGCCTCTCGGGCCGGATCAACAAAAAGTGACGTTGGGCAAATATGGCTGAAACTTTGGCAACCATTTTAGGCGAGTCTTTGTCGTATCTCGCCGAATCAAGGCCTTGCAGCAAGTCAATTCCGACTTTGGCCAGTCGAATTTGTGGCTTGGGCGCCACAGCCGCAAGTCAACTGCACAAAGCCTGAAATTTGAAAAGACGCCGCCGCGATTCAGCCATAAACGGAACGCTTGTTCAGGGGGCGTTAATCTGCGGATCGGCCGCTGGGAACTGAGCAAAACTCCGGTCACGCCGGTTCGCGCTCCGGAATGAAGAAGGTTTGGGCATGGCCGCGTTGAGCCGCATAATTCTGGCCTGTCTTGTCGGCGTCGCCTGCGCAGCGCCGGCGCTGGCCTTTGACGGTTCGGAAAAGGCCGCCCCCGCCGGCCAGGCGCTCGACATGTTCAAGGACCCGCACCAGGCGCTGCAGGCGGCGCTGGAGAGCTATCGCGCGGGCAATCCCGCCTCTTCGGTCGAAGCGCTGAAATATGCCGCGGCTGGCGGCGAGTTCCTCGCCCAGTGGAAGCTCGGCAAGATGTACGCCGACGGCGACGGCGTGCCGCGCGACGACTACAAGGCCTTCCAGTATTTCCAGGCCATCGTCGACAGCTATGACGAGGACAGCGCCAACTGGCGCGAGAAATCGGTGGTCGCCAGCGCCTTTGTCGCGGTCGGCGTCTTCGAGCTCAACGGCATCGCCGGTTCGCGCCTGCATCCCGACCCCGACGACGCCATGCGGATGTTTCTCTACGCCGCGACCAATTTTTCGGATTCCAACGCCCAGTACAATCTGGCGCGCCTCTACATGGATGGCGCCGCGGGCCTCGCCAAGGACAACCGCCAGGCTGCGCGCTGGCTCAACCTCGCGGCCGAGAAGGGCCACGTCGAATCCCAGGCGCTGCTCGGCCACCTGCTCTTTGCGGGCGACGGCATGCAGCGGCAGCGCGCGCGCGGCCTGATGTGGCTGACCCTGGCGCGCGAAGGCGCCAACGGCAAGGCGCAGGACTGGGTCAAGGCCCTCTACGACCAGGACATGAAGGCCGCCAACGACAGCGATCGCCAGGTCGCGCTGGTCTATCTCGAAGAGCACATGAAGAAGCGGAACTGAGGCTCCGGTCCGTCGCCGGTCTCTGCGGCCGCGAATGGCAGAACGAAAAACGGCGCGGGATTTCCGCGCCGTTTTGGTTTGAAGATTTGTCGGTCGGCCTAGAAGCCGAACCAGGCCGCGGTGCGGAAGCTGTAGGCGACCTCGAGTCCGATCGTATATTGGTCGCGGGATCCGTCGCGCTGGACGATCGGGCTGCCGGAGACGCTGCCGGCCAGGCGCTGGTAGCCGGCGAAGCCCGTGGCGCGCCATGTGTCGTTGAAATCATAGCGGATTGCGGCGAGGCCGCCGGCTGAGGTCAGGCCGCCCCGGGGCGTGTAGGGCGTCAGATTGCCGCCGCCCAGATTGTTGGCGGCGGCTTGCGCCGGGCTGACGGCAAAATAGGCGTCGGCGAACTTGTCATTGCCGAAATTCAGGCGCGGCCCGACCGACAAAGTGAAATTGCCCCATTTCTGCCAGACGTCGCCGCCCAGGGTCGCCACCAGGCCGTCATGGCCGGTGATGGCCTGCCGCAGCTCGGCGCGCGCGCGCAGCCAGGACAGCGGCGTCAATTCGGCGAAGCCGCCGAGTTCGATGCTGGGCGGCACATAGGCCAGGCCGGTGAGTTCGCGATGATGAAAGACGCCGCGGTCGCCGATGTAGCGGCCGACCGGCCCTACGCGCAGCAGGCTGGTGTCATAGAGCGCGACGCCGAATCCGTCGTCCGGCGTGCTGAACCGCTCCGGCGTCCCGAACCTGCGAATGCCGATTCCCGGCGCGCCGTAGATGGCGTATCTGTTGGCGCCGGGATATTGCGGCGCCACGCTGAGCTGTCCTGATATCGTGACGATCCAATCCGGCGTTGCCGGGATTTCGGGCGCGGACTTGGTCGAGGGGAGGTCGGCGGCCATGGCGGCGCGGGGAACGCCGAGTTCAGCGCTGCACAGGACAGCGGCGGCCATGACGAAATGACGCAATTCAACCTTCAAGACCAACTCCCCGGGTTCCAGCCTGGTTTCTAACAGCGGGCGCCCGGGGCGAACAGGTTTTTCGCGCGGGGCTTTCCGGTTTGCGTGTAGAGTCGCTTAATTGCAACAGTTTGTTAACGTTTGGCGCTGAGGTCTGAATTGGGAAAAATCGCAAGATCGATCGTCAGGACGCCGGTATTTCTGGCGCGCGGCCTCGTTCAGCTTTACCGGGTCAGCCTTTCCGCGTTCGGCGGCCGCAATTGCCGCTATTTGCCGACCTGTTCCGCCTTCATGGACGAGGCGCTCGACCGGCACGGCCTTTGGGCGGGCGGCTGGATGGGCATGTCCCGATTGTGCCGCTGTCACCCCTGGGGCGATTCGGGCTTCGATCCGGTTCCGCGGGCCTTGCCGGCGGGCGCCGACGCGCTGCATCCCTGGCGCTATGGCCAGTGGCGACGCAAGCCAGTCTGCGAGGCGGTCGAGCCGGATGTCAGGGCAGGCTGACCGAGGCGGCCATTCCTAGCAATATCAGCTGCGCCAGTTTCAAGCGCAGGTCTTCGGCGCCGACGGGCTTGTGCAGCATCTCGAAGCCGCTGGCGTCGATTTCCGCGATGCGTTCGCGGTCCGTGTCGCCGGTCAGCACGATGGAAGGCAGCGCCCGACCCGCGCGGCGACGGATTTCCTGGGCGGTCTGCACGCCGGTCAGCCCCGCGCCCAGCCTATAGTCGGCGACGATGATATCGAAACGCCAATTGTCCCGCGCCGCCATGTCGAGCGCGTCTTCGCCGCAACCGGCCGCCACGGTCTCATGCCCCCATTCCCTCAGCATGGCTTCGAGGCCATGGCGGACGATGGCGTTGTCCTCGATGATCAGGATCCGCCCCAGCGCGCCGTTGATCGCCGGGGCCGCCGCGACAGCCGGAGCGCCTTCGCAATCCATCGGCAGGCTCAGGGAGAAACGCGAGCCGCGTTCAGGCCGCGACGCCACTTCGATTTCGGCGCCGAGCAATGTCGCGAGCCGCCCGACGATGGCGAGGCCGAGCCCAAGCCCCATTTCAAGGTTGCGGCCGGGATTGCTCAGTTGGTGAAATTCCTCGAAGATTTCCGACTGCTTGCTGGCGGGTATGCCGACGCCGGTGTCGATGACGTCGATCCTGGCCTGCGCGCCCCGGCGCCGGACGCCGAGCAGGATGCCGCCGTCCGGCGTGTAGCGAAGCGCGTTTTCGATCAGGTTGCGCACGGCGCGCTCAAGCAGGGAGCGGTCGGTGCGCACATGCAGCGACCCGGGAACCCAACGGAACTCCAGGGCCTTGTCCGCCGCTTTCAATGCATATTCCGACGCCAGCTTGCGCACGAAATCGGAAAGGTCGATGGATTCCTCGATGGGCGTCACCACGCCCGCGTCGAGGCGGGAAATGTCGAGAACGCTGGTCAGCAGGCCGTGCAGGCCGTTCACGGCCGCCCGCATCATCTTGACGGTTTCCGCCGGTTTTGACTTCTCGGGCACCTGCCGTTCGATCAGCGACATCAGCAGCACCAGCGATTGCACGGGCTGGCGCAGGTCGTGGCTGGCGGCCGCCAGGAATTTGGACTTGGTCTGGTTGGCCCGCTCGGCCTCGGCCTTGGCGGCGGCGAGCGCCTCCGCGCTTTCCACCTCCTCGGTGATGTCGCGGAAGGTGGCCGCGGCGTAGCGGCCGAAAGGCGCGACCAGATTGCGGAAATGTCCCTTGACGCCGTCAGCGTCGTAGTCGAGGAAATATTCCTGCGTCTGGCCGCTTTCGATGATGCGGCCATGCTGGTCGATCAGGCCGCCGGGCAGTTTGGCGCCCGGCAGGGTCTCGCTGATCAGCCTGCCCTCCATGCGCTCGGGCGTGCTGCGGCAATATTTCGCCGCCATCGGATTGATATAGACGATATTGAGATCGACGACCTTGCCGCCCTCGTCCTTGATCGGCTCGCAGATCAGGAAGGCGTCGAGCGAGGCTTCCTGCGCGGCGCGGAAGCGCGTCTCGCTCTCCTCCAACCGCTGCTCCGCCTGCTTCTGCTCGGTGATGTCCAGGTTGATCCCCGACATTTGCTTGGGCGTTCCGTCCGCGGCGAATTCGACCTTGCCGAGCGCCGCGAGCCAGCGGATCGCCCCGGAGGGCAGGATGACGCGGTATTCGGTCCTGTAGTCAGGTTTGCGTTGCCGGATGATCTCGCGGATGATCCGCTCGGTCGGCTCGAGGTCATCCGGGTGCAGGCACTCGCGCCAGATTTCGTATTTCGCCAGGTCGCGTTCGGGATTGCGCCCGTAAATTTCGAAACATTCCGGCGACCAGATCAATTCATTGGTGACGATGTTCCATTGCCACGCCGCGGCTTTTGCGCCGCTCAGCGCCATGCGCAACCGGTCGTCGCTCTCCTGCAGCGCCTGTTCGGCGCGTTTTCGCTCGGTCACGTCGAGATTGGTTCCGACCACCCATTGGGTCTGGCCGCTTGAATCGGCGCGGATCGTTTCGACAGCCTCGATGACGCGGATTTCGCCAGTGTCGCGTCGGCGCAAACGGAATTCCCGGCGGTTGGTCCCGCCTTCCCGCGCAAGTTTTCGCAAACGCCTGTCCTGCTCTGGAAAATCTTCCGGCAGGACCGCCGCGGCCCAGGTCTCGTTGCTGACAAATCCATCCTCGGTCGGCGGGATCCCGTAAAGGGAGAACATCTGGCGATCCCACCAGACGGCGTCGGTCCTGACATTCCACTCCCAGACGCCAACGCCGGTCGCCTCGGTCGCCAACTGGCTGCGCTGCTGGTTTTCGCGCAGGGAATCTTCGGCCCGCTTGCGCTCGGTGATGTCGAGGCTGGCGGCGATGCCCCGCGCGGGCCACCCGTTTTCGTCGGCTTCCGCCGTCCACCGGCCCTCGATCCAGCGTGTCGCGCCATCGTCGCCGATGACCCGGTAAGTGACGGAGCCATCGAGCTTGCCTCCGACAAACGCGCGGTTCGCGGCCTGGACCACGGCGTGATCTTCCGGCGCGACATGCGCAAGCAGGTCCGCGTTGATTTTCGCGAGATCGGTCTCGGAGGCCAGGGCGCGCGGCGCGTAACCCATGACGCTGGCGAAATTTTCCGCGAGATTCAGGCGCCCGGTCTTGAAATCGAATTCGGCGTAGGTCATGCGCGCGGCGTCGGCGGCAAGGCGCGTCAGCGTCTCGTTCTTGCGCAAGGTCTCTTCGGCCAGCTTGCGCCCGGTAATGTCGCGCGACGCGGCGATCAGGCGCGCCGGCGCGCCGTCCGCGCCGGGAATGGCGGTGATCATCACGTCCCACCATCTCGGGACGCCGCTCCCCGACGGACGAAAGCCGGAGAAATGCCCGGTGCGGCCCGCGCGAGCCTCGGTCATGGCGGCTTCGAGCCCGGCGCGCGCCTCCCGCGGCCAAAGATCCGGCCAATAGCTGCCGCGCACCGCCTCGAAATCGGTGATCTCCATGATGCAGCGGCCATTGCCGTTCATCTGTTCGAGGCGGCCGTCGAGGCTGACGACCTTGACGCAGTCGGGGCTCGATTCGAACAGGCTGCGGCTGTAGGCGTCGCTTTGCCGCAAAGCCTGTTCGGCGTTGTGACTTTCGCTGACGTCCTCCGAGGCGATGAGAATTCCGCCAATCTCGCCGCGGCCGTCCCGCCACGGGCGTATTTCGCAGCGGAGCCACTGAACCCTGCCGTCGGCCCGATGAAACGGGACGCCATCCAGCCGCTCGACGGCGCCGGCGAGGCAGCGCTGGTGCATCGCCTTCATGGCGTCGGTAATTTCCGGCAATATTTCGTAATGGCTGCGGCCGATGATCTCCTCGTTGATGCCGTAATTCTGCAGCCAGCGCTTGCTGACCGCCAGATAGCGCAAATCGCGGTCGAGCATGACGATGCCGGCCGGGGCATGTTCGATGAACAGCCTCAATAGATGTTCGCTCTCGCGCAGCGCGTCGATGTCGTCGAGCGCGGTCACCACCAGGGCGATGCACGGCTGGCCGTCGAAGGACATGGGCGCCGCGGAGGCTTGCACCCGCGTCTTCGCGCCGCCCTCTGCGATCAACTCGATTTCGGTGTTGAACCGGCCGCAGGCGGCCGCGGAGATCAGGCCCTTGGCCTTCTGCCGATGGTCCGGCGCGACGATGTCGAGCACGTTCCCGCCCGCCAGGCCTTCGCGGCCGAGCATTCGCGACAATCCGCCGTTGCAGTAGAGAATGGTGTGGTCGGCATCGACGATGACGGCGGCGCCCGGCATGCGCTCGACGAGTTCCCGGTAGGGTTCGCCGGCGTCCCGCAGCGTGTAGACGCGCGGGCCCTCCTTGGTCTGCACCACGATGGCGTCGGCGTCGCCAAGAACGATGGCGTGCAGCGTTTCCTCAGCTGCTTTGCCGGTCGGCGCGTAGGAGCTCAAAATTCCGCCAAGCGTCTTGTCCTGTTCGTTCATGGGTCAACTCACAAGGCCCAGGCCCGCAACGAGCGGCGCTGTATCAGACATGTCGCCAACGAACATGCGCCTGGGAATTGGCGCAAGCTTGACCAGGGTCGGCAGCGCGACGATCTGGTTTTCGCGGGCGGCTTCGGGGTTGAGGTAGATATCGACGACTTCGAGGCTGTAGCCCTCGGCGGAGGCCTCGCAAAGCTTTCGCACCACGGCCACCGCGCGCATCGAGCGGGGCGTGGCGCCGCTGACGAACAGCCGAAGCCGAAGCTTGTCGGGGCTCTTGTCGTCGTTCAAGCCCGAGTCCATCGCGACTCCCTACGATCCCAGCTGATCGAGTTCCATTCCGACGATAACACGATCCTTGTTTGAAAGATCGCCGATCATTCGTTTCAGGGGCTCCGGCAGTTTTCGCACAAGCGTGGGAATGGCCACGATCTGGTCAATTTTGGCGCGCTCCGGGTCTTGCATCAGGTCGATCACTTCAAGTTGATAACGACCGGATAACTGCTCCTCGCAGAGCTTTTTAAGATTGGCCAACGCCAGAACCGATTTTGGCGTCTGCCCGGCGATGTAGAGCCGCAGCATCCAGCTTTCTGCTGCGCCGCCTGCCTGATCGCTCATTTGTCGCCCCCGCGCGAACTGGCGATTTTCTTGCGCGCCATCACGGCTGCGTCGGAGGCGGCGCGCTGGCGCGAGGCGAACAGCTCGGATTCACTTTCCTGCCCCTCCAGCTCCGCCTGCAAAGCCGCAATCTGCGTCTCGATCTGGCGGCGCTTGCGTTCGATCTCGCGCTGCTTCACTTTCAGGACGAGCTGCCGTTCGGTCTCCATCTCGCTTTCGCGCGCCTCCTGCGCGGCCCGCGCCGAACCGGTGAGCACTTCGCCTTGGCCTAGATAGGCGTCGCGCAGGCGGATGCCCTGATCCGACAGCAGAAACTCGCGGATCTCGTTCGAATGGGCGATGCCGCGCGCCTTGAGGACATAGAGTCCGCGGTTGCGCTCGCCGCAGCCCTCGATCATCTGCACCTGCACCCAGGCGTCCATCAGCGAGGAAACCTCGGCGTGCCCGGCGTGGTTGCCCTGACCGATGTCGGCGCCGGTCAGCAGCGTCGTTACTTTCCGGCTTTTGAAATAATCGATCAGCCGCAGCAGCATCAGCCGCACTTCATTGGCCCCGCCGACGGCGTTCAGATTGTAGATGGGATCGACGATGACGACTTCCGGATTGAAGGTTTCGACCTCCTTGTGCATGCGCGCGAGATGCATCTCCAGTCCCCACGAGCAGGGGCGCGTGGCGGAAAAGCGCAAGAGCCCGGCGTCGACCCATTGCTGCAGGTCGATGCCGACCGAACGCATGTTGCGCGCGATCTGGCGCGGGCTTTCCTCGAAGGCGAAATAGACGGCCTTTTCGCCGCGCCGGCAGGCGGCGTCGACGAAATGCGCGGCCATCGTCGTCTTGCCGGTGCCGGCCATGCCCGAGACGAGAATGCTGGAGCCGCGCCAGAACCCCTTGCCGCCAAGCATTTCGTCAAGACCGGCGACGCCGGTGGTGATGCGTTCGTTCATCACCTCATGCGCCAGATCGATCGATGTCACGGGCATGACGCTGATGCCGTCGGAATCGATCAGGAACGGGTATTCGTTGGCGCCATGCGCCGTGCCGCGATATTTGACGACGCGCAGCCGCCGCGTCGCCACCTGCTCGACCACGCGATGGTCGAGCATGATGACGCAATCGGAGACATATTCCTCGAGGCCGTGCCGGGTCAGCGCGCCGTCGCCGCGCTCGCCGGTGATGATGGCGGTGACGCCGCGCTCTTTCAGCCAGCGGAAGAGACGGCGCAGTTCAGCGCGCAATATGCCGGTGTTGGAGAGGCCCGAGAACAAGGCCTCGATCGTGTCGAGCACCACGCGCTTGGCGCCGACCGACTTGATCGCGTAGTCGAGGCGCACGAACAGGCCGTCGAGATCATATTCGCCGGTCTCCTCGATCTCGCTGCGCTCGACATGAATATAATCGATGGCCAGCTTGTTGGTGGCGATCAGTTTCTTGAGGTCGTAGCCGAGCGAGGCGACATTTGCCGCGAGTTCGTCCTCGTTTTCCTCGAAACAGATGAAGACGCCGGGCTCGTCGTATTTCAGCACGCCCTCGACGAGAAAGGTCAAGGCGAAAAGGGTCTTGCCGCTGCCGGCGCCGCCGCAGATCAGGCTGGCCCGGCCCTTGGGCAGGCCGCCGCCGGTGATTTCGTCGAGGCCGCTGACGCCGGAAGCGATTTTGGGAAGCGTTTGGCCATGAACGTTCATTGCTAAACCAAAATAAGCGCGGATTATGCTTATAGCCTAGCCGAGAAATCTTTGGACTGGAAGCTCTGAAAAGCCTCGGCGAATGGCATAACACGGCAACGTGCGTCCGCCTATCGCATTGATCCGCCAAAAAAGCTTGCCGCCTTGAAACCTGCGCTCATCCGCCACGTTAGGCGGGGAGCGACTCGCCGCAGGCTCAAACCATCGCCACCCGATTGTCGGAGGTTTGATTGCGAAACTCAGCGCGGTCGCGTGGGGAGAAGAGTGATCGACTTGCGATCCTGCGTGCTGATCGTCGATGACGAATATCTGATCGCCATGGCCTTGTCCTTGCTGGTCGAGGAGATGGGGCTGACGGTCTGCGGCACGGCCGCCTGCGCCGACGATGCGATTGCGCTGGCCCAGACGCATCGGCCGTCAGTCGTGCTGATGGATGTGCGGCTTGAAGGCGAAAAAGACGGGGTCGACGCAGCGACCGCGATCCACCAGACGGTCGGCTCCAAGGTCATTTACATCACGGCGTCGGGGGAGCCGGCGACCTTGACCCGCATCCATGACGATCATCCCTCGGGCGTGCTGCTCAAGCCGGTTACCGACCAGCATCTGCGAGCGGAACTTGCAAGAGTGCTCGGTTGACGATGCTGCGGGAACCGTCACCCACCCGGCAGCGCCTGTGCTTGACATAAAACCCGCGTCATTTGAGATGCGCTGTGCTTGCGCCAATACCGGCATTCGGGTGACCTCATGTCCGTGGAAGTCGAAGCAGCGAAGCTTTCGTCATTGCGAGGCCTGAAGAAGACCGCCGCGCGCATAGCCGCTGAAGTCCTGCAGCCGAATGCCGATCATGTTGACCGGGACGCCGAATGGCCTGCGCTGGGATTGCGCGCGCTCGCCGACGCCGGGCTGGCTGGATTGCACGTGCCGCGCCGGCATGGCGGCCTGGAGGAGGGGTTGCTCGCCCTCGCTGTCGTCAACGAAGAGCTTGGCGCCGCCTGCAGTTCGACCGCCATGTGCTTCGGCATGCATTACGTCGCCACGAAAGTGCTGGCCGCCAAGGCGACGCCGTCCCAGGCCCAGCGCTATTTGAAGCCGATCGCCGAGGGCGGGCATATCACCACCCTCGCGTTGAGCGAACCGGAGACCGGGGCGCATTTTTATCTGCCGCGCGCGCGGCTTTGCGCGGAAGACGGAGGCGGATTTCGCCTTGAGGGACACAAGAGTTTCGTGACGAACGGCGGTCGCGCGGATTCCTACGTGGTCTCGGCGACCCCTCCGGGACGGGAGCTCGATCCCGGCAGTTTCTCCTGCGTCGTGCTCGATGCGGACACGCCGGGCCTGAAGTGGGGGCAAGCCTGGCGTGGACTGGGCATGAGGGGCAACAGCTCGCGCGAAGTCGTGTTTGAAAATGTTCGCACGCCCTCAGGCAACCTGCTGGGGTCCGAGGGCGACGAGCTCTGGTATGTCTTCGAAATCGTCGCGCCCTATTTTCTCATCGCCATGTCCGGCGTCTACCTTGGCATTGCCCGCGCGGCGCTTGATCTTGTGGTGGCCCATCTCACCGGGCGAAAGCACGAGCACGTTCACCAGGCCTTGAGTGCGAACGCCGCATTGTCGGACCAGGTCGCCGACCTCTGGCTTCGCATCGAGCGCGCCCGGCAATTGGTCCAGCACGCCGCGCGCCTGGGCGACGCCGGGTCGGCGCAGGCGCCCCAGGCCTTGTTCGCGGCGAAGATCGACGTCGCCGAAACCGCCGTGGCGGTGACAAGCGGCGCGGTCATGCTGGCCGGCGGCCGCGGCTATGCCGACAACGGCGCGATCGCACGGCTGTTGCGCGACGCCCAGGCGGCGCATGTGATGTCGCCGACGACCCATCTTCTTCGAAGCTGGCTTGGCCACACGGTTCTTGGCTTGCCCTTGCTGTAAGGATCGCCGCAGGTGCCCGACAGGGCCTCATACACTGTGCTTCTGACCGGACTGGACGGGTCGGCCCGAACCTTGCCCGAAGCCTTGCGCGCCGATCCGACCGTTTGCGTCAAGGCCATGGTGCTCGAGGACGGACGCCTCGACGAGACCATTGTTCCGCAGGGCGACGTCATTGTCATCGGCCCGTCGGCCGGCTGCCCCCATGCCGCGGCGGAGCGCCTGAGGCTGCGCGTTCCCGCGGCGCAGGTGGTGTTTTTGCTGAAGCGCCGCGAGCTTGAAAAATTCCGGGCGACCCTGCCGTTCTCGCCGCAACTTTCCGACGCATGGACGGGCGCCGACGCCGACCCCCTCGCGAAAACCACCGCGCTGATTTTCGAGGCCGCGCGCACATCGCGTCACCTGAAGACGGTCGCGCAGGTTCGCGACCGCATCAACGCGCAAATCGCCCTGGGCTACCCGAACGGCGAAATGGCGCGCCGCCAGCGCCATATCCGCATGTCCGAACGCTATATGGCGACCGTCCTGCAACAGGCGCCCGATCCCATATTCGCGCTCGACTTCGACGGCGACATCCTCTTCCTGAACGATGCGGCGTCACATGTGTTCGAACTGCATCAGGAGACGGTTGAGGGCCGTCCCGCCATCGATCTGTTTCATCCCGAAGCGCGCGAGGAAGCCATCGAGAAACTCGCGGCCGTCCGCAAAGGCGAGGTCGTCACGCGCTGGCACACCTGCATGTCCAACCGCTATGGCGCGATGCGCGACGCCTCCGTCAGCCTCGCCCCCGTCCGCGATTCCGACGACGCCATCGCCAGCCTCGCGATGATCACGCGCGACATAACGGATTTCAAAGAGATAGAGCGGCGCCTCCAGGAGCGCACCGCCGAACTCGAAGTCATCGTCGCGCAACGCGACCTTTTGTTGCGCGAAGTCTATCACCGCGTGAAGAACAATCTGCAGGTCGTGGACGCGCTCGCGGCGATGAAGGCGCGGCGCATCCATGACGCCGACATGAAGGAATGGCTCGGGCAGTTGCGACAGCGCGTCTACACGATCGGCCTCGTTCATCAGCAGCCGATGTCGTCGGATGACCTGGCGACGATCGATCTCGCGCAGTTCTTTCGCGAACTCGCGGGAAAGATCGGGCAGACCCTCGCCGTAGGCGACCGGCTCGATGCGGATGTCGGAGGCAGCCAGGTGAAACTGAGCCTCGACGTGGCCGTGCCGCTGGGCCTCATCGTCAGCGAGTTGCTGACCAATGCGGTCAAGCACGGCAGGCCCGGGCAAGGTCCGGCGCGCATCGCGCTGTTGTTTCATCGCGACGGCGACAGGGGAACGCTCATGGTCCAGGACAATGGCGATAAGCCCGGGGGGCACGAAGCCCTCGGCAAAACTTCCGGCGCGGGCGGCGGGATCATCAAGGGGCTGGTGAAGCAGATAGACGGCTGTTTCGAGTTGCGTTTCGACCGGGGAACGCAGGTCACCGTCGAGTTTCCGATCACGAGGAGAAACTGATGCTGGCAGGGCGCACCGTTCTCATCGTCGAAGATGAATACCTGATCGCCGAATTCCTGTCCGACATGGTCGAAGATTTCGGCATGGTGGTCTGCGGCGTCGCCGATACCGCCGATATGGCCGCTGACGCGGCGATCGAGGCCCATCCCGACATGGTTCTGATGGATGTCAGGCTCAAGGGCGCCAAGGACGGCATCGACGCGGCGCACATGATCCACGAGTTCCTGCGGATGCCCGGTCATTTTCATTACAGGATCGCGCGAGCCCGCGACGGTGTCGCGGATCAACGAAGACCATCCCTCGGCGACGCTGTTCAAGCCGGTCGATCCACACTTGCTTCGCGATACGCTCGAGACCGTGCTGCGCGGCTAAGGGCATTCCAGGGATGCCGCATCAGCGCTCCTTGCGGGCGAAAGCCTCGCGCAATTTTTTCTTGGCGGCCATGAGTTTGCGTTTGCGCGAGGCGCTGAGATTGGAGCCGGCCCTGTTGACGTAAAAGGTGAGCATGGACATGGCCGAGCGGTACGGCGAGGATTTGCGCCGCCGGCTTTGTTCCGCCGAACGTTTGAGCGATTCCGCTATCTCCGCGGGATCGATCTGCTTGAACAGATCCTTTTTCAGATCCAGGGCGTCGCTGTTTTCCGTCACGTCCGCCGACCATTTCCGCTTTGTCTTTTCGCGCGGCATGTCACGACTCCAAAGGCGCAGCCTATTTCGCGGCGCTGTGACGCTCGGCGGCATGCTCCAGCACGTCGATCATTTTCGCGTTGAATGCGGGGATGTCGTCAGGCTTGCGCGACGTCACCAGATTTCCGTCGACGACCACTTCCTCATCGACCCATCGGGCGCCGGCGTTGCCGAGATCCGTCTTGAGCGAGGGCCATGACGTCATCGTCTTGCCCGAGGCGCCGCCGGCGTCGATCAAAGTCCAGGGGCCATGACAGATCGCGGCGATCGGCCGTTTTTCGTCGACGAAATGCCGCACGAACTGGATGGCCCGCGGCGCCAGCCGCAGAGCGTCGGGATTGATGACGCCGCCGGGCAGCACAAGGCCGTCATATTGGTCCGCTTCGGCTTCCTCGAGCGACATGTCGACCGGGATCTGGTCGCCGGGGTCATGATGTCGGAATCCCTGGATGCGTCCCTTTTTGTCGGAGATCACATGGACCTGCGCGCCTTCTTCGCGCAAAGCCGCGACCGGCTCCGTCAATTCGACCTGTTCGAAGCCATCCGTCGCGAGGACCGCGATCATGCGACCATTCAATCTCGAACCCATCTCGTCTCTCCCAAAGGATTGATGAAATGCATCAATGCCGAGGAAGCGACGGGGTTCCAAATGCCGAGTCAGCGCCGCCCCGGCACAGGGCCGCGATCGCTTCTTCGGCCGCGCGGACGCCGCTGTCATGCGCCCCATGGGCGGTGGAGAAGTCATGCGGATGCGTGGCTTCGCCGGCAAAGAAGATGCGGCGTTCAAAGGGGCGCGCGAGAATTTTTCGCGCGCCGGAATGACCGGGAAGCGCATAGCTGTATGCGCCGCCGATATGGGTCGCGCGCGTCCAGGACGTCGCCACGAGCGGACGCAGGCGGATGCTTGATCCGAACAGCGCGACGAGCTGGTCGATCGCATATTGGAAGCCCGCGCTCGCGCCGCCGTCCTCGATCACTCCCGCGCCGTCGCCGCCAAAAAAACATTCGATGCAGGGCGCGCCGAACGGGCGGATATAATAGGAGCCGGTGCGCGCGTCGCGCGGGTCGCCGAGCAAATGCGTCTCGGGCTCGAAGGGGCCGGCGAGGATTTCAAGAAATATCTTTTCATTGCGCCCGAGCGGCAGGCGCGACGCCGCCTCGATCCAGGGCGCGAGGTCCGAAGGGAGCTTGATCGCTCCGCCGGCAAGCACGGCGGTCGAGACGGTCAGGATCGCCACTTTTGCGCGGATGACCCCCGCATGTGTGTCGAGCAGGACGCCGTCGCGGTCCCATTGAATCGAATGGATCGGCGTGGAAAGACGCACGTCGGTCGGTTGCGGGAGGCTTGCGGCGATCAGCGCGCCGTAACCGGCCGGAGACCGCCAGTTGTTTTCCGTGGAGGCCTCGTCGTAGGCGACATAGTCCCGCGCGGACATGCGGTTGGGCGCGGCGCCGCTGATATAGCCGCTGAGCGCCGCGATATAGGCGTTCCATTCGCCGCCGGGCGCCATCGCATCGGACGCGATGTCGTTCGGAGGCGGCGCTGTGGCCAGCCGCTCGCTCCAGGCTGCGTAGGCCTTTCTTGCGGCGGCTTGCTCCGCCGGCGAAAAGCCGAGGTTGCGAAATTGCGAGCCCCAGGCCGGAGTTCGGCGCTCGATCGCCAAACCCTGGGCCTCGGCGATGCGCGTCCACGCGTTTCGCTCGGCCGAATGGAGCCATTCGCATCCAAGGTCAAGCCGCAGGCCTGAGGTCTCGCATGTCCAGGCCCTGCCGCCGACGCGCTCGGACGCCTCGACCAGCAGCGTCGAAAGCCGCGTCGAAGCCAGACGGCGCGCCGCGGCTATTCCCGCCGCGCCGGCCCCGACAATCACGACGTCGAAACCGTCGCCCATTTCAAATCTCCGAATCCGCGCCCGGCGAAAGCAGCATGGAACTTTGGCCTTTTGCGTGAGTCTCCGCACATTTTTTGAAGCTGCGCAACGAACTTGAACGACGACGCCGACGTCCAACGCTCAATTCGCGAGGAGACGGGAGAACTTGATCCATGTCTACGAGAAGCGGAGCAGTTGGCGCGCTCTCTGGCGCGCTCTTGGCGGCGCTTGCGTTGATCGCACAGCGCGGCGCCTGCGCCGATCATTTTGCGCGAGTCCGGACGGACGTCGCCGATTCCAGCGCGGCTCCGAACGAGATTCCCGAGTTCGACATTGCCAGGAAGAAGGGCGACCTGAGCCACAAGCTCAATTCGACCGGAGGCGTCATCCACCCCGAGGGGAGCGTGGACCCGGGCATGCAGAAGCCGGCGCCGCCGGTCGGCGCGACGCCCGTCGTGCCGCCGCCGGGGAGCCCGGGTGGGAAACAGGACGTGCAACCGAAATAATCGCGCCGTGGTCCGCGCTGAAATTTCCCGGAACCAAACAGCATGCCCATCGTTGACCGGGTGGAATGCGCGGCATGGCGAATCCACTCAGCCGATCATGCTCCATGGTCAGGGCGGCGCATTTCCAAAACCAGCAAACAATCGTCGGAGATCGGGATCATGGCGACACAGCAGAATTTTTCCGCACAGGTTCAGGGCGTTTCCCCAATAACAGTCTTCGGCGGCATTGGGCGCAGCTGGCAGGCTATCGCCGCTGAGATTACCACCATGTCCCAGGAAAACCTGGAGGCCGGCAACAAGGCCATGGAGAAGCTGAGCGAGGTCAAGAACCTGCCTGACGCCCTCTCCATTCAATCGGACCTCGTCAAGGCGGCCTTCGAGACAATTGGCCAGCACGGGCCGCGCATCGCGCAAATCGCGGCCTCGACGCCGGCTGAAATCATCAAGGGCTATCAGGAAGCGTTCGGCAAGATGGCGGAGGTCGGCTCCGACGCGGTGCAAAAGGCTTCGGACACGACCCGCTCCGTGGTGGAGCAATCGAAAGGCGCGGTTAGAGACGCGTCAAGCAGGACAGAGGAAACGGCTCGCTCTGCGACGCGGTGATCGCGCGATGGCGCGGCCAATTCTGGAAACGATGAGACGATGGGCGTCGATGTAGAGGCAAAGTCCGAACGCTTCGTTGCGACCAATGGCGCGGCCGCGCCGCCGACAGAAGTTCCAGCGCCTCAGCCTTCGGGGCCTGCGCCTGCGCCAGATCCGGCGCCGTCGCAGCCTCCGGGGCCAACGCCGATGCCGGATCCGCCTCAGCCCGTCCCGCGCCCCGCGGAGAGGCCACCCGCGGAAATTCCCAATAATCCCTCGCCGAACGAAGCGCCCGTCGTCGATCCCGTCCCTGAGCCATCGCCTCCGGCGCCGCGTGCGCGACGCGCCGGCGCGCAAGCCGGAGGTTGATCATGCCGACGCGTCCGTTCTGGAAGGGCTATCTCAAATTGTCCCTCGTGACCTGCCCGGTCGCAATGACGCCGGCGACCACGGAAAATGCCAAAGTCCGCTTTCATGTCATGAACAGGGCGACCGGCAATCGCGTGGTCAGCCAGTATGTCGACGCGGTCGATGGCGCAACCGTCGAGGAAGACGATCTCGCCAAGGGCTATGAGAAGGCGGAAGACGAGTTCGTGCTGGTCGAGGACGACGAACTGGATGCGCTCGGGCTTGAAAGCACGCGAACCATCGACATCGAAAGCTTCGTCCCCGCCGACAGCGTCGACTGGATCTGGTACGACAAGGCGCATTATCTGGCGCCCGACGACAAGGTGGGCGAAGAGGCCTTCGCCGTCATTCGCGACGCCATGAAAGCGACCGCGCGAATTGGACTGTCGCGGCTCGTGCTTTATCGGCGTGAGCGGCCGGTCATGCTGAAGCCCCTGGGGAAGGGCCTGGCGCTCTGGACATTACGCTATCGCGACGAGGTTCGGGCGCCCGACGCCTATTTCGAGGGCGTTTCCAGCGCGAAACCCAAGGCGGAGGCGCTGGACCTCGTCGCAGAACTGATCGCGAGGCGAAATACATCCTGGAGCGCCGATCTGGCGCGCGATCCGATGCAGGAAAAATTGCTCGCGCTCATCCAGGCGAAACAAAAAGGGCAAAAGCGCGCGGTCCGCAAGCCGTCGCCCGAGCCGCAATCGACGCCCGACAATGTCGTCAATATCATGGATGCGCTGAAACGAAGCCTCAAGGCGGACCGTTAATCGCCCTGGCAATGCCGGCGCTCGCAAAATTGCGGCCGGCGCGCTTTCGCTTCGATCGCGATCGGACGAAGCAAGCCGCCACTTTCGCCGTCCTCATCGGCCGACGCCAGCAGCATGATGGCGCCCGCGACCGCCGCGGTCGCGAAAGTCGATGCGCAGCCGGCAAACAGCATCGCCAAAGCTGTCGCCTCCTCGTCGCTTGCCAGGACCAGCGTTCTCAGATCGTAGATGTCGAAGCCGAGGAGAAGCGCGGCCAAAACCGCGCCAAGCGCCGCGCCTGCGATCAGGTTCACGGCGAGCAGGTGGAAAAGATGATTGATGTCGCTGCGACGCATCGCCAGCCCCCATTCAAGGCGGCGTTGCGCTGCTTCCGGCGCCTTTTCTCGATAACGTGGACGCAAGACAAATGTTCACGGCGCAAATATTCAAGGTCGTTTTCGAGGCAAAGGCGCCGCTGCGTCGAAAAAGTCAGCCCATGGAATGGACCGCAGCGACGCAAGCCGGGCCGGCGCATTGGCGATCGTGAAATGGGCGGCGCCAAGCGCCGGATTGAGCTCCTCCCAATCGAGCGGCATGGACACGGGCGCGCCCGGCCGCGCGCGGGGGCTGTAAGGCGCGACCGCCGTCGCGCCGCGCTGGTTGCGCAGATAATCGACAAAGATTTTTCCACGCCGCGATTTCTTGGCGATGGTCGAGACGTAAAGGTCGGGGCTGTCCTTGGCCATGCCGTCCGCCAGGGCTTTGGCGAAGGCCTTGACCGCCTCCCAATTCGCGCGCGGTTTCAGCGGCGCCGAGACATGCAGTCCCTTGCCGCCGCTGGTCTTGACGAAAGCCGCGAGGCCCGCGCGTTCAAGACGCTGGCGGACCTCCTGCGCGGCGTCGATCAGCGCGGCAAATGCGACGCCGTCGCCCGGATCGAGATCCATGATCAGCATGTCCGGACGCTCGATATCGGAAGCCTTGCTGCCCCAGGGATGGATTTCGAGCGCCGCGCCCTGCGCGAGCGTCAGCAACCCCTGGAGATCGCGGATTCCGATCAGGCTTTCCTGCGGCTCAGCGGGGTCATGCAGTTCGACCAGAGCGGAGCCGGCGCCTTTCCACAGGTGCTTCTGGAAGAATTGCTGGCCGCCGATTCCCTCGGGGCACCGGAGCAGCGCCAGCGGCCGGTCGACGATGAAGGGCGCCGCATGGCTCCAGATCTCCGCGTAATAATCGGCAAGCCCTTCCTTGGTCACGCCGGCGTCCGGCCAATAGAGCCTGTCGGCATGGGTGAGCCTTATGGTCGGGCGTCGCTCCGGTTGATCGCGTCTCGGGGCAGGCATTTCTCGAACGACCTCCGTCGCTGTCTTGTCCTCGCGCAATCCGCGAAACGACGCATGCCGCAAATGGCCATCCGCCGTCCAGGCGCGAAATTCGATTTCGGCGACCAGTTCGGGCCGCACCGGCTTCATGTTGCGCGCCTCCTCGGCGCCGAGCTTTTGCGCGAAAGGCGAATTCGACAGGCGCAGCGGCTCAAGCCGTTGCATCAAGCCCGCGGCCATGGCGGCGGAAAACCCGGTTCCCACCCGCCCGACATAGGTCAGCGCGTCGCCGTCATAGACGCCGAGCGCCAGCGAGCCGATCGCGAGCCGCGACGTGGTCGAGGGGACATAGCCGCCGATGACGAATTCCTGCCGCGCCGTGCACTTGGACTTGAGCCAGCTCTTGCCGCGCCCCGAACGATAAGGCGAATCCGCCCGCTTCGACACGATGCCTTCGAGGCTCATGCGGCAGGCGTGGCGAAGAACCTTTTCGCCATCCTCCTCGAAATGCTGGCTGTAGCGCAGCGTCCCCTTCTGATCGGCCAAAAGGCTTTGCAGGACATGCTTGCGCTCGGCGAGCGGCGCGTCCCGCAAGTCATATCCATCGAGGTGGAGCGCATCGAAGAGATAGAAGCGGAAGCGGTCTTCGCGCCCCTCGCTGAGGTCGCCCTGCAGCGCGGAGAAGTCGGACGCGCCGCTTTTGCTTTCAACGACGAGTTCGCCATCCAGGATCGCCGACTTGAGCGGCAGCCGGCGAAGATCGGCGCGCAAGGCGGCTCCGAATTTTTTCGTCCAGTCGAGACCGCTGCGCGTAAGAAGCGTCGCCTTGCCGCCCTCGATCCGCGCCTGCAGGCGATAGCCGTCGAACTTGATCTCATGCAGCCAGCGTTCGCCATGCGGCGGCTTGGACGCAAGGGACGCCAGCGCCGGTTCGACGAAGCGCGGCATGGACGCCTTTTTTGCGCCGGGGATCTGCGATGGGGCGATGTTTCCCGCGACTTCGGCGAGCGTTCGGCCGGACTTTGCGGAGGCCGGCTGCTCCTCGAGAATATCCGTATCCCCGGGATCGCGCGCGGCCTCGTCGTCGCTTTTGATCAACAGCCAGTTCTCGTGTTTCTCGCGCGGCTTCGGCGCCATGCGGACGAGATGCCAGCGGCCGTGCAGCTTCTCGCCGTCCAGTTCGAAATCGAGATGGCCCTTGGCGAGGCTTTTTTGCGGATCATGCAAGGGGCGCCATGACCCCCTGTCCCAGACGATGACGGTCCCGCCGCCATATTGGCCCTTGGGAATCGTCCCTTCGAACGCGCCATAGTCAAGCGGATGGTCTTCGACCGCGACGGCGAGCCGCTTTTCGCCGGGCACGAGGCTCGGCCCCCGCGTCACGGCCCAGCTCTTGAGCACGCCGTCGAGTTCGAGCCGCAGGTCGTAATGCAGTCGCCGCGCGTCATGCTTCTGGATGACGAAAAGATTTTTCGCGGGCGTCTTCGCCTGCGCTTGCCGGCCTTTTCCGCGCGGCTCGCGGGTCGCCTTGAAATCACGCTTGTTGCGATAGGCCGCGAGCGCCATGCATCAGCCCGCCTTCCGGCGCGACGGGCGCGGCTTTTGCGTGCGGCGCGGCGCGGACGCCGGCCCCTTGCTGGCGGCTTTCGAGCGGCGCTCTCCCGTCGAGCGGGCGCCGGCGCCCGCGCTGTCGCGCAAGGCCTGCAGAAGGCTTGTCGACCTGGCCGGCCGCTGCTTCTTCGGCGCGGCGAGCGCCCTGCCTTCCATCTTGGCCTTGACCAGTTCGGCCAGCGCCGCTTCGTAGCGGTCCTCCTGCTGAGCAGGATCGAAGACGCCCTGCTTCGTGCCGATGATATGTTCAGCGAGATCGAGCATTTCGCCCTTGATCCGCAAGTCGGGAACGGCGCTGAAGGCCTCGCTGGCGGCGCGCACCTCGTAATCGAAATGCAGGGTGGTCGCGATCAACCCGGCGCCGTGGGCGCGGATGACCAGCGTGCGGGTGCGGCGGAACAGCACGGCCTGGGCGATCGCCGCGGCCTTGCGCTGTGCGAGCCCCTCGCGGATGACGTTGAAAGCGTCCGCGCCGCTCGCGTCGGCTGGGGCGAGATAATAGGGCTTGTCGAAGAAAACCTCGTCGACGCCGGCCAGCGGGATGAAGGCTTTCACCGAAAGGATCTTGTCGCCTTCGGCTTGCGCCTCGGCGATTTCCTCGGGCTCGATGAGGATATAGCGATCCTTTTCGACCTCGTAGCCCTTGACCTGCTGATCCTTGTCCACCGTCTCGCCGGTGACGCTGTCGACGAACGCGCGCCGCACGCGATGCCCGGTGGCGCGGTTGATGGTGCTGAATGCGATCCGGTCCGACGTGGACGCCGCCGTATAAAGCGCGACCGGGCAGCTCAAGGCGGAAACTTGCAAGAAACCTTTCCAGTTTGCGCGCGGCTTCATTGTGTCAGGCCCTTGCGGTCGATCGCCTGATGGCGCTGTTTCGAGCCAAAAAACCGACGGTCAGCGCGTCAACTCCGGCCAGGTTTTTTAAGTTCCTCGGGCTTTCGAACGCTTGGCCCTCTGCAGCAGGGCTAGATCTCGTTCATGACTTGAGCGTGGGCGAGCAAGGCGAACAATGCCGTGCCCCCGAGGATGTTGCCGACTAGAACGGGCAGCCCGAAGTCCAGCAGCATGGGGACCCAGCCGAGGGCGCCGTTCAGGACGAGCATGAAGGCTTCGACGCTTCCTGCGACGATATGCATGAACCCGCCGGCGGCGATCAGCCATGTCATCATGGCGAGCACATGGAATTGCGCCGCTTCGGCGCCGGGAATCATCCAGACCATCGCCGCCATCAGAAAGCCTGCGCCCGTCGCCCTGACGAGCATTTCCGGCCAGCTGTGGTGCAGGATGTGCTGGCTGATGTTCAGCGCCTCCTGCCGTATCTCCGGCGTCAGGATCGACGTCATGCTGAAAAAGGCCGCCGCGAAAAACGTCCCGGCGATGTTGGCGAGAAGGACGATGCTCCACAAGCGGCACAGTCTCGCAAGCTTGCCGAAGGTGAACTCCGACAGAACCGGCAGGACCACGGTGATCGTATTTTCGGTGAAAAGCTGTTGGCGGGACAAGACCGCCACGATGAAGCCGACGCAATAGCCGAAGTCCGCCACAAGTGGTCGCCAGGGCGCATCCGGCAGCCGCATCTGCAGGATGGCTTGCGCCAAAAGCGAGAGACTGATCGACAGGCCGGCGGCGAAGCCGGACCACCAGAGCGAGGTCGCCGGCCGCGCCATCTCTTCTTCGCCAAGCTTGCGCACGATTGCGTAGATGACGGGGGTGCGCGGGCTCGACCGATCCTCGATGTCCTGGACTTCACTCGGGCTGACCGCGCCGCGTCCGCCTTGGTCGCGACTGGCGTCAGCCGCACGGCGGCCGTCCTGCGCTTGCTTTTCGGGTTGATCCATCATCCTTGTCCCGGCTGAACTCCGTAGGCACGGTCACAAGGAGATTGCGCCCCGATACGTTCCGCGCCGCGCAAAATATCCCGGCGTCGCCTGGACTGGGGCGATCCGCGCCCCCCAAGCGCCCCCAAGCGCTCCGCTTGCGCCATTGTTGCCGACCCCGAAATTTCGGTTAAGCTGTCTTTTCCCAGGGCGAGCGGTGAGCGCCTGGCAAGCTTGTCTCCACTAGGGCAGCATGCGTGAAATGAGCGAGATTCAAAGAGTTGGAGACGCTTCGCGCAACGCCGAGGAATGGGGCCGCAGCGGGCTTCAGGCGCTGACCGCTCACGTTGCCGTCGTGGACGACGCTGGAACCATCATCCTGGTCAACCGGGCCTGGGGCGCCTTCGCGCGTGAAAACTCGGTTGCGGACGAAACCAGCGTCGGCGTTGGCGCCAATTATTTGAGGATATGCCGTTCGGCAACCTCCTCGTGCGACGACCTTTACGCCCGGCAGGCATTCCATGGGATTTCCTCAGTGCTGGCGGGAGACGTGACGCAGTTCGCGCTTGAATATCCGTGCCACAGCCCGGTCGAAAAGCGTTGGTTCCTGATGAACGTCGCGCGGCTTGGCCCTGACGGGCCGAGCGGAGCGATCATCTCGCATCTCGACATCACCGCGCGCAAACAGGCCGAACTCGCCCAGAACGCCAGCGAGACCAGATTTCGCGCCATGTTCCAGTACGCAGCAGTCGGAATAGCCGAACTTGGTCCCGATGGCCGATGGTTACGCGCCAATTCCGCGCTGGTCCGCATGTTTGGCTATTCGGACGAGGATCTGGCCGCCAAAACCATGCAGGAGATCACGCATCCCGACGACAGGGACGCCGATCTCGCCCATCTCGAAGTCCTGCGTTCCGGCGCCGCCGACACCTGCGTGATCGAAAAGAAACGATTTTTGCGCAAGGACGGAGCGGAGGTCTGGGGCGCGGCATCTTTGAGCTGCGTCCGGGCGTCGGATGGATCGGTAGATTATTTCATCGTTGTCATCGAGGATATTTCCAGCCGAAGAATCGCCGAGGAACGGCAGCAGACGCTGATGCATGAGCTCGCGCATCGAGGCAAGAATTTGCTTGCCGTCGTTCAGTCGCTGGCGCATCGCAGCTTGTCTGGGGACCGCCCGCTGGCCGAAGCGCGCACTGTTTTCAGTGGCCGTCTGCAGGCCCTGGCCAAGACCTACGGGGCGCTGACCAACGAGGCTTTTGACGGCGCTGCGCTCGATGTCGTTTTACACAACGAACTTTCGGCTTTCGCCGCCCGCGCCCATTTTGAGGGGCCAAGCGTCATCCTGACAGTCATGGCCGCCCAGACATTTGGGCTCGTCGTGCATGAACTCGCGACCAACGCCGTCAAATATGGCGCCCTTTCGGTTCCTGAAGGCCAATTGCGGGTTGGCTGGGAAGTCAGCGCGACCGAGACGGGCCAGCGATTTGTCTTTGACTGGCGAGAAGATGGCGGCCCTCCCGCCAAGACGCCGGCGCGGCTTGGTTTTGGATCGACTTTGTTGTCAAGGGTCGCCGCCGCCGAGTTCGATTGCGAGCCAAGCCTCGACTATGGCGAACGCGGGTTCCACTATCGCATCGAGGCGCCGCTGGGGCGATTTGGCTCGGTGCTGTCGACCTCTCCGGTGCGGCGCAAGCTCAAGGGCGAAATCGTATGCGCGCTTTACGATACATGGGCGCGCCAGCGGGGATCGACAGGGAGCCTGCCGCAACTGGCGCAGTTTGACTGGAGCAAGTTCGCTTCAACGGGCGCGCTGACGATCGCCAAGATCGAGGATGACGGGCAAGTGCGGTTTGTCGAGGTCGGCCGCATGCTGGTTGGCGAACTTGGCCGCCCCCTGACCGATCAGGACCTTGGCGGGGAGGATGGCGCCGGCATGGCCGAAGTCTATCGGCAATGCGCGCGCAAGGGCGAGCCCTCGCATGAATATTTGCGATTTGATTTCGGCGACGGCCAGCCTCTAACCTTCGAACGCCTGCTTGTGCCCTTTTCCGCAGGCGGCGGGTCGATTGTCACCCATGTCGTCGGCATCGCCCTTTACGACGGAAATACGCGGCCGCCGGAGCGCGGGAATTGAGTTCGGGCTGCCGTCGATGACGAGGATGCAGCCCGTTCGCGGATCCGCATCGCCTGACGCGAGAAAGCCGATTTCCAGGCAATAGCCGTTGGCGCGGGCATAATTTTGCAAAGTGTCGACGCTCGGGCTCTGCCGACCGCTTTCGAGCCGCGCAATCGCCGTCTGGGTCGTTCCCATCTTCGCCGCGACCTCAGCTTGCGTCCGTTTCGAACGGGCGCGCATTCCGACCAGGGTTTCCGCAAGGTTGGACAGGCTTTGGTTGTATTTCCGTGGCTTAGGTGGCAAAAAACGCTCCACTGGACGTCTTGACGGCAGATCGTATAACTTGAATGCTATATCAATCCTCACGTATCACAGGCTAACTTCGTCTCAGGCGTTTTCAAGAGGCAAGACCGTGGCTTCTCTTCCTACCTTTGAAACCCCAAATCTTTCCGAGGTCGTCGCTGCGCTTGGTCCGGAGGACCTTGACCGACTTCCTTTCGGCGTCACCATGCTTGATGATCAAAACATCGTTCGCATCCTCAATAAAAACGAAGCCGAGGCGTCCGGCTTCAGGGACAGGGCGACGGTCGGACGCCTGTTTTTCGTCGATGTCGCGCCCTGCATGAACAATGGCTATTTCAAAGGCCGGATCGACAAGGCGCGCAGGGAGGGCAAGCTCGACATCACCTTCACTTTTGTCGGCGACTTCACCGATTCCGACCGCGAATTGACGGTCCGCGCGCAGTCGTCCGGGAATGGCGGAACCTGGATTTTCATCCGGCGGCCATGAGTCCCAAATGATGGAGGCTCATGTGCAGGCTAAGCGAATACTGGTGGTTGACGACGAAGTGCTTGCGGCTCTGGACGTTGAAGACGCCCTGATCGAAGCGGGCTTTTGCGTGGTCGGCCCGGCGCACCGCCTCGATCAGGCGCTGGCTTTTGCCCGCGATGGGGAGCTGGACGCCGCCGTGCTCGACGTCAACCTGGCCGGCGTGCAGGTCTGGCCGGTCGCGGACCTGTTGTTCGGGCGAGGCGTTCCCATCGTCCTTTTGACAGGATCAGGCAAGACTTTGGCCGTGCCGCAATCGTGCAAAAACGCGCCGCTGATCAACAAGCCCGTCCATTTCGAGGAGTTGCTCGCGGCGCTCACCGCGCTGTTGGCTGGAGTCAGATCGCCCAGTCGGCAGGCTTGCCCCTCGCGTCCCTAGGCGTCGCCGCGCCAAAATTGAAAGCGCGAGGCAATTGCGCCGCCGTCAGGCGCTGCGCCAGCCAGCTTTCCAGGCTGCGACGCAAATTTTCAATTTCGGCGTCAGGATGTTTCGGCACGACGAAGGCCTTCAGGCGGTCGCCTTCGTTCGGCTTCATCGGTCGTACCGCGGCCTCGGCGACGTCGGGATGGGCCGCAAGCACAGCGCGGACAAAATCGGGGAAGACATTGACGCCTGCGATCTGCACGGCGCCGTCGCGCCGGCGCAAGGGCGCCAGCCGATCAAGGCCATGCCAGGAGACGATGTCCGGCAGCTCGAAAACCTGGGGGCTGCCGTCCGTTTCCTTCATTACCTTGTCGTCGTCGATCCTCGCCCAATAAGGAAACAGGCGGAACGGCTCATCTGCAAGATCGCGCCAGCCGATGCCGCCCGTTTCCGTGGAGCCGTAAATTTCGACGAGGCGTTTCAGTCCCCTCGCGCGAACGGTGCGGGCGGTTTCGGACGGGCAGGGCGCGCCGGAGGAGACGCCCTGGACATCCGCGGGCCAGGCGCCGGCGGCCAGCGCCGCCGCCTGCCAGCCGGTGGGAAAGCCAACGATCAAATCCTTTGGACGCAACAAGGCGGGCAGCGACGCCGGCGCGTGGACGCGCGCATCGACAACCGGGCGGTTCAACGCCTGCGGCAGCAGGACCGTGAACAGAAAGCCATAGATGTGATGCGAGGGAACAAGGGCGACGACCCGCTCCACTGTGCTGAATTGCTCGGCCAGAAAGCCGATCTCCTGCGCCAGCGCGGCAAGGGGTTGGGCGACGAAGCGCGGCTCGCCCGTGCTGCCCGAGGTCTTGAAGCCCACGGCGTCGCAACCGCCTTCGAGAACCGACCGGGCCTCGGCGATCCACTGGTCGAAACTCCGCATCTCCTGCAGGCGATCGGGCTTTTTGGCTTGCGCGAATTGCAGCGCCGTCGAAACGGAAATGGCGAGGTTCAACTGTTCCAGCGAATCCGTCCCGAGATCGCCTCCGCGCCAGATGGAGGGCGGAAAAACCGCGCCGGGCCGAAGGCGGGAAAGCTCCGCCGCCATGAGGTCCTGCAAGAAGCGCGGAAATTCGGGACCCGCGGGCCAGGCGGCCAGCGCCATGTTTCGATTTCCGCTCAAGGCCAATCGCCGCCTCCACTCGTCCCTATTCGCGCGCCATCCTTAGTCGCGCGCCATCCTTATTCATGCGCCATCACCTCCAGCGCCAGGGCATAGAGGCGCAGGCGTTGCAGGTCGGGCAGGGATTGCAGGGTTTCAAGATAGACCACGCCATTGTGGCAGGCCTGCGCGTCGGTCAGCGGCGGGTCGGGCGTCTTGCCGTCGAGCAGAAGCCCGATGGCGGGCTTGTCCAGGCCCTTGTTCAGCAGCAGTTTTTCAAGATCGTCGAAATCCTGCTGCGAGGGCGCTTCGCGGTCGATCTTCTTGTGGGCGCCGTCGTCGATGGCTTCGAGGCCGGCCATGGCCTCCTCCGCCATCAGGGGGCGATTGGCGCCGGTGAAGGCGGCGAAGCGATCGGCCGGAGCGCCGTTGAGGAAATCGACGCAGAGCCCGGCGTCGCTGGTCGCGAGCTGGCGCAGGACTTTCAGGTGCAGGTCGAACAGGTGGTCGAGCGCCTGTCCGCCCGCCTTGGCGCCGCTGAGGCCGCGGGTCTGGCGCAGAAGCCGCACCGCTTCGGTCAGGAAGAGATCGGCGGCGTTGGCCTGCTTTTCGTCGCCATGCTCGATGGCGGCTTTCGTCGCCGCGTCGTAATCGGCGGGATATAGCCCGCGCAGGCGGGCGAAAAAGGGTTGATATTCCGGGGCCTGCTGCAACTTCTCGGCGAGAATCGCCTCGGCGGGAGCGCTGGCCGCGCCGTTTTCAGGCGTCGGCGCCGGCGGCGCAGGGGCGGGTTCGGGCGCGACCGGCTGGGTCGTCACGGGTTTCTGCGCCAGCGGCGCCTCCTCGGCGGGCGCGGGAGGCTGGCCGCTCGAGGCCAGGAACCAACTGCCGAAGCCTGTGGCCAGGGCGGCGGCGAGAGCCAGAAGAGCAATCCGGACTTGAGATTTCAATTGACGCACTTTTCACCGGGAGGACATACGACTGTCGCGTCAGTTTCGCCCGCCAAGCCGTTGTGCGTCAATCGAATAGCCGCAGCTTCGTAAACGGCATTGCGCGGGACGCGCAAATCGTAATAGGACAGACATCTTTTCAAATAAAGGCTTACGCCGGCCCGTCACGGCGAGTGAGCAAGGAGAAAGACATGATTTCGGTTACCTTCCCCGATGGCGCGCAGCGTCAGTTTCCCAAGGGAATCACCGGCCTCGACATCGCCAAGGGCATTTCGCCGTCGCTCGCCAAGCGCACCGTGGCCATGGCGCTCGACGGTGAACTCGTCGACATCGCCGCGCCGATTGGCGCCGACTCCAGGGTGGAATTCGTCAATCGCGACGACCCGCGCGCCGTCGAACTGATCCGCCACGACGCCGCCCATGTGCTGGCCGAGGCCGTGCAGGCGCTCTGGCCGGGGACGCAGGTCACCATCGGCCCGGTAATCGAAAACGGCTTTTATTACGATTTTTTCCGCGCGGAGCCGTTTACGCCGGAGGATTTCGCCGCCATCGAGAAGAAAATGCGCGAGATCGTCGCGGCCGACAAACCGATCGTCCGTGAGGAATGGTCGCGCGACCAGGCCAAGGCCTGGTTCGAGACGCATGGCGAGGCGTTCAAGGTCGAACTGGTCGAATCCATTCCCGCGGATCAAAAACTCTCGGTCTACAAGCAGGGCGACTGGCTCGACCTCTGCCGCGGCCCGCACATGCCCTCGACCGGCAAGATCGGCAACGCCTTCAAGTTGATGAAGGTCGCCGGCGCCTATTGGCGCGGCGATTCGACCAAGCCGATGCTGCAGCGCATCTACGCCACCGCCTTCGCAAAACAGGAAGACCTCGACGCCTATCTCAAGCAGATCGAGGAGGCCGAGCGCCGCGACCATCGCCGCCTCGGCCGCGAAATGGACCTGTTCCACTTCCAGGAGGAGGGGCCGGGCACGATCTTCTGGCATCCCAAGGGCTGGACGCTGTTCCAGACGCTGATTTCCTTCATGCGCCGCCGCCAGCAGGACGCGGGATATATCGAGGTCAACACGCCGCAGGTGCTCGACCGCTCGCTGTGGGAGACCTCGGGCCACTGGCAGACCTATCGCGAGAACATGTTCGTCACCAAGACCGAGGATGACCGCGTCTTCGCGCTGAAGCCGATGAACTGCCCGGGACATGTGCAGATCTTCAAGAACGGGCTGAAGAGCTATCGCGACCTGCCGCTGAAGATCGCCGAGTTCGGCATCGTCCATCGCTACGAGCCGTCGGGCGCCATCCACGGCATGATGCGCGTGCGCGCCTTCACGCAGGATGACGCGCATATTTTCTGCACCGAAGACCAGATCATGGACGAGGCCTTGAAGATCAATGACATGGTCATGTCGATCTACAAGGATTTCGGGTTCGACGATATCGTCGTCAAACTTTCGACGCGGCCGGAGAAGCGGGTCGGCAATGATGAGGGCTGGGACAAGGCGGAAGCCGCCTTGCAAAAGGTGCTCGATGTCGTGGCGTCGCAGGGGCTGAAGACCGGGATCAATCCGGGCGAGGGCGCCTTCTATGGCCCGAAACTCGAATATACCCTGCGCGACGCCATTGGGCGCGAATGGCAATGCGGCACGACCCAGGTGGATTTCAACCTGCCGGGCCGCTTCGGCGCCTTCTACATCGCCGCCAATTCGGAAAAGCAGACGCCGGTGATGATCCATCGCGCCATTTTCGGCTCGCTGGAGCGGTTCACCGGCATTCTCATCGAGCATTTCGCCGGCCACCTGCCGCTGTGGCTGTCGCCGGTGCAGGCGACGGTCTGCACCATCACCTCGGACGCCGACGACTACGCCAGGGAGATCGTCGCGCTGGCCAAGAAGAAGGGCCTGCGCGTCGAAGGCGACCTGCGCAACGAGAAGATCAATCTCAAGGTGCGCGAACTCTCGCTGTCGAAGATCCCCGTGCTGATCGTCGTGGGACGCAAGGAGGCGGCGGACCGCACAGTGTCGATCCGCAGGCTCGGCTCGCAGGCGCAGACCTTTGCGACGCTCGACGACGCCCTGGCCGCGCTCGTGCAGGAGGCGGCGCCGCCGGATATGCGGGGATAAGAAGCCACGCCAAGCGCCGAATCAATCGACGCTTCGGTATTGCAGTATTCCGGATGGCTTCACTTTGCTTGCAAGGGTGCGGCCCCGCGCTGTTTCGTCCCTCAAAAAAAATCCAAAAAATTCTTGAACCTTTTTCTCCGTCGTCGCGACCCATGGATGCAAGGCGAGAGAGCATGCCGCTCGAAGCCTCCAAACCAGGGGAGTACCGACCATGACCAGCACCATTCTTCGCAAGACCATTCTCCGCAAGGCTTTCACCGCTTTCGCCCTTGTTGGCGCGCTCGCCGCCGCCTCGACCGGCGCACAGGCCAAGCCTTTCCCGCATCCGCATGGCCATGGCTGGGGCCCGGGCATCGGCATTGGCCTCGGACTGGGCCTGCTCGGCGCAGCCGTCGCCGTTTCCGAGGCGTCGTCCACTTGCCATGTCGAGCGCCGCTTCGACGAATACGGCAATTATATTGGCCGCGTCAGGGTTTGCGATTGACGCGAGCAGTTGGCGATCGGCGCGACAAGGGCGGGTCCGGCAGCGGACCCGCCCTTCGCGTTCAAGGCAATGTTCGAGGCCCCGCGCGGGGCCTTTTCTGTTTGTGACGCGCTCAAAAAAATCGATTTGCGCCAAAAAACCTTGAACCTTTCTCTTGGCCGCTGCGACCCATGGATGCAGGGCCGCTGGTGGCCCCTTCAGGAGAAAGACCATGATCAGGACCTCGCTCATCAAGACGACCCTCGCCACGCTCGCCCTGGCTGGCGCGCTCGCCGCCGCCTCCACCGCCGCGCAGGCCCATGGCGGCCACGGCGGCTTCGGCCACGGCGGCTTCGGCCACGGCGGCTTCGGCCATCATGGTGGTTTCGGACACGGCGGCTGGGGACATCGTCGCTACGCCGGCGGCTGGGGTTGGGGCGGCTACCGCGTCGTCGACTATCCCGTCTGCCATTGGGTGAGCCGTTACGACGCCTATGGCGACTATGTCGAGCGCGTACGGGTCTGCCCGTGATCTCCGGGCATGGATGGCGGGGATCATCCCGCCCGTCCATGCCGATCGCGGCGGGAGCGGGATTGCTTGCAAGTCTCGCTCCCGGCTTGACCTTTGCCCCGCGCGGCCCGATCCTCGGAGGGAAATCCGGAACCCGCCCTGAACAGATGAACCAGGCCGACGCCAACGACGATCCTCAATTGATCGCGCGGATCGCCAACGGCGACCGCCTGGCGATGCAGGTGCTGTTCACGCGTCATCGCCTGCGCGTCTTTCGTTTCCTTTTGCGCTTCGTCCGCGACGAGGCGGCGGCGGAAGACGTGCTGGCCGAAGTCTTCCTCGATGTCTGGCGCAAGGCCGGCGCCTTCGAGGGCCGTTCGGCCGTGACGACCTGGCTCTTGTCGATTGCGCGGTTCAAGGCGCTCTCGGCCGTCCGGCAGAGGAGGGACGCGCCGCTCGACGACGACTATGCGGCCGCCATTCCCGACGAGGCCGACGATCCCGAGATCGACATGGCCAAGAAGGACAAGGGCGCGCTGCTCCGGGCCTGTCTGGAAAAACTTTCGGCCGAACATCGCGAGATGATCGACCTTGTCTATTATCACGAGAAATCGGTCGAGGAGGCGGGGCAAATCGTTGGCGTCCCCCCGGCCACCGTCAAGACGCGGCTGTTCTATGCCCGGCAGAAATTGTCGGAAATCATGAAACGGGCGGGCGTCGATCGAGGTTGGCCATGATCATGCAACTCAAACCAGAGGATTTCGCCGAACTCGCGCCCTTCTACGTCGCCGGGACGCTTTCCGCCGAGGAGAAGGCGGCGTTCGAGGCCGAGTTGGCGCGCGACCCGGCGCTGGCCCGCAATGTCGCGGCGGCCAGGGCGGAGGCCGCCGAGACGATCGCGCTGAACGAGGCGCTGCCGGCGCCGTCCTCGCGGGCGGCGGACAGGCTGTCCGCGCTGCTTGACGCCGAGCCGGCGCGGCGCCGGACTTTCTGGGCGCGCCTCGATTTCGGCGAAAAACTCGGCGCCTGGCTGAGCCCCCGCGCGCTGGGCTGGGCGGTCTCCGCCGCCTGCCTGCTGGCTGTCGTCGAGGCCGGAGCGCTTTTGACCCCATTGCGGCAGGGGCCTGCGACCTATTCGACTGCTTCGCGCGATGAAGCGCCTGTCCGCGCCGGACATTTCGCCCTGGTCGCCTTCGCGCCCGGCGCGACGGTCGAAGCGGTGTCGTCGTTGCTTGCCGCCAATGGCGCCGAGATCGTCGGAGGGCCGCGCGCCCATGGCTTCTATCGCGTCTCCCTCGGCGCCGCCGATTTGCCGGAGAGCGAGGCGCAGAAGCGGCTGGAGACTTTGCGCGGGGCGTCGGATATCGTTCGTTTTGCCGAGAAAGCGCCATGAGGACGGTCATGACCAGGTTCCGGCGCATTGTCGCCTGTCTCGCGATGCTCGCGCTTGCCGCGCCGGTCGTCAGCGACGCCGCCTCCGCCCAGACTGTCGTCGATCGCGGGCGGGTCAATGGCCCGGCGCGCGGCGGCGGTCATGGCTGGCGCGGCGGCGGCGGGATCGGCCTGGGTCTCGGGCTGCTTGGCGCGATCGCCGCCGGCGCCGCCGCGGCGCACGCCAGGGCCGAGGCGCCGCCGCCGCGCCGCGCACATCGGCCGCGCCGGCCTGTCGTCGTCGAGGCCGAGGCGCCGCCGCCGCGCCGCGCGCATCGGCCGCGCCGGCCTGTCGTCGTCGAGGCGGAGGCGCCGCCGCCGCGCCGCGCCCATAGGCCGCATCGGCCAGTCATCGTCGAGGCGGAGGCGCCGCCTCGCCATCCGCGCCCCGCCGCGCGCGTCGCGGCTTCCGTCGGGCGGGCCCTGCCGCCGCCCTCCGGCGAAAAGCGTTTCGCCCCGGACGAAATCCTGGTGACGTTCAGGGACGGCGCCGACGCCGGAACGCCGCAAAATTTCGCGCGCCGCCAGGGGCTGCAACTGGTCCAGTCCCGGCCATTGTCGCTGATCGGCAAGACGGTCGTCCGCTACCGCATCGCGGATGGACGCGATCTCCGCAAAATCATCCGCCGCGCCGCGCGCGAAAAAAACGTCGCGTCGGCGCAGCCGGATTACCTTTATGCGCTGCAGCAGGAAGCGAAGGCCGATGCGCCGCCGGCGCCCGCAGCTCCCGCCGCGCCCGCTTCCTACGTCAGCGGCGCGCTCAACCTGCCGCAGGCGCATCTGATCGCCACCGGCAAGGGCGTGCGGGTGGCCGTGATCGATTTGCTTGTCGACCCTGATCATGCCGAGCTTGAAGGGGCGGTGGCCGAGCGGTTTGACGCCCTCGCCGGCGATCATGCGGAGCCGCACGCCCATGGCACGGGCATGGCCGGCGCCATTGTGGGACGCAAGAAGCTCGATGGCGCGGCGCCGCAAGCGCAAATTCTCGCCGCGCGCGCCTTTGGCGACAAGGGCGACGCCACCCGCGCCGTCACGCTCGATATCGCGGCGGCCCTCGATTGGGCGGCGGAGAAGGGCGCCCGCGTCATCAACATGAGCTTCGCCGGCCCGGCCGATCCGCTGCTGGCGGAAATCATCGATGCCGCCGCGAAGAAAAAAATGATCCTGATCGCTGCGGCCGGCAACGAGGGGCCGACCGCGCCGCCGCAATATCCCGCCGCCTATCCGCAGACGATCGCGGTGAGCGCGGTGAACGATCGCGCGGAAATTTACGAACATGCCAATCGCGGCGCGCATGTCGCCCTGGCCGCGCCGGGCGTCGAGGTTCTCGCGGCGGCCCCGCGCGGCGCCTATGATTTCTCCACGGGAACATCGATTGCTTGCGCTGAGGTCAGCGGGATCGCCGCGCTGCTGCTGGAAAAGCGCCCAGATCTCGATGGCGACGCAATGCGCGCGCTGCTGCGCCGCACCGCGCGCAAACTTGCGGGCGACGCCGGCGAAGGCGAGGTCGACGCGCTGGCGGCGTTGCAGTCGAAGGAATAAGGGCCCACGCGCGTCTGAGATCGCGCGCAATTGCATTTTCGCCGACAGGGCTTGCGCTCGACAGGACCTCGCTGGATATTGTCGGAACATTGACAAAGGGTGCGAATGCGATCGCCGCCCCGGATACAGTATTTGAGAGGGTGATAATGCGAACTGCTTTCGGAATGATTTTTGTTTTATTCACGGCTTGCTCAGCTGCCGCGGAAAGTGTTCCGCGACCGTTGTTTGTGGTCAACGATGCATGGACGTACCATCTATCCGTTCAAGAACGGGGGAGGACTGTCGAGTTGCACATCAATCTTTCAGTCATGCGCGTTGGGGGCGACGGCGTCGTGATCACGCAGAGGACTGAAGGAGCGCCGAACAGCCTGCATTCCTTCATGGTGGGGCTCGACTGGAGCAAGCGCCGCAGCGTCAACGGCAAGGAAACGATGGTGATCCAGCCGTTTTCCTTCCCGCTCGAATTGGGCAGGAAATGGATCACCGAATACACTGAATTGAATCCGACGCCACAAAAGACGCGTGAAACAGACAATTATCGTTACAGAGTTGTCGGATGGGAAGAGGTCGCCGTGCCGGCCGGAAGGTTTCGCGCGCTGAAGGTCGAGGCCGAAGGCAGCTGGACGGCGGACGTCGCGCCGAAGTTGGTCAACAACGCCGTGATCGCGCGCCAAGGCGGCGTTTCTGCTCAAGCCATGGAACGTCACGTTGTTCAGGCGGGAAAAGCGAGCGGGCGCTATTACAAATGCTTCTGGTATGTCCCGGCTGTGAAGCGGTGGGTAAAATCCGTCGAGGAGAATTACGCCGCAAACGGCTCGCTGGCGTCGGTCCTCGCCGATGAACTCGAAAGCTTCAACGTCGAGGGCGCAAATGCCTCTGGCCCCTCCAGGCAAGATCCGAAACCCGCGAATGCGATCGCAGCGCCGCAAAAAGGCCAGATTTGACGATCGAGATTTCAGTGTCTTGTTCCCGCATCTACCTCGCCGGCCCGGAAGTCTTTCTTCCCAACGCTTTGGAAATCGGCGCGCGGAAAAAGGCGCTGTGCGAGGACTTCGGCTTTGTCGGACTGTTTCCGCTCGACAATCAATTCCCCAGCGGGGGCGCAAAGCTCGACGAAAAAATCTTCGCCGCCAATGTCGAACTGATGCGCTCCGCCGACGCCGGAATTTTCAATCTCTCGCCCTTTCGCGGGGTCAACGCCGATCCCGGCACGGCGTTCGAACTCGGCTTCTTTTCCGCGGCGAACAAGCCGGCGTTCGCTTACACGAACAAAGCCGAAGACTATTTCGACCGCGTCTCGGAAAAATTCGGCCTGCATCGCGCGCCGGACGGTTCGGCCTGCGACGCCCTGGGCTTGCTGATCGAGGATTTCGGCAATGCCGACAATCTCATGCTCGACGCGGCGTTGAAACAACAAGGCCGCGCCATCGTGCGACCCTCCGTTTCGCTGCCCGGCCTTGACGATCTCGCCGGATTCAGCGCCTGTCTGCGTCAGGCGAAACTGCATTTCGGATTCTGATCCGCCGGGGATAGTTTACAGATGGAATTACGCAAGCTCGGACGAACCGACATCCCGGTTTCCGCGATCTGCCTGGGCACCATGACCTTCGGCCAGCAGACCGGCGACGCCGACGCCTTCGCGCAGATGGATTACGCCGTCGAGAAAGGCGTGAATTTCTTCGATACGGCGGAGCTTTATTCAATTCCGCCCCGCGCGGAAACCTATGGCGCAACCGAAAAGATCATCGGCGCCTGGCTGAGCGCGCGGAAAAATCGCGAAAAGATCGTGCTGGCCACCAAGGTCGCGGGCCGCAGCGCCATGAACTGGCTGCGCGAGGGCGGCGCCATGGCGCGGCTCGATCGCAAGAATATCTTCTTTGCCGTCGAAAATTCGCTGCGGCGGCTGCAGACCGATTACATCGACCTCTACCAGCTGCATTGGCCCGACCGCCCCATGGAGCTGTTCGACGACCTTTCCAACGCATTTCACGATCGCGGCGGCCCGGACGGAGTCACATTCGAGGAGACGCTCGGCGCGCTCGGCGAACTCGTGCAGCAGGGCAAGATCCGCGCTTTCGGCGTATCGAACGAGACGTCCTGGGGCGTCAGCCAGTTTTTACGCGGCGCCGAGGCGGGGGCGGGGCCGCGCCTCGTCTCGATCCAGAACGCCTATCACCTCATCAATCGGCAGTTCGAACTCGGCCTCGCCGAATTTTCCGCGCGGGAGGAGGTGGGGCTGCTCGCCTATTCGCCGCTGGCGCAGGGCTATCTCACCGGAAAATACCTGCACGGCGCGCGACCTGCCGATGCGCGCAGCACCGTATTCAATCGGGGCCAGCGCTACCAGAAGCCGGGCGTAGACGAAGCGATCGAGGATTACCTCGCCCTGGCGCGCGAATTTGCGCTGCATCCGGTGCATCTCGCTTTGGCTTTCGTCACATCCCGGTCTTTCGTCACGTCCAATATCATCGGCGCGAGGAATTTCGAGCAGTTGAAACTCATTCTGGACGCGCCGCACACGCTGCCCGCGGAACTGGAGCGGCGCATCGACGCCATCCACCAGATTCGCGGCAATCCCGCGCCTTGAACGCATTTGTCCACCGGGGTTATGGCCCCGACATTTTCGAAACAGGATTGGATCGACCATGCGCTTGCCCCTGCTGAAAAAAGACCAGCTCTCCGACGCCCAGAAGACGCTCTATGACGACATGAAACAGGGCATAGAAACCAGCTTCAAGGGTTTTACCGCCATCGACAAGGATGGCGAGCTGGTGGGGCCCTGGAATCCCTGGATCAGCTTTCCGCAATTCGGCGGCCCCGTGTGGAACCTGGTCAAGGCCATGGCGACCAACCCGAAAGTGCCGAAGCCGGTGCGCGAGATCGCCATTCTCGCGACGGGCGCGCGTTTCCACTCCGCCTATGAGATCTACGCCCATGTGCTCGTCGGCGAGGCGCGCGGCCTGTCCGACGACAAGATCGCCACCATCGTCGCGGGCCAGCGTCCGCAGGATCTGACGCGCGAAGAGGGCATTGCCTATGACATGGCGACGGCGCTGGTGTCGGGTCCGCTCCCCGCGATCACCTACAAGCGCACAGTGGACGCCTTCGGCCAGGAGGCGGCGGCCGAGCTGATCTATCTCGTCGGGCTCTATTGCATGGTCTCGACCACGCTCAACGGCTTTAACGTGCCGCTGCCGGACGGCGAGGACGTTTGATCGGCCAGCGCCCACGGCGCTTTACGCGACGATAGCGGAATGCCGGGCGCCGCCAAGATCGGCGTCGGCATTGGCAGGAGTCGGCGGATAGCGGAAGGCCGTTAGCCCCGCTCTCTCCGCCGTCATGGCCGTGCTCGTCACGGCCATCCACGCCAGCGTGGAAGGCAGGTTTTACAAGGCTGACACGCATGCAACGGCCGGGCGTGGATGCCCGTGACAAGCACGGGCATGACGACCCAGAGATCATGCATAGCCGTCTGCAAAGAGCCGCGAGCGGCCTAACTGGAGACGCCGCTGACGGTTCCCAAGCGTCCGAGCTAAGCCGCTCGATTCGGCGGTGAGGGCGACGAGCTATTGCGCCTTTGGCGCGAGGCTGCGGATATAGGCGACGAGGTCGGCGATCTCGTCGCGCGACAGATGCATGTCCGGCATTTTCGGATGCGGATCGGTCAGGAAATCCGCGATCTGCGCGTCGGTCTTGGTCTTGGCCACGTCGGCGAAAGGCGCAACATCGGCGCTGGCCTTGGTCTGGTCCGGCGCGACAAGGTGGCAGGACGCGCACCAGCGCTTGGCGATGGTCTCGCCATGCGTGGCGTCCGGCGCCGCAAAGGCCGAGCCGGGAAGCAGCGCCGCCAGCGCCAATCCGGACATGCGAGCGATGGATTTTCTCTTCATGGACGCCGTGCTCCCTTGGACGGATGCTCAGACTATGCGCGTGTCGCCAGCCGCCCGCCTTGTCTCAGGTCATGACGGCGTAAAATTCATTGCGCGACCACTTCCACGTCGCGGTCCTGGTTTGAAACCACCTTGAAGGTCGCCTGGTACGTCTTGTTGTCGTGGCGGGCTATGGCGACATATTCGCCCTCGGCCAGCACCAGCGAGGGAAAGGCGCCGATCAATTCGCGGATCACGTCGCCGCCCGGCGTCAGGATTGAGAAACTGGTGTTGGCGAGGGCTTCGCCGCCGGAGGCGTTGACCAGCTTCAGCGTCATGTTGGCGGCGCGGTGGCGCAGCACGCCCGCGGTCAGCTTGCCCGCCTGCACGCGCAGGTCGGCGTAAACGGTCGAATTGGTCGGCGTATTCGTGGCGCCCGGGGTTGCGTCGAGCAGGCGCGAGACGACGTGATAGGCGCCTTCGGGCACGCATTCGGGGTCGTTGGCCTTGAGGCTCGGCAGGATCAGCTTGGCTTCGGGATCATTGTGGTCGGGCAGGAAGACCTGGATGCTCAGGCGCGCCGGGGGGATGGGCGCGTCGCCGAGCACGCCGGAAATTTTCAGCGCGCCGGCGTTCATCGTCACCTTTTCGCTGACCGGGCCGCCGTTGACGCTGATCTGCTTGGCGGCGCCGGCGAGGCCGCAGGCGACATGCACGATGTAGTCGCCGTCGGCGAGCGAAAAGGCCGGCGTGGCCTGATTCGATTCGGCGATCAGCGCATGGCCGCCGTCGGCGTCGGAACGGGCGTCGAACACCCGCCAGTTCGAGCGCCGAATTGATCGGCAGCGTGTCGCCCGGCGCAAAAAAGGCGCTCAGCGAGACCACGGCATTGGGCGGGGCGACGGGACGGGGCGTGAAGGATTCGGGAGGCTGGGCGGGCGCGGTCGCCGGGTCGGCGGGCGGGACGGGCGCTTGGGCGCGCGCCGGGGCGCCCGCGAGAACCAGGCCGCACAAGGCGATCGGCGCAAGACGTCGCCGAAAATTCGTTCCGCTTCCCAGGCGACGCAAGAGGTTCTCCATGTCAGGCCGAGCGACGGCATCGGTTTACAAAGTGACCTTTTTAGGGCTTTTCTCAACAAAAGGCTCGGATGATCGCATGACCGACACGATAAAACTTCTGAAAACCCGCCGCTCCGCCCCGCCCGCGCTGATGCGGGGTCCGGGACCGGACGCCGCGCAATTGCAGGAACTGCTGTCGATCGCCGCCCGCGTGCCCGACCATGGCAAGCTCGCGCCCTGGCGTTTCATCGTCTTCGAAGGCGCCGGGCGCGAAAGGGCCGGCGAAATCCTGGCCGAGATCGTCGCCCGCCGCGAGCCGCAAGCCGATGTGAAGCGGCTTGACGTCGAACGCGGCCGCTTTTCGCGCGCCCCGCTGGCGATCGGCGTCGTTTCGCGCGCCGCGCCGCATGTGAAAATTCCCCTCTGGGAGCAGGAGATGTCGGCGGGCGCCGCCTGCATGGCCCTGACGGTCGCCGCCACGGCGATGGGCTTCCGCACCGCCTGGGTGACGGAATGGTGCGCCTATGATCGCGAGGCGCTGACGGCGCTCGGCCTCGCCGAGCATGAAAGGATCGCCGGCTTCATCCATATCGGCCGGGTCGAAACGGCTATCGAGGACCGCACGCGGCCCGATCTGGCGGAACTGGTGACGCGGTTCTGAGCGGAAAAATCCGGTGAGGCGACCCGCAGCGACCCGCAACCGCGCGCGCTGACGATCAAAATCCAACCGCTTCCAGCATCGGCGCATCCAGACGCGTCAAACCCGGCCGCAACGGCCAGATTTCGTCGATCTGATCCGCCAGATGGCGGTAATCCTCGGCCCCGCGGCTGCGCGGCGCGAAGGCGCGGACCGGCATGCGCGCCGCGAAAGCCTCGGACAGGGCAATGTCGTTGCGGATGCCGTCGCACATTCGGCCGGCGCCAAATGCGGTTTCCATGTCGCGCAAAACCGAACGATGATGGATCATTCGCGCATTGACCATCACCGGCAGGACGCCCAGCAGCTTCAATTCGCGATTGATCGTCGTCGCGATGCGGCAGAAGACGCGTGTGAACTGGCGAACGCCCTCGGCCGAAAGCGCGTGCGGAATCATCGGGACCAAAACGGCGTCCGCCGCCGCAAGGGCGCTCACGAAAACCATGTCCAGCGAGGGCGGCGTGTCGACGATCACAATGTCGAAGCGCTCTTCGATCGTCGTCGAGACCAGCTGGCGCCGCAACCTGGTGACGCTGCGCTCGCTCCCGACGCCATCGAAACTCAATCCGGCCGGGGCGACCGCTACATTGGCGGTTGTCGTAGACTGGATCGCCTCGGCAAGCTGGAACTGCGGCTGTGTGAAGATCATGTGCGCATTCGGCTGCTGGCGCCGCGCGACAATGCCGAAGCCGAGGCCCGCATGGCCCTGCAAATCAAGATCGACCAGCAGCGTGCGCATGCCGCGCGCGCCGCATTCGGCGGCGAGGTTCACCGCCGTTGTCGTCTTGCCGCAGCCGCCCTTGCGATTGGCGATCGCCAGAATTTTCACCGGACCATGCTCCCCGCGAAACCGCGCGCGAGCCCGCAGGATGCGGCTCGGCGGCGACCAGAATGGCGTTGTTCGGAGCTATCGATAAACGATGACGGTGTCCTCAAACTTGCGCGGCCCAGCGATCGTGTCAGGGCGACAAGCGAAGCTTGTCCTCGGCGAAGGTGATGGGTCCCGAGTAGGTCTCGCGGATCGATTTCTCGACCTCGGCGCGATTCTGGTCGGTGGCGGGTGAAAGATGCGCGAGGACGAGGGCCTTCGCCGCGCTGTCCCTGGCGACCCGACCAATGGCGCCTGGCGGCGAATGCAGGGTGTAGAGGATGGGCGGCGCGTTCGGGGGATCCAGCACCGCGCTGTTGACGACGAGCAATGACGTGCCCTGGGCGATTTTCCGCAAGTTGGGAAGTCCTTCGGGATCGATGTCGCCGCTGAATGTGATGCTTTTGCCGGAATGGTCGATCCGGTAAATGATGGAGGGCGCGTCGCGGTGGTGGCCCGCAATCGCCGTGATCGCCAGCCCGTCTTTCGAATAGATAATCGTCGGTTCCTGTCCCGCGCGCAGCGCGGCCGGCAAATCCTTGACGTCAAAGGTCAGGCGGCCGGCGAAATCCGGCAGGTAGGCGAAAGCGCCCTTCGTGCCGAAAAGCAGCTTCACGAATTGGCTGGTCGAGGGGAAATAGGCGATTTCACCTTGTCGCCCATGCCCGTCCGGACCGAAGATCTTGAAAGTGATGGGGGCGCGGGTCGCTACGGCTCTCGCCTTGACCAGTCCGGGCAAATCCCCGGCGTGATCTGCGTGAAGATGCGTGAGCAGCTGGATGCCGATCGGTGGAAGCGGCAATCCGGTTTCGCCAAGCCGGACAAAACAACCGGGGCCAGCATCGACCATGAGACGAGGCGTCCCGTCGACCAGCACAAGATGACACGAGGCTGCCCGCCCAACGGCGCCGGGACCGCCGGAGCCAAGCACGACAAGCTCCAGCGGCGGGGGCGCCGGCTCGGCAAACACCTGTCCGGTCAAAGCCGACGCGAAGCCGACCGCGATCAGGAAGCGAAACATGCGGCGCAGGCTGGTCATTGGTTTTGAACCGTTTGCAACGCTTCGGGTCGGATCGCGCCGATAGAGTGAGCGGCTTATTGTCCCAGTCTTCACGATGCGAAACAATCGAAAAAGGCCGTTCCCCACGGGAGGACCGGCCTTTGCGTCTGCGGACCGCAGCGCCGCTTATGGCTTGGTCAGGCGATATTCGATGCGGCGGTTGCGGAAACGCCCTTCGTCCGTGTCATTGCTGCCGATGGCGTTGGCGCTGCCATAGCCCTTGGCGGCAAGCATGGCCGGATTGGCGCCTGCCCCGGCGAGCGCCCTGCTGACGGCCTCAGCCCGGCGCTGGGACAGGCGGACATTCGACTCCTCGTCGCCGACATTGTCGGTATATCCGCCGATTTCGATTGCGGTTCCCGCCGGCAGACGCTTGAAGTAAGCGGCCGCCTTCCGCAGCAGCGCCATGTTTTCGTCCGGGATCCTGGCGCTCGCCGTCGAGAAGTTGATGATCGAAAAATTCAGGGCCGAGACCAGATCGGCGGCAGTGAAGCCGTCCTTCAACGCGGCGAGCGATGAACCCGCCTTGGCGTTTGCGTCGCCGGCCAGTTTTGCGACGGAGGAGGCCGGCGTCGAAGCGGCCGCCGCCTTGGCCTCGGCCGCCGCCTTGGCTTCTTCCGCGGCCTTGGCCTCGGCCGCCGCCGTGGCGTCTGCGACCGCCTTGGCTTCGGCCGCCGCTTTGGCCTCTGCTTCCTTGGCCTCGATCGCCGCCTTGGCGTCTGCCGCCGCTTTGGCTTCGTCCGCAGCCTTGGCTTCAGCCGCGGCCTTGGCGTCTGCCGCTTCCTTGGCTAAGGCCGCGGCTTGGGCGTCTGCTGCCGCTTTGGCTTCAGCCGCGGCCTTGGCTTCGGTCGCAGCCTTGGCTTCAGCCGCCTCTTTTGCTTCAGCTGCGGCCTTGGCTTCAGCCGCGGTCTTTGCTTCAGCCGCGGCTTTGGCGTCGGCCGCGGCCTTGGCTATGGCCGCCGCTTGGGCGTCAGCCGCCGCTTTGGCTTCAGCCGCGGCCTTGGCTTCGGTCGCAGCCTTGGCTTCAGCCGCCTCTTTAGCTTCAGCCGCGGTCTTTGCTTCAGCCGCGGTCTTGGCTTCAATCGCGGCTTTGGCGTCGGCTGCGGCTTTGGCGCTTGCCGCTTTCGCGTCTGCGGCGGCCTTGGCGTCTGCCGCCGCTTTCGCGTCTGCCTCTTTCTTGGCGGCGTTTCCGGCGGCCTGATGCGCCACTGAGGATTCGACGCCCGCCCGACCTTGCGCCGTTGTCACGGGGGCGTCTGTCTGGCCGGAGAACAGATGAGTCAGGAGCGCGACGAAAACGGCGAGGCCGCCGACGCTCGCGAGCGAGCCGAACCATCCGAAGCCCTTGCCGGCGGTCGCCGCCGCCTGGGCGACGCCCGATGGGGCCGGCGCCAGCAGAGCCATCGCTTCTTGCGGAATGGCGCCCGCGATCGACCCGGACGGGGTCAGCAGGCCGACCAGTTTCGGCAGGGCGACGGAGGCGGCGGCTGTAGCCACGCCTTCGCCGAGCCCCAGCTTCTGTTCCGCGGCGTTCAGGAACGGGCCGCCAAGCAGGCTTTCGACCTGGCTCGTCTTTAGCGGCGCAGCCTGAGGATTGCCAAACCAGGACTCGACTTCGGCGCCAAAACCCAGGGACTTGGCCTTGTCGACAAAGCCGGCGAGGCCGCCGGGTCCGCCGACGACCGGGGCCAGGATTTCGCCGACCAGAGCCGTCGCGTTTGTTCCAAGCCCGAACTTGCCGGTCAGCTCGCCGAGCAAAGAATCGAAAAGCGCCATTTGAAATCTCCTGTCCTTGAATGGACTCTGGCGTCGGATCGCCGGGCCAGGCTTTGCTTGTAGGACAGCCGTTGCAGGCTGGAAAGACTTGGGTCGGCGCGCCTTTGCGGGGGGATCGCGGGGCCGGGGCCGAAAGAAAAATGAAATCAGCGCCGGAACGGAAAAAAGGCGCCGGCGGCGCGCCCGAAATTATTTCTTGGCCGTCATTTCGACCGCGCCAAAAAGGCGGCGCGGCGGCAGGAGCGATGAACTCGCGGCGACCGCAGTGGAGTTCAGGCTTTGGAAAAAGCGGCATTGACGATTTTCGCCTGCGCCGGGCTCAGAACCAGCTTCCCCGAAAACCCTTCGCGGGCCGCTTGCGCGCATGCGGATTCAAAATCCTCGCCCTCGCCCGGTTCGGCGCAGTCATAGGCGGGCGCGCTGGCGGCGGCTGCGGCGAACAGGCAGAGCGCCCGCGCCACGGCCAGCGGTTCGGGACGCGGCCCCGGTCCTGAAGCAATTCCCAGCCTTTCCATCAGGCGTTGCTCATTGCGGCCAAGCCCGATCAGCCGCCTCGTCGCTCTCGCGAAGGAGCCGAGCTCGAAAATGGCGGCCGGCAAATCGGCGGCGAGAGCGAGAATATGCGTCGCGCCGTCCGGCAGGCCGCATTCGGCCTCGCGCACCGCGAGTTTCGCGCCGAGATGCTGGACGTCGCGGCCGCCGCAGGCGTCCGGCAGGATGATTCCATCCGGCTGCGCCGGGATGACCGCGTCGAGGTCGCGGTCCGCCAATCCCGAAGCGAGCGCGTGCACAAGGGCGAGGCTGCGTTTTCCGCGACCGCGCGCCTCGGCGATCCACAGGGCGGCGTTTTTGCGCGCCTCGATCGCCTGCGCTTCGTCCGCGCAGGCGAGATCGACCGCCATTCCGTCCAACTCGCTCGCCAGCGCGGCCTCGAAACCGGGGCGGCTGAACGGCGAAAAAACGAGAATCGAGCGCATGCGGGCTGTGTTCCACGAAGTCCGGCGCAAATCGTTACACGTTCCCGCCGGGTCCATTAAGCGAAACTTTACCTTGATTGCTCACACTACGTTAACCCCGCGCGAAATCGGCGCCCCATCCAGTCTGCGAGCCTCGCATGATCGTCCGCAAATTCATCCAATGGTCTGACAACGCGCCCGCCAGCGCCCGGGCTGATGGCGTGGGCGCCCTGGCGCGAGCCTATCTTTACGGCGACATGACCCCGGCCGAGCGGCAAGAGGCGGAACAGACGCTTTTTGCGCTGATCGACGATCCGTCCCCGCTCGTTCGCCGGGCGCTCGCCGAGAGCTTCGCCAGCGCCGCCGAGGCGCCGCCGGCCATCGTCATGGCGCTGGCCAACGACCAGTCCGACATCGCCACGCTCGTCCTGTCGCGTTCGCCGCTGCTGACCGATGCGCAATTGATCGATTGCGCGGCGATCGGCGATTCGGCGGCGCAGGCGGCCATCGCCTTGCGCCCGGACCTGTCGCCCGCGGTCGCCGCGGCGCTGGCGGAAATCGCCGCGCGCGAGGCGTTGATCGCGCTGGCGGTCAACGAAGGCGCAAATCTTCCCGATTTCGCCATGCGCCGGATGATCGAACGTTTCGGACAGGACGCGGAAATGCGCGAAGCCCTGCTTGGCCGCGCCTGGCTGCCCGGCGCGGTGCGCGCGGCGCTGGCCGAGGCCACCGCCCAGCAGCTCGCCGACCTTGCCGTCGAGCGCAACTGGATGGCTCGCGCCCGTTCGCAACGCATCGTCCAGGATTCGCGCGACCGCGCCACAATGATCATCGCCGCCGGCTGCGCCGACTATTCGGAGGAGACCTCCGCGCTTGCCGCCTATCTCCGCGTCTCCGGCCAGCTGACCGCCGGCCTTGCCTTGCGCGCCCTGCTTTGCGGCCAGACCGGCCTGTTCGAGGCCACGCTTGTCGAGCTGACCGGCATGGCGCCGCGCCGCATCGCCGGACTGGCCAAGGACCCCGCTTCAAGCGCCTTCGCCGCGCTTTACGCCAAGGCGGGCCTGCCGCCGGCGCTGCTGATCGCCTTCCGGGCCGCGCTCGCTGCGCTGGCGCGCGCCAAAAAGGACGAGACCGAGGACGGCGCCCTGCGGCTGCCCGTCATCCAGGCCGTGCTAGCTCAATGTATCGAGCGCCGCGACGAAAGCCTCGACCGGCTGGTCGCCCTGTTGCGCCGCTTCGAGGCCGACGCGGCTTGTGAAATGGGCAAGCGCGGCATGACGCGCATGAAGAGCGAGACGGCGGAAGCCGCGCCCGAGCGCATCGAGCCGGGCTTCGCCGGGGAAAACGCGCTGGCGCAGGCCATCGCCGAGGCTTCGCTGGCGGCCGAGCTGGCCTCGCCTGCAGCCGAGCCGGTTTTGGCCGCGGTCGAGCCCTATCGGCCGGACGAGGATCTGGAAGTCTTCATCGACTTCGATGCGCTGGAAAAAGAGCTGATGGCGGCGTGAGCCCGCGCCTGTCCTCCGCCGGGGGACAGGCGTCCGAGGCGGCGCGGCAAAGCGCGTCAAGGCGCGAGGCGGCGTCATTTCGCCTTTGCGCTCAATTTCCGTTCAGTGCATTTCTATCGCAAAATTACCGCACGGCTGGCGACACTCGAATCATTGCGCCAGCGAGAGACAAATCAGCATGGAATTGCTTCTCACCCTTTGCGCCGTCGGCCTCGGCTTCGTGCTGCTGTCGCAAATCGACGACCTGCGCCGGTCGATTTCGAGCCTGACCGAAAAATTGTCCTGGAGCGGCAAGCTGCAAGGACAAATGGCGGTCGATCTCGCCCGGCTCGAACGTCAGGTCAATTTTCTCGCAAGCCAGCGCGAAACGGTGGAGGCGCCGTCGCCAGAGCCGCTCGCCGCGCCTTCGCAAGTGATGGCGGCGCAGCCGGAAAGCGCCCCGGCTTCGAGCGCGCCGGACGATCGCCCAGCTCCCGAAGCAGCGGCGCTCCAGTCGGTCGATCCGCTGGCTGAGGCCATCCACGGTCCGGAGATCGTCGAAACTCCCGAGGTCGCAGACACGTCCCTGGCGATTGCCGCCGATCGCGTCGAATTTGCGGAACGCCAGTCCGGCGTCGCCGCCGAGGCGGTCGAGCCCGAACGTCCTGACGTCCCCGCCAAATCGCCTGGTGCGGCCGCCGTCCCGCACGAAGCCCCGGCCTCTCGTGCAAAAGTCGAGTTCAAGCCCGATTTCGATCCGATGCGCTGGGCGGTCTGGGCGGGCGGCGCGGCCGTCGCATTCGGCGGCATGTTCCTCATCAAGCAAATGGTCGAGGCCGGCTTTTTCGGACCGGGGGCCCGCGTCTTCTTTGGGCTGGCGCTGTCGCTTGCGCTCCTCTGGGTCGGCGAAAAAATGCGCTTCGGCTACCGCAGGCTCCCTGCTGACAGTTTCGTCGCCGCCGTGGTGACGGCGGCCGGGCTGGCCCTCGCCTATGCCGTGGTCGCCGCCGCCTACGGGCTTTACGGTTTCATCGGCCCGGACGCGGCGCTGCTGCTGCTCGGCGGCGTCGGCGGCGGGGCGATCGTCCTCGCGCGGCGCCACACACTGCAGGTGGGGTTGATGGGATTGCTCGGCGCCTATGCCGCGCCCGCCGTCCTCGTCTCGACGGGACTGGCGCGGCCGGAGCTGGTCTTCTATCTCGCGGCGGTGAGCGCTTCGGTCCATGCGATCGACCGCCGCCAAGGCGGCAGGCTCCTGTCGGTCTGCGCGGCGGCGGCATCGGGACTATGGACGCTGGCCTTTGTCTCGGGGCAGGCGCCGGGGCTGCTGGCCGCCCACCTGGCCGTGCAGGGACTCATGGTCGCCTATGTCCTCGTGGCCCTGCCGATCCGCGACAAGGCTTCTGACGGGATCTGGAAGGACCTGCCGGTTTTCGCGCTGACCGTCCTTGCGGTCGTGATCGGCCTCTGCGCCCATTTCCAGGACGAGAATGGGCCTGCCTTCGCCCTCGCCGTCGTCATGCTGCTTGGATTGTTCGCCGCCGCCGTGCTGGTCGAGGAGCTTTTCATGGCGGCGGTCATCGCGCCCGTGATGGCCGCATGGATGGCGCTGACCTGGCCGCATGACGGCGACCTCGTTCCCTTCGGCTACACGCTTTTCGTCGCGCTTTTCGGCCTGCTCGGCTTTGCGGCCGTGGTCGCCCGTTTCCTGCGCAATCGCCCGGGCGCCGAGGACATGCGGCTCGCTTCGGTGGCGAATTTGATGCTGCCGCTGGCCGGCGTCGGCGTGGCCTTGTCCTGGCGGCATGACCTTGTTCACCCGAACGGATATTGCGGCGCGGCGCTGCTGGCGACGGCGCTGGCCGCCGCCGCTTCGGCCTTTGCCTGCTACCGGGCTGAAGGCGCGGAGGAGAGGCCGGCGTCGGCGACGCTTTTCTTTGCTCGCGCGGCGACATTGGTCTCGGTCGCGGCGGCCGTATCGGGTTTAGGCCGGTTCTCGGAGCCGACGGCCATCGCCGGAATCGCGCTTGCGGCGGTCATCGCCGGAAGCTGGCCCTTGCTCGGGCGGTTGGCGCAACTCGGCGTGGCCGTGGCGGCTGGCGCCTGCCTGCTCGGACTGGCGGTGTTCGCCGGGGAAATGAACGAGGGTTTCCCTTCGCTTTCGGAGATCGTCCTGCTGCTGGGATTGCCTGCGGCGCTGCTGGCGGCGGCTGGCCGGCAGGTCAGGGCCCTGCAGGCGGGAGAGCCCTGGCAATCGCTGATCGACGCCGCCTGGATGGCTGCTGGCCTGTCCTTTGGCATGGCGCTGATCCATCTCGGCGCGGGAACCCTGGCGCCGGAGCATGGCCGCTGGATATTGCTGGAGGCGGCCTCGCATTTCGTGCTGATCGCCACGGCGAGTTTCCTGATCGCGCGCGTGGCGCATGACCGGCCCAGCCTGTTCATGCAACTGGCGCTTTACGTGGCGAAGGCCTGGCTCGCCTTGCACGGAATTTTCATCCTGCTGCTCGCCGCCAATCCCTATTTCAGCGGCGAGCCGGTCGCGGGCGTTCCCATCGTCAACGAGCTGACGGCGGGCTATCTCGTTCCCGCGGCGATCCTGTTCGCGCTCAGGCGCAAGCTGCCCAAGGGCGACCCGATGGCGCTCGCCTGGGGCGTGACGGGCGGAATCCTGTGCCTCGCCTGGGCGACGCTGAGCGTCCGCCACGCGTTCCACGGCCCCTACCTCGCCGGCGACGCCTTGTCGCAGGGCGAAACCTTGTCCTATTCGGCGGCGTGGGTGGCCTGCGGCATTCTGGCGACAGTGCTCGGCTCGATGCGGGGTATCACGGAAGTCAAATTGGGCGGATCGGCGGTGCTGATGGCGGCGACGTTGAAAGTGTTTCTCTTCGACATGAACGCCTTGACCGGCATGATGCGCGCCTTGTCCTTCATCGGTCTTGGCGTCAGCCTCATCGCCATCGCGGTTTTCGTCCGCGCCGTCGGCCGCATCGAGGCTGCCGGCGACAAGCCGTCGGACGCGGAGACAGGTTGACGCGGACATGGCCATTTGCGTTGGCCAGGGTGTCACTCTGACGTCCATCAATTTGCCAACGGTCAGACCGTAACGTATGTGTTACGTTATGATGAACGCATTTGACGCACTCGGAAGCCCCGTTCGCCGGGCGATCCTGCACGAGCTTCGCGACGCGCCCTTGTCCGTCGCGGAAATTGCGGAACGCATGCCGATAAGTCGACCGGCGGTCTCCCGCCATCTGAGCGTCCTTCAAGACGCTGGCCTCGTCGATCTCCGCGAAGTCGGCACGCGGAATATCTATGCAATTCGAATGCAGGGCTTCGCTTCTGTCCGCGCGTTTGTCGATGACTTCTGGGATACCGCGCTCGCCCGCCTGGAGGAGCTTGCGCGCCGATGATCGAAAAATCCGTGCTGCTGCCATTGGCGCCAAAAGCTGCCTTCGACCTGTTCACTCGACGCATAGGCGAGTGGTGGCCGCCAGATCGTCGTCACTCTCGCGATCCGGAGAGCGAAATCTTCCTTCTCGAAAGCGGCCGGTTCTTCGAACGCGACCGCGAGGGACGCGAGGTCGAGCTCGGATATGTGCGGGACTGGCGCTTTGCAGAGCGGATTCTGATCGACTTCTTCATAGCGACAGGGCCGGAAAGGCCGACCGAGGTCGAGATCATCTTTTCGGCGCAAGGCGAGGGCACGCGCGTCGTCGTGACGCACAGGCCAAAGCCATCCAGCGAAGAGCTGTGGACGCAATACGCAACCCGCTATGCGGAATCCTGGGATGTCGTGCTGTCCGCCCTGGATCGCGCGGGGGCTTGCCTTTAGTAACATAGAGGTTACCATATGCTGGCGACAATGGCCAGCGGCCGGCTGGCGAGAGGACGGATACAATGAGCAATTCGCGCAGCCCAAGCCCGCCAGCCGCGCTGGGTATTGGTACAGAGACGAGCCCGTGGCTTCTGAAAACTCCGAGCGGCCAATCCGAATTTACGGCCTGGCGCGATGAAGCATCCGAGCCGCCGGCGCTCGTCGTGCGTGTGGGCAAGACGGAACTGCGCTATCGGCTCCGCTGCCTTGACGACCTCGTCGAGATGCTGAAGGCGCACCGCGACTGGATGCCGCTCGGCAGCGCCGACGAACAAAAGCAGGCCGCGCCGGGCACCGTCGAAGCATGGGCGAGGGCGCCCGAAAACCCTGTCGGAGGATGGTATGGCCTGAAGAAGGGATTGCGCGGTCGTTTCGCGAATTATGTCCCGCCTGTCGCCGAAGCGCTTGGTCTTGTCGAGGTCGAACACGCTCCGAAAAACAACCGCATGCGGGGGAAACCATGACGACCGAGCTGAAATACCTCGCGTGGACAGCTATCCTGACGGCTGCGCTCTGGATTCCCTACGTTGTCGCGCAAGTGAGAACGAATGGTTTGCTGGCGCCGGCCAATTATGTCGATCCGACCCCGCGACCGCTGCCGTTGTGGGGCAAGCGCGCCGACCGCGCCTATCTCAATGCGGTCGAATGTTTCGCGCCTTTTGCGGCGCTGGTGATCGTTACGCATCTGGCTGGCAAGGCGGACGCCATGTCGGCATTCTGGGCGGCGACGTTTTTCTGGGTCAGGCTTGCCCACGCGGTGGTCTACCTGTTCGGCATCGCCTATATACGCACCATTGTCTTCACGCTCGGCTTCGTTTGCGTCGCGGGACTGTTTGTGAACCTGATGATGTAGAGACTTGGGACGAGGCTCCCATTCATCTCTGGGGCGTGGCTGAGCAGCATCGCTCAGATGCTCAATGGAACAATTCGCATGACGAGACCCCCAAACCGATATCGACCGACCGACGCCTTGTCCTTGGCGGAAGCCGTGTTCAAACCAGCGCCGCCGCCAGCGGCCGAACCCGTCCGCGCGCAGAAAAAAGGTGGCGTTCCCGTCTCCAAGGAATTGGTGTCGATCAAGCTCGACAGCGATCTGATCGCACATTTTCAAGAGGATGGGCCGGGTTGGCAGGAGCGAATCAACGATGCGCTGCGGCTGGCGACGGGCTTGTAATCCGGCGAGTTCTCAATCAGTCCATCAGTCCTGAGGCTTTCAGCCAGTAGAGCAAGGTGAGCGTCTTGCCGTCGCGGATCGCGCCGGCTTCCGCCTCGCGCAAAACCTCGGCGAAATCGGCTTCGACCACTTCGATGTCCTCGCCTTCCTCCTCCATGCCGCCGCCTGCGGCGACACGCGCCTCAGGCGCATAAGGCGCGACGAAGAAATAGAGTTTTTCCGTCGTCGCCGCGGGGCTGACGAAAGCCTCGAACAGAAAGCGCAACTTGTCGAGGCGCAGGCCCATCTCCTCCATGGCCTCGCGGATCATGCAGGCTTCCGGCGCCTCGCCAGGGTCGATCGTGCCGGCGCAGGCCTCGAGCAGGCCGGGAGTCTTGTCGTTCATATAGGCGCCAAGCCGGAACTGCCGGGTCAAAAGCACTTTGCCGCGCGAAAAATCATAAGGCAGGAGCACCGCGGCGTCGGGCCGGCGGAACAGGTTGCGTTCGTGTTTTTTCCAGCTTCCGTCGGCATGCCGCAACTCATAGTCGAGGTGCGAAAACGAATATTTTTCCTGCGCCAGAACCTGCTCGGCAAGATCGCGCACCAATGTCTCGGCTTTGTTGTCCGGCATGAGTCAATATCCGAATTGCTCGCGCAAAATGCGCTCTTCCATGGAATGGCCGGGGTCGTGCAGCAGTTCCACCCCCATCGAATGGTCGGTGACCACATGGACGCGGATCACGTTGCGGATCTCGAAATGATCGGCGGTGGCGGCTACGGGACGCTTGTCCGCTTCCAATATTTCCAGCGTCACCGCCGCCTTGTCCGACAACAGGGCGCCGCGCCAGCGGCGAGGGCGGAAGGCGGAGATCGGCGTCAGCGCCATCAGCGGCGAATCCAGCGGCAGGATCGGCCCGTTGGCGGAAAGGTTGTAGGCCGTCGACCCGGCGGGCGTGGCGATCAGCACGCCGTCGGCGATCAGTTCCGCGAGTCGCACCTTGCCATCGATGAGCACACGCATCTTGGCGGCCTGCGCCGTTTCGCGCAGCAGCGACACTTCATTGATCGCCCGCTCCACCGACTTTTCGCCCTTCAGATTTTCGGCGGTCATCAGCAGCGGATGGATGATCGAGCTTTGCGCCGAGGACAGGCGCTTGCGCAGCCCGGTCTCGCGGAATTCGTTCATCAGGAAGCCGACGGAGCCGCAATTCATGCCGTAGATCGGCACGTTGCGGCCCATGAACTTGTGCAGGGTCTGCAGCATCAGGCCGTCGCCGCCGAGCGCGACCACGACTTCGGCCTCGTCGGAATGGACATCGCCGTAACGGCCGACCAGCCGGGCGCGGGCCTCGTCGGACTCGGGCGTGCCGGACGACAGGAAATTGATCCGTTCGAATCGGCGTCGATGGACGCTGGAATCGTTCATTTCGCTCGCTGCGCCTCGCCGGACCCGAGCTCAAGCAATAGGCGATGGCGGCGGCCCGGGCAAGACGCTGCGGCCGAGCCTTTGGTCGGAGCGTTTCTGCTGCAGCGCACCTACGTATAAATACTGACCTTCGCGACACAGGGGGCGTCGGCGTCATTCGTGGTGGAGCGATAGCGGATCGGGCTGCGCGCCGGCCGCCTGCGGCGCCCGGAAAACCTTGTTCGGGCGCCGAATTCGAGACGCCGCCTCTTCCAGGAACGGCGGCGAGTCAAGTGGGCAAGTTGACGCGACTTTGGGCTTGTCCTTGATGCGGATCAAAAACTTTCGCCTTTCACGCGAGCGTGATAAGCTCCGGCCTGTTAGTTGATTTATCGTCCGCAAACGCGGGCTTGCAGGAGACAGTTTTGGAAACCTTGGCTGAAAAGGTTATGGTCGATACGATTTTCGGCCGCACGGAAGCCAATGTGCGCTCCATATGCTGCCACCCGCACAAGCCTGCGCAAGGATCCGGCCTCGATTGCGCCGATTGCGAAATCAAGGGACAGAGCGTCTGCAATTCGCTGGAGCCGGATGAATTCGACGCGCTCGAAAAGATCGGCCGCACCGTTTCCGTGCCCGCCAAGTCGACCTTGTTCGAACAGGGCAGGGAGGCGGATTTCGTCTGCAACCTGACCTCGGGCGCCCTGCGCCTGTCAAAACTCCTGCCCGACGGACGCCGCCAGGTCGTCGGCTTCGCCATGCCCGGCGATTTCCTCGGGCTTGCGATGGACCGGACGCACATGTTCACCGCCGATGCGCTGACGCCGGCCAAGGTCTGCCAGTTTTCCCGCTCCGGCTTCTCGGACCTGCTCGACGAGAAGCCGCGCATGTTGCGCCGGCTCATGCAAATGGCCGGGCACGAATTGTCGCTCGCGCAGGACCAGATGGTGGTGCTTGGCCGCCGCACGGCGGAAGAGAAGATCGCCGCCTTCCTGATCGCCATGCGAAACCGCTACGCCGGCGTCCACGGCCCATCCGTCCATGTGCCGCTGCCGATGACGCGGCTCGACATCGGCGATTACCTCGGCCTGACCGTTGAAACGGTCAGCCGGATGATGACCCGCATGGCGCGCGAAAAAACCATCGTCATCGTACCCGACGGCGTCCGGTTGCTGGATGTCGCGCGCCTTGAGCAGCTTGCCGAAGTGTGAGGCAAAGCTTATTCCCTTGGCGGACCTTGGTTCGGAGAGGGGAACGCCGGCTCGCGTGAACGAAACCCAGGATAAACCGACTTCGGACGTTCGGCGCTGGTACGTCGCCGGCATGCGCGCAGCGATGACCGGGCCCGCCTTTTACGTCGCGCTTTCGCTGATGGGCGTCGGCAGCCTTGCGCGCGCCGCGGGCTTTCCTGTCGGCGCGGCCATGCTTTCCACCTTGCTGGTCTGGGCCGGCCCGGGACAGGTGCTGTTCTTTGGCGCCGTGATCGCGAAAACCGCGCCGCCGGCCATTGCGCTCGGCGTCAGCCTGTCTTCGGTCCGTCTTCTTCCCATGTGCCTTTCCGTGCTTCCGATGCTGCGCGGAAACCGGACGCGGCTTTCCACGCTCCTCGGCGCCTCGCATTTCATCGCTGTCACCGTTTGGGCGGAAAGCCTGCGCCGCCTTCCCGAAATGGAAAAACCGACGCGCACGCCGTTTTTCTTCGGCATGGCGACCGCCTGCATCACGCTCACGACCCTGTCCACCGGGCTCGGCTTCTGGCTCGCCGGCTCGCTGCCGAAGCCCCTCGCCGCGGGAATGATGATGCTGTCGCCGATCTATTTCCTCGCGACTACCGCGCGTTCGGCGCGCTCGGGCGTCGATTGGCTGGCGATGCTGGCGGGCGCGCTGCTCGCGCCGGTGACGCAGAATTTCGTCGGCGGCGGCTTCGACCTGCCGGTGCTCGCGGCGGTTGGCGGCGGCGGCGCCTGGCTCCTGGGTTATCTCGTGAGGCGCAGGACATGAGCGTTTTTTCCGCCGACCCGGCGCTGGCGCCCTATCTGAGCCTCGTGCTGCTGGGCTTCCTGCCGAGCGAAATATGGCGGACGATCGGCGTGTTCGCATCGCGGAAAATCGACGAGGATTCCGAGCTTTTCCAATTCGTGCGCAGCGTCGCCACGGTGCTGCTGGTGGGCGTCGTGGTGAAGGTCGTGCTGCTGCCCTCGCATGAACTGGCGATCGTCCCGGTCTGGGCGCGCTGCGCCGCGCTCGCCGTCGCCGCCTGCGTCTTTTTCGCCAGCCGCCGCTCGGTCTTCGCCGCGATCCTCGCGGGCGAGGCGGTCATCGTGTTTTCCGCCTGGCGCTGGGCGGTGTAGCTCCGGACGTGATCCGGTGAGGCTGCGGTTCGAACTGATAGGTGACTGCTCACGGCGGTTTCCGGACCTTCATGTGCAGCGTCGGCAAAGGCAAGGATGCGCCATTTACTGCCGTTGCCCGACGCAATCACGGAAAGCGGCCATGCAAATTCAGAGGCAAGCCCGACGCAAGCTAATATCCGTAATTTCCCGTCGGCACGCTGGGCGTCTCCAATCCACGCCGTTACCTCGGGAAAGAAAATTCAGGATAACTTGCTAATGACTTAGGCGATGACTCAACCAACATTCACAGCTCATAATATAAGGCTTGACGATGGGCGCCTGACAATGCCTGGAGCGCCTGTTACTTGGGAATCCTATCCTATATTTAAATCTGCGCGCGATATCCTTAATTTGGTTTTCCCCGCTGACAAAGCAAATTTAAAAATTGTAGACTTGGGTTGCTTAGAGGGCGGGTATGCGGTTGAATTTGCTAGGATGGGCTTCGATTTACTTGGAATTGAAGTTAGGAGCTCAAACATTGAATGCTGCAATTTTGTTAAAAAGAATGTGGACCTTCCGAACTTAAATTTCGTTCAAGATAATGTAATGAACATCGCTAGATACGGAGATTTTGATGCAGCGTTTTGTTGTGGCTTGCTGTATCATTTGGATAAGCCAAAGGCATTTCTTGAGCAACTAGCGTCAAAAACCAAACGTTTAATTATTCTTCAAACACATTTCTCGCTCAGCCATGGCTCATCCCGCTTCAACTTGTCGCCATTGACCGTAAATGAGGGGTTGCCGGGGCGATGGTTTGGCGAGTTTTCCGCTAATTTAACTAGCGAGCAACGCGATTTAGCTCGCTGGTCTTCTTTCCACAATAATTCATCATTTTGGATACAGCGAGAATATCTCATTAGCTTGATATATGATCTAGGGTTCAACACCGTTTTCGAACAGTTTGATTCTAATGCGCCTGCAATAGCAACGACATTGGTAAATGAATATGAAGGGTTTCTGCGAGGCACTTTCGTTGGTATCAGGAACAGTTAACGAAACCTAAAAGGCTCATCCGCTTCGGTCCGGCAATCACAACCAATTGATCCGCGGCGCTCGAAGAATCCTTGAGACATTAGCTAGCGGACGTTCCGATAGCGAAATGAACAGGCGCTCACTGTCGTGATAAGACGGCCGCCGACCTGCAGGAAGGTCAGCAATGAGCCGACTCCGGACAGCGCGCGGACACGCAACGTGTCTCCCAAAATTGTCGCGCTCACTCGAATCCCGGGTTCAGCGCCATGCAAGCGGCGCCCACGTCCTCCGGCTTGTGACCGCCGGCCGCGGCGAATTCCAGCAATAGGGCTTCGTCGCTGGCGAGATGGGCCAGGACTCCCGCCAGAAATCCCGGCTGAGTTGCGGATTGGCGCAGATTGACGACTTCGAGGCCGGACAGGCTGAGGAAATGCTGGAGGCGCTCGGGCTCCGCCGCCAGGAAACCCAGGGCCTCGACGGCCAGTTCTTCCGCCCTTTCACGAATTTGTGGTCGGCGGAGCGGAGGTTTAGGGTGCAAGTCGAAGTTTCCGAAAGAAATTTTTAACGAAACGAGTTTGGCGCAAATTTTCATTTCGTCAATTTATATCGCTTAGGATCAACATGTTCGGCGCGAGAAATTCGGGCCAGAGTTCAGGCCAATCCCGGCTTCGGCGGATCGCAATGACAAAGACTGTTTTGATCGTTGAAGACAATGAGCTGAATATGAAGCTCTTCAACGATTTACTCGAAGCGCACGGCTACGCCACCGTTCAGACCAAGAACGGCGTCGAGGCGGTCAAGCTCGCGCGCGACCACAAGCCGGACCTGATCCTGATGGACATCCAGCTGCCGGAAGTCTCGGGCCTTCAAGTCACGCAATGGCTGAAGGACGATCCCGAGCTGGCACATATCCCGGTGGTCGCCATCACCGCCTTCGCCATGAAGGGCGACGAAGAGAAAATCCGCCAGGGCGGCTGCGAAGCCTATCTGTCGAAGCCGATTTCAGTTGTGAAATTCCTGGAGACAGTTCGCAATTTCATCGGAGACAAGTGATTGCGGCGCCTCCGACTTTTTCAAAAAGCCCCGACCCTGTTTGAAAGGCCAAGACCATGACGGCCCGCGTGCTGGTAGTTGACGACGTCGTTCCCAACCTCAAGCTGCTCGAGGCGCGGCTGACGGCTGAATATTTCGACGTGGTCACGGCGACGAACGGATTCGAGGCGCTCGAAATCTGCGAAAGGGGCGAATGCGACATCGTCCTGCTCGACGTGATGATGCCCGGCATGGACGGGTTCGAAGTCTGCCGCAAGCTCAAGGCCAATCCTGAAACCCTGCACCTGCCCATCATCATGGTCACGGCGCTCGACCAGACCGCCGACCGCGTCAAGGGACTGGAGGCCGGGGCCGACGACTTCCTGACCAAGCCAATCGACGAGATCGCGCTTCTGGCGCGCGTGCGCTCGCTGGCCCGGCTCAAGCTGGTGGTGGACGAATTGCGCGCTCGCGCCACCACATCCGCCACGCTCGGCGTCACCGCCGCCGTCCGCCATGCGCTCGACGAAGGCCTCGGCGGCAAGGTGCTGCTGGTCGACGACCGCAACAATTCCTCTGATCGCATTGTCGCCGGCCTGCGCGGCCGCTACGAGGTCGACGTCGAGAGCGACGCGCACGAGGCGCTGTTGAGGGCCGGCGAGACCGATTATGAACTGGCGATCGTCAGCCTCGGCCTGTCCGGCTACGATGGCTTGCGGCTTTGCAGCCAGTTGCGTTCGCTCGACCGCACCCGCTACACGCCGCTGCTCATGCTGGCCGATCTCGAAGACCGCGCGCGAATCCTGCGCGGGCTCGACCTGGGAGTGAACGATTATATCGTCCGCCCCATCGACAAGAACGAAATCATCGCCCGCGTTCGCACGCAAGTCAGGCGCAAGCGCTATGCCGACAGCCTGCGCAACAATGTGCAGGCCGCGATGGAAATGGCCGTCGTCGATCCGCTGACCGGACTCAACAACCGGCGTTATCTCGAATCGCATCTCGTCGGCCTGCTCGAGCAGGCGGCGCAGAAGGGCCGGCCGATTTCGACGATGATCCTCGACATCGATCATTTCAAGAAGGTCAACGACACCTACGGCCACGACGCCGGCGACGAGGTGCTGAAGATGTTCGCGGCGCGCGTGAAACGCGTCGTGCGCGGCGCCGATCTGATGTGCCGCTTCGGCGGCGAGGAATTCATCGTCGTCATGCCCGACACCAAGCTCGCCATCGCGCAGATCGTCGGCGAGCGCATTCGCGCCGCGGTCGCAAACGCTCTCTTCCCGATCGAGAAGGGCGCGCGCTCCATCCCGATCACCGTCTCGATCGGCGTCGCCCATTCGAACGGCGAGGACACGCCCGACGCCTTGTTCAAGCGGGCCGACCAGGCGCTCTATGTCTCGAAGAACGCCGGCCGCAACCGCGTCACCGCCGCGGCGGCCTGACCGGAGCGATGCGCGAAATCCTGCGGTCGAATTATTTCGCGGCGGCTCTGGTCGTGCTTGCTGCGTGCGCGATCGCCGGATGGCTGATCGGCCCGATCGCCGATCCGCTCTATCTCGGCTGGTTGCATGAAGACCCGGTCACCATGCAGCACGCGTGGGAAGCCTATCGCGCCGATCCCGCCTCCGCCTTCACGCTTTCGACCACGCGCGTTTCCTGGCCCCTGCCCATCCTCGTCGCAATGTTCGACATCGTCCCGATCGTCGCATTGCCGCTGAAATTGCTCAGCCCGCTGCTGCCGCCGCATATTCAATATTTCGGCCCGCTGTTTCTGTTCAACGCGGGACTGCAAGCCCTGTTCGCATGGCTGCTGTTCGAAGAGGCGCTTTCGCCTGAAACGAAAGTCGGCGAATCCGCGCCTGAGCGTCGCGCGGCCGCGATCCTCGCCGCCTTGCTGCTCGCAGCCGCGCCGGTTCTTTACGCGCGCTTTTATATGGGCCACCCGCCCCTGACGGCGCAATGGATGATCGTCGCGGCGCTCTGGCTTTACGCGCGCAGCGCTCGCGTCGGACGCCGCAGCACGCTCGTCGGCTTCGCGCTGCTGTTTGGCGTCGGCGGCGGCGTCAATCCCTATCTGCTGGTGATGGCCTCGGCCGCCTATCTCGCAACGCTCGGGCGGCTTGCGATGGAAGGGCGGCTGCAGGGACGCAGCGCGGCCTGGACGATCCTGCCTTTCGCGATCGGCTTTGCGTCGCTGATCGCCTTCGGCTTCTTCGATCCGCATTCGGCGGGCGTCATTCCCGGCAACGGTTATGGCTTCTACTCGGCCAATCTCAATTCCCTTTTCAATCCGCTGCCCGGCCAGCTGGGCTCGTCCTTCCTGCCGCCGTTGCCGCTTTGGAGCTTCGCGCAATATGAGGGCTACGGCTATCCGGGCGCGGGCGCGCTGCTGCTTGTCGTCGCGGGCCTTGCGGTCGCGCGGCGGCAGAACCTGCTCTATCAATCCTTCGCTTTGCCCTTGCTGTTGCTCGTCGCGGCGGGCGTGATCCTTGCCGCCTCGGATGTTGTGACGTTCGGCGAGAATTTCGCCGTCAAAATTCCGCTGCCCGAGGCATTGATCAAGCTGCTGACCAATTTTCGCAGTTCCGGACGCTTCATCTGGCTGGCGGACTATGGTCTCGTCGCGCTGGCCGGCTTCGTCCTGCTGCGCCATTGCGCGCCGCGCACGGCGCTGGCCGTGATGGCGCTGGCGGCCATCGTCCAGGTCGCCGATCTCGCCCGGCCGATGACCGATCTGAAACAACGTTTCGCCGAACGGACGCCCGAGCGGTTCAAAGATCCGATCTTCGCCGGTCTCGGACCGGCGCATCGCAGGCTGATCGTCGTCCCGCCCTGGCAATGCCAACCGGTCGAGGTTCGCCGGGCCAGCAGTTTCGAGCCATCGACGATGCTCGCCCTCGACAATGGGCTGGCGACCAACAGCTTTTATTCCGGCCGCTTGCCGCGCGACCAGCAGGCGTATCATTGCGTCGAATTTCCGAAGATTTTCGCTCAGGCGAAGCCGGAACAGGAAAACGCCTACCTGTTTCTGCCGCAAGTTTTCGAAGCCCAAGGCGCCTCCGTTCTGGCGACGCATTTCTGCGATTTCGGCAATGGGTCGATCCTTTGCCGATCCGACCTCGGCAAGACCGGATTGTCTCCCAAGGCGCGCGCCGCAATTGACGCCGCGAGGCAATAGATTTCGAAAACGCCCAAACAGCTTCGTCCTTGAAGGCTGGAACAAAGCCGCCATTCGCGCGATGATGGCGCGATGACCTCTCCCCCCTTTCGCATCCGCCAGATCGACCGAATCTCCTCAGTCGCCGCACAGGCCTGGGATTCCTGCGCCAATCCCGGCGGCGACGACGTCGCGAGCGACAAATTCACGGGCGAAAAATTCAATCCCTTCCTGACCCACGCCTTCCTCGAGGCGCTGGAAAGCACGGCTTGCGTCGGGGGCAGGACCGGCTGGTTTCCGGCGCATGTGCTGGTCGAGACCGCAGAGGGCAAGCTCGCCGCCTGCGCGCCCGCCTATTACAAGACCCATTCGCTCGGCGAATATGTGTTCGACCAGGGCCTCGCCGAAGCCTTCGAGCGGGTGGGCGGCGATTATTATCCCAAGCTCCTGGTCGCCGTACCCTTCACGCCCGTTCCCGGCCGCCGCCTGCTGGTTGCCGCCGACGCCCCGCCGGGCGCTGGCGAAGCCCTCGTGCTCGGACTGCGCGCCCTGCGCGAAAAGGCCGGCGCCTCGTCGCTGCATGTCAATTTCCCCGACGAGGCCGACCAAAGCAGGCTTGAGGCGGCGGGCTTCCTGCCGCGCAAGGGCCAGCAGTTCCATTTCTTCAACCGCGGTTTCGAGACGTTCGACGACTTCTTCGCGAGCCTCGCCTCGCGCAAGCGCAAGGCGATCCGCAAGGAGCGGCTGGAGGTGGCGGGGCATGGGCTCAAGATCGAATGGATCGTCGGCGGCGCGTTGACCGAAGCCCATTGGGACGCTTTTTTCGCCTTTTACATGGACACCGGCGATCGCAAATGGGGGCGACCCTACCTGACCCGAAAGTTCTTCTCGAAACTCGGCGCGACGCTCGGCGAGCGCGTGCTGCTGGTGCTGGCGAGCCGCGACGGCAAGCCGGTCGCCGGCGCGCTCAACCTGATCGGCGACGATGCGCTTTACGGCCGCAACTGGGGCGCGCTCGAGCAGGTTCCCGGGCTGCATTTCGAGCTTTGCTATTACCAGGCGATCGAATTCGCAATTTCACGCGGGCTCGCGCGCGTCGAAGCGGGCGCGCAGGGCGAGCACAAGCTTTCGCGCGGCTACGAACCCGTTGCGACCTTTTCGGCGCATGAATTCGCCGATCCGCGCCTCGCCCGCGCGGCGGAGGATTTTTTCCGGCGCGAGGCCCGCGCCGTGGATATGATGATCGAGGACTACGCCGAACACGCGCCCTTCCGGAAGACATGACGCGCTTGACCTTTGCGCGCCGCTTGCGCAGATTTTGAATCGATTTCGCAGGAGCAGGAAAATGTCGGTCGCTTATGATCCCAGCAATATTTTCGCCAAGATACTTCGCGGCGAAATACCCTGCGAAAAGGTTTTCGAGGACGAAGCCGTCCTCGCCTTCATGGACGTGATGCCGCGCGCCGACGGCCATGTCCTGGTGCTGCCGAAGGCCCCCGCAAGAGGCCTGCTCGACATTTCGCCCGAAGCCCTCCAGGCTCTCATCCTGCGGGTGCAAAAACTCGCGCGGGCGGTCAAGGCGGCCATGGGCGCGGAAGGCATCACCCTCCACCAGTTCAACGAGCCGGCCGGCGGCCAGACCGTGTTCCACATGCATTTCCACATTATTCCACGCTGGGAAGGCCAGGGCCTGCGCGCCCATGCCGCGACCATGGCCGACGCCGCCGCGCTGAAGCCGCATGCCGAAAAAATTCGTGCGGCGCTGGCGGCGGAAGACTGAGCGAACCCTGTCCCGCCGCCATGGCAGACGTGACTTCGCCCGACCGCAACATCCGAAGGCTTGCGTCAGGGAGCGTGAACTGGCCCTTGCTTGCCCCTGAGCCATCATGGCCGGGCCTGTCCGGAGATTTTCAGCGGAGGAGGCGCCGATGGACGTCAGGCGAGGTGGTCAGGAAATACTGCTGAATGGCTTGGCGCTTGTTCTTGCCGGGTTGCTATGGGGCTTGGTCGTACCGCATACGCCATACCCTCGATTGGCCCTGGGAGCGCATATCCAGTTCGAGTTCAATGGCCTGCTGCTTATCGTGATGGCGGCCCTCCTTTTGAAGTTTGAGCACGATGTTGGCCCGAGGTCGATCCTCGTCATGCGGTTGAGCGCGTGGCTGACCTGGGCGATGGCGCTTTCTGAAGTGGCCAACAGCTGGTGGGGCACAAGAAGCATTCTTCCAATCGCGGCCCAACAGGCCAAAGCGGCAGGTGGCCTGCCTTGGCAGGAGGATGCAGTCACGTTGACGCATGTTGGCGCCGGTCTTTGCCTTATCGTGGCTTGGGCGCTGTTAATCCTGGGCTTTGCCAGAAGCGGCGCAGGTTCCGGAGGCTGACCCAGGTTCTCGAACCGATATTTCGGATCGGCGGGCGTGACCATTTCCAGGGTGGCAAATTCGCAAAATCTTGACTAGAAGGAGCGCCAAAGCCCAGGCCGCCATCGAAATCGGGAAAAATCCATGGTCAAGATCGTATACGTCAGCTCAACCGGCGAAAGGCGCGAGGCCGAGGCGCAGCCGGGCATGACCGTGATGGAAGTCGCGACCAAGGCCGGCATTGACGAGATCGTGGCCGAATGCGGCGGCGCCTGCGCCTGCGCCACCTGCCATGTCTATGTCGCCCCGGAATGGCTCGCCAAGCTGCCGCCGGCCAGCCCGATGGAAAACGACATGCTCGATTTCGCCGTCGATCCGCGCCCGACCTCGCGGCTGTCCTGCCAGATCAAGATCACCGAAGACCTCGACGGCCTGACGGTCGAAACCCCCGCCAATCAAGGCTGATTTCTCGGGGCGTCCCCGCTCTTGCCGTCGCCGAACAGGAAGGGCGCGACGTCGCGGACGCCCGGCGGCTTTTGCGCGAAATAGGGCATGGGGCGGCAGACCGCCATGGCCGACAGGCCGATCCGTGCGGTCAGCAAGCCGTTGAGCACGCCTTCGCCGAGCCGCGCGGAAATTTTCGCGGCTATGCCATGGCCGAGAACCGCCTGCATCAGGCTGTCGCCCACGGCCATGCCGCCGGTGATGGCGAGATGCGAGCCGACCGCCCGCGCCAGCCGCCATGCGCCGAGCATTCCCGGCCGTCCCCCGTAGATTTCGGCGATGCGCCGGATCAGCCGCAGCGCCTGCGCGGCGACGAAAATCACGTCGATGACGGCGCGCGGGCTCAAGGCCGCCACCAGCGAGACCCGCCTGGCGGCGGCGGCGACTTCCGAACGCGCCATCGCGTCGAGCGAGGTCATCAGCTCGCGCTCGGCGATGTCGATGAGATCGCGCCCGTCGATGATCTCGCGGCGCATGTCGTCGATATTTTTCCGCGCGCTGGCCGTTTCGGGCCTTGTCAGATAAAGCGCCGCGAGATCGCCCACATCTTTCCGCGCGGCGTCGCGGTCGTCGGCTTCGTGCGCCCGCGCCAGGGCGATATGGAGCAGCGCGATGCGGCGCTGGCGGAAGATCGCGCGGATTTCGCGCCCCGCCAGCACCAGCGCCGCCAGCAAGGCGAGGCCGGCGAGGCCAAGACCGATGAAGCCGAGCGCCGCCGAGCGGGCGAACAAAGATTCCACGAGACCATCGAGCCAGAGGCCAATGGAAAAGGTGACGAGGCCGCCGAGCGCCGAAGCCAGCACCCCGCCCCAGGACCAGCCGGCGCCGCGTAAAAATCCGCGTTTCTGGGCGACCTCGATCGCCCTTTCGGCGGGGTCGGCGGCCGAGACCTCGGCTTCCGCGGCATAGGCGTCGGGCGCGTCCTCGACGATGAAATCCACTGCCGTGTTCGCGCCCTTGTCGAGACGGAAGGCGCGGGGCCTTTGTTTTTCTTGTTCGCTCATGAGAGCCGGTCTCCGAACAGGAACTGGCAGGCGCGATCGAGCCTTATATGCGGCAGGGGCAGGGGGGCGCCGTCGGGCCCGAGGGTTGCGATGGGCGGCCGGAAGCGCAGGAATCGATAATCCGAATCGCCTTCCGGCACGGCGAGGCCGTCGCCGCGAAAGGCGACGCGCGGGTCGGCGGGCAGCAATCCCGGGAAGATCGCGGCTTCCGTCTCGCCGTCGAAGGTCTGGCCGTCGAGCGTCTCGCCCTTCAAGGGCACGCCGACAATGGCGTCGAGCGTCTCGCGGCCGCGCCGCACCGCCACCTCGCGCGTCGCCCGCACGGCGGCGAGCGCAATGACATCGACCTGCGCGCCGGAAAACTCCGAGCGCGAAATGGCCCGGTCCGTCAATTGCCGCAAGATCGCTTCGAGGCGGTCGTGGCTCATGTGGTGGAGGTGGTCGGCCTTGGTCGCCGCGACGAGAATCTTGTCGATCTTCGGTCGAAACAGTTTCTGGACGACATTGGAGCGGCCGACGCGGAAGGCGCCGAGCACGTCGTTCAGCGAAGTCTGCAGGTCGCGCAGGGCGGCGGGACCGGAATTGAGCGCGGCCAGCGCGTCCACCAGCACGATCTGGCGGTCGAGGCGGGCGAAATGGTCGCGGAAGAACGGCCGCACCACCGCCGATTTGTATGATTCGTAACGCCGCTCCATCATCGCCGCCAGCGTGCCCGGCGAGATTTCAAAGCCCTCCGGCAAGGGCAGCGGAGCAAAGGTCAGGGCCGGCGATCCCTCGAGATCGCCAGGCATCAGGAAGCGGCCGGGAGGCAAGGTCGAGAGCGCATAGGCGTCGCTGCGGGCGGCCCGCAGATAAGCAGTGAAGATTTCCGCGGCGCGGCGGGCGAGGGTCTCGTCTTCCGGGGCTGCCGGATCGAGCCCCATGACGAAACCGCGCCAATCCGCCGCAAAGGGGGCGCGCGCGGCGGCGGCGCTGGTCTCCAGCGTCTCGCGCGACCATTGCGCGAAACTCTTTTCCAGCAGAGGCAGGTCGAGCAGCCATTCGCCGGGATAATCGACGATGTCGATTGTGAAATGCGACGGACCCCTGGCAAAGCCTTGAACGCGCTCGAAATCCAGGCGAAGGCGCAACTCCGAGATCTGCCGGGTCGATTGCGGCCAGTGGCGATCATATCCCGTCGAAAGACGGGCGTCGTGAGACGCCGTATGTCCGGTGAGCGCGGCGAGGTGGTCCTCATAGGCGAAGCGCGCGACATGGTCGTCGGGCTGCGGTTCGAGCCGCCCGCCGGTCAGCCGCCCTTCGGCGGCGACGCGAAAGACCGGCAGCTGGTTTTTTCGGCCGCCGCCGGCCAGCGCGGTGAGGTGCTGGGCCAGCGCCGTGATGAAGACCGTCTTGCCGGCGCGCGACAGGCCGGTGACGCCGAGTCGCAATCCCTTGCCCCGGACCAGTTCCGACAGGTTTGCGGCGCTGTTGCGCGCCTCGAACATGAGATCGGAGAAAATCGACAAGGCAAACTCCGGCGGCTGAAGCCTTTTCCGATCCGCTTGAATTGAAGCGGGGCATCAGGTTTGTTTGACGCGCTTTCTTCGCGCGGAACGGCTTCCTGCCGCATCGCTTCAGGTCGCAGCTTCCATCTAATCACGAATATGAAAAGTTGAAGAAGTTCGGTGCAAGATCGTTTTGGACGGGGCCGGGTTTCCGGGGATGACGCGCCGGTCCGCAACCTGAGCTTGAAGATAAATAGTTGCCGCCAACAACACGTTAGGCGAGCAATTCTTCCTTGCGCGCGAGGCGTCTCGTAATGAAGTTGAAGGAGTATGCGCAGCTCCCGGAAAAACAAGGATATCCTTGTTCGGCGTCGACAACGCTCGAGCAATTCAAGGCCAAGGCCAAGCTTACGCACGGAACAGATTAGAGGCTTCAGGTTAAAAAGTGCTTGAGTTCGCCGTCGCCCCAGCGCGTAAGCCGCCATTCCCCGGCCTCGCAGTCAAAGATGGCGAGGCCTCCCGGCGGAAATCCGAGGGCGAGGCGGCTCAGCGCGTCGCGGTCGCCGGACCCTGCGAATTGCGCCGCAAATTCGGCTATTGCCGGATTATGGCCTGTTATCATGATCTTCTCGACCGAATCGGGCAGGCCGCGCAGCGCCGCCATCAGGTCGCGGCGCTCGGCGTGGTAGAGCGCCTTGTCGATCCGCGTCTCCGGCGCGATTGGCGTTCCCGATGCCTGCGCATAGGCGGCGAGCGCCAGCTCCAGGCTCTCGCGGGTGCGCAAGGCGTCCGAAACCAGCACGAGGTCGATTGTCTCGCCTTTTGCCGCGAGCGCCGCGCCGATGCGCGCGGCATGCAGGCGACCCTCGGCGGTCAGCGGCCTGTCGCGGTCGCTGTACTTTGCGGAGTGAACGGCTTCGGCGTGGCGGAAGAGGAGCAATCGGCGCATGGCGGCAAATTAACATGGAATTGTGACGTGTCGCCTCATCCGTTTGCGGATTCTCGCGTCAATAGCCGCATCACGCATTCCTCGAAAGAGGAGGGCGTCATCGCCGCGAGTTCGCTCCGCTCCCAGCCTTGCGCAATCCTGCCTTCCGACAGCAACAGCGCGCGCGAGCAGAGCGTCGGCACGGTTTCGACCACATGGGTCGAGACGAGGATCGCATGGCGCCGCGTCGCCGCGAGTTCGGCCATGACGCTTTTGGCTTCCCAGGCCGCAACGGGATCAAGGCCGTTGAGCGATTCGTCAAAAACCAGCAATGGCGGCGCGTCGAGCAAGGCCGCGGCGATCCCGATCTTTGCCCGCGTTCCCAACGAGCAGGCGGAGATCAGCTGATCGAGGCCTCGGTCGATGCGCAGCCGCGCCAAAATGTCGGGCACAGGCCAGCAGTCGGGCGGGCAGCCGCGAATTGACGCGACGAGCTCAAAATATTGCCGGCCGGTCAGGCCGCCGGGCAGTTCCGAGGGATCGACGGCGAAGCCCAGACCCGCCTTGGCCTGTTCGGGGCTCCGCGCAAGGTCGACGCCCGCAATCTCGACGCGGCCGTCCAGCAGGCGGATCTGCCCGGAGAGGGCCTTGAGCAATGTCGACTTGCCCGAGCCGTTGGCGCCGAGCAGGCCGAGGACGTTGCCTTTTCGCAGGACGAGATCGACGCCTTCGACGATTTTTTGCCCGCCGTAGCCGGCGCTGACATTTTGGGCGGTCAGCACGTCATCCATGTCGATATTTTCCTCGCGCACGGGTCAACAGCAACGCGAGCAAAGCCGCGAAAGCCAGCAGGACGGGACGGCCATATTCGCTCGAACTCATAGGCGACATACAGCAGGGCGGAACAATAGCTGAAGCCGGCCAGCACCGGGCGCCTGCCGTAAAATGCCGCGAAGATGGCATAGACGGCGCAAAGCGCCAGCAGAATGAAGGCGGCGCCAATGGGCTGGGCGAGGGCCTGCGGCTCGGCCACAACCGCCGCCGCCGCCGGCCCGGCGTAAAACGCCGCCGCAAGCGACCCGGGAATACGCAAAAGCGCACGCCAGGCTCGGAAAAAACCGAGCGGCGTGGCGCGGAGAACCGGCGAGCCGAGCGGATCACAGCGCAAAACCAGCATGAACACCAACAAGCCGCCCATGAGTCCGGCCAGCACAGCCGGCGCCGCGCGGCCCTGTTCGAGGCTCGCGCCCGACGCCAGGGCGGCGATCACGGCCACGACCGCCCCGGCGGCCATGACGAGGCGCTTTGGCGCGAGACTCCAGCACCATTGGCCGACGCGGGCAGGCGTTGCTCCGTCGATCCGGGCAAAGACGAGGGCGGTCTTGCCGGTCCTGGGCCCCGGCTTTTCCTTGGCGGGCGCTTCCGCGCGAAAAGCCAGCCAAAGCCGCGCAAAAACTCCGGCGACGCTTCCGGCCAGGAACAGCGTCAAGGCCGCCGCGGAATGGACCAGGGCGTCCGGTTTCTCGACGCCCCGGCAACCCGCCCAGATCGCCAGGCCGAAAAGCGCGGCGGGCGGCAGACTGAAGACAAGAGCGGCGACCGCCGCGGCGCGGCGACGGGATTGTTCCGACAGCGGCAGCGAAAGCAGGAAGGGCGCCTGCGCCCGGACGGCGGTCGCCCCAGCGATCAGGGCGCCGGCCGCCGCGCCGAAAATCGCGGCTGCGGCCGGCAATCCGTAGAGCCAGAACCCGTCCGATTCTACGCAGAATTCGGCGCCGTCTTGCGCAAGGCGACGGCGATGTCGGCGATGAGATAGGCGAGGAAAAAACCGCCCAGCGCCAAAAGCTGCGACAAGGCAGAGGCGCGCGTTTCGCGCAGGCCGTTGAGCAATTGTCGCCAGATCAGGCTCAACACCAATAGGTCGCGGCGAAAATTCATTTTTCCTCCGGGGAATCGTCGCGTGCGAAGTCGTGGATACTCGGAGTCCAGGCGACCTCGCTGCGCCGGGCCATGTCCGCCAGCAGCAGCGCCGTGAAAACCTTGGTCGCGGGCATCGCTGATGACGGGGGAGGGCGAGGGCGCTGAGTTGCCCAAAATATCGATGGTCAAAATGATGTTCCCGCAAACGGAGGAAGGCGCCTAGTCGGGTTTTGGCATGTCAGGCCGGAATTCGAGAATGTTGCCGGGCTGGCAATCCAGCATTTCGCAGATTTTCTCCAGCGTCTCGAAGCGCACGCCCTTCACCTTGCCCGATTTCAGCAGGGAAAGGTTCTGTTCGGCGATGCCGATGCGCGCCGCGAGATCGCGCGACCGCATTTTCCGCCTTGCCAGCATGACGTCGAGATTGACGATTATGGCCATGGTCAGACGATCTGCGCATGTTCGTCGGCCATTTCCGCCGCCGTCTTGAATATATAGGCGAGCGAAAACAGGAAGCTTATGAAAATGATGTCCAGCAGGTCGCCCGGCACGAACAGCCAGCCGCGGCGACCGCCCACGTCGTGACCGGCGGTCATCAGCGTGAATATGATGGGTCGATGCAGGATTTCGTAAGCTTGGACGCCCGCGCCGATCAGGGCGACGCGCCGAAGGTCGAGAGCGGCCTCGACCGAAAAAATCGCGCCGGCAAGATAACGGGAAAACAGCTTCCACACCGCGACGGTGAGCGCTGCGATAAGACCCAGTTCGACAAGCTGGAAGCCAAAGGCGGCGTAATAATTGAGATCGGGGATGGAGGCCGGTTCGAATTTGAAGGCCTTTCCGTAGGCGTCGGCGACCTTCTGGCGGTCGCCCCAGAACGAGATGATGAAATAAACCAGCCAGAGCGCCCAGACGACAGCCATGCCGCGAATGAGCTGGCACAGCCAGCCGACTTTCTTCCGCAATGCCTGGGAGATGTGCGGCACGGTTTCGGTTGGGGCTGAAAGTGTTTCGGCAGGTTCGGAGGCGTTGGTCATGCGCGGTCTTTCCAAATGAATTAAATAATGGCGGCGTTCCCGATTCCCCACCGCAGCTTGGCTGTCGCGGCGAGGTCGACATGGCCTCACCCGGTCGTGTCGAGCGTTGACCGTCACCGAAAATTCTCCGGCGTCGAGAGGATCGAAATCCGAGGGAGCAAGATTGACACCATAATAAGTTTAATGTCAAACATGAAAAAATGAATTTTAAAGATGTTTATTTTCATGATCTGCCATTTTGGTCCGATTGTCATGATTTTGCGCCTCGCGGCTGGTCTTTCCGGAATCTGGCATATGCCGATTTCCTCTCTCCGGCGGCGCCGCGACTGCGCAAGGGCTTGCTTCAGCTTGGCGTGAGCGATCGACTCGGAAATCGGGCGCCCGCTTCGTCGGCTTGATGGCTGGGTTTTTTGTCCCCGCCATATCTCCGCCTCAAATTTTCGGCTTTTGCAGGGGGAACGGATGGGCTAACGCTTTGCGGGCCGCCTGGAATGCGCGGCGCAAGCCCGTTTGGCTGGAGGAAATGATGAGATTTGCGGTTTGGCTGGCAGCGTCCTCGCTTGGAGCCGGTTTGGCGATCAATGTGGCCATGGCGGATAATTCACTTCCGACCACCATGGAATTCAATCCGGCTCCGGGCCCGACGCGCATTATTCCGAAGCAGGTTCCGAAGGGAGCGAAACCGCAATCGCCCTACGCCACCGCCTGCGCCGACAGCAGCGGCGCCGTGCCGCCAAAGGACCGTATCGAAGCTTGCACCAAGTTGATCGAACTCAGCAGGTGGAAGGGCAAGGACATCGCCTGGGCGCATGCCAACCGCTGCATCGTCTTCAAGGCGATTGGCGAAATGGACAAAGCTCTTCCCAATTGCGAAGAGGCGATCAAGCTCGATCCGCAGCAGTCGCTTCCCTATCAGCTTCGCGCGGAAATGCAGGAAGCGCATGGCGAGCACGACAAGGCCCTCGACGACTACCGGAAGGCGGCCGAACGCGGCGCGAACAATATCGCGCTCTACGTGGATCGCGGCAATATATTCCTGGCGAAGGGCGAGGCGGACAAGGCTCTCGATGATTTCAGCCATGCGCTCAAGCTGGACGACCAAAGCTCGCTCGCCTATTCCAACCGGGCAGCCGCCCGGCTGGCCAAGGGCGACCTGGACGCCGCCCTGGCCGATTTCGACAAGACGATCGAGCTCAATCCGGGCAACGCCGGCGCCTGGCTGAATCGCGGCGTCACCCACCTCGAAAGGGGCGAGACCGGGAAGGCGATCGAAGACCTGCAGCAGGCGCTCAAGCTCAATCCTGCCAATGCATACCCCGCCTTGTGGATTTTCATCGCGCGCGGCGGCGACAGCGCCGAGGCCAAGGCCGAATTGAAGGCCAATTCCGCTCAACTTTCGCAGGGCGCCTGGCCATGGCCCGTGCTGCAATTTTACCTTGGCGAAAAGGATGCCGCTCAGGCGCTTGCCGCCGCGAGTTCACCGGGCGACAAATGCGAGGCGCAGTTCTACCTCGGGGAGGGACGCTTGCTCAAGAAAGCGACGCAGGAGGCGCTGCCCTACCTGCGCAAGGCGGTGGAAACCTGTCGCCCAGATTTCATCGAACTCTTACACGCCAGAGCGGAGCTGAAGAAACTGGAGCCGGCGCCGGCGGCGCCCGCCGCCGAAGCCGCGCCGAAATCCGAAGCGGCTCCCAAGGCGGATGCGGCTCCCAAGGCGGATGCGGCTCCCAAGGCTGAAGTGGCTCCAAAGACGGATTCGCCTTCACAGTCCCCGGCTGCGGAGGCTCCCGCCAAGCCGCAGCAATAGACGTCGAATCGGCCCGTTATCCTTCGTCATTGCTGAATCTTCACAGCAATGACGCAATCGGTCTGGATCGCGAACGACAATGGCGCCGCTTGCGTCTAGAGCCTGTTCGGTGAACTCCGGGTCACCGAACAGGCTCTAGCTTCTTGTTTTCACGCATATTCGCTAACGCGGCCCTTCGGGTCTCAACGCGAACCGGAATCCACTTCGCTCGAAAATGCTCTAGCGCGTCAATTCCTTCATCGCGGCCTCGATTCCCTCCAGCGTCAGCGCAAACATCCGGCCTTCCATCAGGCGCTGGATCATGCCGACTGACTGGGTATAGGGCCAGTGCGCCTCGGGCAGCGGATTGAGCCAGACCGCACGCGGCCAGCATTGCAACGCCCGCTCCAGCCAGACCTTGCCGGCTTCGGGATTGTTGTGTTCGACCGAGCCGTTCTCCATGGCGATTTCATAAGGGCTCATCGAAGCGTCGCCGACGAAGATCAGCTTGTAATCGTGCGGATAGGTGTGCAGCAGGTCCCAGGTCGCGAGCCGCTCGGAATGCCGGCGCGCATTGTTCTTCCAGACCGCCTCGTAAAGGCAATTGTGGAAGTAGAAATGCTCCATGTGCTTGAACTCGCTGCGCGCGGCGGCGAACAGATGTTCGACCTGCTCCACATGCCAGTCCATCGAGCCGCCGATATCGAACAGCAGCAAGACCTTGACGGCGTTGCGACGCTCGGGCCTTAGCCTCAGATCGAGAAATCCCTGCCGCGCCGTGGCGCCGATCGTTCCATCCAGGTCCAGTTCCTCGGCGGCGCCGGTGCGCGCCAGCTTGCGCAGGCGGCGCAGCGCCAGCTTCATGGTGCGCGGCCCGAGCTCCTCGCCGCCGTCGAGATCTCTAAACTCGCGCTTGTCCCAGACTTTGACCGCGCGGAAATTCCGGTTGCCGTCCTGGCCGATGCGGATGCCCTCGGGATTATAGCCATAGGCGCCGAAGGGAGAGGTCCCGGCCGTGCCGATCCACTTGTTTCCACCCTGGTGGCGGCCCTTCTGTTCCTCGAGCCGCTTTTTCAGCGTTTCCATCAGCCTGTCCCAGCCGAGCGCCTCGATTTCCTTCTTTTCGTCGTCGGTCAGGAATTTCTCGGCCAGCTTCTTCAGCCAGTCAGCGGGAATTTGGGCGTTTTGCGCGAGGTCTTCGGCCGATTCGAGCCCCTTGAAGACCTCGCCGAACACGCGGTCGAACTTGTCGAGATTGCGCTCGTCCTTCACCAGGCAGGCGCGCGAGAGAAAATAGAATTCCTCGACAGACTTGCGCGCCAGATCGGCGCGGAGCGCTTCGCACAGCGTCAGGTATTCTCGCAGGGATACGGGCAGTTGCGCCTCGCGCAAGGCCGTGAAGAACTGGATCAGCATGGCGTCAGTCTGCCATGGCGTCCCCAAGGCGTCACGGCAAAAAAAAAGCCGACGATGGCGAACCATCGTCGGCGATCTGTCAGCTCAGGGCTGGCCAGTTGAGGTTAAACCTCAGTACTTGGCGGCAACAGCCTTCGGAGCTTCCGGGTTCCACAGCGGGACGATGATGTGCGCGAAGCCAATCGTCTCTTTGCCAGTGTAGCCGCTGACGGTGAGGTCCGTCATGAGCGTGAACTGGGTGATGACCGGGCCGAAGTTGTAGCCGATCAAGCCGCCGAGAGCGAACTGCGAAGCCGAGGCGGAATAAGCGCCCTGCACGCCCGTCAGGTTGCGGTTGCCGTAGCCGGCGACGTTCGAGCCGGCGCCGACGATACCAACTTCCCACTTGCCGATGGTCTTGGTCAGGCCGAGGTCATAGTTGAAGTAGTTGCCATTGGCGCCGAGGACGTTGATGGCGCCGCTGTTCTGGCCGACCATGCCGTAGATGATGTTGGCGGTCGCGTTCCAGCCATTCATGTGATAGGCGAGAGCGAGCTGCTGATGGAACGTGGTCTGGTTGAAGGGGTTGGTGACCACGGTGGCGCCGCCCACGCTCAGGGCCGAGCCGGTGACGCCGATGTAAGCGCCAGCCAAGTACGACACGGAGAAGCCGTTGCCGAGGTTGAAGGCGATCTGACCGGCGACGAAGGGGTTGTAGATGCCACGGGCATAAGCGCCAACGCCGGCGAAGTGCGCGGAGCTGACAGCGGCTTCCGGAGCAGCGGCGATCAGCTGGATGCGGCCGCCGAGGATCGTCCAGGGGGTCGCCCAGGCGATGATCGGAACGTTGGCGTCGAACGACGAATTGCCGCCGCCGAGGTTACGCCAGTTGCCGGTCATCGGGATGTCGATGAAATAAACGCCTTCCGGCAGCGGCGAGGCGAGGTCGAGACCGGCGCGTTCGCCGGGCGGGGTCACCTGGCCAGCGGGGCCAGCCAGGGCGGCGCCCGAGGTCAGCGCGAGAATGGCGGCAGCGCCGAGCAGTTTGGACTTGAGTTTCATTTTGAATACCCCTCCCGAGGGCTTCAGTTCAGATTAAACCAAAAGTTAACTTCGATCCCGTGGTCCCTTTCGGCCGAAGCCGAAACATTGTCTGCACGGGACATCCGAGAACTTCACAATAGTCGAAGGAGGGCGCCGATCAAAGGGGCGGAAGGGCAAACTGGCTCAAGTTTGACCGTTTTGGGTCATTACGCGGCGGCGAGTTGTAGAAATGTCACATTCCGGACAAGGCGCGGAACGGCCCGGAAAGCCCTGCAAATACAGTCAATACCCGATAATCTATGCCGAATTTGGCGGCAAGGGCGCGCTTCCGCCCCGGAGGCGCTTCGGAACCGTCGGTGGGGGATAACGCGCCCGGAATTGTCGAATCCGGAGTTGCCCAAGGCCTGTTGCGGCGCCAAGATCGAATCGAGCATTGGCGTCAAAACCGCGAATTGCTCGCGTTAATCTTTAGAGCATTGGACGGGGCATGCGGTTCAACGGATCGAGCAAATATGTCGCGACGCAGGATCTGCGCGTGGCCGTCAACGCCGCGCTGGCGCTGGAACGACCGCTGCTGGTGAAGGGCGAGCCGGGAACGGGCAAGACCGTCCTGGCCGAGGAGGTCGCGGCCGCGCTGGGCGCGCGCCTGCTCACCTGGCACATCAAATCCACCACCAAGGCCCAGCAGGGGCTTTATGAATATGACGCGGTGTCGCGCCTGCGCGATTCGCAACTGGGCGACCCGCGGGTGAGCGACATCGGCCACTACATAAAGCGCGGCAAGCTGTGGGAGGCTTTTTCCAGTGATGATCCGCTGGTGCTGCTGATCGACGAGATCGACAAGGCGGATATCGAATTTCCCAACGACCTGCTGCTCGAACTCGACCGGATGGAGTTCCATGTCTACGAGACCGGCGAGACGGTACGCGCCCAAAGGCGGCCGCTGGTGATCATCACGTCGAACAATGAAAAGGAATTGCCGGACGCCTTCCTGCGCCGGTGCTTCTTCCATTACATCAAATTTCCCGACCGCGAGACGATGGTGGCGATCGTCGCCGCGCATTTTCCGGACCTGAAGAAGAGCCTCGTCGAGGAATCCCTGCGCCTGTTCTTCCAGATGCGCGAAGTTCCCGGGCTGAAAAAGAAGCCATCGACCTCGGAACTGCTCGATTGGCTGAAGCTGCTGCTCAGCGAGGACATCACCCCGGAGCAATTGCGCGAGAGCGACAAGTCGAAACTGATCCCGCCGCTGCATGGCGCGCTGCTCAAGAACGAGCAGGACGTGCATATGTTCGAGCGGCTGGCGTTCTTGCATCGCCGCGAAGGGCGCTGACGCCTTTTGGGCGCTGCGGCCTCAGGTCGCGGCGCGTTGTTCCAGCAGGTCGGCGATCGCAGCCAGCGCCGTTTCGGCCGCCGCGCCGTCGGGGCCGCCCGCCTGGGCCATGTCGGGACGTCCGCCGCCGCCCTTGCCGCCGAGCTTTTCAGAGGCGATTCGCACGAAATCGACGGCGTTGAACCTGGGCGTCAGGTCGGGCGTGACCGCCACGACCACGCCGGCGCGGCCATCCTCGGAGACGCCGACAATGGCGACGATTCCCGAACCGAGCGTTTGCTTGGCCTCGTCCGCCAGCGATTTCAGGTCTTTCATCTCGACGCCGGAGACGGCGCGGGAGAAATAATTGACCCCGGCGATCTCGCGAACCGGCTGCTCGACGGCGCCGCCCCCGCTCATCGCGAGTTTTTTCCTCGCGTCGGTGAGTTCGCGCTCCAGCTTCTTGCGCTCGTCAAGCAGGGCGGCGAGGCGGTCCGACGCGTCCTCGATGGGGGCGCGCAGGAGGCCGGAGAGATCGCGCAGGACGCGGGCCTCGGCGTTGAGATGGCGGCGGGCCGAGGCGCCGGTCTTGGCCTCGAGGCGCTGCACGCCGGCCGCGACCGCGCTGCGGCCGACGATCGACACGAGGCCGATGTCGCCGGTGCGCGACACATGGACGCCGCCGCACAATTCCACCGAAAAGGCGCGGCGTTTGCCTTCTTTTTCGCCCCGACCTTTTTCGCCCCGATCTTTTTCGCCCATCGAGACGACGCGCACTTCATCGCCGTATTTCTCGCCGAACAGCGCGCGGGCGCCCGATTCGATCGCCTGGTCCACCGCCATCAGGCGAGTGACGACGGGCGCGTTTTCGAGCACGACGCGGTTGGCGATCTCTTCGATCTCGGCCAATTCCTGGTCGGTGACGGGTTTTGGGTGGGCGAAGTCGAAGCGCAGGCGGTCGGCCGCGACCAGCGAGCCCTTCTGCGCGACATGGTCGCCCAGAACCTCGCGCAGGGCCTCGTGCAGCAGATGGGTGGCGGAATGGTTGGCCCGAATGGCGCTCCGGCGCTCATGGTCGACTTCAAGCTCCAGGGCGGCGCCCAAGGCGACTTCGCCTGACTCGACGACGACTTCGTGGGCGAAGAGGTCGCCGACCTTCTTGGTCGTGGCTTCGACGCGCATCCGCACGCTGGGGCCGTGCAACACGCCGGTGTCGCCGACCTGGCCGCCAGATTCGGCGTAGAACGGGGTCTGGTTCAGGATGACGACGCCTTTTTCGCCGGCCGACAATTTCTCGACCTGCGCGCCGTCGCGCACCAGCGCCGCGACCACGCCTTCGGCCTTTTCCGTGTCATAGCCAAGGAAATCTGTGGCGCCGGCCTGATCCTTGACGGCGAACCAGACGGTTTCCGTCGCCGCTTCGCCCGACCCGGCCCAGGCCTTGCGGGCCTCGGCGCGCTGGCGCTGCATGGCTTCGTTGAAAACGTCCATGTCCACGCCGATTTTCCGGGCGCGAAGGGCCTCCTGCGTGAGATCGAGCGGGAAGCCATAGGTGTCGTAGAGCTTGAAGGCGACGTCGCCAGACAGGTTCTGCCCCGCCTGAAGGTCCTTGGATTCCTCGTCGAGCATGGTCAGGCCGCGGGCCAGGGTGACGCGGAACCGCGTCTCTTCGAGCTTCAGCGTTTCCTCGATCAGGGCCTCGGCGCGGGTCAGTTCGGGATAGGCCGCGCCCATTTCGCGAACCAGCGCCGGCACCAGGCGCCACATCAGCGGATCGCGCGCGCCGAGCATCTGTGCGTGACGCATGGCGCGGCGCATGATGCGGCGCAGGACGTAGCCGCGTCCCTCATTGGCCGGAAGCACGCCGTCAGCGACGAGGAAGGCGGAGGCGCGCAAATGGTCGGCGATGATGCGGTGGCTCGCCTGCATCTTGCCGCCGGGTTCGACGCCCGTCGCCTCGGCGACGGCGCGGATCAGGGCGCGGAAAAGGTCGATGTCATAGTTCGACTGGACGCCCTGCATGAGCGCGGCGATGCGCTCGAGGCCCATGCCGGTGTCGATCGAGGGGTGCGGCAGGGGAACCCGCTGCCCGGGCGCGACCTGCTCATATTGCATGAAGACGAGGTTCCAGAACTCCAGGAACCGGTCGCCGTCCTCGTCCGGGCTGCCGGGCGGGCCGCCGGCCAGCGTCTCGCCCTGGTCGTAGAAGATCTCCGAACAGGGGCCGCAGGGGCCGGTTTCGCCCATGGACCAGAAATTGTCGCTGGTGGCGATGCGAATGATGCGGTCGTCGGAAAAGCCGGCGATCTTCTTCCACAGGCCGAAGGCTTCGTCGTCGTCGTGATAGACGGTGACGAGCAGCTTTTCCTTGGGCAGGCCAAAATCCTTGACGATCAGCTCCCAGGCGAGGGAGATCGCCTGTTCCTTGAAATAGTCGCCGAAGGAGAAATTGCCGAGCATCTCGAAGAAGGTGTGGTGCCGGGCGGTGTAGCCGACATTGTCGAGATCGTTATGCTTGCCGCCGGCGCGCACGCATTTTTGCGACGAGGCGGCGCGGACATAGTCGCGCTTTTCCGCCCCGGTGAAGAGGTTCTTGAAGGGCACCATGCCGGCGTTTGTGAACATGAGGGTGGGATCGTTGCGCGGCACGAGCGACGACGATTCGACCTTTGTGTGGCCGTTTTTCACGAAATAATCGAGAAAAGTGGAACGTATCTCGTTGACGCCGCTCATGGAATGCTCTCGATCCTCTGCCACTCTCCGGCGCCTTTCGCCGGCCGCCCGCCGCGTCTTCCTCAACGCGCAACTTTTCAATATGGAGCGGGCAGGCGGCCTTATCTACCGGCAGGTTGAGGGCCTGTCGAGTGCGGAGGTCGCATTATCTTGCGTGGCCGCAGCAGGGCTGCCGCCGGCAAGAGCTTGGCGGGGCGGGGATTTCGGCGGCGGAGGAGAGGCGAAATAGCGCCCGATGACGTCGCAGGCGAACGCGCCCGTCATCCGTCGCGCGCCATAGCCCGCGGCAAGGCGGGCCATGGGAGAAGGCGAAGCGTCTCAATCTTCGGCGGCGCCGGGATCGATATTGTCGAGGATGCGCTCGGCGATCAGGCCGGCGTTTTCGCGAATCGTCTGCTCGATACGGGCCGCGGCGTCCGGATTTGCCTTCAGGAACGCCTTGGCGTTTTCACGCCCCTGGCCAAGGCGCTGGCTGTCGAAGGAGAACCAGGCGCCGGACTTCTCGACCACCCCCGCCTTGACGCCGAGATCGACCAATTCGCCGTATTTCGAGACGCCTTCGCCATACATGATGTCGAATTCGACCTGCTTGAACGGCGGCGCCACCTTGTTCTTGACCACTTTTACGCGGGTCTGGTTGCCAATGACCTCCTCGCGGTCCTTGATTGCGCCGACGCGGCGGATGTCGAGACGCACGGAGGCGTAAAACTTGAGCGCGTTGCCGCCGGTGGTGGTTTCGGGCGAGCCGTACATCACGCCGATCTTCATGCGGATCTGGTTGATGAAGATCACCATGGTCCGCGACTTGGAGATGGACGCCGTGAGCTTTCTCAGCGCCTGGCTCATCAGGCGGGCTTGCAGGCCCGGCTGGACATCGCCCATTTCGCCGTCGATTTCGGCGCGGGGCACGAGGGCGGCGACCGAATCGATCACCAGCACGTCGACGGCGCCCGAGCGCACGAGCGTGTCGGTGATCTCCAGCGCCTGTTCGCCGGTGTCAGGCTGAGAAATCAGGAGATCGTCGAGCTGGACGCCGAGCTTTCTCGCGTAAACCGGGTCGAGCGCATGTTCGGCGTCGACGAAGGCGCAGACGCCGCCGCTTTTCTGGGCCTCGGCGATGGTGTGCAAGGCCAGCGTCGTCTTGCCCGAGGATTCCGGTCCATAGATCTCGATGACGCGGCCGCGCGGAAGGCCGCCGACGCCAAGCGCAATGTCGAGTCCGAGCGAGCCTGTCGAGATGGTCTCGATTTCCGCCACGGCCTGGTTTTTCCCGAGCCGCATGATCGAACCTTTGCCAAAGGCGCGTTCGATCTGCGACAGGGCGGCGTCGAGAGCCTTGGTTTTGTCCACGGAGGTTCCTTCCACGAGGCGGAGATTCGCTTGCGACATAGGGCTCTGTCCTTTTGGCACGGGTGGCGAGAGAGATGCAATCAGCTTCTGGGTTGTGAATGTACGTGTTTTGTTCCTTCGCGCAAGTTCTTTTTTTGTTCTTTTCGTTTTTCAGGCGGATTTTGCCAATTCATTCGCCCGGAAGCCAAAAACGCTGATTTTGGGTTGGGGTGCGGCAACGGCGACCGCAGGGTCATCGAATCTGTTAACCGTTTTTCGCATACGCCATCTTAAATTTTTGATGATTTTAATTCGGCCCGAAATCATTGCGAGAACCAAATGACGATTACCGCCTGGTCGGCTCCTTTTCAGATATTCACCACCTCCAGCGGTCCGATTTCGGGCGTGGAATGGCAACGAAGCCGATTCTCGCAGACGACGTCCCCCGACGTGATCGACGCAGAAACGTCTGCGGCGAGCTATAGCGCTTCGGGAACGAACGATTACACGATCGATCTGACGGCCCAGAACTGGGATGGCGACACGCAGGACCAGACGCTTGCGCTCGGGACGACGGGCAATATTTCGTTGCCATTTGTTTTCGCCGCGGCGACGATTTTTTCGGCCACGAACGGCGTCGGGAACGACGCGGCGATCTGGTGGGCGGCGTCGGCGACGGCGGGCGCCTATGACATCGAATTCGAGACCTTTACCACCAATCCCGATCTCGTGCCCACGACAGCCTCTGCGTTGACGCCGTCGGGCACGGTCGTCACGCTGGCAAGTGGCATAGTCGACCCCGTTGGCTGGTCTTGGACCAGTGACGCCAGCGATCAGGTCCTGCTCTACGGAACCTATGCATCGGCGACGACCAAGACCCTTCATCTTCAGGTTTTCGGTCCGACCGGCCAGGCCTTGACGTCGTCTGTCGTCGTCGAAACGGCAATTCCCAACTCGACGGAAGACAGTATTTATTATTCTTCGTCTACAGGGGCCTTCAATCTCGTCCAGACCGCGACCGTCTCCGGCGCGCCAGGAATGGAGTTCTCGCCGATCGATATTTCGACGGGAACATTGGGAACGCCGGTCTATCAGCCGTTTCCCGAGCCAGGGCCGGCGGGTTCGGATCCAATAACCATCGTCACTTATGCGCTTCGCACATTGACGAACGGCGATATTCTCGAATTCATCAATTGGCAGGACAAGACCGCTTTCGGGGGAACGGGATTAGAAGGCATCTCGACTCGCCTTCTCAATTCCAGTTTTGTCGACATCACCGCGGCGACGCCAACCTTTTCTGCCTCGCTGCTCGACGATATTGACCCGTCATCGGTCACCCACTTTGCGACCGCCAATCTCAGCACCGGCGCAACGGTGCTGGTTTATGTGAGCTATGGCCAGGTCGAGATGACCGAATTTGACGCCAACGGAAATCAGTCCGGGGGAATTTATCTGCTCGCGCCGAATGGCGCTTCACTCGCTAATTTCGACGGCGTCATCGCCATGGGCAGCCGCTTCGAAGTCACCTACAAGGTCGTGGATTCCGTCACCGGCCTCAATGATGAATACGCCGTCATCTACGACACCGCGACCGGCGGTGACTCCTTCACCCTCAACGACGCGACCGATCCGACCGGCGAATGGGTCGGGACGCCCTTCGACGACACGGTCACCTATGGCGCCGGCGTCAACGAGATCAATGGCGGCGGCGGAACGGATACGTTCGTCGCGACCAATTTTTCGTCCGCGCAGGTCAGCGTCATCGTCAACGCGCAGGGCAACGTCGTTCTCTCCGACGGCCAGGGCGACGTCGACACGCTCGAGCGATTCTCGACCATCACCCTCTCCGATGCGACCATCAGCATCAGCGTTGACGGCAATGTGCTGACGCAGGCGAACGCCGACGGTTCCGGCTTCGATCGCGACCTTCAGCGCAGGCCAGCTTCAGTCCGAATCCTTCTCCGATACCAATGGCGTCACCTTTTTTACGTATACGTCCGCCGGCGTGTCGGTCGCGACCTACCTGCTCGAAAAGTCCGTGCTGGACACGGTGTCTGCCGGGATCACCATCAACGTGGGCGACAGCGCCGATTTCACAGTCGGCGGCGCCAACGATTTCCTGAATGTGCAGGGCACAGGCGCCGTCACGACGGCGACAGGCGCCAAGGACGACATTGCGCTCGCGGGCCTCAACGACTGGGCGGCGCTGAACGGAACCGGCGAAGCCGAGACGGCGACGGGCAGCGGCGGCTATGTCCTGATGAACGGCGCCAGCGACAATTCGGCGATGAACGGGCCGAGCGAGGCGGCTTCGGCCTCCTCGACCGGCGCCGACGATTATTTTTCGCTTGGCGGCTCCAATGACTGGGTGACCATGTATGGCGCGAGCGACGGCGCCACGGCGACCGGAGCCGACGTTTCCGTCACGCAGGGCGGCTCCGGCGACTGGGCGAGCCTGACGGGGCAGGGCGACGCGATGACGGCGACGGGCTCCAAGGCCTCGGCCACGCTCGGCGGCTCCAGCGAATGGGCGACGCTGAACGGGTCCGGCGACGCCGGCACGGCGACGGGCGCGACGGATTACGTCGTGCTCGGGTCGAGCAATGAATGGGTGGCTTTGAAAGGCGCGGGCGACTCGGTCACGGGCTCCGGCAATGGCGATTACGTCGAATTCGGCGGCTCAAGCGCTGCTGCGAACCTGACCGGCAACACAGAATCCTATGTTTTCGACGCAAGCTTCGGCAACGTCGTGATTTCCGGCTTCAACGCCACGGATACGATGCAGTTCAGCAAGAGCGACTTCGCCAGCTGGGCGGCGCTTTCGAGCGCGGCCCACCTGAGCCAGGGCGCCACGGGCGCGGTCATCGCGCTCAACGCCGCGGATGCCGTGACATTGACTGGCGTGTCGGTAAACAGCCTGGTTGCTGGGCATTTCCAGTTTGTGTGAGGGAAATCGTCGCCCTGCCTAGATTTCGCCGCTGTCCGCGACAGACGCTCCCGCCGCCGCGCTAGCCAGCTTGACGAACAGAAAGCCCGTCGCGCCGATCACAATGGCGTAGTCGACTTTTACCGCGCCCGCCTCGTTGCCAAGAAACCGCAAGATCAGATTCGTCATCTCTTCCTCCCGATGCGCCGCCCATCGGGCGCCGAGGGCAAGGTATCGCACAACCTATGAGTGTGGCGTTAAGGCGCCGTTTCGCCCCGGCTTTCGAGACAGGCCAGCATGTCTCGGCATCCGAGACTGCGCCGCCGGCGCCCTCCACTGCGCCGAAATGCTAGGGGATCCCTAGGTTGGGCCCTTGCATCGAGGTTGCCTTAGCGTTTCGCTTGGCATACGAGTTTGCCCACAAATATTTTGGTAGTTGTTCGTCATTAAGGACAAGCAATATGGGTGACCAATTCGAATGGGGCGAAAACCTAACGGGGTCTTGGAACACGCCGTCCAACTGGATTGACGAGACAACGGGCGCCGATCCCGCGACGGTTGCGCCGGGTGCGAACGACGATGTATCGATCGGCGGATGGTCCGACGGCATGCCAATTTCCCTCGGAAACGGAGCGCTCGTCACGGGAACTGGAGCGTCAAACATACTGACGCTTGCCGGGGTGGAACTGGCCGGCGACTTTTCGACTGGCGCCTTGACGGATGCGGGCAGTCTCGTCATCGAGTCCGGGGCCGATTTGATCGTTAGCGGAGGGCTGATCAATGCCGGCCCCGGCCTCAGCGGCGATAGCTATACCGTCGATTCCGGAGCGATGTTCGTCATCGGTGGCGGCGTCAGTGTAGCTACTGACTCAGAAATCGCGGCGACATACACAGTCTCGGGCGGCTCACTTTTTGTGGCGGGAACGCTGACGGCTTCGTCATACTTTGAAAATGATGTTTATGCGACCAGCGGCGGCGTGGTCCAACTTGGCGGAGTTTCAGCCACCGAGGGCGGGGTCGAGCTCAGCGCGGACGCAACCAGCAGCATTGAAATTGGAGCGGCGGGCGGCGCCTTGGCTGGAAGCGTAACGCTCGACGCTGGCGTGACTACGAACATTTCTGGAAAACTCTTCGCTCCCTCGCTGATCATCAACGGAACCTTGATCGACAATGCCGCTCTCGGCCTCTGGGCCACAAGCCAGGGAAACGGTCTGAGCGGTAGCGGCCAAATCCAGATTGATGCCGGAGCGGAGCTCAATGTTTCCACCACTGTCAGCTCCACTTCCGTCCCCACGATCGATTTCGCGGGCGCAGGCGGGTCGTTGTCTCTCTCGACCACCTCGCTGAGCACATCCGGCGAATTTTTGCCGACCATCATCGGGTTCAATTCGACGGACACCATCAATTGGGGGGGCTCGACCCTCATCACCAATGCAAACTACGCAAATGGGGTTCTGAGCCTTCTCGATGGTTTAACGGTCGTCGCGGAACTCAAGCTGTCGGGCAATTACGTGGGGAAGACGTTTTCCGTACTCAACTCATTGCAAATCAACATCCTCGAACAAGGAGACACAAGCACGGCGCCTGCCGGAACGGCCAGCGAAGATCAGTTTGATTGGGGCGAAAACGTCGCGGGAAGCTGGGATGCCGCCGCGAATTGGGTTGATACGACCGCGGACTCCAATCCCGCGTCACTCGCCCCGGGGGCGAACGACGACGTAACGATCGCCGGTTCGCTGATTGGCGAGGCGCTCGTCACGGGAACGGGAGCATCAAAATCCCTGACTCTTGGCGGCAGTGAGGAACTGGCCGGCCACTTTTCGACCGGCGATGTAACGGGCGAAGGCTTCATCACTGTTGGGGCCGGCGACGATTTGCTCGTCAGCGGCGGACTGGTCAATACCGGACTCGATGAATGCACCTATACCGTCGATGCCGGAGCGGTTCTTTCCATTGGCGGCGGCGTCAGTTCAAATACAAATGTGGGGGCTACATTCACCGTCTCGGGCGGCTCGCTCTTGGTGGCGGGAACGCTCACGGATTTGGACCCTTACGAGAATGATGATTATGCAGTCTATGCGATCAACGGCGGCGCGGTCCAACTCGGCGGACTCTATGCTACCGCCGCCGGGCTTGGCGTCAAGCTCGGCGCGGACGCGACCAGCAGTATTGAAATTGGAGCGGCGGGCGGCGCCTTGGCGGGAAGCATCACGCTCGACGCAGGCGTGACAACGAGCATTTCGGGAACGCTCCTTGCCCCGTCGCTGATCATCAATGGCGCTCTGATCGACAACGGCGGCGTTAATCTCAGACAAGGCGTGCAGCTTGCCAATGGAAACGGCCAATCCACAAGTCTCGGCGGCGGTCTGAGCGGCAGTGGCCAAATCGAGATTGACGCGGACGCGGAACTCGGTTTGGCTTCGACCGCCATCAGCTCCACTTCCGCCCCCACGATCGATTTCGCGGGCGCTAGCGGCATGTTGTCTCTCTCGACCACCTCGCTGGATGCTTCCGGCGGGTTCCTGCCAACCATCATCGGATTCAACTCGACAGACACAATTGAGTGGTCTGACCCGACCGTCAACATTACGAGCGCCGGCTATGGCAATGGCGTCCTTACGCTGCTCAACGGAACGACCGCCGTCGCTGAACTCAACCTGAGCGGAAATTATTCAGCGGATACATTCAACGTCACCAACGACAACGTTTCGGTTTCCGGCGCCACGGTCAGCGTCTCGGTCCCGACGGTGACGCTGAGCGCGGGAGAGGCGAGCGGACAAGCCAGCCAGACGATAACCGGCGCCGTGACCAGCAGCACGGCGAACGTCGCCGGGCAGATGGTGACCTTGTTCGACAATGGCGTCGCGCTGACCACGAGCGCGCCGATCCTCGTGCAGAGCAATGGTTCGTTCAGCGGCAGCATCGTGCTGCCAAGTGCGGGCGTCAACGCCATCGTCGCCACGGTCGTCGATTCCATGGGCGTTTTGGGAACCAGCGCGACGCTTGATGACTGGCTGACGGCGACGGGATCGACGAACAGCTCGAATGCCGACCAGCTTTCGGTCAACGTCGGCGACGGCGTCAATTTCACGATCGGCGGCGCCGGCGATTATCTTGATGTCACCGGCACCGGTGCGGTTGCGACGGCGACAGGGTCCAAGGACGATATCGCGCTGGCGGGCCTCAACGACTGGGCGGCGCTGAACGGCGCCGGCGAAGCCGAGACGGCGACGGGCAGCGGCGGCTATGTCCTGATGAACGGGGCCAGCGACAATTCGGCGATGAACGGGCCGAGCGAGGCGGCTTCGGCCTCCTCGACCGGCGCCGACGATTATTTCTCGCTCGGCGGCTCCAATGACTGGGTGACCATGTATGGCGCGAGCGACGGCGCTACGGCGACCGGAGCCGACGTTTCCGTCACGCAGGGCGGCTCCGGCGACTGGGCGAGCCTGACGGGGCAGGGCGACGCGATGACGGCGACGGGCTCCAAGGCCTCGGCCACGCTCGGCGGCTCCAGCGAATGGGCGACGCTGAACGGGTCCGGCGACGCCGGCACGGCGACGGGCGCGACGGATTATGTCGTGCTCGGGTCCAGCGACGAATGGGTGGCTTTGAAAGGCGCGGGCGACTCGGTCACGGGCTCCGGCAATGGCGATTACGTCGAATTCGGCGGCTCAAGCGCTGCTGCGAACCTGACCGGCAACACAGAATCCTATGTTTTCGACGCAAGCTTCGGCAACGTCGTGATTTCCGGCTTCAACGCCACGGATACGGTGCAGTTCAGCAAGAGCGACTTCGCCAGTTGGGCGGCGCTTTCGAGCGCGGCCCACCTAAGCCAGGGCGCCACGGGCGCGGTCATCACCTTCAACGCCGCGGATGCCGTGATATTGACGGGCGTGTCCGTAAACAGCCTGGTCGCCGCTAATTTCCACTTCGCGTGACAGAATTCGGCTAGAGGTTAAGCGTCAGGCATTTTGCGGCGCCGCCGGCTTTCAGGAATTCCCCCAGCGGCGTCAGGACCGGGATCAGTCCGGCCGCGCGCAGGCGGGACTGCAGGGCGTCTGAGGCGTCGTTCATGATGACGTGGTCGTTCAGCGCGACCGCGTTGCAGCAGAATCTCAGCGCGTCATCCTGCGAGACGACGACGCGCCGATCCTCGGGAACCAGGGTCTCGATCAGGTTTTGCGAGGGCGCGTCGAAGGCGTCGGGGAAATACATCAAATAGCCTCGCGGCAGCGGGCTCAGGCAGGTGTCGAGGTGATAAAAGCGCGGGTCGACCAGGGTCAGGCCGATCGCGCGGGTGATGAGCAGCGCCTGCAACAGCGGCGCAACCTCGGCGCCCGAACGGAAGCCGGCGCCGACCCAGAACAGGTCGCGCGCCTCGTCGTAAAGCGCGTCGCCGGCGCCTTCGAAAAAGGTTCCCGGCGGCGGATCGAGGATCGAAAAGCCGTTCTGCTCGAACCAGAGGCGGTCGAAGATCTCCTCGCCGCGCCGCTCGGCGCAGCGGAAGCGGCTGACAATCACTTTCTTGCCCCTCACCAGCCCGGCGTTGGCGGTAAAGACGAGATCGGGCAGGCTTTTACGCGGAGAGAGCAGGCTTACCAGGGCGTGGCGCTCGATCTCCCGCTTGAGCTGCGTCCATTGGTCGAGGGCCGCGTCGGCGCGGGTGCGGGCGAATTGTCCTTCCATCCAGGGATTGATGACATAGGCCACCTCGAAATGATCGGGCGCGCACATCAATACGTGTTTTTGACGCGGGTTCTGGAGCATCTGGGTCTCGGCCGCAACCAATGGCGTAACTCTAACTCTGCCGGTCAAGCTTGGTTCCTGCTTGCGGAATAATGCGCTAGCGCCGGTCGGCCCGGCAGCTGTGGTCGAGCAGTTCCTCGGCATGGCCGCCGTCGCTGGAATTGAGCAGGACAAAGCCGTGCTCGCCCGATTCTGCGCCATAGCCGACGACGGCGAGGCTGTGCTCGCCCATGCTTTGCCTGGCGCCGGGCAATTCGTCCGCGACCATCCGGAAAAGGTTGCGGTCGAGATCGCGGGCGTCGATGCGCCTGGCTCGATACGTGTCGGCCCAGGGGCCGAGGTCGAGGTTGAACCAGCCGCTTCGCCGCGGCGGGTGCATTTTGAGGGCGCGCCTGAGCCGCGGATCGACGCAGGAGACATGGATATGGAGCTGGTCCTGCGTGCGGCGGGCCTGTGAATTGACGGCCATGCCAATGTCGCTCCAGCCTAGCGGACGGCTCGCCGCGGCGATCACCGTCCCGCGCTGGCGCCAGGCCTCGGCCCAGAGGTTTTTGCCGTCCTCGCCCAGCAGGAGGGGGCTTTCGACGCCGGGAATTTGCCGGATGGGCACGACGATGATGCGATTGACGTCGGTCGGCGCGCGGACGACTGCGACGCCGCCGGCGCGATCGACCTTCAGGCAGGGCAGGGGCAAGCCGGTGACGCGGTCCATCGGCGCGCAAAGACCATGCACGACCCGCCAGAGGTCGCCGCGATCGGAGGCCGAGGCGTCCTCGGCCGCGAGCAGGCGCAGGGCCGCCGCCGCGGCCAGCAGGCAGCACAGGGCGAGGAAGGCGCGAAGAAGCAGGCGAAGGGTCATCACTGGCGATAAGTTGGAGGCCCATTAAAAAATTGCAACAGCTTGACCACTCGACGGCCAGCAAACGAAATGACAAAGTTGCGGCTTCACGCGACGCGCAGAAGTTCAGCCGACTTTTTGTCCCGGCCTTATACATGCAATAAATTGGCTTTTATGCGAGATTATAAAGCAATGACGGATGTATTGACGCAAAGAGTTAACGAGGCTGGAGGGCGTTCTTTTTTTGCGAGCTCGGTACGGGAATTTATGAGGGTCGACACTGATGCAATCATCGGGCGGCTGTCTCAGAAGCACGTCGCCTTCCACCCATCAGCAGAGGCAGATCAGGTTCTAGCTTGGCAGCGCGAAATAGAAATATTGCGGAATACATTTAATGGCATGCGACCACGGGCCGATGAATGGTCTATTATGCTGGAAGTTCCTTTGTTGCGACTCGGAAAGCGCATGGATGCTGTTGTCTTAATGCCTGGAATCGTCGCTGTTATTGAATTCAAGATTGGTGAAACGACCTTTAATTCCGCGCATTGTGTTCAAACAGAGCGTTACGCGCTTTCTCTTTGCGATTTCCATGAAGCGAGCCAAAGCCGATTGGTCGTCCCGATCCTTTGCGCGGAGAAGGGGCCGATGCGTGCACCGGACGATACGATTGCAAATGGGTTGATGCGCTTGCAACTTTGTAACGCCAAAACACTGTTTCAAGTGTTCCATCGAGTTTCAGAATATTCGGACGAAAGCGCAGCGGACCTTGGCGCGCTCGCGTTCGATATGTCCCCCTATCGCCCCACGCCTACGATCGTGGAAGCCGCGCAGGCGCTCTATTCCGGACACGGGATTGCCGACATAGGTCGTGGTGACGCGTCAGATGCCGAATTGCAGGAGGCGGCAAACGTTCTTCGCAGCATTGTCAAAAGCGCCGAGGATGACCGGCAAAAAGTTGTTTGTTTTGTAACTGGCGCGCCGGGAGCGGGAAAAACACTACTGGGGTTGGACCTTGCGCTGAAAAGCAGCGATTTGGGGAACGCGGGCGCATTGCTTTCAGGAAACCGTCCACTCGTCCATGTCCTGACAGAAGCTTTGGCGATAGATCGAGCTGCGCGAACCGGAGAATCAAAGACCGAAGCAAAATACAAAGCCGATGCAGCAATCCAAAATTTGCTCGGCTATTTGAAAGAGCACACTGACGGCGCGAAGCCGCCGGAGCACGTCATCATCTTTGATGAAGCGCAGCGAGCCTGGGATGAAAAAGTGGGCCAAAAGCTCATGAACAGGCCGACATCTGAACCTGCACTATTTTTAAATATCCTCGATCGCCTCGATTGGAGTTGTCTCGTCTGCTTGGTTGGGCCTGGACAGGAAATAAATCGCGGCGAAGGTGGTTTGCCGCTATGGGGCGAAGCACTCAAAAAGGCGGCGGAATCGGGGTCGATCTGGCGCGTCATTGCAGCGCCCGAGGCGATCGATGGAGGGCCCGCGGTATCCGGTGGAGGGCTTGCTGTTTCCGGATTGCCGGAATCCATCGAAATTCGCCGCGATCCGCGACTTCATCTCGCGAACGCTATCCGTTCTTATCGCAATCCACTTCACGGGAAATGGGTCGCCGCGTTGCTGGAGGGGAAGATCGAACGAGCGAGAAGCATTGCGACGGAAATGGAATCGCCGCCAGCTTTCCTCAGCCGCAATCTTGAAGCCGCGAAGGAATGGCTGCGCGACCGCCGCCGGGGCGGCAGATCAGTAGGATTGCTGACGAGTTCCGGCGCCGTTCGTCTGATCGGCGATGGTGTGCCGCCTGCGGCCCGTTCAAATGAACTTGACCCGATCGGCCACTGGTTCCTCAAGCCCTATACGGATTTTCGAAGTTCAGGCGCGCTTGAAACGCCAATGAGTGAATTTGGGTGCCAAGGTCTCGAACTTGATTATGCCGGCCTGTGCTGGGGAGGCGATTTGATATGGTCCGAGCGTGGATGGACGCCGCGGATGATGCGTGCCCCGCGCTGGCAGATTATCCGCGAGGCAGAGAAGATGCGATTTCGTTTGAACGGCTATCGCGTTTTGCTGACCCGCGCTCGCGCCGGGATGATCATTTTTGTTCCACCCGGCAGTGTCGATGACGCCACACGGTCGCCGACCGAGGCGGACGGAATCGCGAACGCCTTATTGGCGGCTGGCTGCGCCAAAGTTCCTGACGGAGCAGCCACTACATAGGTGGCGTTTCTCACCGCATGTTCTCCTTCACCGTCTCGATCAGCTGCTTGAGCGTGAAAGGCTTTGGCAAAAAGCCAAAATCCTCGCCTTCCGGCAGGTTTTTCGAGAATGCGTCCTCCGCATAGCCGGAGACGAAGATCACCCGGCATTTGATGCCGCGCTTGCGCAATTCGCCGAACATGGTCGGGCCGTCCATTTCCGGCATGACCACGTCGGAGACGACGAGATCGATGCGCTGCGTCGGTCTCCTCGACCACGCGCAGGGCGTCGACGCCGCTGTCCGCCTCCAGCACCGTATAGCCGCGCGAGGCCAGGGCGCGGGCGCCGAAGGAGCGCACCGCCTCCTCGTCTTCCACCAGCAGCACCACGCCATGCCCGGTATGGTCGGCGGCGGGCTTCTTCTCCTCGGCCTTCGGCGCCTCGACCGGCGCCTCGACGGGGATGTACCGGGTGAGGAAGATGCGGAAGGTCGTGCCGCGCCCCACCTGGGAATCGCGGAAGATGAAGCCGCCGGTCTGCTTGACGATGCCATAGACCATGGACAGGCCGAGGCCGGTGCCCTTGCCGATTTCCTTGGTGGTGAAGAAGGGGTCGAAGATCTTGTCGCGGATATCGGGGGGAATGCCGGTGCCGGTGTCCTCGACCTCGATGACGACGTAGTCGGCGGCGGGCAGCTGCTTTTCGTTGTAGGCGGCGCATTCGGCCTGCTGCGACGTTCTTCGTGCGGATGAAGATCTTGCCGCCGTCGGGCATGGCGTCGCGGGCGTTGACGATCAGGTTGATGATCACCTGCTCGAGCTGGTTCTGGTCGGCCTTGACCAGCCAGAGATCGCGGCCCTGCTTGAAATCCACCTCGATCTTTTCGCCGACGAGGCGGCGCATCAGCATTTGCAGCTCCGCCAGCACGTCGCCGAGTTGCAGGACTTGCGGGCGAAGGGTCTGGCGGCGCGAAAAAGCCAGCAGCTGCCGGACGAGGCCGGCGGCGCGATTGGCGTTCTGCTTGATCTGCATGATGTCCTGGAAGGACGGGTCGGTCGGCCGGTGATTGGCGAGCAGCAGGTCGGAATAGCCGATGATCGCGGTCAGCACGTTGTTGAAGTCATGCGCGACGCCGCCGGCGAGCTGGCCCACCGCCTGCATCTTCTGCGACTGGTGCAATTGCTCTTCGCGGTTGCGCTCTTCCGTGGTGTCGAGCGCGAAAATCACCGCGCCGCGCTGGTCGGCTTCCTCGTTCGGCGTGACGAACAGCCGCGCCGAACGCTGCGAGCCCTCGATGCGCGGCGTCGATCGGCGCATGGTCCTCGGCGCCGCTGGCGGCGACGAATATCGCCTGAAGCAATGGCGCGCGGCTGGCTTCCACGACGCCATTGGCGATCAGGCGGCGGCCATCCTGATCCCTGAGCGCGCCGGGCATCAGCTTGGCGAAGGCCGCGTTGGAGCGCAGCACCACGCCCATGCTGTCGACGGTGGCGATGGCCATGGGCGTCGAATTGAAGAAGCGGGCGAAACGCACTTCCGCCGCGCGCGCCTCTTCGGCCGGCTCGCCGCCGGGCGAACGGTTCAGCGCCAGCGTGCGCGATGCGCCGGGCTGGCCGTCATGGCCATAGGCGACGCGATGCAGCAGCCGCACCGGCAGGCGCAGGCCGTCGCGACGGCGCAGGTCAAGGTCGATCTGCTCGGTGCGCACCGCGCCGGCCGGGCCCATGCCGGGCGCGAGCAGGGTTGCGCCGTCGCCCACGACGATGTCGCGCAGGGCGAGGCCGCCCGAGCCGACCTGGGCGAGGTCGAAATCCAGCCAGTCCGCGAGCGTGGCGTTCATGTAGGAAATATTGCCGCCCGGGTCGGTCGAGAAAAAGCCGGCCGGCGCGTGATCGAGGAAGTCGATGGCGTGCTGCAGCTCCTGGAAGACGTTTTCGTGGCGCTCGCGCTCGCGGGTGACGTCGGAAATGGTCCAGAGCGCGGCGGGCGGGCCGGAGGCGCGCTCGATCGGCCGCACGCGGATGCGATACCAGCCGACCGCGCCTTCGCCCAGCAGGGGCGGGGTGAGGCGCAGCTCCTCGGCGGCGCGCTTGCCCTCGCGCGCAGCCTGGGCGAGACGGTAGAGCGGCTCCGAGACTTCCGGCGCGCCGGAAAACAGCCGGTCGACCGTGCGCAGGCCCGCGGCGTCGGTGGTCCCGGCGAGCGCCATGTAGGTCTCGTTGGCGTAAATGATGCGCGATTCGCCTTCGGTGACGATCATGCCGTCTGGACTGGTGTCGGCGACGATTTTCGTTACGTCATTGCGCGCCTGTGCGCCGGAGATCTGCAGGAAACCAACGGCATAGGCAAGAAGGGCGGAGATGCCGATGAAGCCCAGGAAGGCCAGCAGCCCCAGGATCAGCCGCGTCGCGTCCTCGTGCTGCATGAAGGAAAAGGCGACCATTGCCCCGACGAGGCAGAAGGCCAGGAGCACGACCAGCCCCGGGCTTCCGGCGCGTTCAGACCGGTCTAGGCTTGATGGCGTGGGGGTCGGGCTCATGTCTGGCCTTGGCTTGGGGCGGCGAAGCAGGCGTTATAACGGAACAATTTTAAGGATTCGCCGTCTCGTTGAAAGGAGAATGTCGTTGTCGGCGCGGAATTTGCGCGAAAACGCGTTAACCAAACATTAACCTTTCTTGCGCAATGGCGACTTCCTTGCTTTATAAATAGGACTGAACGGGTTCGCGTAGCTGGAGGCGGGTTTCGCCGATGGACGAGTTTTTGAAAAGTCACCCGATGGTTTCCTGGATGCTGGCGGGCGTCGCCTTTCTCGTCGCCTTTGTCCTGATCTTGAAAATCATCGAGATTGTGGTCGATCTGCGCCGGCGCATGCCGCGAGGCCCGCGTTCGCGGCAATTGCGGCTGGGATTCGTCGAGACCTTCGATCTCGACGGCGACCGCCAGCTGATGCTGGTGCGTCGCGATAATATTGAGCATCTGGTGCTGATCGGCGGTCCGAACGATGTGCTGATGGAGTCCGGCATCGTCCGGGTCGAACCGCGCGAGGCGCGGGCGACGCGCGGCGCCGAGGCGCAGCCGACATCGACCGCGCCCGTGCTGGCTCCGCATGCCGCGGCGACGCTCTGCCGCCGCTGCGGCGCCGCGCCTGCCGTTGCGCTATCGAGCCGCCGCCTGAGCCTGCTGCTGCGCGCCCTGCTGCGCCTTCGGTCTTCGCGCAGGAATCTCCGCCGATTTTCGCGCCGCCGCCCGCGCCCGCCGCCGAGGCCGCATCGGACGATTTCGCTTCGCCGCCGTTGATCGCGGCGATAGAGGCCGCGCTGGCCGCGCCGCCGTCGCCGCCGGCCGACGAGGCGGAACTGGCTGCCGCGCTCAAGCGCGCCGCCGACCAGGAGCCTGAAGAGGACGACCTGTTCGCCGCCGCAAAGCCGCCGCGCCCGAGCCGCCGCCTCGCGCGCCTGTCCAGGAACGCGCTCCGCCGCGCTTCCCGTTGCCGTCGCGCCCGCTCCGGCCGCCTCGCCCAAGCCTTTCGCGCCGCCGCCGCGCCTCCGCCCCGGTTTTCGCCTGCCGCTCCCGCCACGCCCGCGCCGGGCGCAAAAGGCGACGAGCCGCCGCGTCCGCGTTTCGTGATGCCGCCGATCGCCCGCCGCGCCAATCCGCCGGCGCCGCCCTTTTCTCCGCCGCCGCCCGCTGTCGAAGCGCGCCGCCGCCGCCCGCCGCCGGCGCGCCGCCGCCGCCGCGTCAGCGGCTGCGGCCGCCGCCGCCAGACGACTGAGACTGCCGCGCCAAAAGGACGTCGGCAGCTCTCCCTCCGCCGCCTGAGCCAGCGAACCGTGCTCCGAAATGCCGCGGCGCATCCGGCGGCCGAGTCCCGCTCCGCCGGCGCTCCGCCGCGCCGCCGCGCGCGCCGGAAAAGCCTGCCGAATCGGATTTCGAGCCGCTGGAAACGCTGGAAGAAGAAATGGCCAAGCTGCTCGGGCGGCCATCAACAAATAAACTGCGGCAAAATGCCGACGGGGCTCGAAATGGAAAACGCCGCTCCGGAAGTCGGGGCGGCGTTTTTTTCATTCGTGAATCCAGAGGGTTCAGTCGTCGCGATAGACGCGTTCGCGGCGCTCGTGACGTTCCTGGGCTTCGATCGACAGGGTCGCGATCGGTCGGGCGTCCAGGCGCTTGAGCGAAATCGGGTCGCCGGTTTCCTCGCAATATCCGTAGGTGCCGTCATCGATCCGGCCGATGGCCGCGTCGATCTTGGCGATCAGCTTGCGCTGGCGGTCGCGCGCCCGCAATTCGATGGCGCGGTCGGTTTCGGAAGAGGCGCGATCCGCGATATCCGCGTGGTTTTCGCTCTCGGTCTGCAGGGTCGCGAGGGTCTCGCGCGCCTCCTTCAGAATTTCATCTTTCCAGTTCAATAACTTCCGTCGGAAATACTCTTTCTGACGATCGTTCATGAACGGTTCGTCTTCGGACGGGCGGTAAGAATTAGTTTGAGTGGCCGAGGCCATGAGTTGAAATCTCCCCAACGAAAAGCGCGCCCTTATATATCGCGTACAGGGCCCGTACAATGGGCGTGCGACAATCGTTTGAAAAACCTTTGCGGGCGGATGCCAGTTTTTCCATGCGCGCGTTGCGCGGGGGGAGGCGCAGTCAGAGGTCGGAGCGCGCCGAATCGCCGCAATCGCGGCCGGCGCGGGCCTCGAACCTCACGGCCGAGCAGCAGCCGGCGACCATGTTGATCGAGAGAAGAAAGGGGGGCAGGCCGTCGCCGCGGTCGAGGCTGGCGGTCCAGCACGCATCGGCGCTGGAATCGATTTGGGAAAGGATGGCGGCGGGCGCCGGCGGCGGCGCCGGGCCGGAACAGCGGGCTGAAAAGGGAATGGACAAGACTGGCGCCAGCTTCCGCCGGAGTTTTGCCGCCGAACCATCGTCTGCCGCTCATTTCCTCGCCTCCTCCGGTCCGCGGGTAGGGTGTAAATATTTCATTCATGATGGTTAATTTACAGTTGCTATTGTTAAGCACGCCGATCGAATTGTAAAGTTTGTAATCGTAAAATTGCCGTGATCGCGCTAGAATTTTTGCACGCTTGGCTTTGTTTACTGTATGTTCTTTCAAAGAAGGGAATTGCGCGATGTCCGGCACATTCGAGCAAAATGCTGAGTTCTTCGCCTTGGCGGCGCGCGAGGCGCGGGAGGAAGTGCGGCGGCTGCTGGCGCGCATCGAAGTCAACATATCCGGCCTCGCGACAAAGGACCCGGCGGCTGGCCTCGACTTGCGCCGTTCCGCCGTGGAGTTCCTGGTCTCGGCCGGCGACGCGCAGGCCGGTCGCCGCATTCCTGGCGGCGACGCGCAATTGTCGGTGGTCGGGCGGGCGGCGAGCGATCGCTCGGGCGAGATCGAGCCGACCATCGTCGAGCTGCTGGAGGGCGAGATCGCCGGCATGCATGTCGACGCCATCTTCGAGCTTCTTTGCGAAATGGGCTTTGAAATTACAAAGGGTAATCTTTCTGTAAAATTACACAGGATGATCAAGTCGGGTCGTCTCATTTCGACCGCGCGCGGTTTCTACGCGCTTTCGACGATGGAGCGGGCGCGCCGCCATGCGGGGTGAGGGCCGCGCCTAATCCCTTGGCTTCCCCGCCAGTGAGCGCGCGGCCTCGACGAATTCCGAGGGCATCATCACGATGGTCATGGTGTTCTGCTCGGCGCCGACTTCCGTCAGCATCTGCATGCGTCGCAATTCCAGGGCGGCGGGCGAGCTCATCATGATCTCGGCTGCCTGACGCAGCTTTTCCGCCGCCTCGCCCTCCGCTTCCGCCTTGATGATCCGGGCGCGTTTTTCACGCAGGGCCTCGGCCTCCTGCGCCATGGCGCGCTGCATGGAGACCGGGATTTCGACGCTTTTCATCGCCACGCGCTCGACCTTGACGCCCCAGGGCTCGGTCACCGCGTCGATGGCGGTCTGCATCGATTCCGAAATGGCGGCCTGTTCCTTCAGGATTTCATCGAGCGTATGGCGGCCGATAATGTCGCGGAGGGTGGTGATGGCGACCTGGGTCACGGCGTCCTCGACATTGCGCACTTCGAACACCGAGCGTTCGGCCAGCACGATGCGCCGCCAGATCACCGCGTCGATCTTGATCGGCACATTGTCGCGGCTGATCGCCTCCTGTCCGGCGACCGCGGTGGTGACGACGCGCGTGTCGACCTTGATCGCCGTTTCGATAATCGGGATGATCCAGAACAGGCCGGGACCTCGGGTCGCGACATAGCGCCCGAAGCGCAGCACGACGCCGCGCTCATATTGCCGCGCGATGCGCAATCCGGCGAACAGCAGGACGGCGGCTAAAACGACGAGAGCTGTCAAAAGCATGGCGTGCATTCCCAACGGCGAGCGGGAGAGAATGCGTCGAGCCTATACCCGATTGGCGGCGCCGTCAGCCGCGGGGCGCGCTGGCGGGCGAGGGTCCTGCGGCATGACGTAACAACATTACGGGATTCTACGGAAAACAGATTCCGTTGTTGCTTTTGAAACGTCCGGCGACTGCGCATTCTCCCGCTCCATTCACCGAAGGAGGCAATTTGCCCCACGAGAAGGAGTAGCCTTATTTCAGGGGCAGGCAGCGTGATGACGTCAAGTTAGCCGCAGTTCGAGGCTCTATCCGGAAAAAGCCGGCGCGAAGGCGGGTCGTCCTTTCGCGCCTCGGCTTGACGCGGGCTTCGAGATCGATGCGGCGCGGAAAAAGATTTCGGCGCGCGCCGCGATTGCTAGGCCGGCGGCGGCTCACGGAGAGCTGCGCGGATGGCTGGACGGCATGAATGCCGATGCGCTCTGGGGCTGGGCGCAAAACAGCGACGATCCCGAAAATCCGGTCTGCCTGCATATTCTCGCCGACGGTTGCGTGATTGGCCGCGTTCTGGCCAACAGTTTCCGCGCCGATCTGAGGGAAGCGGGACTTGGCAGCGGCCGACACGCCTTCCATTTTGTCGCGCCGAAAGGAGTCGACCTGAGCAAGGTCTCGGTCGAGGCGCGCCGATCCTTCGACGGCGCCGCCGTGGGCGGCCCGGCGCGACAGGCCGCCTGAAGCAAAAAAGCGGGCCGTGCGGCCCGCTTTTCATCGCAATGTGGCGGGTTGACGCGCCATACGCCGCTTCCGCTTCGACCGCTCCGCCGTCGGGCGCGCCAGGCGAGCGCCGTTCAAATCTGGCGGCCGCCGATATTTGCGAGGACCGCCATGTGGAGGAGGTCCGACAGGTTTTTGGCGTGCATCTTGGCCATGAGGTTGGATCGATGGATTTCAACCGTTCGAACGCTAAGTCCCAAATGATGCGCAATGATCTTGTTTGGCGATCCCGAGACGAGGTCTATCAGAACTTCGACTTCTCGCGGCGTCAAACCCGCCAGCCTTTGCTGCATGATCTGGGTTTTTTCGGCCCCCTTTTGCAGATCGCCGCTCCTGGCCAAAGCCTCGCGCACAGACAGGAGCAGGGTGTCTGAATCGAATGGTTTTGGCAGGAAGTCAGCGGCGCCCAGCTTCATTGCGCCCACGGCCGTCGTCACGCTGTCATCGCCACTCATCAGGATGACCGGAAGCGACAGGCGCCGCCGTTTGATTTCAGCCAATAATGCGATGCCGGTCATGTCGGGCATCCACATGTCCGCCACAACGCAACCCTGATCCTGCTCAATCGCATCAATGCAGTTCAGGAAGCTTCCTGCCGAGTCGTAGGCAAAGCATTGAAAGCCCCCATCCCCCAGGAGATCGAGGAGGCATTCTCGTAATAATGAATTATTATCAATCACATAGACAACGCTCATTGGGTGGGCTCCCAATAACGAGAAGGCGCACCATACGCTGTTTTCCAACAGTTCGTTGATTTTATTTAAATTTCTCTCCGGAAGCCGTCATGGCCGGCTGTCGCGGCCATTCGCGCGCGAGCCTCTTCGACGTATCAGCTTCTCCATCCTGGCGCGAAAAAGGGCCACGCGGCGCGACGTGGCCCTCTGGTCGCTTTCTTCTTGAGCCTGATGGCCTTAGGCCATGGCCTTCTTCAGGTTCTCGTCGATCTTGTCGAGGAAACCGACGGTGGAGAGCCACTTCTGGTCGGCGCCGACGAGCAGGGCCAGATCCTTGGTCATGAAGCCGGATTCGACCGTGTCTACGCAGACCTTTTCGAGAGTCAGCGAGAACTTCAGCAAATCGGCGTTGTCGTCGAGTTTGGCGCGATGCGCGAGGCCGCGCGTCCAGGCGAAGATCGAGGCGATGGAATTGGTGGACGTCGCCTTGCCCTTCTGGTGCTCGCGGTAGTGGCGGGTCACCGTGCCATGCGCCGCTTCCGCCTCGACCGTCTTGCCGTCGGGCGTCATCAGCACGGAGGTCATCAGGCCGAGCGAGCCGAAGCCCTGCGCCACCGTGTCGGACTGCACGTCGCCGTCATAGTTCTTGCAGGCCCAGACATAGCCGCCCGACCATTTCAGCGCCGAAGCCACCATGTCGTCGATCAGGCGGTGCTCGTAGGTGATCCTGGCTTCGACGAACTTGTCATGGAACTCGGCTTCGTACACTTCCTGGAACAGGTCCTTGAAGCGGCCGTCATAGGCCTTGAGAATCGTGTTCTTGGTCGAGAGATAGACCGGCCATTTGCGAAGCAGGCCATAGTTCAGGGACGCCCGCGCGAAATCGCGGATGGAATCGTCGAGGTTGTACATGGCCTGGGCCACGCCGGCGCTCGGGAACTTGAACACTTCCTTCTCGATGATCGTGCCGTCTTCGCCTTCGAACTTGATGGTCAGGCGGCCCTTGCCGGGAACCTTGAAATCGGTGGCGCGATACTGGTCGCCGAAGGCGTGGCGGCCGACGACGATCGGCTGGGTCCAGCCGGGAACGAGGCGCGGCACGTTCTTGCAGATGATCGGCTCACGGAAGATCGTGCCGCCAAGGATGTTGCGGATCGTGCCGTTCGGCGATTTCCACATTTCCTTGAGGTTGAATTCCTTTACGCGCGCTTCGTCGGGGGTGATCGTGGCGCATTTGACGGCGACGCCGTATTTCTTGGTCGCCTCGGCGGAATCGATCGTCACCTGGTCGTTGGTGGCGTCGCGATGCTCGACCGACAGGTCGTAATATTTCAGGTCGATGTCGAGATAGGGGTGGATCAGCTTTTCCTTGATGAAATGCCAGATAATCCGGGTCATTTCATCGCCGTCCATTTCGACGACCGGATTGGCGACCTTGATCTTGTTCATGCGCTGACCTCTTTCCCAAGAATGATCCCCGGACACGGCGGGAGCCCGGACTTGGCCGCCCTATAGCATCGGGGGGTCCGCCCGCCTAGTGAGGCTTTTGGCGAGGTTTTGGGGAAAAGCGTCGAAATTGCTGTGCTTGTGCCTGAGTATCGCCAGGGTCACGCTTTCGACGGTCTGCACCGTCAGATTTTCCTTGGCCAGGAAGCCGGCGGCGCCGGCGCGATAGGCGCAGCGCCGCACATCAGGCGAATCCACGCCGGTCAACGTCACGATGGGCGCATGGTTTCGCCGGGCGACTTCGGCGATGAACGGAATGGCCGTCTCGAAGCCGAGCCAGTAATCGACATAGACGACGTCGAAGGCGATTGTTTGCAACAGGCGTTCGGCGGCGTCGACGCTGCCGCACAGGGAGACTGAAAAGTCGATATGCCTCGACCGCGCGAGCAGCCTGGAGAAGGCAAAGGCGTCTTCGGCGTCGTAATCGACGAGCAGGGCCCTGACGCCTTCCCTCTCCTGGGAAAGGGCTTGACGTTCCGTCAAGTATTCCGTCGCGCATAAGGGCATCGCCCGATCCTCATCAAGCACGCCCCCCAGTAGCAGCGAATCTAGATGAAAACTAAAACTTAACAAGCGGTTAAAAACGGCGATCCACAAGTAAACGCGGGCTGTGCCTTTTGCGCAACGCGTCGCCGGGCGCTCAGGCGCATCGCTTGGGGCTGTCGTCGTCCGCATCGAGCCGCAGCGGCTGGCTCGCATTCAGCAGGTCGAAGATGTCTTCCGGCGGCATGGGCCGGGCGAAGAAATAGCCTTGCGCCGTGTCGCAGCCGCGCGCCTGCAGGGCCGCGACCTGGTCCGCAGTCTCGACGCCTTCCGCGACGACCTTGAAATCGAGGCATCTGGCCATTTCGAGCACCGCCGAGACAATGGCCGCGTCGGCGGAGTCCGTGGTCATGTCCTGGACGAAGCTGCGGTCGATCTTCAGCCGGTCCAACGGCAGCCGCTTGAGATAGGCGAGGGACGAATATCCCGTGCCGAAATCGTCGATCGCCAGGCTGACCCCCAGGGCCTTCAACTCGGCCAGACGGTCCACGGCGCCCTGTCCCTGCTGCATCAGCGCGCCCTCGGTGATTTCGAGTTCGAGGCAGGAGCCGGGGAGGCCGGTGTCCACCAGCACGTCGCGCACGTCCTCGACCAGCGAGGGGCTGTTGAACTGGCGCGGCGATAGATTGACCGAAAGGGTCAGCGGCCCCAATCCCATGTCATGCCAGCGCTTCGCCTGGGCGCAGGCGACATGCAGGATCCACAGGCCCAGCGGCACGATCAGCCCGGTGTCCTCGGTCAGGGGAATGAAGCTGTCAGGCGAAATCAGTCCGATTTCCGGGTGCAGCCAGCGCACCAGCGCCTCGACGCCCTCGATGCGGCCCGTGGCGAGATCGACCAGCGGCTGGTAATGCAGGATGAACTCCTGCCGCTCCAGCGCCCGGCGCACGCGCGCCTCCATGTCGAGACGGGTCTCCGCCGCCTTGGTCAGCGCCTTGTCGAAATAGCGGCAGCAGCCGCGTCCCTGCGCCTTGGCTTCGTAGAGCGCCGTGTCGGCAAACTGGATCAGCTGGGCCGCGGATGTGGCGTCGAGCGGAAACAGCGAAATGCCGATGCTGGCGCCAAGGTAGATTTCCGGCGCGCCGGTCAGTTCGAACGGCTCTTCGGAGAGCGCGGAGATCAGCTTTTCGGCGATCCGTCCCGCGTCCTCGACCTGCGCGATATCCTCGAGCACGACGACGAATTCGTCGCCGCCGTGCCGCGACAGCAGGTCGGCGGCGCGCAGGCGCTCCCGCAACCGGCGCACCGCCAGCACCAGCAGCTCGTCGCCGGCGGCGTGGCCGAGGCTGTCGTTGACATATTTGAACCGGTCGAGGTCGACGAAAAGCACAGCGCCCATCCCGCCCGTCCGTTTCGTCCGCGCAACGGAGCGATCGAGGAAATCGGTCAGCAGCAGGCGGTTGGGCAGGTCGGTGAGCGGATCGTGGTGGGCGATGTGCTGCAGCCGCCGTTCGGAGTTTTTGAGCCGGGTAATGTCGCTGAAAATGCCGACGAAGTTGAGGAGCGCGCCCGCTTCGTCGCGCACGGCGCTGACCGTCAGCCACTGCGGATAGATTTCGCCAGACTTGCGCTTGTTCCAGATTTCGCCCTGCCAGCGTCCGTCATCGCGCAGGGAGCGCCACATGTCCTGGTAGAAGCTCGCGGGTTGCCGCCCTGATTGCAGCAGGCGAAAGCCGCCCACGAGGATCTCGGTCTCGGAATAGCCGGTGATGGCGGTGAAGGCCCTGTTGACCGAGACGATCCTCGCCCGTGGGTCGGTGACGAGAATGCCTTCGTCGGTGCCGTTGAAGACGGCGGCGGCCTGGCGCAGCGATCTCTCGACCCTTTTGTGCTCGCTGATGTCGACATGGGTGCCGACGAGGCGCACGACCTTGCCGTTTTCATCCAGCACCGGAAAGGCGCGGGAGAGAATATCGACATAGCGGCCCTGCTTGCGGCGCATCCGATATTCCATTTCGAGATTGCCGCCGCCGGCGAGGCATTCGTTCTCGCGCGCTTGCGTCTGCGCGAGATCGTCGGGATGGATGAGGCTCAGCCAGCTTTCGCGGTTATTGTCGATCTCGTGGTCCTCGAATCCCAGCATCGATTTCCAGCGCGGCGACAGATAAAGCGCGTTGGTGGTCAAGTCGAAATCCCAGAGCCCGTCGTTGGCGCCCTGCATGGCGAGCTGGAACCGCTCCTCGCTTTGCCTCAGCGCCACAAGCCTTTCGCCCGCCCTGGCTTCGAGCGCGTCGACTTTCCGCTCCATTTCATGGCGGAGCCTCTCGGCTTCGAGCGCCGTGCGCGCCTGCGGCGACAATTCGGCGCCGATGACCAGGGCCGTGACGGCGGCGTCGCCGTAGCGGCTCACGCCGTCGTCCGCCACGCCGCCTTCGCCCGCGGCGAAAAAGCCGAAAAGCGGCGTGTTCCTCAGGATCAGCCGGGACGTCTCGATTTCCTCGATGGCCTCCGAAAGTCCCATGAAGCGCGTGCGCATCGCGCCATAGCCCATCATGGCGATGGCCGCCTGCTTGATTCCGCCGCGCAGGATCGCCTTGCGCAGGGCCTCGCTCGCCGCAAGCCTCATCGCTTGCCGCACCGGTTCGAGCGTGGTGATCGTCGTCCCCGCTGCCACCGCCCGGGTAAATCGGCAGCCGCCGGCTGTCGTCAACGCCGTTCCGGCGACGATATTATACTGGCCGAGCCCGCTCAGCGTGCCAAACATGCGTTTTGAAGCCAGCGAGGGGTTTTTGCCTTCGAGTTCGGCCCGCGTCGCGCCGAGCATTTTCGGCAGCCATTCGGCGGCGGGCTGGCCGCCGATCGTCAGCACCTCGTTGGCGACCGCCTCGGTCACCACGGCGCTGGTCTCGCCGGGCGCAAAACCATGCGTCATGGCCATGCCGAATTGCAGCCGCGTCTCGAAGATCGCGACGAGCAATCCGTCGCGGACGGCTTCGCGGCCATGCAGGACGCAGCCGCCTTCCATTTGCAGATCGTCGGCCGCCGCAGCCGCGAGAATGGGAAAGCGAGATTCGCTCGCGCCCTTGAGCGCCTCGACGACGTCATGGCCGCAGGCGTCGAAGCCCGGCGTGGCGCCGGGCATGAAGACGACGGCGAAGACCGATTTCCCCTGATGCGCGAGCTCCTGCCAGAAGGGGGTCGCCGGGCCGAAATAGCGGCCGATCGACGGCGAGGAAATGGCGTCGAGCAGCGCATATTCCCAATCGAGCGACACTTTGCGGCCGAGCGCGCAGCGCATGGAGATATGGGGCGAGGCCCAGACGGAGACGACGACGCTGCGCCGCCGCGTCTCGCCGCAAATTTCGCCTGATGTGGTGGCGCCGATGACCGGCGCATCGCCGACGACGCTGGCCACGCCGCGCAGAACCTCCCGGAGATCGTAGGCGACGGACGCGTAGACGAAAACGACCGAAAGCGGGCGTCGCGTGATGGAGGCGAGCGCCTGCGACGCTGCGCGCGCGCCGACCTCGAACGAATCCACGCCCGCGGCCGCCGCCGCTCCGACTTCGATTTCAGGCTGGGAGTTCATTGCGTTCGAAACGACCCGTCGCGGGAATGCTGGTTAACAACCATAGGTTGTAATGGTTACTAAGCTGTTGGCTCTTCGTGGCTTTTGATAAGCATTCTGATAGCTTGGCTATTCCGGTTCGGACGCGGCTTGTCCTCCCGATCCGTCAGTTTCGGCGGGCGGGATGATGGCCGCCGCGGGGAACAATATTTCAAAGGTCGAGCCGACGGAGGGCGCTGACGTCGCGGTGAGGCGCCAGCCGTGGCGGCTGGCTATGGTCTTGCATATGGCCAGGCCGATGCCCGTGCCGGGGAAAACGCCTCGACTGTGCAGGCGGCGGAAGGGTTCGAAAATCTCGTCGGCATGCGCGGTGGAAAAGCCGATCCCCTCGTCCTCAATCGCCAGCGCGAATTTTCCGTCGCCGCCTTTCAGCACGATGCGGAGATGCGGCGGGCGGTCTGGCTCATGGTATTTCAGGGCGTTTGAGATCAGGTTCTGCAACAATTGCAAGGTCTGCGACATGTCGCCCTGGATGGTGAAATCCTCGCCGAGCAGTTCGATTTCCGCCCGTTCGTCTTCTATCGTTTGCGAGAGGGTGTCGAGGACGAGCTGAATTTTTTCGCGCAGGGAAAAAGGTTCCGGCGCATAAGCGTTGTTCAGCGATCGCGCCAGGGTCAGAACATCGGCCACCAGGCCCCGCGCGTGCTTGGCGGATGCGGCCATGACCTCGGCGGCGTAGCGCGATTCCTCAGGATTGCCGTCGGCCATGGCTGTGCTCAGGATGTCGGCGAAGGCGGAGATCTTGCGCAAGGGCTCCTGGATGTCGTGCGAGGCGACATAGGCGAAGCGCGACAGGCTTTCATTGGCGCGCTCCAGTTCCGCCATGGAGTTTCTGAGCGATTCCTCGACCAGCAGTCGCGCGGAAATGTCGACCGCGAAGGCGACGACGCGCGTTCCCGATGGCGTGGCCACCGGCGTCAGGCCGATCTCGACCGGAAACTCGCTGCCATCGCGCCGCACGGCGCGCAGGTCGCGGCCGACGCCCATCAGCCTCTTGCTTGGATTGGCGGCGAAATCGGCGCGCAGGCCGCGGTGTCGCGTTCTCAGGCCGGCGGGAACCAGGGCTTCGATGCTCTTGCCGATCATCTCGCCGCGCGCATAGCCGAATGTTTCTTCACATTGTGCGTTGACCAGTTCGACGCGGCCATTCTGGTCGACCATGAACATGGCGGCGGGCGACGCGTCGAAAGCGAGACGCAGCATTTCGTTGGAAGCCTCGCCCGGATTCGTCATCGCCCGTCTCCGCGCGGCGGAAAGCAGGGGTTTTCAGCTTCGCGTTCTGCCTCGTCGCGTGTCCATTGTATTGTCCTCACACCCAATGTATATTGTTTTTTGTGCAGTCTTTTTGCAATGCAGCACGCCGATAGCGGTGACTTGGCGCTTTTGGCACTAAATTGCGCATTTCATGCAACAGCTGGAAGGTTCTGCGCGTGACGGATCGCTCAAAAAAAGACATGAATACATTTGACGTCTTGATCATCGAGGACGACCTTGATGATGCGTACTTGCTGAAACGCGCCTTGAACAGGGCTGCTTCGGAACTAAACATAAAGCTTGGGCTGACGCATTCGGCCAACGGTCTTGACGCCCTGGGTTCCGTTGCGCGCAGCGACGTCATGTGCCGGCTGCCAGACGTCATCATCGTCGACCTGAACATGCCCATTGTCGACGGCGATCGTTTTCTCGATCTTTTGCGCTCGGATCTGCGGCTCGGCGACGTCCCGGCGGCGGTGCTGACCACATCGACCGAAAAGCCGGTGCACGCCAAAGCGCTGGCGTCCGGCGCCAATGCGGTCTTCTCCAAGCCGAGCACGCAGGAGGAACTGGTCGAGATCGCGCGAAAGATTCTCGCCATGGGCGGCTGCGCCGCGCCGGCGGCGTGCGGTCCGGCGATGGTTTGAGGCGGCCGGCGCCGAATCCGAACTTGCTTGCGCTCCTGCCGTTCTTTGCGCCAAAAGGGCCGAGCGAATTTTCGCTGTCGGGATTGCGTCTTGGTCGGAGCGGGAACGGATAGAACGAAGCCCCTGTTCGAGGGCGGACCCGCCATCGTGCTGGTGCGGCCGCAACTTGCCGTGAACATCGGCATGTGCGCCCGCGCCATGGCCAATTTCGGCCTGTCGGACCTGCGGCTGGTTTCGCCGCGCGAAGGATGGCCGCGCACGGGCGCGCGGCGGAAAGGCGCCTACGCCGCCGCCGCCGGCGCCGTGCATCTTCTGGAACGGGCCAAAGTCTTCGACAGCGTCGCGGAAGCCGTGGCCGACCTCAATTTCGTCTGGGCGGCGACGGCGCGCGAGCGCGGCCAGCACAAGCGCATCGAAGTGCCGGCCTTCGCCATGGCGGAAACCGCCGCCGCGACGATCACAGGCGAAAAGCACGGCATTCTGTTCGGACCGGAACGCACGGGCCTCGACAATGACGATGTGGCGATCGCCTCGGCCATCCTGACCTTTCCGGTCAATCCCGCCTATGGCTCGCTCAATCTGGCGCAGGCGGTGCTGCTCTGCGGCTACGAATTCTTCAAATCGCGGCAGGGCGGGGCCGTTCCCTTCGACCTGAGCGAGCGTTCGCCGCCGGCGCAGCGCGCGATGACGATTTCGTTTTTTGAATTTCTCGAAGAAAAGCTCGACGCCGCCGGCTTTTTCCGCCCGGAATCGAAACGGCCGGTGATGCAGCGGAACATGCGCAACATGCTGCACCGGATGAACCTGTCGCAGCAGGATGTGCGCACGCTCTGGGGCGCCATCGTGCGGCTGGTCGAAGGCCCGCGCGAAAAACCGCAGACGCGGAAGAGGATCAAGCAGCCGAAAAAGCCGCCCTCCGCGGCGAAAGGGAGCGACGACAATGATCACGGCGGTGGTTCTGTTCAGGATGGCTGAGGGGACAGGCCTGGCCGAGGCCAGGGCAGTGTTCCGGAGCACGGCTCCACGCTATCTCAATGCGGAGGGGCTCATCCGCAAATACTATATTTTCGACGAGGCGGCGGGCGAGGGCGGCGGCTGCTACCTGTTCCGCGACCGCGCCGCGGCCGAGGCCATGTTCAACGAGGACTGGCGCGCCTTCGTCACCGGCAAATACGGCGCGCCGCCGAAATTGCAACTGTTCGAGACGCCGGTCGTGGTCGACAATCGCCTCGGCGAGATCGAGGCTGAATCGGACGCGTGAGAGCGCCGGTCAATCCTGGACGGCCGCGTCCTTTCTTACAAATCGCGAATGCGCCCGCGCCAGGGCTCCAAGCAGCCTGTCGGCCCCGATGGCGAACGCCATGACGAAGAATGGCCACAGGGCGACGTAATATCGGGCTTGCGCGTCGCCGAAGCTCCCCAACGCCAGATAGTTTTTCCAGGCGTTCAACAGGTGGATGATCGAAAAGCCGACCATCGCCGCAACTCCGGCAGTGGCGAGATCGCCGATCCCGCGCGCCACATGGGAGGCGCCCACGGCAAAAATCGCGACGAACAGCATCGCGCCGAGGACCGGGGCCAGATTGACGACGAAGTCCAGAACGAAGGCGGTCGTGCCGATGTCGCTGAAAAACAGTCCGATAAATTGCGAGATGTCCACGATGACGCGCTGGTCCGGCGGGACATAGAGGAAATGCGAGGGGATATAGACCGGCGATCCGAGCCGCATCAGGTTGACGACGGTCGGCGAGGCTCCGGCGAGCAGACCCAGGATGAGCCAGAGCGTGTTGCGCGAAAGCCAAGGCTCCTCGCCGCGCCAGAGTTCGCAGCGTATGCAGGACGCCCAGGAGCATCGCGCCACCGACGAAGCCGTTGAACTTGGTCCAGCCGATCAGGGCCAGGAGGATCGCGACCGCGCCGCAGTTTTTCTCGCGGGAGGCGAGCAGGAAGAACAGCGCTCCAGCCTCGAACAGCAACAAATTGTCGTTATTGATCATCCCCGCGATCGCCGCGGGCTTCGAAAGCGCCGCCAGCGCGACGATGAACAGCCGCCTCTGGAGCGGGGTCTGCAACGTGACCAGGCCGCCGAGCAGAATGAGCGCCAGTCCGCCGGTCGCAAGGGCCAGATTGACCGCGCGCAATATTGTGATGTTGTCGGGCAGCAGGCCCATGAGCAGATAGTAGAGCGGCGGATGGGCCAGATAATTGATCAGTCCGCTGCCCTGTCCGCCTTCCAGCACCATGATGCGATAGGAGCCATAGTCGGGAAAGAGCGTCGGCGCCTCATGCAGGGAACGGATGAAGGAATAATGCGCCAACTCGTCGAAGGGCGTCGGAAACTCCACCCCACCCACGACATGGAAGCCGACCGAGACGAACCAGGTAAAACCGAGGATGGCGAGCAGCGCCACGATCGGATCTTTGAAGGCTTCGGACAGGCGCGCACGCGCTGCGACCGAGGACATGGACAAATCGGTCAAGTTCGATCCGCCAGTTTTTCGGCGCCTCGCCGGGTTTCTTTCAGGCTTCGAGCCATCGTCATGATCCACGCCTCCATTTTCGCGCCCAGAGTTCCCGCAAATCCCACGGCGGGTTTGTCGACCCGAAGCGAGAATGCGTAGGATAGGGCGATGATGACGGGCAGCATGACGGCGTCGAGCGCCAGGAACTCAAGGAAATCCAGGTCGTGAATGGAGAATGTCAATCGCACGAAATAAATCAGGGGCAGATGGATCAGGTAGATCGGGAAGGAAATGTCGCCCAGAAATCGACCGATCGGATTGTTCAGAAAGTTCAACGTGCGTTCGTTGAACAAAATCGAACAGAAGAACACGATCGCCCCGGCCGACGTATAATATGTGTAGTCCCGCATCAAATCGCCTGATGACGGGAAGTATGAGTAGAGGCCGCCGACCTCAAGCCCGTCTCGCGGGCAGGGGTAGGCCATCAGCAGCGCCCCCGCGGCTATGAGTTCAGCCAGGGGCAATCCGCCCAACGTATTGATCGGCTTGTCGTCCTTGCGGATGACCTGGCGGAGATAACAGCAGGCGCATCCGACGATAAAAAGCAGATAGTGGCTTCCCGCCGTCAGCACGAGAGCAGGCAAGAGCGCAAGCCACGGGTTTTTTGTAAAAAGGATCAAAGTCAGCACGGCATAGATGATCATGGACCCATACATTTCGAAAGATAGGGACCATAGCACCGAATTATAGAACTCGCCGTGCGTAAACGGGGCGTAATAAAGCAACTCCAGCAGCATCATGCCGCTGTCATATGGGAACAGTCCGAGTCCCGTATGATAGTTGCTGATCAGCGCGCAGGCGACGTAAATAATATTCGAGACCAGTATCGGAATGACCAACCGGAAATATCGCTTTGAAATACCGTTTACGATCAGGTTTTCGCTCGGAGTCCTGAAAAATTTAATCGACAGGACGAGGCCGCTGAGCAGGAAGAAAATCCAGACGGCCGGCAGGCCGGAATAGATGAGATTGAGTGGCGACCACGCCACGATCCGCCGCGCTTCGCCGCCCCAGCCGGCCAGGTTGGTCTGCCGCAGGTTCGGCATGAAATTATTCACACAATGATCCATGACGACCACCAGGGCGGCGAGGCCACGCAGCCCTTCGAGCGAGTAATCCTTTTCTTTCAAGTCGCTCATCCCGATCTGGCAAACCGCCTGGGCTGCGCGCGGACTAACGAAGCCGAGCGTCCCCATTGCGAACGTAATCTTGATTGATGAGGTATCGCCGTTGCTGATCAGTTAAGAGCGCCAGGATTTCATGAGCTGGAGCGCTCCGGGCAACGAGTTTCGATGGCGGCGCATGAACTGGCCCTTGCTGGCCCCCCTGAGCCGTCATGGCCGTCCCCGGACGTGATCCGGGGATTTGTCCCGGCCATCCACGCGGCGATACAGCGCGAAATCTTCGGAATTGGATCTCGCGGCGCGGCGTGGATACCCGGCACAAGGCCGGGCATGACGTGCGTGGGGCACAAGCCGCCGTTGCCAAATGAATTTGCCGTTTCCCCTTCCCGCCGACAGCCGCCGCGATTTTGGCGGGATCGCGCGGCTAGTCCACCCGCGACCAGCCCTCGGTCCCCAGGCGCTCCTGCGGCAGGTATTGCGCCTTGTAGTCCATTTTCCGGGAGCCGGCGACCCAGTAGCCCAGGTAGAGATGCGGCAGGCCCATCGCTCTCGCGCGGAAAATATGGTCGAGGATCATGTAGGCGCCGAGCGAGCGATTGGCGAGCGCGGGGTCGTAGAAGGAATAGACCATCGACAAGCCGTCATCGAGCACGTTGGTCAGGCAGCAGGCGACCAGAGGCCCGTGCGCGGCGTCCGGGTCGCGAAGGCGATAGCGCACCAGCCGGCTTTCGACATGGCTGTCCTCGATCATCATGCCATAGTCGAGCATGGCCATGTCGGCCATGCCGCCGTCGCTGTGGCGGGAGTCGAGATAGGCGCGGAACAGGCCGAACTGCTCGCTGTCGGCCCTGGAAAGGCCGAGTTCGCCGACGAGGTCGGCGTTGCGGGCGAGAATCTTTTTCTGGGTGCGGCCCGGCTCGAATTCCTCGCACAGGATGCGCACCGACACGCAAGCCTTGCAGTTTTCGCAGGCGGGGCGATAGGCGATGGTCTGGGAGCGGCGGAAGCCGGAATGGGTGAGGGCGTCATTGAGCCGGGCGGCGCGCCGTCCGACGAGATGCGTGAAGACCTTGCGCTCTTCCTTGCCGGGCAGATAGGGGCAGGGCGCCGGCGACGTCAGGTAGAACTGAGGCGGATCGCGCGGCTCGCTGGTCACTGTTGCTTCCCTCCCGTCCGGTCGCCGGCTCCGTTATATTACGCGCGACGTAGCACGATCACGCCGGCCAGAATGTCGTGCAGGCAACGCTTGTCGGCGGAGAGGAGGGAAAACAGGAAGACAGGCGGAAACATCCAGCTCAAATAGAACAGCACCGCGTGCACCGCGGCATAGAGGAAGGGCACGGGCGCGCCGTTGACCAGCCGCATTTCCAGGTCCATCGCCTTCATGCCCGGCGTCGCGTGGCGCCAGCCGGAAATGGTCAGGCCGTTGTAGAAGAAGGCGACGAAGGGGAACAGCGGCGGCAGCAGCAGCCAGGCCACGCCGAGCGTCAGCACGCCAAGCAACAGGAAAAGCCCTACCGAGACGAAGCTGACGAGGATCAGGTCGAGCACGATGGCGGTCATGCGGCGCGTGCGAACGCCCTGCAACGCGGAAGCGGGGAGGGGAGCAAGGGGATAGACGGCGGTTTGACCTGCTGGCGTCTGACCTGCGACATTCCAGCCATTGGCATTGCTCATTGCGCGCTCCAGGAATTGGGCCTCGACCTAATCTGGCTTTTCAACCCGTCGCGTGCAAGGGCGAAAGCCGCGCGCCCCAAGCTAAATTAGCATACCATCTGCGGCGCCTTGTAGGCCAGGAGCTGCGCGCCCTTGCGCCACCCGACCGCGTTGCAGGGCGCAAAGCCGAGCCGCTGCAGCAGCCGCCATGACGCCGAATTCTCGCGCGGACATTCGGCGACAATGCGGCGCTCGGGCAGCGCCGCGCGCAAAAGGTCGAGCATGGCCAGCGCGGCTTCCTCGCCATAGTGCTTGCCGTGGAAGGGCGCGCCAAGCCAGAAGCCGATCTCGACATCCTTTTCGTCGCGAACGAGCGCGCCGGCGCAGCCGATGAAAACGCCGGCCTCGCCAAGGCGGATCGCGGCAAAGCAGCCCTTGTTCAGCTTGGAGAGGGCGATCAGGTCCTGGGCGTCGGAAATGGTGAAGGGCTGGCGCAGCAGCGACAGGCCCCCTGCGACAAGCGGATCATTGGTCAGGAAGACGAGCTGGAAGGCGTCGGACGCCTGCAGCGGCGCGATCTTCAGGCGCTCGGTGCGCACCGCGCCATCGGGAAAAAGTCTTTGGCAGAAATGCTCTATCTTCCGCGCAGCCATGACATTTCCTCCATCCCAGGTCGTTTCCCCAGGTGCGGAAATGCAGGCTTGGCCGCGGCGATCCCGAAAATCGGGCTCGACCGTCAGCTTGCCCCAGGCTTATGCGCCTTTTTTCATCATTTCCGCCGCCCTTGGCGCGAAATAGGTGAGGATCCCGTCGGCGCCCGCGCGTTTGAAGGCGAGCAGGCTTTCCATCATGGCCTTGTCTCCGTCGAGCCACCCATTTCCCGCAGCAGCCATGATCATCGCATATTCTCCGGAAACTTGATAGGCGAAGGTTGGCGCGCCAAAAGTCTCTTTTACGCGATGGATAATATCGAGATAGGGCAGGCCGGGCTTGACCATGACCATATCAGCCCCTTCCTCGAGGTCTATCTGCACCTCGCGCAGGGCTTCCTCGGAATTGGCCGGGTCCATCTGGTAGGTGCGCTTGTCGCCGGTCAGCACGGCTTTGGTGCCGATGGCGTCGCGGAAAGGCCCATAAAATGCGGAAGCGTATTTGGCCGCATAGGCCATGATCTGCACGTTCTGGAAGCCTTCGCTGTCGAGGCCGGAGCGGATGGCGGCGACGCGGCCGTCCATCATGTCGGAGGGGGCGATGACGTCCGCGCCGGCGCGCGCCTGGTTGAGAGCCTGCTCGACCAGAATGGCCACGGTTTCGTCGTTGAGGATGGTTTCGCCTTCCATCACCCCGTCATGGCCATGGCTCGTATAGGGATCGAGCGCGACGTCGGTGATCACTCCGACCTGGGGGACCGCCGCCTTGATGGCGCGGACGGCGCGGCAGACCAGGTTGGCGTCGTTGAGCGCCTCGGAGCCGTTGGGGTCGCGTAGCTCCGGCTCCGTATAGGGAAACAGCGCGATGGCGGGAATGCCCAGTTCGGCCGCTTGCTGCGCGGCGGCCACGGCCCGGTCGACCGACAGGCGTTTTACGCCCGGCATGGAGTTGACGGGGGTCTCGACGTTTTCGCCCTCGACCACGAAGATCGGCCAGATCAGGTCGTCGACCGTCAGAACGTTCTCGCGCACCAGGCGGCGCGCCCAGTCGGCCTTGCGGTTGCGACGGGGACGATGGGTCAGGCCGAGCGAAAGGTCGAGCGAATGGCGAGGGGTCTGCAGCATGGGGCAATTCCGTAAGTTGACGGTTTTCCATAGCATATCGCGGACGGCTGGAAAAATTTTTGCGGCGACGTGGCAAATGCATTATCGCTTCAGGACGGTGGGCGTGGCGCGGAAACAGGATTGGCGATGAATTATTTCCAGGAACGGCGAGCGAACGACGTTCCGCGCGGCGAGGAACGGGAAACCGGCTCCGCCATACGGGTCGGCGGCAAGGCCGGACCTGACGCCGAAGAGGCGCGCTGGACCCTCGCGCTGACGGTCTTCTTCCGCATCCTCTCGATCCTCTGGATCGCCGAGGGCCTCGCGCAATGGCGCCGCATCCTCGATCCCACGTCCATCTCCTTCCTCGATCATTCCAACGCCGACATATCCGCAACCATCTTCTTCGCCGTGCTCGACCCGATCGCCGCGGTCGGCCTCTGGCTGGTCGCGCCATGGGGCGGCGTGGTCTGGCTTCTTACCCTGCTGGCGCAGATCTTCGTCGTTTCGGTCAAGCCCGCCTTCTTTTTCGGCGGAAACTGGGTCAAGTTCTTCGACGGCGCGCTGTTCGCCGCCTATCTCTTCATCTCCTGGCGCGCCAATGTCGCGGCGGGCGAGACGGGCGCCATCGACCGGATCATCGTCGCCTTGCGCGCGATGCTTCGCCGCCGGTAACCGCGCGGCGCGATCGGCGCGATGGTAACGATCCCTCAACGTAAACGATTGTTTTAATTTATCGAAGATTCACTTCAATTGCCTGAAATCGCGGTAACGCGGGATTCAGCCTGTTGTTTAAACCGGTTTTCATCTGCGCCCGTTATGGTCTGTTCCATCGAAGCCGCCGGGACACAATCGGCGCAAAACAGAACGCAGGGATTTTGACCATGTCGAACGCAGCCAAGATGGAAGTTTCCTCCGCCCGCGCCGAACGCAGCGCCGAAGTGCGCCCCGTCTATCTCGAAGCCCTGACGCTGGTCGAGCGCCTTCACCGCCGCCTGCTCGACGTCATCAAGGACGAATTCGACCGCCGCGGCCGCTCCGACATCAACGCCGTCCAGGCGCTGCTGCTCTACAACATCGGCGACAGCGAACTGACCGCCGGCGAACTCCGCACCCGCGGCTATTATCTCGGCTCCAACGTCTCCTACAACGTCAAGAAGCTGGTGGAGATGGGCTATCTGCACCACGCCCGCTCGCGCGTCGACCGCCGCTCGGTCCGCATCAGCCTGACGCCCGAAGGCAAGGTCGTGCGCGACATCATCGCCGGCCTCTATGAAAAGCACGTCTTCACGGTCGAACAGATCGGCGGCGTGACCACCGACGAATTCAAGGCCGTCAACAACGCCCTGACCCGCCTCGAGCGCTTCTGGACCGACCAGATCAAGTATCGCCTCTGATCCTTCTCCCAAGTCCTTCTCGTAAGTCCTTCTCGCAAGCTTCGATCAACCTTTTCTTCAGCCGGGCTGCAAAGCCCGGCTTTTTTCATTGCAAGGCGCCGCGCCGGTCGCTTCCTTCCCACGCAGGAAATTTGCCCGCGCAGGGATTTTGCGGGCTGTCGCCAATATGTCACAGGCCCCGCGAATGCGTGGCGGCCGGGCTTTCGCCATAAAATCGCCGCTCCGTTTTGACCTTTTTAACCCTCGTCATCGATTCTTTGCGCGAATGGCCACAGGGCGGGACATGCTCCCCGGCCATATGCTGCTATTGCAAATGGAGTTTCTCGATTTGAACATCCCCGTTTTGATGCAGGCGCGCCAGAATTCAGGCGCGTCGTCTCGGCCTTGCCGCGGCGCTGACAGTCGGCGCGGCGCTGACCTGTTCGGCCCCGGCGCTGGCCGGCGACGGCTTCAGCCAGGCCGAATGGGCGCAGCGCTACGATTCCGACGCGCGCCTGACCGTTTCGCGTTCGACCACGCCGCTGCTGTCGCCGCGCACCCTTGCCGCCACCGAGCAGGCGATTGAGCAATATCGCGACATTGTCGCCAAGGGCGGCTGGAGCAAGGTTCCAACCGGCGTCACCCTGAAACTGGGGTCATCAGGCCCGAACGTCGCGGCCCTGCGCCGCAGGCTGATCGTCACCGGCGACCTGGATTCGGCGGCGTCGAGCTCCGGCGTGTTCGATTCCTACGTGGAAGCGGGCGTCAAGAGGTTTCAGGCGCGGCATGGGTTGATCGAAAGCGGCGTGGTCAACGGCTCCACCGCGGACGCCATGAACATCCCCGCCGATTACCGGCTGCGCCAGCTCGAGACGAACATCGTGCGTCTCCGCTCCTTTTCCGCCAATCTTGGCGAACGTTTCGTTGAGGCGAACATTCCCGCCGCCATGGTCGACACGGTCGAAAACGACACGATCGCCACGCGCCACGCCGCGGGCGTCGGCAAGATCGACCGCCAGTCGCCGGTCATGCAGACCCGCGCGCTCGACATCGATTTCAATCCTTACTGGACGGTTCCCGCGTCGATCATCCGCAAGGACCTGATTCCGAAAATGCAGGCCGATCCGACCTATCTGCGGCAAAACCACATCCGCATCTTCGACAAGGCCAATGCCGAGGTGCAATCCGAGCAGATCAACTGGCATTCGCTGGACGCGACCAATTACCGTTTTCGCGAGGACCCGAGCACCGAGAATTCGCTGGGAGTCGTCCGCATCAACATCAACAATCCCTATGGCGTGTACATGCACGACACCCCGGCCAAGGGCGTGTTCGGCGACGATTTCCGCTTCGTCTCCTCGGGCTGCATGCGCTTGCAGAACGTGCGCGACTACGTCGCCTGGCTGCTCAAGAACAATCCGGGCTGGGACCGCGACCGCATCGACGCGGCCATCGCCTCGGGCGAGCGGCTGGACGTAAAAATCGAGCCGCCGGTCAATGTCTACTGGGTCTATATCACCGCCTGGGGCACGCCGGAAAACCTGGTGCAGTTCCGCGAGGACATTTATCAGCGCGACGGTTTCTCCACCGTGGCGGGCGGCGGCGCGGCGGTGCAGCCGGTCGCGCAACGGCCCGGCGACGATGGGCCCGACCCGGAGCCGGACGAAAAGTAACTGTCTGTAATCATCAAACGCGCGAACGGGTGCGCCCCTTCTCACCTTGCGGGAAAAGGTGTCTCGCGCCTTTTGGCGCGAGACGGATGAAGCCTTCGGCTGGCGGTCATCGCCGTCGCGATTCTTGGCGTCACCTCATGCGGCGCATTGCGCCGGGCAGGGAAGCATCGCGTTGTCGGAGGCGCGGCGCAATTCGATCCGCGAAATCGAGAAATCGACGCCCTTCGGCGCCTGGAACTGGAAGGCGTGGCGGCCGCAGCCAAGTCCGGCTTCCTTGAGATCGGCGCGGAAGCGGTTGGCCAGCACGCGGCCAATGACGCAACCATTTGCAAGGACATGCAGGCAGACCGGATTTTGCGGATCGCCTGAAATCCTGCGCCCAGCCCCAAAGCGTATCCGAACTCAAGCCTTCGACCCAGCCGCGCAATTCGCCCGGCGCCGAAGTCGAGACGATTCCCGCCCGCGCCGCGATGATTTTTCGCGCCAACTCGATTTCGAAACCTTCGTCCCGACGCGGTGCGAAGGAAGGGGTGAGCCGCTTGCTGACGGCTTCCGGATAAAGCGCGAAATAGTCCGCGACGTTCTGAAAAATGGCGCGACTGTCATTGTCGATGAAGGTTTCGGCTTCCGCGCCTTCGGCGAAGATCACATTGTGATTGAACAGTTCGACGTGGAAATAATCCACGCGCTCGATTTTCTCCGCCTGGACGATGCTGATACCGTTGACGAGGTCCTTGGATTCGATCAGCGCGCCTTCGAGATAGAGCGCATGATGCGGGGAAATCCAGAGGTCGCGCGAGGGGACATTTTCGCCGAGCGCCCCGGCGGCGATGCAGATCGGCAGCACTTCGCGATTGTTCGCGACGAAGCGGCCATCATAGGAGCGCGTTCCGATCCATTTGATGGGCTTCGCATCGCCACCGAGCGTTTTCAAGCGGTCGCCGATAACGAGCGCTTCCACCGCGACGGGCCCGTGCTCCGTCTCGATCAACGTTCCCCGGCAATAGCAGGCGATAGAGATTACGGAGCCATTGCCGTCGGCATTTTCCGCAACCGTGACGGTTTCGGAAGCGTAGACCTCCCCCGGAATCGCCGTTCCGTCTGAAACCAATCCGTAGACATGCCAAACGCCGTCACTCAGAGAGCCGACATTGACGCTCGTTGTCCCCGCGCCGTCAGTGACGCTCGTGGTCGAGCTGAGGAGGACCCCGTCAAAATTTTTGCCATCCTGATCGGCGTAGAATGAAAGCGTGGTGTCGCCTTCAGTATTTCCGACGGTATAGTCCACCGCGACACTTGTTGGGGATGTCATATTGGCGATTGCGACGTTTTGAATGCTCGGCCCCGCATCCGGAACGGCGGTCGTCACGGTGACGGCTCCCAATCCGCTGGGGTCGACAACCTGAGCGCTCCAGCCAGTCGTCGTGCTTGGATCGAGAACGGCTACGGTTTCTGAATAGGCCGTCGAGAGCGCGGATATGACCGCAATATTGTTGGCGGCGAAATCCGCCTCGCTGATGACGGTTCCACCTGGGTTCGTGATGGTCAGATCAACGGGCTGAGTTGCAGCGTTTTCCCAACTAGTGGTTATAAAGAGATAGCTCGGAGTCGCATTGGAAGCATCCTCCGTCGCTGCGGAGCCAAATGCAGTGAAGGAATGCGTGGCCGCGGCGATGTCGCTTGAGGTCGCCGTTGCGGTCGGCGCCCCGAATAGTGTCGAGACATTGCCGTCGAATGTCGCTTTCGCGCCGATCACGAAATTGGCCGTGAAGCCAAGAAAGTTTGCCGCTGCTGTCGTCCAGGCTTCGGCATAATCGGCCGACAACGGGCCGCCATTGGTGTAGGAGACAAGGTAAGCGGCGTTCGCCTGCACGCCGACGTTCATGATCTTGCTGAAAATGCTGTCTCCGAAATTCACCGTGGCCGATCCCGCTATGGCGAAGTCGAGATTCGAATCGGCCATGAAGTTCTGATTGATGGTGATGAAGTTCCCGAGGATCTGCGTAACCCCCGCAAAGGAAAAGTTCTGAAACCCCAATCCACTCGCGTTGAAATTGGCGGTGACCGTGCCTGATGATGAGAAAAACGGGAAAATCGACTGAAGGCTGCTCAAGCTCCCGCCGACCAAGCCGTTGACGAGCGAATAAGGCACGATTTGAATCTCTTCGGTCCCTGTCAGCTGCTGGCTTGAGGCGGAGCCGGAAAGCGTCAATGTGCCAATGTTTTGTCCCAGAATTGTCGGCCCAAACGAGAATCCAAGGCTGCCGCTGAACGTCGTCGGAGCCGAGTCGGTGAACATATTGGCAACCGCCAAGCTGGCGTCCTGCCAGATCAGGTCTGGCGTATCGGGAACGACGATGCCGATATTCGTGCAGCTTACGTCCACTTCCGTGATGACCGGGCCGTCGGCCCAGGACGCCTTGACCGTGACGTTTGCTTCGGGCGCGCTGACCCCAAAGGGCAAGGAAAACACCACGCCGCCCGAACATGTCTGCGCGATGGTGTTCACCGAGAGATCGATTTCCTTGATCCCGAACGCGGCCTTCGCCGGATTGCTTTGCGCGCCGAAGCCGGTGATCGACAGGTTGCCGACAAAATCAGGGCTACCATTCTGAAATTGAATGAAATTATCGCCTGAAAAATTGACCGTCGCCGCAAGCGACGAGCGCAAGATCTGGGTGGCGACGAAGGTTCCCTGTAATTCCAGAATATCGGATGCGGCATCGGTCGCGGGGATATAGGAAAGCGACGCATTGGTGAGCGAACCGGTGAAAATTCCAAAAACATTGATCGGTCCCAAATTGGGAAGGGGCGCCATCCCGCCGCCGACGAACTGGGGACCTGACGCGCCGAAGGAAAGCGCGTAATTGATCCCGAGCAGTGCGGTATTGAGCGTCAGGCTTCCCGTCGTGAACGGGAGAGTCACCGCAAATCCGGCCAAAAGGCTGTTCTGTTCGAGCGACAGCTGCTGGAAAGTCAGAGCCAATCCGCCGAGGTCGAATTTCCCGTCAATCGCGCCGTCGTCCGTCAGGCTCGTCGTGGTCGGGCCGTCGAATGGCAGTGTGAATTCGCCCTGAAACAGCGGCGCTTCGACGTCTCCGAGCGCGGCATAAACCGTGCCGGATATGGTGAGGCCGCTGTCGCTATATGTTACCGTCGCATCGTCGATCGAGACGACGCCCGACGTCGATCCCGCGACGCCCAGTTCGAGGTCGGATGTCTCACCGACGCTGCTTTGGTAACCGATGTCGAGACCGTCGGGCGCATCGACAAAAAAGCTGCCGCCGTTCGGCAAATCCAGAGTGCCGGAAAAGGCGTCGGCGCTGAACGCCTTCACGCCGCTTCCAAGTTCGACCGTCCCGCCGTCAACCGTGACGCCGCTGGCGTCGCCACCGGTCGCGACGACCTCGGCGCCGCCGCTGTTCACCAGAGTGTCCGTCGCCGTTCCCGAGACGTATTGATACCCGCCGCTTTCAACCGTCGTACTGGTTGCCGTTCCTCCAGACTCGACGGTTTGCGAGCCGCCGCTAATGATCGTGCTCGTGGCCGAACCGCCGGAATAAACCGTTTGATCGCCACCACTGTTGATTGTCGTATTGTTGGCTATTCCGCCCGAAGACACATATTGAAAGCCGCCGTCATTGATCTCGGTGTTGCTTGTTGTTTCAGGACCCGTTGCAGGCGAGAAAATTTCGTTTCCGCCACTGAACGCGATCAACTGTGAGGACTCGAGATATTGAGAGCCACCACTGTTGATCGATGCGCCGATGTCCATGCCGCCGTTTTGCACATATTCCACGCCATCGTCTTGAATCGTCGCGCCAGACGCCGTGCCGTCCGACCGCACTTCGAGAACCGTGTCGCTGACGGTGTAATTGCTCAGATTGTAGCCAGTGGCGATCGCCAGGATGCCGCCGGAATTGATCGTCCAGCTACCCTCGGCGCCGCCCTGAAGTCCCAAGGTGCCGCCACTGCTGATGCTGGCGCCTTCCGCGTCGCCGCCAGAAAGAACGAACTCGATGCCGCCGCTGTTGACCGTGGCTGCAGTGGCCGTTGTGCCTGAATAATCAAGTTCGAAGCCGCCGCTATTGATTGTGGTGTCCGTCGTCGAGCCGCTGTAATTATATGCACCTCCGTCATTGATTGTGGTGCTTACGGTCACGCCGCCAGAGAAAATCTCTTGCTCGCCCCCGCTTGCTATGGTTGCAAAAAGGGCCGAACCAGGCTCTGTTCCTGAGGCCTCAACGAATTGCTGTCCCCCGCTGCTGATTGTCGCACTGGTGTCCATGCCGCCATAGACGTACTGCTGACCTCCATCATTGATCGTGGTGCTGGTGTCTGATCCACCGTAGACGACGACTTGTTCGCCGCCGTTTTCGATTGTCGTGCCAGTGGCAGTTCCGCCCGAATCGATCTCTTGATAACCGCCGCTACTTATGAATGTGTCAATTGCCACGCCGCCGCTAAGAGATTGACTTCCGCTTAAGCCATTTCCGCCTTGAACATATTGAATTCCACCACCATTAATTATCGTGTTATCGACTGTTGCTTCATCTGAAACGTATTGTGAACCGCCGTTGTTTACCGTAGCGGCGTCTGCGACCCCAAGATAATTAACTTTCTGAGTGCCCCCACTATTGATCGTTGTTCCACTTGCAATGCTGCTTGTTGCGTCAGACGCTACCCCAAGGGTTTCTGAACCAAGCGCATTGATGGTGGCATCAAGGTCATAACCGCCGTCTACTTGTAGTAAGCCACCATTTTCTACAGTTACACCAGATGTTTCACCTCCGCTGCCAACATTAAATGCTCCTCCAGAAACGGTCCCTACCGCGATCCCGGATGTAATTGGGGAATCTGCCCCTATGCCCTCGCTATACTCATAAGCTGTCCCTAGTGTGTAAGGGTCAACGGGGGGGTGAACCAAATCCCAGGATGCGTAGCCAGTAGCCGTAAAAGAATAAGGTCCGATAACAGGCCCCACGTACGTTGGGTAATATTCTATGAAATCAGATACATAATCACCGTCTTCTGTAAGATTGGCGTCGTACCAATTAATACCAGTGACGTTATATTGTATAGTATACGTAGCCATCACTTACTACTCCTCGTCAGGCCACTAAGAAGGCACCGCTTAGGAAAAATACTGAGCTGCCGAGGGGACCTGCTTGATAGCTCGCTTCACCTGATCCGCTGTGATCAACCGTGTGCATTCAAATTGGCGCGGCGTGTCCTTGTGGCGGGGACACCACAAAAAATCCTTGTGGTCGAAGCGCAGCGCCGGATCGTTCCAGCAAGAGTTGCAGGTGTGATAATTGATCACGCGGTACGGCGTTTCGAACTCGGTCGTCGGGTGCGAAAAACCGCTGATCATCACCACTTTCGCGCCGACCGCCCAGGCGAGCCAGGACAGGCCGCTGGAGAGGCCGACAAAGAAATCCGCATGCCTGATCCAGCGCGCGCACTCCTGTAGCGAGACGCCGGTCCGGTCCTCGACGCCGTGCGGCATGTGGTTCCACACCAATCCCTGGCCATGCACCGGCTTTTGATCGACGCAGACGACACGATATCCGGCTGCTTTCAGGAAGACGACGACTTCCCGCCAGCCGTTCGGATTGTTCCAGTATTTCGCCTGTGTCGTGCTCTGCGTGGCGATGCACACGTAGCGTTCATCGATCGGCCGGTCGCCGTCAGCCAAGGCGATGCGCGGCGGCGTCTCCGTCGGGTCGACGCCCAGAATGTAACCCGCCGTGCGATGAAGCCCGACCAAACGAAAATCGCAGGGCTGGCGTATGCAGTCCTTGTCGTCGAAAAACAGCCCCATGTTGTAAGTGGCGTAAAATTCTTCCGCCTGCACGTCGTCGTGCGCGACGAAACGAATGTCCGGATAAACGTCGCGAAACAGCGGCATCAGCGGCTTCGCCAAAGCACACGTCAGCCGGCAATCATGACGCTCCCTGAATTTTGCCGCATAAGGCAGCCAGCCAATCGCGTCGCCGAGCGTGCCAACCGGCATATTGATGAGGACGTCTTGCCCTGCGGCGGAATAATCGTGGGCAAAGACAATTTCGTCCGATTGCGAAATCTCGATTCGAACCCGAACGTAGTATCGCTTGGCGCTGTTGATGCGCCCGGCGCCGATCTGCGTTTCAAAAAGAATGTTGCCCGTGTCGAGATCGCTGAGGCGCACGCGCCAGGGAGACTCGCTTTCCGGAAGCGCCACCCTGCAGCCGTCATTGAAATCAAAACGAACGCCGTGAAGGCCGATCTGCGTGGGGAGTTCGGGCGGCGCGGGATGGGAGCGACTGTTAGGCGCCGGCTCCGCCGAAGTCATATCCGAAGAACGCGTTGGCCGCTCGGTCATTTGCGCGTCAGGAGATTTTCCGCGCGACAATTTCGGTTGCGGCTCAATGGCAGGACCGCCTTGATCGATAGCCGGATCAGCTTCGGCGAGGTTAGCCAGTTCTTCAAAAGGCCGGCTCTGTTCACGACCTGCTCGAGCGATCGAGTCATCCATGCGTTGCCCTTACTTACGTAGGGCCGCGGCGCTCAGGCCCTTCGTGAACAACTTCGCTCAGAACCTTACGTCCGTAAACTATTTAATCTGTATCTTTGGAAAGATAACGCAAATGTGTTCTTCTCCGTGAGAACGTCGGTCTGGTCAGGATCTGACAAAAGTCGTCAAGCGTTCTTGAATGACCGAACTCCGTCATGCCGCCCAATACTGTCTCCATTCGCTTTGCGTCGGGTGATTAAACCGCCTCCTCATCCGGCCCTTCGGGCCACCTTCTCCCGCAAGGGGAGAAGGGTTCAACCCGGCGCCGTTGCGTTTCCGGCCTTTCTTCTGCAGCTCTCGCGTGATATTGGGCCTCAAATTCCGCGCAAATCCCGCTTTTTGAATGGAGCCCTCGATGAGCCAGTCCAGCGCCGCAGCGGCGAAAAAATCCCTTTCCAACAGCTTTTTCGGCGCTTCGCTCTCCGAATCCGACCCTGAAATCTTCCGCGCCGTCGAGCTTGAGCTTGGTCGCCAGCGCAAGGAAATCGAGCTGATCGCCTCGGAAAACATTGTTTCGCGCGCGGTGCTGGAGGCCCAGGGCTCGGTGCTGACCAACAAATACGCCGAGGGCTATCCGGGCAAACGCTATTACGGCGGCTGCCAGTTCGTCGATATCGCCGAAAACCTCGCCATCGAGCGCGTGACGAAACTGTTTGGCTGCGCCTACGCCAATGTGCAGCCCAATTCCGGCAGCCAGGCCAACCAGTCGGTGTTTCTCGCGCTGCTGCAGCCCGGCGATGTGTTCATGGGCCTCGATCTTGCGGCCGGCGGCCATCTCACCCATGGCTCTCCGGTCAATATGTCGGGCAAGTGGTTCAAGCCGGTTTCCTATGGCGTCAGCGAGGAGACAGGCCGCATCGACATGGCCTCGGTCGAGAAGCTGGCCCATGAGCACAAGCCGAAACTGATCATCGCCGGCGGTTCGGCCTATGCGCGCCATTGGGATTTCGCTGCATTCCGCGCCATCGCCGACTCGATCGGCGCCATTCTCTTCGTCGACATGGCGCATTTCGCCGGCCTCGTGGCGGGCGGGGCGCATCCTTCGCCTTTCCCCCACGCCCACGTCGTCACGTCGACCACGCACAAGACGCTGCGCGGTCCGCGCGGCGGCCTCGTGCTGACCGATGACGAGGCCATCGCCAAGAAGATCAATTCGGCGATCTTCCCGGGACTGCAAGGCGGCCCGCTGATGCATGTCATCGCCGGCAAGGCCGTGGCCTTCGGCGAAGCCCTGCGTCCGGACTTCAGGACCTACGCGCATCAGGTGGTGGAGAACGCCCGCGTGCTGGCGGAAACGCTGCGCGCCGGCGGCCTCGACCTTGTCACCGGCGGCACCGACAACCACCTCATGCTCGTTGACCTCAGGCCGAAAAAGCTCACCGGCAAGGCGGCGGAAATCGCGCTGGGACGTGCGGAGATCACCTGCAACAAGAATGGCGTGCCTTTCGATCCCGAAAAGCCCTGGATCACCTCCGGCATCCGTCTCGGCGCGCCCGCCGCGACATCGCGCGGTTTTGGCGCGGCCGAGTTCAAGCTCGTCGGCGAACTGATCGTCGAGACGCTGGATGGCCTCGCGAAGAATGGCGACGCCGGCAATGCGGCCGTCGAAGCGTCGATTCGCGCAAAAGTCGAACAATTGACCAATCGCTTCCCCATCTACTGAGGGCTGAGGCGGCGAGCGAGGCGCGATGGAACCAAGATACTGGTTTCCTGCGAAGACCTACGGTTGGGGATGGGGTCCGCCAGCCACGTGGGAAGGCTGGCTCGTCCTGGCGGTCTACATCATCGCGGTCATCGCCGTTGCCGTCGGTTTCCCGCCAAACAGGGCGCCGGCCGCCTTCTTTGCCGGACTCGTCGTCCTCACCGCCTTGCTTCTGGCAATCTGCTGGCTCAAGGGCGAGCCGCCGGGGTGGCGCTGGGGCAAGTGAACGATTTCGGGCGAGACGCCGGGGACCAAGCAATTTACGAGCGCCGCAAATCGATGCGGCGCTTTTTTTTGAGCATTGGCCACGGAACGGTTTCATTCCGGATGTTGTTTAGCCGAAGTTCGATGTTTGATTTCGGGGGATACATGCAGCAAGGGGAGCGCGAGTTGACGCCGCAGCCCTGGGTCAAGGATTCTCCATTCAACGCGTCGAATCTGGCGCTGTTTCTCGATCTCGACGGCACATTGATCGACATTGCCTCGACCCCGACCGGGGCCGTGGCGCCGCCGGGCCTTGCCGAACTCGTCCAAAACCTTGCATTGGCGCTCGACGGCGCCCTGGCCATCGTCAGCGGCAGGCCCATCGCCGACCTCGACCGCCTGCTGGCCCCCGCGCGATTCTGCGCCGCCGGCGTGCATGGCGCGGAAATCCGTGAATCCGCCGATGGCGAGGTGCGGCTGATCGCGCCGCCGCTGACCGTGGCGTTCATCGAGTCCGTGCGCGATCTGGCGCAGCTTGATCCCGGCATCGTCATCGAACCGAAGAGCGCCGCCATCGCCGTGCATTATCGCCAGGCCGAACAGCAGGCCGGCGAAGTCGAACGGCGGCTGCGCGAACTCGTGCCGGCATCCGACGATTCCCTGGACCTGCGCTCCGGCCGGAAAGTTTCGGAAGTCATCCAGAAACATGTCTCGAAAGGCGCGGCCGTGCAGAGCTTCATGCATCAACCGCCTTTCTCCGATCGCCTTCCTGTCATGATCGGCGACGATTTCACCGACATTTCGGCGTTCGAAGCGGTGGAATCCTTCGGCGGCCGGGGCCTGCGGGTGGCCGGCGAATTCTTCGAGCCATCCGTCGCCGACTTCGACGGAACCGCCGATGTGCGGCGATGGTTGGTCGACCTCTCGGACCGCATCGCGGCGGCCCGAAACGATGACGGCTTGGGCGGCGGCGCGCTATGAAACTCACACCGACAATCGACCTTGCGGTCATAGGCAACGGCCATGTTTCCGCCCTGCTCGACAAGTCCGGCGCCATCGTCTGGATGTGCTGGCCGCGCGTGGACGGCGACCCCGTCTTTTGCGCGCTGGTGGACGGGGCCATGCCCCAGGACGGCTATTTCTCGATCCGTTTCGACGAGGACGGCTCGACCTACGAGCAGAACTACATTCGCAATACCGCCATTGTCCGCACGGTGGTGACGTCGCCGACGGCGCCTCGGCCTTCTCGATCGTCGATTTCGCGCCCCGCTTTCCGCAATACGGCCGGCATTTCAATCCGCCGATGATCGTGCGGCGGGTCGAGCCGCTGCGCGGCCTGTGCCGCATCCGGGTCAACATGCGCCCGCGCGCCGATTACGGTAGCCTGCGCCCCGAGCGGATCGCCGGCAGCAACCATGTCCGCTACGCCACCGACCGCGGCGCGATCCGGCTGACCAGCGACGCGCCGGTCTCCTACATCGCTTCCGACGGGGCCTTCATCCTGTCGGAGCCGACGACTTTCATCCTGCACAATGACGAGCCGCTGCCGATCAACATCGGCCGGCTCGCCCGCGAATTCCACGACCAGACCCGCGACGCCTGGCTCGAATGGGTGCGCAATCTCTACGTGCCCTTCGAATGGCAGCAGGAGGTGATCCGCGCCGCGATCACCCTGCAATTGTGCAGCTTCGAGCAGACCGGCGCGATCGTCGCGGCCCTGACCACGTCGCTGCCGGAAGCGCCGGGCGAGCAGCGCAACTGGGATTACCGCTACTGCTGGATTCGCGACGCTTTCTACACCGTCCACGCGCTCAATCGCATCGGCGCCACCGTGACCATGGTGCGCTTCATCGACTATGTCACCAATATCATCGCCATGGAGCGCGGTCCCGACCTGAAGCCGGTCTATGCCGTGCTGCCGGAAAAGACGCTGGAAGAGCGCGTCGCGCCCGGGCTCGCCGGCTATCGCGGCTAGGGCCCGGTGCGCGTCGGCAACGACGCGGTCAACCAAACCCAGCACGACGTCTATGGCAGCGTCATCCTCTCGGCCTCGCAGATGTTCTTCGACGAGCGGCTGCCGAAAAAGGGCGACCAGGCCCTGTTCTCGCTGCTGGAGCCGCTCGGGACCCGCGCCCACGCGGCGGCGCTGACGCCCGACGCCGGCATCTGGGAATATCGCGACAAGCCGGCTGTCCACACCTATTCCGCCGCCATGTGCTGGGTCGCGTGCGACCGCCTGGCGCGCATCGCCGCGCGGCTCGCGCTTCCCGATCGCGCCGCACACTGGCGGAAACTCGCCGACGAATTGCGAGGGAACATCCTCGAGCGCGCCTGGAACGCAAAGCTCAACTGCTACGCGGGCCATCTCGATTCCGACCATATCGACGCGAGCTCGCTGCTGCTCGCCGAAATCGGGCTGGTCGCGCCCGATGACCCGCGATTCATCTCCACGGTTGAAAACGATCGGCCACTTGCTCGGCCGCAACGGCTATCTGTTCCGCTACGACGCGCCGGACGATTTCGGCGAGCCGACGACGGCCTTCGCCCTCTGCAGCTTCTGGTATGTCGACGCGCTCGCGGCGATCGGCCGCATGCGACGAGGCGCGCAGCCTGTTCGAAAAGATCCTGGCGCGCCGCAACCATGTCGGCCTGCTGTCCGAAGACATCGACCCCGCCACCGGCGAATTGTGGGGCAATTTTCCGCAGACCTATTCGCTTGTCGGCATCATCCTCGCTGCCATGCGGCTGTCGAAAAGCTGGGACGAGGCGCGATGAACGCCACTTTTGCTCCCGAAGGCGAAAGACGCAGGGCGCTGATGTCCGCGCGGCCGCGAATATCCTCTTCGTCGCGCTCGGCATCGTCGCGGCCCTGCTGGTCGCGCTGGGCGTGGCGATGCTGGCGTCGGCCGTGATCAACAATTGGGCGCGACGCGACATCGAATTGCAGACGAGCATCACATTCCGCTCGATCAGCGGCCAGCTCGCTTCCGCGGCGGCGACCGACAACGGCGCCGAACTCGCGCCGATGCTGGACCGGCTGGCTGGCGACGACCGCATTCTCGCGCTTGCGGTTTGCGGCGCGAAGGGCAAACTGCTCCACGCCACGCCGACATGCCCAAGGGATTTTCCTGCGCGGGCCTGCCTTTGCACAAGGGCGGCGCCGTCGCTCGCCGCATGGCCGGCGGCCGCGTGTCTCTCAGCGTTTACCCGCTTGGCGACGAAGGCAAGGCGGGGAGCCTTGTCGTTGCGCCCAATCCCGATTTTCTCGGGCGCCGCGTCGACGAATTGCGGCTCTATCGCCTTTCTCGACCTGCTCGGCGTCGGCGTCGGCTTCGGCCTGCTGACGCTCGCGGTCGTGCAGGTCATGCGGCGAAGCTGGCTGAAATCGCTTGCGCAGCGCCATCGCCAACGGGCGTCGCGCCGCGGCGCCGCGTCGACCTCGAGCGGCTCGACCTGCCGGTCAACGAGGAGATCAACGCGCTGCTCGCGGAATTGCGCATCGAGCGCAAATTCACCGACGGCATCCACGTCAAATGGTCGCCCGAAACCCTGCACACGCTGCTGCAGCGAGGAATTGCCCGGCGCGCAGGTGATGGTCGTCTCCAACCGCGAACCCTACATCCACAATCACGTCGATGGCGAGATCGCGCTGCAGATACCTGCCAGCGGCCTTGTCTCGGCGCTGGAGCCGGTGATGCGCGCCTGCGGCGGCGTGTGGATCGCGCATGGCTGCGGCTCCGCCGACCGCGAAACCTGCGACGCGCAACGACCGGGTGCAGCGTGCCGCCCGACGATCCCGCCTATACGCTGCGCCGCGTCTGGCTCAGCGAGGAGGAGCAGGACGGCTATTATTACGGCTTCGCCAACGAAGGGCTGTGGCCGCTCTGCCATATCGCCTTCGTGCGGCCGGTCTTTCGCGAGCAGGATTGGGCCATTTATCGCGCCGTCAATCGGCGCTTCGCCGAAGCCGTCGTGGAGGAGGCGACAGCGCGAAGATCCCATCGTGCTGGTGCAGGATTATCATTTCGCCATGCTGCCGCGCATGATCCGCGAGCGCCTGCCGCGGGCGACCATCATCACCTTCTGGCACATTCCCTGGCCCAATGCGGAGACCTTCGGCATCTGCCCGTGGCGCAAGGAGATCATCGACGGGTCTGCTCGGCAGCTCGATCGTCGGCTTTCACACCCGCTTCCATTGCAACAATTTTCTCGAGAGGCGTCGACCGCTACATGGAGAGCCGCATCGACCGCGAGCGAAATTCGGTGACGCTGGCGGTAGCCGCGAGACGCTGATGCGGTCCTATCCGATCTCGATCGAATGGCCGCCGCGCGCGCTGGCCGGCCAGGCGCCCGTGGCCGAGTGCCGCGCGCGTGGTGCGCGCCCAGTTCGACCTGCCGGACGATGTGCGCATCGCGGTCGGCATCGAGCGGTTCGACTACACCAAGGGCATTGTCGACCGCATGCGCGCGGTCGAGAACTGCTGTCGGAGAACCCCGAATGGCGCGGCAAGGTCGTGCTGATCCAGGCCGCGGCGCCGACGCGGCAGAAACTCGATTCCTACGCCGCCCTGCAGGGCGAGGCGGAAAAGCATCGCGGCTGAGATCAACGCGAAATATGACGAAGAGCGGCTGTCCGCCGATCCGTCTTTCGATCCGCCATCACGAGCCCGAGCGAGGTCTTCGAGCTGTTCCGCGCCGCCGACATCTGCGTCGTTTCGAGCCTGCACGACGGGATGAATCTCGTCGCGAAGGAATTCGTCGCGGCGCGCGACGACGAACAGGGCGTGCTGATGCTGTCGAGCTTCGCCGGCGCCTCGCGCGAACTCGCCGAGGCGCGTGATCGTCAATCCCTACGACACGCATGGCATGGCCAAGGCCTTCGATCGCGCCTCCGGATGCGCCGACGCGGAACAGCGCCGAGCGCATGCGCGATCATGTGCGGCCAGATCGGCGAGCGCAACGTCTATCTCTGGGCGGCGCAAATGCTGCTGGACGCCGCCTGGCTGCGGCGGCGGGAAAAGGTGGCGTCGGCGGCGCGGCGGTGAGCCCGCGTTCATTCGGCGGCGGGCGTGCTCTCGGCCTCTTGCGGTTCGATCGCCTCGAGCACCGCCTGGCGCCATTCGCGCTTGATCGGCAGGATCGGCGGGTTCGGCGCGAGGTCGGGCTCCGGCGTCGCCGGAGCGATCGAGTTCGATATGCTCGGTGCGCGACGCCTTGCGCATGAAGAGATTATAGACCGCCCATTGAAGCCGGCTGCGCTTGCCCGTCAACGGGAAGCGGCTGGCGATCGAGCCGTTCGAATAAAAGCGCTTGTAGGCGCGGTCGAGGCCGATGCGCAATTCGTCCGGCTGCATTTTCTCCGGCCTGAAGACCACATGGCCCTGATCGTACATTGTCCAGTCGTAGGAGACGATGCGTTTCGCCTTCTTCATCTCGTACCAGGTCAGCGTGCCCGGATAGGGGGTCAGCGCCGAATAGGCGCAGGCGTCGTAGCCCGCCTTGATGTTGAAATTCGACCGTGTCGTCGAAAACGGACGTGTCGTCGCCGTCGAAGCCGAACATGAACAGGCCAAAAACCGAAATGCCGTAGGAATGGATTTTTTCCACCAGGGCGGCGAAATGGTCGGGTTGGTTGACCATCTTGTGAACGCTTTTCAGCGTTTCGCGCGAGATCAATTCAAAGCCGATGCTGAGCAAGGTGCAGCCGCTTTCGGCCGCGAGCTCCAGCATGCGGTCGTCTTCGGCCAGTTTCGACGTGACGCCCGCCTGCCAGTGGAAGCCGCGCCCTTTCATGGCGCGCATCACTTCCTTGGGGCGATCGGGCGTGCCGAAGAAATCCGCGTCATTGATCGAAATCGTTCGCGATCCGCAATTTTCCATTTCCGCGATCACTTCATTGACCGGTCGGTAGCGGAACTTGAGGCCGTTCATCAGCGGCTCGGCGCAAAAGGTGCAGCCGGTGTGGCAGCCGCGCGAGGTCTGCACGAAGGTCTTGTTCACGTAACGATGCTTCTTCAGCAGGTCGTAGCGCGGCATCGGCAGGCCGACCATCGAATGCAGGGCCGCCGACTTGTAGATGCCGCGCATCGGCGCCGTGTGCGCAGATCATCCAGCAGCTTGTCCATCACCAGCTCGGCTTCGCCAATCACGACCGCGTCGCAATGGGTCAGGGCTTCCCGCGCCATGAAACTGGGATGCACGCCGCCCATGACGACAGGAATGCCCTTGGCGCGAAACGCGTCGGCGATTTCATACCCGCGATTGACGTAACTGGTCATGGCGGAAATGCCGACCATGTCCGCCTTCAGGTCGAAATCGATGGTCTCGATATTTTCGTCGGTGAGCACGACTTCATATTGGTCTCGCGGAATGCAGGCGGCCACGGCGAGCAGGCCCGCCAACGGCGAATAAAGGGCGCGATTGAAATAGATCGGCCGGGTCGTCAGTGAATCCGTTTTCGGATTGATCAGGTGGATAAGGCGCGCGCCCACGGAATCTCCCCCCATGCAAGTCGTCAATCCGGGATCAACGACCATGCTTACCACGGGTTCCGGGCGCTCGTACGGAAATTTTCAGCTTTGTCTCAGCGGGCGAACAACAGCGCGCTTCTGTTCGCCGCGCCAATCGCCCAGCGCAAGACAAGGGCATAGGGCAGGAAAACGCCAATTTTCCAAAGCTCGAACATGTCGGGATAATCGGACACCGTGATCGTCAGCGCAGAAGCGCATTGAGCAACTTCCTGTGCTCGCGGTTGCAGCGTCGCGCTTCTATTCGGCGTCGCAGGCTGAGCCACCCAACGATCGACTCTGGTCTCGTCGCCCGGTGAAACCGTCGCCAGCGGCGGGTCAGCCGGCGCGGATGCGGGTTTCTGGGGAATAGCGAATGGAATCGTCTTCCGGCTCATGCCGCCTGCCTTTCAGAATGGTTGAACACCAAAGCGGACAGACGCAACATCTCCCGCGCAGCCTCGCTCCGCGGCGCCGCTTCGAAGACCGAAAGGCCGCGCGCGGCGCTTTCGGCGTAGATCACCCGCTGCATCAACGCGGCTTCGAGCACCGGCGTCTCGGCAAACTGATCGAAAGCTGCGGCGAAATCGCGGCCGATCGCCGTATTGGCGATCTTGCGGTTGATGACGAACGCCGCGCGCAGATTTTCCTTGTAGATGCGGGCCTCACGGATGAGCTGGACGGTCTCGGAGGCGGCCCAGAGGTCATAGGGCGAGGGCTGCACGGGGATCAGGACGAGGTCGCTCGCCATGATGGCGGCGCGGGCGAGTTCATTGACGCGCTGTGCGCCGTCGATGACCACGACGTCGTAATTTTTCGCCAGGGCAGGGATTTCGCGGTGCAAATTGGGCTTGGCCATCCCGACGACGACAAAGCCGGGCTCTGCCTGCCGCACGCTGGACCATGCCAGCGCGCTGCCTTGCGGATCGGCGTCGACGAGAAGGACGCGGCGCCCGGACAGGCTGAAGCAGGAGGCGAGATTGACGGCAATCGTCGTTTTACCGACGCCGCCCTTTTGGTTCAGCACGCCAATGATCATAAAAGCCGCCTTCGCGCCAGCGATCAGATCGAGACATGATTCGGTGACCTGCCGCCTGTCGAAGGTCTCAGTAATTCACAGACATTACAACCCGTTATATCGGAAGGGTTTTCATCCGCGATCAGGAAAAGCGTAGGCTTTGCTGTGTTGTCATTTCCTTGTCGCCGGCTTCTTCGCTGGCGCTTTTGGCGCCGGTTTTTTCGCGGGCTTGCCGCCCTCGAACGGCGGTTCGTCGGAGTCCTCGACTTGCGCCTTGGCTTTGGCGGGGGCCTTCTTCGCCGGCGCTTTTTTGGCCGTCGCCTTCTTGGCGGCGGGCTTTTTCGCGGGTTTCTTGATCGGCTTGCCGCCGCCCATGGCGATCTTGTCCTCGATCAGCCGGATCGCCTCCTCGATCGAAATCGTTTCAAGCGTCATGGATCTTCGGCAGGGTGGCGTTGACCTTGTTCCAGGAGACATAGGGGCCGAAGCGACCGGCGCCTGACGGCAATGGGGCCGCCGTCGGGATGCTCGCCGAAAGGCGCCCGTCGCTCGGCGCGCCTGCCGCCTTGGCGTTGACGATGGCGACCGCCTGCTCAAGCGTCATGCCGGTCATGTCCGTACCCTTTGGCAGGGTGGCGTTGACTTTGCCCCAGGCGAGATAGGGGCCGAAGCGCCCGGCCTTGAGCGCGATGGCGCCGCCATCGGGATGATCGCCGACCGCGCGGATCTCGCCGCCCGGTGCGCCGCGTCCGCCGCCGGCTTCCTTGGTCAGGATCAGGTCGATGGCGCGATTGGCGCCGATTTCGAGGATGTTTTCGTCCTTGCCCAGATTGGCGTAGGTCTTCTTGTGCTGGACGTAAGAGCCATATCGGCCAATGCCCGCGAGGATCGGCTCGCCGCTTTCCGGATGTTTCGCCACTTCGCGCGGCAGCGACAGCAACGCCAGCGCAATTTCCAGCGTCACGTCGTCGGGCTTCATGTTGGCGGCCAGCGACGAGCGCTTCGGCTTGTCGCCTTCGCCTTCCTGCACATAGACGCCGAAACGCCCGTCGCGCAGAGTGATTTCCTGGCCGGTCTTCGGGTCTTCGCCAAGCGTCTTCACGCCGGGACGCTCGCCCTCGACGCCCTTGGCGGCGCTCTCGCCGCGGTCGGCCAGGGTGCGCGTATATTTGCATTCGGGATAGTTCGAGCAGCCGATGAAGGCGCCGAACTTTCCGAGCTTCAGCGACAATTGACCCGACGCTGCAGGACGGGCAGGCGCGCGGAGCGGAGCCGTCGTCCTTGGCCGGGAAAATATGCGGTCCCGAGCAGGTCGTTGAGGCTGTCCAGAACCTGCGTCGTCCGCAATTCCTTGGTGCCGTCGATGGCGGCGGAAAATTCCGTCCAGAAATCGCGCAGCACCTGTTTCCAGTCCATTTCGGAATTGGAGACGCGGTCGAGCTGTTCCTCGAGCCCGGCGGTGAAGTCATATTGGACGTAGCGGCCGAAGAAGCTTTCGAGGAAGGCCGTGACGAGACGCCCCTTGTCTTCCGGCACAAGTCGCTTCTTGTCGATCTTCACATAGTCGCGGTCGCGCAGTACGGCCAGCGTCGAGGCATAGGTCGAGGGGCGGCCGATGCCGAGCTCTTCCATGCGCTTGACCAAGCGTCGCCTCGGTGAAGCGCGGCGGCGGCTCGGTGAAATGCTGGGTCGCCTCGATCTTGTCCTTCTTCAGCCGCCTCGTCCTTGCGCCATAGGCGGCAGACCGGCCGGACTCCTCGTCCTCCTCGTCGTCCTTGCCTTCCTGATAGAGCTTCAGGAACCCGTCGAAGCGGACGACCTGGCCGGTGGCGCGCAGGTCGAGCGTTCGCGCTTCCGGCTTTGGCCTCGAATATCGACCGTCGTGCGCTCGAGCAGCGCCGATTCCATCTGGCTGGCGATCATGCGGGTCCAGATCAGTTCGTAGAGCTTCGCCTGGTCCGGCTGCAGGTGGCGCGCGACATCTCTTCGGCAGGCGCGACATGTCGGTCGGGCGGATCGCCTCATGCGCTTCCTGCGCGTTCTTGGCCTTGGCTGTATATTTGCGCGGCGCATCCGGCACATATTTGTCGCCGAACTCCTTGGCGATCACGGCGCGCGCGCCGGCGATCGCCTCTGGCGCGACATCGACGCCGTCGGTTCGCATATAGGTGATGAGACCGACGGTCTCGCCGCCGATATCGACGCCCTCATAGAGCTTTTGGGCGACGCGCATGGCGTTTGCCGGGGCCATGCCCAGCTTGCGCGAGGCTTCCTGCTGCAGCGTCGAGGTGGTGAAGGGCGCGTGGGGATGGCGCTTGGCCGGCTTGGCCTCGACCGACGACACGGTGAACGCGGCCGTGTCCAGCGCCTGCCTTGAAAGCCTCGGCCTCCGCCCCGGCGCCGATGTCCAGGCGCGTGATTTTCCGGCCGTCGGCGCCGACGAGGCGGGCGATGAAGGGCATCTCGCGTCTGGTTGCGCAGATGCGCGACGAGCGACCAATATTCGCGCGACTTGAATTTTTCGATTTCGAGTTCGCGGTCGCAGACGAGGCGCAAGGCGACCGATTGCACGCGGCCGGCCGATTTTGCGCCTGGCAGCTTGCGCCACAGCACGGGCGACAGATTGAAGCCGACGAGATAGTCGAGCGCGCGGCGGGCGAGATAGGCCTCGACCAGCGACACGTCGATCTCGCGCGGATGTTTCATCGCCTCGAGGATCGCGTCCTTGGTGATGGCGTTGAACACGACGCGCTGGACCGGCTTGTCCTTCAGCACCTTTTTGGCGCGCAAAACTTCGAGCACATGCCAGGAAATGGCCTCTCCCTCGCGATCCGGATCGGTCGCGAGGACGATGCGGTCGGCGTTCTTCACCAGCGCGGCGATGTCGGACAGGCGCTTGCCGGCCTTGCCGTCCACCTCCCACAGCATCTTGAAATCATCGTCGGGATCGACCGAACCGTCCTTGGCCGGCAGGTCGCGCACATGGCCGAACGAGGCGATGACCTCGAAGTTCTTGCCCAGATATTTGTTGATCGTCTTGGCCTTGGCCGGCGATTCGACGATGACGACGTCCATGCAATGACCCCGGAAAGCCGGCTTTTCCGGCTTGAAAGCAAAAGCCGGGCCGCTTTTCTCGGCCGCCCGGAACGGGGCGGAAAATGGGGAGCGGCGCCTTCCTGTCAAATGGACCTTCGTCAAGGCCCGAAAATGAGGCGCCCTTGCTTGCGGCGGCGCGCCCGGCTAGAGCGGGCAAATGTCCTTTTCCGCCGCCTATTTCACGCATCGCCATCTCCTCGGCATCGAAGGCCTGTCGCGTCCGGCGATCCTTTATCTGCTCGATCTCGCGCAACAAGCGGCGGATGATCCGCACGGCTTCGGGCAGGCTTCGCGGTTCGCCGGCCGCAGGCTGGTCAACCTGTTCCTCGACACGGCGCAGGAAGGGCGGCAGGCTTTCACGGAGGCGGGGCAAAGGCTGGGCGGCGAGGTCGTTTTCGCGCCCGCCCCGGAACGAACGGCGACACTGACTGAAATTGCGGCGGAATTGAACGCCCTGCGGCCCGACATGGCCGTCGTGCGTCATTCCGAAGCGGGCGTGGCGAAATTTTTCGCCAGGAAACTCTCTTGCGCCGTGATCAACGCCGGCGACGGCGCGCATGAGGATCCCATCGCGGCGCTGATTGCCGCCGCGGCGATCTCGCGCGTCCGTGGCGGCGTCGATGGCCTGACCACAGCAATCTGCGGCGACATGCTGCATTCCGGCGCGGCGCGATCCCTCCTGATCCTCATGACCTGCCTTGGCGCGCGGGTGCGGCTGGTGGGGCCGGCCAATCTGGCGCCGCCGGCGATCGGGCGGCTTGGCGTCGAGGTTTTTTCCGACATGCGCTCGAGCCTGCGCGACGCCGACATCGTGATTGTCCTGCCGCTCGATTTTTCGCGCCATGAGGGAGCCCGCGTCGCCACAAAGCGGGATTATTTCCATTTTTACGGTCTGGACGAGGAAAAGCTCCGTTTTGCGCGCCCGGACGCGCTGGTGCTGCAAGCGGGCTCGCTCGCGCATGGCCTTGAGGTCGCGGCGGCGGTCGCCGACGGGCCGCAAAGCCTGATCCGCTGGCAGGCCGAACTGGCTGTCCCCGCGTGCATGGCGGCGCTCGAGGCGCTGGCGCGGAATTTCGCGTAAACGCCGCCAACGGCCTTGCATTTCTTACCTGACGCAGCAGATGAGCGACAGCTGCCCGTCTGCCGTCAGATCGCGGCGACGAGGCGGGCCCATTCGTCGAAAAGGCGAACCATGTCCTCCGCCACCGGCGCGAAAGCGGCGGCCTCGGTCATTCCTGACGCGAGCCGCAGCGCGAAATCATTGATCTGCGGCGCCGAGAGGCAGAGCCGCAGCACGTCGCCGCCGCCGAGCGCGACCTTCTGGCCGACATGCATGCCGCGCGCGCGCAGGGCCTGCTGGATCGGTTCGGCGGGCAGGGGCGCGCCGGTGAAACTGCGGCTCAGGATCGGCAGGATGGTCGGCATGGCCGCGCCCTTGTCGAGCGAAAGCGCCGGCGCCCGCGCGATGTTTTTTCGCGCCTCCGCGCCGAACAAGGCGATCGCCCGCGCGGAAACTTCGGGCGCCTGCGCGAGATAGAGCTCGTGTTCGGCGAGCGCCGCCTCCCAGCGCAGGCCGAGCCCCTGGTTGCAGCGCGCGCCGAAGGGGCCAGCGATTTTCTCGCGCAGCGCCGGCGGCCAGTCGAGGAGGGCGGCATGTGGCGCGAGACCTTTCGGCCAAAGGATTCTCGGCAGGCGCGACAGGGCGCGCATCATGTCGGGCGGCAGCAGCAGCGCGCCGGAGAAGGCTGGGCCGCCGGCGAATTTAGAGCCGGAGATCATCACCATGAATCCGGCCTCGAGATCGGCGCGGATGGTTGTTGGCGCGCAGCGCAGCTGGCAGGCGTCAACGACCACCGAGATATGGTCTGGGAAGGCCGCCTTCAGCTTTTTCGCAGTCTCGCGCGAAAATCCTGTCAGCCCGGTCTTCGAGCAATCGAGCACGTGCAGAAGCGCCCGCGCATTGCGCGCGACGGCGTGCCGGGTCAGGAATTCGGCGACGGCGTCGATGTCGCCCGCCGCGAGCGGCTCGCCCGCGGGGTCGCGAATGGGCAGCGAGGCCAGGTTGATCGCGCCTTCGCCAAAGCCCTCGATAGTCCTGCCCTTGCGGGCCGCGCCGAAGGGAGCCGAATCCAGGAAATGCTTGCCGCTCGCCGCATGGGCTGCGCCGCGCCCCGTCTCGTCGGAGCCGACCAGGAGGTTGAACAAGGTTTTCGGCTGGGCGCCATCCAGGGCGCGCGCGGCGATCAGTGCGGCGTATTCGGCCTGTGTTCCCGAAGCGCAAAAGACGAGATCGGCGCTGGCGGGAGCGAGCGGCGACAAGATCCTGTGTCGCAACTGCGCGTGCCAGTCTTCAGCCCTCGCGGCGGAAAAGGCCAGGGGCAGGGCGCTTGCGGCGGCGTCCCAGCCGCGTTGCGAAATGGCCGAGGCGGTGGAGGACGCAAACCAGATTTCATTGCCGGCCGGACGAATTGGCGCGCCATAGGGATTGCGCCCGTCGGCGCCCTGCGCGATGCGTTCGTCGCCGCCACTCGCCAGCGTCATCGCCAGCAGCGCATCGCCGCAGTCTTCGCGAAACAGCGACGTCAGGCCGGCCGCCTCGAAGTCCGCATGTTGCGGCGGGCGAGGCGAAAGAGAACGGGTCATCGCGCGCATCCTGTCCGACCCCAAGCGGGTCCATCCATTCTCGTCGAGAGCGCTTGCCGGCGTTGCGCGGAAGCCTCGAGATCAAACGGAGCCTATCGGCGGAAGCTTGCCTGCAGCCATCCTGCGTGAAGTTTGCGGGCGAATCCATTGGGATGACGTGGAAAATTTCGGCGATGCGGGAACGCGGAGGCTTTGCCGCGGTTATTCCCGTCGAATCAACGCGCGAAGCATAGCATCGCAGGCTTGCTCACGCCTCTTCGTCACGTGCGAAAGGTAAAAATAATTAACTTTGTATTGAGAGAGAATCACATATTATTTTCCCAGCGAGGAGCAGGCCGATGGCGAACACTTCTTACAGAAGCTCAACAGCCTCCCTCGCTAATTACCCAGTCGTGTCGCTTAAACCTCCACCGTGCTTTCCGTCTTAGAACGGAGAGCGCGCCCGTCGATCCATACTCTCAGGAGTCCTCGCGTGGGCAAGCAACTGGACCGAAAGAAGAGCCGCAATTCCCGTCAATATGGAGATGCCGAGATCATCGAGTTCAAGGGAAGCAAATTCCAGAACGATCGCGTGCTGCCGCCTATCAAAGCTCTTAATCCCACTCAGGCCCAATATCTCTCCGCCTTGCGTTCGAACCAGCAAATCGTCGTTCTCGGTCCCGCCGGCACCGGAAAGACCTGGATCGCCGCCACTCACGCCGCCGACCTTTTCCGCGCCGGCAAGATCGACAAGATCATCATCACCCGTCCCAATGTTCCCTGCGGTCGCTCGCTCGGATTCTTCCCCGGCTCGCTGCAGGAGAAATTCGCGCCCTGGGCGGTTCCGATCGTCGACGCGATCAAGGAGCGCATGGGCGAGGGCCCCTTCGAAATCGCCTTGAAGCGCGGCGGGATCGAAATGGCGCCCTTCGAGGTGATGCGCGGCCGCTCCTGGAAAAACGCCTTCATTCTCCTGGACGAAGCGCAGAACACCAGCGTCTCCGAAATCAAGACCTTCCTCACCCGCGTTGGCGAGAATTGCGTCAGCGTGATCAATGGCGACGTCAACCAGTCGGACATCCAGCAGGCGTCCGGGCTGGGTCGGATGATCGAGCTGATTCGCACGCACGACCTTCCGGTGCCGGTGATTGAATTCGCCATCGAGGACATCGTGCGCTCGGGCATCTGCGCCATGTGGGTCAAGGCTTTTGAGGGCGACGTCGCGCGGGCCTGAGACAGCGCGCTCGAAACAAAAATTCCGGCGGCCGCGGCAATACAGCCGCCGGCCGCCTTTTGCTTTTTTGAAAAAGGCCGACGTGCTGGAATGCGACTTGAACAGGGGTTCCGGATGAGCCGCCTTGAGAACGGCGCCAATCTCGACGGTCGGGGATGAGCCTGCTGTCGCGCGTTGCGCCGCGCCCCGAACTGCTGAAACATGTTTTCGGCCTGCATGTCCTGAACGGCGCCGCCGTCGCGCTGGGCGTGTTCGCGGTCGCCCTCATGGTCGGGCTCGGCGCCGGTTTTCCGCAGGGCATGGCCGCGGCGACCGGCGCGCTCTGCGTGAGCCTCGCCGACCTGCCGTCGCCCTTCGCCGCCAAGGCGCGCATCCTGCCGCTCGCCTGGATCTGCGTCGTCCTGTCGGCGCTGGCGACGGCGCTGAGCATGAATTTTCCGCCGCTCGAAGTCGTTGTCATCATGGCCATCGGCGCCGGCGCCGGCCTGCTGCTCGCGTGGGGCCGCTGGGCGATTCCGCTCAGCATCGCCGTCATGCTGTCGATGGTCTTCACGCTTGGCGCGCCGGACCGCGATCTCGCCGAGCGGCTCGATTATGAAATGTTTTTTGCGTTTGGCGGCGCGCTTTATATTCCCGTCGCGCTGGTGCTGACGCGGCTTCTCGACGCCTCCGGACGCCGCCTGACCCTCGCCGAAGTCCTGCGCGAATTTGCCGCTTACCTGCGTTGCGTCGCGGATTTTTACCGCGAGACGCCCGATCCGGGAGCGGCCTATCTGAAGCTCGTCGAGCAGCAGGCCTCCCTCTCCGATCATCTGCAGGCGGCGCGCGCCCTGATCGCCGGCGCCGGCGACCGCGCCTCCGCCCTGCGCATGACGGGCGGTCTCGTGGTGCTGCTGGAGGCGCTCGACGGCATGGTCTCCATCCACGCCGACCAGGCGCCTCTGCGCCTCGCCGCATTCGAGGACATCGACATAGCCTCGCGCGTCGCAAGCCTCATCCTCAGGCTCGCGACCGAACTCGACCGTCTCGCGCTGGACCTGATCATGGGCCAGCCGCGGCTGAGCTTTCCGGACCATCGCGAGACGCTCGACCTTCTCTCCGCGGAGATTGCAAAAAACGCGGGCCACGCCGATCCTCATCTTGTGCGCGCGATGCTCCTCACCCGCAATCGCATCGCCTGGGCGATCGACCATCTTGCAATGCTGCCGGCGGTACTGACCCAGCCGGATGCGGCGCGGCAGGCGCTGGCCGGCGTCGACCTGAAAAAATTCGTGCCGCCGCTGCGCGCCTCGCCGAAAACCCTTTTGCACGAAATCCGCTTGAAATCGCCGATCTTCCGGCACGCCCTGCGGCTCGGCATGGCGCTCGGCGCGGGCTACGCCTTGATCCATTTCGTTCCCGGCCTGCGGCATGGCAACTGGATCCTGCTCACCATCGCCGTCATCATGCGCGCCAGCTACAGCGTGACGCGCCAGCGCCGCAACGACCGTCTGTTCGGCTCGCTGCTCGGCTGCGCCATCGCTGGCGTCCTGCTGTGGACGCGCTCGCCGCTGCTGCTGTTCGCCGTCCAGATCTCGGCAATCGGCGTCGCCCACGCCTATGCGCGAATTGATTATCGGGTGACTGCGACGGCGGCGTCGATCATGGCGCTGTTGACCCTGCATCTGCTCGATCCCGTCGAGGCGTCGCCGGTCCTCGCGCGTCTCGTCGACACGTTGATCGGCGCGGGCATAGCCTTCGTCTTCAACCTGATCCTGCCGCACTGGGAGCGTCAGGGGCGCCGGCCATCGCGCGCAGCTTCGTTGAAAATCTGGCGCGCTACGCCGATCGCGCCCTGCGCTACGACGCGCAGGAACAGGATTACCGCCTGGCGCGGAAAAACCTGATCGAATCCATGGCGGCGCTCAGCGAGTCCGCGGCGCGGATGCGGGGCGAGCCCGAAGCTGAGCGAACGCTCTGGCCCGATTATGGCCGGCTCATCGCCAGCGCCTATACGACAGCGGCGCAGATCGTCACCGTGCGCCTGATGATCCGCATCAGGCGCGCCGAACTGGATGCGGGCGCCTGCGAAAAACTGCTCGACGAAACGCGTCGCGCCGTGCTGGCGGAACTCGATCTCGGCGCCGTCCCGCCCAAGCGCGAAGCGGACCCGGACGATACGCCGGCCGATGCCGACGCCTTCGCGGTGTTGCGCCAGCGTTGCGGCCAAGTGTTGTCGGAGGCCGCCGATTTGCGCGAGATCGCGCTGCGCTGGACGCAGGCCTGATTGGCGCGCGTGCGAGCGACGGCTATAATGCGCTGGAAAAGAGACAGGTCCCCATTTGCCCGACGAGAAAAATCTTCGCATCGTCATTGTCGACCAGAATCCCCTGCGCACCGCCATTCTCCGCGACGGCCTGCGGGAGGCGGGGCATGAGCAGGTGCTCGTCGTCGACACGTTCCTCGATCTTGAGCAGCGCCTGCGCGAAATCGACGCGGACATTGTGCTGATCGATCTCGAAAACCCCAGTCGCGACGTGCTCGAGCAGATGATTCGCATCAGCGGCGCCAGTGCGCGCCCGGTCGCCATGTTCGCCGACAGATCGGATTCCGCCATGATCAACGCGGCGATCGACGCGGGCGTCTCGGCCTATGTGGTCGACGGCTTGAAGAAGGAGCGGGTGAAGTCCATCGTCGATCTCACCGTGTCGCGCTTCAACGCTTTCGCCCGCCTGCGCGAGGAGCTGGCCGCGGCGCAGGGCCAACTCGCCGACCGCAAGGTGATCGACCAGGCCAAGGGGATGGTGATGAAGGCGAAGAACATTTCCGAGGAGCAGGCCTATGCGATGATGCGCAAGGTCGCGATGAACGAGGGCAAGAAGATCGCCGAAATCGCCCGATCCATCATGACGGCGGCGGAGCTTTTGAAATGACCCGGCTGTTGCGCATCTCCTACATGCCGCTTACCGACGCCGGTCTGCTCTTCGTCGCGGCGGCGAAAAATTTCGACCGCGACGAGGGCTTGCGTTTCGAACTGCGGCCCGAAGCCTCCTGGGCCAATCTGCGCGACAAGCTGGCGCTCGGCATTTGCGACGCCGCGCATATGCTGGCGCCTGCCGTGGTCGCCTCGGCGCTCGGCCTCGACGGCTTTCCCGCGCCGATGATCGGCGCGGTCGCCATGGGGCTCGACGGCAACGCCATTTCCGTCTCGCCCTCGCTCGGCGCGTCGTTGCGCGCAAAATGTTCCGGTAATCTCAGCGACCCCGCCGCCACCGCGCTGGCGCTGGCCGAAATCGTCGCGCAACGGGCGCAGCAGGGCCAGCCCGCGCTGCGCTTCGCCCATGTCTTCCCGTTTTCCTCTCATCATTACCAGTTGCGGCTCTGGCTCGGCGCGGCGAAGATCGATTCCGCCGCGGTCTGCCTGACTGTGACGCCGCCGCCGCTGATGGAGGCGAGCATTTCCGGCGGCTACATCGACGGCTTCTGCGTCGGCGAGCCCTGGAACACTCTGGCGCAAAAGTCTGGCGCGGCGGAAATCCTGCATCCTTGCCGCGCGCTCGTGAAGGATTGTCCGGAAAAGGTCCTGGCCTTTCCCAGGGACGCGGCGACGCTGGAGCCGGAATTGCCGCGCGCCGCGGCCCGCGCCATCCGCCGCGCCGCCGCCTGGGGCGAACGCCCTGAAAACCGCGCCGAATTCTGCAAGCTGATTGCGCTAGGGGTTGGCGCCGGTGTCACGCCGGACATGGTCGCGGCCTCGCTCGGCCATGACGGGAAATCAGCGCCCCGGCTACGGCTCGACTCTGCAGGCGACAGCGCTTGCGGGGGCTCAGGCTCTTTGGCTGTTCGCGCTGATGGTCGCCGCGGGCCAGACGGTGGCGTCCGACGCCAACGCAGAGGCCGCGCGAAAAACCTTCTGGCCGCTTGACGGCGCTCCGGTCGCGCCCTCGGTGACATTGTACGGCGGAGCCGCTTTCGATCCGGCAAACTGGCGCGAAAATCTTGGCTGGAATTAAAAATCTTGGCTGGAATTAAAATCCGCCGCCCGTCATGCGCTTCCAGCGCGAGGGCGCGTCGACGCGCAGGGTCGCCATGAGCCGTTCCGCCTGATTGCGCCAGGCGTCGCGTTCGCCGCGCAGATCGTCGCGATGGACGCGCATTTCCGCGAGCAGCAATTTCAATCCGGCGACTTCGGACTCCAGCGCCGCAATCCGAGCGCCGTCCTCCGGCGCCCGCGCGCTCGCCGCGTTTTCGCTGGCTGGAGCGTAGTCGGCGGCGGCAAAAGGTTTGGCGGGGGTGAAGGACTGGGCGTTCGCCGCCTCTTCGGATCTCGCCGGCTCCTGGATCGAGAGCACGCGAATGACCTCATTGGGATCGACCGAGAAATTGCCGGACTCGTCGCGCCGCGCCGAGAGACGCCCGTCCTTGATGGCGCGCCAGATCGCGCTTTTGCTCGTTCCGACCTGATCCGCCGCATCCCACAGGCTCATCGCCGCCATATTCCAACTCCGTGATTACAACGCCAGGTTGTGTTGTTTCGATACAATGCAACCGGGTTGGTTAACAAAAAATTTAACATTTTGCGCCGGGCGAGGCCGCGCCTGTTTTTTGTGCGCCTGGACTGATCGAGGGCGCCGGGCGCCAAATCAGGCGGCAGGCGCCCAGCCCCAAGCGGAAGCGGAAAATCGATGCAAGTCGCTGCCATACATAGCGCGAGGAGCAATTGCGCAAGTCTGGCATGACGCTTGCGACAGGCTGTCAGGTCAATGACGACCCCGAGCATCGGTTCGCGAAAGCCAAAGACGGCTTTTGCTTGAGGCCATCCGGCGCCCTCACAGGGCGCGCGGGCACGCGGGCGTCTGCATACCCAAATCAGCCTCAAGCTTCGAACCCTTGCGCCGGGTCTTCGCATCCAAGGGCGCCCTATGGGACAGACAGAACTTTCGCGGAAACCAAAGCTGGTTGTGATCGGCAACGGCATGGCGGCTGGACGCGCCATGGAGGAGCTTTTTGCAAAGCAGGACGAGCCCGAAAAATATTCGGTCACCGTCTTTGGCGCCGAACCGCGCGTAAATTACAATCGGATCATGCTGTCGCCGGTGCTCTCGGGCGAAAAGGTCTTCGAGGACATCATCATCCACGACGAGGCCTGGTACGCCAAGCATGGGGTCGAGCTGCGCCGGGGACAGTCGATCGTTGCGATCGACCGCGCGGCGAAGACCATCACGACCGCTTCGGGCGAAAAGCTTGGCTATGACAGGCTGGTCATCGCCACGGGCTCGCAGCCTTTCGTCATTCCCGTTCCCGGCGCCGATCTCAAGGGCGTCGTCACGTTCCGCGATCTCGACGACGTCGCGCTCATGCATGAGGCCGCCGAAAAAGGCGGCCATGCCGTGGTGATCGGCGGCGGCCTGCTCGGACTGGAGGCTGCGGCCGGTCTTGCGCTGAAGGGCATGAAAGTCTCGGTCGTGCATCTGATGGCGACGCTGATGGAGCGCCAGCTCGATCCGAGCGCCGGCTATCTTCTGCAAAAGGCCATTTCCGAACGCGGCATCGAAGTGATCGTCGGCGCCAACACCGAGGCGATCCTTGGCGGCGACTGCGTCACCGGCGTCAAGCTGAAGGATGGCCGCATCCTGCCCGCCGATCTCGTGGTGATGGCCGTGGGCATTCGACCCAATGCGGCGCTGGCCAAAGCCGCCGGCCTGGAATGCAATCGCGGCGTGATCGTCGACGATCTCCTTCGCACCAGCGACGAAAGCATTTTCGCGCTCGGCGAATGCGTCGAGCATCGCGGGCAGTGTTACGGCCTTGTGGCGCCGCTCTATGACATGGCGAAAATCCTCGCGGCGGAACTGGCGGGCGAAAAGACTGTCGGCTTCATCCCCGCGGTGACCTCGACCAAGCTGAAAGTCACCGGCATCGACCTCTTCTCCGCCGGCGATTTTTCCGACGACGACTCCAATAACGAAGTCGTGCTGCGCGATCCCTCGCGCGGCGTCTACAAGCGCGTCATCCTGCGCGACAACAGGGTGATCGGCGCGGTTCTCTATGGCGACACGGCCGACGGCGCCTGGTATTTCGACCTCCTGAAAAAGGGCGAGGACGTCGCGGCGATCCGCGATACCCTGATCTTTGGCCAGGCCTACCAGGGAGGGTCCCCGCTGGACCCTACGGCGGCCGTTGCAGCCTTGCCGGATGATGCGGAAATCTGCGGCTGCAACGGCGTATGCAAGGGCAAGATTATCAAGGCGATCCAGGCCGACGGCCTCACGACGCTCGATGATGTCAGGGCGAAGACCAAGGCCTCGGCCTCTTGCGGCCAGTGCGCCGGCAAGGTCGAATTGCTGCTGGCGGCGACGCTCGGAGAAAGCTACCACGCATCCGGCCGCCGTCCGATGTGCAAATGCACTGACTTGACGCATGAGGAAGTGCGCGGCTTCATCAAGTCGAAGCAGCTCAAGTCGATGCCGGCGGTAATGCAGGAGCTGGGCTGGAAGACGTCCAGCGGCTGTCCGACCTGCCATCCCGCGCTGAATTACTATCTGATCTGCGACTGGCCCTATGACTACAAGGACGATTACCAGTCGCGTTTCATCAATGAGCGCGTCCACGCCAATATCCAGAAGGACGGCACGTTCTCGGTGGTGCCGCGGATGTGGGGCGGCGTGACGACGCCCGACGAGTTGCGCGCCATCGCCGATGTCGCCGACCACTTCAGGATACCCACCGTGAAAGTCACGGGCGGCCAGCGCATCGATCTGCTCGGCGTGAGGAAACAGGACCTGCCGGCGGTCTGGGCGCAGCTCAACTCGGCCGGCCTCGTCTCGGGCTTCGCCTATGCCAAGGGGCTGCGCACGGTGAAGACCTGCGTCGGGACCGACTGGTGCCGCTTTGGCACTCAGGATTCCACGGGCCTCGGCATCAAGATGGAGAAGCTGCTGTGCGGCTCGTGGACGCCGGCGAAAGTGAAGCTCGCGGTGTCAGGCTGTCCGCGCAATTGCGCCGAGGCGACGGTCAAGGACATTGGCGTGATCTGCACCGATTCCGGCTATGACCTGCATGTCGCCGGCGCGGCGGGGCTGCATGTGCGCGCTACCGATCTGCTCGGCCATGTCGAGACGGAAGAGCAGGCGCTCGAACATGTCGCCGCGATCATGCAGATGTATCGCGAGGAAGCGGCCTATCTCGACCGTCTCTGGAAATGGGTCGAAAAGACCGGGCTCGAGCGGCTGCGCAAGGCGATCATGGAAGACCATGACAATCGCAAGGCGCTTTACGAGCGCTTCATGATTTCGCAGCGCGTCGCCCGTCGCGATCCCTGGGCCGAACGGGCCGCCGGCAAGGACATGCATGAATTCACGCCGCTGGCCGTGTTGTCGCCGGCTCTGCCGATCGCCGCCGAATGAGCCGAGACCCAGAGGATTTTGTGATGGAACAAGTGAAGACCTACTGGTTTGACGTGGGCCCGGTGACCGCCATTCCGCTGCGCGGCGCGCGCACGGTCAGGACGCCGCGCCGCGAAATCGCGGTGTTCCGCACCGCGTCGAACGACATCTACGCGCTCGAAAACAAGTGTCCGCACAAGGGCGGCCCGCTCAGCGAAGGCATCGTGCACGGCCGCAAGGTCGCGTGTCCCCTGCACAATCTTGTCATCGATCTCGAAACCGGCGAGGCCGCCGGCGACGGCGGCTGCGCGCGAAAATTCCCGGTCAAGATCGAGCGGGGCCGCATCTACGTCGACATGGGCGTGGCGGCTCCGGCGTGAGGAGGACGATGAGCGAGACCGTCAACACGACCTGTCCCTATTGCGGCGTCGGCTGCGGCGTGCGCGCCGAAATCGACGGCGCGGACGTGCGCGTCTCCGGCGACAAGGCGCATCCGGCAAATTACGGTCGCCTCTGTGTAAAGGGCTCGGCTCTCGCTCAGGTGCTCTCGCACGAGGGGCGGCTGCTCCATCCGCATATCGCCGGCGCCCGGGCGAGCTGGGACGATGCGCTCGATCTCGTGGCGGAAAACTTCAGCAAGACCATTGCCGAGCACGGTCCTGATTCGATTGCGCTCTACGTCTCCGGCCAATTGCTGACCGAGGATTATTACGTCGCCAACAAGTTCATGAAAGGTTTTGTCGGCTCGGCCAATATCGACACCAATTCGCGCCTGTGCATGTCCTCGTCCGTCGCCGGCCATAAGCGGGCCTTCGGCTCCGACACCGTCCCTGGCGTCTATGAGGACCTTGAGGAAGCCGACCTCGTCGTTCTCGTCGGCTCCAATCTCGCATGGTGTCATCCGATCCTCTACCAGCGCATCGCCGCGGCGCGCGAAAGGCGCGGCGGCCTGCCGAAAGTCGTCAATATCGATCCGCGCCGCACGGCGAGCTCGGAAATTGCGGACCTCCATCTTTCGCTTGCGCCGGGCTCTGATGTCGCGCTGTTCTCCGGCCTGCTGCGCGAATTGCAGCAAGCCGGCAAGCGCGACAAGAAATTCGTCGCCGCGCACAGCCAGGGCGCCGGCGAAGCGCTGGCCGCCGCCAATGCCTGGACGGAAGAAAAGGTGGCCGCCGAGACGGGTCTGCCCCGGCAGGAACTGCGTCGCTTCTACGATCTCGTCATCGGCAACGAAAATACCGTCACGGTCTATTCGCAGGGCGTCAATCAATCCACGTCCGGGAGCGACAAGGTCAACGCCATCATAAATACGCATCTTCTGACCGGGCGGATCGGCAAGCCCGGCTGCGGGCCTTTCTCCGTCACCGGCCAGCCCAACGCCATGGGCGGCCGCGAAGTCGGCGGCCTCGCCAACATGCTCGCCGCCCATATGGAGATTGGCAATCCCGCGCATCGTGAGATCGTGCGGAAATTCTGGAATGCGCCGCGCATCCCCAACCGGCCCGGCCTGAAGGCCGTCGAACTTTTCCAGGCGATCAACGCCGGTCGCGTAAAAGCCGTTTGGATCATCGGCACCAATCCGGTCGATAGCCTGCCCGACGCGGATTTCGTTCGCGCCGCCTTGGAAAAATGCCCCTTCGTCGTGGTCTCCGACGTGGTGGAGAAGTCCGACACGACGGTTTTCGCACACGTGCTGTTGCCAGCTCAGGCCTGGGGCGAGAAGGACGGGACGGTCACCAATTCCGAGCGCCGCATTTCGCGCCAGCGCGGCTTTCGCGCGGCGGCGGGCGAGGCGCGCGCCGACTGGCGCGCGATCTGCGATGTCGCAGGGCGCATGGGGTTCGGCGACGGCTTTTCCTATGACGGCCCGGCCGCGATCTTTCGTGAACATGCGGCCTTGTCGGGTTTCGAGAACAAGGGCGATCGCGATTTCGACATTTCCGCCTGCGCGGATATCGATGACGATGGCTACGACCTCCTCACGCCCTTCCAATGGCCGCGTTCGGCGGGCGCTGTGGCGCAGGACGGCCAGAAGCGCTTTTTCGCCGACGGAAAGTTTTTCACCGAAACCGGCCGCGCCAACTTCGTCGTCACGCCCTATCGCGGCGTCGCGGAGAAGATCGATGCGGACAAGCCGTTCGTGTTGAACACGGGGCGTGTGCGAGACCAGTGGCACACGATGACGCGGACGGGTCGGGCGAGCAACCTGTCGCAACATATCGCCGAGCCCTTTGCCGAACTCAATCCGCTCGATGCGGCGCGGCTTGGCGTCGAGACGGCCGGGCTGGTTCGTTTGACCAGCGCGCGCGGCTCAGTGCTTCTTCGTGCGCAAATCAGCGACCGGCAAAGGCGCGGAGGCGTCTTCGCGCCGATCCACTGGACGGATGAATTCGCTTCGCAGGCGCGGGTCGGGGCGCTGATCGCCCCGCATGTCGATCCCGTGTCGGGCCAGCCGGAAAGCAAGGCGACGCCGGTTTCGATCGAGCCGGTCTGGCCTGAATTCTATGCTTTCGCGCTGACCCGGAAAAAGCCGGAGACTCTCGCCTGCGACTATTGGGCCCTGGCGCGCATCGAAGGCGGTTGGCGCATCGAACTGGCCGGCATGAAAAAAATCGCCGATGCCGACAAGTTCGCGCGCGAAATTTTCGGCGTGGGCGCGGATTGCGACATGACGGCGATGCGCGACGAAATCTCCGGCGCCTATCGTTGCGTCGCCGCGCGGAACGGAGAAATCCTCGGCGCCATCTTTTTTGCGCGCACGCCCGTGTCGGCCGCCCGCGCCTGGTTGTGCGAACAATTTTCGGCCCCGGATACGTCGTCCCTGGCGTTGCTCGCAGGACGCCCTCCGCGCACATGCCGCGATCCCGGCCGCAAGATCTGCGTCTGCATGAACGTCGGCGCCAACATCATCCTCGATGCCATCGCCGAGAAAATCTTTGCAGCGCCGCAGCGGTCGGCGAGGCCACGGGAGCTGGGACTGGCTGCGGCTCCTGCAAACCAGAAATCGAACGTCTGCTGGGCGATCCCGCCCGTGCAGCCAGCTAATGCAGAACTTCAGAAGAGGGGCCCAAGAATGAAGCTTTCCGACCTCAAGCAATCCGGCCACTGGCCAACTTTGCTTTCCGCCTTCCTTTATTTCGACATCAGCTTCATGGCCTGGGTCTCGCTTGGCCCGCTCATGGCCTATATCGCCAAGGCGATGAACATTCCCATCGACGTCAAGCTCAGCCTCGTCGCCATTCCCGTGCTGTCCGGCGCCATCCTGCGCATACCCCTCGGCATCCTCGCCGACACGATCGGCTCCAAGCTGACCGGCACGATCGCGCAGGCCGTCATGATCATCGCCTGCGCCTATGTCTGGTGGTTTGGCCTGTCAGGCCCGGGCGCCGTGGCGGTGTTCGGCGCCATCCTCGGCCTCGGCGGCGCCTCCTTCGCGGTGGCCCTGCCGCAGGCCAGCCGCTGGTATCCGCCCAACCTCCAGGGCATCGTCATGGGCATCGCCGGCGCCGGCAACATGGGCGTCGTGCTCGACACATTGTTTGCGCCGACCATAGCCGAACATTTCGGCTGGCAAGGCGTCTACGCTGCGCTGCTGATACCCATGATCGTCATTCTCGCCGTCTACATGCTCACCGTCAGGGACGCGCCGGGCTCGATCACCCGCGCGCCGCTCTCGTCCTATGCCAAGCTGCTGCTCGATTCCGACAGCCGCTGGTTCATGTTCTTCTACTTCATCACCTTCGGCGGCTTCGTCGGCCTCGCTTCGGCGCTGCCGCTTTACTTCACCAACCATTTCCACGTCACCCCGGTGGCGGCGGGCCTGATGGTGTCGATGATCGTGTTCTTCGGCTCGACTTTCCGCCCCGTTGGCGGCGCGATTGCGGACAGGGTCGGCGGCATCAAGTCGCTGACGGTCATGTTCCTGGTCGTCGCCTCCTGCTACTTCGCCGTGTCGCAACTGCCGGAAGGCCCAAGCCCCGCGGGAGCGCCGGGTTGGGCGCTGACTGAATTGCCGCTCATGGGCTGGATCGCCGTGGGCCTGTTCTCGATCGGCACGCTTTGCCTCGGCATGGGCAACGGCGCGGTATTCCAGTTGCTGCCGCAGCGCTTCCGCAACGAAGTCGGCGTCATGACCGGCCTCGTCGGTTTCGCGGGCGGTCTCGGCGGCTTCTTCCTCGCCAAGGCGATGGCCATGTCAAAAGGCATGACCGGCGGCTTCATGGCGGGATTCCTGTTCTTCGGCTGCCTCGCGCTTCTCGGGGTCGCCGGCCTCACCTTCGTGAAGCATCGCTGGCGCACGACCTGGGGCGCGGTCTCCGGCGCGCGCATCTGATTTTGCGCGCTGCGCGAAATCGTCGATAATCCAAGCGACCCCGCCGGAAGTCTGGCCGGGTCGCTCTTTTTTGGGTTCTGTCCATGAGCCGGCTCGAACGTTACGATCACGATCTGCGCTTCGAGATCGGCTTCGCCTCCGAGTGCGGCAAGCGGGCCGACAACCAGGATTACGCCGCTGCTCGAATTGGGAGGCCCCGCGCGGATTCGCGCCGCGCCGCCGTCGTCGCCGTTGCGGACGGCGTCGGCGGAGGCGAGGGCGGCCGCGAGGCGGCGGAACTGACTGTGCGCGCCTTTTTCGACGGTTTCTTCAGCTTGCCGGGCTCGCTCGGCGTGCGGCAGGCGGCGGCGCGTTCGCTCGACGCCATCAACAGCTGGATCGTCGCGCAGGGCCGGTCCGATCCGCAACTCCGGGGCATGGCGACGACTTTCACCGCGCTCATCCTGTCCGGCGGCTCCGGCCATTGCGTCCATATCGGCGATACCAGGCTCTATCGCTTTCGCGACGGCGCGCTGGAAAGGATGACGGAAGACCATGTCATGGGGCAGGGCGATTTCAAAAACGTCCTGCGTCGCGCCATCGGCATCGAGGACTCGCCGCGCCTCGATCATTCGCAATTTGCGCTGCGCCAGCACGAGCGCTTTCTCCTGTGCAGCGACGGCGTGCATGGCGCCCTGAACGACGCGCGATTGCGCGAAATCCTCGCCGAGCGCGAGTCGCCCGATAGCGCCGCGAAAAAATTGGTCGATGCGGCGCTCGACGCCGGCGCTTCGGACAACGCCACCGCGATGATCGTCGATATTCTCGACACGCCGCCAAAAGCCGAAGAGCAGCTCAGCGATCATTTCGGCGGATTGCCCATCCTGCCGGCGCCGGATGTCGGGACTCTCGTCGATGATTTCCGCATCGAGCGGGTACTCGCCGACGGACGCTACAGCCGGCTGATGCTCGCGGAAGACCTGCGCTCGGGCGGACAGGTCGTGATCAAGTTTCCCCAGCCGCGCGTTGCGGACGACAAGGTCTATCGCCGCGCCTTCGTCAACGAAGCCTTCGTCGCGGGACGCGTCCGCAGCCCGTGGATTGGCGAGGTGATCGAGCAGCCGCCGGAACGCCAGACCCGGCTCTATTCCGTCATGCCCTATTACGATGGCGAAACGCTGGAGCAGCGACTGAAGCGCGATCCGCCGGTCACGCTGCAGGAGGGGATGCAGCTTGCCACCCGCCTTGCCCGCGCCATAGCCGTTCTGCATCGCACCGGCATCATTCATCGCGACATCAAGCCTGACAATGTGCTGCTGCTCAGGGATGGCGGCATGCGGTTGATCGACCTGGGCGTCGCGCGGCTGCCGCAGCTCGAGGATTTTCCGCCCGAGGATATTCCAGGCACGCCGTCCTACATGGCGCCGGAGCTTTTCGCCGGCGCTGGCGGCAATGAAATGTCTGACCTTTTTGCGCTCGGCGTGACCGTCTACCGCATGTTTTCGCGAATATGGCCCTATGGCGAGATCGAGCCGTTCAGCAAGCCGCGCTTTGGCCTGCCGGCGCCGCTGACGGCGCGCCGCCCGGACCTGCCGGCCTGGCTCGAGGCGGCGATCGCCAAGGCGATTGCCGTCGATCCGGCGAAACGCTACGGCGACGTTCTCGAATTCGCCTTCGATATCGAGAACGGCGCGCAATCCGGTCGTCCCCTCGCGCCGAAAAAGACGACGCTCTACGAAAAAAATCCGCTGCTGTTCTGGCAGGGATTTTCCGCGATCTTGCTGGCGCTGCTGGCGATTGCGCTGGCCCGGCGTTGAGGCGCTTTTGCGCGTGGATGGTTGCTATTCCCTCGTTGCGCGATCCAGATTCAGCGCCTTGGAAAAATCTTTCGCCGCGTCGGCGTTGATCTTCGCCGAATTCAGATCGACGCCCTCGAGATTCGCGCCGTCCAGCTTCGCGCCGCGAAAATCCGCGCCCGCGCCGTCGGCGTGATAGAAATTCGCGCCGGACAGGTTGGCGTCGTTGAGCCTTGAAAATTCGATGTTGACGCGTGAAAAATCGGAATTGGAAAAATTCGCGCCGCGCAGGTCGGCCGAGGGCATGATGGCGTGCATCAGGCCCATCGACTGGTTCTTCATGTCGGCCGAGCCGTCGGCTCCCGAGAGATTGGCGCCGACGAGGCTCGCGCCGGTCAGGTCGCCGGCGATGCGGGCCTGGGAGAGATTGGCGTGGTCGAGCTTCGCGCCCATCAATTGCGTGCCGAACAGATGCGCGCCCGAAAGGTCGGCTCCTGAAAAATTGGCCTTGAGCGCCCAGGTCCCGTCGAGCAAGGCGCCAGGAAGCTTCGCGCCGGCGAGATTGGCGCCGATCAGCCGCGCGCCGCGCAGATTGGCCTTTGAGAGATCGAGCCTGTGGAGGTCGAGACCGTTCAAGCTCTTGTCGGACAGGTCCAGCCCGCCTCCCGGCTGTCGCGCCGCGATCAGCGCCTCGATGTCGGCCCGCGACATCTCGGCCGTGGTGAAGGCCTTCGAGGAAAGATCGACGCCGGAGGTCATGCCCTGGGCCGCCGCCGGCGCGGAGCCGGACAGGAGCAGGGCCAGCGGACCAAGAGCCCATGCGGAGAGATTGCGCCTGACCATCATTTGAGGCTCCGAGAAAGAGACGTGGCTTCAGACTACGCCAATATGGCCGGATTTGTTACAATCGTCACGCGGAACCCGCGCGTGCCCAGGGCGTTGCGGTTGCGAAAAGAGCTCCAGCGAAAACGAGCAAGCTCATGCCCCGACTGACCGCCAAAGATTTTCACCCGGAGATCCTGCGCCTGTTCGACCAATATGTGCACGGATTGATCCCCCGTCGCGGCTTCCTGCAGGGCGCTTCCGCCTTTGCTGTCGGCGTCAGCGCCGTCGAAATCCTGGACATGCTCAATCCGCGCTTTGCCGAGGCGCAGCAGGTCAAGCCGGACGACCCGCGCCTCGCCCTCCAGAATGTCGAGATCGAGTCTGCACGGGGATCCGGCGTCCTGCGCTGCTATCTGGCGCATCCCGCGGCTGGGGAGGGCGCAGCCGTTGAAAAGCGGCCTATCGTGCTGGTGGTCCACGAAAATCGCGGCCTCAACCCGCATATCCAGGACATTGCGCGACGGCTGGCGCTCGACGGCTTCCTGGCGCTGGCGCCCGACGCGCTGACGCCGCTCGGCGGCTATCCCGGCGACGAGGACCGGGCGCGCGAGCTTTTCGGCCAGCTTGACCAAAAGAAATGCGTCGAGGATTTCGTCGCGGCCGCGCATTACCTCAAAAGCCTGCCGGCGGGCAATGGCAAGCTCGGCGCGATCGGCTTCTGCTGGGGCGGCGGCATGGTCAACATCCTCGCCGAACGCCTGCCGGAGCTTGTCGCGGGCGTGCCATTCTATGGCGTCGCGCCTGACCTCGACAAGGTCGGCAATATCAAAGCCGAGCTGCAGCTTCATTTCGCGGGCGACGATACCCGCGTCGACGCGACCTGGCCGCCTTATGAGGCGGCGCTCAAGGCGGCGCATGTGCGCTACGAGGCTTTCATCTATCCCGGCGTGCAGCACGGCTTCAACAACGACACGACGCCGCGCTTCGACGCCGCCGCGGCGAAACTCGCGTGGCGCCGGGCCACGGACTTTTTGAAGCGGACGCTGGTCGGCTGACGCTCGCCGGCGCGGCGAGGCAGAGCAGGGCGGCGAACAGCGCCAAAAAAAAATTCTATCCGGCCAATGCGGCGGCTGACGCGCCGAGCAGGACCACGAGCCAGGGCGGCGTTTTCCACCAGCTCAACGCCAGGAATGCGACGAGGACGAGCGCGAAATCGCCTGCGGAGAAGATCGCGCTGGTCCAGACCGGCTTGTAGAGCGCGCCGAGCAGCAGGCCGACCACGGCGGCGTTGACGCCCATCAGCGCCGACTGCACGCCTGCCCGGCGCCTCAGCCCGTCCCAGAACGGCAGGGCGGCGACGAGCAGCAGGAAGGACGGGAGGTAAATGGCGAGGAGGCAGAACAGGCCGCCGAGAAGCCATTGGGCGCCGCCTTCATCGCCGCGCCGAGATAGGCGGCGAAAGTGAAGAGCGGGCCGGGAACGGCCTGCGCCGCGCCATAGCCGGCGAGAAAGGCGTCGTCGCCGATCCAGCCCGGCGGCACGACCGCCTGCTGCAGCAGGGGCAGCACGACATGGCCGCCGCCGAAAACCAGCGCGCCCGAACGGTAAAAAACTGTCGAACAGGTCGAGCGCATGGCTTGAAGCCGCGTGCGCCAGCAGCGGCAGTCCCGCGAGCAGGACGACGAACAGGCCGAAGGCCGCAACCGCGTGCGTTTTGCGGATTTGCAAGGCGAGCGGCGGGCTATCGGGGGCAGTTGCGGCGACGAGAAAGAGGCGGCCGAACAGGGCGCCGGCGAGGATGGCGCCGATCTGCCCGGCGGCCGAGGGCAAGGCCAGCGTCAGCACGGCGGCGGCGACGGCGAGGCTGGCGCGAGCGCGGTCGGGGCAAAGGTTTTTCGCCATGGCCCAGACCGCCTGCGCCACCACGGCCACGGCGACGATTTTCAGTCCGTGCAGCCAGGCGACATGCGCAATGTCGCCGAGCCGCCCGACGCCCTCGGCAAAGGCGATCAGCGCCAGCGCAGAGGGCAGGGTGAAGCCCAGCCACGCCGCAAGCCCACCTGCAAAACCCGCACGCAAAAATCCGAGGGTCGCGCCGACCTGGCTGCTCGCCGGCCCCGGCAGGAACTGGCAGAGGGCGACAATGTCGGCATAGGCCTTTTCGTCCAGCCAGCGCCGGCGCTCGACGAATTCGGCCCGAAAATAGGAAAGGTGGGCGACCGGGCCGCCGAAACTCGTCAATCCCAGCCTCAGGAAGGCGCGAAAGACTTCGCCTGCCGAGGGCGTTTCGGATTGGGCGCTCATCGCGGGTCGAGGTTTTGGCAACGCATGGTTCAGGCTAACCGGGCGGCCGCCCGCCTCCAACCAGTATTTCGTTCAATTCAATTCGCCGGACGGCTTCAATCGTCGAGGGCGAGCAGGCCGGCGTCGCCGCCCAGCGACGCCGTGTTGACGGTGAGCGTGATTTCCTCGATGAAACGCCTCAGATAATCCGGGCCGCCGGCTTTCGGCCCGGTTCCGCTGAGGCCGAAGCCGCCGAAAGGCTGGCTGCCGACCACGGCGCCGATCATGTTGCGGTTGACATAGATGTTGCCGGCGGGCGCGCGGGCTGCGAGCTCGTTGATGCGGCGCTCGATCCGCGTATGCAGGCCGATGGTCAGGCCGTAGCCTGTCGCGGCGATTTCCTCGATGAGTCCGGAAAAGTCTTCCGCGCGCCAGCTTGCGACATGCAGGATGGGGCCGAAGATTTCCCGCTTCAAGTCGCTCGGGCGGTCGAGCCGGATGATATGCGGCGCGACGAAGGCGCCTTTGGCGGGGGCCTTGCCCGCATAAAGCACGCGGCCTTGGGCGGAATAATCCGCCAGCGCCGCTTCGAGCCGCGCCTTGGCCTGCGCGTCGATCACCGGGCCGACATGCGTGCCGATCAGGCGCGGATCGCCCAGGGACAGTTCGCGCGCAGCGCCTGTGAGCATGTTGACGGCGGAAGCGAAAATATCCTCCTGCAGGCAGAGTAGCCGCAGCGCGGAGCAGCGCTGCCCGGCCGAGCGGAAGGCCGAGGCGACGCAATCGTCCGTGACCTGCTCGAGCAGCGCCGTGGAATCGACGAGCATGGCGTTGACGCCGCCGGTCTCGGCGATCAGCGGAATCATGGGGCCGCCTTTCGCCGCAAGCGCCGTCTGGAGGGCATGGGCTGTTGCGACCGAGCCGGTGAAGACGACGCCGGCAATGCATGGCTCCGCCACGAGCGTCGCGCCCAGAACGCCGTCGCCCGGCGCGAGCTGCAGCGCGCCCTGCGGGCAGCCCGAGGCCAACAGCAGGTCGACGGCGGCCTGCGCGACAAGCGGGGTCTGCTGCGCGGGCTTGGCGATGGCGCAATTGCCGGTGACAAGCGCGGCGGCGACCTGTCCGATGAAAATCGCCAGGGGAAAATTCCATGGGGAGATGCAGACGAAAACGCCACGCCCTTGCGCGCGCAAAAAATTGTCCTCGCCGGTGACGCCGGGCAGCCGCGACTCCGCCAACAGCGTCCGCGCCCGCGCCGCGTAATAGCGGCAGAGATCGGCCGCCTCGCGCACTTCCGCCAGCGCGTCGTCGAGCGTCTTGCCCGCCTCGTTTTGCAAAAGCCAGATCAGCCGGCCGCGCTGCGCCTCGACGGCGTCCGCCGCGCGGAACAGAATTTCGCAGCGTCTTTCCGGAGGCGTCCGGCTCCACTGGCGAAAGGCGCCCTGCGCCGTCGCCATGGATTTTCGCAAACTGGCCTCATCGGCTTCGCAGACCAGGCCGACAACAGCGCCGTCGATCGGCGACAGGATGTTTTTAGCTGGAAGCCCACCGCCTGAACTCGGTCGCGCGAAAAATTCGGTTTTTGCGTGAGGAGCGATTTCGGCGCGCAGCGCCGCCAGCGCCTCGCGGGCGCCGAATTCGACGCCGCGTGAGTTCTTTCGTTCCGGCGAAAAGATCTCGGACGGAAGTCGAAGAGTCCGGTGGCGCGCGGGCGAGGGCGGACGCAGCGCATCGCAGGGATCTGCGAGCAGCGCGTCCACCGCGAGCGAGGGATCGGCGGCGCGGGCGACGAAGGATGAATTGGCGCCGTTTTCGATCAGCCGCCGCACGAGATAGGCGAGCAGTTCGCGGTGCGGCCCGACCGGCGCGTAGATGCGGCAGGCGACGCCGGAACGCGCCAGCAGCGCCTCGTGCAGGGCTTCGCCCATGCCGTGCAGCCGCTGGAATTCATAATCCCTCCGCCCCTTCGCGCGGACCAGGATGGTTGCGGCGGTCAACGCATTGTGCGTGGCGAATTGCGGAAACAGCGCGTCCTCGGCCAGCAGCTTTTCGGCGCAGGCCAGATAGCTCAGGTCGGTCATCGCCTTGCGCGAAAAAACGGGATAATCGGCGAGGCCACGCTCCTGCGCGCGCTTGATCTCGCTGTCCCAATAGGCGCCCTTGACGAGACGCACCATCAGCCGCCGGCGGTTTCCCCGCGCGAGGTCCGAGACATGGGCGAGGACGGGCAGGGCGCGCTTCTGGTAGGCCTGCACGGCGAGGCCGAAGCCCTCCCATCCGGCCAGTGCGGGATCGGCCAGGACGCGGCCGAAGAGGTCGAGCGACAGCTCGAGACGGTCGGCTTCCTCGGCGTCGACGGTCAGGCCGAGATCATGGCTTTTCGCGAGCCGCGCCAGTTCGAACAGTCGCGGCGCCAGCTCCGCGCGCATGCGGTCGATCGAAATCGCCTCGTAGCGCGGATGCAGCGCCGAGAGCTTGACCGAAATTCCCGGTCGCAACGTCGGTCCCGCTCCGTCCGCCGCGCCGCCCGCGGCCTCGATCGCCTGCGCATAGGCGTCGAAATTTTTCTTGGCGTCGACTTTTGTCCGCGCGGCTTCGCCGAGCATGTCGAAGGAGTGGAGCACGCGCGCGTCCGTCGATTTGCGCGCCCGCGCCAGCGCGTCCCGGATCGTCTCGCCATAGACGAAATGTCCGCCGAGCAGCCGCATAGCTTGCCGCGCGGCGGCGCGCAGGGTTGGCGCGCCGAGCCGCCGCGCCAGATCGGCGGCAAGCCCCGGCGCAGAAAATTCAGGCCCCACCATTCGCGCGGAAAAGCCGAGCGCGAAAACGCAGGCTTGCACAAGCGGTGCGTCGGACGTGGCCTTGTGGTGGATGAAATCGCCTGACGTCAATTTGTCGGCGAGCAGCAGGTCGGCGGTCGGGTTGTCGGGCGCGCGGACCAGCAATTCCGCCAGCGCCATCACCGCCAGCCCCTCGCGTGACGACAGCTTGAATTCGCGCAAAAAATCCTCGACGCCGCCGATCCGGTCGCGTTTTTCACGGATGTGGACGATCAGCTCGCGCGCCAGCGATTTTGCGGCGTTGCGATCGGCGTCCGGCGGAGCGCAGGCGAGGAGTTTTGGCGCCAGCTCCTCGTCGTCAGGCGCATAAGGCGCGAAAAATTCCAGTGCAGGGGCGAGCGGAAGATCCATGCCGCGCGGGGCTCCTTCAGGGAAAATCCCTCAATTGCAAATGGCGTCGCGCCCGGCCGCCCGCAAGACGCCGCAAGGCGGCGTCGCGGGATTACGGATAAAGGCCGCGCTCGGCGTGGGCGGTCAGCACGCGCTGGCAGCCGACCACGAAGGCCGCGGTGCGCAGGGAAATATCGAGCCGCACGGCCGTGTCCCAGATGTGGCGCAGCGCGTCCAGCACGATCTTGTCCAGGCGCTGGTTGATCTCTTCCTCGGTCCAGAAATAGGAGGCGAAATCCTGCACCCATTCGAAATAGCTGACGGTGACGCCGCCGGCGTTGCAGATCACGTCGGGCAGCACGGTGATGTCGCGGGAGGCAAGAATGTCGTCGGCCTGGGGCAAGGTGGGGCCATTGGCGCCTTCCAGCACCAGCCGCGCCTTCAGCCGCCTGGCGCGCAAGACGTCGATCTGGCCTTCGAGCGCCGCCGGCAGCATGACGTCGCAGGCGACATCCCAGAACGCCTCGGGGTCGAGTTTTTCGGCCTCCGCGAAGCCGCCGACCGTTCGATGCCGGCGGGCGTGGGCGATCAGCTTTTCCATGGCCAGGCCGGCATTGTTGAACACCGCGCCATCCGCATCCTGCACGGCGACGATTTTCGCGCCGGCGGCGGCGAAGAGTTCGGCGGCGGTCGAGCCGACGTTGCCGAAACCCTGCACGGCGATGCGGGCGCCTTCGACGGCCATGCCGAGGCGGCGCATGACGTCGCAGCCCATGACGAAGACGCCGCGCCCGGTGGCCTTGGCGCGGCCGAGCGAGCCGCCGAGATGGACTGGCTTTCCAGTGACGGCGCCGGGGCTGGAGACGCCGACGTTCATGGAATAGGTGTCCATCATCCAGGCCATGACCTGCGGGTCGGTATTGACGTCGGGCGCGGGGATGTCCTGCTGCGGGCCGATGATGACGCCGATTTCGCTGGTGTAGCGGCGGGTGGCGCGCTCCAGCTCCTTGCGCGACAGCGTGCGCGGATCGAGCCTGACGCCGCCCTTGGCGCCGCCATAGGGCAGGTTGACGGCGGCATTCTTCACCGTCATCCAGCCGGCGAGCGCCATCACCTCTTCGAGCGTCACGTCGGGATGATAGCGCACGCCGCCTTTGCCCGGTCCGCGCGACAGATTGTGCTGGACGCGATAGCCCTCGAAATGCGCGTATTCGCCATTGTCGAGCTCGATGGGAACGTCGACGATCATCATGCGCTTGGGACGCCGCAGCGTCTCGGCGTAGCGCGCGAGCGGCCCGAGATAGGGCGTCACGCGGTCGATCTGCGCGAGATAGGAGCCCCAGGCGGAAACGTTGGTGGGCTGCACGAAGGACAGGCTGCTGGCGACCGGGGCGGCGGCCAATGGGCTCTCGTGGCGGGATGACATGCGGCGTTCTCTCTCTTTGGCGTGAGGGATCAACTCTCCAGCGGCAAAAAAGACCCTGCGCGTTGCAGAATTATTGCCGAGGCTGCGCTTGGGGATCGCGATATTGTGATCGCGCCGGGACCAAATCCGCGTCTGCCGTTAACCATGCTGGGGACAAACCGCTTGCCAAAAGGTTAAAGCCGCCCAAGTCTGGGAGGCTGATGCTTTCCTCCCGAGGGCGACAGCGAACGAGCGGACCGTCGCCGGCAAGGCGGCGGTCCGTTTCCTGTATCGGGAAGCTCGCGGCGCCGCTCCCCGTAATGCCCGCAATGTCGCGCTGTCCTCATTATATGCTAGCTATCAGCCAAGGTTCAGGCTGTTCCTGGAGTTGACGAGGTCTCGAATGACGTTCCGTCGCGCGGGTTGCGTTCTTGTCGCGATTTTCGGATTGGCGGCGCCGGGCGCTGTCGCCCAGTCCAAGGACGCGCCGGCGCCGGACCTTACCTGGACGATAAGGAAAATCATCGCGCCGGCGCCGGGCGAGCAAGCCTGCTATCGGCGGGTTTACAACTCCCGGCATTTGCGGCGCCATCCGCGCCAGCAGACCACGGAGATGGTTCTTTATCTCAGAGTCCTGGGCAACCAGGGCAAAGACGCGAGCGGAAGCGCTTATCTCGCAACCATTCAAACGGCGTGGACTCTCTATGTCCGGCTCCGGCATGGCGAGAAGCTGCTGTACGCGGCCGGGGATTGTCACGATCAACAGGGCGAGGCCGTTTGCGTCGTCGATTGCGATGGCGGACGGATTCTCGTTGCAAAGCCGCAAAGCGGCGACGGCTTGATTGTCCGGCAGGACAATGTGCGTTTCGAAGGTTGCGAGGGGGCGGGCATTCACTTGAGGCCGGGCGGCGAGGACCGGGAGTTTCAGCTTGAGGCGGCGCCCATCGAGTTTTGCCGTTGGTTGGAGAAGAAGCAGTTCCGAGACTGAGGGCAGAGCCAGCCCCGTCGCCTGGGCTCGGTGGATCCAATCCGGGCCGAAATGGGTTGTGGTTGCGGTCGCGCTACCGCGGTCCATCGGGAGGCACATGTCTGCAGCGATAAATCTGCGAGCTTTGGTCCTGGTTCTTGCGCCCGAGCAAGCCAAGGATTTCAGCGGCGGCGAATGGTATGTGAACGTTCACACGCCCACCAATCCGAGCGGCGAGATCCGGGGCCTTAAAATAATCAGCCAGCCGCTGTAATGCGCCAGCAGACTGATGATCGGCATGCTAAGCTTCACGTCGAAGCGGTCGCGCCCGTCGGCGTCTTCAATTTCCTTTAAGTCCGATCGCGGCGCAAGTGCAAGCGGAAAAGGGACGCCGAAGAAGCGGGTTTGGAGTTGTAATGATCCGGATCCTCAAGCTTCCTCAGAATCAACCTCCTGAAAGCCCGCAGACCGTCCCGCGCCGCCAGCGCCGAGGTGGCGCTGTGGCGACTCTGTCTCCTGGCTCTGTGCATCGGCGTTTTCACCGGCGTTGGCTCGGCTGTGTTCAGGGCGTTGATAGGACTGGTTTACAACCTGTCTTACCTTGGACGCTGGTCGTTCATTCTCGACGCAAATCTTCTCGATCCGCCCAGCCCGTGGGGCAATCTGGTCTTTTTCGCGCCGATTGTCGGCGGCCTGATCGTGGTCTTTCTGGTCAGGAATTTTGCGCCGGAAGCCAAGGGGCACGGCGTGCCGGAGGTGATGGATTCGATTTATTACAAGGGCGGCGACATCCGCGGCGTCGTCGCCGTCGTCAAGTCGCTTGCGTCCGCCATCTCGATTGGCACGGGCGCCGCGGTCGGCCGCGAAGGGCCGATCATCCAGATCGGTTCGGCGCTTGGCTCGACCCTGGGGCGGGTGACGCGGCTTGCCACTTCGCAAAAAATCACGCTTCTCTCGGCCGGCGCCGGCGCGGGCATCGCCGCGACCTTCAACACGCCGCTCGGAGGCGTGCTGTTTGCGACCGAGATCCTCCTGCCGGAAATCTCCAATCGCACCTTTCTGCCGGTGGTCATCGCCACGGGAAGCGCGACATACACGGGCCGCGTGCTGCTGGGGGCCGCGCCGGCTTTCTCCATGCCGCGCTTCGAAGGGACGGAACTCGGCGGCGCCTGGCCGTTGGACCTGCTGCTGATTGTCGCACTCGGCGCGGCTTGCGGCCTTGCCGCCTGGGCCTTCATCCGCCTGCTGGCTTTTTGCGAGGACTGGTTTCCGACGCTTCCCGGCGGAGCCTATGCGCAGGTTATCGCGGGCATGGCGGCAATCGGCGCGATGATGGTGGGCTTCACCCATTTTTTTGGCCATCCCTTCATCAATGGCGTCGGCTATGGCGTGATCCAGTCCATTCTCGAAGGCAAGATGGCGCTGCCCGGGCTTTTGGCCATGCTCTTCCTGGCGAAGATTTTCGCTACTTCGGTCAGCCTCGGGGCCGGCGCGTCCGGGGGCATATTTTCGCCGCTTCTGTTTATCGGGGCGACGCTTGGCGGCGGCCTGGGCCTCGGCGCGCTGGCGCTGGCGCCGCAGCTCGACCTGTCGCCCGCGTCCTGCGCCGTCATCGGCATGGCCGCGATGGTCGGAGCGGGCACGGGAGGCGTCATGACCGCCATTGTCATGATTTTCGAGATGACGCGTGACTACGCCATCATCGTTCCCGTGATCATCGCCGTGGCTTTCGGTTCCGGCGTTCGCCGCGCCCTGATCAGCGACACGATCTACACAATCAAGCTGCGGCATCGCGGGCGCCAGATTCCGCAGGACCGGCACGCGAACCTTTATCTCGTCCAGCAGGCGAAATCGATCATGGAGGAGGAATTCATCGTGGCCGAGCCCGGCGCTCTTTTGCTTGACGTGCTGCGCGCGGCGCCGGCGGGTGGAAAGGTGACCCCGCCGATCGTCGTCGTCAGCAAGGATCGCATCTGCGGAATCGTGCCCGTGCGCTCGGAACACTGGCCCCGCGCGCTGCGCGACCCGACGGTGACGGTCGAGGCGCTCGCGCGGGCCGATTACGTGCTGGCGCGCGAAACCGATCTGTTGAGTCGCGTTTTCGAACGCATGAATCGCCACGGCGGCAGCGCGGTCATTGTCGTCAGCGGAACTGGCGTGCCGCGACGCCAGGACATTCGCGGCGTCATCACCAAGCGCAGCATCGCCGACGCCGTGATTCGCTCGGCCGAGTGACGGCGCGATTGCGAGCCCTGAACATTCCGTCTCGCGGGCAGTTGCACATCGGCTTGGTCGCGCGAGCGCCGTTGATCGCGGCCTAGAATGACGACGCTCGATCGGCGGGCGGCATTTTGCGAGGAGGGGAAAAGCATGGGCGGCGAGGCCTTGTTTACCTATCCGCCTCTCGCGACGTTGAAGCCAGTGATCGGCGACATATGGATCGTCGATGGGCCGATAATCCGTTTTGGCCCGCCCTGGCCGAAAATGCCATTTCCCACGCGAATGACCGTTGTCCGATTGGCCGACGGACTTTTCATTCACTCTCCAACTCCGCTCACGCCGTCGCTGAAGGCCGAGATCGAAAGGATTGGCGCTCCACGCTGGATCGTCGGGCCAAATCGCGTTCATTACTCATGGCTTCCTCAATGGGTGGAAGCCTATCCCTCGGCGACCGCCTATCTCGCCCCCCGCGTCAGGGAACAGGCGGGCCAAGGATTTGGCCTCGCCGGACTGCCGCTCGACACAGCCGAAGGCTATCCCTGGGATGGGGAACTTGCGACCTTGTCGGTCGTCGGCAGCTTCATGACCGAGGTCGAATTCTTTCACCGCGCCACGCGGACGCTCATTCTCACCGACCTGATCGAAAATTTCGAAGCCAAGAAGATCAGATCGCCGATCCTGCGCTTCCTTGTCCGCATGGCGGGCGCGCTCGATCCCAATGGAGGCATGCCGCGCGACATGCGGCTGACTTTCTCCAGACGAAGCCGCAAGGCCGCCGTGGAAACAATGATCTCGTGGAGGCCAGAGCGCGTCCTTCTTGCGCATGGCCGGTGGTATGACGGGGGCGGCGAAATCGAATTGCGGCGGGCGTTTCAATGGCTCGGACCTTTCAAAACGCCATGAGGCCAGTGGAATGCGCGGGCGCCGGGACTTTGAGCAGCTTCAACGACAGTTTCGAATGCAGTCTCGACTGGCTTCACCAGAAGCATCTCGCAGCCGGCAGCGCCGTGCCGCCTACCATCAATTAAACAGGTTGGGTCAAGGCTCAGAAAAAGGCGAATCCAACCCGCGTTCGCCAAATGCGACATCGCCCGTGCTTACTTAGTACGATTCAGTTTTTACAATCAGCACGTTACGATTTTGCGGGCTCGACTTCGACCGCTGATCAGTTAAATCTGGGCTTTTGGAAATAAGGCGTCGGCGTTCGATCGCCAAGGGAGTGTTTAGCATGCGCAAATTCACGGGAGCGGCCGGCTTGGCCATCGGCTTTCTGGCTCTGGCGGCCTTGGAGGCGCTGGCCCACGGCGATGTGACGCCGCACCCCGTTGACACCACCGGTTTGCCGCCGCTCGGCAAGGAATGGGTCGCGTCCAATCCCTATCGCGGCAACGACAAGGCGGTGGCCATCGGCGCCGTCGGATATCTGCACAATTGCGCGGGATGCCATGGCTTGAACGCCGAGGCCGGCGGCATGGCGCCCGATCTCCTGCTCGTCGCCAAGGATTGCGTGGACACGAGCCCGCCTGAAAAAAAGGCCGCCTGCTTCAATGACACCGACGATTATTTCAAAGGGGTGGTGCTCGAAGGCAGGAAGAACAGTGAGGGCCGCGAGACGATGCCGAGCTACGGCAGTGTCTTCACGCAGGAGGCGGTGTGGGCGATCAAGGCCTATCTCGACAAGCGCACCGCCGAAGAGGCCAAGTCGAAGTAGGTCGTTTTCTAGCGTGCTGAACCCACTGTCGGCCGCGCGGCCACGATGTCCAAAAGCAACGCCGCCGTTTGGCGGCCTGGCTCTCAAGCCTGAGTGGTGATGGAGACCGCGCCAAGATATCGATGACAGCATTTTCAGCAGCAAAAGAGTGCTGCGGTAGTCGGTCCGGTGCCTTCTGTGACGCCGTTTCAACGAGTTGCCGGTTGAGCTTGCAAAGCGAAACGGCGCCATTTGGCATCCGAGTTTGCACCGCCTTACGAACCGCTCAGCCAGCCGGGCGCGAGTCGTGATGACTGCCGCAAGCGTTGGCACGTTGGACATGTCGTCGTTCCCGACGAGCAGGCGCCATTGCGCGGGCAATTTATACTCTTATGGGCGACGCCGCCCTCCTGCCATTGCTGATTGAAGCCTCAATCGTCAGCGATAAATATCGTCTGGGCCTGCGGTCGCGGCGCAAGATCGTCGAAAAATGATGGAGCCCGCGGCTCCTGCCGGCCTGCCAATCCTCGGCGTGATCATGCCGAGGATTTTTTTGCGGTGGTTGTTCATTTCAGCGTTTTGAGGAGATGCCGGTAGGTGTGAATTAGGTGTGGTTGCGAACGGGCGTATCCGGCAGTGCCGGATCGATTTCCTCCTGTTCCATCACTTTAAATCCGTCTTCGGCAAAATAGTCCATGAGGTCGGATATCATTGAGCCTTCGGCAGTGCCACGACGAAGTACGGATGCATGCGCCGGCTTTCTGCCGTAGAGTTTAGCCAACTCACGTGTCATCAGGTGAGGGACGAGAGGCCGGCCAATGGACCGCTCGACGGTTCTGAAGATCCATGTGCCATCAGGGTCGATGTCCGACCAATGAAAGAATGGAATGTGTTTTGGCAGCGCCGAGTCAAGCGCAGATAATGCGCGCTGGGCGGCGAGCGATGGGTAGCCACCCACATAAATCGTCAGACCAATTCGGTTTTGATCGGCTTCGAGGACATGGCGGTTGAAGCTCGTGAAATTCTCAATCGTAAGAACATAGGCCGGCATTCGGCTGAAATCGATCCGCGCGATTTCGTTTGGAGGTGCACCCAGATAGGGCATTGCAACAGGTAGCGCCAGCCCATCGAATGTGAGGGCTCCAGCCAGAAGTAGCGGTAGGCTGAAACGTTCAAGTCCCAGCGCTTCAAGAGTGGCTCTCGGGCTAGGCGCTGGCGGCAATTCTATCGCTGCGCCGATCAGCTTCACGACGGCAGTTTCCAACCGCTCAAGGGCTTTGCTGTCGCCCGTAATCTTGCGCGAGAAGGTCCGATAGTCAATTCCATCGTGCTTTCGCTCGATGACAGCGTTCGCGAGTTGTATAGCCATTCGGACAGCGTCTGTGTCTTCAGGACCAAGTTGGCACCAGCGCCGATTGCGTGACCATGCTTCTGCAGCGGCGTGGACCGCTTCTTGTATTGCAGGGTGAATTTTCGAATTTTCCAGCAGCATTGTCCGGGCATTTTCGGCAATGCATCGAGACGGTTCACGGCGAAGATATTCGTAGAGTGCATTGGCGTCGGCGAGGCGGATCAATTTGAGTTCGCCGCGCCTCGCTCCCGTTCCATAAACCAGGGTGACGCAGTTTGCGCTTCCTGCCGTCGAGATCGCTTTTGCGAAAGCGTCGGCTGCGATGACGGTTGAAAATGCGTCATGGTCTGGATACGCGACTGGGGCTTCTACGCCGCGCTCATGGCGGTCGAGCAGGTCGTGGAGGAGCGCATCTGCATCTGTGAACTTTCGAGCCATGGCTTATTCTGCGGCCATGCGGCGCGCGATTTCCTCGTCGGTTAAATGTTCGGGGTTCATGGCCAGGATTTCGTCGCGGGTGCGCCTGCCGATCTTGATGACATCGGTGGTTGATTGTTCACCAATTCTGTCGACCTCTACGAGCGTGTCCATGTATCCCATGATGGCCGCCTTTTTCTCAAGCGGCGCGGCGATGACGACTTGCAACCCGAGATCTTGATAAAACGCCATCATGGCTCGTTGATTCTTGCCGTCCATTTTGGAAAACGCTTCGTCGAACAGTGCTGGCGACATGCCTTTGCGCCGCCCCTTGGCAGAGCCTGCGCTGCCGTAAACGGCCGCCAGTGATGCTCCGATTGCAACATATAACGGCACTTGCTGCTCGGCGCCGGATCCGGTGTTGCGGCGTGTTTCCCATCGGGTTCTGGCCTTGGTTTGGACGTCTTCCATGTGAATTTCAAATGTGTAGAAGTTCCGGTAGTCTTCGAAGGATGAGAAGTCCTTGTCGGGGTCTTCCAGCAATTGCTCGACAGCCTTGATTGTGTCTTTGTGCGGAAAGTCATCAGGGACGTCGGCTTTGAAAAGCATATCCAAGGCCTCATCCGAGATTCGACTGATCTCGATGACTTTGAGGATTGGCTGAAATTCTGCTTCTGCAGTTCTGTGGAACGAATACCTTTCGTTGTGGAAAGGATGATCTTTCAGGCTTCGGTTCAATAATTCGAGGTCTCTTTCCATTTTCGACACGCGCATGTTCAGGGCGTTGACGAATTCGCCTCGGAACAGGGTGGAAGCGCGTTCTGCGGCTTCGCGCGCTTTGTCCTCGTAGCGACGCAGTTCGTTGCCTTCGATATCTTCGATGCTGAGGTCCATCCAGGGCTTCACTGCCATCAGCAGGTGACTTTCGGCTCCGACCTGGCCGCTCGCGCCAAACTCGTTGAAATAGTCGCGCAACGCGCCGCGCGCCGCCAATTCCGCTTGCCGATTTCGTTTCTCCGCCTGCTGCGATGCTTCAATCGCCTTTTGATCTAATTTGCGGTGATGAGCCGCTGTGCGGTGGAAGCGTTCCGATGCAGGTGCGTCGGCTTTCGCAGCGGTGGAATTTTCCAGGCTCTTTAAGCGCGCTTGATATGCCGGACCTCCCAAATGATAGGAAATCAGCTTGCGCTCCTGACTATAAAATTTCCTTGCGAGTCTGCGGCTCATGTTTGAGCCTTCAACATTGTCGCCACCGTTGAGATCACGCTCGCCAACGCCGACTGCGATTTGATATTTCGTAGTGCGGTCGTTGATTGATTTCAGCTCTTCTTCTTTGCGTTTTAGAAATGCCTGCTGGCCTTTTAATCGGTCTCTTAGTCCGCCATCGCCTTGTTCATCGATTGCGGCAATTCTGGACTTGATTTCGTCACGTTCCGTGGAAGAAAGCCGTTCCTTTTCTAGCATGCCTGTCAATCGGCAACCATTTTCTTCCTGTAAAAGGGTTGCGATTGCGCTGAGAGCGTGATCGAAAACCCTCTCTCCTTGCTGGTAGGTTGACAGCAATTTGGCTTGCTCGGCGAAAGCCTCTTGCTTGTTGCGCAAGAGATTTTCTTGCGCTGCTTTGCCGATCTTGTGCTCTCTCGGATCTATGTATCTGTGGCTGCGAACGAGACTGTCATCATACAGGCCGTCCTTCATCAAGGCGCGGCCCGGCATGTTAAAATCGTCGAGCGTCTCGGCCAGTCGTACGTTTCCATAGCGGCGCTGAAGGAAAGCCATTGCATCGGCATCGTCCGTTTCGAACAACGATGGAAAAGTGCCAGGCTTTGAAGGGGTGCGGAACTCTTCGAGTTTGTTGAGGCTGACGAGAGACGCTCCTCTGAACTCCTTCCGTCCGTCGCGAAAGAGAGTGGTCGCCTGTCGGATCTGTGACCGGTCGACAAAAATCGCCTCGCGGTCGCGCCCAAGAAGCGCTTCCACAGCTGGAACCCATGTGGGATCGATGATTTCGACGAGGTCGCAAAGCGGCCGCGCGTCCATGCCGGCGCTTTCGAGCCGTCGCATCAGCAATGTTGTTTCACGCGAAAGATATGAGGACGATCCTGAGTGCTGAGCGTTTTCCAATTCCTGACGCAGGCCCGAAACTTCTTTTTCTAGGCGGATAATCTCAGCAGAAACCTTGCGGCGGCTGGTCTGGATTTCAGCGACGAGAGCAGGCGCCGCATTGCAGAGGACGCGCTCCGCTTCACGAAGCGTGTCAAGGTTGCTTTCCTGTAAAGCCGCAGCGGCGAGATTGCAGTATGCGTTGAGTTCATGCGGCTCGCCGAGCAGGCGCATTCGAGGCGCGAGTTCTCGAGCCGCTTGCAAGCGTTTGCGAATGGCGTCCATCATCATCGCGCTCTGCTCATTGATCTTGTTCAGAGTTTCGGACCATTGGTCACGACCTGATTTCGCCGCTTGGTTGGCGATATCTTTGTGCAGGCGTTCTATGGCTTGTTTGGCTTCCTGGATTCCTTCCAAAGCGATATCGCGGTCTTCACGCTCGGCTTCGATGTGCCGCTTTGCGTCGGCGATGTCTTCGCGTACGGCGCGATTTGCAGCGCAAGTTGTGAGCCATTTGGCGCGGCGCGAAATCCAATCCTCCAGGGCCTTCTGGTTCAAGCTCTCGGAAAAGGCCGTGATCTGCTCGCGTAGAAGCTTCAGGGCCTCGAGTTTCCGACGCATGTCGACAATCGTTTTGTTCACGTTGCGGTAGGTTTCGAGCGAATTGCGCAACTCGCTGATTTTGATTGGATTTTCTTCGAGAATGAAACGTCGGACGAATTCCGTCGCTGAATAGCTTTGATTTAGCGTCATCGCGTTTACGACTGCCTTAAGTAAAGCGGCGGCGCTCTGTTCCGCGTTAGGAAGGCTTGGGACGAGAGTCCTTATGTATTCCCGCACGAAGTCGATGGCTTTATCGCGATGATTGATGAAGTTCGAGGCGGTGACATCTCGGACGATTTGCGCTTTCACGTCGTCCCATGATTTGACGAGACGCAAATCATCTTTCGTTTCAGTGAAGTCGGCTGTCGTCAGCAGTTTGCCGGTTACGATGAAACGCCCAAGCACGGTTTCGGAGGCGTCCGTGCTTCTGGCTTCGATCGCCAGTCCTATAGTCACGGGTGGCCGCGCGCCTTCCTGATCTTCAAAACCAAGCGCGATATAGGTCAGCGCGTCGGTACGTCGCGTTCCGCCTTCACCGAGGGTTCCGAGGCAGTAGCTGTGGACGGACCGTCTTGAGGATGATCGTCCTCTGCTGCTTTCACCTGCGACGGCGTTGAGGCGAAGGTAGGTGCGACTTGCGCCGCACAGGATGACCTGCACCAAGTCGAGGATGGTTGACTTGCCAGAGCGGTTTTCGCCGAGGATTCCGAAATTGCCACGGACTTCGACGTCTTCGGCGTCGAAGAGGTGCCAGTTCACCATGGTAAGGCGACGCAATTCCATTATTCGCTCCCCGGCTCGGCGCCGTCATTTGCTGCAGGCGCTGGTGCAGCCACGGACGACTTGCGCGTGGTCGCCTCTTCCGTCCTCACATAGGCTTCAAGTCGCGTCAGGGCGTCAGAACCGCTCACGAGCTTGATCATTGGGCGGATCTCGACTTCACGGTCCTGCTCGTCACGGTCGAGTTCGCCGACTGAAATTAGATTTCTTGCAGCGATTTCGCGGAGTACCTCGAGGAAACGCCCTGCTGAGATCGCTGCTTTGCCTGACGCCTGCACCAAATCCCTGTAGCGATCGTGCAGGACGTTCATGGTGGTGAGCGCAGTGGCGCGATCAAGAAGGTTGCCAAGGTCGGCCTCTTCCTGCCAATGACCTCCGAGCACGAGCAAGACCAAGGTTTCTTCCAGCTTGAGGCGTGGCGCGGACGCAAGATCGTCATCGTCGAGAAGGATGCCGACCCATTGTTCGTCGGTGTTGCGGTGGATGCGGTATCCGAGGCTGTCGAAAAGCTCTTCGGCAACGCGCCGGAAGCGCGCGTCAACGAGCGTGTTGTAAACGCTGGCGACGCCGCGATCTCCAGAATAGGCGAACTGGTTTCGAAGCAAGTATCGGCATGATTTGCGTAGATCGGCCGCTTTTTCTGTGCCGAAGGTTGCTTCAATCTGTTCAAACTCACTCAACATTCTAGACTTCCTGGCTTTGGCGGCTTCGATGTCGAATCAAGAAATTGCTGCATCGGAGCCATTCGCTTTCGTGAGGAAGCGCGTCAGGCAGATATTCGAGGTCGAATTCGCTTGCGACCAGTTCCGGGACTTCCTTCGTCAGTGCGAAACGCCGGGCGGCGTCGAAGGCGAGAAAATCGTCGATGTTGTTGATTTTGACGTAGCGGGCCTCGGTCGCATGGTCCGGCGGAGTGATTCGTTCCAGGAAGCGCTTTACGCGTTGAGGTGAGGGTGCGATCCGGTCGAGGTATTCGGCTCTCATCTTTTTTCGAAATTCGTAAATCGGATCGCGCGGCCTGCTCGCGAGCGGTTTGATTTCAATAGGCTGCCTGGCTTGGCGGAGAGGCGCATGTTGCCGCTCTGACCAGGGCGTGAATACAGGCTCAATGGTGGCGGGCGCAGTCGCGCGCGAGTACCGCTCTGGATTTGCGATCAGCAATGCCTCCATTCGAGAAATCAGGTCTCGTGCTCGCGCGGCTAATCCGCGCTCGCCTTGTTCTGCATATTTGACCGTGTTTCTCAGCCTGGACTCAAGTGCACGGCGAAATTGCGCGATGCGCTCGAACATTTCGCCGATGATTTCGAAGCTGTTCTCGATCGACAGAAGATCGCTTATGGCTTCTTCGCGAGCCGCGCGGTCGTCTTGAGCAATTCCGATTTCGACATAGCCTTCGGAAATGAGAGTTAACAGCTGTTCGGAATAAGAAATGCGGCGGGCTGTCGAAACGATTTGGTCGCGAAATCGATACGGGTGATTGAAGGTGAGGATTGCCTGGAAGTCCTTGAGTATCAACTCACCGATGAACTCCTCGAAGTAGGTGTTCATCTTTTCGCGCAAACTGCCAGATTCCATCAGTGATTTTCTGATGCGCCGTAGGTCGGAGAGGATTGCGCGCAGGTTTTTGACGAATTGGTCCGCCTGCACACGCGCCTCGCGCAAAGCATGCATGGCCGCAGAGCGGGCGTTTTCCGAATTTCCGTCGAGCGATAGCTTTTCTACAAGCTCCAGACTGGTCTTGATGTGTACTACGAGGCCGCCGAACCTTTGTGAGACGTCTGATTTGAGGCTTGAAAGGCGCTGGACGACGAGCAGCGCGCCCATAGGCATGTCGACGGTGACCTTGAGCCCGTATTCTTCCTCTTCGAGCCAACCGGTGCGGACAAATCCTTGATAAATTCGGCCGGCGGCGCGCAAAACCTTGTCGCCAGTTTCACCGCCATTGCCGGAGAACTTTAATCGCCGACGACCTTTTGAGACGATGTCTGGTAAGCCTTCTTCGAGATCGTCATCATCCAAAAGCAACTCGGGCCGGCCTGCGACAAGGTCGTATATGGCGTGGGTGATCTCTTGGGGTGACGGGAAAAACGCGCCGGATGAGAAAAATCGGTCGTGCACCTCAAGGAGCGCCGCTTCATAAAGGAAGCGGTGCTTGCGCGAGAAAATTAGAAATGCATCGTCGTTGAGGTATCGGAATAGAGGCATGCGGGCGCAATCAGTTGAGGCAAATTGGATTCTTTGAGTTTTTCGTCGCGTGGGCGCTATGCAATAGTTGACCGCGTTGTGGCCGGGAAATCAACCGATAAACGTCAGCCTTGAATTCTGGATTGAACCAAGGATTTAGCACAGAGAGACGCTCGTCGAGTAGGTCGACGTGCAAGGGTTTTTCGAGCCAGCATAAAAAATCCGGTCGTGTGCCATCGGATTTTCTTTTCGCCTTATTATGCCAGCGGCGGTCGCGGCCGTTGGACCAGGCTCTCGCGGGTGCCGCGTCTGGTTCGCGCCGATCTTTCGGTCATTTTTTGCGATTGTTTGCCCGTCGCCAGCCGCGATCTTGAGCCAAGCAAGGGACGGTCAAAACTGGCGTTTTGCCGCGCCGTCGGAGCGTTGATTTTTCAGCGGTTTGTCAAACCCGATGGCGATTTGATGCCAATATTTGTGCCAATGGCGCCATTTTGCGTGCCACGCAAAAAAAAAGGATATTGAGGAAACTGGTGCCGGCGGAGAGGATCGAACTCCCGACCTTCGGTTTACAAAACCGCTGCACTACCGCTGTGCTACGCCGGCCCATTTTGTGCAGGCGGTAGCTACCAGCCCCGCTCAACCAGCGCAAGAGGCGGCGCGCCATAGTCCACGCCGTCATGCCCGGCAGTCCCGCTTATTCCCGCCGTTCGCGTTTCCCGATCGCCGTTTCTCGGCGTGTTTACGCAGAAAACCTCAGTCGCTGGCGTAGATGTTGCGGTCCTTGGTTTCGGGGATCAGCAGCAGGCCGACCACGAAGGTCAGCGCGGCCACGCCGATGGGATACCAGAGGCCAAAGTAGATGTTGCCGCTCGCCGCCACCATGGCGAAGGCCAGCGGCGGCAGGATGCCGCCGAACCAGCCGTTGCCGATGTGATAGGGCAGCGACAGCGCGGTATAGCGGATGCGCGTCGGGAAAAGCTCCACCAGCTGCGCGGCGATTGGCCCGTAGGCCATGGCCACCAGTATCACCAGCGCCGTCAGCAGCGCCAGCACCGCCGGCTTGTTGACCGTCGTGGGATCGGCGCGCAGCGGATAGCCGGCGGCGGAGATCGCCTCGGCGACCTGCTTTTCGAAACCGGCGCGCTTTTGCGCGTAATCCTGCCGAGACAATCCTGCGCCGTCGAAGGCGGCGATTTCCTTGTCGCCGACGAGGATGCGCGCCAGCGCGCCCTTGGGCGCGGCGTCGTTGGAATAATTGACCGCATTGCTCGCCAGCACGTTTTTCGCCATGTCGCAGGAGCTGACGAAAGCCGCGTTCTCGACCGGGTCGAACTGGAACGAGCAGCCCGAGGGATCGGCGACGACCTTGACCGGCGCGCTGGCCTGCGCTCGCGCCAGCGCCGGATTGGCGGCGACGGTCAGGGCGTGGAAGATCGGCAGGTAGAGGAGGGCGGCGAGCAGGCAGCCGCCGAGAATGACCGGTTTGCGCCCAATGCGGTCGGACAGCCAGCCGAACAGCACGAAAAACGGCGCGCCCAGAGCCAGCGAACCCGCGCAGAGCAGGTTGGCCGTGGTCGGGTCGACCTTCAGCGTCTGGGTGAGGAAGAACAAGGCGTAGAACTGGCCGGTGTACCAGACGACCGCCTGTCCGGCCGTGCCGCCAAACAGGGCGACGATCGCGATCTTGGCGTTGCTCCATTTGCCGAAGGCTTCCGACACCGGCGCGCGCGAGCCGCGCCCCTGCGCCTTCATCTGGCGGAAGGCCGGGAATTCGCTGAGTTGCAGACGCATCCAGACCGAGGCGACCAGCAGCACGAAAGACGCCAGGAAGGGGAAGCGCCAGCCGTAAAGCTCGAAATCCTCTTCCCCGACGAGGGTGCGGAAGCCGAGCACCACCAGCAGCGACAGCAGCAGGCCAAGCGGCGCCGTCGTCTGGATCCAGGAGGTGAAGAAGCCGCGCCGGCGCTGTGGCGAATGTTCGGCGACGAAAATCGCGGCGCCGCCGTATTCGCCGCCGATCGCCAGGCCCTGCGCCAGCCGCAGCAGAACCAGAATGACGGGCGCAACGAAGCCGACCGCGTGGAAATTCGGCAGCAAGCCCACCAGGAAGGTCGAAAGCCCCATGATCAGGATGGTGATCAGGAAGGTGTATTTGCGCCCGACCATGTCGCCGAGCCGGCCGAACACCACGGCGCCGAAGGGACGCACAGCAAAGCCCGCGGCAAAGGCCAGCAGGGCGAAAATATACGACGCCGTCGGATTGACGTTCGAAAAGAAGTTTTTCGCGATGATCGAGGCCAGCGAGCCGTAAAGGTAGAAATCATACCATTCGAAGATCGAACCCGCGGTGGAGGCGAAAACGACGCGCTTTTCCTGCGAGGTCATGGGGCGGGTGCGGCTGTCCGCCTGCGCCGTCGCGGCCTGAGTCATAGTCCGAAGTCTCCTCGCCTAATGGATTGTTTTATTTGATGGCCGCAAGCCCGCTTGATCTGGGTCAATATTCCCCAGTCTTGCAGCCAAGCGCAAGCGCAGGATGGGAAAAGCGCGCGACTAAATTTGGGCATTAAGTCTAAGGCCTCATTTCGCCAGGGCTGCATGCGCCAGAGTTAAAGCTACAGCGCATGCATTTGAAACGTTGAGACTTTTTATGGCGCCTGGCATATCAAGTCGAACCAGGACATCGCATCTTTCGCGCGTCAGCCGGCGCAGCCCCTTGCCCTCGGCGCCAAGCACCAGCACGGTCGGGCGGCTCAGAGCCGCCTTTTCCAGGCTTTCCGGGCCCTCTGAATCGAGGCCGACGCGCAGATAGCCGGCCTCGCCGAGCTGGTCGAGGGCGCGGGCGAGATTGACCACTTCGACGATGGGCGCGTGTTCCAGCCCGCCCGAGGCCGTCTTGGCGAGAACGCCGGAAAATTCGGGCGAATGGCGGTCGGTGACGATGATGGCGTCCACGGCGAAGGCGGCGGCGGTGCGCAGGATCGCCCCGACATTGTGGGGGTCGGTGATCTGGTCGAGCGCCAGCACCAGCCCGGAATTCTGGACGATTTCGCTGATGTCGAGGTCGGGCAGGGGCCGCGCTTCGAGGAACACGCCCTGGTGCACCGTTTCATGCCCGAGCCGGGCGTAAAGCGTCTCGCCCTCGACGAGATGCAGCGCGACGCCGCTGGTCCTGATCTCCTCGGCCAGCCGCTCCGCCGCGGCTTGCGTGGCGAAAAGGTCGAGGCATTGGCGCTTTCTGGCGCGCAGGGCCTCGCGGACCGCGTGATAGCCGTAGAGCACGGCCAGTTCAGCCGATGGACGGCGGAAGGCGCGCGTTTCATCGCGCGGTTTTCCGTGGAAATCGGCGCGCGGCGCAGGCTTGGCCGCGGGCCGGTCGCTCCTGGCCTGGTCGGGCCGCCTGTCAGAACGCCTGCCGCCGGTTTTTTTCATTATCGCCTCCGTAGCCTCCGTCCTGTCACGCGCGCGGCCTTTTGGCAATTGCGCCCACGGTGGAGCGAGAGTTTTTGGAGTTGACATAAAGAGTTCTTAAAAGCATAAGGCCCCCGTCGAGCGGCCCCGTTGACACGGGGCTTTTTCGTCGCCGGATGGGTCGCCAAAAGCCTGTCCCGGTTGGGAGAGTGTCCCGAGCGGCAAAGGGGGGGGACTGTAAATCCCCTGGCTATGCCTTCGTAGGTTCGAGTCCTACCTCTCCCACCATTTTATTCTAACCTTCTGATATAAAACAATTTTATATAAAACGATGATGGGGTGAAGCTCGCATCGGCATTTTTGTCTGCTGATGGCCCCGTTCCATTCATTACGAGAGGCTATGGCGATTTTCCGGAAATGGGCTCGTTAACGTCTCACGATGTCAAGGTCTTCCCTGACGGCCGTCGCATCATGGGTGGGAAGCAATCGACAAAATTGGGGATTTGATATGGCGTCCCCGTAACTGCCGTAACTGCCGTAACTGCGTTTGAGCCTGCCGCTACGGAGGTTATTCAAAAACTAGCGAACTTGTTGTGCGTCGGCTTTTTGCGAGGGGTAGACCCTGCGGACCACGCACCGACCATGTGAGTCCTGACGATCATACCGGCCGACGAGTATTGACCCTGGGGAGTCCGCTTACCTCAACAGCAAGTGGAAGACCATGAAGAAGGGATGGGTCGCATGGCTAGACGAAGCCATCCGAAAGCTTCAGGAGACGGCTCAATAATTGTCGTCATCGTCCTCTTCGTTTTCTACCTGCTCACCCTTCTCGACATATGCAGCGAGCACCTGCTTGAACAAGTTGTAATGCAGTGACGGAGTCATGGAGAAAAATAGGGCCGAATACATGGCGACAGGAATTGAGTCCATCGACAGGCTCAACCTGTCGTCAGGAAGCTCATAGTCGCCGTCAGCCTCTTGAAACGTCTCCCTGCCCAGCTCAGACATCAAAATATGCGTGAATGCGTCCGAAATTCGAATTCCAGCCTCTTTCGACTTCCAATAGTAGTTTGATTGAATGTTTGATCGTCGTGTTAGGTCTATTCCACAACAAGATTGTGCGTATCCCAATGTGCGTAAAGTAGACAAATAAATCGTTCCATCTCCAACCATTTTGCGAGTTTCAGGATCGTTCTCCTTATCATTCTTGTACAAATCAAGCATTGCAAGCTTAGACCAAATGATTGCATTAATAGTTATGATGTCTGGATTTGTGGCCCTGATTATCTTGTCGGAACCTTTCCAAAAACCTCCGACTCGTTTCATGAACTTGTCGGTGAAACTGCCGCCGGACGCAAACATGAAATTCGAAAGTGAAGCCCATTTCTTTTCAGTAGGCTTGTCTCGCTTGTCCCACTCATATTGAGCCATTTTCGCAAGTAGGTTCGGATCGGAAATTTTTATGCAGAAATCCGTAAACTCGTACGTTTTTTTCTTTTTGAATAACGAAAACATTTTTTAATTCCATGTTTAAAAGCGATCAGTCCCTGTCATCGCTCTTTGGCTGACATGCAGCACACCTCTTTGTTGCAAAATAGATTTCCCGTTCATCGTAGGGAATAATTTGAGAGCAACACTCGCAGCGGTAATCCTTTGCAAGGGCCAGTGAGTGCCAGTTGGATTCGGCTTCTTCGATCTCGTCTTTCGAACGCGACATGGATGCCTCCCAAGGTTGAGGCATCGTAGCATGTCGCATTAAAATGGGAAGCCACGCTTGGCTGACCACGTAGTGCTGTTCTCGAGCGGGCGGGATCGGATTTATGGAATGCCGCCGCTTCCTGAATGTCCGAGAGCGGAAGATCGCCGCTGACCTTGGGAGAAAAATTCTTGAGCTGGGCGCCATGTCGAGCGAGGGCGTACAAAATCGCGCGGCGGTGAAGGGTGCACGAATGAATTCAATTGTGGATCAATGCGACATTTAGAGCGGGGGAGGGCGCGTAAGTGGGTGAAAAAGAATAACAGTTAGACAACTACCTCTCCCACCATCCCCCTCTATTCTCCAGGAATCTCAGGCCCTCGCCCTGGGCGCGCCATTCGCGCTGACGGTTTCACGTCGAATCCAAGTCGATCTTGCCGACCCGAATTGCAGTTTTTCCAGCAACATGCATGCTCGTCTGACCAGGGCCAGAGGAAACCGTCGGGCGGAAAAATGCAGGGAGCCGGCCAGAAGTCGCCGAAAGGAGCCGTCAACGATGCGCAAGGCCATGTCCCCGCCACGCTGACGAAACCGGGAGCCGCGCGTTTCTGGCTTGCCGTGGTCCTGACCGGCGTTGGCGCCGGAGTCAGCGCTGCGGCGCTGACCTTGCTGCTGTCGCAATTGCAGCGCCTGGCCTGGCCGTCGGCCGACGGCCTCCTGCCCGCGGCGACGGCCGCCAGCTCCTCGCGGCATATTTTCGTTCTCGTCGGCGCGGGCCTGCTGACCGGGCTGGCGCAAATCGTCCTCGTGAACCTGTCGGGCGCCAATTCCATCGAGATCACGACCGCGCTCTGGTTCGCCGCCGGACGGCTTCCGCCTTTGCGAACGCTTGGCAGCGCGTTCCTGTCGGTGATCATTGTCGCCATGGGCGCCTCTCTCGGACGGGAGGGGGCGCCGAAGCAGACTGGCGCCGTGATCGCCAACGCGCTGTCGGATCGCGGCGGCTTTTCCGACGAGCAGCGGAAGCTGCTCGTCGCGTGCGGGGCAGGGGCGGGGATGGCGGCGGTTTATGACGTTCCCCTTGGCGGCGCGCTATTCGCCCTCGAAGTGCTGAGAGGCGCGCTGGCGCTGCGGTTCGTGCTTCCTGCGCTGACGGCGTCCCTGATCGCGACGATGGTCGCGTGGCTGGTCATTCCGGACGCGCCGCTCTATCACGTCGCCGTGGACGTCAATTCTGCATCGGTCATCGCATGGGCCTTGGTTGCCGGACCTGTCATCGGCCTTGCTTCGGTCGGCTACGTGCGCCTGATCGCGCGGGCGGATCGCAACAGGCCCAGGGGTCGGCTCCGTTTGATCGCGCCGCCGTTGGCGTTCGGCCTGCTCGGATTGGTCTCGATCCCCTTTCCGCAATTGCTGGGCAATGGCAAGGACCTGGCGCAACTGGCGTTTGATGGCGCGGTTGCGCCGAAATTGCTGCTTGCGCTGCTCGTGCTGAAGCCGCTGGCGACTTGCATCTGTCTGGGCAGCGGCGCGCCGGGCGGGCTTTTCACGCCCTCGTTGACGTTCGGCGCGCTGCTTGGCGGGGCGTCAGGTTATGCCTGGACATGGATTTGGCCGGGCGCGCCGCTGGGGCTCTTTGCCATCGCCGGCGCCGGGGCTTTGCTTGCGGCGACCACCCAGGGGCCGATCTCGGCCGCCGTCCTGATGATTGAATTGACAGGGCATGATCGCGCTTTCATCCTGCCCATGCTGGTCGCCGTGGCCGTGGCCACTTTGGTCGCCAGGACCATAGACCCTCGCTCGATCTACGACGTCCGCCTGACCGACGAAGAGTTCGCACAGCGCCAGAGACTTCGCGAACCCGCGCCATTGTGAGGCCCGAATGCGGGTCGCGCGACCGGTTGGCTGCGGGCGGGCCGCCGTATTCAGATCCCCGATCCGCTCGCTTCGTTGTAATAAGGCGGCTCAGGCAAATCGGCGTCCGCCAGCGCGGCGCGGCGCGCCGGAAAGTTGGTCGGAAGCGGCATCCAGAACACCAGCTCCGCATCTGTATAAAAGAACTGGCACTGCGGATCCGAATCCACTGCGATCCAGCAGTCTTCGCTCGAATGCTGCGGGCGTCCCCATTTGACGACATCGACCTCGCCCGGCCCTTGCTCCGTGGCGCGAATGACCACGAGAATTCGCGCGCCACTCCTCGGCGCCGTCTCGATCGGCTGCCACGTCCCGAAATTCGATCCGCTCATCGTCCGGTCCTCTTCAAGCCTTTCCGGCCATCAGAAAGTTTATGACATTAAACCGGAGGCGCAAGCGTTTTGCGGAAGGGTTTGCGCCCTTCAGATTTCGTCTTCGACTTGCGGTTCGAGCGTCACCGGAATCCTGAAGTAGCGGACGCCATTGGCGTCGGCGGGAGGCAGATGCCCGGCCCGCATGTTGGCCTGGATCGACGGCATCAGCAGCGTGGGCGCGGCCAAAGTGGCGTCGCGCGCCTCGCGCCTGGCGACGAACTCGTCCTCGCCGATTCCGTCGCGGACATGCGGATTGCTGGCGCGCTCCTCGCCGATCGTCGTTTGCCAGGCAAAACGATCGCGGCCTGGCGCCTTGTAATCATGACCGACGAAAACCCGGGTTTCCGGCGGCAGCGCCAGGAGCCGCCGGATCGAGCGGTAGAGCATGCGGGCGCCGCCGCCGGGGAAATCCGCACGCGCCGTGCCGTAATCCGGCATGAAAAGCGTGTCGCCGACGAACAGGGCGTCCTCGATCAGGTAGGCGACGCAAGCCGGCGTATGACCGGGGGAATGGAGAACTTCGACGTTCAGCTCGCCGATCCCGAATTTTTCTCCATCCTTGAAAAGGTGATCGAATTCGACGCCGTCAAGGGAAACGTCCTGGGCGTTGAACACGGCGCGAAAGATCTTCTGCACGTCGCGCACGTGTTCGCCGATCCCGACCAGCGCGCCGGTCTTGTGCTTGACATAGGAGGCGGCGGAAAGGTGGTCGGCGTGAACATGGGTTTCCAGGACACAGTCGACTTCGGCTTTGCAAGCCGCGGCCGTCGCCAGCATCCGGTCGATCGAGCGGACGGACGCTTTTCCCGACCTGTGGTCATAGTCCAGCACCGGATCGATGATGGCGGCCTTCAAGGTTGCGGGATCGACGACGAGATAGCTGACCGTATTGGTCGCTTCGTCGAAGAACGAATGGATTATTGGACCTGTGGACATGGAGCGCTCGCCGCCGCATTCGCAATCACGAATATATAGGGGCGCGAGGGGGGGGTTAAAGTCAGGGGCGGAGTTTCCGCCGCCCGATTTCTTGCCGACCCAGAGGGGGCTGCGGCGGTTCGGTTCAGCCCGGGCTCAACGGCCCGTTGGCGGCTTTCCAGGCAGCCATGCCGCCGGCCAGGTTTTTCACATCGGAGTAGCCCATGTCGATCAGCGTTTTCGCCGCGAGGGTGGAGCGGCCGCCGCTGGCGCAATAAACGATCAGACGCGTCGCCCGGGCCAGTTCGGGCTTGTGCATTGGCAACTCCGGATCGGCCAGAAATTCCAGAAAGCCGCGCGGCGCGTGAAAAGCGCCGGGCGCAACGCCCGCGGCGGTCTCGATCGCTTCACGCACGTCAACGAAGAGCACGGCGGGGTCGCCGAGCAAAGCCACGGCGTCATGGACCGATATCGTTTCGATCGCCGCATTGGCTTCGGCGAGCATCTGCTTGAACCCCTTTTTGAGCGGGCGGGTCAGGGTCATCTATTTCTCCTTCGGGTTGGAGTGAAAATGTCGGGCGACGCCGCCTGGCTATCGGGCCGGCAGAACGTTTCCGTGAGGGTTGAAACGATCTTGCCGACTTTGGCGTCAGCGAGGGCGTACATGATCGTCTGCCTTTCGCGCCGCGCCTTGACGATATTGTCTTTGCGCAGCAGCGTCAGATGACGCGATGCCAGGGACATGGACGCGCCCGTGGCGGTGGCGAGCGTGGTCACCGAACATTCTCCTGCGGCCAGGGCGCATAGAATGCGCAGGCGCGTCGGGTTCGCTAACGATCTCACGAAATCGCTCGCTTTTTCCGCCGCTTGATCGAACCGCTTGACATCCATATGCGAATATTTGCATATCTATGAATATATGTAAATCCGCATCCAGCTCCCGAGGCAGCCTTGCGCATGTTGATACGACGCCCGCCATTTCGCCGAAAGACACAAGCTTTCGCGTTGCTGTTCTTGTCGCTTTGCGCCCTGCCGGCGCAGTCCAGCGAATTCCTGGTCAAGAAGCAGACGATTCTCGACATAAAGGCCATGTTCGGTCAGGTGGAAAGCCGCGACGTGGCTCCGGCGCGCACGCGAATCGGCGGCACCATCGTCAGTCGGAAAGTTGACGAGGGCGCGCAGGTCAAGGCAGGCGACGTCATCGCGACCGTCGCCGACCAGAAGCTCGCGCTGCAGGCGCAGTCGCTCGACGGCCAGCTCTCCGCGCTCTCCTCTCAGCTGGACAACGCCAACGTCGCATTTCAACGGGCAGCCGACCTTTTGCCGCGCGGGTTCACGACCAAGGCCGCCTACGACCAGGCCAAGACCAATGTCGACGTGCTCAAGAGCCAGATCGATTCCATGCGTTCGCAGCGCGCCGTCATTGCGCAGCAGACGAGCGAAGGCGACGTTCTCGCGCCCAGGGACGGTCGCGTCCTCACCATGTCCGCCATTCCCGGCTCGGTGGTGCTGCCCGGCGAAAGCATCGCGCGGATCGCCGCCGGCGCGCTATATCTGCGCCTGAGCCTGCCGGAGCGCCATGCGGCGTTGCTGCAGATGGGCGCGCCTGTCACGGTCGCGCCGCGCGGCGTCGATCCGATCGAAGTCACGGGCGGCGGCGACCGCACGGGCCATATCGTGAAGATCTATCCCGAAATCGACAATGGCCGTGTCATTGCTGACGCGGAAGTGAAAGGTCTCGACGCCTATTTCGTCGGCGAACGCGTGCAGGTTTCCGCGCCGGTCGGCCGCCGCGAGGTCCTGATCATTCCGCGCGCCGCGGTGACGACGCGCTCGGGCGTCGATTTCGTCCAGGTCGCGCGTCCCGAAGGCTGGCTCGACGTCGCCATCGTTTTCGCCAATTCCCCGGAGCGCAATCAAGTGGAAGTGCTGAGCGGGCTCAAGGACGGCGACAAGGTGCTCGTCCCATGAGCGAGCAGAAAGACATGCAGCCCTCCGACAAGAGCCTCGGAATCGCCGGATTCCTGACGCGCGCCTTCATCGCTTCCCCTCTGACCCCGCTGTTGCTGATCGCCGCGCTCGCGCTCGGCCTGATCGCGCTCATCACCTTGCCGCGCGAAGAGGAGCCGCAGATTGCCGTTCCCATGGTCGATATCATCGCGCCGGCCAACGGGTTGCGGGCTGAGGACGCGGTCAAGCTCGTCACTGAACCGCTCGAGACGATCGTCAAGGGCATCAATGACGTCGAGCATGTCTATTCGAAGACCTTCGACGACCAGACAGTGGTCACGGTGCGCTTTCTCGTCGGCACGTCGACCGACGCCGCGATCCTGCGCGTGCATGACAAGGTTCGCGCCAATCTCGACAAGATACCGGCCGGCATTCCCGAGCCGCTGATCGTCGGGCGCGGCATCGACGACGTGGCCATCGTCGTCCTGAACCTGAAGCCGAAGCCCGAGGCGGCCGCGCGCTGGAGCGCAGACCAGATCACCGCCGTGGCGCGCGAATTGCGCATCGAACTCGCCAAATTGCAGGATGTCGGCCTGACCTATCTCGTCGGCGACCAGCCGGACGAAATCCGGGTCGAGCCCAATCCCGAGTCGCTGGCGAAATATGGCGTGACCTTGCAGCAGCTCGCCGCGAAAGTTCAGGGAGCCAACAGCGCTTTCCGCGCCGGCCTGATCCGCGACGGCGGCCTCGAAATCGAGACCGTCGCCGGGCGCACCTTGCAGACCCTTCCCGAAATCGACAACCTGCTGCTGACGACGCGCGACAACCGCCCCGTCTATCTCCGCGACGTCGCCAAGGTGACGATGGTCGGCGATCCCAATGACTTCAGCGTCACCCATTTCGCGAAGGACGCGAAGGGCGTCATGACCTCGGCCCCCGCGGTGTCCATCGCCATAGCCAAGCGCGCCGGCGCCAACGCCGTGGTCATTTCCGAGCGAATCGTCCAGCAGCTCGCGACCTTGAAGTCTGTCATCCCCCCCGACATCGAGGTGGAGGTGACCCGCAACTACGGCGAAACGGCCAATGAAAAGGCCAACGAACTTCTGTTCCATCTCGGCCTTGCGACCATTTCCATCGTTCTGCTCGTCGCCTTCGCCATCGGCTGGCGCGAGGCGGTCGTCGTCGCCATCGTCATCCCCACCACGATCCTGCTGACGCTCTTCGCGGCGCGGATCATGGGCTACACGCTCAATCGCGTCTCGCTCTTCGCCCTGATCTTCTCGATCGGCATTCTCGTCGATGACGCGATCGTGGTGATAGAGAACATCGCCCGTCACTGGGCGATGAAGGATGGCCGCACGCGCGTGCAGGCTGCTATCGACGGCGTGGCGGAAGTCGGCAATCCCACCATCGTCGCCACCTTGACCGTCGTCGCGGCGCTGCTGCCCATGCTGTTCGTGTCGGGGCTGATGGGCCCCTACATGAGCCCGATTCCGGCCGTCGCCTCGGCGGCCATGGTTTTCTCCTTCTTTGTCGCTGTTATGCTGACGCCCTGGCTGATGGTGAAAATCGCCGGCAGGGTGCCTCTGCATCACCAGGATGGCGGCGACGGCGGCAAGCTTGGCGCGCTATTTCGCCAGGTCGCGAATCCGGTCTTGCGCACAAGGCGATCGGCTCGACGTTTTCTCATCGGCGTCGGCGTCGCCACTTTGGCCTCCCTGAGCCTGTTCGCCTTCAAACTCGTGACCGTCAAGCTTCTGCCCTTCGACAACAAGTCGGAAATCGCCATCGTCGCCGACCTTCCGCGCGGCGCTTCGGTCGAGACCACAAACGCCGTGTTGCGACAGGCGGTGGAGAGGGTGCGGGACATTCCGGAAATCGTGTCCATGGAGACCTATGCGGGCACGGCGGCGCCGTTCAATTTCAACGGCCTGGTCCGCCATTATTACATGCGCAATTCGCCTGAGATGGGCGACGTGCAGGTCAATTTGACCAACAAGAACGACCGCAGCCGCGCCAGCCATGAAATCGCGCTGGAAATCCGCAAGCGGCTCGAGGGAATGGACGCCCCGGCGCATACCTCGCTGAAGGTTGTCGAGCCGCCGCCCGGCCCGCCCGTCCTCGCGACCTTGCTGGCCGAGGTCTATGGTCCGGACCCGACGACGCGCCGCGCCGTCGCCGCACGCGTGCGCAAGGCGTTCGAAAGCGCCTCTTTCATCGTCGACATCGACGATTCCTACGGCGTGCAGGCCCCGCGCAAGCGAATCGAGATTGACCAGGACTCGCTCGAGTTCTTTGGCGTGCAGCAAAGCGACGTGTTCGACACCCTGCGCCGGCTCTATGGCGACGATATCGTCGGCTATTCCCACCGCGGCGGCGGCCGCCAGCCATTGCCGATCCGGCTTGCGCTCGCAAAAAACCAGCGACAGCTCAACGAGCCGATCCTGACCACGCCCGTTCCGGCGAACAGCCTTCCGGGCAATCGCACCGTCGTCGAACTGGGCGACGTCACGCGCGTGACCAACGAGGCTTCGTCCTTCCCGATCTTCCGCCACAATGGCCGCGCCGCGGAAATGGTGCAGGCCGAACTGGCTGGCGCTTACGAAGCGCCGCTCTACGGGCTGATGGCGGTGGATGCCGCGCTCGACAAGATGGAATGGTCGGAGGACGCGCCCAAGCCGCAGGTGCTGATGCACGGACAGCCTCTCGACGAGAGCAAGGTCTCGCTTTTGTGGGACGGCGAATGGGAAGTCACCTGGGTGACGTTCCGCGACATGGGCGCGGCTTTTATGGCGGCGCTCGTGGGAATTTACATCCTTGTGGTGGCGCAGTTCAAATCGTTCAAATTGCCGCTGGTGATCCTCACGCCGATACCCCTGACGTTCATTGGCATCATGTTCGGCCACTGGCTGTTTCATGCGGCGTTCACCGCGACCTCGATGATCGGCTTCATCGCGCTCGCCGGCATCATCGTGCGCAATTCAATCCTGTTGGTCGATTTCGTGCGCCACGCCGACGCGTCCAAGGGATTGCGCGACGTGATGCTCGAGGCCGGCTCGATCCGCTTCAAGCCGATCCTGCTCACTGCGCTCGCGGCGATGATCGGCGCGGCGGTGATCCTGTCCGACCCGATTTTCCAGGGCCTGGCGATCTCTCTGCTGTTCGGTCTCGCATCCTCGACCGCGCTGACCGTTCTGGTTATCCCCGCGATCTACGTGGTGCTGCGCGGCGGCTCGAAATACGACGCGAGCTAGCGCCTGTTCGGTGAACTCCGGTTCACCGAACAGGCGCTAGTTTCTTGTTTTCACGCATTTTCTTAACGCGAACCGGAATCCACTTCGCTCGAAAATGCTCTAAGCTGACGTTCGAGCCATCGCGGAGGGACTGGCGCGTCGTCCGTCCGCCGCGAGCTCAACCGCATGGCGGCGCCGCCGCCAAGGCGCCGGCAGGGTTCGATGAGGAGCTTACTTCAACCCAAGCCGCCTGAAGACGAGCGCGGGCGGGCAAAATCCGGTGAAGGCGGATTGCACCAGGTTGAGGCCGATGAAAGCGGTAAACAGCAGGAACCAGGGCGAGACGAAATAAACCAACGCCACGGATATCAGCACCATCGTTCCCGCCAATGCGCGCACGGCGTCGTTGACCGTCATTTGAAAGCCCTCTCGATAAACATTCCCATGTCGTGATATATAGCCGCTGCAACGCCACCGGCGCAAGGGACCGCGCCCGGCGCAGGGATTGCGCCGGGCGGCTTCCCCCGTCCGGGACCCGCGATCACCTCGGGAAGAAATGATCCTTGGCCCGCGCGAATACGCCCGTCGACTCGTCCTGCGCGACGACGACGATATTCGTCGCCTCCTGCGGCGTCGCAGTGGAGGGCGTGGTGACAAGCAGGCGCAGCTCCAGCGTCTGGTCGGGCTCGACCTTGATCTCCGGCGCGCCGCCGGTCGGCGCTTCTCCGGCGATCTGCAGCGCGGCTTCGGGCAGGCCCTCGAGGCTCAGGCGGAAGGTCCGGGCGTCCGCGTTCTTGTTGAGCAGGCGCACCGTATAGCCGTTGCGGGTCGAGCCGTCCGACATTTGCACCGCCAACGGATTGCGGTCGTGCAACACGTTGACGCCGGTCCACTTCTTGTTGGCGAGGGCGTAGGTCATGACCCCCCCGACAAGCGCAATGAGCGCGACATAAAGCACCGTGCGCGGACGAACCAGCTTGTAGACTTCCGGCAGGCCCTGGCTGCGGCGGCCGGCGTTGAGGTCGTTGTCATAGGCGATCAGGCCGGTCTCGCGGCCGATGTCCTTCATGACATTGTCGCAGGCGTCGATGCAGAGGCCGCATTGGATGCAGCCAAGCTGCGAGCCATGCCGAATATCGACGCCGGTCGGGCAGACGGCGACGCACTGGCGGCAGTCGATGCAATCGCCGGCAGGTTCGCCCTTCGCCCGCAAGGCGATGGCCTTTTTCGCCGAGACCCGGGGCTCGCCGCGATCGCCGCGATAGGTGACGTTGAGCGCCCATTCGTCGGTCAGCGCCGCCTGGATGCGCGGCCAGGGGCACATATAGACGCAGACCTGCTCGCGCATGTGGCCGGCAAGCAGATAGGTGGAGGCGGTGAGGATGGCGATCCAGACATAGGCGGTCGGATCGGCATGGAACGTCGCGAGATCGCGAACGAGCGTCGGCGCGTCATAAAAATAGAGCACCCAGGCGCCGCCGGTCCACCATCCCACCATGAGCCAGAGGGAGTGTTTGGCGGTCAGCTCCCAGACGCGCTTGAGCGTCAATTTTTCCTTGTCCTTGCGGATCCGCTCGCGCCGGTCGCCTTCGACCCACCGCTCGATTGCGTAAAACAAGTCGGTCCAAACCGTCTGCGGACACATATAGCCGCACCAGACACGCCCGGCGACGGCGTTCAGGAGGAAGAGAGTGAGGGCGGCGACGATCAGGAGGCCTGTGAAGTAGTAGACTTCCTGCGGCCAAAGTTCGATGAAAAAGAAATAAAATTTGCGATGCGGAATATCGAGCAGAACGGCCTGGGCTGGAGCGTCGGCGCCGCGGCTCCAACGCACGAACGGCAGGAAATAATAGAGCCCGAGCGCGACGGCCATGAAGGCCCATTTGATGCGCCTGAAACGTCCATGGACGGCCTGCGGATAGACCTTCTTGTCGGAGGAATATAGCGGGCCGACTATGATGGTTTCAGGTTTCTGGTGGACGTTCATCGAGATATCCTTCGCGCCCGGCGGGGGCGAAAATGAAAAAAAACCGAGGAAACACATCGCCTCCCCGCGATTTATGTCAACGCCGCGCGGTGATCCTGCGCGCAAGGAGAAGCGACAAGGGCATGGCGAGAACGAAGCCGCCAAGCGCCGCCCAAGGAATGTATCTCATCAACTCCGCGGCAAGCTGCGGCGTCGCGACCACGATCGTCAGGCCGACGCCCGCGAGCGTCGTTCCAAGGATAATCCAGATCAGAGTTGTAACCGGGGCCATGCGTTGCTCCTTTTCGTATTTGTGAGAAGGCGATAAAACATATATAGCGAATACAACATATGATCCACGTCAAAATGGCCGCCTGGAAAAATTTTGTCGCCTCTTGCGATCAAGCCTGTGAACGCACAAATTCGCTGACGAAAGGGGCGTGGCGATGTCTGGGGATGTTTTGATCGTCTGCCCGGTCAGTGCGGGGGTCAATCGCGCTCGGCGCGGCAGACTGGACGCAGGTTTGCGACCGGATTGCGGAGCCTGCGGCGCGCCACTGTTCTGTGGAGCGATCGAAGCGCGTGACGACGCGGCCTTCACGCGCCACGTCACGAGGACCAGCCTGCCGATCCTCGCGGATTTCTGGGCCGGCTGGTGCGGACCCTGCAAGATGATGGCGCCGCAATTCGCCGCTGCGGCGACGAAGCTCGACACGCGCCTCCGCGCGCTAAAAGTCGATACGGAAAGCCTTCGCGAGACGGCGGCGCGTTATCGGATCCAGAGCATACCCACGCTCATTCTGATCCGCGACGGCAAGGAGATCGCCCGCCAGACGGGAGCCGTCGACGCCAGCGCGATTCTGCGCTGGGCTGCGAGCCACGGCGCCGCTTGAGGCGCCATGGCCACGCCGTCACCGATGGACCGGCATGTCGTGGCGGCGCCATTCGGAGATGCCGCCGCCGAGATGCGAATCCGCTAGCAACCCGAGAGTTTTGGCGTGTTTCAGAGCGCTTTTCGAGCGCATGCCCGACGCGCAGTAGAAAATGATCTGCTTGCCCGCGGGTATTTTGCCGGCTTCCTTCGCAAAGCGAGACAGCGGCACATGCAGCGCGCCGGGGATGCGGCCATTCGCCCACTCATTATCCTCGCGCACGTCGACGAGCACATAGGGGCCATTCTTTTCGCGAAGGAGGTCGCGCACTTCGCCGGGAGAAAGCGTCTTGAACTTGTCGCCTGAGCCAAACCAGCCAAACATCGAATTCTTCTCCTTGATTGGATAGGGGATCAGTTGCCGACGGCGTGCGCGCGCGGCTTGTGCTCGGCCCAGTCCTCGTTGAGCGCGCCGAGCACTTCCCGGCGATTGGCGGAAATGTCGGCGATGGTAACGCCGTCAAGCACGTCGAGGAAGGCGCGGCAGGCCTGCTTGAACAATTTGCCGAGCTTGCAGATGCCGATCAGCGGGCAGGTGTTGGTCACCGCGTCGAAACATTCGACGAGGTCGAGATCGTCCTCGGTCTTGCGGATGATTTCGCCCACCGTGATGGTTTGCGGGTCCTTCGCCAGGCGAAAGCCGCCGTTGCGGCCGCGAACGTTGTCGAGATAGCCCCAAAGACCAAGCTGATGGACGCATTTCACCAGGTGCGCCTTGGAAATCCCGAAAATCTCGGCGACTTCGTGCACCGTTATCAGTTCGCCCCGCCGCATCGTCGCGACCATCAGGATGCGCAAGGCGTAATTTGAATAGCTTGTCAGGCGCATGGAAACCTTCCACGCCGCCAGAATTTGCGACGGCGTGGAATGCTATAATCCAGATAGAGCTTTCAGGCCAGCACTTCAGTAGCCGCCCTTGCGGCGGCTTTCGGCGACGCCGGCGATCCGCCCGCCCTGCTTGGACGGGTCCAGCGGGAACAGGTCATAGAGCGTCTTCTGCTCGACGCGCTCGCCCCATTTGTCGGTCATCGCCTTGATGATGGTCCGGGTGTTGGGCGTGCTCTGGTTGTTTTCGAAATATTCCTCGCGCAGGTAGTCGATCACGTCCCAGTGGCGGGAACCGAGTTCGATGCCGTCGAGCTTTGCCATATGGGCGGCGAGCTCCCGGCTCCAGTCTTCCGGTTCCGCGAGATAACCGGTCGCAGTGGTCTCGATTTCCTTGCCCTCGAACTGAATGGACATTGGGCCCTCCTTCCTCATCCAAAATTGCGCAATTGCGGCTTGTCTTCTGCGCCGCTGGCGGCGCCAGCCGATTTTTTCGCGCGAACAAAGCTCAGGAAACGTTCAGCCCAGCGGTGCCCGGACGCATCACGCAAATGGGTGAAGCTCGCCAGCAGGTTGCCGATGACGATTCCGTCGCGGTCGCCGTCGACGCCAAAGCCGCGCCGCACGCGATAGGCGTAGCGCAGGTCCGGCGCGATATTTTCGAGCCGCGCATAATGGAATTCATGCGCCTGGATCATCCCGCCCGGCTTCGCCGCCGGCCAGGGCGCGTCCGCCGTCTCTACGACGCGGACGAGCCCGCGCCCCTGCGGCCTGTCGCCCATGACCGCGTCGGCGGGGATGACGCCGACCATTTCATGGCGCGTCCCCTGGTAGGAGATCGAGCGCGAGAGATACATCAGTCCGCCGCATTCGGCGTAGGCGGGAAGGCCGCCTTCGATGGACTCGCGGATCTGCCTGCGCAGGGAGGCGTTGGCGGAGAGCGCGGCGGCTTGCGTCTCGGGGAAGCCGCCGCCGATGAACAAACCGTCGCATCGAGGAAGGTCTCGGTCGCGCATCGTGTCGAAATAGACGAGCGTGGCGCCGGCGCGCTGCAAGGCGTCGAGATCGTCGGCGTAATAGAATCCGAAGGCCGCGTCGCGGGCCACCGCCAGCGTCACGTCGGGTTTCGAGACGGCGCGCAACAGGGGCGGATGGGGCAAGTCCTCGCGCGAGGCGCCGGCGAGCAGGGCGTCGAGATCGACTCCCGCCAGCACCGCATCTTTCGCCCGGCAAATGAAGGCGTCGACCCCGGTCGCTTCGGTTGGCGTGGTCAGGCCGAGATGGCGTTCGTCGACATTAAGGCCCGCGTCGCGGCCAATGGCGCCGAGCACGGGGATATCCGTATAAGTTTCGATGGCTTGCCTCAGCTTGCCTTCCTGCCGCGCAACGCCAACCTTGTTGAGGATGACGCCGGCGATCTGCACGTCCTTGTCGAAATTCTGGTAGCCGAGAAGCAGGGGCGCTATGCCGCGCGCCATGCCCACGGTGTCGACAACCATCACCACGGGCGCCCGCAAAAGCTTGGCCAGCGCAGCGCTCGAATCGCTTCCCAGCGTGTCCACGCCGTCGTGCAGCCCCTTGTTGCCTTCGATCAGCGCGACGCCGGCGCCGCTGATGGCGAGCTGGCAGGTCGCGAGAATTTCAGCTGATGTCTGGGTGTTGAAATCTAGATTGTAACTGGCGCGGCCGGACGCGCGGGCGAGCCACATGGGGTCAATGTAGTCCGGTCCCTTCTTGAAAGTCTGCGGACGCTGGCCCCTGGCCGCCAGCGCGGCGGCGAGGCCGATGGAGACCGTCGTCTTGCCTGAGGACTTCGCCGCGGCGGAGACAAAGAAACGGGTCATGACGCGGCGACCCCGTCGCTGCTGGGGCTGGTCGGCAGGAAAGGCAACAGGCGGAAGGCGAGGGTCGTCAGAAGCATGGCGAGGGAGATCCCGCTGACGCCCAGCAGCAACTCCGGCGCCGTAGGCGTATAATGGTTGATCGCCCCGTCGAAGAAGGAGCTCGACGCCTCGAAGCCGGGAAAGATTTTCAGCGGATAGGCCTGCGAGCCGATGATGACGACATACATTTGCGCGAGACCGCCGACCAGGAACAGCGCCGAGGCGACGCCGAGCTTCTTGCGGCCGCTGGGACCCTCGTCCATCGTCGCCAGCAGGACCAATGGAAGGATCGAGCCGACCAGGATCTGGCCGACCCAGAAGGTCAGGGGATAAACGCCGCCGTCCCGCAACAGATAGGCCTCGATGCCCTGCGTCGTCGTCGCGTAGATCTTGCTGAGATGCGAGATCGCGGTCAGGAAAAGGGTCGACATCGAGAAGATGATGAGCAGGCCGCGGAACTTGCTGGTCATTTCGGGCGTGCAGAGCATGTCGCGCGTCTCCAGCGACATGGTCATCAGCACAAGGACGGTGAAGGCGAGGCCATAGATCAGGGACGAGGCGATGAAAAGCGGCGCCGTGATGCCGCCGAACACCGCGTCGCGCGCCGCGAGAAAGCCGAAGATCGATCCTGTGCCGGTGGTCAGGATGAGGCGCCAGGTGAATGCGGTCCAGCCGAAAGCCTGGTTGACCCCAGGCATCTGCGAAACGCGCCGGTCCATCATCGAGAAGAGATAGCCGGCGACGATCGCCACAAAGCCCGAATAGAGGTAGATGTTCCAGGCGAAAATCGACTTGAAGTTATTGTGCGTCATCGCCAGGAAAAGGCGGTCCGGGCGGCCGAGATCGAGCACCAGCACCGTCAGGCCGCCCGCGAGCAAGGCGATGGCGAGAATGCCCGACAGCCGCGCGAACGGCTTGTAGGCGAGCCGATGGAAGACGGACGAGACGGAGGCGACATTGAGCGCGCCGGACGCCGCGACGATGAGAAAGACCGCGAACACATGCGGCAATCCCCAGACGATCTGGTTGTTCATGCCTGTCACGTGATGGCCGTTCGCTTCCATGTAGAGCGCCGCGCTCAGCCCGGCCGAAAGCACCGCGACATGCAGCGCGATCAATGTCCAGAATTTCGGACTATGCGAGGCCAGCCTGCGGTATTTTTGCTGCGCCATCGGCGCCTCTCCCTTTTGCTTTCCGTATCCGGTTCGTGCGGTCATTTCAGATTGGCGTAATGAACGGCCGGCTCGAGCGCGAGATCGGCGCGAAGCTTGGCGGTCGGCAGGGTCTTCAACGTCTTGGCGATGTCGCTGCCGGGATCGTTCAGGTCGCCGAAGATCATGGCGCCGCCTTCGCTTGCGCAGGCCTCGACGCAGGCGGGCTTGCGCCCGGCGTCGATGCGGTCGACGCAGAGCGTGCAGCCTTCGACTGTCCCTTTGCCCCGGGGCGCATTGGTCTTCTGGTCGTCATGCTCCTCATGGACGAAGGAGCGCGCCTTGAAGGGGCAGGCCATCATGCAATAGCGGCAGCCAATGCAATTATGCTTGTCGACCAGCACGATGCCGTCATCGCGCTTGAACGACGCGCCGGTCGGGCAGACATCGACGCAAGGGGGATTTTCGCAATGCTGGCACATCATCGGCGCCGAGCGGACGATGTCGGTCTTCGGGTCTCGCAGCGTGACCTTGCGAATCCATTGCGCGTCGATTTCCGGCCTTCCCGTGCTCTTGAGGCCGTTTTCCTTGTTGCAGGCGGTGACGCAGGCGTTGCATCCCGGCTTGCATTTGTTGAGGTCGATGATCATCCCCCAGCGCACTCGAGCCGAGGCCGGCTCGCCGGGCGCGCGAGCGCTGGCCTCGCCGCCGCCGAAAGCGTAGAGCGTGACGCCCGCGCCGAGCGACGTCGCGACAAAGCCGCCTGCGCCTTTCAGAAAAGCGCGCCGTTCGAGGCCGCCATCCCTCGCGTCGGTCTGGCCCTTGCAGCACGCTTCGCCCTTGCCGCAGCCTCCGCTCATTGTTTCGTCTCCCGCAAAAAGGCTGAAAGCCGGGCCGCGTCCTCGTCTTTCGGTGGATCGAGCGCGCCGGCGTCTGCGGCTTTTTCAGGGGCCTCCGGACGCGAGGCGTGGCATTCGAAGCAATCGACCCTGACGGCCTCGTAATCGTGGCAGGACCGGCAGAAATGCTTCGGGCTGGCGTAGGAGACCGGCTGGCCGTCCTCGCCTTTCACGGCATGGCATGAGATGCAGCCCGCCAGGCTGTATTGCGGCGTTCGCACGCCCTCGTGCACCGCCTCCTTGCGGTGGTCGAACATCATCAGCATATGGTTGCGACGCATGAAGGCGGTGTCGGCGACGCAATGCTCGCCCTTGCCCCTTGCGGGATGCGGCTCGGGCGTGCGCCCGGAGCTTTCCTCGGCGCCGGCCGCGGAGGCCGTCAGCAACGCCGCAGCCGCGAAGAATTTCGCCAAGGCGCGCATGCTACTCCCCGAGGCCCATCTGGATGTAGCCGGTCGGGCAGACATCCGCGCAAATGTGGCAGCCGATGCATTTCGTGTAGTCGGTCTCGACGTAGCGCCCGACGGCGCGCTCCTTTTTGGCCACGCGGGACACGGCAGTCTGCGGGCAGTAGATCACGCAATTGTCGCATTCGAAGCACATGCCGCAGGACATGCAGCGCTTGCCTTCGGCCTGCGCCTGCGCTTCCGTCAAGCCGATGATGCGCTCGGCGAAATCGCCAAGCACATGTTCGGCGTCGACATGGCGCTCGTCGCGGGTCGAGCGGGCGACATAGCTGAAATGCCCCTTGTAGAGCTGCGTGTGCGGAACGATCTGCGTCGCGCCGCGATCCTCGTAATTATGAACAGCGAATTTCGCCTGGTCCGTGCCGCGAACTTGCAGATGCCCGTAAGGCGAGGGCTCGAGATGACGGGTCTGCAACTCCTCGAGCAGGTTGAACTGATGGACATCGATCTTCGGTCGCTTGTCCTCCATCTCTCCATGCAGGAAATGGTCGATGGTCTCCGAGGCGATGCGGCCGTGGCCGATGGCGGTGGTCAGCAGATGCGGACGGATCACGTCGCCGCCCGCGAAATGCTTCTGTTGTCCCCGCACCTTGTAGACGCCGTCAACCGCGATGCTTCCGCGCCCGCTGTCGAGTTTTTCCAGCCCGTCCGAGAGGTCGGCCATCTGGCCGATGGCCGAAATGATCATGTCGCATTCGAGCATGAATTCCGTGCCTTCGACCGGGATCGGAACCGCGCCTTTCATCGTGCATTCGCACATGCGCAATCCCACCGCCTTGCCGTCGTCGTCCTTGACCACTTCGAGCGGCATGACCGAGCCCTTGATGTCGATGCCCTCGCGTTTGGCGTCTTCGCGCTCGCGCTCTGCAGCCGTCATCTTTTCGACAGGGAACAGGGTGGTCAGGACCGCGGAGACGCCTTCACGCTCCAGCGCGCCGGCGACGTCATGCGCGGCGTAGCCGAATTCGCCGGGCGAGGCCGAGGGCGCGTCGTGCTTGTGCGCCTGGCCGATATGGCCCAGGCGGCGCGCCACCGAGGCGACGTCGATTGACGTGTCGCCGCCGCCGACCACGACGATTTTTTTTGCGGTCGAAAACAGCCAGCCGCGGTTAAAAGTGTCGAGGAATTCGACGCCGGTGATGCAATTGACGGCGTCGGCGCCCGGGACGGGCAGGGGGCGCCCTTTTTGGGCGCCAATCGCCCAGAACACCGCATCAAAGGTCTTGTCGAGCTCGTCCATCGAGATGTCCCGGCCGACGCGAACGCCGGTCCTGACCTCGACGCCGTCGAGCGAGGCGATGCGGGAGATTTCGGCGTCGAGCATATCGCGCGGCGTGCGGTAGCCGGGAATGCCGAAACGCATCATGCCGCCGAGATGCTCGTGCGCCTCGAAGATGGTGACTGCGTGCCCCTTCTGGCGAAGGAAGTAGGCGGCGGACAAGCCGCCGGGGCCGCCGCCGATCACCGCGACCGTCTTGCCCGTCAAGGCGGGCGGGGTGGGCGCCGCCAGCTTGTGCTCGATCGCCCAGTCGCCGACATATTGCTCGACGCCGTTGATGCCGACGAAATCGTCAACTTCGTTGCGATTGCAGCCGTCCTCGCAAGGCGCGGGGCAGACGCGGCCCATCGACGCCGGGAAGGGGTTGGCTTCCATCATGCGTGTGAAAGCATATTCCTGCCATGGCGTCCCCGCGACCGGCGGCTTGTCCATGCCGCGCGCGATCGAAAGCCAGCCGCGAATGTCATGGCCTGACGGGCAGCCGCCCTGGCACGGCGGCGCGCGATGGACATAGGTCGGGCATTTGTAGCTCTTGTCCTGCTGGAATATCTTTTTTGTCAGGTCCTGCTCATCCCACATCGATTGGCCGTTTTTGAATCGACGGAAGGTCAGACCCTTGGTCGGAGCCGCTTCATTCATGGCGTATTCTCCTTGATTTCCGAGGCGACAAGATCGCGCCGCTCATTCTCTTCAGCCTGTGTGGATCCCGTCAGGATGATCGCGTTCGACACCATCTGATGCACGCTGACGATGGCTTCGCGATCGAAGCCGTATTGCGGCAGCACTTTCGAGAATTGCGCCTTGCAGATGGCGCAGATCGCGGCCATGTGCGTGACGCCGTTTTCCTCTGCGACGTCCTTGAGCGCGCGCATGCGCGGCAGGGCGCCCTTGGTGCGGACGTCCATGATTTCGTCGCTGAGCAGGCCGCCGCCGCCGCCGCAGCAGAAGGTCTGCTCGCGGATCGTTTCCGGCGCCATGTCGAAATAATGATTGCAGACGGCCCGCAGCACGGCGCGCGGCAGTTCGAACTGGCCGCCCACTTTGCCGCCCATGCCGGCGCCGCGCGCGACGTTGCAGGAATCATGGAAGGTCAGGCGGAATTCATCATTCTCTGGACTTGTCGAATTTCAGCTTGCCCGTCTGGATCAGGTCATGGGTGAATTCGATGATGTGTTGGGGAATCGGATAGGTCTTGTCGAGGAAATCGAACGGTCCGGCGAGCGTGTCCAGGAAGGAATAAGCCACGCGCCAGGCATGGCCGCATTCGCCGAAGATGATCCGCTTGACGCCGAGATCGAGGGCCGCGTCGCGAATGCGCAGCGCGATCTTCTGCATCGTCTCCGTCGAGCCGATGAACATGCCGAAATTCGCCGCCTCCGCCGCATGGGTGGAAAGCGTCCAGGACACGCCGGCCTCGTGGAAAACCTTGGCGTAGCCGATCAGGCCCTCCATGTGGGGCGAGGCGAAGAAGTCGGCGCTCGGCGTGACCAGCAGGATGTCCGCGCCTTTCTCGTCCAGCGGCAGCCGGACCTTGACGCCGGTCTCCTCCTCGATGTCTTCCTCGAGCCCTTCGAGCGTGTTGCGCAGAGCCTTGGCGGGCAGGCCGAGATTGTTGCCGACGCTGAAAACCTTGCCGATGATCTCGGTCGAGTATTTCTGGCCGATGCCGATCGTGTCCATGATGTCGCGGCCGGCCATGGTGATCTCGGCGGTGTCGATGCCATAGGGGCAGAAGACCGAGCAGCGACGGCATTCCGAACATTGATGGAAATAGCTGTACCAGTCCGCCAGCACGTCCTTGGTGAGGTCCTCGGCGCCGACCAGCGAGGGGAAATATTTTCCGGCGAGGGTGAAGTGGCGGCGATAGACTTTTCGCAGCAGATCCTGCCGCGCGACCGGCATGTTCTTCGGGTCGCCCGTGCCGAGAAAGTAGTGGCACTTGTCGGTGCAGGCGCCGCATTTGACGCAGGAATCGAGATAGACGCGCAGCGCGCGGGAATTGTCGACGAGTTCGCCAAGGCGCGCGATGGCCTTGTCGTGCCAGTCCTCGACCAGCTCGCCCGGAAATCCGAGGGGCTCCATATGGTTCGGGCCAGCTGGGAAGGGCTTGGACTCCGCCATCGCGCCGCAGGCGAGGCGCGGCAATTCGATCGGATCGCCGTCGACCTTTTCCTTCGGATTGAAATCGCTCTTTGCCTCGGCCATTTCAGACAACCTTCGCAGCGCGTCGCGGCGTCGATTCAAGCCGCGCGGACGTCGCGTGGCGGCGCTCGCGGCTATCGTCGGCCTGGTTGCGGGAGGGGCTGAAGAACACGCCCGGCGCATGCAGCAGTTTCGAAAAGGGAAAGACCACCATCAGGGACAGCACCAGCGTCAGATGGACGAGCAGGGCCGGATCGCCCGGCAGCGGCCGCCAGTCGAAGGCGATGAGGCCGAGGAAGAATTGCTTCACGGCGACGATGTCGGTGCGAGCAAGATATTTCATGCGCGAGGCCGCTGCAGCCGATGCCCATGATGAGCGCCAGCATGAGATGGTCGGAGGGGCCGCTGATGTAGCGGATGCGCTCGACGACAATGCGGCGCGCCCAGAGACCGGCGAGGCCGGCGACCATGGCGAAGGCGGCGATGACGCCGAAGGGCTGGATCAGGACGATGAGTTCGGGAACGGGCTGGAGGAAATAGCGCAGATGGCGCAGGAGGACGACCGCCAGCGAGACATGAAAGATCCAGCCGAACAGCCAGATCCATTTGTTCGCCTTGAAAAGGCTTTCGAACAGCGTGACTTCGCGCAACATCCGCAACGCCACGCCGCCCTTGGTTTTCGGCGCGGGCGTCGGTCGGTATTTTGAGCGGAGCGGGCGTCGCTGCATAAAGCCAGATGCGCCGAATGAGGGCGACAGCCAGCAGCAGCGACGCCGCGTAAAACGCCGTCGCGATATATGTTCGTCAGCATGATGTCCTCCCGGATCCGCGGACTCTTTCGGTCCTTCGGATCGCGTTGCCTTTTTAGACGCAGCCGGTCGGCTTGGGCAGGCCGGCGATCTTGCAGGCCTGCTTGGCCGGCCCATACGGGAACAGAGCGTAGAGCGCCTTCTGGTCGCCCTTTTCCTTGCCGTATTTCTTGGTCATTTCCTTCACGAGGATGCGAACGGCCGGAGCGATCTGGTATTCCTCGTAATAGTCACGCAGGAAGTTCACGACGACCCAATGCTCGTCGGTCATGTCGATCTGCTCGGCCTTGGCGATCACCTCGGCGATATCCTTGTTCCACTGACCGATGTCGGTGAGATAGCCTTCTTCGTCATGTTCGACCGTTGAACCATTCACTTGATAACCAGACATCATTTTCTCCCGGAATGTTGAATTGAATTAGAGCCAGGCGCAGACGCGCGTGGCATCGGCGGCGAGATCGACAAAACCGGCATAATCGACGGTTTGGAGTCCCTCGACGAGATCACTCGCGCAAATGCCTCTCGCGGAAAGGTCAGGGCCGAGGGCATAGACGGCGCAGGAGCCCTTGGCGTCATGCAAGGCCTGGGCGAAGGCGCCGCCCTTGCGCGCCGCCAGCACGCCATCCTCGATCAGCAGGACTCGATCGCCGGCGCTGAGATGATCGAGGCAGCTCTTCAGCGAATTGCGCTCGTAAGGCGATTTGTTGACCGTGTGCAAAGTTGACATCAATTAAGCCTCAAAAGCTGAGAACCACATCCTGGCCGGCGATCAGTCCGGTCATTTCCGACCTGTCCACGAGAATGATCGAGGGCTTTACGGCGTAATCGTCATCCTCGTCCTCGTAGGTCACGGGCATGAGATCGGCGAGCGTCAGGCCCCGCAGCTCCAGCGATTCCTTTTCGACGTAGAGCTTGCGCACCTCGTAGTCGCCGAGGGCGCGATAGATCTTGGAAAAGCTTTTCATGCCCGCGGCGGCCGCATCCTGATTGTTCATCAACTGGAACACGCCGTCGTCGATGAAGGCGAGGCTTACATCCTGTTCGAAGGCCGCGCCGATCAGCACGACTTCGAGCGACTCCAGCGCATAGATCGTGCCGAATGGCGCCTTGCGATTGATGTAGAGAAATTTCTTGCGCACTTGATCGTCCGACATATGTCTCTCCTCAATCGCCGAACACGACCATGCGGTCAGCCTCTATGCCTGCCTCGATCAATTGACCGAGGCCGGAAATGCGAAAGCCCGGCGCGATATTGTCGCCGTCCTTGCCCTGCCGCTTCGCCTCGTTGGCGTCGAGAATGCCGCGCCGCTGTGCCGCGGCGATGCAGACGACGAGATCGAGCTTGTGGGCTTCGGCAAGTTCGCTCCACAACTTCTGGAGGTTGCGGTCGTCCTGCGGCGGAACTGTGTAGCGCGTGCCGTTGTTGACGCCGTCGTGGTAGAAGAACACGCGAAAGATCTCGTGTCCCTTGGCCAGCGCGGCCTTGGCGAATTGATAGGCCGTATCCGACGCCTGATGCGTATAGGGGCCTTCATTGACTTGGATTGCGAAGCGCAAGGCGACCTCACTTGATGCTGGTTTTCGCTGAGAATCAGAAGTGGACGTGCGCCGACATGTTCATCGTCTTGCGGGCGCCCGACCACGTGTCGAGATGGTGCTTGGTGAAGGCGAAGCCGGTCAGCTCGAAAAAACGCGGCCAGCCGATGCGATCGATCCATTCGCCCATGCGCTCGTAGTCCCTGCCGTTGTCCTTGTAGGCGTAGAGGATTTTTTTCACGACCTCTTCGACCTCCGGCCAGCGCGGCGCATTGTTGGGCAGGTTGGCGACGACCAGCTTGTGGAAGGTCGGCTTGGAGCGGGCGTTGGAATGCTTGCCGCCGACCCAGACGGCGATCTTGGTCGAATTCGGCGCCATTGATCTGCATCGGCGGGCAGGGCGGATAGCAGGCGCCGCAGCAGACGCATTTCTGTTCGTCCACTTCGAGCGACGGCTTGCCGTCGACCATGGCCGGACGGATCGCGGCGACCGGGCAGCGCGCGACGACGGCGGGCCGCTCGCAGACCTTGGAGACGAGATCATGATTGATCTTCGGCGGCTTGGTGTATTGCACATTGATCGATATGTCGCCCTGGCCGCCGCAATTGATCTGGCAGCAAGAGGTCGTGATGCGCACGCGGTTGGGCATTTCCTCCTTGATGAATTCCTGGTGCATCATGTCCATCAGGCTCTTCACCACGCCGGAGGCGTCGGTGCCGGGAATGTCGCAGTGCAGCCAGCCCTGGGTGTGCGAGATCATCGACACCGAATTGCCGGTGCCCCCGACCGGGAAGCCGTGCCGGCCGAGCTCTTCGATCAGCGGCGTGACCTTGGCCTGGTCGGCGATCATGAACTCGATGTTGGAGCGGGTGGTGAAGCGGACATGCCCTTCGGCGAATTTGTCGGCGATGTCGCAGAGCGTTGCGGATGGTGAAAACATCCATCTGTCGCTGCGTGCCGGCGCGCACGGTCCAGATTTCGTCGCCGCTCTTTGCGACGTGGTGCAACACGCCGGGACGCGGGCGGTCATGCCAGGCCCAGGCGCCGTAGTTCTTGACCATCAAGGGATGCATGAGCGGCAACGGATCGGGAACGCCGATCTCATCGGGACGACGCATGGCGACGGCGGTGTTCATCTATGTCTCTCCCTGCAAAATTTTTGAGGCCCTGCTTTTCTTGCGGGACCCTTTTTGACGCCTGTCAGTCGGCCGCGACGTCGAGTCCGGCTTCGCGCGCCTTGCGTTCGAAATATTTGTCCGCTTCGTCAGTGAAGTCGTCGGTGCGGACATAGCAGGAGGTGCGCGGGTGATTGACCATGTTGGGATCGGGCTCGATCTCGACAGCTTCGAGGAAGGCGGGAAGGCCGATGCGGTCGATGGTCTCGCCGATGCGCTCGTGCTCCAGCGCGTTGTCGGCGAAGAACTCAAGCAGTTTGCGCGCGAAGGCGACCAGCTTCTCGAAGTCCTCGTCCGTATCGAGCTTGATGAAGGGAACCATCATCACGCCCATCATGTCGCCGACCTTCAGCGCGCGCTTGCCTCCGATCAGAATTGAGGCGCCGCGGTCGTCGCCGGGCGACAGCGCCTTGGTCATCACGTTCAGGCAATGCATGCAGCGCACGCAGGACTTGTTGTCGACATCGAGCGTGTCGTCGTCGTTGAGGCTCAGCGCGCGGGTCGGGCAGCGCGTGATGACCTGGTCGATCGCATATTTTCGGCCGACGCGGCCGACATAGGCCTTCACCTCGTCCTGGTTGACCTTCATGTCGTCGCGCCAGGTGCCGATCACCGCGAAATCGGCGCGATGGATGGCGTTGACGCAATCATTGCCGCAGCCGGAGAACTTGAACTTGAACTTGTAGGGCAGGGCGGGACGATGCATTTCGTCCAGAAATTCGTTGATCACCGAACGGTGCGCCTTGACCTCGTCGTAGCAGGACATCTCGCAGCGCGCATGGCCGACGCAGCTCATCGAGGTGCGCAGCGCCGGGCCGGCGCCGCCGAGATCGAAGCCCACTTCGTTGAGTTCGTCGAAGGCCGGCTGCACGTTTTCGCTCGAGCAGCCCTGGAACATGATGTCGCCGCTCTGGCCGTGGAAAGCGATCAGGCCCGAGCCGTGCTTCTCCCAGACGTCGCAGAGCTTGCGCAGGATGGCGGTGTCGTAATGCAAGCCGGCCGGCGGCTGGATGCGCAGGGTGTGGAATTCCTTCGAAGCCGGGAATTTGTCGGCCACTTCGGAAAAGCGCGGGATGACGCCGCCGCCGTAGCCGAAGACCGAAACCGTGCCGCCCTTCCAGTAGCCGAGGCGGTTTTCGTAGGAATGCTCGAGCTGGCCGAGCAGGTCGTTCATCATCGGCGCATAGCGCGCATCCTGATTGTCGCGCAGCCGCTTCAGGCCGGTGACAAAGCTTGGCCACGGACCCGACTTCGAGCTGGTCAAGCATGGGCGTCGGATGTTGAGCGGCCACCTGGCCCTTGTCTTCCACGCGATTGGAATTGTCCTGCGACATCGTCAATCTCCCTTGGCGCGCGCCATCGATCCGTGGCGCTGCTCTTTGCATTTCCAACCTCCCGGAAACGAGAGATCAATCCCTGCGCGGCGATCCGTCATCCCCTTCCGGTCGGATTCGGATCGCATCCTTTTTGTTTGATCTTGCGATAATAACAGGAAATGCGAATATGAGAATAGATCAAATCCGGAAAAATTCACTTTTCCGAATGAAAGCGAGAAAAAGCTGTGCAAACAATTGGGTACGCAGGGATGGGCGACGCCGCCCCAGTCACGGCCTGGGCGCCGGGCGCGGTTCTCTCTTTGGGAGATGCGGCCGCCTATCGTTCCTGGCGGCGCGAAAAGCTGGCGCGGCTCGAGCGAATGCAAAATGTCGCGCCGACCGAGATCGACGACCCCTGCTCCCTGACAAAAGTCGAAACTGATTCGCTCCGGGCGCAGATAGCCTGCTCCAACATGGCGCTCTACCGCTGGAGCGCGCCGCCTTCCGACGAGCAGGCGCTCGACGCCTGCCTGCTCGCTTTCGCGTCGCAATTCGGTTTGCGCGCGGTGGAAGACCACCGCTCGGCCAATTGCAACGGCGTGGTGCGAATCGAGAACGCGCGCGGCGGCGGCAGGGGCTTCTACATCCCTTATACGGACAAGCCGATCAGCTGGCATACCGATGGCTACTATAATTATCACGGGCCGGAGAACGCCGTGCGGGCCATGACGCTGCATTGCGCGAGGGCGGCGGTGGAAGGCGGCGAGAATCGCCTGCTCGATTTCGAGCTGGCCTATATCCGGCTGCGCGACGAGGACGAGGCGGCGCTGCGCCTTCTCATGCACAGTCGGGCCATGACGATTCCAGAAACCACCGACGACGCGGGACGCTTTCGCGCAAGAAATGAAGGGCCGGTTTTTTTTGTCGACGCGCAGGGGCGATTGGCGATGCGCTACACGGCGCGGAAAAAATTTGTCGAATGGCGCGACGAACCGACGCGTCGGGCGGCGGAAATGCTGCTGGCGCTGATCGAAGGGGAGTCTTTGGCGCGGCGTGTCAGAATGGAGGCGGGCGAGGGCGTGCTCTGCAACAATGTCCTGCACGACCGCACGAGATTTGCGGACGGCGCCGGCGCGGCGCGCCTGCTCTGCCGCATCCGATACCACAATGTCATCAATTCATAGACAGGAACCAAAAATGGCGCGGATCAGCGAATTGATCATCTCCCATCCGGAAGTCCAGAGCTTTGTCGGGCTCGAGCAACTGGTCGTCCAGGCGGCGCGTGATGGTGAAATCCATCTCTATATGGACATCAAGCCGGAATTTCCCGACACGCCGCGAAAATGGGAGCAGCAGCTCGAAATCGCCTTCTATAACGCCGAAAGCCCGCGGCGATGAGCGCGACGCCGAAAAGCCATCTGGGCGAGATCGCCGCTCCCTACGGGCGGCGGATCAGGCTCGACGAAGTCGCCTACGATGGAGGGATGAACTTGCTGCGCCTGACAATTCGCGAAGGCAGCCGCTTCACAATTCTCGAGATTGACGCCCCAACCGCCCGGGAATGGGGGGGAATGATGACCCAATGGGCGTCAAGCCGCGCGGCGTCCGACGGGGGAATGATCGAATAAGTCGATCGTTCCAACAAGAATTATGCGCTGGATCGACAAAACCAGATATTCGATGATGTGAATTCCACAACAAGGTTGCCAAATGACCAGCGCAAACGCCGCGATTGCGGCGCCACAAGAATTTCCTCGTCGCTCTTGCTCCGGGCCTCGCGCTTACGGCCGGCATTGCTGTCCTGGCATACGGTCTCCGGCTGATCCCAGGCGTGGACAAGCTAAGTCCGATGATCCTCGCGATTTTGATCGGCGCGGTGATCCATAATTCGGTCGGAAAAATCCCGGGGACCGGAGAGGGCGTGAATTTCTCGCTGCGCCGGATACTGCGGCTGTCGATCATCCTGATCGGACTGCAGATCACCGCACAGCAGGCGGCTGAAGTCGGTTTCGGCGGTCTCGCCATCATTGCGACGGGTCTCCTCGCCACCTTGGGCGCGACCATGGCGATGGGACGTTTGCTGGGCGTTCAAAGAGGTCTTGCCCTGTTGATTGGCGTCGGCACCTCGATCTGCGGCGCATCGGCAATTCTTGCCGCCAAGGCCGCGACCGGCGGCGAAGATGACGACGCCGCTTACGCCGTCGCCGGCGTGACCTTGTTCGGCACCATCGCCATGTTTCTTTATCCGTCCTTGCAGGGCGTGCTGCACTTGTCGGATGCGTCCTACGGCCTGTGGGCCGGCGCCTCGGTGCACGAAGTTGCGCAGGCGGTTTTCGCTTCCGCACAAGGCGGCCACAAATCTCTCTATGTCGGCACGATCGCAAAACTGACGCGCGTCGCCATGATGGCGCCGGTGATCATCGTGCTCGGCGAATTGAGCGTGCGCTTCGGCTTCGCCGGCGACGGCGTGCGAGGAAAGCCGCCGTTTCCCTGGTTCCTGATCGGCTTTCTCGCCATGGCCGGCCTCAACAGCGTTTTCGCAATACCTGCTGCCGTCTCCAGCCCGGTGCGCGCGGCGACGACGTTTCTCTTGTCGATGGCCATGGCGGCGATGGGTCTGCACACCAACCTTCGTCACGTATTTTCGGCGGGGGTCCGCCCCTTGGCTCTGGGCCTTTTCGCCTCGGCCTTCATCAGCCTGCTTGTCTTGGCGCTGATCAAGCTGAGCATGTGAAGGCTCTCCTGACGCAGCTGACGCAACCCGGAGCCGCGCCCGTCGCGGCGCGGCGGGCGGAGCTGTGCTGTAGTGCAGAAAAGCCTGAAAAAATAGTATCTTGACAGTATATATGCAAATGCAATGATGTGAATGTGACGGGTTGTCGCGGATACAAAAAGCGTCTGCCGGATCATAAAAGTCAATCAGGGGGAATGGCATGCACACTTCGGGGATGGGGCGCCGCGACGCCCTTCTGGCGATGGGGCTGGGGCTCGCCGCCGGGCTGGCCGGCGCAGACAGCGCGAAGGCCGAAGCTGCGGCTCCGATGATCCTTCCCGCGGGAGCCGACACCCTGGCTGCGCTGGCCGCACGGCTTGAAAAGGCGCCGCGCCGCCGCGACTTCAAGACCGTGCCGATGATCCTCGACAACAAGGACATGTGGGATCACGAGGCGCTGGCGGAAGTCCTGGCGTACAAGGGCGGCCCAAAGCAGGCCTGGGACAATACCGACATCGCCGGTCCCTGGATCAATGGCATGCGCAACTCGCTCAACGCCCAGGTCTTCGGCTACAAGCATGCGAATTTTCTCGTCGTCTCCGCGACCCACGGCCCCGCCCATCTCGCCTTGCTCGACCAGGCGATGTGGGAGAAGTATCAGCTGGCCAAGCTTGCCGGCGACAAGTTTGCGACCAACACGCTGATCGTCGAGCAGCCCGGCGCTTCCGTCGACGCCAAGGATTTGCAGAACGCCGATGGCGTCTACTCCGGCCACAATCTGTCTATTCCCGCACTGCAGCGGCGTGGCGTGGTCTTCCTCGGTTGTCACAACACGATGTGGGAAGTCAGCGAAAAGCTGATCAAGGCGGGCGTCAATCCCGACAAGCTTTCTCATGACGCGTTGGCGGCGGAACTGACCAATCATATCGTTCCCGGCGTCGTGCTGACGCCCGGCCTCGTCGCGACGCTGCCGGAGCTTGCGGCGGCCGGATTCTCCTACGTTCGCTGAGTGAGGCTTGCGATGCTTCGTTTCCTTTCAAATGCGGCTCTGGCCGCGGTCGCGGCCCTTTGTCTGGGCGGCGCCGCGGCGCGGGCGGACGACGCGGCGAAGACCTATGGATTTTCGCCGCCGTGGCAGAAGGGCGCCAACAACGATATCGACCCCGCGCAACGGGGCCTCGATTTCACCGAGCCGGACGCCGACAATCTCGCCGACTTCCACGGCAATCCGATTGACCCGAAGCTGTCGTTGTTTGTCGGCGGCAATTATTTCTTCGCCATGGCGCAACTGGTCGAAGGCTTTGAAAAGCTGCATCCCGATTATAAGGGACGCATCTATTGGGAAACGATACCGCCCGGCTTGCTGGTCAAGCAGATTCAGGCCGGCGGAACCATCACCGTCGGCAACATGACCTGGACGGTGAAGCCCGACGCCTATTTTGCCGGCTACATGAAGGTGAAGCAATATGTCGCCGACGGCATGCTCGAGGCGCCGGCCGTTCCCTATGTCACCAATACCCTGACTATCATGCTGCCGAAGGACAATCCGGCGCATGTGGCGTCGCTGGCCGATCTCGGCAAGCCCGGCATAAAGCTCGTCATGCCCAATCCCGCCTATGAGGGCATCGGCCGGCAGATCAAGGCCTCGCTCGCCAAGGCGGGCGGCGACGATCTCGTCAAGGCGGTCTACGAGACCAAGGTCGCCGACGGCAGCGCCACGCTGACCCATATCCATCACCGGCAGTCGCCGCTCTATCTGATGCAGGGCCGCGCCCAGGCCGGGGTCACCTGGCAGTCCGAGGCCATGTTCCAGGAAAAGGCGGGGAACCCGATCGCCCACGTGGAAATTCCGGAGGCCCAGAACAGCACGGCCATCTATGCCGGCGCCGTGGTCAAAGGCGCGCCGCATCCTGAAGCGGCGCGGTTGTGGATCGACTACATTCGCTCGCCGGACGGTCTCAAAGTGTTCGAAAGCTATGGCTTCAAGGCCTTCAGGGGCGAATGACATGCCGACCCACTGGCGCGCGACAATGGGAAGAACCTTGGCGTCGGCTCCAGTGTTGAGCGCCCGCGCCAGGCGAAAGGTCGACGCTTCCCCCTATCTCGTCGGCGCCGGCATCGGCGTCTTGAGCTGGGCGGCATTCGGACTGGCGAAGGAGCCGCTCGGCGTGACCACGGCGCTGTCGCGAACTGCCGAGCCCATCGCCAGCCTGCTGTTGGGCGCCGAGACCGTCGCGCAAAATCCTTACTGGAGCCCCATGCCTTTCGCCTGGGATTACGGCGTGCTGTTTCTGGCCGGCCTGATGGCCGGCGCCTTCGCTTCGGCGCTGGCGACTGGAACCTTTCGCGTCGAGGCCGTGCCGGACTTCTGGCGCGCGCGCTTTGGCTCCTCCGTCGCAAGACAATTCGTCGCCGCATTCTTCAGCGGCGCCGTGATGATGTTCGGCGCGCGCATGGCGGGCGGCTGCACGAGCGGCCACGGCATATCCGGGACCTTGCAGCTGGCGCTGTCGAGCTGGATCTTTCTTGTCGTGCTTTTTGCTTGCGCCCTGATCGGCTCGCGCCTCGTCTTCGGCGCCGGAGGCGGCAAATGAGCGCGATCCTGCCTCTTGCGATTGGATTCCTGTTCGGCTTGCTTCTGCATCGCGGCCGCGTCACCGACTGCAATGTCATCGAGCGTCAGTTCTGCTTGCGCGACTTCACGATGGTGAAGGTTATGCTGCCCGCCATGCTGGTGGGCGGCCTTGGCGTCTGGGGCCTGACGCAATCGGGCGACGCGCAATATGTCATCAAGGACGCCAATCTGCTCGGCGTGGCGCTTGGCGCGGCTTTGCTTGGCTTTGGAATGGTCTTTTACGGCTATTGCCCCGGCACGGGCCTTGCAGCTGTCTCCACGGGGAGTCTGCATGCGCTGGCGGGGGTCGTCGGCATGCTCGCCGGGGCGATCCTCTATGCCATCAGCTATGCCTGGATCAAGGCGCATGTCCTCAATGTCTGGGCTTTCGGAAAAATCCGCCTGCCAGAATTGACCGGGGTTCCAGACCTCGTCTGGTTCGCGGGCGTCGGACTGTTCGCCCTCGGCCTGTTCGCGTGGGCGGAGCGGCGCGAAACGATGACGGAATAAAGATCGACGCGTCGGCAAGACGCGCGAAAATGTTTTGGGAGGCACGTATGAAATTCGGCGGATTTTCCGCAAGCGCGGCGGCTTGTGTCCTTGCCACCCTTGTTTTTGCGAATTGCGCGCCGGCTTTTGCGGCGTCGGATGACGACGCCTTGGTCAAGCGCGGCGAATACCTGGCGCATCTCGGCGATTGCGGCGCCTGCCACACCGCCGAAGGCGGAAAGTTCATGGCCGGCGGCCTCGCCTTCAAGACGCCGACCGGCGTGATCTACTCCACCAATATCACGCCCGACGCGAAGACAGGCATTGGCGGCTATACGCTGGAGCAGTTCGACCGCGCCCTGCGCCGCGGCGTCGCCGCCGACGGCCACAATCTCTATCCGGCGATGCCCTATCCCTCCTTCGCCAAAACGACGGACGAGGACGTGCATGCGCTCTACGCCTATGTGACGAAGGCCGTCGCTCCGGTCGAGCAGGCGAACAAGCAAAGCGAAATGCGCTTTCCCTTCTCGATCCGGCTGGGAATGGCGGTCTGGAATTTCGCTTTCCTCGACAAGCACGTCTTCGTCCCCGATGCGTCGAAAGACGCGCAATGGAACCGGGGCGCCTATATCGTCGAAGCGCTCGGCCATTGCGGGACCTGCCATACGCCGCGCGGCCTGGGCATGCAGGAAAAGGCGATGAGCGACGACGGCAAGACCTATCTTGCCGGTTCGACGCTGTCGCCCTGGCGGTCGATCGGCCTGCGCAACCTGTCGTCCGAGAGCGACCTCACGCAATTGCTGAAAACCGGCGCCAACGCCAATGGCATGGCGTTCGGGCCGATGACCGAGGTGATCCACTACAGCACGCAGCATTTCACCGATGAGGATTTGCAGGCGACGGCGCATTACCTGACCTCGCTCGCGCCGACGGGCGCCGCGGCGCCGCCGGCGCCCGTCGCTGTCTCGGACAAGGCGCTTTACGGCACGCGCGGCGGCCTCGGCTACGCGCAATATTGCGCCTCCTGCCATCGCCCCGACGGACTTGGCGCGGAGCGCGTGTTCCCGGCCCTGGCGCGCAATCCCTCGGTGCTGTCCAACGATCCGACTTCGGTGATTCACGTCGCGCTGGCCGGCTGGACGGCGGCCGAAACCGCCGGCGCGCCGCATCAGCTCAGCATGCCCGGCTACGCCGCGCTCGGCGACGACGAAATTGCGGAAATCCTCACCTTCGCGCGCCAGTCCTGGGGCAATAACGCCGTCGCGGTGACCGAGACCCAGGTGCGGGCTATGCGCGAGGAGCTGGCGCTCGCGCCGCCGACGCCGAAAACCAGGCTGACGCCTCGTTTCGCCGATCTGCTTCTCGAGCCCGATTCGGATCGCCTGATTTATGGACTGCGGCTGATGATCGACACCAAGAAACTGCTGCCCAATTACGTCGGCGACGTCCTGAACTGCTCGTCATGTCATCTCAACGCCGGCACTGTGGCCAAGGCGTCGCCGCTCTGGGGCCTGACGCCGCAGTTTCCGGCCAAGAACCCGCGAGCCGGGCGGGTCATCACGATCGAGGATCGTCTCAGCGGATGCTTCGACCGTTCGATGAATGGCGCGCTCCTGCCGAAGGATTCGAAAGAAATGCAGGCGATGGTCGCGTACATGGAGTGGTTGAAGGCGGACGCGCAGCCGGAAGGCAAGATCGCAGGTCGCGGAACCGTCAAGATCGACATGGCGCTCAAGCCCGATGCGGCGCACGGGGAGAAGCTGTACAAGGCCGAATGCGCTTTCTGCCATGGCGAAAACGGCGACGGCGTCAAGAACAGCAAGGGCGAGCGGATGTTCCCGCCACTCTGGGGCGACGATTCCTACAATATCGGCGCCGGCATGGCGCGAACCTACACGGCCGCCGGTTTCGTCAAGGCGAACATGCCAGTCGCCCATATCCGCAAGGACCCGCAGAACCAGGGCGGACTGTCCGATCAGGACGCGCTCGACGTCGCGGAGTTTTTCACGCACCAGCCCCGCCCCGATTTTCCGGGCAAGGTGAATGACTGGCCCAAGGGCGGCAAGCCCGCCGACGCGCGCTATTGATTGGAATCATTGCGGATCGGGCGCTTTGTCGAAAGAATGAAGAGGTACCGCCGCCTTGGCGCTCGACAATTCCATAAATACGAATAAGCTAATATGATAAGCATAAGAATGCGGCGCGACGCGACCGCAAACCTTGAGGGAGGATAACATGGCGGAAATCGTCATCATGGGCGCCGGCTTGGGCGGCGTCATCATGGCCTACGAAATGAAGGATCACATGCGGCCGGAGGACAATCTCACGGTCGTCACCCGCGATCCCATCTATCATTTCGTGCCTTCAAATCCCTGGATACCCGTGGGATGGCGCACACGCGAGTCGGTTGAGGTCGATCTGGCCCCGACTTTCGCCAGGCGCGGCATCAATTTCAAGCCCGTTCCGGTCGTCAAGCTTGACCCCGAGGCCTGCCAGATCGAACTGGAGGACGGTTCGGTGCTGAAATACGACCAGCTGGTCATCGCCACCGGTCCTGAACTGGCTTTCGACGAAATCGAAGGACTCGGCCCGCAAGCCTTCACCAGTTCGATCTGCCACATCGACCATGCTGAAAAAGCCGGCGTGGGTTTCGAGGCGTTCTGCAAAAATCCCGGGCCGATCATTACCGGCGCGGTGCAGGGGGCGTCCTGCTACGGCCCCGCCTACGAGTTCACATTCATCCTCGAAACGGAACTGCGCCGCAGGAAGATCCGCGACAAGGTGCCGATGACATTCGTGACTTCGGAGCCTTATGTCGGCCATCTCGGCCTCGACGGCGTCGGCGACACCAAGGGCCTGCTCGAGAGCGAGATGCGCGAAAAGCACATCAAGTGGATGACCAGCTCGCGAGTGAAAAAGGTCGAAGACGGCAAGATGACCGTCGAAGAGATCGCGGACGACGGTTCGGTCAAGGCGACGCACGAGATGCCTTTCGGTTATTCGATGATGCTGCCGGCCTTCCGCGGCATCAAGCCGCTGCGTGGCATCGACGGGCTGGTCAATCCGCGCGGTTTCGTTCTCGTGGACAAGCATCAGCAGAATCCGAAATACAAAAATATCTTTGCGGTTGGCGTTTGCGTCGCCATACCCCCGATGGGGCCGACTCCTGTGCCCTGCGGCGTGCCGAAAACCGGGTTCATGATCGAATCCATGGTCACCGCGACGGCGAAGAATATCGGCGAAATCCTTCGCGGCCGCCCGGCGAAGTTCCAGGGCAGCTGGAACGCCGTCTGTCTCGCCGACTTCGGCGATTCCGGCATCGCCTTCGTGGCCCAGCCGCAGATTCCGCCGCGCAATGTCAACTGGTCCTCTTCCGGCAAATGGGTTCACGCTGCGAAGATCGGCTTCGAGAAATATTTCATCCGCAAGATGCGCAAGGGCGAAAGCGAGCCGTTTTACGAGACGGCGGCGCTCAACATGCTGGGCATCGGCAAGATCAAGAACGTCACCAGCGACTGATCGAGCCAGGAGCCGGTCGCCGTCGAGGCGGGCGACCGGCGGAAAATCTGACATAACGCGCTTCGCATGAGGGAAGGTCGATGACCGAGACTGTCAACAACCAGAAGACGATGACCATCATCGTCACCAAGGGATCGCTGGACTGGGCCTATCCGCCGCTGATCCTGGCGACGACGGCGGCCGCCATGGGCGTCGACGTCACCTTGTTCTTCACCTTCTACGGGCTCGAAATCCTGAAGAAGAAGCTCGACCTGCAGGTGACGGCCATGGGCAATGCGGCGATGAAGATGCCGATCGCCGGCATGCATATGGCCATGCCCAATATCGTCAACATGCTGCCCGGCGTCGACGCCGGCGCCACGGTGATGATGAAGAACCTCATCAAGAAGAAGGGCGTCGCCTCGATCGAGGACCTGCGCGAGGCGGCGATCGAATCCGACGTCAAGATGATCGCCTGCCAGATGACGCTCGACCTGTTCGAATACAACAAGGCCGACCTGATCGACGGCGTCACTTTGGGCGGCGCCGCAACCTATATGGAACAGGCGCTGAAATCCGACATCAATCTGTTCATCTGATCCGCTCAACGCCAAGCAAAGAGGAATTGAAATGGCCGACAAGACGCTCGACGCCAAAGGTTTGAACTGCCCGCTGCCGATCCTGCGCGCAAAGAAATCGTTGAAGGAAGTGCCGGCTGGCGGAACGCTGGAGGTTCTCGCGACCGATCCAGGCTCGGTCGCCGACTTCGCCGCCTTCTGCCGCACCACGGGCAATGAATTGATGGAGTTCCACCGCTTCTGGCGGCGTCTATCGCTTCATCATCAAGCACGTCGCGTGATTGGGCTTTCCCGGGACGCGGCTCGCCTTTCGCGATCAGGCAATCTTGCCGCGAGGGCGACGCGCGCGTTTCGGCTTGTGGCAGAACACCGAATAGAGCGCTTGCAGGATCGTTCGGACGTCGTCGTTGGCCAGGCTGTAATAGATGGATTTGCCGTCACGGCGGGTCGAAACCATGCCGTCCAGGCGGAGGCGGCCCAATTGCTGCGAAACCGTCGATTGCCTCTGCGCGAGCAGCGTTTCGAGGTCGCCGACGGACTTTTCGCCCTCTGCGAGAATGCACAGGATCAACAACCGCGACTCGTGCGCCAACGCTTTCAGAAATTCGCTCGCATCCTGGGCGTTATCCGCCATTACCCCGAGATCGTCGGAGATTTTCATGTTTTTTAACTTCGGCAAGGCCATGGGCGTCTCATTTTGCGCTGCACAATGTTTAGTTGACAAATAAGGTCGATTGATACCGGCGTAAAGGGCTTTTTGCAAAACCGAATATAACAATGTTTGATTGAATGCGTATTGTCGCCGGAAAAGGCCGGTTTTCTTGGGCTCACGCGTTTTTGCCGGCCGTGGCGCAGGCGCCGATCGTCGCGATCACATTGCCGTTACGCCGTTGCAGATCGGTGGAAAAGCGCCGCGCCAGACTTTGCATCGCCAGATTCTCGGGCAGCATCTCCAGTTCCAGGCAGGTGAAATTCTTGTCCTTGGCGGCGTCGATCATCGCCCGCATCAGCGCGCCGCCGAGGCCGCGGCGTCGCCATGGCTTTTCGACGCTGAAGGCCAGTTCGCCATGCGCGGGATTTTGCGGATCGGACACGAGTTCCCCGGCGGCTCGAATTTCGCCTTGGGATTCGCAGCCGAAAACAATGCGTCCGTCTCCGGCGGCGGCGCCGGCGTGAAGCGCGATCAGGAATTCCGGCGGCTCCTCGAAAAAGCGAAAGCGGCGATCCTCGGCGTCGAGCCGCAGGAGATGATCGCAATAGCGGTCTCCGTCGCCCGGATGGAGCCGGATGAGGCGCCATGGCGCATCGGCAATGGGTGCTTTGGCTGGCGACATTATCGACCGGAAGAAGCTGGAAGTGCGATCGCCAAGACATCGCATGAAACCGCCACCGGGGCAAAACGGCGTCAAACTGTTGCCGGAATGGCTCACCTATCGGAAATCGCTGGAGACGCGGTTATTAGGCCTGTTCCAGAATACATTCATATGTGATGATTCGTTGACAATAAAAATCCTGTGTCGCGAGAATCGCGGAAAGCGGTGGGACGGGAAATTTCTGGAGGGGAAAAATGGCGTCGAAAATGAAGAATTCATTACGCGTCGGCTTTTGCGCGTTAGCGCTTGGCGCGGCGGCGACAGGCGGCGCCCAGGCGACCGAGGGCTATTTCATGGAGGGCGTGAGCGCCCGCGAACAGGCGATCGGCGGCGCCGGGATGGCGAATCCTGCCGACGCCCTGACCACCGCGAATAACCCGGCTGGTCTCGTCGACGTCGGGGCGCAGTTGAACGGCGACATCTCGCTGTTCGCCCCCTCGCGCGGCTACGAAGCTTCGGGCACGTTCCTGACGGCGCCCGGAAGCAACACGAGCTCCCGCGACGTCTTCGCCATTCCCTCGATCGGCTATTCCCGGCCGCTCAGCGCCGACAAGGCCATTGGCCTGTCGATGACAGGCAATGGCGGCATGGACACCTCCTTTTCGGGCAATATCGCCAACCCCGCGTGCGCCAACTTTGGTCTGACCAAACAGGGCGTGTTCTGCGGCGGCCGCGCCGGCGTCGATCTGAACCAGGGCGTCATTGCGCTCGGCTACGCCCAGCGATTCGGCAATCTCTCGATCGGCATCGCGCCCAGCCTGGCGATGCAGGTGTTCTCGGCCTATGGCCTTGGGGCGTTCAGCGCTTTCGGGCTTTCGTCCAATGGCGCAAACGTCAGCGATCATTCCCCTAATTATTCCGTTGGCGCCGGCGTGCGCGCCGGCGCGCTCTATCACGTCAACGAACAGTTCTCCGTCGCCGCGGCCGGTTCGACGCCGATCTGGATGACCAGGCTTGCCAACTACAGCGGCCTCTTCGCCGGCAACGGCCGTTTCGACATTCCCGCGACGATCGGCGCAGGCCTTTCCTACAGGGTTCTACCGACCCTCGCCGTCATGCTCGATTACAAGCACATCTTCTATTCCGGCGTGAACTCGATCGGCGACGGCATGTACCCGATCGGACTCGGCTCGCTGGGCACGGCGAAAGGGCCGGGCTTCGGCTGGCGGGATGTCGACGTGATCGCGCTCGGCATTGAGTGGAATTACAGCAGCGCGCTCATATTGCGCGCGGGCTACACCCACAATACGCAGCCCGTGACCTCGGCCAACGTCATGCTCAACCTCCTGGCTCCCGGTGTCGTGACCGATCATATCAGCGGCGGTTTCACCTATAACGTGAACCGCAATTCGGGCATCGATTTCGCGGTCGTCTATGCGCCGCGCACGACCATAAGCGGACAGGAATATCTCCCGACCGCCATCGGCGGCCCGGGCTACGTGCCTGGCTCCAACATCAGGATCCATCTGTCAGAACTGCAGCTGACCCTGGGTTATACCTATCACTTCGATGTTCCCGCGCCGGCGCTGGCCGCCAAATATTGATGTCCAGCGCGGCCCGCAAGGCCAGCGCCTGCAACGCCTGATCGAGGCCGACGCAAGTCGGCCTCTTTTTTTGTCGTCATGGAAACTTAATCCAGATCAACGCGGACCGATCCAATCAGGCGTCAACATATCTAAACATTCGCATGATTTGGTGAGTGATGGACGCGCTGCATTCGATACTCGTTCTCGGGCTGGGAAACACCCTGATGCAGGACGACGGTCTGGGCGTCCACGCCGCCACGGGGCTTGAACTCTGGGCGGAAAACCGCGAGGGCGTCAGGGTGCGCGACGGCGGCACGCTGGGATTGTCGCTGCTGCCGGAAGTCGAATCCTGCTCCGCCCTGATCGTGCTCGATGCGGCCATGCTCGGCGGCGCCCCGGGCGATGTCAGGACTTTCGAAGGCGACGCGATGGACGCACAGCTCTCCGGCAAGAAATACTCCGTGCACGAGGTCGCCCTGTTCGACCTACTGGCCGCGGCCGAGCTGATGGGCGGCAAGCCGGCTCGCCGGGCGTTGGTCGGCGTTCAACCGCAATGCATCGACTGGGGCCTCGAACCGACCGCCGCCGGGGCTGGCGCCATTCCGCAGATGCACGCCGCAGTGCGTGAACTCGTCGAGAGGTGGTCGTCATGACCGCGCTCTGCGCCGAGCGCGAAAAGCCGGTCGCCGACCCGCGCATGGTCGAGGCGGTGCTGCGTGAGATCGCCGGCCTGCTCGAAACATTTTCTGCGACGGGCGAGGCCGCCGCCATCGATCTTGGCGGGCTGCCGTTTTCTCCCCGCGCGCGCGAAGCGCTCGACGCGCGCCTCGGCCGCGGCGAAATCGAAGCCGCCTTCGATGTCGCGGGGCGTTCCGAAATTTGGGAAACCGGATTTTCCGGCGTCTGGCGCGTCCGTCATTTCGGCGCAGCGGACATTATCGTCGATCTCGTGGAAATCACCTCGATTCCAGAAATCCTGCGCTCCGACCGGCGCGACGCGAAGCTTGCGGCGCAACGGCTGAAAGAGGCGCTGGGACAAGATAATGCTGACCTTGCGGAGGACGCGCATGAGCAATGACCAGACTTTGGCCGCCATGCTTAGGCAACGCGGCGTCTCTCGTCGCGCCTTCCTGAAATATTCGTCCTATGTCGCTTCGCTGATGGCGCTGCCGCCGTCCGCCGCCGGCGCGCTGGCGGAAGGCCTCGCCAAGGCGAGGCGTCAATCGGTGATCTGGCTGTCGTTCCAGGAATGCACCGGCTGCACCGAATCGATCACCCGCTCGCACAGCCCGACGCTTGAAAACCTGATCTTCGATTTCATCTCGCTCGACTACCATCACACATTGATGGCGGTGTCCGGCGGGGCCGCCGAGAAGGCGCGTCAACAGGCGATGGAGGCCAACAAGGGCAAATATATCGTCGTCGTCGACGGAGCCGTTCCGACGAAGGATGGCGGCGTCTATTCGTGCATCGCCGGGATCAGCAACGTGCAGATGCTGGAAGAGACGCTGCGCGACGCCTTCGCCGTGGTGGCGGTCGGCTCCTGCGCGGCCTTCGGCGGCATTCCGAAAGCGAACCCCAACCCGACCGGCGCAGTGGCGATCAAGGAACTGGTCGGCGACAAGCCGCTGATCAATATTTCCGGCTGTCCGCCGATCCCCGAGGCCATGACCGGCGCGCTGTCCTATGTGCTCTCATTCGGCAAAATTCCGGAGCTCGATCATCTCGGCCGGCCCAAGGCCTTCTTCGGCGAGACCATCCACGACCGCTGCTACCGCCGGCCCTTCTACGAGCGAGGCCTGTTCGCCGAAGGCTTCGACGACGAGGGCGCGCGGCAGGGCTATTGCCTCTACAAGGTCGGCTGCAAGGGGCCCGTCACCTACAACGCCTGCGCCACGCTGAAATGGAATGGCGGGACCTCCTTCCCGATTCAATCAGGCCATGGCTGCCTCGGTTGCTCCGAACCGGACTTCTGGGATCAGGGTGGTTTTTACCGGCCGTTGCCGACGCCGCTTGGCGCGATGGGACCGATGCTTGCGGGCGCCGCCGTCGCCGGCGCCGCGCTCGGCCTGGGAGCCTCGCTGTCGGCGCGGCAGCATCAGAAAACCTATCTCGCTCCGACCAAATCCGAGGAGGAATGATCCATGGACCTTCTCAGTTTTGCACGTGGCCCGGCTCTGACCTTCGCCATGTCGATCTTCGTCATCGGCGTCCTGTGGCGGCTGGTCGGCGTGCTCTCGCTGCCGGCCTGGCGCGACAATTCAGCCCCGCGCGAGGGCGCGCCTCCTGCGCTGCTCGGGGCGCTTCAGGCGATTTTCGGCAAGATGCTGCCACATCGGACTTTCCTGAAGTCAGGCCTGTTCACCACCGTCAACGGCTATGTCTTCCATATTGGACTGGCGATCTGCGTGTTCGCCTTCGCGCCGCATATTCTGTTCCTGAAAAGCCTTTTCGGCATGAATTGGCCGGCGCTGCCCAACGGCCTTGTTTTCGCGGTCGGCGCGATCACAGCGGGCTCGCTGATTGCGGCCTTGATCTACCGCCTGACCAGTCCGGTGCTGAAGCTCATCTCGCGCATTGACGATTACGCCAGCTGGCTTCTGACATTCCTGCCAGTCCTCACGGGCCTCGCTGCGGCGAGCCATATCGGCGCGCGATACGAGACGCTGCTGGCGCTGCACATCCTCAGCATCTGCGCCTTCTTGATCTGGTTCCCCTTTGGCAAGCTGATGCACGCCTTCCTGTTCGTCTTTTCGCGCGGCGCCACTGGCATGCGATTCCGGCACAGAGGAGCGCAGATATGACCGCCAAGACCACGGCCTCCGGCGTCGCCTATGACGCCCAGGGGGCGCAAACCGATGTTGCGCGGCGCGACGCGGCCATGCAGGCCTTCGTGCAGGATTTCGCCAAGACGGCGGCGATCCACATGGAATCCTGCTTGCGGTGCGGCATGTGCGCCAACGCCTGCCAGTTCTATGTGACGACAGGCGATCCGAAATACACGCCGATCAACAAGCTGAAGCCTTTCGAGCAGGCCTACCACCGGCATGTCGGACCGTTCGCGCCGCTCTATCGGCTGTTCGGCATAGGCTCAAATGTCAACATCGACATGCTCGAAGAGTGGCAGGCGCTGCTTTACGACGGTTGCAGCCTGTGTGGCCGCTGCACGCTGGCCTGCCCGATGGGCATTGACATCGCCGAACTGATCAAGGAGGCGCGGCACGGCATGTACAAGGCCGGGCTCGTGCCGGACCGTCTCGAGCTGATGGACCGGACGGCGAAGGCCTGGGGCAGCCCGGCGACGCCTGCGGACGATTTCGCCGACATCATCAAGGAGGCCGGCGAGGAAAACGGCGTGCCGGTCAACATCGACCTTCCCAAGGCCGATTACGTCATCACCACCGCGCCGGCGGAATTGACAGAACACACCAAGGCGCTCACCGACATCGCGAAAATCCTCAACAAGGTCGGGGCGAGCTGGACCTATTCCAGCGAAGGATTCGAGGCCTCGAACATTGGCTATATCAATGGCGACCTCGATCTGCAGGAAAAGATGACGCGGAAGATGATCGACAATGCGATCGCCATCGGCGCGCATACGTTGATCCTGCCGGAATGCGGCCACGCCTACGGCGCGGCGCGTTGGGAGGCGGCGCGTTGGTACGGCGGCAAAATTCCGCTGCGCATCATCCACATGACCGAATTCCTGGGCGAGGTCGTCGCCAGCGGCCAGATCAAGTTGAAGAAGATAGGCGAAACGACAACCTTCCACGACCCGTGCCAGCTGGCGCGGCGCGGCGGCGTCGTCGAGGCGCCGCGCGCGATCCTGAAGGCGCTCGGCCTTGATCTCAAGGAGCTTGAGGACCACGGCGCGCTCGGCTGGTGCTGCGGCGGCGGCGGCGGCGTCGTTTCCAACGTCCGCGCCGACCCTCTGCGTTTCAAGGCTTTCGAGCTGAAGAAGAAACAGGTCGAGGACACGGGCGCACAGCATTTCGTCACGGCCTGCGGCCAGTGCCGCATCACCCTGACGCTCGGCGCCAAGAAATTCAGCTGGGACAAGAAGGTCGAGAGCCTGCTGGAACTGGTCGCCGACAATCTCGAAGTTTGAGATCGGCGCCCGATGGCGCATTCAGATTGAGGAAAGTTCGATGAACAAGCGCATTGTCGTGGATCCCATCACGAGGATCGAGGGGCATCTGCGGATCGAGGCCGAAGTTTCCGACGACGGCGCGATCAAGCAGGCCTATTCGTCCGGCACCATGGTGCGCGGCATCGAGCTGATCCTGAAGGGGCGCGATCCGCGCGAGGCCTGGGCTTTCGCCCAGCGCATCTGCGGCGTCTGCACCTTGGTGCATGGACTCGCCTCGGTGCGCGCCGTCGAAAATGCGCTCGGCTACGACATTCCAGCCAACGCCCAGCTGATCCGCAATTTGATGGTCGGCGCGCAATACGTGCACGACCATGTCATGCATTTTTACCATCTTCATGCGCTCGACTGGGTCGATGTGGTTTCGGCGCTCAAGGCCGATCCCAAGGCGACGTCGGAACTGGCGCAGTCGATCTCTGCTTACGCCAAGTCGAGCCCCGGCTATTTCGCCGAGGTTCAAAAGAAGGTGAAAACATTCGTCGAGAGCGGGCAGCTCGGCATTTTCGCCAACGGTTTCTGGGGCCATCCCGAATACCGGTTGCCGCCCGAGGCCAATCTGATGGCCCTCGCCCATTATCTCGAAGCGCTTGCCTGGCAACGCGAGGTCGTGAAAATCCACACGATTTTCGGAGGCAAGAATCCGCACCCCAACTTTCTGGTCGGCGGCGTCGCGGCGCCGCTCAGCGCCGGGCCCGGAACGGTCGGAGACGGAAGCGCTTCGACCGCGGTCAATATCGTTACGCTCGGGCAGGTGCGCGACATCATCAAGTCGATGCAGGACTTCGTCGAGCAGGTCTATATTCCCGACACGCTCGCCATTGCAGGCTTCTACAAGGACTGGTTCGCGCGGGGCGAGGGTCTCGGCAATTTCATGACCTATGGCGATTTCCCCGCCGACGGCCATGCGAAAAACGCCTCGCTGCTGATTCCCTCGGGCGTGATCCTCAACCGCGACCTCAGCCACATAGAGCCGGTCGATCTGAACGACCCCGAGCAGATCCAGGAGTTCGCGTCCCATTCCTGGTACGATTACAGCGCCGGCAAGGACGCGGGCCTGCATCCTTATTCCGGTGAAACGACGCTGGCCTACAGCGGGCCGAAGCCGCCCTATGATCAGCTCGACGTCGACAAGTCCTATTCCTGGCTGAAGGCGCCGCGCTGGCGCAACAAGGCGGTCGAAGTCGGGCCGCTGGCGCGCGTGCTGATGCTTTATGCCAAGGGCCATCGCCAGACGCGCGAACTCGCCGACTACGCGCTGAAAAAACTCGACCTGCCGCTGACCGCGATGTTTTCGACGCTCGGCCGCACCGCGGCGCGCACGCTGGAAACGAAGATCATCGCCGACCAGATGGACGGCTGGCTCGACGCGCTTCTCGCCAATATCAACAAGGGCGAGGTCGCCGTGCACAACAACGCGATGTGGGACCCGGCGACGTGGCCGTCGTCCGCGCGCGGCGTTGGTTTCATGGAGGCGCCGCGCGGCGCGCTGGCGCATTGGGTCGTCATCAAGGATGGCAAGATCGACAATTACCAGGCGGTGGTGCCAAGCACCTGGAACGCCGGGCCCCGCGATCCCAAGGGCGTCAGCGGCGCCTACGAGGCGGCGTTGCAGGATCGGCACAAATTGTTCGACGCCAAGCAGCCGCTGGAAATCCAGCGCACCATCCATAGTTTCGACCCCTGCCTCGCCTGCGCGGTGCATGTGGTCGATCCCAACGGCGAGGAACTGGTGTCAATCAATGTGACGTGACGGCGTCCCGCGTCGCCGCCAAAGCGATTGTTCAGCCGGTGCTCCAGACGCGCGGGCGGCGCATGCCGGCGATCTTGCAGGCTTGTCCGACATAGCCATAAGGGAAGAGCTCGAACAGGCGATTGCGGCCGGCGCCCATGGTCTCGGCCAGATGGCGCATGACAAAACGCGCATCCGGAGCCACCTGATGCTCCTCGAGGTAGGCGCGCATGAAACGAAACACCGCCCAATGATCTCCGGTCAGCTCCAGGCCAAGCTGCTGCGCCGTTGCGCGCGCAAAATCTTCGCTCCAGGCGCCGGGATCGGTGAGATAGCCTTCGGCGTCCAACTCGGGGCCAATCATCGTTCAACTCCTCGGTCGAAATCGCGCCTCGCGCAAATAAGTATTGATCGAACCGCGATTGGGTTATTTGTGCAAGCGCAAATTGACGCGAGGCCGTTTCGGGACCGGAGCCAATGACGCTTGAACAATTGCGTATTTTCATCGCTGTCGCCGAACGCGAGCATATGACCCAGGCTGCGGCCGCGCTGAACATGACGCAATCCGCCGCCAGCGCCGCGATCACCGCCCTCGAGACGCGCCATTGCGTCAAATTGTTTGATCGCGTCGGGCGGCGCATCGCTCTCACCTCCGCCGGAAAAACCTTTCTTGGCGAAGCCAAGGCTGTGCTCGCCCGATCCTTCGCCGCCGAGCAGGCGCTCGCCGATCTCGCCGGATTGAAGACGGGCGCGTTGACGCTGGCGGCCAGTCAAACGATCGGCAATTACTGGCTTCCGCCGCGGCTGAGCCGTTTCGCCGAGCTTTATCCAGGCGTCACGATCAAGCTGACCATTGGAAATACCGAGGAAGTCGCCGCGCTTGCCGTCGAGGGAGAGGTCGATCTCGGCTTTGTCGAAGGCGACGTCTGTGAGCCCGCGCTGGCGATCAGGCCGATTGATGAAGACGAACTGGTCCTCGTCGCGGCGCCCGATCGATTTCCTCTGGCCAACGGACTGGACGCGGCAGCCTTGACGCAAGCGCCCTGGGTCGCTCGCGAAAGAGGCTCCGGAACGAGGACCGCCTTGGAAACGGCGCTGCGGAATTTTGGCGTGGCGACCTCTGAACGCAATATCGTCCTGGAACTTCCATCCAACGAGGCTGTACGCTCGGCGGTGGAAGCGGGCTCGGGGCTGGCGGCGATGTCGCGCCTTGTCGTCAGCGCCTCGATCAAGGCGGGTTCATTGGTCGTGTTGCCGCTGGCCTTGCCAAGGCGCGAATTTTTCCTGCTGCGTCACAAGGAGCGCTACGAATTGGCCGCGGCGCGGGCTTTTGTGCAAACGACTGAAAACTTCAAGTCAGCGGCGGAATAGGGCTTTTCGCACGGTTGGCGAACATCGAAAATTTCGGTATTGACGGAGAAGCTCAAACTTCAACTGACGATAAATCGAGCGAGCGCCTGGCGGCCACCGACGTCGGTGCTGTCGTTGCCGCTCAAGACACCGATGGTGCAATCATGAATATCCTGGCAGAAATTTCGGCGGGCGAACTGATCGACAAGATCACCATCCTGGAAATCAAGCTCGAAAAAATCGCGGATGAGACGAAACGCACCAATATTTCGCGGGAACTGCACGCGCTGACCGCGGCGCTGCCCGGCGAGATCGCGAAAATTGAAGGGATCGCCGACCGCCGTCGCGATCTCAAGGCCGTCAATGCCGAACTCTGGGCCATAGAGGACGATATTCGCGCTCAAGAGCGGGCAAAGCAGTTCGGCGCAGAATTCATAGCCCTGGCGCGATCCGTTTACATTCAGAATGACCGGCGCGCCGCCCTCAAGCGCGAGATCAATATTCTCTCCAACAGCCGCCTGATCGAAGAAAAGAGTTACGAGGCCTATTGAGCGCCGCCGGCTGGGCCGGACTGCCTTCCGCCCGAAGCATGCAAATGTCTCCGTCACAAAACTGATAGATCGCGACGTTAACGATCACGTAACGTAATGTCTTGTCGGTTTTATCCATGGAAAATATGACGGAAGCGCTGGCTCGCACGTGCGGCGCGAGTCTGGAGGAAGGCTTTGCGCCTGACCAGGGCGAATCCAGTTCGGCCCCGCCGGAAGGCGTTTCGTCCGGTCCCGCGGCGGGCGCGGCGCTGAACGAGGCGCATGTCGAGGCGCATGTCGAGGCGAATGCCAAGGCGAATGTCGAGGCGAGGGGAAAAACGATCGCGACCGAAGCGGAACCCGCGCCGGTCGAGGCCTCGGGCGCCGCCAGCGGCCCATATCCTTCCGCAGTCGCGACGCCCACTCAAAACGGCCCCGAAGGCGTGCGCTTCGATTTCAACGAAGGTTGCCGCGTCCTGCTGCCGCCACGCGAGACCGGTTCATGGCGCGCCCGGCTGCGCGACCTCGATACCGGCAATATCCTGTTTGAAACCGAGAACAAGGGCGGCCTGATCCGATCCTCGAAGCGCTGGTTCGTGCGTTTTGGCGTCGAAGTCTGGGCGCTTGAGGAGGGCGAGAGCGAGCCGCGCCTGGTTTTATCGCATGAGTATGACGCCGCCGGGCAGGACATATTGATCCAGTTTCCGGTCGGCACGCTCGGCGATTCCGTCGCCTGGTTCTCCTACGCCTGCAGGTTCGGCGCGGCCCATCCGGGCGCGCGCGTGACCTGCGTCATCTCGGCGCTGCTGATCCCGCTGTTTCGCGACGCCTATCCGGAAATCGCCTTTGTCGCGCCGGAAGAAGTGACGTCGCAGAAGCTCAACGAGGCCGCCTACGCGAGCTATTGCCTCGGCCTGTTTTTCCAGGACTCCGCCTGCGAGTGGCAGCCTGTCGATTTCCGCCATGTCGGCCTGCACAAGACGGCCGCCCATATTCTCGGCCTCGACGCGACGGAAATTGCGCCGCGCATCGCGCTTGCCGACGAAAGCCGGCCGATCGAAGAGCCCTATGTGGTCATCGCGGTGCAGGCGACGAGCGCCGCCAAAATGTGGAACAACCCGAACGGCTGGCGCGAAGTCATCGCCTTCCTGCGAGCGCGCGGCTATCGCGTGATCTGCGTCGACCAGAAGCCGGTGCACGGACAGGGCCTGTTCTGGAACCATATCCCCAACGGCTGCGAGGACATGACCGGCCTCTCGCTGGCCGAGGCCGCGCGGTACATGCGCCATGCAGCTCTCTTCGTCGGTCTCTCTTCCGGCCTGTCCTGGCTGGCCTGGGCCGCCGGCTGCCCGACGGTGACGATCTCCGGCTTCAGCCTGCCGAGCACCGAATTCGCGACCCCCGGACGCGTCATCAACTGGCACACCTGCAACGGCTGCTGGAACGATCCGAATCACACGTTCGACCACAAGGATTTCATGTGGTGCCCGCGCCATGTCGGCACATCGCGGCAGTTCGAATGCACCAAGCTGATCACGCCCGCGCATGTGACGCGGGTGATCGAAACAATTGCCGGGTTCGCCGCGCAGCCACGATGACCCGAAATCGAACCAAAACTTACGTTTTTTCGTAATTTTCAAGGAATGCAGCCATGACCACGACTTCGACGGTGACATCCAATCAGAGCGGCCTGCAGGTGAGCGCGGGCGAAACGTTGACGGTCAACGGGGGCGTGACGATCACCTCGACGACCATCAGCAATGGCGGAACCGTCAGCGTCCTCGGGGGGGCCATCGACAGCGGCGCGACGATTCAGTCCGGCGGCTCAGAAATGGTCTTCGGCTCGGCAGTCGGCGATCAGATTTACGGCACGCAGACCCTGAGCAGCGCCGGCGCCACGGCCATCAACGAAACGGTGTACAACGGCGGCTCGCTGGATATCTTCCTGAAGCTCTCCGTCGCCTCGGGCGTTACGGTGGACAGCGGCGGCGAGATCCAGATCAACGGCTCCGCTTACACCAGCAACACGACATTGAACGGCGGCGGCCTCATCGAACTCGAGTCGACGCAGGCTTACATCGCCGGCACAGTCACGATGTATGGATCGGGCAACGAGATCGAATTGACCAAGGTGCTCTCCGGAGCGGAGGCGACCGCCTCGACAACCCTGGTCAACTTTGCCTCCGGAGACACCATTGTCGTGTCTGGCGCCACGGCTGCAACCGTTACCGCGGGCACGGGCGCCTATGCCGGCGACGCGCTTGTGACCGCCAGCAGCGGGACGGCGTCCGACACCTTCATCATGTCCAATACCGCCGTCAGCGCCGTGTCCTGGGCCTTGACATCGGTCACGGTCTCCGGCGCGACCGTCCCCGTCGAAACCCTCTCCTTCAATGCGGTGTCCAACGGCGGCGGCGTGATAACCTCGGTCACGACACCCACGCCTGCCGGAGCCTTCACGGAAACCGCCGGCAACACGCTGCTGGTGCTCGGCGGCGGCAGCGTTTCCGCCGCCACGATCTCCAACAGCGGCGCGCTGACCGTCAGCGGCGGCGCGGATGTCGCGGCGACCGTTCTCTCGGGCGGCGTGGAAAGCGTCTTGTCGGGCTCGGCGAGCGGCGACAAGATTTCCGGAACCCTGTCCGCTTCGGGCGCGACGGCTTCGATCAGCAACGAGACCGTGTTCAATGGCGGCCAGATCGTCCTCTCGGGCGCGACGGTGTCGGGCGTCACGCTCAGCGGCGGCGCCGAACTGGAGTTGGCGACATCCGGCGCGACGGTTTCCGGCGCCCTGACTTTTACGGGCGGCGGCAATGAACTGCTGGTCAGCGGGCTGGCGTCCGCCGGCGCCGGCGAGCTCGCCGTCATCTCCGGCTTTTCGACGACCGACACGATCGTCGTGGCGCCGATCAACGCCTCGGGTGCGACGCTGGCCTTTTCAGCGACCGCCGGCGGCAATGACATGGCGACGGTCAGCTCGGGCGCGGCCGTTGAATCCTTCGTCTTTTCGGGCGCGACGGCCAGTTCCACGATCTTGCTCACAGCCGACAGCGCCGGCCATGCCGAACTGATATTGACGTCCGGCGTCACCACGGTTTCGACTGCGACGACTTCGGCCTATACCGTCGGCGCCGACCAGTATCTCAACGTTGTCGCGGGCGGCAGCGTTTCCGCCGTCACGGTGCTGAGCGGCGGCAATCTCGTGATCAGCAGCGGCGGTCAGGACGCGTCCGCCACCGTCCAGAGCGGCGGCAACGAGACCGTGTCCGGCGGCGGGTCCGCGACCGGCGACGCCATTTCCGGCAACCTCATGGTCAGCGGCGCCTCGGTCAGCGGCGTCACAGTCAGCGCCGCCACGATCAGCGACGAGACCATTTCGGCCGGCGGCAATGTCACGCTGAACGCCGGCGCGGTCGATACGGGCATGGTGCTGGAGGCCGGCGCGACGATGCTCGTTTCCGCGGTTTCGGGTTCGGCCACCTTGAGCGGCGACTCCATCTATGGGACGGTCAATACCCTCAGCGGCCTCGCCGCCACCTACACCGACGAGACCGTCTACAATGGCGGTTTCCTGAACCTCCAGAACGCCAACGAGGGCTTCAATATCGTGGTGTCGAGCGGCGGCACGCTGACCCTGAGCGGCAAGGAATACGCTGAAAATACAGTTCTGGCCGGCGGCGCGACCGTAATGCTGGAATTGCCCAAGGCGCTGCTGTCTTCCGGCGAGACGGACGCCGGCGCGGCCACGCCTGCGCTGACCTTCGAGAACGGCAACAACACTCTTTCGATCACCAATCTCGCCAGCTCCGGCTCCGGCGGCGTCTCCGGCACAATTTCCGGCTTCGGCATGACCGACCAGGTCGTGGTTTCCGGCGGTATCGCCGCATCGGCGTTCACCCTGGGCGCCGACGCCAGCGGCAATGAGGTTCTGACCGTCAGCAGCGGCGGCCTGACCGACATTCTCACTTTCTCCGGCGGGGCGGGGGCCAGCGGTTACACCCTGGGCTGGACCGCTTCGGGCGGCAACGAAGTGCTGACCTATGTGCCGGTCATCAGCCCGTCGGTGTCCACTTCCACAACCTCTGGCGCCTACACGCTTTTCGGCGGCGATAGCGTCACCGTGGCCGCGGGCGGCAGCGTTTCGGCCGTGACGGCGGGCTTCGAAGGCGAACTGATCGTCAGCGGCGGCGTCGACAGCGGCGCGGACATCCTTTCGGGCGGCCTCGAAACGGTAACCACGGGCTCCGCCTCCGGCGACATGATCTACGGCTCGGCTGTCGTCAATGGCGGCGTGGTGAGCGGGGAAACGGTGTTCAGCGGCGGCGAGATGACCGTCAACGGTTCGGCGAGCGCCATCACGGTAAGCGGCGGCGGCGCGCTCGATCTCGGCGGCGGCACGGTCAATAACGCCACCCTCGTCAGCGGCGGCCTCGTCGACCTGACCGACGCGACAGCGACCCTGACGGGCGTCGTGACCTTCAGCGGCGGCGGCAACACGCTCGAGGTCGATGCGATCTCCAATCCCGGGGCCGGCGATCAGGCGGTGATCTCCGGTTTTTCCACGGCGGACAAGATTGACGTGAAGGCCATCAGCCCGACCGGCGTGTCGTCAAGCTTCACCGCCAACAGCGATGGCACGGAAACGGTAACGATCAATGGCGTCGGCGGCAGCGAATCCTTCATCTTCGATAATGGAACGTATAATTCCAGCACGATGACGCTGATAAAAGACGGCTCTGGCGGCGTCGATCTGATCGAGAAGACCACGCCTGTCGTCACCTTCACCAGCTTGAACAACCTTGCAGACAACCAGTCTCCCGGCGTCATCTCGACCAACCAGGCGACCGACGTCGTCAATGGCACAGTGAATGTCGCGGTGGATCCCGAAGCCGTCGGCACGACTGTTACGGTGGATGAAGGCGGCAGCGCCGTAGGAACCGCCACCGTTCAGGCCAACGGCTACTGGAGCGCCAACGTGACGTTCCAGAACGATAGCGGCGCGAATGTGTTGACTGCGACCGATACAGACCTGGCCCAGCAGACCGGCGTCACCGCGACGTCGCTGACTTACAACGTCAACACCGCCGCGGCGGCGTTCACTGCCGGCGATCTCGTCATCAGCGTCTATGGCGACGGCTCGGGCAGCGGGAACTACTCGCTCGACCAGGCCGCGCCGATCTCGCTGGACGAGATCACCACGTCGGGAACCATCGTCAGCCAGATCGTGCTGCCGGAAACCACGACCACGGTCAACGGCGTGAGCGAGCCCTGGACGATCGTCAATGGCGTGAAAGAATACACGATCTCGGGCGAATATGGCTCGGCGTCGGAAGGCGCGCTGCAGCTCTCGGCCGACGGACAATCGCTGACCATCATGGGCTATGGCGTCAACTACCAGGCCTTCGACGCCAGCAATTCGAACGCGGTTTACGGCAGCGGCGGCGCGCTCGGGCAGTCGATCAGCCTGACCAGCGACACGGCCGTGACCACGGTGCCGCGCGTCGTCGCCGACATCAACGCCTCCGGCGCGATCGATACGTCCACGGGGCTCACCAACATCTACGACAGCAACAATCCGCGCAGCGTCGCCACGGTGAACGGAACGGCCTTCTACCTCTCCGGCCAGGGCGTCAAGGGCAGCGCCAACCAGGGCGTGTTCTACGCAACCGACGGCGCCTCGTCGGCTACTGCGATCAGCACCGCCACCGACACGCGCATCGCCGAAATCTATAACGGCCAGCTCTATGTCTCCGCCAACTCCACCCAGGGCGCCACCAATATCACCGACTACGGCTCGGTGGGCCCGGTGAACACGGTGACATCCGCCGCGACCGCGACCCCGGTCGTGTTGAACGGCATTGGTCCAACCGTGACGCTCGGCGCCGGGAACGGCAATGCGATCAATGCGTCGACCGGAACAGTCTATCTCAGCCCCGAAAGCTTCTTCTTCGCCAATTCCACGACGCTCTATGTCGCGGACGGCGGCCTGCCGAAGAACGGCGGCGTTGGCGACGGCGGCCTGCAGAAATGGTCCGATGTCGGGGGAACCTGGACGCTGGATTACACGCTGAATAACGGCTTAAGCCTGGTCAACGGCACGACGGTTGGCGGCAGCGGCGTCACCGGCCTTTACGGACTGACGGGCGAGGTGGTGAACGGCCAGGTCGAGCTTTACGCCACAAGCTCGACCCAGAACGAGCTCGACGCCAGCGACCTCTATTCGATCAGCAACAATCTCGCCGACACCACCGCTGCGCAGGCTTCGGGCGAGACCTTCACGACCCTGATGACCAACTCCGCCAGTTCGAATGAGATCATCCGTGGCGTCTCCTTCGCGCCGACCCCCTGCTATTGCAAGGGAACACTGATTGCGACCGAACGCGGCGAAGTTGCGGTCGAGGATCTGGCGATCGGCGATCTCGTGATCACGCTCGACGGCGTGGCCAAGCCGATCAAATGGATCGGAACCCGCTCCTATGACGGACGCTTCGTCGGAGCAAACCATGAGGTTCTGCCGATCCGCATCCGCGCTGGCGCGCTCGACAAAAACATTCCGGTCCGCGATCTCTGGGTGTCGCCTCGTCACGCGCTTTATCTCGAGGGCGTGCTGATCGACGCCAAGGACCTCGTCAACGGCGTTTCCATCACGCAGGCCCGGAAGGTCGAGCGTGTGGATTACTTCCACATCGAGCTGTTCGAGCACGACATCCTCTTCGCCGAGGGGCGCCGGCTGAATCCTTCATCGACAATGACAGCCGCGCGATGTTCCTCAATGCGGGCGACTATCTCGCGCTTTATCCGGAAACCGAAGGCAAACGGCGCCAGGTTCAATCCTTCGCGCCGCGGCGCGACGAAGGTTTCGAGATCGAAGCGGCGCGAAAGAAAATTGCGGCGCAGGCCGGCGTCGACACGGCGCCGCGAGCGCCGGGCGCCCTTGGCGGATGGGTCGAAAGCGTGACGTCCGAAACTGTCTCGGGTTGGGCGTTGGACGAGGCCGACCTGCATGTTCCCGTCTGCCTGCATGTGCTGGCTGACGGTTGCGTCATAGGCCGCGTGCTGGCCAATCGGTTCCGCGCCGATCTCGAAGCCGCCGGTCTTGGCGACGGCCGCCACGCCTTCCAGTTCGAGGCGCCGAAGGGCGTCGATTTCTCGAAAACGCGGATCGAACTGCGTCGCGCCGACGACGGAGCGTCGCTTCCTTGCCCGGCGCAACGCGCGGCATGAAGTCCGCCGCGACGCGTTTCCTTGCTCGCTGAAAGGCTTGCAGGGCGATGTTAACAGTCCACGCCATGGCGTGCTTGCGAATTGCCTTCATTTCCCCTTCGGGGGAATCAAATCGGCATTCGTCTCCTCGAACAGCTCGGCGCCGAGTTCGACGCTCTCGAGGTCTAGAGCATTTTCGAGCGAAGTGGATTCCGGTTCGCGTTAAGAAAATGCGTGAAAACAAGAAACTAGCGCCTGTTCGGTAAATCGGTCACCGAACAGGCGCTAGAGACGGCGCACGAGCCTGTTCCTGCCTCTCCCACAAAATCATCTTGTCTTTCGATTTTTAATCAACGTGTTGCAGTAAATTTCAACACTTCTGGAGTTGCACGCCGCCGCCGGTCGCAACGAACCGGCGGCGGACTTGCCAGCGTCTTGCGCGTTCAGGCGGCGATCAGCGCGATTTCGCCCTTCGCGCCGTCGATCGCCTTTTCCCGCTGCTCGGGTCCCAGAGCGATGCCCTCGGCGCGGATGAAGGTGACGTCGTCGATTCCGAAAAAGCCGAAGATGCTGCGCAGGTAGTTTTCCTGGTGGTCGAGGAAGGCGATCTGCAACTCGCCGCTGTAAAAGCCGCCGCGCGAAGAGGCGACGATCACGCGCTTGCCGCCGGCGAGGCCCTGGGGCCCCTTCTCGGTGTAGCGAAACGTCTTGCCCGCGACGGCGAGGCGGTCGATCCAGGCCTTGAGCTGGCTTGGCACCGAGAAATTATACATGGGCGCGCCGATCACGACGATGTCGGCGGCGAGGAATTCGTCGAGCGCGGCCTGCCCATTGGCGACGTCAAGCCGTTGCGATTCGTCGTCCGGCCGCGCGCCCTGCATCGCGGCGAGATGCACGCCGGACAGATGATCGACGGGATCAGCGGCGACATCGCGATAGGTCACTTCGAGCCCGGGATTGCGCTTTTGTTCCGAGGCGACGATTTCCGCCGAAAGCAGGCGGCTGACAGAACCGGCGCCCAGAATGCTGGAATCGACATGCAGGAGTTTCATGATTGGGTCCTTTCGCTCAGGGAGAACACGAGCGCGACGGCGTCGCAATCGCCTTGAGGTGAGACTGTCAGATCCATGCTTGACGGAATAGCCGAATAAGATGCAACAGACCGTTCTACAAATTCGAACAGTCGTTGAGTCTCACAACTGCGTCGCGTCGAACGCCTCTTGCTGCGCGCCGCATTCGCCGAATTGCCGCAGGAGCCAGGACGCGGCCGGGCCGGGCGGCGCGTCGCGGCGGTAAATCGCGGAGAGGGGGATGACGCCGCCGGGATGGTCGGGCATGGCGAGTCGCACCAGCGCGCCCGATTGCAAATCGGGCTCCACCATGGCCAGCGGCATGTTGCCCCAGCCTATGCCTTCGCGCAGCAGCGCGTGTTTGGCGCCGAGGTCGGCAAGCCGCCACGTGCGCATCGCCAGGACGCCGAAATCGCGCCCCTCGGTCAGGGTCGAGCGGTCGGTGAGCACAAGCTGCACGTGATCGCGTCCTGCGCCGGGCGGGAGCGGATGCAGTCTGGCGAGCGGATGATCGGGCGCGGCGACCGGAATCATTTCGAAAGAGCCGACCGCCACCCGCTCGATTTCATCGCTATCATGCGCCAACGGACCGCTGATCCCGAGCACGGCCCGGCGCTCCAGCACCAGCCCCATCACCGCGCCCATGGCTTCGACCGACAGGCGCAGCGACACTGTCGGAAAGGCCTCGCTGAAGGCGCGCAGCAGCGCGCCAAGCCGGGCGGAGGGAATCATCACGTCGACGGCGAGATGGACCTCGGCTTCAAGGCCTTCGAGCATGCTCTTCACTTTGGCCCGGAGGCCGTCGATTCCCTGCGCGACGCTGCGGGCTTCCGCCAGAACGGCGCGGCCCGCCACGGTCAGCTGCGGACGGCGGGTCGCCTCACGGTCGAACAGTTCGACGCCGAGCTGCGCCTCGAGATTTGAAACGCCGTAGCTGATCACCGAAGTCGCGCGATTGAGCTTGCGGCCGGCGGCGGCGAAGCTGCCGGTTTCGACGACGGTCAGGAAGATCTGGAGCTGATCGAAGGTCGGGACGCCCACGGACATTTCAATTTCCTCGAACAAGTCCTGCGAATTTATCCCACTGAACAGAAAAGATCAAAAACCCTATATGGCCTTCAAAGCTCACGCCGTCTTCCGGCGGCGGCGAACAGGAGAGGTAAATCCATGATCGAACTGCGACCTTTCAAAAATCTGGGCGGCGCGAACCATGGCTGGCTCGACGCCAGGCATCATTTTTCCTTCGCCAGCTACCTCGACCCCGCCCGCATGGGCTGGGGCGCGCTGCGCGTATGGAACGACGACACGATCGCGCCGCAGACGGGCTTTCCGACCCATCCGCACCGCAATATGGAAATCATCACCTATGTGCGCAAAGGCGCGATCACCCATCGGGATTCCCTTGGCAACGAGGGCCGCACCGAGGCCGGTGACGTGCAGGTGATGTCGGCGGGGACGGGCGTCGCGCATTCCGAATATAATCGCGAGGCGGAGCCGGCCCAGATATTCCAGATCTGGATCGAGCCGACGCGCTCGGGCGAGAAGCCGAGCTGGGGCACGCGTCCCTTCCCGAAAGCCGAGCGCGGCGCCGGATTTGTCACCCTCGCCTCAGGCTTTGCGGGGGATGCCGAGGCGCTGCCGATCCGCACCGACGCGCGGGTTGTCGCCGCGACGCTGAAATCAGGCGAAAGCGCGCATTATCGCGCGAGCCGCGGGCGCCGGCTTTATCTCGTTCCGGCGACTGGCGCGGTCGTGATCGACGGCACGCGCGTCGACGCGCGCGACGGCGCCGCGATCAGCGATGTCGAAACGCTCACCGTCACCGCGATCGAGGACAGCGAGATCGTGCTGGTCGACGCGGCCTGAAGCCGGGGGGCGCCGGAAAAGCCGGCGCCCCGCTTTATTGGCCTGCGGGAACGGAGAGGATGGAGACCTTGGCGGTGGTAAGCTCTGTCGGCCAGAGCAATTCGGTGAGGCCTGTCGCGACCGCGACGCGTTCCTGGCCGCCCGCCTTGTAGGCGATGACGCCGCCGCCGATCGCGCCGCCGATTTTCTGGCCCCAGAGCTTTTGTCCGCTATCGGCGTCGAGCGCGTAGAAATTGCCGCCCATGTCGCCGAAGAACACCACGCCGCCGGCTGTGGGCGTGACGCCGCTCTGCACGGGATAATTGGTCCTCGCGCGCCAGCGCCATTGGCCGCTGTCGGCGTCTACTGCGTTCAGCCATCCGGCCCATTGGAAGACCGGATCGGCCTTGCCCCAGGTGTTGAAGGGATTGATGGAGGCCTCGCCGGACCAAGGCGCGCCGTTGGCGGTCGCCTTGATCTTGCTGCTTTCCTCCAAGGTGACGGTGGTGCACCATTCGACCTCGCCGATCATGATCAGATTATTGGCGGGATCGTAGGCCGGACCGTTCCACTCCGCGCCGCCGGTCGAGCCGGGGCAGAAATGCACGGGCTCGCCGGCCGAGAAGGGGGCGTCGGCGTTTTCGACCTTGGTCATCGGCTGGCGATAGAGCAGGGCCCCGGTGGCGAGGTCGAAGCCGTAGAGATGGCCGTCCTTCGGCGCAACCGACATCAGGGTCTTGCCGCCCGCAGTATGCAGGAGGACGGGGGCGCTCGAAACGTCCCAGTCGTGCCAATCCCTTGGCACGATCTTGAAATGGCTCTTGTAGGCGCCCGTCCTGGCGTCCAGCACCACGACCGAGCCGGAATAGAGATTTCCGCCCTCGCGCAATCCCGAAGCAAAATCCGGCGCGGGATTTCCGCCGGGCACATAGAGCAGGCCTGCATCGGGGTCGAGCGTATAGGACGTCCAGGTCGCGCCGCCGGTGACGGGTATGCCGGAAGAGGTTTTCCAGCTCGCGCTATCAAGAGGCGAGGGCGCTTCGGGACCGCGTTCGACATCGCCGGGCGCCCGCGGCACGAGATAGAATTCCCAGACGATCTTTCCCGTCTTTGCGTCGAGCGCATACATGCGCCCCTTGACGCCCTTGATGTCGCCGCCGGCGTTGCCGATGAAAACAAGATTGTTCCAGGCGATCGGCGCCGCCGGCGCGCTCTCGCCCTTGGACGGGTCGGCGATCTGCGTTTCCCAGAGACGATGGCCGGTCTTGATGTCATAGGCGAGGACCCGCCCGTCCTGCGTGCCGCGATAGATCATGCCGTCGAGATAGGCCGGCCCGCGCGTGACCCCTTGTGGCGTCGCCGGCTTGTAATCCTCGTGCGTCCGCCATTTCAGGGCGCAATCGTTGGGGTCGATGGAAATAATATCGTATTCGGTCGTGAAAATCAGCGATCCCTCGATTTCCAGCAAGCCTGTGGTGAAGCCGGTGTATTGACCCGTGTCAAACGTGCAGGTCACTTGCAGCCGCGACGCATTCTGCTTGTTGATCCCGTCCAATGTCGCGAAGCGGTTCGAGGTGAGGGTCTTGTTGTAGCTCGGCCAGTCCTCCGACGCCGGGCCCGCGGGCGCGGAAACTTTCGTCCTGGGCGTAACCGCGGGGGCGTCACGAGCGGTCTCGCTCTCGATGGTTCCCTTGGGCGCGAAGGAATAGCGAAACAGGTTGACCGCCATGGCCGCGTAAGGGACGAAATTGTTCCATTGGGCAGGAAAGAAGTTGATTGCGGCGACCGCGGCGGCTGCGACGACGCCGATGACGGCGATCGATGACAGGAATAACTTTTTCATGCGGAGGCGCTCCAAATCCGGGTCGCTCAGGCAACGTCACTTTGTCGCCATGGTTCCGCAGTCCGGCCGTTCATTCGGCCGCGGCTTCGACCGCCGCGGCGCGCTGGTTGCGGATGAGCCGGTGGACGAAGCCGAGCTTGTCAACGATGGCTTGCGACAGGACGAAGGGATAGGCGTCTGCTTCCCCTAGGGAGCGGTTGAGGCTGTTGATCGCCACCGACACCGGCGTCCAGGCGGCCAGGATTTCGTCGATTTCGGTTGACCTGTAGGCGTCGAAACGCACGGCGATTTCGAGGTTTTCAATGGCGGAATGGCGCGGCTTGAGCGATATGCCGAGGGAATGCGCCATCTCCAGCGTATCTACGATGTGCATGTAATGCGCCCAGGTCTCGGCGAAGTCCTCCCAGGGGTGCGATGTGGCGTAGGCGCTGATGAACGACGCCGGCCAGCCCGCGGGCGCGCCATTGGCGTAATGGTTTTGCAGCGCTTGCGCGTAATCGGGGCTCTCGTCGCCGAAGATCGCCCGGAATTCCTGCAGGCGCCGCTCGTCTCGCACCAGCAGGTCCCAGTAAAAATGCCCGATTTCATGGCGGAAATGGCCGAGCAGGGTCCGGTAGGGCTCGCCCATGGCGATCCGCCGCCTTTCGCGTTCGTCGTCGTCGGCCTCGGCGATATTCAGGGTGATGCGCCCGTCCTCGTGTCCGGTCAGGGCTTTTTGCACGCCCACGCCGGTCTGCACGTCGCCGATGAGATCGAAGAACAGCGGCTCCTTGACGTTATCCGCGAGCGTCGGCGTGGGAAGCTCCCACAGAAGCAGCGAATAGAAGAGATGCCGCTTGGCTTTTTCGATCCTGGCCCAGCGGCCGAGATTGCCGTCCACCGACAGGTCCGGGGCGAGCCGGTTGTGGCGGCAGGACCGGCACAGGGCATGCTGGTCCTCGACGGGAACCAGCCAGTTGCAGACGCCCTGGTCGGCGTTGGCGCAAAAGAAAAAGCGCCTGCCGTCCCCGAACGCCGCGCGGAAAACCGGACGCTCCCCGGCGGGTTCGTCCGGGGACTCGACAGCGATCATCTTCTGTTCTTCGGGGGCATAGCCCAGCCGGCTGCCGCAGGCGACGCAGGCCGAATTTTCAAAATGGATGGCATTGCCGCATTTCTGGCATTCGAACAGCTTCATTCTGGATTTTCCTTGCCGAGTATCCTTGCCGAATATCCTTGGCGACATTTTGGGGAGGTCGAAAACCCCGGAAAACCGGGGCGGCGCGCATTTCGCACGTGCGGGAATTCGTCGGTTCAATGCCTCGCGAGGCCTTCGGTTCCGAACTAATTTGTGGACGCCAGGAACTCCCCGGCGTCGCGGGCGTTGCGCGACCGCCAGGCTTGCGCGTCTCGCGTTCGGGGCCGGAGAGCAAAGCGTGACCTCGGGATGGCCTGATCACACATTGCATCGAAACCTGCGCCCGGCGTTGCGTCTCGCCGGTCTGCTGGCCATGGCGACGCTGTCGGGCTGCTCGCTGGACGTTCTGGAGCCGCGCGGCCCGGTCGGCGAGTCCGAGCGTCAGATATTCTTCAACGCGCTCAGCATCATGCTCTTGATCGCGGCGCCGGTGATATCAGCGACTTTCGCGGTCGCCTGGTTTTTCCGGGCCTCGAACGACCGCGCCCCGCACTGGCCGGACTGGAGCTATTCCGGGCGCCTCGAATTCATCGTCTGGTCGTTTCCCGCCCTGGCGGTGATGTTCCTCGGCGCCGTGGCGTGGGTCGGGTCGCAGCGCCTCGACCCGCGCCGGCCGCTCGCTGGAGGCCAAGCGGGCGCGCTTGAAATCGACGTCGTCTCGCTCGACTGGAAATGGCTGTTCATCTACCCGGAAGCGCAGGTCGCAAGCGTCAACGACCTGGCCATGCCCATGGGCAGGCCCGTCAAATTTCGCCTGACCTCCGCGAGCGTGATGAACTCCTTCTTCATCCCGCAACTCGGCTCGCAGATCTACTGTATGGCGGGCATGGAGACGGGCCTCTACCTGCTCGCCGCTCAGGCCGGGGTCTATGACGGGCTTTCCGCGCAATTCAGCGGCGACGGCTTTTCAAAAATGCGCTTTTCCGCGCGGGCCCTGGACGCCGCCGGTTACGACGCCTGGATCGCCCGAGCGAAACGAGGCGAAGGCAGGCTCGACGCCGCCGCCTACGGCCTATTGCTGCGCCCAGGGGTTTCCGGCGTTCGCTATTATGGCGGAATCGAGAGCGGCCTGTTTGACGCCGTGGTCATGCGGACGGCGGCCGCGCCCGAGCGCCAAACCGGGCGGCAGGCCGCGAGCGCGCCGGTCTGCTCGACGAGAGGGCGTTGACATGCTGGGTCGCCTATCCCTCAGCGCCATTCCCTATGACCAGCCCATCCCCATGGCGGCGGCGCTCATCGTCGTCATACCCATGGCTGCGACCGTCGCCTGGATCGTGCTCAAGGGGCATTTTCCCTATCTGTGGCGCGAGTGGATCACCAGCGTCGATCACAAGCGCATCGGCGTCATGTATATCGTGCTGTCGCTCGTCATGCTGCTGCGCGGCTTCACCGACGCCATCATGATGCGGACGCAACTGGCGTTGGCGACGAACGGCGCGACGGGCTATCTGCCGCCCGAACATTACGACCAGATCTTCTCCGCCCACGGCGTCATCATGATCTTTTTCGTCGCGATGACCTTCGTCGTCGGGCTGATGAATTTCGTGACGCCGTTGCAACTCGGCGCCCGCGACGTGGCCTTTCCCGTTCTCAATTCCGTCAGTTTCTGGCTGACGGCGGCGGGCGTCCTGCTGATCAACCTCTCGCTCGTCGTCGGCAATTTCGCGCGCACCGGCTGGCTCGCCTATCCGCCTCTGTCGGAGACGGCCTATTCGCCCGATGTCGGCGTCGATTACTGGCTCTGGTCGCTGCAGATCGCCGGGGTGGGAACGCTGCTGTCGGGCGTGAATCTTCTCGCCACGATCCTGAAGCTGCGCGCCAAGGGCATGCAATATACGCGCATGCCGGTTTTCTGCTGGACGGCGCTCGCCTCGAACCTGCTGATCGTCGGCGCCTTTCCCATTCTCACGGCGACAATGGCGATGCTCGCCCTCGACCGCACCCTGGGCATGCATTTCTTCACCAATGACGGCGGCGGAAACGCCATGATGTATGTGAACCTCATCTGGGCCTGGGGACACCCGGAGGTCTACATCCTCATACTGCCTTGCTTCGGCGTTTTCTCGGAGGTGGTCGCGACCTTCTCCGGCAAGCCGCTGTTCGGCTATCGCTCCATGGTCGTCGCCACCATGGCCATCTGCATCCTGTCCTTCCTGGTCTGGCTGCATCACTTTTTCACCATGGGCGCGGGCGCCGACGTCAACGCCTTTTTCGGCGTCATGACCATGATCATCGCCGTGCCCACGGGCGTGAAAATCTTCAACTGGCTGTTTACAATGGTTGGCGGACGCGTCCGGTTCTCCCTGCCGATGCTCTGGACGCTCGCCTTCATGGCGACCTTCGTGATCGGCGGCATGACGGGCGTGCTGCTCGCCATGCCGCCCGTGGATTTCGTGCTGCACAACAGCGTGTTCCTGGTCGCGCATTTCCATAATGTCGTCATCGGCGGCGTGCTGTTCGGCGCCTTCGCCGGCTACAATTACTGGTTCCCCAAAGCCTTCGGCTTCACCCTCGACGAGCGGCTCGGCAGGGCGTCCTTCTGGTGCTGGGTGGTCGGGTTCTATCTGGCGTTCATGCCGCTTTACGCGCTTGGCCTGATGGGCATGACGCGCCGGCTCGAGGCGACCGTCAATCCCTCGTGGACGCCGTGGCTCGACGTCGCCTGCGCCGGAGCCTTCGTCATCCTCGCCGGCATCGTCCTGCAGGTCGCGCAGCTCGTCGTCAGCATCAGAGGTCGCGACCGTCGCCGCGTCGGCGGCGACCCATGGAACGGACGCACGCTGGAATGGTCGACGCCCTCGCCGCCGCCATCCTGGAATTTTTCCAAAACGCCGGTCGTGCTCTCGCTCGACGATTTCTGGCGGCGGAAACAGGCCGGGACGCCCGCCGAAGCAGCGGCGGAAACCGGGGACGCGACGATCGAGGTTCCGCGCAATTCCCCGGTCGGATTTTTCATCGCCTTTTTTGCCGTTGTCTTCGGCTTCGCGATGATCTGGCGTATCTGGGTCCTCGCCATGGCGGGGCTGGGCGGGGCCTTCTTGGTGGCGCTGCTTTTCGCCTGGCGGCTCGAGAATGAGGCCCATGTCGCGCCCGTCGCCGGAGGCCTCGAGACATGACCGAGGTCCTGGCCCGGCGCGGCGGCGAAATCGAAGGCATCGGCGAAACCGGATTTGAAATCTCGTCCGGGTTGGGGCCGGCGTCGCGCGAGGAGACGGTCGGCTTCGGCTTCTGGGTCTTCCTGCTGAGCGACATCGTGGTTTTCGCAACCTTTTTCGCGGCCTTCGCAGTCCTGCGCAACGCGACGGACGGCGGCCCGGATGCGCGGCGGCTGTTCGATCTCGACACTGTAGTTTGGGAGACGACGTTCCTGCTGCTGAGCAGTTTCGCCTGCGGCCTCGCCTCGCTCGCGGTCGCGCAACGCCGGACGGCGGCGGCCGTCGGCGGCTTTGCCGCCGTGCTGATCCTTGGCGGCCTGTTCCTGAAACTGGAGCTGGGCGAGTTTTCCCGCCTGCTGGCGCTCGGCGCGTCGCCTTCCCGCAGCGCTTTCCTGTCGGCGTTTTTCTCGCTTGTGGGAGCGCACGGCCTGCATGTCGCGACAGGCCTGCTGTGGATGACGACGCTCGTCGCGCAGCTGCTCACGCAGGGCTATCGCGACAGGCTCGACACGCGCCTTTTCTGTTTCGCCCTGTTCTGGCATGCGCTCGATCTCGTGTGGATCGGCGTTTTCACCATCGTCTATCTCATGGGAGTTCTCGGATGACCTCTGGCGCCGACGTCCATCCGGATCGAGCGGAAAAGCCCGAACATGGCGCGCAATCGCTTTTCATCGGCCTTGGCCTTGCGGCGCTGCTCACCGCCGCATCCTTCGCGATCGTCGCGACCGATGTCGTCTGGGCGCCAGGCCGATATGCGGCGCTGCTCGTGCTCGCCGTTGCGCAAATGGGCGTGCATCTCGTTTTTTTTCTACATCTTTCGACGGCGCCGCGCGACATCAACAACATCCTGGCCTTGGCCTTCGGACTGCTGATCGTCGTTCTCGTCGTCGGCGGAACGCTCTGGATCATGGCGCATCTCGACGCGAACATGGCGGCGATGGGCGATCTCCAGAAGATGCAGCGTTAGGCAAAGGCTGAAGCCGGATGACTTATGTCTTTCGGGCGCCGTCGCTGCGCCAAAGGGCGCAGGACGACCTGAACCACAACGGCTGATGTTCCAAAGATAGCTGGTCGCCATTTCAGATCCGTCGCATTCTTGCCTTTGCGCAAGCATTCAGCCCCCCTGCGTGCTTGGCGCGGGCGGCCCCGGAACAAATTCGCATGCGCTTGTCCGGGGCCCGCCGTCGCGCTCTAAAGTTCAGCCATCGCATTCGGCGCGTGGAAACCTTCGCAGAGCAGTTGAAATTCAGGGACGGACGACCACCGGCGACCGTCGGCAATCGCCGCAGGCTTCGCTCCAGACCGGCCTGACGAGGCCGCTGATCACGCTGCCTTGCGGCCCGTAAAGATCGATGGCGCGAAAGCACGAGGCCGGAAAGTTTCCGCCCTTTGCGCCATCGGCGTGCGCCTTGGCATAGGCTGCGCCGTAAATGTCGCGATAGCGGCCGTCGACCGAGATTTTTCTTTTGCGCAGGACGTTGGCGATATCGGCGGGATCAACAGACCAGTTGACGCAATATTCGCCGAGCGCCGTGGCTTCGGCGATCCGGCGGATGGTCGCCTGGGTCGAAGACGATTGCGCCTCGGCGTGAAGGGACGCCAGGAAGACGATCGCGGAGAGGAAACGAGAGATCCAACGCATGCGGCGACGCTCGTAATCGGACAATTCCGCCAACGCCTGAGGCCGGGAATCGTTTCAGCCTTCAGCGGGGCGTTCGATCACGTAGAGACCGACGTCGATCACGGATTCAAGGAATCCCGCTTCGCAATAGCAAAGATAATAATCCCACAAGCGGCGGAATCTTGCGTCGAAGCCAAGCGCTTCGGCGCAAGGCCAGCGGGCATGAAAGCGCCGCCGCCATTCGGCCAGCGTGCGCGCGTAGGACAGGCCGAAAGTCTGCGCGTGGGCCAGTCGCAGGCCGGCGCGCCGAATCTGCTGGGCAAGCAAGGCCTTCGACGGCAGAAAGCCGCCGGGAAAGACATGCTTCTGGATGAAGTCCGTCCCGTTTCGATAGGAATCGTAACGGTCCTCGGCAATGGTGATGCTTTGCAGCACGGCGACGCCGCCGGGCTTCAGGCGGGCGCGGATCGTATCGAAGAATTGCGGCCAGTAGGCCTCGCCCACCGCCTCGATCATCTCGATCGAAACGATGCGATCGAATTGCCCCTGGACATCGCGATAATCCTGCAGCCGCAGGTCGGCGCGCTCGTGCAGGCCGCGTTCGGAAATCAGTCGGCGTGCGTGCGAGAGTTGCGAGGGGGAGAGCGTCAGGCCGGTGACGCTTGCGCCGCGGCCGGCGAGTTGCGCCGCGAGCGCGCCCCAGCCGCAGCCGATTTCCAATATGCTTTCGCCGCCCGACAGGCGCAGCAGATCGGCGACGCGGTCGAGTTTTCTCGCCTGCGCGGCTTCGAGGTCGTCGCCGTCCTGCCAAAGCGCCGAGGAATAGTTCATGGCGCTGTCGAGCCAGAGCCCGAAGAAATCATTGCCGAGATCATAGTGGAATTCGATGTTGCGGCGGCTGCCGCGCCTCGAATTTTCCCGCAGCCGGTGGCGAAGCCGGTTGAGCAGGGCGATGAGCGCGGAGCCGCGGATCGCTTCGTCAAGCGCGACGAGATTGCGCGCGGCGAGCCGGATGACGGCGGTGAGATCGGGCGTGGTCCAGTCGCCGTCGAGATAGGCCTCGGCCATGCCGACATCGCCGCCGCGCGCCGCCCGCGTGACGGCGCGCCAGCGCTTCAGCGTCACCGTCGCTTCCGGCCCCGGCTTGTCGCCGCAAAAATCGACGCCGCCGCCATCGGGGAAGACCAGCCGCATGCGTCCATGGCTTATGCCGGCGAAGAGCCGCGCTAGAAGTTTTTCGCGCAAGGCCGCGCCGGTCGCGCGAATCCTGCATCTGAAACGGCCAGCCGTCGTCCGGGTCGATTGGATGTCGGTGCGGGTCATGGCGGGAAAGCCTCGTGTCAATCGTGCGCAACTGAAGCGGGAGCGGCGGGACGCCTGCGGATGGCGACGCCCTTGAGCCAGATTTTCAGGGCCTCCCAAAGGATGCCGCCAACCACCGAAAGCGTCTGGAAGGGCAGGGCAAGGAAGGCGCGCAGCAAAGCGGCGTCGGTCAACTCGATGCGCCGGGCGAATTGCGCGGCGCGCAGCATCGGGCCTTCCGCGTCCGAGGCGTCGATGACGACCAGCAGCGTCTCGCCCGGAGGCTGGACGCGAAAGTCGTAGCGCAGCTCCATGTCCATGAATGGCGAGACATAGAAGGCCTTGGCGCAGGACTGGCGGATTTCGCCATGCGAATGGCCATCGACCGGCAGGAGATAGCCATGCCGCTCGCCGAACGTATTGTCGACTTCCCACAGGATGGCGAAGATGTCGCCCGAGCGCCTGTGGCAGAAAAACACGCTCAGGGGGTTGAAGGACCAGCCGAGGATGCGCGGCATGGTCAGGAGGCGGATGGGGCCGCCGTCAGGCGCCAGGCCAGCCGCCCCGAGTTTCGCCTCGATCCGGTCTTTCAGCGGCGCCACGCCGCTGTCGCCCCGGTCGGATGGATAAAAGGAAAACAGGTTGAAGCCGCCGAGCGAGAAGAGCCTCAAGCGCCGGTGCAGCGCGTCGAGTTCGTCGAGGTCGAGCAGCAGCGAATTGATGCGATAGCGCAGCTTGTGCCGCCGCGGCCGCAACCGCAGGTGCGTCACGACGCCTGAGAAGAGCGCGCTTTGGACGGGCGCTGTCATGCCGGCGCTCCTTCCGCCGCCGCCTTGAGCTGCGTCCGGACAATACGGCCGTTTTCGTCCGGCGCATTCCACGGCCTGCGCAGCCCCCCGAGATCCTCGGCGACGGCGAGCCCCGCCTGCAATCCGTCCTCGTGGAAGCCGGCGCCGAAATGCGCGCCGCAAAACCAGGTCCGGCGCAGTCCCTGCAAATTCCACAATCGCGCTTGCGCCGCCCCCGCCTTCAGGTCGGAGAGCGGATGCTCGCAGGTTTCGCTGTTGATGATGGTTTCTGGGCGTGGCGGCCGGATCGGGTTCAAGGTCACGAACAGCGGCGGCGCCTCGCCCAATTGCTGCAGCCGGTTCATCCAGTAGGTGACGGAGGGCCCGCACGCCTCGGCGTCGCCATCCGTCGCGTAGTTCCAGGCCGCCCAGGCCGCCCGCCTGCGCGGCATGAAGCGCGCGTCGCGATGCAGCACCGCCGTGTTGCGCGCGTAGCGGAAGGCGCCCAGCACGCGTTGTTCCTCGACGCCGGCGTCCGCCAGCAAGGCAAGCGCCTGATCGGCGTGGCAGGCGAGCACGACATGGTCGAAGCGATATCTACCACCGTGCGCGTCGACGAGATCGACGCCGTCGCCGTCGCGGCGCAGGCAGACGACCGGCGTCGAGAGCTTGATGCGCTCGCGGAAGGAGGCGACGAGCTTTTCGACGTAACCCTGGCCGCCGCCGACGCAGGAGCGCCACACCGGACGATTTTTGAGGCGCAGCAGGCCATGATTGTCGCAGAACCGGACGAAACTGGCGGCCGGCTGGTCCCCGACCTTCATCGCCGGCGTCGACCAGATCGCCGCAGCCATGGGATAGAGATGGTCGCGCCGAAAAGCGTCGCCGTATCGCCGCACCCTCAGATAGGACTCGAGCGTCATCGAGCCCATGTCGGCAAGGTCGCGGGGGGCGCTGCGATAGAAGCGCAGCAGGTCCGACAGCATCGACCAGAAGCGCGGCTTCAGCAGATTGGCCGGCTGCGCCAGCAGTCCGCGCAGGTCGCCGCCGGAATATTCGTAGCCGCCGCCTTCGAGCGAAACGGAAAAGGACATGTCGGCCGGCGCCGTCGCCGCGCCGATATGGGCGAAAAGCGCGGCGAGGTTGGGGTAGGTCGCCTCGTTGTAGACGATGAAGCCGGTGTCCACGGCAATGTGTCGCCCATCGATCAGCGCCTCTATGGTGTGGATGTGGCCACCGAGGCGATGGGAGGCTTCGAAGACGGTGACATTGTGTTTTTGCGCCAGCAGCCAGGCGCAGGAAAGTCCGGAAACCCCGGAACCGACGATGGCGATGTTCTCGCGCCGTTCGATCTGACCCATCGCTCGCCCCTTCGCCCTCCGTTTCCGGAAACGTCGCCTTCGCCGCTAAGGGCAGACGCCTGCCGTTACGAACCGGTCCGCTCCCAGGTTTCGTCGCAGCGCAAAATTTTTGTCGCCGACAGGAAACCCGAGGCGTCGCCGACGCGTAACTTCGAACACAGGCCGGACGGAGCGTCATGGAGCTGGAAATTTATGTCTTTCTCGCCGCGGGACTTTCCGCAGCCATGACCCTCGCCTGGGGAGTCCAGCGGCTGACCGGCTCGAGCGGCTGGATCGACGCCATCTGGACGCTTGCGGTCGGCGTGTTCGGCATGGCCGCCGCCCTTGCCCCATGGCCGGCGCAGCCCGGCGGACGCGCCATGCTTGTCGCGGGCGTCGTGGGAATATGGTCGCTTCGCCTTGGCGCGCATATCGCAATGCGCACGGCCAGGGCAGGCGAGGATCCGCGCTATGCCGCTCTGGCCGGGGAATGGGGCGCGGCCTTTCCGCGCCGGCTGCTCCTTTTCCTCCAGGTTCAGGCGTTGGCGGCCCTGGTTCTGGTCGCGTCCCTGCGGCTGGCCGCGACCAATCCGGCGCCTTTCCCGGGGCTGGCCGACGCGCTGGCGGTGGCCGTGGCGCTGGCCGGCGTGGCGGGCGAGGCCGTGGCGGATGCGCAGCTCAAGGCTTTCCGGCGCGACCGCAGCCGAGAGCGTTCGATCTGCGAACAGGGACTCTGGCGCTGGTCGCGGCATCCGAACTATTTCTTCGAATCGCTGTTCTGGATGTCGGCGCCCCTGTTCGCGATCAATTCGACCGGCGGTCATCCGCTGGGCTGGATGGCCCTGGGCGCGCCGATCCTGATGTATGTCCTGCTTGCCCATGTGTCGGGCGTCCCGCCGCTTGAGCGCCACATGCTGGCCTCGCATGGCCAGGCCTTCCGCGCCTTGCAGCGCCGGGTCAACGCCTTCTTTCCCGGTCCGCGCCGCGAGGGCGGGCGACTTTCCGGCAAGGAGCTTTCCTCATGAGTTTCATCTCGCGCGCGATAGGGCTTGTGGAGCGGACTCCGCTGCCGGACCGGCTGACGCTGGCGGGGGTCGGCTTTCTGGCGGCGCGGACCGACCGTCTCCTCGCCGGTCTGTCTTCCGAGGCGGAAGAAAGCTTCGTCGAGGGCATGCGCAATCATCCCATCGCCGCTCATGCCCGCGAGGCCAACGCCCAGCATTATGAGCTGCCGCCTGAGTTCTTCGACCTCACGTTGGGGCCAAGGCGCAAATATTCCTGCTGCCTCTATCCCGAGGTGGGAACGACCCTTGCGCAGGCCGAAAGTTTTGCCCTGCGGGAGACCTTGGCGCATGCGGAGCTGGCCGACGGCCAGAGCATCCTGGAGCTCGGCTGCGGCTGGGGCTCGCTGACTCTTCACATGGCCAAGGAATTCCCGGCGGCGCGCATTGTCGCTGTCTCCAATTCCCATGCGCAGCGGCTGTTCATAGAAGGTGAAATTCGCCGGCGCGGGCTGGCCAATGTTGACGTCGTCACCGTCGACATGAATGTCTTTTCGACGTCGAGAAAATTCGACCGCATCGTTTCGATCGAAATGTTCGAGCACATGTCGAACTGGGGCGCGCTCTTGCGGCGCGCGCGCAACTGGCTGCGCGACGATGGCAGGCTTTTCCTGCATGTCTTCACCCATCGCGCCCATTCCTACCGGTTCGACGACGAAAACCCGGAAGACTGGATCGCGCGGCATTTCTTCACCGGCGGCATCATGCCGGGCGCCGACCTGCCGCGCCGCTTTGCCGAAATATTCGAAGTCGAGGCGCAATGGCGCTGGAGCGGCGAGCATTACCGTCGCACCAGCCTGGACTGGCTGGCCAATTTCGATGCGAGGCGCGACCGTGTCTATCCCTTGTTCAAGCAGGTCTACGGCGATCAGGCGGATATATGGACGCAGCGCTGGCGGCTGTTCTTCCTGGCGACGGCGGGCCTGTTCGGCCATGCGGGCGGCGACGTCTGGGGCGTCGGCCACTTTCGGCTGAGGCCGACTGCAAATGCGTGAGTTTGTTGTCGCGAGCATCGCCTGGATCATTTTCGCCAACAAGCCGGTCTATCCGCTCTACGTCTGGTTCTATGTCGGGTCGGGCGCCCTTGAAAGCGCATGGACCATGCTGGCGGCCCCGCTCTATGCCGCGATCGCGCTCGGTGTCCGCCGCACCTCGCTGTCCGCGCGCATCGCGCTTCCCGTCGTGGGCGCCGCCGACACGGTTTTCGCAACCAAGCTCTTTGGACCCGCCTCGGGAACGGAGTTGTTTTTCGCGCCCTGCGCCATGATCGCGGCCTTGTCGTTCGACGCGGCCGAACAGAAAATCGCGCGCTCAATCCTCGCCGGCATCTTTGTCGCGTTCGCCGCATTGCACGGGCGCTATGGCGCGGCCTGGCACGTCTGGAACTCCGGAAGAGCTGTCCCGATTCCTGACGATAAACGCTTTCGCGGTCGCGTCGCTGATGGCTTATGTCGGCTGGCGATTCTCGTGCGTTCGCGGCGGGTGACGCGGGTGATTCAACTTTGGCGCGCGGCGCGGAGGCGCAGAAAGGCCAGCCCGGACCCGGCGGCCAGCGCGCTCGACGTCATGCCCCAGGCGAGATCGGCGAGCGTGACTTTGGTCGACCAGACTTTCAACGTCGCCTGGTTGGTCAGGTCATAGGCCCCATAGGCGACGAGGCCGAGAAAGGCGCCCCGCAGCGCTGCTTCCGCAATCCTCCCCGTCGCGCGCGCCGGCTCGACCGCAAAGACCATCAGGCCGGAAATGTAAAGGAGGTAGAAAAGGGCGGCCGGAACGGGACGGAAATCGTCGAGCAGGATATCGCCGAGATGGCGGCGGTACAGGACCTCGTTGGTCAGGGTCAGCCAGACCAAATCGAGCGCCAGAAAGGCGACGGCGACGACGAGAAAGGCAAGGACGCGCGTTTTCATCTGTCCTCCAGCCGTCAGTTACGCGGGAGGAGGCCGCCGGGTTTCACCGAGCCCGCCGCGCCGCCGCAAGCCCCGCGCCAGCCAGGAATGTTCCCCTAGGGTACATTTACTGTGCGGATTCCCATAATGGCGACGACAGCTTTGCTGCGAAAGGTGATGATGAGGGGAGGGGCCTCCGGTCGCTCAGCCTCGGTCATGGCTCGCGTCGCTGCGCTGATCGGGCCTGGGATCGACGATGTCCTGGATCGCTTCTACATCAGGCTGAAGGACGACGCGAAGTTCCGTGACATACTGGCGCGCGGCGGCGGCGTCGAGAATTTGAAGAAGGCGCAAGCCGAGCATTGGCGAGTTTTGCTCAAGGGCGAGATGAACGAAGAGTTCAGGGAGCGGGGCCGCCGCATCGGCGCCGCCCATGTGCGCGCGGGCCTGACCCCCACCTACTACATCGAGAGCTATTTCTGGTTTTTCGAAGCCTTCGCCAGTATTCTCAAGGAGCACGGCGAGGGCGTCGACGCCATGGTGGCGCTCGGTCGGGCGATCTTCACCGACATGGAGCTGGCGCTGTCTGCCTACGCCGAGATCGCGGAAGTCGAATTGCTCAAGCGCAGCGCTCATTCCATGGTTCAGTCGGTCGAGGAGGAGGTCGAGGTCGCGCACGCATCGGCTCAAGGCCGCGCGACCGACCTGACCGACATCATGTCGGAGCTCGGCCGCTCGATGGAGGATCTCCGCATGGGGGTCCAGATGGTCGAGCGCGGCGCCGTGGATAGCCGCGACGGCATCAAGGCGGTGGCTGTGGCGGTCGACGGAATGCAGGCCAGCAGCCGTCAGGTCGGCGAGAAGGCCGATGAAACCTCGCATATGGCGACCGACGCCGTGCAAAAGGCCAAGGCGGCGGCGCTGCGCATGGACCGGCTGACCCAATCGGCATCGCAGGTCGCCGCCATCGTCAAGCTGATCGACAATGTCTCAAGCCAGACCAACCTGCTCGCGCTCAACGCGACCATCGAGGCGGCGCGGGCGGGCCCCGCCGGCCGCGGCTTCGCCGTCGTCGCCGCCGAAGTGAAGCAATTGTCGCAGAAGACCGCTGTGGCGACGCGGGAAATCGCCGGAAAAATTCAGGAAATCGTGGAAGCGACGGGCGCTGCCGCCGACGCCATGAATGAAGTTGGCGCCATCATTCACAGGATGGACGGGATGGCGGGCGACGTCGCCGATCACGCCGCCAGCCAGATCCAGTCGCTGACCGAAATCGGCGTTCGCGCCCAGGCCGCGTCGGACGCGGCCAATGGCCTCAGCCGAAGCGCGCGCATGTTCACCGCCGGCGTGACCGAAGTCGAGACGATCGCGCTGAACGTCAAGGACTACGGCGAAAAAGTCACCAGCATGCTCAACAATCTGACCAGCCGCCTGGTCATCACCGTGCGTGGTTTCCTGGGCGTCGACGGCAGGCGAAACGTCCGCGTTCCCTTGCGGCTTGCTGTTCGCCTTCGCGCCGAGGGCGTTGAGGAGACGACGGATACGATCGAAATATCGGAAGGCGGATGTTCGCTCAAGCCAACCGAGCGTCGCCTCGACGAGGGCGTGGAGGTCGAGCTGGATGTCGATGGCGTCGGCCGAATCAAGGGATTGGTCGAGGGCTACACGCCCAACGCCATGCGCCTGTCCTTCGGCGGCTTGCAAGACACGGTGCGCGAGGCTCTCGCCGCTCTTGTCAAGAAAACGCAGGAGCAGGACGCTGGGCTGAAAGCCCTGCTCTGCGAATGTCGCGACGCCGTGCAAGCGGCGTTCGAAAACGCGCTGCGGAGCGGCGAGGTCGGCAGGGAAGCGCTGTTCGACACCAGTTACCAGCCCATCGCCAATACAGATCCGCCGCAATTCACGACGACCTCGCTTTCCTTCCTTGAGGGATTGCTGCCGCCCTTCCTCGAAAAGACGCTCGAAGCGGACCGCCGGATGGCCTTTTGCATCGCCGTCGATCGCAACGGCTATGCGCCCGTCCACAATGCGGCGCAATCGCAGCCTCAGGGCGGCGATCCCCTTCAGAACGACCTGCGCTCGCGCAATCGCCGCATTTTCGACGATCGCGCCGGCCTTGCGGCCGCCCGCAACCTGCAAGGCGTTCTCGTCCAGACCTATGCGCGCGCCATCGGCGGCGAAATCGTTCAGATGAAGGACCTGTCCGCGCCGATCAGCATCGGCGGCCAGCATTGGGGCGCCATCAGGATCGGCGCGCCCGTGGCGTGAGCCACCCGACTGTTGCCAATATCCATAAAAGTTGCGCATGAAACGGGAAGATTGCTTCATGTTAATCGCCAATCAACATTTTGTGACTAAAAGTATAGAAGACCGGCAGAGCGCGCTCGCCAGAGCGCCCGCATTTGAGGCATGAAGCCGTCCGGTCCCGTCGCCAGAGCGACATGTCTCCTGACCAAGCCCAGAGATCAATTCGCGCCGTCGAACCGGAACGCCTTGCCGCGCCCGTCCGGTCAGGCTTACTCGAGAAGACCCGATGCAGCAGAAAAAATCGAATGATTCGGCTTTGAACGAGCGGTTGAATTTCATGCGGCTTGACGGAGCCGCGACCGAAATGTTGCGCAAGGTGCGCCCGATCATTGAACGCGAATTGCCGGGCGCGCTCGACAAGTTCTATGGGCAGGTCCGCGCCACGCCGGAAACCCGGAAATTCTTCTCCAGCGAAGCTGCGATCGGCGGCGCCAAAAAAGCCCAGCTCGGACATTGGGCGACGATCGCCTCGGGCGATTTTGACGAGACCTATTTCAACAAGGTGCGCCGCATCGGCGAGACCCACGCCCGCATCGGCCTGGAGCCGCGCTGGTATATCGGCGGCTATTCGCTGATCACCGAAGAGCTGGTCAAAGCCGTGGTCCGGGAATTCTGGCCCAAGTCAACGCTGCGCCTCAAGCCCAGGGCCGGGGCCGAGGATATGGCGGCGATGCTCTCGGCGCTGATGAAGGCGATCTATCTCGACATGGACCTGTCGATCTCCGTCTATATCGAGGCCGCAGAGGAGGCGCGCCTGCGCCAGCAGGCGGAAGCCGCCGAACGCGAGCGCGAGATGGCGAAGTCGGCGGCGGAGGCGCGCCAGAAGGGCGAAGCCGAGGCGCTCGACAGGGAGCGCGCGATCGTCGTCGGATCTCTCGGCGAAGGCCTGGCGCGGCTCGCCGAAAAGGACCTGACTTTCAAGGTCACCGAGGCCTTGCCCGCGGCCTATTCGCAACTGCAGGACAATTTCAACCTGGCGATGCGCCAGCTCGCGGCGGCCTTCGAAGGCGTCAATGCCTCGACCGATTCCGTCCACACCGGCGCCGAGGAAATCGCCGTCGCCTCCAACGATCTCTGCCGCCGCACCGAGCAGCAGGCCGCGAGCCTCGAGGAAACTGCGGCGGCGCTGGACGAGATCACGACCACCGTGCGCAAGACGGCGGACGGCGCCAAGCTGGCTCGCGACACGGTCGCAGCCGCTCGCCGCGACGCCCAGCGCGGCGGCGAAATCGTGCGCAAGGCGGTCGACGCCATGGGCAAGATCGAAAAGTCCTCGCAGCAGATCAGCCAGATCATCGGCGTGATCGACGAAATCGCTTTCCAGACCAACCTGCTGGCGCTCAACGCAGGCGTCGAGGCGGCGCGCGCGGGCGACGCCGGTCGCGGCTTCGCCGTGGTGGCGTCGGAAGTGCGCGCCCTCGCGCAGCGCTCCGCGGAGGCCGCCAAGGAAATCAAGGGACTTATTTCGACATCGACGTCGCAGGTCAGCGAAGGCGTCTCGCTGGTCGCGGAAACGGGCGAGGCTCTGTCGCAAATCGAGGGCAAGGTTGCGGAAATCACCGAAGTCGTGACCGAAATCTCGTCAAGCGCGGACGACCAGGCCAACAGCCTCCAGCAGGTGAACACCGCCGTCAACCAGATGGACCAGGTCACCCAGCAGAACGCCGCCATGTCCGAGCAGGCCAACGCCGCAAGCCAGTCGCTGGCGCAGGCGACGGACGAACTGGCGCGCATGATCGGCCAGTTCAAAATCAGTCGCGACGTCGAGGGCTCGATCCGGCGCGAACTCGAAAGCGCCGCGCCGCACGCCTTCGGCAAGCGCGCAACTTCCGCTAGGGCTGAGCCCGCCGCGGCCTTCAGGCCGAAACGCGAGGCGAAGCCTGCGGCCCTCGCAGCCAAGGCAGCCGGCGGGCGTCGCGCGGCAGTCGCTGAAGACGAGGACTGGCAAGAATTCTGAGCCAGCTTCGCGCCTGTCCGCCGTTCGTTCGTGTCCGTGAAAAAGCGTAGGTCAACAAGATGAGCGAAGAATCCGCCGAGTTCCCGGCGCCGCAGATTTCATCCGACGCGCTCCGGCTGCCGGAGCTTCTCGACCATGCATTCGCGCCCTCGCTGGGCAAGATGCTCACGGCGCGGCGAGGCGCCCCGGCCGTGCTCGACGCATCCGCGACCCGTTTCATGGGCGGGCAGGCGCTGCAGGCGCTTCTCGCTGCGGCGCGCGCCTGGCGCGACGACGGCGTCGCTTTTCAGCTGATCAATTACACGCCTGAACTTGTCGAACAGTCGCGTCTCGTCGGCACCGACCTCGAATTGCTGGCGCATGGAGACCTTCCGCAATGACAATGACGATCCTGACAGTGGACGATTCCCGGACCATGCGCGACATGCTCAGGCTCGCCCTGAGCAACGCCGGCTACGATGTGGTCGAGGCGACCGATGGGCTGCATGGGCTGGAGATGCTCGACAGCGCGAAGCCGCAGCTCATCATCACCGACATCAACATGCCCCGGCTCGACGGTTTCGGCTTCATCGCGAAAGTGCGCGACGACCAGCGCTTCGCTGGCGTTCCGATCCTCGTCCTGTCGACCGAGAACTCGCCCGAGAAGAAGACAAGGGCCCGGCAGGCCGGCGCCACAGGCTGGATCGTCAAGCCTTTCGACGCGGAAAAGCTCGTCCAGGCTGTTCGCCGCGTGGCCGCTTGATTGCGAGGAGAGTCACATTGGACCCTATGGCGACAATCAAAGAGACCTTCTTCCAGGAATGCGAAGAACAGCTCACCGAACTTGAAACCGGGCTTGTCGCAATGGAGGAGGGCGTCGCCGACGCCGAGACCGTCAATGCGGCCTTTCGCGCCGTGCATTCGATCAAGGGCGGCGCGGGCGCCTTCAAGCTTGCCGCGCTCGTGCGTTTCGCCCATGCTTTCGAGACCGTGCTGGACCTGATCCGCGGCGAGAGGCTTGCGCCGAAGACCGCGGTGATGCGCGTCATGCTGCGCTCGGCCGATGTTCTCGCCGATCTCGTCCGCGCCGCGCGCGACGACGAGGCCCCCGATGAAGCCCACGCCGAAGAATTGCGCGTCGAACTCGAAGGCCTCTCGCAGGACAAGGCGCCCGAGCCTGCCGCCGCGACAGATGATTTCGGCTTCCAGCCGCTGACCCTGTGCTTCGACGATCTTGACGGGGCGGCGGCCGAAAGCACCTACTCGATCCTGCTTCGCCCGACGGCGACATTCTATCGGCGTGGCAACGAGCCGGCGCGCTTGTTCCGCGAACTCGCGCGGCTCGGCGAGATTTCCGTCGCCTGCGACGACGCTGGCCTGCCGTCCTTCGACGAACTCGATTTTGACTCTTCGTGTCTCGCCTGGCGCGTGCGCCTCGTCACCTCGTCCGACCGGGCCGAGGTCGAGGAAGTCTTCGACTTCGTCGGCGACGATTGCGAACTGGAGATCACGCAGGAGGAAACAACGGCCGACGGACCCATCCCGCTCGACCCCGCCATTTTCGACGAGCCCGCGCCGGTAGCGCAGGCCGAGACCGGCAAGCCGCCCGTCGCCGAGAAGGCCGCGACGAAGTCGAAAGCCGAGGCGCCTCCCTCGCAAACCATTCGCATCGATCTGGACCGCGTCGACCGGCTGGCCAATCTTGTCGGCGAGCTGGTGATCAACCAGGCCATGCTGGCGCAGCGCGTCGGCGAAGCGGGCCTGCCGCGCTCGTCGGGCGTGGTTTCCGGCCTTGCCGCGCTCGAGCAGCTCACGCGGGAGATCCAGGACGGGATCATGGCGATCCGCGCGCAGCCTGTGAAGCCGCTGTTCCAGCGCATGGGCCGCGTCGTTCGCGAACTCGCCGAAACCACCGGCAAGCTGGCGCGCCTGCGCACGGAAGGCGAGGCGACGGAAATCGACCGCACGGTGTTCGAGAAGCTTGCCGATCCGCTGACGCACATGATCCGCAACGCCATCGACCACGGGCTGGAGCCGGCCGAGGACCGTATCGCCGCGGGCAAGCCGGAGCAGGGGGAAATTCGACTCTCGGCCGCGCATCGCTCCGGCCGCATCATCATCGACGTCAGCGACGACGGCCGCGGAATCGACAGGGAGCGCGTCAAGGCGAAGGCGATCGAGCGCGAGCTCATCGCTCCCGACGCCCATCTCACCAATGCCGAAATCGACAACCTTCTCTTCCTTCCCGGCTTTTCCACGGCGGCGAAGATCTCCGACATTTCTGGCCGCGGCGTCGGCATGGACGTAGTGAAAAGCTCGATCCAGGCGCTCGGCGGCAGGGTCACGATCTCCTCCGCTCCGGGCGCGGGAACCACGTTTTCGATGAGCCTGCCGCTGACGCTGGCCGTGCTCGACGGCATGGTCGTGAAAGTGCACGACACCACTCTGGTCGTGCCGATCACGGCCATTGTCGAGACGCTCAGGCCGAAGAGCCGCGACCTGCATCTGCTGGCGCCTGACGTTCGCCTGATGGCGGATCGCGGCGGCTTCACGCCGCTCGTCGACGTCGGCCGCGAGCTTGGCTATCGCCTCTCGGAGGCCGACCCGCTTGAGGGCGTGGTGATCGTCGTCGAAATCGAGGGCAGCCGTCGCTGCGCGCTGATCGTCGACGAAATCGTCGATCAACGGCAGGTGGTGATCAAGAGCCTCGAAACGAATTACCGGCACGTGCCGGGCGTCGCCGCAGCGACCATTCTCGGCGACGGGCGCGTCGCGCTGATCCTCGACATCGACACGTTCATCGCAAATTCTGGCATCGCAAATTCGGGCAACGCCAATACGGGCGACCGGGGCGGTCTCGCGCAGCTATCCCTCCAAGCAGCAGAGTGAGTTGACCCATGTTTGAACTCAGGCTCGACCGTGAAAGCTCCGCCGGCGAATATATCGTGTTTCGATTGGGCGCCCAGGAATTCGGCATCGACATCATGTCGGTGCGCGAAATCCGGGGCTGGACGCCCGCTACGTCGCTGCCGCACGCGCCGCCTTATGTGCGCGGCGTCATCAACTTGCGCGGCGTGGTGCTGCCGATCATAGACCTCGCCGAACGTCTCGGCTTTCCGCCGATCAATGTGACGGCGCGCCAGGTCATCATCGTCGTCCAGATCGAGCAGCGGCTCGTCGGCCTGCTGGTCGACGCGGTGTCCGACATCCTCACGCAGCCCAACGACAAGATTCAGCCGCCGCCGGATGTGGCGAGCGAAGCGGTGAAGGATTTCATCCTGGGCATGCTGGCGATCGACGAGCGCATGATCGGCATCATACGCCTCGACAGCATCCTGCCGGCGCAATTGCGAGACGCCGCATGAGCGCCGCCGCCGCCAGATCGCAGGAAGGCGCGTCGAAAAAGGCGATGGTCGCGGGCGACTTCGCCTTCACCGAGCGCGACTTCCGCGACATCGCCGGCATGCTCTACGAGGATGCGCGCATCCACCTTACCGAATCCAAGGCGACGCTGGTCTATTCGCGCCTCGTCAAGCGCCTGCGCGCGTTGAACCTGGAAAGTTTCCGCGCCTATTGCGAGCTGCTCGGCGCCGCTGACGGCGTCGAGGAGCGTCGGCAGATGCTCAGCGCGCTGACGACCAATGTGACGCGCTTTTTTCGCGAGGGGCATCACTTCACCCATCTCGAGACCGTCGCCTTGCCGCCGCTGCTCGAAAAGGCGCGCCGGGGCGAAAGGCTTCGCATCTGGTCGGCCGCATGTTCGACGGGCGAAGAGCCTTATTCGATCGCCATGACCCTGCTTGGGCTCGAGCCCGAGGCGGCGGCGCTCGACATCAGGATTCTCGCCACCGACATCGATCCCTACGTTCTCCAGCGCGGCCGCGCAGGCGTCTATCCCGCCAACTCCCTGGGCGACATACCCCCGGCGACGCGGCAAAGGCATTTTCGGCCGGCGGCCGGCGATCCCGCGCAACTCGCCGTATCCGACGAAATGCGGGAGCTCGTCGCCTTCCGGCCGCTCAACCTGAATTCGCGCTGGCCGATGCGTGGCGACTTCCAGGCGATCTTTTGCAGGAACGTCGTGATCTATTTCGATCAACCCACCCAGCATGGACTATGGGGCAAATTCGCCCAGAAACTTGTGCCGGACGGCTTTCTTTACATCGGCCATTCGGAGCGGGTCGCGGGCCCCGCCAGCAACTGCTTCGAAAACGTCGGCATCACCACCTATCGGCGAAACCGGAAGGCTGCGCCATGAAACCGGTTCGTGTTCTCGTCGTCGACAATTCCGCCACCATGCGCGGCGTCATCGCCGCCACGCTGGCGCGCGACAGCGGCATCGAGGTCGTTGGAATGGCCTCCGATCCCTTCGAGGCCAGGGAGGCTATCAAGGCGCTCAATCCCGACGTCATCGATTCTGGACGTCGAAATGCCCAGGATGGACGGGCTCAACTTCCTCGACAAGGTCATGCGCCTGCGGCCGCTGCCGGTCGTCATGGTGTCCAACCTGACGGCCAGGGGAGCCAATGCGGCGATCCGCGCCATGGAGCTTGGCGCCGTCGATTGCGTCTCCAAACCCTCGATCGAATGTCCCAACGCTTTCGACGCCCTGCCTTCGACCATCATCGCGGCGAGGGGCGCGCGCATCGCCAACCGCTCGCTCGAGACGGTGACGCAGCGCGCCGTGTCGTCGCGCTGCTACAAGTGGGACGGCAAGTTCGTCGCCATCGGCGCCTCAACGGGCTGCGTCGAAGCGCTTATCGCGATCATCGCGCGCTATCCGGGCAATTGCCCGCCGACGCTTGTCACCGTGCACATGCCGCCGAAGTTCACGCGCTCCTTCGCCAACAGGCTCGATGGCCTGACTGAGGCAAGGGTTTGCGAGGCCGAGGACGGGGCGCCGCTGGAGGCCGGCCGCGTCTATGTCTCGCCTGGCGGCGCGCGCCATCTTGAAGTCGCCAGAAGGGGCGGTCCCGTCTGCGTCCTGCGCGAAGGACCGCCTGTCGGCGGCCACTCGCCGTCCGTCGACGCCCTGTTCGAACTCGGTGGCGAAAACCTTCGGCGTCGCTTCGATCGGCGTGATCCTGACGGGCATGGGCCGCGACGGGGCCAAAGGGCTCCTGGCAATGCGTGAGACTGGCGCAAGGACCCTCGGGCAGGATGAAGACACCAGCGTCGTCTACGGAATGCCGCGGGCGGCCTTCGATTGCGGCGCCGTCGAGCAGCAGGCCTCGATCCACGAAATCGGAAAGAAAATACTCGATCTCACAACGCTGAAAAGGTGCTGAAATGGCGTTACTGGCCGACAAACTCGAAGTCCTGGTCGTCGACGACACCGCGGTCAGCCGCGCGCTGATCGTCAACGCTCTCGAACAAATCGGAATCAAGCGTGTGACGGTGGCGAAGGACGGCGCGCAGGCGCTCAAGGATCTCGCCGGCCGCCAGATGCACCTCGTCATATCCGACATGAACATGCCTGGCATCGACGGGCTCGAGCTCCTGAAACGGTTGCGGGCGCAATCCGCGACAAGCCGCATCGGCTTCATCCTGGTCACCGGCAGCGCCGACAAGACGCTGATCGAACGCGGACGCGCCCTGCAGATGAACAATTACGTCGCCAAGCCCTTCACGGTCGAAACCGTCAAGACCGCCATCGAAGCGGTGGTCGGACGCCTGCAATGAGCCTCGCCGCGCCTCGTGAGACGACGATCCACGTGATCCAGGGCGAACATCGCGTCACCCGCGATGCGTCGACCGTGTATGCGACGATCCTCGGCTCCTGCGTCGCGGCCTGCATCTTCGATCCCTACGCGCGCGTAGGCGGGATGAACCATTTTTTGTTGCCGGGCGACGGCGAGCGGGCGCGCGACGACCAGTTGGGCGCTCATCTGATGGAACTGCTGGTCAATGACCTGATGCACGCCGGCGCCCGTCGCGAGCGGCTGCAGGCCAAATTGTTCGGGGGCGCCCGCGTCGTGCGCGGCCTGTCCGATGTTGGCCGGAAAAATGTCGAATTCGCGGAACGCTTTCTCGATCGGGACGGCATCGCGCTCATCGGCAGGGATGTCGGCGGAGAGAGGGCGCGGCGCCTGCAATTCTGGCCGGCCACCGGCCGTGCGCGGCAGATTTATGTCGTGCGCGACCAGAGTTTTGCGCGCGAGGAAGTTGCAAAGGCCTCCGTCGCGCAGAGCGGCGGCGATCTCGAATTGTTTTGATCCACGGCCCCGTGAGACCTAGGGAATGATGCAGGAAAAAGCGGAGATAAAAGCGGAGACACAACCGGCATCCGCAGCGCTTGCTCGCACGGCCGACGCCCTGTCTTGCGTGGAGGCGCGCTTGCGGCTGGTCGAGGACGCCATCAGCCATGTCGTCGGCCATCTGAGATCGCTTGGCGCGACAGATATCTACGAATTCCAGGAACTCGACGTGAGCCTTCAGGAAATCGCGGCTCTCGCGGGCTTTACGCGCTCTCTCGCCGCGGACATGCCCCAGTCCTGGTCGCTCGACCTGCGCGACGCCGCCAATGCGATCAATCTCGACGCATTGCGCCTGAGGGTGCTGGGGGGCGTGGCCGAGCCCGCTCCCGAGGCGGCGACCGAAGGCGAGTTGGAGCTGTTCTAGAGCCTGTTCGACGAACTTCGGTTCGCCGAACAGGCTCTAGTTTTTTGTTTTCACGCATATTCGCTAACGCGGCCCTTCGGGTCTTAACGCGAAACGGAATCCACTTCGCTCGAAAAAAAATGCTCTGGCGAAAAGCTGTCGTCGTATATTGCCTGCAGTTGCCTATATCCTTCTGTTTTTATTCACCTGCAAGTTTTCGTGGCGCAGGCCACGGAAACAACAGGCAATACAAGCGTAGGTTGAGCGATTGTTTACCTGCGCGCGATAAGATTTTCCTGAGTTCGTCACTGGGTCTGCCGCGTAGCGCGGGCGGAAGGGAATCTGACTTGTCGCGCGCATCCGTCCGCCAGAAACCGGTCACAACGGGAAAGCCGAAGTCCGCCGCCGCTCCTTCATCGCCTGTGGGCGTCGGCGCTTTCGACGCCGCGACGGCGCTGGCGGTCGGAGGCTCGCTGCTGATCGGCGATTTCGGGATGCTGGCGAATTGCGCCGCCTGGGCCATGGTGGGGACGGCGGCCGTCAAGGTCGGCGTTGCCCAGAGCATGCGCTGGCGCGAGGCGCCGACGAGCGCTGAATCCGATCTCTTCTGGGAGCGCGCCCACGCCTTCGCCAGCGTCGTCATGGCGATGGCGACCGGCTTCGCCGCCTTTGCAACTCTTGCCTCCAAAGCTCCGCCGAGCCTCGCGCTGGCCGTCGCCATCGTCGCGTCGGCTTCCGTCGCCCTGCTGCCGTCGCGCGAGACGCGGCCCAATCTTGTTTACGTCCAGACGGCCTGCGTCATTCCGCTTCTTTGCCTCGGCCTCTGGATGCGGCGCGATTTCTATACGCCGGTCGCAATTGTCGCCGGCCTTGCGGCCGCTTTCGCCGCCATCGCCGCAACGCGCTCGCTGTTCCATTCGAAAACCGAGGCTCAGGGCGCCGAGCGCCAGCTCGCGGCGGCCATGGACAGCCTGACCCAAAGCCTCGCCATGTTCGACGTCGCCTCGCGCCTGATCGCCGGCAACCGCCACTTCCACAAGATGTTCGGCCTGACCGAGGAGACCGCGGCGGAAGCCGTCCTCGACGACATCCTGAAGCGGAAATTCTCGCTTCGCCTCAAGGACGCTTCCGACATCGAGCGCATCGTCGAAGCCAGGAACGCCATGGTGCGCCGCAGGGCCCGCGAAAACCTCGTCGTCGATCTCGACGAGGGACGTTTCGTGGAATTCACCTTCCAGCCGATGCCGGACGGCTTTTCCATGCTTGCCGAGGATATCACCCGGCGCCGCGAGACCGAACAGCGCGTCGAGCGCATGGCGCGGCTCGACGAGGTGACGGGGCTCGCCAACAGGTTCTATTACCGCGAGCGGCTTCAAACCGCGACGGCGGGTAAAAACGAGGCCTCCGAACCTTTTGCGGTGATGGTGGTCGATCTCGACCGCTTCAAGCAGGTGAACGATTCCCTGGGACATCCGGTCGGCGACAAACTCTTGAAAAAGGTCGCCGAACGGCTGCAGAAAATGGCGGCGCCCGAGGATACGGTGGCGCGCATCGGCGGCGACGAATTTGTCGTGCTGCGCTTTGGCGGCCGCGAGAGCGCAGCGGTTTTCGCGGCGCAGGCGGTGGAGGATCTCTGCGCGCCCTATGTGATCGATGGCGACCGCATGGTCATCGGCGCCTCCATCGGCATCGCCATGATGCCGGAGGACGGCGCCAATGCCGACGAGTTGATGAAGGCCGCCGACATGGCGCTCTACGCGGCGAAGAACGCGGGCCGCGGCACGTCGCGCTTCTTCGAGCGCTCGATGGCGGACAAGGCGTTGCGTCGCCAGCAGATCGAGAACGACCTGCGCGTCGGCATCGACCGCAACGAACTCGAAGTGCATTACCAGCCGATCGTCAGCATCGCGCGGCGGCGCATCTGCGCCTGCGAGGCGCTGGTGCGCTGGCGGCATCCGACGCGCGGCATGATTTCGCCGCTCGAATTCATCGAGATCGCGGAAGAATCGGGCCTGGTGGCGCCGCTTGGCGAATGGGTGCTGAAGCGCGCCTGCATCGACGCCAAGTCCTGGCCGAGAGAGGTCAAGCTCGCCGTCAATTTTTCGGTCGTGCAGTTTCGGCGCGGCAATATCGTCGAAATGGTCAAGCGCGTGCTGCGCGAAACCAAATTCCCGCCTTCGCGGCTGGAGATGGAGATCACGGAATCCGTGCTGATGAACGACGCCGACAGCGTGCTGGCTTCGATCGACGAATTGCGCGACCTGGGCATGCAGGTGGCGCTGGACGATTTCGGCACCGGCTATTCGTCGCTGTCCTACCTGAGCCGCTTTCGGCCGGACAAGGTCAAGATCGACCAGTCCTTCGTCCGGGACATGGACAAGAACCCGGCGTCGCTGGCAATCATCAGGGCGGTCAAGACCATCGTCGTGGAGTTGGGCATCACCATGCTGGTCGAGGGCGTCGAGACGACCGAGCAGCTCGAAACATTGCGGGACGCCGGCGCCGACGAGGCGCAGGGCTACCTGTTCAGCAAGCCGCGTCCCGCCCGGGAAATCGCGCAATTTGTCGCAGATCCCGCGCAGCTCGTGCGTGGACGCAACCTGATCACGCCGCCATGCGCGCCCTGGGTCAAGAGATACGAGCGCGTGTCCCCTTCGGTCGTGCAGCAGACGCACTAGAATCGTCTGGACTTTCCGAGGCGAAAATTCGAGCGCGCTGTTACTTGCGTTCGTCCGAGGCGGCAAGCAGGCGGTTTTTCGTGATGTAGTCGAGACCGTGCATCCAGGATTCGTCGGTATTGCCGCGAATGTCCACGCTCATCGCCCGCATCGGCGCGCCGGTCCGGGCGTCGCGCACGTAGATGTTGATGTTGAGGATGAGGTTGGAGACCTTCTGCACGGCGCCGGTGATGGCGACGTCTGCGCCGACCTCTCTCGCGAGTTTCGCGTCGCAACCGCCGCAGTTCTGCAGGTTTTCCTTTCGCGCCTTGGCCTCGACCGGCGCTATGTCGACGGGTTCGTAGAGATCGGACGCCGCGAGCTTTTCGCGCAAGGCGGGCGCAAGCCGGGCCAGCCGCGCATGTTCGGCCGCGTTGGCGCCTTCCTTCTCCCCTTGCAGGCTCGTGTCGATCAGCTCGAAATCGAACACCGCCGCGCGGATCCTGTGGCTGGCAGGGGCTTCCGCATGTGCGGCGAAAGGGGCGAAAGCTGCGAGGAGAATGACGGCGGCGCGGCGCATGACTTTGTTCCCAAGAAAAAATCAAGCCGCGGGGCTTTTCCGCGGAGACACCGAAGTTGGGATCGAGGCCTCGGCTTTTCAAGCCGAGACCTCAGGGCGCAAGCCAGCTTTCGATCAGGTCGTAAGTTTCCGCGCTGTCGAGCAGCCCGAAATGGTTCGTCCCGCAGACGATGACCTGGCGCTCCCAAGGGAAGGCGAGATCGCGCGCCGGATCGCTGTGCTGACCGAGCGCGCTTGCGACCGTCACCAGCCCGTCGCCGACGATTCTGTCGTTGAGGCCGCCGCTCCTGGCCGACGTGGTCGCGGCGATCGCGAAGCACGCGACGTTTTCGGGCAGGGGAACGGAGACGCTCGCGTCGCCAGGCGCGAAACGGTCGCGGCCCCGCCAATCCTCGTCGACGACGCCGCCATGGCGCAGGTCGGTGATGCCGGCGCTGCGAATCCGGCCGAGGCGGGTAAAGGCCGCGGCGAAAGGTATGCTGGCGATCACGAGATCGATCCATGCGCCGATCCGTTCGAGCGGCGCGCCATGATGCGGCGTCCCGAGACAGATCAGTTTTTCCAGCCGCCGTCGCCATCGATGGCCGGCGACCTCGCCATAATGGCAGGCGCTGCGCGCGACGAGACCGCCCATGCTGTGGCCGATCAGGGCGAGGGTCTCGATCGGGACCGGCCAGGCCTTCAACAGCTTTTCCAGGAGATCCGAGGCGGCGCGGCCATTTTCCGAAATATGGAGGCCGGAATTGTAAAAGAGATAGATCGGCGTAAAGCCGAGCCGCTGCGCGAGCTTTTCACCATGGTCATGTCCGTGGCGTCGCCAATGCAGGTCGCTCACGCACAGCCCGTGCATCAGGACGACGATCCGTCCTGTCGGCGCGAGCGCCGCGAGCGAGGCCCGGTCCAGATCGAGCGCCCGGCCTTCGCGCCGCAATTGCATCGGCAAGGCGAGCGGATTTTGCGTTTCGGCGAGATGATCGCCGAGGACGCCGTTCAGCGCCGCAAGCATGGCGTCGCGCGCGGGGGAGGGCTGGATTTGATCGAGCAGGGGGCCGAGTTGCGCTAGAACGGCGTCGATCGCCGAACCGCTCAGCCGCATGACTCCCTTGATGCAGCGATAGACGAAGCCGGTGATGCCCGCGCCGCGCTCGGCAGCGTCGGCGTAGGGCGTCAGATGCAGAATGGAGCGGTGAGTCTGCTCGACCACGCCGGTCACGCCGATGGCCGCCTCGACGACGAGCCGGCTCAGCCCGCGAAGTTCGGAAGACACGCTGGCAGGCTTTTCCTTGACCATCAGCTTCCCGCTCACTGTGTCTCCACCTTGCCGGCGCCGAGCGATTTGGCGATTCGCCCGGCGATCGCGTCGTATTCCGCCTTGCGCGCCTGCGGATAAGTCATGACGACCGCGTGAATGACATCGCCTGCGAACACGTACTTTTCGTAGAACACATCGCCGCCGCGCAGGCCGGACAGCGCCAGCCAGCCTTTGCCGCTGGCGCGATAGGTCACATGGGCGTAGTTGCGGTCGTCGTCCGAGCGGAGGAAGGTTTCGTAGGAGGCAGGTGTGGACTCGTCGATATTGTAGTGGCCGAAGATCAACAAATTCGCGCCGTCCGACGCCTTGAAACTCTGGCCGTCGCCATTGTCCGGCGGCGGCAGGGGCTTGAAGCGGGCGGAGGGATAATCTGCGTGCGTGCCAAAGCGCGGATTGGCGTATTGCGTCCATTTTTCAGCGGCGCCAACCGGACGCGGCAGGACCATGAACAAGGCGAGCATCGCCAAGGCCAGCAGGCGCATGTTTCGGAACTCCCTCGGAACAGCCGCGGGCGGCAGGCGATAACGTTAGCATTCGTCGCGAGCACGGTCATTGCTGAAGATCAACGCGGGAGGTCGGCCAGCCTTATTCTCAAGCGCATTTGCTTCGCGGCGGTATCGTCGGTCAGTAATGTCGCCGCAGCGCGAATCGCAGCGTCTCAGATGGAAGTTCGCCAAACTTGGCGCGATATTTGGCCGAGAAATGACCGAGATCGGTGAAGCCGCTCGCGAGAGCAGATTGTGTGACCGACGTCGTTTTATCGGCTGATTGCAGCCGCTGTCGCGCCTGCTCGAGGCGACAATCCAGAATATAGTCGCGCGCCGAAAACCCATAGCATTTACGAAAATTTTCCTGCATCGTCCGCATGTTGATGCCGAGGTCGCGCGCCAGTCGCGCCAGATCGATCGGCTCGGTCGCGTGTTCGGCGATATAGTCGCGCGCCCGGCGTATCACCCTGGGAAGGACAAATGACCGCGCGCTTCCGACATCTTGAATGACGCTGGGGAATAGCGAGCCGACGGCAAGATTGAGAAGTCGGTCTTCCAGCCCTGCCACGGCCAGAAAGCCAAGTCCGATCGAGTTGAGACCGGTCATCTCCGCCAAAGCGTAGCCCGCCGCCCGCGCCAAGGCGGCGCCGACGGGCGTTGACATGTCGATGTAGTCGACCATTTTCGCGATTGACCTGGAGCCGCAAGTGGTTCCGGTAAGCGTCTCGGCGCGTTCGGCCAATTGGCTGATCGGTGCGTAGAGGGATAGGCCGCCGCCTCTCTCTCTGGTCATGCTGACGGTTTCAAAGGGTCGTCCGACGCAGGCGCCGCGGCGTGAATAAGCGATCTGGCGCCGCCTGCCGGAAGTGTAATTCACGGGGCTGCCATAAAGAGGCATCTTGATCAGCACAAGGTCGCTCAGATCACGGGAAAAGCCCCAGCTGGAAACGTCAGATCTGACGAGTGTCAATTCACCGAACGCCACGCACGTGGTGCGCATCGAGAATTCCTGGGCGTTTCCTTCGACGTCGATCCAGACGTCGTTTGTATCGTAAATGGACTGCAGCAAATCGGACGCCTTCTCGCTCTCGCGGGTCGCAAAAGTATTGATCTTCAGAAAAGTTTTGTCGCCGTCTGGATGAGCGGGCGTGGCCATGGCGGTTTCCTTCCACAAGAAAACCCGATTGTCCGGCAAAGGTTTCGCGCGCTTGCCTGCGACCGGATCTTACACCCGAGGCGCTCCGGCGTGGAATCATGTTTTATGCGCGCATTATCCCTGTCGGACGCGCATAATTCATAGCGGCGATCAGCCAAGCTCCGTAGATAATAGATCAGGGCGTGCAGCAGACCGCGAGGACATTGCCGTTCGTGAGCGAATTCAGCGCTTGCTCTGCTTGCCAGTCTGGAGCTTTGCGATGTCCAAACTGCCGCATTCGGTCGACCGGCAGGTAGGCGAACGAATCCGCCTGCAGCGACGTCTGCTTGGCGTTAGCCTGGGGGAATTATCCCGGGCGTTGGGTTTGACCGTGCTGCAGCTGCAGCAATACGAAAGAGGCGACGAACGTATTGGCGCCCATCATTTGGCAAAGATTGCGAAAGCCCTTCTGGTGTCGCCAAATTTCTTTTTCAATCAGAATGCAAGGCCCCGATTGAGCCTGGTGGCGAACTCGGATGAATCTGGCGACGAATTTCGAGATCTGGACGAGGGGCTTGAATTGCAGCGCGCCTTCGTCGCGATCGAGAATGCCCGGTTGCGCAAATTGATTGTCGATTTCGTGGTTCTTCTCGCTCAGACAGAGACCGCGGCGCGGCGGGGCGCAAGCCACAAAAATCCCGATATGCAGCAAGTGTAACGACGTCGACAAGGGAACGCGCCGTCGTGCGCCGAGCGCTTGCTTGCGGTTATCGGCTAAGCGCGACGAAAGACTTGTTGGCGTTTTCCTCCGGCGATGGTCTCCTCGCTGAAGATCACCGGAAAGGGACCGCCCATGGACGACGAGAAATCCCGCGAAGCAGCGGCTTTGCCTTTATCCCATCTCGGCAGCGCCAATGCGCCGATTCTTTATTTCGACGGAGCGCCCACCTTCGGCTTTGACGGCACGGTCGGCAATATCACGCTGGAGGCGGTCATCCATGTTTCGACCGAGGACCGCATCGCGACCGAACGACGGGTTGTCGCCCATCTCAGGATGGGCGCGAAGGGACTCGCAAGCCTTAAAAAGGCGATAGAAGTCATTGAATTGATGGCGAGCCCGACCGGAGGCTCATCCATGAACTGAGATCTTGCATGATGTTCTACCTGCCCGAAACGCGCGACAAGACATTGTTGCCGCACGATCCTTTCAAGGCGCTGGTGGCGCCGCGGCCGATCGGCTGGATTTCGACAATCAGCGGATCGGGTGAAATCAATCTCGCGCCCTACAGTTTCTTCAACGCCTTCAACAGCGCGCCGCCCATCATCGGCTTTTCGAGCGAATCTCAGAAGGATTCGGCGACTTTCGCGGAAGACTCCGGTGAATTCGTCTGGAACATGCCCACATTCGCCTTGCGAGAGGCAATGAACGCCAGTTCCGCGTCCTTGCCGCGCGGCGTCAACGAATTCATAGCCGCCGGGCTTGAAATGGCGCCCTGCCAGATTGTCAGCGCGCCGCGCGTGGCGGCGAGCCCCTGCAGTCTCGAATGCCGGGTGACGGAAATCATCGAGATCAAGGACATGAACGGCCGGCCGGCTGGCGGCATCCTGACTCTCGGGCAGGTGGTCGGCGTGCATATCGACGAGGCCTTCATTCGCGACGGACGTTTCGACCTCGCCGCTGCGCAAGTAATCACCCGCTGCGGTTATGCCGCGGATTACGCGCTGATCGATCGTTTCTTCCGGATGGAGCGGCCAGGTTAAGGCGTGAAACAATTCATTCGGACCAGGCGCTAGTCCGAATCGACAGGGCCGCACCATCCCGGCAGATAATCGGCGTCGAGGCTCTTCGCCAGTTTCAGCGATTCCTCCATTGCCGCGGCGAAATCGGCTTCGACAAGCTTGCGCTTGAACTCGCCGACGGAGAAAATCGGCCCATAGGAATTCGCTGAAAGGCGTCGTGTCCTTGGCGTAGCCGCCAAGCCGGCGCAACTCCCCGGCTACCGAGCGATAGGGATCGTCGACGAGTTTGTCGACGGATTTTGGGATGGCGTCGTAGTCCCGTCGCTTGCCGTCCTCGTCGAAGGGATGCATCCAGCTGCGATTGTCGAGGACAACCCAGAAAGCGTCGCGTTCGAGCTTGCTCAGATCGGCGACGACGGTCGTCACAATATCCTTCACGCCTTCCTCATGAAGTGCGCGGGCGAGATGATGATGGTCAATGACATAGGGGCGCTCCTTGGGGCCAAGAATGACGGGGATCATGTGTTGGCCGATGAATTCGGCGCCTTTTTCGGCTTTTTTCGCGCGCCAGCGTTTGCGCTTCTCGTCAACCTCGCGCATTCCCACGGTGATCTGGGTCGGACGCAAATCCTCGATCGAAACGGGCTTTATCCGCGGTTCGCGAACAGTCGTCATGATGTCCTCCATCCAAAAACGCGGGCGATTTCGGTTTTCTGCAGGCGGGGATAGGCCATTGATGCAACGCTCAACGCTGGAGAACCGCAAAGGTTACAAGACCGCTCGACAGTGCAGGGCATTTTTGCCGGCGGCGTCGATGCGTCAAACCTGGCGTCGAGAGGGTCCAGGGGATGCTGGTTCTCGTAAAAAAATATGTTGAAACAATAAATTAGAGCCGCAATCCGGTCTATCGGATCGGCACAGGCGTTAACGGAGGAACCAGCTTGCGCTGGCCGCCAGCGCGATGGCGATTCCAATGGCCAGTGTCGCAGCGGCCGCCCGATGCAGCCAGAAACGGCTCGCGGGCCCATAAGATCCGAACGCGGAGGGCGCCAGGTAGAGCAGCAGCGCGACGAGCAACAGCACTTGCATCGTTACGTCCAGATCTGGGCCGGCGGCGTGCGGCATGGGCTCTTTCCAACAGGCGGTGTGTCAAAATAGGACATTCGCGCGGTTTTTGTCACGGTCGCGGCAAAAATCGCCGCGCGAGGCCTTCGCAAGATCGACACGATTGCGCTTTTATGATTTCGCGCTGTGGGGCGGCAAAACGTCGCGACAAGACATCGCGGCAAGAGGCATTGCCGCGGAAAGACGGGCATGGCGTTTGAAATCATTTCCATCGAGGGCGCGCCTGAGGGCCCGCCGCCGCTGAAGCTTTGGCCCTTCGTGTGGCATTTCGTCAGACAGATCAAGGGCGTGCTCATCGTCCTGCTGGCGCTCGAAGCCTGCGTCGCGGCGGGGGCGACGATGATTCCGGTGATGATAGGCTGGCTGGTCAACGATATCACCGCGTCGAGCGTGACGCGCGACGTGCTGAGCCATCCCTGGCTGTGGCGCGCCGCCGCGCCGATATTGCTCGCCTGGGGCTGCTGCATGGCGGTGATGTGGTACATCTACGACCACGTTTATACGGCGCGGTTCAACAATCTGATCCGTTACCAGCTCAACCGCTACACGCTCGGCCATAGCATGGCCTATTTTTCAAACGACTTCGCCGGGCGCATCGCCAACAAGGTGGTGGACGGCGGCGCGGCGCTGCGCGATCCCTTGCGCAGCGTGATGAGCGCCATCTGGTACTGCGGCTTTTTCGTCGCCGCCTCGGTGGCGACCATGCTGCATTTCGATCTCTGGCTGGCCGGGCCGACGCTGGTCTGGCTGGCGTGTTTCATCGCCTCGCTGGTTTATTTCGTGCCGAGGGTGCGGACGTTGCAGCTCGCCCATTCGCGCCAGCACACCGACCTCGTCGGCCACGTCAACGACGTCTACGTCAATATAGGCCTCGTAAAACTGTTCGGACGCGAGGAGGAGGAAACGGCGGCCAATCTCGCGGAGCTGCGCAACCACAGCGCGAGTTTCGGCGCCGCCCTGCACAAGATCTGGCAGATGGGCGTGACCCATACGGCGATCAATGTCTGCCTGCTTCTCTCGTCGCCGGCCCTGGCGCTGGAGCAATGGCAGATGGGCCGCATTTCCTCGGGCGTCGCCATCATGATCGTCCCCATGGCCTGGCAGATGGTCAACATGTCCGGCTGGATTCGCAACGAAGTGACCACGGTTTTCGAGACGCTGGCGCGCGTCGAGGAATGCATGGAGACGATTTCGCAGCCCTATTCGGTGCTCGACGCGCAAGGCGCCGGCGAACTGGCGGTGGCGCGCGACGGCGGCGCGATCTTCTATTCGGGCGTCGGCTTCCATTATGGCCGCCAGCGCGGCGCGGGCGACGACGGGGTGATCGAGAGCCTCACGCTGAAGATCCCGCCTGGCCAGAAAGTCGGGCTGATCGGCCGCAGCGGCGCCGGCAAGAGCACGCTGGTCAGCCTGCTCTTGCGCTTCTACGATCTCGAATCGGGCGAAATCCGCATCGACGGGCAGGACATTTCAAGCGTGACGCAGAGCAGCTTGCGCCGCCATATCGCGGTGGTCACGCAGGACAATACGCTCTTGCATCGCTCCATCGCCGAAAACATCCGCTATGGCCGCCCGGAAGCGACGGACGAGGAAGTGATCGAGGCGGCGCGTCGCGCCCATGCCTATGATTTCATCATGGCGCTCAGGGACAAGGACGGCCGCTCCGGCTTTTCCGCCCAGGTCGGCGAAAGAGGCGTGAAGCTCTCGGGCGGCCAGCGGCAGCGCATCGCCATCGCCAGGGTGATTCTCGAAGACGCGCCGATCCTCGTGCTCGACGAGGCGACGAGCGCGCTGGACAGCGAGGTGGAGGCGGCCATCCAGGAGGAAATGACGCAATTGATGGTGGGCCGGACGACGGTCGCCATCGCTCATCGCCTTTCAACCATCGCGCATATGGACCGTCTCGTGGTGCTCGATCGCGGCCGCATCGTCGAAGACGGGACCCATGAGGCGCTGCTGGCCAAAAACGGCCTCTACGCCCAGCTATGGCGGCGCCAGAGCGGCGGCTTCCTCGGCGCGTGAGGATTTGCGTTTTTTGGCGGCGGCCGAGCCTTGCCAATCGCGCCGCCGCTTGGCATAACGGGCGCGCGCGGGTGTAGCTCAATGGTAGAGCAGCAGCCTTCCAAGCTGAATACGAGGGTTCGATTCCCTCCACCCGCTCCAAATCATTTTCCAAACTTTTTCGCGATTCCATTGCCATCAGCGCGAAGCGCACGCCGCACGACTGTGAATGGAAAGTTGAGCGGAGGCGGCGTTGCATGCTCATAGCGTCAGCTCAAATCGTTGTTACGGCTGATGTTCGGGAGAACGGCCGGCAAATCCGCGCACTCATGCAAAAAGCGGCGGCGGCGAAGGCCCGCCTCGTGCATTTTGGCGAAGGCGCCTTGTCCGGCTACGTCAAGTCGGAAGTGAAATCCTGGGAGGATGTCGACTGGGCCGCCATTCAGGACGAACTGGCTGATGTCGCGGCTCACGCAGCCAAGCTGGGAATTTGGGTGGTTGTCGGGTGCAATCACCGGCTGGCCGACCCGTCGTGGCCCCAGAACAGCCTCTACATCATCTCGGATCAGGGCGCCGTCGTGTCGCGCTACAGCAAGCGTTTCTGTTCCCACACGGAGGTAACGTCGTGGTACACCCCTGGCGTCGATCCCGTGACATTCGAGGTCGACGGGATTCGATTTGGCTGCGCCTTGTGCATCGAGGTTGTCTTTCCTGAATTGTTTGCTCAATACGAACGGCTGCATGTCGATTGCGTGCTTATCTCCACCTATTCCATGGGTCCCGGCAGCCGCCTGATGGCGTGCGCGCATGCGGCGACGAATTGCTTCTGGGTCAGCGTCGCCGTCACCCAATGCGGGAGCGAGTCGCCGGGATTGCTGGCCGGACCGGACGGCGGCGTGATCACCGAAGGCGTTCGTGGCGTGGCTGACGCGATTCTCGGCGAGATCGACCCCGGCGCGCCGCAATTTGAGGTTGCGCTGCGTTATGCGCGCCCCTGGCGCGCACGGGCGCGAACATCGGAAATCCATCAAGGCCTGCAGCGATCACCGGCAGGCGCCGCCCTTGCGTCAGCGTAATACAAGTGTCACAGTAAGGCAGGAAAATACTGCAGACAGCTCGTTCAGGCTTCGCTGGTGAATTGCGACAGTCAAGTTTTGAGGAAATTGATAATGGTCAAGTCACCCGCAAAGAAACAAGCAATTCATCACGATGAGCCCGGCATCGAAGAGGCTCACGAGTTGCATCTCGAGGCTTCGCCGGAAGTCGACGCCGAGACCAGCGCCGAAGAGGCGGACCTGATCGCCACCGTGGCCACGGTCGGCGTCGTCGGAAATCGGCGTGGCCGTTGTGGAAATGGCGTTGCTGCCGGGCGTGATCCTCGGCGTCGCAGCCATGGCCGCGCCGAAATTCGCGCCGAAGCTTGGCGCGGCGCTGGGTCCGATGCTCAAGTCGACGGTGCGCGGCCTTTACCGCATCAGCCAGAAGACGCGCGAACTCGTCGCTGAAACGCACGAACATGTGCAGGACATCGTCGCGGAAGTGGACGCCGAGCACGCCGGCAAGGACGCGGGCGCGCCGCTGCAATGACATCGACGCCGGCTGTCAGGAAGCAAGCACGGCATAGACTGCATGTCGCGCATCACACGCCCGGCCGGGTGCGGATGAAAATCCCCACCGCCAAGGGCGATCCCGATGCTTTGCGGGCGATCGCCGAATCCTTCGGCGCCGTGCCGGGCGTCGAAAGCGTTGACGTCAATCCGACCACCGGCAGCCTGACGCTGAAATACAGCGCCACGCGGCAGCTCGAGGTTCACGCCAGTCTCGGCCAGAAGATCGGCGACGATTATCAGCCGCCGGAAACCGATATCGACAAGATGTCGGACAATATCGCTCGTGAGGCGGAGTTCCTGGCGCAGCATTCGCACAGCGCGCGATTGATCGTTGATTTCTTCACCCGTCTGGACGCCGAAATCAAAAAGCGCTCCGACAATTTCGTCGATCTGAAAATCGTGCTGGCGGCGGTCATCATCACCGGAACGATCTTCGAGGTGGGCATGGCTGCGGCCACGCCGGTCTGGCTGACCCTGGCGGTGTTCAGCGTCAATCACATGGTGCAGCTGCACCAGCATCAATTGATGCGGGATTCGACTGCGGCCGCCGCTCCGATGGCCGCCGTTCCGGCCTGAACCGGGCGATCGAAGAGGCTAGTCCGCGTATGGAAATCGCCATTCGCCATTTTATGCGCGGGCGTGTCCGCATGGCCGCTCACAAGCTTTGCGCGGACAAAAGTCTGGCGGAGCAGGCTTTCAACTACATGCGAGCCCAGGCCGGCGTCATCAGCGTGCGCGCGAATTACGCCTGCGCCAGCATCGTCGTCACTTACGATCCCGCCATGGAGCCGGCCCTGCGCCTGCTGATCGGCCGCCTGCGGCTGATGACGCTCGACGACCTGCGCCTCATGATCGCCCTGGCGCCGGCGCCGATCGAGGCTCCCGCGCATTCCGCGCGTGAGCTTCTGGCCGAGGAAAAACAGCAGAAGCGCATTCCGCTGGCTCTGCCAACTCTCTCGCTTGGCATGGCCCTGACCGGCAATCCGCTGATGCTGGCGCTCAACATGCCGCTGATGCTGTGGAACGGCTATCCCATCGCGCTGCGCGCCTGGCGCGTCTGGCGGCGCGAAAACCGTCTCAACATCGATTTCCTCAACACGCTCGCCATCGGCGCTTCGCTCTCGCACCACAACCAGGTGGCGGGCGGATTGATCATCTGGCTGATCAAGCTGGGCGACTGGATTCGCGATCTCACCGCAGCCGGCTCGAAACGCGCCATCGGCAACCTGCTCGAATTCGAGAACAAGCGCGCCTGGGTTCTACGCGAAGACGAGATCGTTTCCGTGCTGGCCCGCGAGTTGCAGGTCGAGGACCGCGTCATCGTCTATCCCGGCGAAATGATTCCGGTCGATGGCGAAATTCTCGACGGTCACGCGCTGATCGACCAGAAGACTATCACCGGCGAGGGCCTGCCGGTCAATCGCGGCGTCGGCGAAGCCGCCTTCGCCGCAACGGTTTTACGCGAAGGGCAATTGACGATCCGGGCGACGCGGGTCGGCTCCGACACGACAGCGGGGCAGATCGTGCGGCTCATCAATTCCGCGCCGGTCGGCGACACGCGCATGCAAAATCATGCCGAAAAACTGGCCGACAAGCTGGTGATGCCGACGCTCGGACTGGCCGTCGGATCCGCGGCGCTCACCGCCGATTTCAACCGCTTCCTCAATCTGGTGATCGTCGATTACGGCACCGGCATTCGCGTCGCGGCGCCCACGGCGGTGCTCTCCTCGATGACCCGCGCCGCACGCGCGGGCGTCATCATCAAGAGCGGCCGCCATATGGAGCGGCTGGCCGAAGTCGATACGATCGTCTTCGACAAGACCGGCACGCTGACGCAAGGCTCGCCCGCGGTCGGAGACCTTCTGCCCTATCAGAAGCATCTGGATGGCCGCCGCCTGCTCGGCCTGGCTGCGGCCGCGGAAAGCCGGCTGCGCCATCCCGTCGCCGACGCGCTTCGCGAGCGCGCCCGGCAGCTTGGCGCGGAGACGCCCCTCTGCGACGAGCCGGTCTATCATCTCGGCCGCGGCGTCGAAGGACAGGTGGACGGCCATTACCTGCACGTCGGCAACGAGCGCTTTTTCCGCGAGAGCGGCATCAGTTTCGGCCCCGCCGCGCGCGATCGCGCCGTGCTCGAAGAACAGGGCTATTCCTGTCTCTACGTCGCGGCCGATGGAAAGCTCGCCGGCCTCATCCCCTATGCCGACCAGATCCGTCCCGAAAGCCGCGACGTCATCGCCCGGTTGCGCAGTCTGGGCGTGAAAAACGCCATCATGCTCACGGGGGACAACGCCGTCGTCGCCCGCGCGGTCAGCAAGCGTCTCGGATTGACCGGCCATTTCGCCGACATGCTGCCGGCCGACAAGGCCGAGGCCGTCCAGCTGCTGCAAAAGGAGGGCAGGGTGGTCGCCATGGTCGGAGACGGCATCAACAATTCCCCGGCGCTGAGCTTCGCCGATGTCGGCGTGGCCATGAAGCACGGCGCCGACGTGACGCAGGAATCGGCCGATGTCGTGCTGATGGAGGATTCGCTCTGGAAGCTGGTCGAAGCCGTTGAAATCTCGCGCGGCGCCATGGGCCTCATCCGCCAGAATTACGGCGTCGTCATCGGCTTGAACACGGTTGCGCTGGCGCTGGCGTTGCCAGGCGGACTGATCAGCCCCTCCATGACCGCGCTCGTTTCGAATGGTTCGGCCATTCTCGCCAGTCTCAACGGCCTGCGTCCGCTGATCCGGATCAGATGATCCGCCGGGCGCCCGCGAGACGTCTCGCCCAGGCGCACGAAAAAGCGCTGGCGCGGGCGGTGAAGGAGCTTGAATTCAACGGCCTCGCGTCGAAGATCGGCAATTATGCGGGTCAGCCGGCGCAGAAGGTTTTTTCGCGCCTGCCCGGACCGGCTGCGAGGATTCTCAATCGCGCTATCGAGAAGGCCGTGCTGCAAAGCCTGGATATCGCGATCAGGTTGCTTGATCCGAACGATCGCAAGAAGCCGATGCCCGCGCTGACGGCGGCTTTTACAGGGTTGGCCGGCGGCCTGTCGGGACTGGCCGGTTTTGCCGGACTGCCGTTCGAACTGCCGGTCACCACGCTTTTGATGCTGCGCTCGATCGCCGCCATCGCCCGCCACATGGGCGAGGATTTATCCACGGTCGAGGCGCGGCTGGCTTGCGTCGCGGTGTTCGCTTTCGGCGGAACCAAAGGCGAGGCTGAAGTGGGCTATTACGCCTCGCGCGCCCTGCTCGGCAAACTTGCGAGCGACGTCTCGAGCCTGATGCTGGAGCGCGGCGTGGCGGCGGCTGCTGCGCCGGCCGCCGCGTCAGCAGCAGCGACGCCAGCGCTCGCGTCCTTTGCCGGCGAGGTGACGACGCGTTTTTCGGCGACGGTGTGGGAGCGCGCGGCCGCTAGCGCCGCGCCGCTGATCGGCGCCTTGGGCGGCGCCTCGCTGAATGTGATCTTCACCAATCACTTCAACGCCATCGCCTGGAGCCATTTCACGATCAGGCGGCTGGAGCGGATTTACGGCGAGGAATTTGTGCGCGCGCATTACGTCCGGCTCCGCTCGGAGCGCGCGAAGGCGAAACAGGGTCCGGCACGACCGGCGTGAGCGGGCTCAACCGGTCCCAGACTTTCTCGTGATAATAATAAACGAAGGGGCCGACGACGAAGGCGAAGGCCGTCAGGCCGGCCGCGGCCGGCAGGCTGCGGGTGAAATAGAAATTTGCCGAGAAATCGGTCGTTGTCGCGACGGCGCGATAGGTAATGGTTTTCGCCAGCGCGCGATTGATCTTGAAGCCGCCCTTCAGGTCGAGCGGCAGTTTCGCGCCCGGAGCCGGGCTCAGCGGGATTTTCTCGCCTTTCGGCCCTATCCGGCCCCAGATCATTTCATGGGCGAAAAAGAACAAGGGTCCCGCCACCAGTCCGTAAGCCGAGAGGCTCGCTGCGGCGGCGAGGTCGCCGATCACCAGAATATTGGAGGTGAAGTCGAGCGAGGTCGCGATCGTCCGGAAAGTGATGGTCTTGAAGATCGCCCGTTTGACGTCGGGTGGCGCGGCGATCAGCGCCTTGACGGGGAACGGGGTTTTCGCCCGTCGCTTTCGGTTGAAAAATCGAGGCAGCAGGCGCGGCGCCAGCACGGCGGCGCCGCCGATCAGCATGCCGGGAACCAGCGCCGCCTCCAGCAGGGCGGCGCCCGCGAGGACAGAGAGGGCGATGGTTGTTCGCTTCATGGCGGGGTCTCGATGCTTGCGGGATGACCCTACAGGCAAGAGCGAGGACGCCGCAAGGCTTCTGCGCCAAAGGCGCCCGCGGCGCGGCGGACGATCAGCAAGACAATTTTCACTCTGATCGCGTGCATTCAAATGACGGGCGGCTCCGCTTGTGATATCAATAGGAACGAAAGAACGAAAACACGCAAAAAGGCCAAGGTCATGAAAGACAAGAAATCCGCAAAAAAAATTGCCCACCCCCCGGCCGGACCTGTGATGGTCGACGACGGTCACGATCGCCCGGCGCAAGATTCGAAGGTCGCCGCATCGGCGCCGACGCTCGTCGCCGACGCCGATCAGTCCGGCAAAAGAGGCAAGGAGAAAAAGGCGGCAAAATCTGAAAAGCAGAGCAAGCCGCCAAAGGTCGACAAAGCCGTCAAGGAAGCCAAGGAAGCCAAGGAAGCAAAGAAACCTCTCAATTTCAAAGTCTCATCGGATTTCAGGCGCGAGTTCAAGACTTACGCGTCGGCGCACGACATGAAGTTGAACAAGCTGCTTGAGCTTGCTTTCGAAAGCTTTCGCAAGCAGCAGGGCGACTGAACATCGAATTGAAAACCAATATGACCTGGAAGTCGGCGACAGGCGATCGGTCGCTCCGCGTGCGGCCGAAATCGCTTCTCAGGGGAAATTTCAGTTCTGCGCTGCGCCCGCTTTCAGCAGGTCCTCAGCAATTTCGCCGACTCTGAGCCAGACCCGATGTCCCTCATGGTCGCCCTGCGCCCGGTAGCTGTTCGCTATTTCCAGCGCTTTGCGAGGAGCAGAACGGCCATTGCGCCGATTGAGCGCCCTGGCGTGGATCTCGATGGCCTGTTCCAGGGACACTTCCATGACGCGCGTCCTGTCGCTAAAATGTCGCGAAACGTCAGCCAACATATTGGAAACGCCAGTTTAACACAAGCGGCGGCTGGAGATTGGGAGGCTTGCTAGGGCGCGGGCCTCCCTGTCGCGCAACGGTCGAATGACCCGTCCTGCGCTTGTCCGCCATCCCGGCGATAGGCGCCGGGACTTCTTGACGTCCATTTGCGGAAGGCGCGATGAAAGGCGGACGGCTCGGCGAAGCCAAGCTCCAGCGCGATTTCGCCGATGCTCTGCTGGCCGTGCAGCAACAGGTCGATCGCGAGATTGCGCCTGATTTCGTCCTTTATCGATGCGTAGGTTTGTCCTTCCTGCCGCAGTCGATGGCGAAAGGTCGAAGGGGGCATGCGGAGGATTGGCGCCAATTGATCTATCCCGGGCCAATCGACAGGTTTCTGCCGCCGCAGCCAGGCGCGCACGACGGCGGCCAGTCCGGCGTCATAACGATGCCGCACGAGAATATTGGCCGGCGCCCCGCGCAAAAATTGTTTGAGCGCCCGTTCTGATCGGGCAATGGGCAAATCGAGGAAGGATTCGTCGAATGCGAGGCGACTGGCCTCCTGGCCGAAACGCACAGGCGCGCCGAAAAACAGTCGATGGTCGGCGCCGAGTTCCGGTTCGGCGCAGCGGAAATCGACGAGGCGCAGCGGAATTCGCCGGCCGATCAGCCAACAGGCAAGGCCATGCAGCATGATCCAGAGCGTGCGATAGGCGAAGGCGGACCGCGGCGCGCCGGAATCGCGCAAGACGATTTGCGCGACGCCGTCGGAAACGATCAATTCGCCTTTGGGATCCATGATCGTCACGGCGAGAAAGCGCAAGGCGCGCGGCAAGGCCCGCCGCAGCGTTTCGCAATGCAGCGCGCAATGGCTCATGAGGGTGAAGCTTCCGGGAACCATCGCGCGGCCGCCAAGGCCAAAAAACTCATCGCCCATTCGATCGGTTATCGCCAGCCAAAGCGCGCCATAACGTTCTGCCGATATGGATTCGGAGACGGACGCCGGCAGGCCGACGGACGCCAGCAGGTCTTCCCGTGCAATGCGGCAGGGCAGGCAATCCAGCGCTTCCTCGATGAAAAGCGGCGAGATCATCCGACGCTCGGCGGCAAGATGCTCGGAATGGACGCCGTCAATGTTCCCGAACTCGTCCTTGGCAGCCGGCGGGTTGCCGACGCGGTTGTCTTTGACGCAACGGACGGCGCCGGGTTTGCCGGCCATATTGCTGTTTTCCATGTAGCACCTGCGGATAGTGCAAAAGCGCTAAACAATTTCGGCGGCTTGGTCATCGACCGGCCGCCTGTTCCAGTGTCACATAGGGATCAAGGAGGAACAACCTCCGCCCAGGGAATTTACGGGAGGAAAAACAGATGCCCCTCGATCCATCGAACGCGGAGTCCGAATTGCGCGCCTATGACGCGCACAAGGCCAATTTCCGGGTCGAAGACATCGCGGCTCGTCTGAGCGGAAACCTTGACTCGGGGATCAACGCTTGCGTCGAATGCTGCGACCGGCATGTCGGGCCGGGCCGCGTCGCCCTGGACTGGGAAAGCGCCGACGGACGCAAGGCGACTTACACATTCGAGCAGATGCGCGATCTCTCCGCGCGCTTCGCCAATTACCTGCAATCGCGCGGCGTCAGACCGGGCGACGTCGTCGCGGGCCTGCTGCCGCGCACGCCGGATCTGCTGGTGACCATTCTGGGCGCCTGGCGCGCAGGCGCCGTCTATCAGCCGCTTTTCACCGCCTTCGGTTCGAAAGCCGTCGAACATCGGTTGCAATCGAGCGGCGCGAAGCTCGTCGTGACCGACCCGGCCAACCGCTCGAAACTCGACGGCGTCGCAACGCCCCTGACCATCGCTGTCGTCACGCGCGCCGAGGCCGGCGAGGCGGTCAAGCCGGGCGACGACGACTTCCGCGCCCTGGTCGACAAGATGAGCCCGGTTTTCGAACCCGTCATGCGCCGGGGCGACGATGGGCTCATGATGATGTTCACCTCGGGCACGACCGGCCTGCCCAAGGGCGTTCCCGTGCCGATCAAGGCCTTGATGAATTTCGGCGTCTATATGGTCGATGCGGTCGATCTGCGCCCGGACGACAAATTCTGGAACATCGCCGATCCCGGCTGGGCCTATGGCCTTTATTACGCCATCACCGGGCCCTTGCTGCTCGGCCGCGCGACGACGCTTTACGATGGTCCCTTCACGGTCGAAAGCGCCTATCGGATCATCGAGACCCATGGCATCACAAATCTGGCGGGCGCCCCGACCGCCTACCGCCTGCTCATCGCCGCCGGCCCCGAGGCGGGCGCGCGCGTCAAGGGGAAGCTGCGCGCCGTCTCGAGCGCCGGGGAGCCGCTCAATCCGGAGGTGATCCGCTGGTTCGCGGCCGAGCTCGGCGCGACAATTCACGATCATTACGGCCAGACCGAACTCGGAATGTTCGTCAACAATCACCACGGCCTCGCGCACAAGGTCCATATGGGCTCGGCCGGCCTGGCCATGGCCGGGTTCAAGGTTGTCGTCGTCGATCCCGAGGGCCGGGAGGTTGCCGCTGGCGTCACCGGCGAATTGGCCGTCGACATTGCCGGCTCGCCCCTGTTCTGGTTTCCGGGCTATCTGAACCAGCCGACGCCCTCGATCGCCAACGGCCTTTATCGCACCGGCGACATGGTCGAACGGGATGTCGACGGCCATATCAGTTTCGTCGGCCGCAATGACGATGTGATCACTTCGGCCGGCTACCGGATCGGGCCTTTTGACGTCGAAAGCGCTTTGCTCGAACATCCCGCCGTCGTCGAGGCGGCGGTTGTCGGCAAGCCGGACCCCGAGCGCACGGAGATCGTCAAAGCCTTCGTCGTGCTGCAGGCAGGCTATGAAGGCGCCGAGGCGCTCGCCGGGGAATTGCGGCAATATGTCCGCAAGCGGCTTTCGGCGCATGCCTATCCGCGCGAAATCGAATTCGTGACCAGCCTGCCCAAAACGCCGAGTGGCAAGCTGCAAAGGTTCATGCTGCGCAATAACGAAAAAGCGCTGGCCGCCGCAAAGGGCGAAGACTGATTTTTCGCCGGCCGTTCGCGGCCTCCCGTGATCGAGATCGAGAAAACGTCCATGCAGATTCAAGACAAGGTTTTCATTGTCACCGGTGGCGGCTCCGGCCTTGGCGCGGCCGTCGCCAGTCAATTGATCGCCGCCGGCGGCAAAGTGGTCATCGCCGATGTCAATGCGGAGGCCGGCGCGAAAAAATCCGCTGAACTTGGCGATCACGCGCGCTTCATCGCCGCGGACGTCACCGTCGAAGCGGATGGCGAGGCGGCGATCGCCTGTGCGCTCGACAATTTCGGGTCCTTGCACGGCCTGATCAATTGCGCCGGGGTCGCTCCGGGCGAAAAAATCCTCGGTCGCGATGGACCGCACCGTCTCGCCTCCTTCGCGAAGGCGGTCAGCATCAATCTGGTCGGCAGTTTCAACATGCTGCGACTGGCGGCGGAAGCCATTGCGAAACAGGAGCCGGGCCCCGACGGCGAGCGCGGCGTCATCGTCAATACGGCCTCGGTGGCGGCCTATGACGGGCAGATCGGCCAGGCCGCCTATTCTGCATCGAAAGGGGGGATCGTCGGGCTGACGCTGCCGGCCGCGCGCGAACTTGCGCGCTTTGGCATCCGCGTCGTCACCATCGCCCCCGGCATTTTCGAAACGCCGATGATGGCGGGCATGCCGCAGGAGGTGCAGGATTCTCTGGGCAAGAGCGTGCCTTTCCCCTCGCGCCTTGGGCGTCCCCAGGAATATGCCGCGCTGGTCCAGCACATCTGCGAAAATGTCATGCTGAATGGCGAAGTCATCCGCCTCGACGGCGCCTTGCGCATGGGCGCGCGTTGATTTCGAAAGTTAAGGAGCACACCATGACTGCCCAGGATCCGATCGTCATTGTCGGCTCGGCCCGGACCCCGATGGGAGGTTTTCAGGGCGACTTGAAGGACGCGCCCGCCGCCGCGCTTGGCGCGGCCGCGATCAAGGCGGCGCTGCACCGCGCGGGCGTCGCCTCCGATCAGGTCGACGAAGTGGTGTTCGGCTGCGTTCTTCCCGCGGGACAGGGCCAGGCGCCCGCGCGCCAGGCCGCGCTCGGCGCGGGGCTGCCCTATGCCGCGGGCGCGACGACGGTCAACAAGATGTGCGGCTCCGGCATGAAGGCCGCCATGTTCGCCCATGACCTGATCGCGGCGGGCAGCGCGAAGATCGCCGTCGCCGGCGGCATGGAGAGCATGACCAACGCGCCCTACCTGCTCGATCGCGCGCGCGGCGGCTATCGGCTCGGCCATGGCAAGGTGATCGACCACATGTTCATGGACGGTCTCGAGGACGCCTATGACAAGGGGCGGCTGATGGGAACCTTCGCCGAGAATTGCGCCCAGGCCTATCAGTTCACGCGAGACGCCCAGGACGATTACGCCCTGGCGTCGCTGACCCGCGCGCAAAAGGCCATCGCCGACGGCAGTTTCGCGGGGGAGATCACGCCGGTGATTTTCCGCACGGGAAAAGGGGAAATCGCGGTCGAACAGGATGAGCAACCGGGCAAGGCGAGGCCGGAAAAAATCCGTTTGCTGAAGCCGGCCTTTCGCGACGGCGGCACGGTCACCGCCGCCAATTCCAGCTCGATCTCCGATGGCGCGGCGGCGCTCGTGCTGATGCGCGCTTCCGAGGCGGAGCGGCGCGGGTTGCGGCCGTTGGCGAAAATCGCGGGTCACGCCACCCATGCGCAGGAGCCGCATCTGTTCGCGACGGCGCCGATTTTTGCACTGCGCGCGCTTTCCGAGCGCACCGGATGGGCGCTTGGTGACGTCGATCTTTTCGAAATCAACGAGGCTTTCGCCGTCGTCGCCATGGCGGCGATGCGCGATCTCGACCTGCCGCATGACAAGGTCAACATCAACGGCGGCGCCTGTGCGCTCGGTCATCCGATCGGCGCCTCGGGCGCGCGCATTCTCGTCACCTTGCTGGCCGCCCTGCGCCAACATGGTTTTAAACGCGGCATGGCCTCTCTGTGCATCGGCGGCGGCGAAGCCACCGCCATGGCCGTCGAACTCGTTTCCTAAGGAAAAAGTCTCCATGCTGCTGACGGAAACCCAGAGCGAAATCCAAAATATGGCGCGCGATTATGCGCGCGAAAAGCTGGCGCCGACGGCGGCCGAGCGCGACGCGAAACACGCTTTTCCCGCCGCTGAACTGAAGGAAATGGGCGAACTGGGCTTTCTCGGCATGACGACGCCCGAGGCCTACGGAGGCTCGGATGTCGGCGTCGTCGCCTATGCCTGCGTTCTCGAGGAGATCGCCGCCGGCGACGGCGCCTGCTCCACCATTTTGAGCGTGCATAATTCCGTCGGCTGCGGCCCGATCATCAAATTTGGCACGGAAAAGCAAAAGCAGTGTTTCCTGCCAAAACTCGCCAGCGGCGAATGGATCGGCGGCTTCGCCCTGACCGAGCCGCAGGCGGGATCGGACGCCGGCAGCCTCCTCACCCGCGCCAGACGCGACGGCGACGCCTACGTGCTCTCGGGAACCAAGCAGTTCATCACCTCCGGCAAGAACGGCAAGGTCATCATCACCTTTGCGGTCACCGATCCCGCCGCCGGCAAGAAGGGCATTTCCGCCTTTATCGTGCCGACCGACACGCCCGGCTACAAGGTGGTCCGCGTCGAAGAAAAACTGGGCCAGCACGCGTCCGACACCTGCCAGATCGCCTTCGACGACATGCGGCTGCCCGCGGAAATGCGGCTGGGAGAAGAGGGCGAGGGCTATCGCATCGCTCTCGCAAATCTCGAAGGCGGGCGGGTCGGCATCGCCGCGCAATCGGTCGGCATGGCGCGCGCCGCTTTCGAGGCCGCCCGCGATTATGCGAAGGAGCGGATCGCCTTCGGAAAACCCATCGCCGACCATCAGGCGGTGGCCTTCCGCCTCGCCAGCATGGCGACGGAGATCGAGGCGGCGCGGCAATTGGTCCATCATGCCGCGCAATTGCGGGAGGCCGGCTTGCCCTGCCTGACGGAGGCGTCGATGGCCAAGCTTTTCGCCTCGGAAATGGCCGAACGCGTCTGCTCCCAGGCGATCCAGGTTTTCGGCGGCGCCGGCTACCTGAGGGATTGCCCCGTCGAGCGCATCTATCGCGACGTCCGCGTTTGCCAGATTTACGAGGGCACGAGCGACATCCAGCGCCTGGTCATCGCGCGCAATCTTTGACCGCAAAGCGTTTTCAAGCGAAGTGGATGCCGGTTCGCATGAAGAAAACGCGTCAAACGATAAAAGGGAACAGGTTTGGGGCCGCTGAAGGGGATCAGGATCGTCGAAATCGCGAGCATCGGACCGGGGCCGATGTGCGCCATGCTGCTTGCCGATCTCGGCGCGGAGGTCATCTGCGTCGAACGTCCCGGTGGGACCGCGCTCGGCCTGCCGGTCGCGCGCAAGCATGATTTTGTCGCGCGCGGCCGACGCTCCATCGCTCTCGATCTCAAAATGCCCGAGGCCATCGAAGTCCTGCTGCGCCTGGTTGAGAGGAGCGACGGCCTCATCGAAGGGTTTCGACCGGGCGTCGCGGAACGTCTCGGCTTTGGCCCGGTCATCTGCCATGCGCGAAATCCGAAACTGGTTTTCGGACGCATGACCGGATTCGGCCAGAGCGGCCCCCTGGCCGACGTCGCCGGTCATGACATCAATTACATCGCGCTTGCAGGCGCGCTCGCGGCGATCGGGCGCAAGGGCGAGAAGCCGGTCGTTCCGCTCAACCTTGTCGGCGATTACGCCGGCGGCGCGCTCTACCTGGCGATCGGCATGCTCGCGGGACTGCTGAACGCCCGCGCCACAGGCCAGGGCGATGTCGTCGACGCCGCCATGGTCGATGGCGTGGCGTCGTTGATGGCGATGTTCTGCTCGCTGCGCGCTGCCGGCATGTGGAGAGCGGAGCGCGGCGACAATATTCTCGACAGCGGCGCCCCCTGGTATGATTGCTACGAAACCTCCGATGGGCTTCATGTCGTGGTCGGCGCGATCGAAGAGAAATTCTTTCGGGCGTTGGCGGGAAAGATCGGGCTCGATGCGGAAGATGTTCGCCGGCAGTATGATCGAAGCCACTGGCCGGCGCTTCGCGAAAAGCTGACGAAGATTTTCCTGGGCCGCAGCCGCGCGGACTGGACGAAGATTTTTGAAGGAACCGATGCCTGCGTCACGCCGGTTCTCGATCTTGCGGAAGCCGCCGTCCATCCGCATCTCGCGGCGCGGAAAAGTTTCGTCGCGGCGGGCAATTTCATTCAGCCGGCGCCCGCGCCGCGCTTCGCCAACGCCAAGCTCGAATTGCCGAAATCGCCGCCGGAAATCGGCGCGGACACGGATGCGATCCTGGGGGAATGCGGATATGGCCGGGAGGAGGCTGCGGGGCTAAAAGCGGCAGGCGCGGCGTCGTCGCCCTGATCGGCGCTGACAATGAGCGCTGGCCGCTTTGCCAGAGCCTTGGATTGAACGCGGCCCTTCGGGTTTTACGCGAAGCGGCGGATTGGAATGTTTTTTAGGAGCTTGGCAGACGACCATAAACGCCTCAACGATGGCCGCGTTTGGCGGATTGTGTCGAAAAACTCGAAAAATTGCGTCTCAAAAATCCTGCGACCGAAAATCGTGATTAGACGGCGGACTCCGCCGTAAAGTGGAGCAGTTCTGGAAACTGTCGTTTTAGGTATGCTAGATGCTTCTTGTGGGCATCTTTGAGTGCGTCAGTCGTGGGGATATCCTTACTGCCAAGCAAATTGGGCTTACCGATCACCTCAAGCCATAGCTGGGCGTACTCTTTGAGTGAGCCCTTGGACACATATAGCAAGCTATTTGTGCGTATCCGTTCTTCTGTCTCTGGCCATCCTGCCAATAGCCAACTCGCTACTTTCTTCCGATTGTACGCATATCGTTCGCGGTTTTTTTGCGTTAGGTTTCGGAGAAATGGATTTGCGAGTTTTTCGAACACGGTAGTTGTAAAAGTATTTTTGCTACATGATCCTCCACAGTGCAACGACCACGACGCTGGTATCGGTTCAGTCAGCCTCAAAGCGTATGGTACCAAGCCGATGCCTTCATCTTGGCTTTGTTTAACTTGTGACCAGTTAGTATTACCGCACGAGCCACATTTCACGCGAGGACCGCAAGCAAGATAGCTATATTTCAAATACATCTGAAACCTCTTATTAGTAGCCAAAAACGCTCGACAGAAGCCGCTGAAACCATCGTCGCTGTAGCAACCAACTCAGCCAAAGGGGCGGCATCGCAAACATTTCTCGAAGCAAAATTTCCGATTCCGCGTATATCTCTCCCGCCCTCGTGTCGCTTGTAAGAAAGCCATCGAAATAAGTTGCGAACGTTGCAAAATTTGCGTCGACAACGTCGTTGCGCAACTTCTCATGCTTTATTTTGGCCGCGCTACCATCCCTGATGCGCTTGAGAATCGACACGTAGCTGCAAATCGCATAGCGGAAAACAAACGTGTTGCGTTGTTGTCGGCTTCGCGGTCGTGGCGGCACGTTTGGATGCACTTTGAAAAAAAAACTCATCAGCAAGTGTGCAAATCATCTCACACTGCTTGTCAAACATTCGCGGCGTCTGATCTTCGCGGCGGCGCAAAATCTTGAGTTCCTGCGGCGAGTATGTTTTCGCCATCAAGTCGATTCCAGATGCGAGTGTAGGCGCATCGAGGAGCATCTTATTAATGATGCCAGCCGCTTCCCGGCCATGCTCCAAAAGCTGACCCTGAAGAAACGGATCGCCGCGTTTTGCGGCAAGCAAAGCCTGACAAAAATCGGGAAACCCACTTGTGGAAAGGTCGTCAATCAGCGGCGTCCGCGAGGCGGCAGCGCGCCCAGTCAGTTCGCATACCTCCTGTGTTGCCTTCAATACGATCACTTGTCGTGGAAATTGAACGAGAATTTCCATACGAGCAAAGATTGAGGCCAGTGTGTCCTGTTTGTAAGCCTCCATGGCCGCGTATTCCGTGAGAACCGCGTAATTATCCGACGAGTCCGACAAGTAAACCCTAAGCGCGTCACATTGAAGAAAATTGCTGTCGATGACTTTCTGCATCACGCCATACGCCTCGGAATCGTCGCCGCGCGTACATTGTAGCTGCGGCCAATCGAGCGAAACGTCGGCGGTCGCGCGGCTGATCTTCTTCCGAAAAACAGGCTCGCAGCCTGCGGCCTTCGATTGGGCAAGCTTGCTGGCGAGGTCTTGCGTGTCGGTCTCATGCCCTTTTATCTAACAGACTTATCGGCTCATGATGAGACGTTCGCAGAACCGTCTGCAATGAGCCGCACGCGGTCATCGCATCATGACACCAAGTGTGGTTTCACCACAAGCTAACCGATCGGACGCTCGTCGGCGATCACCTTGCCGTCATTTGGCAGTTCGCCCGGGGCGACGATTTCGACGCCGCCTTTGAGCTTGGTCACTGCCTGGAGCGTGGCGGCGAGGGCGGCGCGAAGCTCGGGCGAATCCTTCGCCGCTTCGACCCGGAGGATCATGGCGTCCTGCTCTTCGGATCTTGTCACGGCGAGCCGCAGCTTTTGAACTTCGGGATGGCGTTTTGCGATTTCGCCGATCTGTTTGGCGTGGACGAACATGCCCTTGACCTTGGTCGTCTGGTCGGCGCGTCCCAGCCAGCCTTTCAGCCGCATGTTGGTGCGACCGCAGGAGGAGAGGCCCGGCGCGACCGCGGAGAGATCTCCGGTGCCGAAACGCAGCAGCGGATAATCGGCATTGAGCCGCGTGACCACGACTTCGCCGACTTGACCCTCGGCGACGGGGTCGTCCGATCCCGGCCGCACGATTTCGACGATCAGCCCTTCATTGACGATCAGCCCGTCCATCGCCGCGGTTTCATAGGCGATCATGCCGAGATCGGCCGTTGCATACGCCTGCTTGACGTCGACCCCTCGCGCGAAAAGTTCGGCGCGAAGGCTCGCCGGCAAAGCGGCGCCGGAAACGAGGCCATGCACAAGGCTCGATGTGTCGAGCTTCATCTCCGCGCCCTTGTCGAGCAGGATTTTGAGAAAATCCGGGGTGCCCGCATAGGCGCGCGGACGCAGATGATGGATGGCCTCGACCTGCTGTTCGGTATTGCCGACGCCGCCGGGAATGACGGGACAGCCCAGCGCATGGGCGCCGCTCTCCATGATGTGGCCGCCCGGCGTGAGATGGTAGGAAAAGCAGTTGAGGACGATGTCGCCCTTCCTGACGCCGGCGGCGCGGAAGGCGCGCGCCGCGCCCCACCAATCCCCGGACTGTCCCTCGGGCTCGAAGATCGGGCCGGGCGAGACCAGCAGCCGCTTGAGAGCTGAAGGGCGTATCGCCGTCAGGCCGCCGAAGGGCGGCGCGCCGGCTTGCGCCTCGGTCAGCTCGTTTTTGCGGATGACGGGAATGGCGGCCAGCTGCGCGCGTCCGCGGAGCGCGTCTATATCCACGCCGCGCAATTGTGCGCGCAATCCTGGCGCGCGTCGCACGGCGACTTTCAGCAGGCTCCGCAGGTCGCGAAACAGCGCCATTTCGCGCGATTGCGGCGCGCGTGTTTCCAGACGATCGTAAAAAACTGACATTCCCGCCCCCGGCAATTTTCTCTGCGTCCTGAACGCGGCTTTGGCCTCAGGCGAGCCAGCGCTTGCGGCGCTTGTAATGTTTGATGTCGCGAAAACTCTTGCGATTGTCGCCGGAGACGCCAAGGTAGAATTCCTTCACGTCCTGGTTCTCCGCCAGAACCTTGGCCTCGCCGTCGAGCACGATGCGGCCGTTTTCCATGATGTAGCCGTAGGTCGCGTAGCGCAGCGCGATATTGGCGTTCTGTTCGGCCACCAGAAAGGACACGCCTTCCTGCTCGTTGAGCATGCGCACGATCTCGAAAATCTCCTCGACGATCTGCGGCGCCAGTCCCATCGAGGGCTCGTCGAGCAGGATCATCGACGGTCTCGACATCATGGCGCGTCCGATGGCGCACATCTGCTGCTCGCCGCCCGACGTATAGCCAGCCATCAACTGCCGCCGCTGTTTTAGACGCGGGAACAGCGTGTAGATCCTTTCAAGGTCGCGGGCGACGGCGCGGCGCCCGTCGCGGCGGGTGAAGGCGCCGGTGAGCAGGTTTTCCTCGACGCTGAGATGGCCGAAGCAATGCCGTCCCTCCATCACCTGGATGCAGCCGCGCCGCACCAGCTCGTTGGGGCTGAGGCGGTCGACGCGCTTGCCCAGAAATTCGATCGAGCCCTTGGTCACATCGCCGCGCTCGGCGCGCAAAAGATTGGACACCGCCTTGAGCGTCGTCGTCTTGCCCGCGCCGTTGGCGCCGAGCAGCGAGACGATGCCGCCCCTGGGAACGGTCAGCGAGACGCCCTTGAGGACGAGGATGACGTGATCGTAGATCACTTCGACATTGTTGACGGAGAGAACGGCCTCTGTCGCGGCGTCCTTCGTGGCTGGCGTCGTGGGTAGCGGCGTCGCGGACATCGGGTTTCTTCCTGACGGTTCGATCATCGCGGCGCCGGCCTTTTTTGGCCGGCGCCGCTGGACGTCATGTCACTTCGCGTCGCAGACTTCGGTGCGAACAGGCCAGGGCGCGTTCTTTTCGGAATAGGCCTTCGCCGCCTCCTCGAGCAGCGGCTCGACCTTCGCCGTCAGCGGTTCGATCCAGTCCGACGACTTCACCCATTTGGCGCCGTCCCATTGCTGCACGAAGGTCGGGCGATGGCCATTGTGATCGTCGCAGGAAAGCTTGATCGGGCCGGCAAATCCGCCGAGCCCGAGTTCCTTCAGCCTGGCGGCGTCGATATTGATCGTCTCCAGCCCGCGCCGCACGTCTTCGCCGGTCACCGCCTTCTTGCCGGTGAGCTTTTGCGCGTTGCGGATGCCCTCGGCGATCAGCACGGCGTTATAAACGCCGCGATCGTAAAGCAGCTGGCCGACCTTGTCCTTGGATTCGACCTGGCTCTTGCCCTTGTCGACGACATATTTCTGGATGTCGGCAATCGCCGGGAAGTCGGGCGTCGCGGCATGCCAGTTGATGCTCTTGAAGCCCTTGGCGCCGTCGCCGGCGGGCTTGACGTCGTCTTCGCCCGGCCACCAGATCGAAATGAACTTGTTCATCGGGAAACCGGCCTGCACCGCTTCCTTGACCGCGGTCGGGTTCATCGCGCCCCAGCCGTACATGACGATATAATCGGGCGCGTCGCGGCGCACGTTGAGCCATTGCGCCGACTGGTTCTGCATTTCCGAGCCGGCGACCGGATAGAGCTTGGCCTCGAAGCCATAATCTTTCGCGAATTGCGCGAGCATGGCGAGCGGCTCCTTGCCGAAGCCGGCGTCGAGGTAGAGATAGCCGATCTTCTTGCCCTTGAGCTTGTCGAGGCCGCCCTCCTGCTGGCCGATGTAGCTGACGATCATCGACAGGCCGTCCCAATAGGTATCCGGCGGATTGAACACCCAGGGGAAGACGTTGCCGCGCGCCGAGGCCGAAAGGCCGTAGGCCATGGAGAGGATCGGAATCTTGTCGACCGCCGCCTTGGGGATCAGCGGCAGGGTCGTGCCGGTCGACCAGGGATTGATCATGACCGGCGATTTCGACTTCACGCTCTCATAGCATTCGAGTCCCTTCTTGGTGTCGTAGCCGGTTTCGCATTCCTCGACGGCGATTTTCACGCCGCCGATGCCGCCGTCGCGCTCGTTCAGCATGGTCAGATAGTCGTGCATGCCATTGGCGATCGGGATGCCCGAGCCCGCGTAAGGCCCGGTGCGATAGGTGAACAGGGGGACATAAACCAAGTCTTCGGCCAGGGCGCCCAAAGGCGTCAGCACGGTCGATGCGGCAAGCAGGGCAGTGGCGATTCTCATTTTCATGTCTTTCCTCCAAATGTGTTTTCGTTGTTTTTTCCGCGTCTCAATACGGGAAGGGCCAGACGCGCAGCTTCTGCTTTCCGACCTGCCAGAGCCGCGCCAGCCCATGCGGCTCGACGATCAGGAAAAATATGATCATCGCGCCGGTGATCAGGTAGGTCAGGTGCTCCACCGTCGCCGACTGGACGGGGATGCCGAAGGTCGAGGGCAGGGCGCGAATGAGGATCGGCAGCACGTGGATCAGCGCCGCGCCGAGAAACGAGCCGAGCAGGCTGCCGAGACCGCCGATGATCACCATGAACAGCAGCAGGAAGGACAGGTTGATGTTGAAGGCCTCGGGCTCCGCCGAGCCGAACCACAGGAACACCATCAACGCGCCCGCGACGCCCGCGTAAAAGCTCGACACCGCGAAGGCCAGCAATTTCGCCTGCAGCAGCTTGATGCCCATCAATTGCGCGGCTATGTCCATGTCGCGCACCGCCATCCACATGCGCCCGATCCGGCCATGCACGAGATTGGAGGCGATCCACGTCATGGCCACGACGATCGTCAGCACCACGAGATAACGGGCGACCGGCGTCGCCGTCGCGCCGGTGATCGCTATCCCGAACAATGTATGCACGGGAACCTCGATGGCGCCGGAATCGCTGTAATTGGTCAGCCAGGGAATGCGGCCGAAACACCATTGCAAAAAGAATTGCGCGGCGAGCGTCGCGATGGCCAGATAAAAGCCTTTTATGCGCAGGCTCGGCAGTCCGAACAGCACGCCGACCGCACAGGAGGCGAAGCCGGAGACGATGATCCAGACGATGACGTTCACTTGCGGGAACGCCGAGGACAATTTGTAGCAGGCGAAGGCGCCGACGCCCATGAAGGCGGCTGTTCCCAGCGACAGCAGGCCGGTATAGCCGGTGAGAATATTGAGTCCGATCGCGGCGAGCGCGAAGACCAGCAGCGGGATCATCACCGAGCTGATGAAAAAGGAGCCGCCGAACAGCGGAATTCCGATGAAGGCGACGGCGAGGATGACCGCCATCCCCACGCGGTCCTGCCGGATCGGAAAGATCGCCATGTCCTCGGCGTAATTCGTCTTGAACTGGCCCGCTTCGCGATAGAACATCCGGTCCTCAAATCCGCTCGATGATTTTTTCGCCGAACAGGCCCTGTGGCCGGAACAGCAGGAAGGCGAGGGCGATGGCGTAGGCCAGCCAGCTTTCGATGCCGCCGCCGACCAGCGGGCCCCAATAGAATTCGCCAAGCTTTTCGCCGATGCCGATGATCAGTCCGCCGACGATGGCGCCGGGCACGGACGTGAAGCCGCCGAGGATCAGCACCGGCAGCGCCTTCATGGCGACGACCTGCAGCGCGAAGGAAACGTCGGAGCGCGCGCCCCACATGATTCCCGTGGCGAGCGCCACGACGCCCGCGGTGAACCAGACCACGACCCAGATCTGATTGAGGGATATGCCGACCGACAGCGCCGCCTGATGATCGTCGGCGACCGCGCGCAAGGCCCTGCCTATGCGGGTCTTCTGGAAGAACAAGGCGAGGCCCGCGACCATGATCGTGGCGATGACGGCCGCGGCGATGTCGATTTTCTGCAACCTGACGAAGCCGCCGAGAATTTTCAGGTTCAGCGCGCCCGTCGGCAGGCCGAGCGGGCCGACGATCATGTTTTTCGGATTGCCGCCGAACACCAGCTCGCCGAAGCCGATCAGGAAATAGGTCAGGCCGAAAGTCGCCATGAACAGGATGATGTCGGGCTGGTTGACCAGGGGCCGCAGCACGATGCGTTCGACGCCGACCGCCAGCAGGTACATGACGCCGAGCGTCAGCGCGAGCGCGACATAGGCGGGGACGCCTTTTTCATGCAGGCCGACGAGGGTCAGCGCTGCAAAGACCATCATGATCCCCTGCGCGAAATTGAACACGCCCGAGGCCTTGAAGATCAGCACGAAGCCGAGCGCAATCAGCGCGTAGAGCATGCCGCCGACGAAACCTTCCCAGAGTGTCTGCGCGAGAAGGTCGGGCGCGCCGCCCATCTGCAGGAAAGGGTCGATGAAAATCTTGAAGAGCAGGTCCATTAGTGCGCGACCCCCAGGTAGGCGTCGATCACTTTCGGATCGGCCTTGACTTCATCCGGCGTCCCGTCGGCGATCTTGTGTCCATATTCGAGCACGACGATGCGGTCGGAGAGATCCATCACCACGCCGATGTCATGCTCGATCAGCGCGATGGTCGCGCCGAAGTGCTGGTTCACCTCGATGATGAAACGGCTCATGTCCTCTTTCTCCTCGAGGTTCATGCCGGCCATCGGCTCGTCAAGCAACAGCAGGTCCGGCTCCATGGCCAGGGCGCGGCCAAGCTCGACGCGCTTCTGCAGTCCGTACGGCAATTTGCCGACGGGGGTCTTGCGGATGTGCTCGATTTCGAGAAAGTCGATGATGTCCTCGCAGAACTTGCGATGTTCGATTTCCTCGCGCATTGCCGGGCCGAAGCGCAGCGCCTGCCAGAACAGGCCGCGCTTCATCTTCAGGCTCCGCCCCGCCATGATGTTGTCGAGCGTGGTCATGCCCTTGAACAGGGCGACATTCTGGAAGGTGCGGGCGATGCCCTGCCGCGAAGCCTCGTAGGGCTTCATCCGGGTCCGGGTCGCCCCCTTGAAGGTGATCCGGCCGGACTGCGGGTGGTAGAAGCCGTTGACGACATTCAGCATCGAGGTCTTGCCCGCGCCGTTCGGGCCGATGATGGCGCGGATCTCGCCCTTCCGGATGTCGAAGGACACGTTGGTGATGGCCTTGACGCCGCCGAACGACAGGGAGACGTTTTCCACCGCCAGCAGGATTTCACGCGCGGGCGCGACGACGGGCGCGGGACTGTTCATGCCGCGTGCTCCCTGATCTTTTCGTCAGGACGCGCCGGAACGGAAGCGAAGGTCTTGACGTCACGGATTTTCACCCGCGCGGAAATGACGCCGGTGCGGCCGTCCTCGAAAGTCACTTGAGTCGATACGTCCTGCTCGGTCTTGCCGTCGTAGAGCGCGGCGACGAGCGGCGCGTAACGCTCGGCGATGAAGCTGCGCCGCACTTTCTGGGTGCGCGTCAATTCGCCGTCGTCGGCGTCGAGCTCCTTGTGCAGGATCAGGAAGCGCTTGACCTGCGCGCCCGCCATCTTCGGTTCGCGCGACAGGATTTCATTCACCGCCTCGACATGCTCCCGCAGCATGTCGCCGATCTCCGGCAGGCCCGCCAGCTCCTGATAGGACGCATAGGAGACATTGTTGCGCTCGGCCCAGTTTCCGACCGCCGCCAGGTCGATGTTGAGCATGACCGTCGCAAAGTCGCGGCCGTCGCCGAAAGCGACGGCTTCCTTGATGTTCGGAAAGAACTTCAGCTTGTTCTCGATATATTTCGGCGCGAACAGGCTGCCGTCGCGCAACTTGCCGACATCCTTGGCGCGGTCGATGATGCGCAGCTGCCCGTCGGGATCGAAGAAGCCGGCGTCGCCGGTCTTCACATAGCCGTCCGGCGTCATGGCTTCGGCGGTCTTTTCCGGCTCCTTGAAATATTCGACGAACTGGCCCGGCGACTTGAATTGAACCTCGCCATCGCCGGCGATGCGGATGTCGACATTGGGCGCCGGGGCGCCGACCGTATCGGAGCGCACGGCGCCGTTGGCGTGGCATGTCACGTAGAGAAAGGCTTCGGTCTGGCCATAGAGCTGCTTCAGATTGAGGCCGATCGAGCGATAGAAGGAGAAAAGTTCGGAGCCGATCGCTTCGCCGGCCGTATAGGCGACGCGCACCCGCGAAAGGCCAAGCGCGTTTTTCAGCGGCGCGTAAATGATCGCCTCGCCCAGCGCATAATGCAGTCGCGCCAGCAGCGGGACTTTCTCGCCCTGCAGGATTTTCTCGCCCCATTTGCGGGCATGGGCGAGGAAATGGTGGAACATGACGCGTTTCACCTTGCTGGCGTCCTCCATGCGGATCATGATGCGCGTCAATTGGCCCTCGAACACGCGCGGCGGCGCGAAATAGAAGGTCGGGCCAATCTCCTTGAGATTCTCGGCGACCGTATCGGGGCTTTCCGGACAGGCGACGCACATGCCCGCGACCATGCCCTGCGCGTAATTCAGGTAATGGTCGCCGACCCAGGCCAAAGGCAGGTAGGCGAGCTGCTCGTCGCGTTCGGTCAGCCCGTCGAAGGCGACCGTGTCGCGCGCCGCCGCGACGGAGCGTCCGGCGGCGAGCACGACGCCCTTGGAGCGGCCTGTGGTGCCGGAAGTGTAGAGCATGATCGAGGGATCGTCGCCGCAGCCCTGATTGACGGAGTCGTCGAGCGCCTCTGATTTCGAATGATTTTCGAGCGCGCGCCGGCCGCGTCCCATCACTTCCGCGACGGAGAGAAGGCGCGGGTCGTCGTAGTCGCGCAGACCCCGGTCCTCGTCATAGAGAATATGGGTGAGGCCGGTCAGGCGCGCGGCGGAGAACAGCACCTTGTCGACCTGCTCCTGGTCCTGCGCGACGATGATCTTGACTTCCGCGTTCTCCAGCACATAGCTCAGCTCTTCGGCTATGGCTTCGGAATAGACCGGCACGGGCACGGCCCGCAGCAATTGCGCGGCCGTGATCGCCCAGTAATTCACGGGCCGGTTGGCTCCGACGACGGCGATCTTGTCGCCGTGCTCCAGGCCAAGATCGCGCAGACCCTGCGCAAGCGCGCGCACGTTCTGGTAGGCCTGCGCCCAGCTCCAGGTCTGCCAGACGCCGCGGTCCTTGTGGCGCATCGCGGGCCGTCCGGCCCGCTCCTGCGCATGCCGACGCATCAGTTTCGGAAATGTGTCGCGCACATCCTCGTTCGTCGTTGTCACGACGTTCCCCCTTGCGGCGTTAGCCGCGCTTCCACCCATGCGTCTGGAGCAACCCAGATCTGCTTATTTTGCGTAGCTTGACCGGGTCGACGGCTAATTGCAATCGGCGCCTTGACAGCGAGAACGCTATTTGCTTGGTATAGTACACTCCTCTGTCCGGAGCTTCGCTCTTAGCTTTTAGGCTGAGACATGCCGATCCGCGAAGCAGGCGTCGATCCCCCGAAGCAGCGTCAATCCCGAAGCAGCGTCAATCCCGCGAAGCAGCGTCAATCGCCGTAATTCCTGAGCCGCCGCAGGTCGAGGACATGCAGGCCGTCGGAATCGGCGCGGACAAGACCCGCGTCTTCCAAAACCTTGAGGGCGCGATTGGCCGCCTGCCGCGACAGCCCCGCCAGCAGCCCCAGTTCTTCCTGGTTGATGTCGATTTTCATTCCGGCGCTCGGGTTGAGCGTGGGGTTGAGCAGCCAGGCGATGGCGCGCGCCACGCGCGCCTCCGCTTCGAACATTCGGTCCTGTTCGACCAAAGCGATGAACTGGCCGATCCGCTCGTTGAACTGGCGCACGAGAAATCGATTGAAGGCGACCGAGGTCTCGAACAGCCAGCAAAACGTCGGCTTGTTCAGGAACGCCAGCCGCGTCTCGCGCAAGGCGACGAGATCGTAGAGGCGCGGCTCATCCTTCAACAGGGTTCCCTCGCCGAACCACATGCCCGTGGTCAGGCCGGCGAAGGCGATCGCCTTGCCGCTGCGCGACACCGAACCCATCTTGACGAGGCCGCCGACGACGCCGCACCAGGCGTCGAGCCGATCGCCGCGATGGCAGATGTAGGCGCCCTTGCCGTAGACTTTTTCGGTGACGGCGGCGCGTGTCCTCTCAAAGGCTTCCGGCGTCAATCCGTGCGACCAGAATGCGATCTCCCGCAACCGCTCGGCCGAAATCGTCAAGCCAGCCCCCATCCGCGCGGGGCCTTGCGTTCCGACATTCGAAACGCGCCGAAGGCCCATAGGCGTCATTAGCCCTTTTAGAGCCTTTTTCGGTGGGGTTCCAACGGTTCGTTTTTGCCGCAATGCCTGATAACGCGCGTGTCAGCCGCGAAGGCCGACGACGGCGAAGCGATCTTCCTGGTCTCGCCAGGATTCGGCCAGCCGCCAGCCGCCCATGCGCGCAAGAGCCGCAAATCCGGCGAGACCGTATTTCCGCGACGTTTCCGTGTGGATCAACTCGCCGGCGCGAAAGGCGAATTGCTTCCCCGCGACGGTGACGATCCGCGCGTCGAGGCTGACGAGGTGCATTTCGACGGCGGATTCAGCGCCGTTCCATCGCGCTTCGTGGACGAAACGGTCGATCGGAAAAACGCCGCCCAATTCACGATTGATGCGTGCGAGCAGATTGAGGTTGAAAGCCGCCGTCGTCCCCTCGCGGTCATCGTAGGCATCGAGCAGCGTCTGCACATCCTTGATGAGATCGATGCCGATGATCGCGGTCCCGCCGTCTCTGGCGTGCCGGCGGATCCGGTTCAGGAAGGCGGTCGCCTCGCGCCCGCTCAGGTTGCCGATGGTCGAGCCTGGAAAGAAGGCTGTCCGCGGCCCGGGAGGCAGGCCGGCGGGCAGTTCGAAATCGTGATTGAAATCCCCGATGATCGGCAGGATCGGCAGGCGCGGAAAGCGACGGGAAATGCGCTTCGCGGTTTGCTCAAGCACCTTGCCGGCGATATCGATCGGCGCGTAAAGGCGGGGACGGGCAAGGGCGCCGAGCAGGATCTCGGTCTTCAATCCGGCGCCGGCCCCATACTCGATCAGCAGCGCGCCCGCGCCACAGAAGTCGGCAATTTTCCGGGCGTCGCGCCGAAGGATTTCGGTCTCGGCGCGGGTCAAATAGTATTCCTGGAGCCGGGTGATTTCCTCGAACAATTCCGAGCCGCGGGCGTCATAGAGCCAGCAGCTCGAAATGGTTTTTTGCGGGCGCGACAAGCCCGCGACGACCGACGCGGAAAAGGCGCTGCTGCTGTCGCCGAACGTCCTGGCTATCTCAAGCATCGGCGGCGTCCCTCGCGAGACGGAGGCCGCTGAATTGCCAGCGCGCGTCCGGCGGGAAGAAATTCCGGTAGCTCGGGCGCATGTGGCTCTTCGGGGTGGCGAAGGAGCCGCCGCGCAAAACGTACTGTCCGCACATGAACTTGCCATTGTATTCGGACGCCGGTCCCTCCGTCGGACGGAAGCGCGGATAAGGCGCAAAAGCGCTGCTCGTCCATTCCCACACGTCGCCGAACATCTGGCGCAACCCGTCCAGCGCAGGAGCCGGCGCCGCATGCAGGCGGCCGGCATCCAGAAAATTTCCATCGACCGGCAGGTCGGCGGCGGCGCGCTCCCATTCGGCCTCGGTCGGCAAGCGGCGCCCGGCCCAGCGCGCGAAGGCGTCGGCTTCAAAATAGCTGACATGGACGACCGGCTCGGACGGCTCGACCGGACGACGGCCTGAAAGGGTCATGGTGTGCCAGCCGTCGTCGCGCGTCTCCCAGTAAAGCGGCGCGGACCAGCTTTCCTTCTGCAGCTTCACCCAGCCTTCCGAAAGCCAGAGCAGGGGATTGCGATAGCCTCCGTCACCGATGAATTCCATCCATTCGGCGTTCGAAACGGGACGGTCGGCCAGCGAATAGGGCTCGAGCAACACCCGATGCCGCGGCCCCTCGCAGTCGAAGGCGAACGCCTCGCCATCCGCGCCGATCCTGACGACGCCGCCGGCAAACCGCCTGTCGCAGACCGGAGGCGGCGCGCGCGGCTCGTGTTCTTTGCGGGCAGAAAAGCGGTAGACAGGCCGCAACGGATTTTGCGCGAAGAGATGGAGGATGTCAGTCAGCAGAAGTTCCTGATGCTGCTGCTCGTGATGACACCCGAGCTCGATTGTCGCGGCCGTCGAGGCGGAGAGCGGGGCAAGCAGCAGGATGTCCATCGCGGCGTCGACATGATCGCGATAGGCGAAGATTTCCTCAAGCGTCGGCCGCGTGATCATTCCGCGTCGGGGCCGCTCATGGCGCGGGCCGAGGGATTCGTAATAGGAATTGAACAGGAATTGATAGGCCGGATCGAAAACCGTGTAATCCGGAAGAGCGGGCGCAAGCGCCATGGTTTCGAAAAACCAGCTGGTATGCGCGAGATGCCACTTGGCGGGGCTTGCGTCCGGCATGGACTGCACTGTCGCATCCGCGTCGGAGAGCGGCGCCGCCAGATCGCAACTTGCCTGGCGCACCGCGCGGAAGAAAGCAGCTAGTCCGGAATGATCTGCCGAGGGCAAGGCGCTGGTTTGCGGTCGCATGGTCAATCCGGTTTTGAGGCAGGCCCGCCGGTTTTGAAGCAAGCCCGCGGCGCTGTGCGTTCGGCAATGGCCGCGGGATAAATAGCTGGCCTAGCTTACTGCGGTTGGCCGTTCTTGTTCTCGCCGTTCACGCCTTCGCTTTGCGACCTGCCGTTCTTCGAGGGATCAGTTTCCCTCTGAATATGGTTCTTCTTGTGCTTGGAGTGCATGTCGTCGGTGGCGACGGCGCCGTTCTTGTTCTCGCCCTGCCGGCTTTCGCTTTGCGATCTGCCGTTCCTGTCGGGATTGGCCTTCATGGCGCCCGAAGGTTCCGCGTCGCCCGCAGCGAGGGTGACAGGGTCGCCGACGTGCCTGGCGCCGCAGGCAAACGCCGCGTTTTGCGCCAAAGCGATAGATGAAAAGGTGAAAAGGCCCAGAGTTCCGATTTTCAGCAGTTTTGCCGCCATGGTTGCGTCTCCCTGTGTGGCTGTCGGCGGAAAACAAAAAACGGGCAAAGCGGTTCCAAAAATAAGAAAAATAAAGTTGAGCGTGGCGGTTTTCGCGGCACGACGCAGGTCAAGATCACGTTAAGCCTGAGCTATAGTTCCCGCTTTGGTGTCGACGAGACAGCTTTTTTGAACGGGGGGGCGTTTTGGCGCGGCGATCCCCAAACGGCGAGCTCGGAAAAGTCGGAACCAATGCGGCGGTCGCCAACGCCGTCTTCAATGCGACGGGCGTCCGGGTGCGCGAACTTCCGATCCGGCTGGAGCAGCTTCTTTTTGGCGCAGGCCCCTTGGTGCCGCAGCGCGCAGTCTTTAAGATCGGCGACGCCGCTTGCACCCGGGGATCGAGACGCCGACATGGCCAATTCCATTTTTGCCGCCTGTGAAACGACGATTTTCGAGATCATGTCGCGTCTTGCCGAGACGCGTGGCGCCATCAATCTCGGCCAGGGGTTTCCGGAAGGGCTGGAGCCGGCGGAGCTGATCGAGGCGGCCGCCGAAGCTTTGCGCAAGGGCCCGCATCAATATCCCTCCATGATGGGCGTTCCCGCCCTGCGGCAGGCGGTCGCGGAAAACGCCAGGAGGTTTTTCGGACTTGACGCCGACTGGGAGCGCGAGGTGCTGGTCACCTCCGGCGCAACGGAAGCGCTTTGCGACGCCTTTCTTGGCCTGCTCGATCCGGGCGACGAGGTCATCGTCTTCGAGCCGGTCTACGACAGCTACGGGCCGATCATCCGCCGGGCCGGCGCGATTCCCGTGCCCGTAAGGCTTGAGCCGCCGCACTGGACCTTGCCGAAGGAGAAATTCCTGCAGGCGCTCACCCCGCGGACAAAACTCGTGGTCGTCAACACGCCGATGAATCCCACTGGCAAAGTGTTCGACGCGGCGGAGCTGCGCTTCATCGCCGACTGCATGCTCGAACGCGATATCCTGGCTGTCTGCGACGAAGTCTATGAGCATCTCGTCTTCGACGGGCGACGGCACGAAAGCCTGTTCGGGCTCGAGGACGTTCGAGACCGCATCGTGCGGATCGGTTCGGCCGGGAAGACCTTTTCGGTCACCGGCTGGAAGATCGGCTATATCATGGCCGACGCGCGGCTGCTGACGCCGATCGCCCGCGCCCACCAATTCGTGACCTTCACGACGCCGCCCGCCCTGCAGGTCGCGGTCGCCGCCGGCCTGCGCTTTCCGGACGCCTATTTCTCAAAGCTCAGGAGCGATCTCGAGAACTCGACGAAACTTTCTGGTCGACGGCCTGCAGGCAATCGGGTTCGACGCGCGTCCGGCCTCGGGCTCCTATTTCATCGTTTCCGGCTTTGAGCGATTTGACGGTCGCGGCGACGATTTCGCCTTCTGCCGCAGGCTGACGGAAGAGGCGGGCGTGACGGCGGTGCCGCTCTCGCCGTTCTTCTTCGGGCAGGACCTGCGTAGCCAGATCCGCTTCTGCTTCGCCAAGACGCCCGCAACGCTCGACGCCGCCGTGCAGCGCCTCCACACATGGGCGGCGAAGGGGAAGTCCTGAGGGATTGGCCAACGCTCAGAAAAACTTTCTGAAATCATCGGACATAAGCGAAAATTATGGTTGAGCGGGGCTGTTCTTTAAAAAGAACAATCTATTTGACTTAACGAACATCGACGCCGATCCTTGAATGGAAAAAGTTTCCCAAGAGGATCGCGACATGACGGAAACAACCCTCGCGCATGCTGTGGCGGCGCGTCCAGTTTTGACCGAAGACTGGCTGTCGGTCGTGTTGGGGCTTGCGGTGTTCGCGCTGGCGGTCGCAGCCTTTTTCGGCGTCGATCTGATAGGCTGGGCGGTGACGACTTCGGTCTGGACCGATTTCTCCAAGGCCCTTGCGCCCGCGGCGAAAGCCTATGCCGGACTGGGGGGCGCCGGCTCGCTCGCCGCGACGTTCATTGTCTTGCTGGCGGCGCTGAGCCTTGGCGCCGTCGCGTTGGGCGCCGACGTGAAAAAATTCGTTCCGGCTTTCAGCGTTGTTTTCGCTCTCGCCTATGCGAGCTGGATTGCAGGCTCCTACGCCAATCTCGCGGTGGTCACTCCGGCCGACCAAACGAAATTCGGCCTGACCTGGTCACTGAAACTGACCAACGAAGGCGGCTTTCTCGTCGCCCTGGTCGTCGGCCTGATCATCGCGAATGTCTTCCCGCGATTTGCCGATTGGCTCAAGGAGGCGATCCGGCCCGAGCTCTATATCAAGATCGCGATCGTCATACTCGGCGGCTTCATAGCGGTGACCGCGGCCGGCAAGTTGACGCTCGCCTCGTCTTTGCTGCTGCGCGGCCTTGCGGCGATCATCGAGGCCTATCTGATCTATTGGTCGGTGGTCTATTTCGTCGCGCGAAAGTATTTTGGCTTTTCGCGCGAATGGGCGGCTCCGCTCGCCTCGGGCATTTCGATCTGCGGCGTGGCGGCGGCGATATCGACGGGCGGCGCCATCCGCGCCCGGCCGCAGGTGGCTGTGCTGGTCTCGTCGCTCGTCGTGGTCTTCGCCGTCATCGAGGTGATGATCCTTCCCTTTGTCGCGCAGGCCTATCTGTCGCATGAGCCGCTGGTCGCGGCGGCATGGCTCGGTCTGGCGGTGAAGACCGACGGCGCGGCGGTGGCGGCCGGCGGCATTACCGATGCGCTCATCACCGCCAAGGCGGCGGCCGAAGGCATCCGCTACCAGCCGGGCTGGATACTCGCGACGACCGCGACGGTAAAAGTTTTCATCGACGTGTTCATCGGAGTCTGGGCCTTCATTCTCGCCTATGTCTGGACCAATCACGTCAATGTCGCGGCAGGCGGCGAGAAGGCCAAGGCCTCGGAAATCTGGGCGCGCTTTCCAAAATTCATTCTCGGCTTCCTGGCGAGCTTCTCGGTCGGGCTCGCGCTGGCGCTGAACAGCAATCCCTCCGATGTCGCCAGGCTTGGCTCGGCCATTGGCGAGGCCAATGTCTTCCGCGTGATCTTCTTCATCCTCACTTTCTTTTCGATCGGCGTGCTGTCTAATTTTCGCAAATTATGGGAGGACGGCCTCGGCAAGCTGGCGGCGGTCTATCTCGTCTCGCTGTTCGGCTTCGTCGTCTGGGTGGGGCTGATCATATCCTGGCTGTTTTTCGCCGGCGTCAAGCCGCCGCTCGCCGGCTGAGGGAAGGAAACGAAATGTCGCAAGACGATCTCAAATCCGAAATCCACAATCCTGTCGAGCCGCTGCTGCCGATCGAAAAGAAGCTCATCGCCTGGAGCTTTGGAACGGGCGTCACGCTGCTGGTGATCCTGCTCCTGCTGAATCGCTTTTTGCCCGTGTCTTGAGGCCCGCGCGCATTCAATCGGAGATCCCGCGGTTCGCTCAGGCGTCGCGCGCGATATGCTCGTTCCAGCGCCCGAAAGTCTCGGCGAGATCGTCGGAAAGCGGGTGGAAGGCGGCGTCGAAGCTCTGGCCCTCGCGCAGCCGTTCCGCGACCGCATTGATCTGCGGCGCGCTCAGGCTGAGACGGAGCGCGTCCATTTCACCGATCTTGACGGGCGCGCCGAGGTGGATCGGGCGTTCGTCGCGCGCGCGGCGGCCGCGCCGCATGGCGGGCTCAGCCAGGGCGCGATGCAGTTTTTCCGCCGAGAAGGCGCGACCCCGGTCGTCGAAGGTCAGGATCGGGAAGATGCGTCGCGCGTTCAGGCTTTCGCGCCAATCGCAATCGATCAGCCTGAGATGGGGCGAGGCGGCGAGATGGGCGTGCAGTTCCAGCGCGAACCGGGCGCCGGTCCGCTGACGGGTCTCGATATCGATGGCGAAATAGGCCTCGAGTTCGGCCAGCGCGCATTGCCAGCGCAGGCCGAGGCCGAGATTGGCGAGTGCGGAAAAATCGCCCTGGAGTTTTTCGCGCAGGCGCGGCGACCAGTCGAGCGCAGCCGAATAGCCGGCGAGGCCGCCCGGAAGGGCGATGGCTCCAAGCCTGTCCGCCAGCGGCAAGGGAAACAGGATCGCGCCAGAAAAGGGCGGCCCGCCGGCGAAATTCGATCCGCTTAGCAGGACCACGAAGCCGGCGTCGAGATCGGCGGCGATCTGCTCGCGCGGGCAGCGCAATTGCCTTGCGTCGATTGCGACCAGCACGCGGCCGGGATGGGCGGCGGCGAGTTCGCGGCGCAGGCGCGCGATGGCCCGGAGCGCCCGGTTTGCGAGCAATCGACGAGATGAAGCAGCACGTCGCGGCCTTGCCCAATGGCCCGAGCGACATTTTTCTCGACGGCGCGGTCGACCTGTCCGGCATCGAGCGGCACGCCGTAGCGGTCGCGCAATTCGATCGGGACGACGCGACGGTCGCTGGCAAAGCCTTCGACTTTCTGGCCGCGCGAATATTGCGCGCCAAATGGCGGGGATTCGACGAAGTGGCGTCCCTCCGCGGCGAGCGCGAAGCTTTCGCCGCTTTCCTCTGGCGCGGCCAAGAGGCTGGTGAGCGGATTTGACAGGATCGAGCTTGCCGCGGCGAGCAGGATGAATTCCGCCTCCGCGCCGGAGCCGGCGAGAGCGATTTCAGCGCCCTGAGGCGCAAAAAGGCAGGCCAGCCGGTCGCGGATGTCGGCGAACAGGCCGGGCAGGGACAGCGCGTCGGCGGCGCGCGTCGTGCGGTCGAGGGCGTGGTTGGCCGCGGCGAGGCCTAGCGGCGAGGCGGCGGCTGCCACGGCGGATGAGAACCAGATTTCGCCGGCGGCCGAACCTTGGGGTATGCCATAACGATTCCTGCCGGTGTGCGGGTTGACGAGCAGTCGCTCGTCGCCGCCGCTCCCCAGCATCGTGTCGAGAATCGCCCCCACGGGGCGCGCGACCGGATCGCGGCCGGGATTCGCAAGCAAGGACTCCGCGCGCCGGGATAAACGGACGGACGCGAGCTTTTTGACGAGACTTTTCACTGAACTTCACCGTACGGAATGTCAGGGCATGGTTGACGTTCTTAACGGACGGGCGCCTTCCAATTCGTTAACATTCGTTATCTTTTGGCGAAAAAACCTCGCTTGGTCCCGACGCATTTTTTGGGCGTCGTCGCGAAATATGCACATTTGGTCGATAACGCCTTGCTTTCGTCTTCCCGTTACGCAACCCTGACGGCGATATGCTGACTTCCGCCATTGTTCGAATCATCGATTTCTGTGTCCGTCACGCGCGTCTTGTGGTGGCTGTCTTCCTGCTGGCGGGCGTCGGCTCGGGGCTCTATGCCGCGCGCCATTTCAAGATCAATTCCGACATCAGCGCGCTCCTGTCGGAGAAATTGCCCTGGCGCCAGCGCGAGGCGGTGTTCGAGCGCGCATTCCACCGCTTCCAGATGCTCGTCGTGGTGGTCGAGGCGCCGACGCCAGAGCTGACCAGCCAGGCGACGGCCGAGCTGACCCGGCGCCTGGCCGGGGACAAGCAGCATTTCGTCGAGGTGACGAATATTGGAGGTCTCCCGTTTTTCGCGCGCGAAGGCCTGATGTTCCTGCCGCTCGAAGACCTGCGCCGCACCATCGGCGGCCTCGCCCAAGGCGCACCGCTGCTGCAGGACTTCACCGGCGACATGAGCCTGCGCGGCCTTGTCGCGGGACTCGAGGACGGCCTCATCGGCGTCAATTCCGGGAAACTCAAGCTTGACGGCATGTCCGGGATCCTGAACGCCTCCTCCGACACGGTCGAGGCGGTGCTGGCCGGGCGTCCCGCTGCGTTCTCCTGGCGGGTTGCGAGCGCGGGCCATCCTGCGACGCCGGGCGAATTGCGCGGCGTCATCGAGGTCCGGCCGGTGCTCGATTACCATGAGGTCCAGGCCGGCCTGGCCTCGAGCGACGCGCTGCGGAAAATCGCCGCGGACATCGCGCCGCGCTATCAGGCCCGGGTCCGCCTGACCGGGCCGGTCGCCATGTCGGACGAGGAATTCGGCACGATCAAGGAAAACGCCACGCGCAACGGCATCATCACCGGCGCCATCGTCCTGCTGATCCTGTGGCGGGCGCTGCGCACATGGCGGCTGATCGCCGCCGTCACCATCAATCTGATGGTGGGGCTGGCGTTGACCGCGGCGCTCGGCCTGGCGATGGTCGGCGCCTTCAACCTGATTTCCGTCTATTTCATGGTCCTGTTCGTCGGCATCGGCGTCGATTTCGGCATCCAGCTCAGCGTGCGCTATCGCGCCGAACGGCACGAGATCGACGATCTTGCGACGGCCATTTCGCGCGCGGGATTTCACTTCGGCGCGCCGCTGACCCTCGCGGGACTCGCCACCGCGGCCGGCTTCCTCTCATTCCTGCCGACCGACTACAAGGGCGTTTCCGAACTTGGCCTGATAGCGGGCGTGGGCATGCTGATCGCCTATGTCGCCAGCGTCACCTTCCTTCCGGCGCTGATATTCATGTTCAATCCGCCGGGCGAACCGGAGGCGATGGGCTACAAGGCCCTCGCGCCGCTCGACGATTACATGGCGCGCCACCGGGTGGGCAATCATCGCCGGCACGGCCATTGTCGTCATCTGCGGCCTGCCGTTGTTCTATTGGCTGAAATTCGACTTCAACCCGATCGACCTGCGCGATCCCAAGACCGAGGCGGTGGCGACCTACCTGGAACTGGCCCGCGATCCGGGCGCGGAGGTCAACGCCATCCAGGTTCTCGTTCCCACGCTCGATCGGGCCAAGGCGGACGCGGAAAAGCTCGGCAAGCTGCCGGAAGTGTCGCATGTGCGGATGATCACGAGCTTTGTCCCCGATCAGCAGGACGAAAAACTCGCGCTGATCAGGGATGCCGCAGAAAAGCTCGAGCCCGCGCTGAACCCGAAGGATGCTCCGGCGCCGCCTGATCGACAGCGAGACGATCGAGGCGCTGAAAGAGGCGGCGGCCCGGCTCAAGGAGGCGGCCGACGATCCGCAAAACAAGGGTCAGGACAAGGGCATCGCCGCGGCGAACCGGCTTGCGGCGGCGCTTTCGGGCCTGGCCGGCGCCAAGCCGCAAATGCGCGAAAAGGCGCAAGCCGCAATGATCGAGCCTTTGGCGTTCGATCTCGACGGCCTGCGCCAGACGCTCAAGGCGCAAAAGGTCGATCTGCAAGCTCTGCCGCCCGAACTGACGCGCGAATGGATCGCTCCGGACGGAGACATCAGGCTGTCGATTGCGCCGAAGGACGAATCCGGCACGAATGAATCGCTTCGCACCTTCGCCCGCGCCGTGCTGAAGGTCGAGCCCTCGGCCACGGAAGGGCCGATTTCCATCCTGGAAGCCGGCGACACCATCGTCGGGGCCTTTTTCGAGGCCGCCGCGCTGGCAATGCTGTCGATCGCCCTGTTGCTCTGGCTGATCCTGCAGAAGTTCAGCGACATGCTGCTGACCCTGATTCCGCTGGTCCTGGCGGCGGTTGTGACGCTCGAGGTCACGGTCATCATCGGGATGCCCCTGAATTTCGCCAATATTATCGCGTTACCCTTGCTGCTCGGCGTCGGCGTCGCTTTCAAGATCTATTACATCATGGCCTGGCGGCAGGGGCAGACCCACCTCCTGCAGACGAGCCTGACCCGCGCTGTGATGTATTCTGCCGCGACCACCGCCACGGCGTTTGGCAGCCTTTGGTTCTCGAGCCATCCGGGCACGTCGAGCATGGGGAAGCTGCTTGCGCTCTCGCTGGTTTCCACCATGGCGGCCGCCGTGCTTTTCCAACCTATCCTGATGGGCAAGCCGCGCGAAGACGTGACGAAGAAACCGGAATAACTCGAAGCCGACAGGAGGAACTCGAATGAAGAATGCTGTGTTCACGCTGGCGCTGATCGTGGCGGGATCGCTGGCGGCGACGGCCTTGGCCGCTTCCGGAACGCCGGAGGAACAGGCTGCCTGCCGGCCCGACGTTCGCAAACATTGCTACAAGCTCCCGAGGGACGCAGCCGACATGGTTTTCCTTTCCTGCCTGCAGGAGCATCGCGCCCAACTGTCGGTGAAGTGCCGCACGCTGCTGGAGAGCCACGGCCAGTGAGCATAGGCCGCTCCGGCCTCGATTTTTCCGCGGACGGCGGGCCTTTTCCCGCCGTTTTTCGATAAAAAGGAGATTGACGATGGTCATTTCGTCCGGAGCGGCGCGTCGCCCGCATCTTTCAGCTCGACGTTCTCTGTCGCGGGGGCTTTTTGCGGCTTGCCTCGCGGCGGCTTCCCTTGACCTCTCGTCCGGCGCGGCCCCGGCGCTGGCGCAAGCGGCGACTCCCGGCGTTGTCGCTCCGAGCGTCGTCGGCTTCTGGCAGGCCACCTTCGAAGATGGCCAGCCGAGCGGCTGGTTCTATTTCACCGACAAGGGCGGCGTCGCCGAGGGCCGCCTCGTCAAGATGTTCAAGAAGCCCGGCGAGACGAAGCTCCATGAATTTTGCGACAAATGCCCCGGCGACAAGAAGGGCGCGCCCATGCTCGGGATGGTCATCGTCTGGGGCATGAAGCGCAACGGCGAAAAATACGAGGACGGCAACATCCTCGATCCGCGCGACGGTTCGATCTACAATGCGGAATTGACCGTCAGCCCCGATGGAAAGAAGCTTTTCCTGCGCGGCTATCTCGGGATATCGCTGCTCGGCCAGACCCAGACCTGGATACGCCTGCCCGATGACGCCATACCCGCTGGGCAAATCCCCGGCCTGGTCGCAGCAAAGCCGGCGCAGCCGGCCGCCAAGCCGGTCGCGAGCAAGCCGGCGCAGATCGCTCCCAAGCCCGCCCAGCCCGACGAGACCCCACGGTAAAAGGCGTGGGGAGCTAATTTAAGACATAAATTCAAAGCCGCGGACAATGTCTGCGGTTTCTACTTGATATGACGCAAGGTCATTGATCCCACGATGCTTCTATAATAAACCGTTAACGTCGCAATCGTGCGGATTCGGCCGAGTTCCCGGGGTTTTTGTCGAGGGTTTTGCAGTCCTGTCGGCTTAAATCTTTGAAATGACGCAAAGGTTCTGCCACGACGCGTCGATCTATCGGAGCTTGGCTTCGAGGGGGCGGAAATGGCTGTCACATACACTTGGCTCGCGGGCGCTTTCAACGACTACAGCACCGAGGCGGATTGGACCAACAGTTCGGGGTCAGGTGAGGGGACAACCCTGCCGGGAGCCGGCGACACCATCGATATCGGGACGGGCGGCTTCTTTATCATGCCTTCGCCTTTTGATCCTGCCCTGGCGACCGGTCTCACTCTCAATTTCGGCCTCGAGCAAGCCAATCTTCTCGTAAGCCCGGCGTCCTATTTCGTCGCGATCGATTTGGCCTTGCCGGCCATGGCCATCGACAATCTGTCGCCGGGCGGCGATATGGTTTCTGGCGGCGCTCTGCCGGTGATTGGCGCTGGTCTCCTGGTCGAAGGGACGGTGACGTCCAGCGCCACGATCAATATCGGCGCAGGCGATGTCGATTACATCGCGATAGGACAGGACGCGGCTCCAGGCACGCCGGACTATGGCCAACCGGGCTATTTCGACAACAATCATGGCACGATCAACGCCACCGGAAGCGGCGCCAATCACGCGGGCCTCGCCTTCCTTCCGGGCTCCTCGCCGCTCATCGGAACAGGCGCCACGGCGACTTACGGCAATATCTCCCTATCCGACGCTTATCTGGACGCCGCCGTACCCGACGTGGGAACGGGCAATATCAGCATGGCCAACGGCAGCAGAATCGTCGCCAACGCCGACCTGCAGCACACCAATGTCGCATTCGGCGATGCGAACGAGACCTTGGCGATCGGCCAGAATGTGACCGGAACAGTGGGCGGGACCGGGACCTCGGCCGAATACGCCTTCGGCGGCACGATCTCCGGCTTCCAGTCGGGAGATACGATCGGCCTGATGGAGAACGGGACGGGCGCGACGCCCGCCTCGCTTTCCTTTGCCTCCACCGGCACGAGCGGCGCCGACGCCACGGGCGTGCTGACGATCAAGGACGCCAGCAATGATGTTCTTGGCGCCCTGAACCTCACAGTTCCGACCGCCCAACTGACGACCGACCAGTTCGTCCTGACCCAGCAGCCCACTGGCCCGGACTGGCCGGGCTACACGAGCCAGTACAACATTTCGCTGGCGGATGTGGCGACGGCAAGCCTTGCGTCGCCGGGCGATATCGACGCCGCGTCGACTTATGCGACAACGCCGAATCCGATCGGCACAGCGCCGACATCCGGCGGCGTGGTGGATATCGGAACCGGCAAGGTCACGATCTCCGGACACGCCGCGGACGATAATACGTTGCTGCCATCGACCATCATCATGGGCGCCAATCCGTCGGGAGGTTCGTCGAATTCCGACCTGGCCATCACCGACTACAGCGTTGGCGCCAATGTGACGATCGACGCCACCGATCTTGGCGGGACTTTCAACTCGAACCAGGAGGCGACGGCGATGTTCGGAGCAATCGGCTCCAACGGCGCGGTCAGTTTCGCCGGCGCGATCAATGTTGGCGCAGGCGATGGCTTTTCCATCAGCGTCGCCGGCGACCCGGCTCCAAGCACGGCGGAGGGCTATTTCGACGACACCGGCGTGATCAACGTCGAGGGAACGTCGAGCAATTACGCGTATATGCAGACCAAGCAGGGCAACGCGGGCGGCAATCCTTCGACGGGCGCTTTCGTCGCCTTGGGAACGGTCAATCTCAGCTATGGTTTCTTCATCGCCAGGGCGCCGGATTCCGGCACAAGCTCGACGGCGAATGGCGGAACATTCAATCTGAGCAACTCTTCCATACTCGGCGTTGTCAACACGGTCCTCGGCACGACCGTCGTCAACTTCGAGGACGCGACCGGAGACTCGCTGGCCATTGGCGAAGTCGACGGCCAGGCCAACGGCCAGTATTTTAGTTTTGGCGGCGCGATCAATGGGTTTCAGCAGGGCGACACGATCGGCCTGATGACGAATTCGAGTTCGCCCTCTCTGGCGACCCCCTCCTATGTCCAGTGGAATGCGACGACGAACGAGCTGGAAATTTTCAATTCAGGCGGGACCCAGATCGGCCAGGTGCATCTGGTGGGAAACTACGTCCAGGCTGATTTTACCGCCCCCACCAAACTGACCGGGCCCGCCGCCAGTTTTGCAACCGCGCAGGGCTATGCCAGCGAATATCTGATCAGCTATAACGATCCGCATCTCTGGGTCAGCGGAGCGACGGGCGATTTCAACACCGCAAGCGACTGGGCGGGCGGCGTCGTTCCGCCAATGGACGCGACAGCGACGCTGCAGCAGGGCACGATCCAGATCGGTCCGTTCGATGGAATCCCCTCGCCGCTGACGCTCGACGTGGGCACGAGCGTCGCCTACGCGGGCGCCTCGTCGCAATCCAATCTTCAGGTCATCTACAATTCCCTGTCTTCGGGCGTCACGATCAACAACACCTCCGGCGGCGGTTCGTCCGTTTCGCCGACGGTTCTCGCCCCTATCGTCGAATCCCAGATCCAGGCGGTCGGGACGGTGGAGTCCCAGGCGACGATCAATGTCGGCGCCGGCGACATGGAAATCATCTCCCCCACCAGCTTTGCGCCAGGATCGACGCCCGGCGTCTTCGACAATCTCGGCGACATCAACCTTGACGGGACAGTCACCAACGGGGCGGTCTCCAATTTCGCCGACCTGTTCGTCGCCGGCGGCGCCGGCGCGACGGTCGATTACGGGACCGTCAACGCCAGCGGCGGCGCCATATTCGCAGATGTCGCCGACGCGCCCGCGACGAGCCTCGCCGCCGCCGACGCGCCCGGGGCCTTCTTCCTGAGCAACGGCAGCGACGCGGTGGCGATGGCCGCGCTTTCCGACACCAATGTCACCTTCGTCGATGGAACCGACACGCTCGCAATCGGCGCGCAGAGCGGCGCGGCGACGGCGAACACCTATCAGTTCGGCGGGACGATCTACGGACTGCAGCAGGGCGATGTCGTCTCCTTCCAGACGCTCGCCAATTCGCCCACGCCGAAGTCCGTGGCGGTCACGGGCTACGGAACCGATGCGAACGGCATGACCACGATCCTCACGGTCTATGACGGTAGCGATGGCAGCGGCGACGCCTTGGGTTCGATCAGCATCGAAGGAAAATACACAACAATCGACTTCACGGGCGCCTACACGTCGGCCACGGAGCTTTCGCCCTTCGGCTATACCGGCGGATACAATTTCGGGTTGAACACCAACGCGGCTCCAGCCGATCAGTGGAAAAATGGCGCGACCGCCGATTTCGCGACGAGCGGCGACTGGAGCTCCGGCGTTCCGACGACAGGCGTCGCCACCATCGGCAATGGAACGGTCGATGTCGGCGCGAGCGACGCTCTCTCCAGCCTGTCCCTGCACATGGGCTCCATCGTCACGGGAACGCAGGGCTCGGGGCCGCCAAAGGCGACGTCCATGCTCGTCGTCACCGGCGGCGCCGGCGAAACGCTGGCGGCGGATATCATGAATTTCGCGGGCGGCGGATCGTTCAACGCCAATCAGAACAATTCCGTCAGCAATAATCTGAAATCTTGCGGGACTGCAGGCGAACGGAACGGTCACTTACACGGGCTACATGGGGATCGGCGCCGGCGACGGCGACATCATCACGGTGTCCCCGGAGTCCTCAACATCGTCCACATCAGGCGAATTCGTGAACGCCGGCCAGATCTACCTCGAGGGCGCCGCCGGCAACAACGCCGTGGCCGGGGTCATGGGCGCAGCGAATACGACCGGCGCGAGCGGCTTCGCAGCCTATGGGAATGTCAGCCTTCAATACGGCCAGTTCTTCGCCGAAGTGGCCAATTCCAGCACCGGCGCCGCCCTTCCCGCCGCGACCGGAACCTTCAGCCTGAGCGACGACAGCCAATTGGCCGCGACCGTCGATCTCACCAGCACCAATGTCAATTTCCTCGACGGAACCGACACGCTGGTCCTCAGCGAAGACGCAAACAGCCAATATGTGTTCGGCTCGACCGCCGCGATGATTTCGGATTTCGGGAAAGGCGATGTGATCGAACTGCAGCAGAACGACAGTGCGGGCGCGCCGACTTCGGTGACCTATGATGCGACGACGCAGGAACTGGTCATCAATGGCGCCAGCGGACAGATCGGCGAAATTTCTCTCGAGGACGACGGCAATTTCTCGTCCACGAGTTTCGTCATCGTGCCCGACAACAATTCGATCATCGGGGGCAATTACGGCGCATACGCCATCAGTCTCGGCACGCGGGATACTGGCCCGCTCTATGTCTCGTCGGGAGCGACGCAAAATGTCGATACGCAGATGGGCGGCAATGTTCTCGATGTCGTCGGCGATGCGACTGTCGACAGCGGCGGAACCCTCAACGTCGAGAGCCAGTCGACCGGTGAAAGCGGCAGCCAGCTTTTCGTCGGCGGCGCGCTGACGGTCGATTCAGGCGGCTTGCTTGAAATTTCCAACGGAGCGAGCACGGCCGCCAATGTGGCGACGGTCGGATCGCTGTCGAATTCCGGGTCGATCACCATCGACGGCGAAGGCGCCCAGGCGGAGCTCATCGTCGATCAGAAGTCTTGACGAAGTCCTGACCGGCGCTGTCACGCTCACCGGCGACGCCCTGCTCGCCGCCGGCCCGGTCCAGACGATCGAGGGGCAGTTGACGCTGGACGGCGCCAATGCGCTGGTCGGCAATTGGACGGATGCGCTGAGCAACGACGGACTGACCGAGCTGAGCACCATCGATGTCGGCGACAAGCTGAATCTCGAGAATGGCGCGGCGGTGTTCACCGACCAGCAGCTGAGCAATTCAGGGACCGTCAATCTCGATGCCGCAGCCTTCAGCGGCAACGGCGGCTCGAATCTCACGGTCGGCGGCGAATACTTCAACGCTGGCGTCACCAACATCGGCAGCGGGTCGATCACGCTTGCCGATTTCATGAGCGTCGGTTCCCTCGACAATACGGGCGCGATCGACATTCAGGGCGGCGCCGGCGGGGCCGACGCCTCGATGACGGTCAATTCCGCCGCGGGGACCGGCACGACCGGCGTATTGACGGGAACTGTTTCGCTGTCGGGCGACGCCCAGCTCGAATTCGCCAGCGGCCAGATCAATACGCTCGACGGCAACCTGACGCTTTCGGGATCGCAGGCGTCGGTCGGGATCCTTGGCACGACCTTCGTCAATGGCGCGCTGGGCGGCTTGAGCCAGATCGACAGCGGCAAGACGATCGATCTGGAGAGCGGCGCCGTCCTTGACACCAACATCGGCAACGCCTTGACCAACAGCGGCAAGATCGTTCTCGACGCGTCGGGCGCCGGCCAAAGCATTCTGAACGTCGGCGGCCTGTTGACCAATGACGGCGAGATCGACATCGGCGGCGCCGGGACGACCACAGCCGACACGGTTCAGGCGAACAGCCTGACCAATGCCGGCACAATCGACCTGATTGGAAACTCCACCGGCGGCGGCGGCGTCGCCAACCTGTGGTCGAACGGCGCCGCCAGCAATGCCGGCACGATCGAAGGCGTCGGCATTTTCGACATGTTGGGCGCCACCGGCGTGCTGACCAACGAGGCCGGCGCGAAGATCGACGCCAATGTGTCGGGCGGGCTCATGACGCTCGACAAATGGCAGCAGGTCATCAACTACGGAACGCTCGAAGCTGACGGCGGGACCTTGAAGGTCAACGCCAGCGTCACCGGCACAGGCAGCGCCGCGATCACCAACGGCGGCACGCTGGAATTCAGCGACAGCTTCAATGAGAATGTCGCGTTCCTGGACCCGGGAAAGCTCGTCCTTTCGCAAAATATCGAAACAACTCCCTATACCGGGGTCATCTCGGGCTTCGGCCTCAACAATGGCGCGGGCGACTCCATCGACCTGACGGGCGTCGCCTACGATGCGAACGCCATTGCCAAATTGAACCAGAGCGATGTGCTGACCGTCAGCGACAATGGAACGGTGCTTTATACGCTGGACTTCAACTCCAGCGTCGCGGGCGACACTTTCCATCTCGCTTCAATCGACGGCGGGACGGGAACCGAGATCACCTGCACGCCCTGCTATTGCGCGGGGACGCTGATCCTGACGGATCGCGGCGACGTCGCCGTCGAAACCCTTGAGGTCGGCGACAGGGTGATGACGATCGGCGGCGAAAGCCGCGCGATCAAATGGATGGGAACGCGCTCCTTCGACGGGCGCTTCGTCGGCGGAAACCGCGACGTCCTGCCGATCTGCATCCGCGCGGGGGCTCTCGCCGAAAAGACTCCGAGCCGCGACCTCTGGGTTTCGCCGCATCACGCGATCTATCTCGAGGGCGTGTTGATCGAGGCCAAGGATCTCGTCAATGACGTGACGATCGTGCAGGCCGAAAGGGTCGAGCGCGTGGATTATTTCCACGTCGAGCTTTTCAGCCATGACGTGATTTTCGCTGAAGGAGCGGCGGCCGAAACTTTCGTCGACAACGACAGCCGCGCGATGTTCCAGAATGTCGACGACTTTTTCGCGCTCTACCCCGACGAAGTCGCTGTTGGCCGCAGTCCGCGGCCCTTCGCGCCTCGCCTCGACGAGGGGCGCGAGGTCGAAACGGCGTGGCTTGCGATCGCCGCCCGCGCCGGGATCCTGGCGGAGCCTGCGTCGATCCTGGCGGGGCCTGCGTCGATCCTGGCGGAGCCTGCGTCGCCCGGCGAAATGCGCGGCTGGGTCGAGGGCGTGACCTCCGACGCGCTGTGGGGCTGGGCGCAGGATGCAGGCGCTCCAGATGCGCCGGTCTGCCTGCATGTCCTCGCTGACGGCTACGTCATCGGCCGCGTGCTGGCCAATCGCTTCCGCGCCGATCTCAAGGAAGCGGGCATTGGTCGCGGCCGCCACGCCTTCCGTTTCGCCCCGCCGAAGGGCGTCGACCTTGCCAAAGCGCAGATCGAGCTGCGCCACGCCGCCGATGGCCGCAGGCTTGCCGGAACGGATCAGCGGGCGGCATAGGGCCGCTCGCGTCGCGGAAAACATGCTTTTGCGATCATTTTATTATCGGATCGCAAAAGTTTTCCGCGCGAGCTTTATGCTTTAAGCTTGCGCCGCCTCGGCCAGCAGGGACATGCGCACCAGTTCCGACAGGCTTTGCGCCTCGGTCTTGTTCATGAGGTTGGCGCGATGCGTCTCGATCGTGCGGACGCTGATGCCGAGCTCGAAGGCCATGGTCTTGTTGAGCTTGCCCTTCAGCAATCCCGCCAGAATCTCCTGCTCGCGCTGGGTCAGGCTGGCCAGTTTTTCCCGAGCCGCCTGCGCCTCGGCGATGTCGGCCCGCCACTCGCCACGTCGCGCCAGGGCTGACTGCACGGATGTCACCATCAATTCGTCGTCGAAGGGTTTCTCGATGAAATCGACGGCTCCGAGCTTCATCGCCTTCACCGCCTGCGGCACGTCCGCGAAGGCGGTCATGACGATCGCCGGCAATTGGATGCGGCGATTTCTCATCTCGTCCAGCAATTCGAGGCCGGTCATCTCGGGCATGCGGATGTCGCTGATCATGCAGCCCGTTGGCGCCGGATTGGCGTCGAGAAATTCATGCGCGGATGCGTATAGTCTGGTGACCAGCCCGGCGCTCTTCAGGAGCAGGGCCAGGGACTCGCGCACGGCCGGATCGTCTTCGATGATGTGAACCGTTTGACCCGACGTCATAAATTCATATCCTGGAATGCTTGGCGACCTCGCCCCGGTTCCGGCGAGAGAACCGGAGAAGGGCACGCGGCGACTTCCACCAATATACAACTTGCGTGATATTTTCCAATATGGCGTGCTATCGTTCGCGTTCGAGCGAATCTACATTCGTGGGAAGGCGGCTGATGGAACACGACCGGGACCAGAACTCCCTGGTCTGGAAGCGGGGCGCCGATACCGGGACCCGCGATATTGCGCCTGTTTGCGCGCCTGGCGTTGATGCCGCTGGCGCTGCGCGTGGCGGTCTCGCTGTTCGCTCTGTTTCTGGCCTTCGGCCTCCGTTCAGCGCTTGTCGATCTTGTCGGCGAGCGGGCGTTCTATTTTACTTATTATCCTGCAATCGCCGTCGCGGTCCTGCTGCTTGGGACCTGGGGAGGCGTAGCGGCCGCGCTTTTGGCGGTTGCGTCGACACATTCCCTTTTCGGGACCTGGCGGATCGCTGCTGTCAATGGGCGCGAGGACACGCTGACCCTGGTCGTTTTCTTCATCAACGCCACCGTGGTGATCTTCCTCGCGCGCATGGCGCAAATCATCTCTCACGCGCGCGCCGAGCGCGAGGATTTGATCCGTCTCAACGCAGAGGAGCTTGGCCATTTCGTCGAGCAGACGCCCGTGGCCATGGCGATGTTCGATCGCGACATGCGTTATCTCGCCGTCAGCGCGCGTTGGCGCGAGGACTATGGCCTGGCGCGCGACGTGGTCGGCAAGTCGCATTATGCGGTCTTTCCGGAAATCGACGAGGTTTGGAAGGATATTCACCGCCGCGCGCTTGGCGGCGAGCGCATCAGCAGCGACGAGGACAAATTCGTTCGGCAGGACGGCTCCGTGCAATGGCTGCGCTGGGAAGTGCGTCCCTGGCGCCTTCCGCATGACGGGATTGGCGGCGTCATCATATATTCGGAGGATATTTCAGAGCGCCTCCGGATCGAAAACGCGCTGCACGACAATGAAAGGCGCCTCAACGCCATCGTCGCGGCGGCGATGGAGGCGGTGATATCGATCGACAGGAACGGCGCCATCCAGTCGGCCAATCCGGCGGCGGCGGAAATGTTCGGCCTCGCGCCCAAGGACATGCTCGGGCGGAATGTCAGGTCGCTGATGCCGGCGCCTTATCACGACGAGCACGATCGCTACATCGCATCCTACCTGGCCGGCGGAGTGAAAAAGATCATCGGGATGCGCCGGAAAGTCGCGGGCAAACGGAGCAATGGCGAGGTCTTTCCGCTGGAGTTGACCGTCACCGAGGCGATCCTCGACGGCGACGTCCTGTTCGTCGGCTTCCTGCGCGATTTGAGCCCGATCGAAGAGGAAAAGCTGCGGGTCAACGCCCTGCGCGAGGAACTGGCGCATGTCAGCCGCCTCAACGACATGGGCGAAGTGGTGGCCGGGCTGGCGCATGAAGTGGGGCAGCCTGTCGCGGCGATCCTCAATTTCGCCGCCGCGCATCGCCGCGCCATGGCGGCGACCGGCAAGTCGCCGGAGCCCGACCTCGTCGCAAAGATCGAAGTGCAGGCGCGCCGCGCCGCCGATATTCTGAAACGCCTGCGCGGCTACATTGAAAAGCGGCCGCCAGAACGCGTGGCGGAGCGGATTCACGAACTGATCGACGACGCGCTGAAATTGTCGGTCCTTCGCTCTCGCGCCCATGTCCTGAATATTCCCCCCGCCGCAGAGGAAGGCGACTGCCGGGTCTTCGTCGATCGCGTGCAGATCGGGCAGGTTCTGGTCAATCTCCTGCGCAACGCCGACGACGCGCTGATCGACGCATCGGCCCCCGAAATCGTCATCGAAACAGCGCTTGTCGAACCGCGCAAGATCAGGGTCAGCGTCGCCGACAATGGCGACGGCGTCGATCCGGACGTTGTGGCCGAACTGTTCAGCCCCTTCTTCAGCACCAGGAAATTTGGCATGGGCGTCGGACTTTCGCTCGTCAAGTCGATTGTCGAGGCCCATGGAGGCGTCATTTCCTACCGCCCCAATGCGCCGCGCGGCTCGATTTTCGAATTCACCCTCCCGGCTTCCTGTGGCGGCGACGAAGACGCCAGCCAGCGCGACGGAGATTTGGAGACGCGACCAGTCGAAGGCTAAGCCGTTCGGCTCCTCATGGCGGCGAAATCGGCCATCAGCGCCATCACTTCAGCATCGTCGAGCTGGTGAAAATCGAGGTAGAACTCTCCGATGGCGCAAAATGTCGGGGGCGCGGCAAGCGTGACGATTTCATCGACCTGTTCGCCCAGCCGCAGGACCGCCGAACGGGCGGCGACGGGCGCCGCGACCACGAGTGTTCTGGGTCCGCGGCGCTTCAGGGCGTGGATTGCGGCCTCCATGCTGGCGCCGGTCGCGATCCCGTCATCGACCAGCACGGCCGTGCGCCCGCTGGCGACAACCGGCGCCGCATTGCCGAGATATAGCGCGCGCCGGCGTTCGATCTCCTCGAACTGCACGGCGGCGAGGCGTTCTATCTCCTTTCGGCCGACGCCCATCGCCGCGACGATGTCGGCGTTAACAACGATCTCCGGATTTTCGCCGTCCACCGCCGCGCCGAGCGCCAGTTCAGGCTGGCGCGGAGCGCCGATCTTGCGCGAGAAAATCAAGTCGAGCGGCGCGTCAAGTTTTCTGGCGATCTCCGCCGCCACCGGCGCGCCGCCGCGCGGCAGGGCATAAATCACGGGATCGGCGAGCCCCATGCGGGCCAGTCTTCCGGCGAGCAACCGGCCCGCCTCGGCGCGATCCTGGAAAATGAGTGGACGCGGGCGCAAATGCATGTCGAACCAGGCTCTCGCCGCCGCGAGGACGGCTTCGAGCGCGCCGGGCTCCTCGAACAAATGGCCGGCGCCGGGGATGATGGTCAGTTTCGCGCGGGACAGTCGCTTTTGCGCTGCGCGATTGAGCGAGAGAACCTGCTCGTCGCGGCTTCCAACCAGCAGCAAAGTCGGCGCGCGCACTTTCTCGAGCCAGTCCTCGGCGAGATCGGGCCGGCCTCCGCGCGAAACCACGGCGTCGACTTCGCGGCGCCGCGCGGCCGCCGCGCAGAGCGCCGCCGCTGCCCCGGTGCTGGCGCCGAACAGGCCGAGCGGCAGGCCGAAGGTCCTGTCGTCGGCGCGCACAAAATCAATCGCCTCGACGACCCTGGAGCCGAGCAAAGCGATGTCGAAGACGTTTCTGCGATCGGCCGCCTCGTCGTCGCGCAGCAAGTCGAACAGCAACGTCGCATAGCCCGCGCGAAAAAAACCTTCCGCCGCAAAAAGGTTGCGCTTCGACAGGCGGCTTGACCCGGAGCCGTGCGCGAAGAGGATCAGGCCGCGCGGCTCGTCCGGCAAGGCGAAGACGCCGGGCAAGCCGGCCGTTCCCAATTCGATGTCTTCGCGCGCGATCATGACGGCCGCTATTCTGGCGCAGCCACAAACCGTCGCGCAAAACTCGGAAAACACTTGGCTTCAGCCTGCGAAACGAGTCAGTTTTCGTCGTGCAGGAAATCCGGCGTCGTCTGCATGAGCTTGCGCGCCAGCGGCGGCGCGGGCTGTCGGTCGGCGATGACGAGGCCGATCATGCGACGCGCTTCCGGTTCGACGAGCGGCAGCGCCTTGACGCCCTGCGGCGGCCCGAACAATTCGAGCAATTGCCGCGAGGCGATGCTGTTGACGCCGGGCAGGGCGGCATGGGTGCAGAGGTTGAAAATCGAATTGGTCTCCATGGCTGGCCGGGGCGCCTTGCCCACCGAGCGAAAAATTCCGTCGATGATGCGGCGGTTCTGCATGTCCGAGGTCAGCAGGCAGAGCCGTTGCTCGGCGGCTTCGGCCCAGGAAATTTCCGAGCGGCCGCCGAGCGGGCCGTCGGCGCGGGTCAGCAGGCAATAGGTTTCCGCATAGACCGGCTTGGACAGGACATTGGGCAAGGGCTCATTGTCGAGATAGGTCATGCCGGCGTCGAGTTCGAAATCGCCCAGCTTTTCAAGGATTTCGTCCGAGGTCAGCGACAGCACTTCGAGCGTCACATTGGGGAAAGCCGCGCAGAACGGCGCCGTGACGCGCACCGCCATCGGCAGCGCCGTGGGAATCACGCCAAGGCGCAGCTTGCCGCCAAGTCCATCGCGCGCCTCCGCCATTTCAGCGCGCATCAGCTCCAGCTCGACGAGGATGCGGCGAACGCGTCCGAGCACGATTTCGCCTTCGGGCGTAAAGCCCTGGAACCGCGGGTCGCGCTCGATCAGCAGCACGCCGAGCTCCTCCTCCATCTGCGCCAGGGCGGCGGAGAGCGTCGGTTGCGAAACATTGCAGGCGTCGGCGGCGCGCCGGAAATGCTTTTCACGCGCCAGGGCGTCCAGATATTCAAACTGCCGGATGAACATGGTGTGGCGTTCTCCCGCTCCGCCTGAACGCAAGCTCGCACGAGTTGCCGACAAAGCAATGTGCGAAACACGGAAATGCCATATCTATTTCAATTTGGCGCCGCGGGTTTCGGCAGCAGCGGCGCGGCCGCGTCGGACCGATTGATCAGGCCGAGCGCGTCCGGGGCCAGCGTGGCGTCGTCCCAGCCGCCGGTCAGGGTGAAGCCGAGCTGCATCGGCTTGGCTTCGGCGGCGCCGGAGATCCGGCTGGCCATGGCGTGCAGGTCGACGGTGCGTTCGGCCAGTTGCGCGCGGCCCGAGAAATAGACGGTCAACTGCGGATCGCGCGCCACGCCTTCCTCGATGTCGGCGTTGCCCTGGGCCATGCTGAATTTCGCTTCGAGCGTGTCGAAGGCGGTGCGTCCCGAACGCAATTCCTGGCCTGCGCTGAGTGGCCGGCGCTCCATGTGGCGAAACGCGAGGCCGAGGTCGAGGCCGTAGATTTCACCGGAATCCACGCCCAATTCGCCGCGGGCGTCGAGATGGCCCGCCAATTCGTAGAAGGAGGCGCCGGTTGTCTCGAAACTGACGTCGGCGCGGCCCGTCCCGGTCATCGACTGGCGCTTGAATCCGTCCCACAGCAAGGCGGCGACATCGATCTTCTGCGCGAAGGCGGAGCCGCGAATGTCCAGTCCGCTGGAGGTTTCGGCAATGATCGCGCGCGCCCGGACCTGACCGGAATAGGCCGTGGCCTCGGCCAGCGACAGTTCGAGCCGTCCATTTTTCAGGATCGCCGACAAGGCGGCGTCGTCGAACTGAAAATCACCCAGGCGGGCGTGCGCCGCCGACAGGCGCAGGTCGAGATCGGCGGCCGAGAGTTGGGAGGAAGGAAAAATTTCATGGCTCCACTGGCCCCCGGCTGTCGGCGCGGGCAAATCCTGGAACATCGGCGCGAGATTGACGGATTTTCCGGCGAGGGTCGCGGCGATCAGCGGGCGCGGCCCGTCGAGCCGGATCGACGCCGCGCCGTCGAGCGAATTGCCATCCACCGTCACGTTGAGCGCAGGAAAGGAAAGCAGGGTCGGATCGAGCGAGGCCTCGCCCTTGATCGCGGCGTTGGCGTAGGGGCCGGGCAGGGGCAGCGCAACGCCGAGCCATTGCGCGGCGAGGCGCAGCGAGGGCGCCGCGCTCGCGATCTGGCCGTGAAAGCGCGGTTGTGGCGAAAGAGTCAGGGCGCCATTGAGGTCTATCTGGAAGGCGTCGCCGTCGATGCGCAGGGTGAGCGGGCTTTCGCCGCCGCCCGGCAATTTGTCGGGCTGCGCCGCCCAGAGCGCGAATTGCGCCGGCGGCTGATCGCCGTCGAGCGAAGCGAACCGGCAATGTCCGGTCAGCGACAGCGGCTTGCCGGCGCTTTGCCAGTCAAGCCGGGCGTCGAGATCATCGGCGACGAGCTCCGGCTTTTCCGATTCAGAACGGCGGAGGAAGACTTTGCCGTTGGCTATGTCGATTTCCCCGAGGGCCATGCCGCCGCGCGCGATCCTGTCGCCGGCGGCGGGCGCGGCAGATTCCGCGCGTGCGGCGTCAACGGTGACTGTGGCGTCGAAAAGCATGGTCCGCGCGAGAGAGAACGGCCGGTGAGAAGACCGCTCATTCCCAGGTCGAAGCGCAGGCTCGACGCGGATATCCTGATGTCGCCGCCGTGCTCGAGTTCGGCTTCATAGATTCGGATATGCGGACGGGGCAAAAGGGCGAAGACCGAGCGCCCGTGCGACGCCAGCCGCATGCCGGAAGCGCTCCTGATCTGTCCCTCGATGGCGAGGATTTGCGCGTTCTGCGAAACGGTCCAGGGCGCCGCGGCCAGCGCGACCAATATGGCGACGACCCCGGCCAGGACCCACTTGATGTTGAATTTCATGCCGGCAGGATAAACGTCTGGGCCGCCGCCGCAAACCGCAAAAAGCGAAACTACGCCGCCGGGGCCGCCGCGCGCGCGGGAACCACCGCCGCGCGCACCGGAGTTTTGGGCGAAACTTGCAGGAAACGCGCGGTTTCAGCCTTGACGATGGCCGAGAAATTCCTGGCGAAAGCTTCGCGGGAAAAACGTTCGGAATTGGCGCGGCAATTCTGGGGCGTGAAATCCGCCTCGTGCATTTCGAACGCCTTTACGGCCGCGATAATGGCGTCTTCCGTCTGGGCGCCGAAGAACAGGCCGGTCGGATTGTCGCTTTCCGGACCTATCACGGTCTCCAGCGAACCGCCGCGCCCAAAAGCGATGACCGGCGTTCCGCACGCCTGGGCTTCGACCGGCATGATGCCGAAATCCTCTTCCGCGGCGAAGACGAAAGCCCGGGCGCGGCTCATCTGCTCGCGCAGCGCCAAATCGTCCTGATAGCCGAGAATGGTGACGTTCGAGGTCGCGAGCTTTCGCACCTGCGCCATGTCGGGTCCGTCGCCGACGATCACGAGCTTCCGACCGGGCATGCGGGCGAAGGCGCTGACGATCAGGGGCATGCGCTTGTAGGCGACCATGCGCGACGCCGCGAGATAGAAGTCCTGCTTCTCTTCGCGATAGGGCATGTTCTCTATGTCGACGGGCGGATGGACGACGTCGGCCTCGCGGCGATAGACCTTGGCGATCCGCCGCGCGATATAGGCGGAATTGGCGATCATTCGCTCGGGACCGTTGGCGGTGCGCAGGTCCCATATGCGCAGGTAATGCAGCAGGACGCGCGCCATCCACGATCGGACCCCGCGCGTAAGACCGGATTCGTCGAGATAGGTTTGCTGCAGGTCCCAGGCGTAGCGCATGGGCGAATGGATGTAGGACAGGTGGATCTGGTTGGGGCCGGTGATGACGCCCTTGGCGACGGCGTGCGAGGATGAAATGATCAGATCATAGTCGGACAGGTCGAATTGCTCGATGGCCAGCGGCATCAGCGGCATGAACATGCGGTGCCGGGTCTTGGCTCCCCAGAGGTTTTGCAGGAAACTCGTCGTCAGCTTGCGTCCGCGCAACATGCCGTCCTGCCCAGGGGGCAGGGCGCAGATCAGGGTGAACAGGTCAGCGTCTGGAAAAAGCTCGAGAATTCCCTCGACGACCTTCTCCGAGCCCGCGCGGGTCACCAGCCATTCATGTACGATAGCGACTTTCATTGCCGGTCCGCGTGAGAATCCATTCGCGGACGATAGGCTGCCGACGTTAATTATCGGTAGCTTCGGAAAAAATCGACGATTGCGGCGAGGCCGACCAGCATCCAGCCGAAGATCATCGTCATTCCGCCGGTCGGCGCGGCCATGGGAAAAAGCCGGGCGCCGCGCAAGGTCAACAATGTGACGTCGCTGGAAAAAAGCGCCGCGCCGAAGGCCAGCGCAAGCCCAGCCGCGAGCCAGAAGCGCGGATCTGCCCGGGAGTCGCCCACGACTTGGGGATCGCCTGCGCGCGTCGCAAGATTGAGCACCGCGGCGGCATGGACCAGCAGGACCAGCGCGACGCTGGAAAGGCGCGCGCCTCCGGGCATATGCGCGGCGGCGGCGGCGGCGGCCACGCCACAGGCGCCCATCAAGCCGGCGAAGGCGGTCAGGCCACAAAGAATTCTTTTCATCGAATTGTCTTCACTTTTCTTCGCCTTAGCCTTCCGAAAGGATTTTGCGCCATGGTGCGGGCGAACAGCGCGCATTCCGGCGGAGCCTTCATGAGCGAATTATCCAACAAGTTCAATATCGTCATTGCGATGGATCATGCCTCCGTCACCGGCGGGCAGGCCAAGGTGGCGATTGAAAGCGCGCTGGGGCTCAAAAAGGCTGGACACAGGCCGATCGTCTTCGCCGGCTCCGCGCCGGTCGATCCGCGCCTGGCGGACGCAGGCGTCGAGGTCGTCTGCCTCGACCAGGCCGATCTCCTGGGCAACGCGTCCTTGATCGCCGCCGCCGTTCAGGGAACCTGGAACGCCCACGCCGCCGAGGCGCTCAAAAAGCTGCTGGCGCGCCTGCCGCGTGAAAACACCGTCGTTCACGTGCATGGATGGGCCAAGTCGCTGTCCGCCTCGATCACCGGGCCGATCCTGCAATCGGGCCTGCCGACGGTCTATACGATGCATGAATATTTCATGTTCTGCCCCAATGGCGGCTTTTATGACTTCCAGCGCAACGCGGTCTGCGACCTGAAGCCGCTGTCGGCGGCCTGCTGGGCGCGACATTGCGATTCCCGCAACTATCCTTTCAAGCTCTGGCGCAATTTCCGCCTGCTCGTGGCGCAGCAAATCGCCGGCGTCAAAGACCTTTGTCGCGATGTCGTGCTGCTCTCGGATCTGCAGCAGGATTTGCTCACGCCCTATTTTCCGGAAAAGGCCCGGCTGCATCGGGTGCGCAATCCCATCGAGGCCGAGCCGCTCGGACCCAAAATCGCCCCGGCCTCGGGCGAAGTGGTTTTCGTCGGCCGGCTTTCGCCCGAAAAAGGCGCGTTCCTGTTTGCTGAAGCGGCGAAGCTTGCGGGCGTCACGCCTGTCTTCATCGGCGACGGACCGATTGCGGGCGAACTCGCAGCGCGCCATCCCGAGGCGCGGTTGCTTGGCTGGCGCTCGCACGACGGCGTGCGCGAGGCCATGCGGGCCGCGCGGGCCCTGGTGTTTCCCTCGCTCTGGGTCGAAACCCAGGGCATGACGGCGCTGGAAGCCAAAGCCATGGGCACGCCGGTGCTCGTCTCCGACCGCTGCGCGGCGCGGGAATCGATCGAGGACGGCGTCAGCGGGCTTTGGTTCAAGGGCGGGGACGTGGAGTTCTCGCGGACGCCTTGCGCCGCATCGGCGACGACGAGCTCGTGGCGAAGCTTTCTCGCGGCGCCTACGACGCCTATTGGCGCGATCCGCCGACGCTGGAAGCGCATGTCAGGGAAATCTGCGCGGTCTACGAGCAGGCGCTCCGCCAACAAAGCGCCGCGACCGAACCGCGCCTTGCCCAGGAGAACACGTTGGTGGAGCAGGCATGAGCAAGGTTGCGAACTTCAATGTCGTCATAGCCGTGGATCACGCCTCGGTCACCGGCGGCCAGGCGAAGGTGGCGATCGAGAGCGCGCTCGGCCTCAAGCAGGCGGGGCATCGCCCAATTCTGTTCGCCGCTGCGGCGCCGGTCGATCCGCGCCTGCACGAGGCCGGGGTCGAAGTCGTCTGCCTCGACCAGCCTGACCTCCTCGGCAATTCGTCGAAACTTGCCGGCATGGCTCAGGGCACGTGGAACTTCGCCGCCGCGGCCGAAATGCGCAAGCTTCTCGCCCGATTGCCTCGTGAAAACACCATCGTGCATGTGCATGGCTGGGCCAAGGCGCTGTCGGCCTCGATTGCGCGGCCGATCCAGCAGTCGGGCCTGCCGGCCATCTACACGATGCATGAATATTTTTTGCTCTGTCCGAATGGCGGTTTTTACAATTATCCGGGCAATCACGTCTGCAAGCTCGAACCCATGTCCGGCGCATGCTGGGCGTCCAATTGCGACTTGCGCAATTACCAGCGCAAGCTCTGGCGCTGCCTGCGTCAGACGGTGATGGAGAAGGTCGCGCGGCTGCCCGAGATTTTCGGCGATTACATTCTGATTTCGCAATTCCAGCAGAATGTCGTCGCGGGCCGGCTGCCGTCCGGCGCGCGGCTCCATGCCGTCTCCAATCCGATCGATTGCGAAGACCTCGGCCATAAGTCAGACCCTGCGCGCGGAAGTTTTCTGTTCGTGGGGCGCATGTCGCACGAAAAAGGCCCGCTGCTCCTGGCGGAAGCCGCGCGGAAAGCGGGGATCACGCCGGTCTTCGCCGGCGACGGCCCCGCGCTTGCGGAACTGGCCGCGAATTATCCGGAAGCGAAACTGCTTGGCTGGAAATCGCCGGCCGAGGTCAAGGCTCTCATGCGCGAGGCCCGCGCGCTCGTCTTCCCGTCCCTGTGGTTCGAGGGCCAGCCGCTGACGGTGCTCGAAGCCAAGGCCATGGGCACGCCGACCATCGTTTCCGATGGCTGCGCCGGGCGCGACGAAGTGGTTGACGGCGAGACAGGCTTCTGGTTTGAAGGCGCCAGCGTCGACAGTCTGGCCAAGGCGCTCGAAAAGTCCAAGGACGACAAGCTGTTGGCGGACATGTCGAGAGCGGCCTACGAGGCATTCTGGAGCGATCCGCCGACGCCTGCGCGGCACGTCGAGCGCCTGGAGGCGGTCTATTCCGGGGCGCTCGCAAAACGCGCGGCGGCCTAAACTGCCCTCATTTGGAATTGCTGCCGCCGCCGGGATGGCTCTGCGGGGCGCTCGGCGCCTCGTGCGTGGCGGGAGCTGACGAGCGCGCATGATGTTTTTTCGCCTGGGCGTCAGTCGCGACCGCGAGGCTTGCGGCAAATCCGGCCAGGGCGGCGACGAGAATGATTTTCCGCATGAGAGCTTCCTTGGATGAGCGCGCCGGCATCAGGCGGGCAGCGCGTTCTCGTGAAAACGTCCGTCCTTCATGACGACGAGCAGAGTCTTCTCCGGTTCCGCGAAAAGGTCAATCTTTTGCAGCGGATCGCCGTCGACCGGCAGCAGGTGGGCGTAGGCGGTGCGACACGATAAGCTTTGGATTTTTCCGCGTCAGCTGCGAACGTCATCCATCACGCGAAAGTGTGAATCATGCCGGCAGGGCGTTTTTATAAAAACGACCCTCCTTCATGATCACCAGCAAATTTCCGGGATCGGCGAGAAGGTCGATCTTTTGCAGCGGATCGCCGTCGACCAGCAGCAGATCGGCGCAGGCGCCAGCCTCGACGATTCCGATCGGCGCCGGGTAGGGATTGCGAGGCCCGGCCATCTGCAAGAGTTCGGCGTTGACGCTTGTGGCCATGCGGAGAACGTCGACCGGCTCATGCCAGCGGGCCATCTTCGCCAATTGCGCGCCCTGGCGGTCGGACAGCTTTCGGTCGAACAATATGTCGGTTCCCCAGGCCGTCCTGATCCCGTGTTTTTTGGCCAATTCGCAGGCCGCGTCCGTGCCCCGGCTGACCAGCAGCTGCTTTTCCCGGAAAGGCGATTCCTCGGGAAAGGGAATGGCGTCCTCGTCGTCGAGAAAGGGCTGGGTCGAGAGCCAGACGCCTTCATCGGCCATCATCCTGGCGGTCTCCTCGTCCATCAGCTGCCCGTGCTCGACGCAGCGGACGCCGGCGCCTGATGGCGGTTTTGATCGCGCGCGGGGCGTAGGCGTGGACGGCGACATAAGTGCCCCAGTTCCCGGCGGCCTCCACGGCGGCGCGGAATTCGCCCGTCGTATATTGGCTGACGTCGATCGGGTCATATTGCGAAATGACGCCGCCGCCGGCCGCGAGCTTCAACTGGCTGGCGCCGAGCATCAATTGTTCACGGGCGTGGCGCAGCACGTCCGGAACGCCGTCGGCGATCGCGCCCACGCCAAAGACCTCGCCATGCGAAGGCGGGGCGCCGCGCGCTCTTGGAACCTCGTAAGGGGCGCGGAAATCGCCATGGCCGGATGTTTGCGAGATCATCGCGCCCGAGGGCCAGATGCGCGGACCCGTGACAAGCCCGGAATCGATCGCCCGCTTCAATCCAAAACACGGGCCGGCCATGTCGCGGATGCTGGTGAAACCGCGCAGCAGGACGCGCGACGCTTCGGCGGCCGCGGCCAGATTGATGTAGCCGAGATCTCCGGTCATCAGTTCGCTGAGCGGCAGCGACGCCATCATCACGTGGTAATGGGCGTCGATCAGGCCCGGCATCAGCACGCGCCCGCCGCAATCGATCTGTCGCACAGGCGCGGCGAGCGGTTTTTCGAGCGGCTCGACGGCGGCGATTCGCCCTGCGATCACCACCACCCGCAAGTTATCGCGCAATGCGCGCGAAAAACCGTCGAACAGGCGCAGGTTGACGAAGGCCGTCGCTTCCCCTGGCTCCAGATCGCCTTTCGGCGCCGGAGCCGGGAGCGCCGGGGATCGCGCAGCTGAGCGGGCCGCTGGGCGCGGCCTGCCCGCAGCCGACCTGCCAGCTTGCACGCGCGCGGCAAAAAGCGCCATGGCGGGGCTGCAGCACAGGCAGCCTTGCGTCGGGACGGAAAATTGTTCGGTTGGCGCGCAGGCAAACATGGCGAAGCTCCAGCATGGCGACAACCGGGGTTTTCGGAAATGGTTGCGGCCTGACGCGAATATTTCGTCGGATTAGGCGCGATCGATGACAGAGCGATGAAAGGCTGGAGCCCGCGAGTTTAAACGACGCGGTTGTCGCGCAGGACGAGGCCTTTGTACGGATTTTTTGCGCCGGGCGCGGCGAGGTCGCCGTCGATGATGTTCCATTGGAACATGGCGACGATATTGGCCTTTTTCGAACCGCGCATTTCGTTGCCCGAAATCGTGCAGGGGCCGACGCCTTCCTGCGTCGCCACGCCTATGGCGTAGTCGTTGTCGATGAGCCTGTTGTCCTCGACCGTGACATTCTGGCGCGCGCCGAAATATCCGGCGAGAATGGCGACTCTCGGCGAGCCGACGATGGTGTTGCCGATCATGCGGACGTCGCCTTCGCCCTGCAGTCCGGCGAGCCAGCCCGACCGCACGCCAAATTCATTGTCGGGATGGGACGGGCGCAATTTCGTGATCACATTGCCTGAGATCAGCGCGCCATCGCCGTCGCCCGGGCCGAGGTAATTGGTTGCGGAGATTCCCGCGCCGCAATCCTCGATGACATTATTGGCGAAAGTCGCGTTGCGAAAGCCGAATTCCGCGTACATTGCCTTTTCGTTAAAGGACTTGCAGCGGTTGCCGGAAACCACGACATCCCAGCCGCCGGCATTGCGAACGGCGGTATACTGGCAACGTTCAATGACATTGTTGTCAATCGTCACCGGGCCACATTCGGCGACGCGGACTCCATTGCCGAACATGCCGTCGCCGCCGGAACGGTTCGAGATGTCGGTTATGACGTTGTTGCTGATACGCGATCCGTCGTGGCGCCGGGAATGCGCGCTCCAATGATGCACGCCATTATTGCCGCAGCGCCGGATCGTGTTGGCGTCGATGATCATGCCCGCGCAATTGTCGTCGTGGATCGCGGTGTCCGAGAGATCGTGGAACGACGAAAGCCTTATCCTGCCGCCGCAGCGTCGCTGCATGACGCCGGTCGTCGAATTCAGGATCGTGCAGTTTTCCAGTTCGACCTGCGCGACATCGACGAAAGTCAGCAATCCGAAGGCCTCGTCGATCGGGCGATGGCCGCCGTCGAACGTCACGCCCTCGAAGGTCAGCGACCCCACGGAGCCCCGGTTGGAGATCATCGCGCCGGCGTAGCCCAGCCGCAAGGTCGAGCCGCCCCTTGCGCCGATCAGATGCGCGCCTTCGGGCAGGTCGACGCGATAAATGGTCGTCACGCCGGGCGGCAGCCGAAAGGGCCGGCCCGCCATCGTCGCGTCGCGAATGCCGGCGATCAGCGCGGAGGTCGACGCCGCGACAGGATCGGACTGCGCGCGCGCCATGCGGTCGTAAAACGGGATCAGCGCCGCTGCAGAGGCGGCGCTCGCGAGGAAGCGACGGCGGTCCCGGGGGACATGCAGCAGGGTCATGGTCGCTCGCTGGGTGCGGCCCTTGTCTCGCGGAGCCTGCCGATTTCCGCGAACAGGAAGAAATCGCACAATACGCCCATCAGGATGAAAATGCAGAAATGGCGCTCGGTCGTGTAGCCGAGAATGTAGGGCGTGGCGTAGGCGGCCATCAGGGCGAGGCATGTCAGCGCAAGGGCGCGCGCGCGGCCGTCGCCCTTGGCGAGCAGCCAGAAGCTCATGCCAAAGGCGGCGAATTCCATCAGCCGTCCGATGGAGATCCACAGAGCGCTCATCGCTTCCTCGGCGGGCTTGCGCCCGTGTTCGCTGGTCTCGTCCATCAGCACGTAGGGGACAAGACGCGGCCACGCCAGGAAGACCGCGGCCTTTTCGCCGAGGGTGCGCGCGGCGGCTTCGGGGTTGTGAACGATCCAGTCGGTCGCCCGGGCCTTGTAGCCGTCGTTCCATGCCCATTCGTTCGGATAGTCGGCGCGCCCGGTTTCGTGCGGGAGATCGAGGCTGCGGCCTTCGCAGGTCCGCAGCGTCACGAACAGCGTGTCGAGATGGCAGGCCGGGAAAACATCGAGCGTATGCGCGTTCCAGCCACGAAACATGTTCTCGCCGTCGTAGCTCGACATGATCGAGAATTTCTGGCCCGTGACAATATTGTGCGTCAGCCAGGACAGGGGCGCCACGAGGGCGAGCGCGACCATGGCCGCCGCCATGCCGCGGCGGCTGGACGCCAGCGCGACCGAGACGACGACGACGGCCACGACGGCCCAGACCAAAATCTGCGAACTCTTGAAGAGATAGCCCAACGACGCGACCAGGACGGGAATCGCGCAATCGCGCCATCTGAGATCCTTGCCGACCCTGGACAGCAGCATCAGCGTCGTGACGACGGTGACAGCCTGGATTTCAATGAGGTAGCCCTCCTCATAGTGCATGGTCGCCATATGCTTGACGAGCGTGGGCGCGAAGATCAGGAAAAGCGTCGCCCCCGCATAGAAAGCGAATTGAAGCGGCGTGCGCGCCGTAATCCGGAGCGCGAAATCGCGACAGGTGAAATAGACCAGCGCGCTGAGCAGGCAGACCTTGACGACTGCGGCGGCGCGCAGGCTCAAGGTGAAAGGGCTCAGGGCATAGAGGAAATAGGGCAGCGCCGGCATGCGCGAGGAGTGATCGCAGACGGGCAGGTCGCAGGATTCAAAACCATTGCCGGCGTAGAGCGACTTCAGATAGGGGTCGAAAAAGAAGCCGAGATCGAAGATGGACCTTGTCGGCGACACATAGACCAGCACGGCCAAAAGCTTCAGCGCCAATATCATCAGCACGATTCCGAGCCAGACCCGACGCGGATCGGAGAAGGCGGGATGAGACTTGAACGTTTTGAAGATCGACGCCAGCATTGGTGCAATTCCATGAATTCGGGATGGTCCGCTTCCGGATTTCAAAAGTGTGGCGGCCCCAGCCAGGCGGTCATGAACACGAGTCCGAGCAGGCCGACGACAGCCAGGCTGGCCCTGTCCTTGACGGCGAAGGCGACGGGATCGTCGTCGAGTTCGCCACGGCCCGAAACCAGCCAGACGCGCCCCGCGATCAGGAAAAGCGCCGGCGGGAAGGCCCAAAGCAGTTTTGGCGCGGCGAGATGCGCCGCCGAAAAGGCTTCCTGCGTCAGATAGAGCACGAAAACGAGAATCGCGGCGACGAGCGAACCGACGCCCAGGCCGAAGACAAAAGGCTCGTCGGCGGTCGAGTATCCACGCACTTGCGTCTTGACGCCGGCAACGGCGGCGCGGGCGATTTCCGTATGGCGTTTGGCCAGCGAAAGCGAAACGAAAAGGAACATCGAAAAGGTCAGCAGCCAGGGCGAGACGGCGGCGCCCGAGGCGAGGCAGCCGATCAGCAGGCGCAGGGTGAACAGGCCCGCGAGCAGGGTGACGTCGACGATGGGAATGCGCTTGAGCGAAAAGGAATAGAGCAGCGTGCCGCACAGATAGGCGAACAGGCCCGCGACCACCAGCGGTCCCGCCAGCGCAGCCAGGCCAAAGCCTATCGCAAGGCCGCCCGCCGCGATCGCGACGCCATGCAAGATCGGCAGGTCGCCCGAGGCCAGCGGACGCCGGCGCTTGGTCCAGTGACGGCGGTCATCTTCGATGTCGATGAGATCGTTGACGGCATAGGTCGCGGACGCCACCAGGCTGAGGGCGGCGAAGGCCAGCAGCGCGGCGCGAACCGCCGCGAGGTCGCCGATCATTCCTGCCAATACAAGCGGCACGAAGATCAATATGTTTTTCGCCCACTGGTGCGGACGCAGCAATTTCCAGGCGGCGCCCAGCCGGCTCTTGCGCGGCAGAACTGCAATGGGGTCGCCCATGGCCCTTGCCGCCCGGAGGACCGAGGGAGCGGCGTTCACCACGATCATGCCGGCGGCGGCGCGCCAGAGCGGGAGGTCGGCGCGGCTGTCGCCGGCATAGATGAAGCCCTGGGGGAAAAGCGCGCGGATGGCTTCGAGCTTGACCTCGCTCTTGAGATTGATTTCGCCGTCGCTTGCGAGAACGCGGCTGAAAAAAGGAAAACGCGCGGCGACGCGCAGCGCGATTTCCCTGTCGGCGGCGGTGGCCAGCACCACTTCGCGCCCTTCCTTGCGCGCGCGCATCGCAACCGCGACCATGGCTTCGTTGGCTGGCGCGACGGCGGCGTCGACATTGGTCCGCCTGGCCAGCTCCGCCTTCAGCCGCGCCCGCCCGCAGACCAGCCAATAGAGCACCGAAAAAATGCGCCAGGGCGCAAAGCGAAGATAGGCGAGGGCGGTTTCCGACAGCAGGTCGGTCTGAATCAGGGTCCCGTCGAGATCGACGATCAAGGGCAATGGAACGGCAGGCGGCATTTCGCTTTCTGCGCGCAAGGCATGAAAAGCCGACATGAATATGCTCCGGTAAAAGCAATAAGTTCCAGATATATTGCATGGAAGCTGAAGCAATCGAAACAAATATAGGTATTAATATTAATCCGTCGAGTCTTAACTAAGCAGTTTAACTTATGAATATTAACGCGCGTTTCCGGGGCGTCGAAGTCTCGCGCAATCCAGGACGGCAAGCTCGTCGCGGCTTTTTTAATTGCCGCCAGCGTTGGCGAGCGCGAGAGACTCCGTGGCGCCGTCGCGCGCTTTCAGGCGGCGCAGCAAATGCCGGCCGAGTTCGATCATCGGCCTTTCAACCATGTGATAGACCAGCGCCGAAATTGGCAGGGTCAGCGCGACCGCGAGCAGCAGGGTGACGCTGATTGGCCAGCCCGCGGGGAGGAGCGGGTGCAGGCGCTCGGCGCCTTCCTGTCCGAGCGGTCCGAACAGGTAGATGGAATAGCTGATCTGTCCGAGATAGATCGCGACGGGCGCGGCGACCTTGATCCGCGTCGTGAAGAGCATGAAGATGGCGAGGGCGATGAAATAGGTGTCGGCGTAGCGATACCAGGTTTCGTGTTCTCCAAGATCGCGCGAATAGGCGAGAATGCAGATCGGCAGCACGGCGGCGAAGAGCAGCGCCGTGAGCCACGCGACGATCCTGCGCGCTTCCGCAAGTTTTTCGACTGTGGCGCGTCTCCACAGAAAGCCCCAGAACATGATGGACAGCGCGAGGGGCAGCGCGACGGGTATCTTGCGCTCGTAATGCCAGCGGGCCGCGGCCAGCGTCAGGGCGGCGACAAGCAGGATCGCCGAGGTCCAGGCGATCTGCCGGCAGGAGCGCAAGAATCCGAAAGCGAAAAGCGCCGCGCAGATCGCATAGAAGATGAGTTCGATCTGCAAGGTCCAGAAAAGTTCGATGACGTTTTGGACGCCGATGAATTGTTGCAGCATCGTCAGATTGACGAGAATTCGCTCAAGCGGCGTCGCTTCGCCGCGGGCGAGCCAGAGAAAGGCGACCCAGATGAAAATGCTGATCCAGTAGGCGGGGTAGAGGCGGAAAAACCGGGTGATCGCGAAGTCGCGCAGCGGCGTCCTCGAAGGCTTGAAGAGCGAATAGGGGATCACGAAGCCCGAAACGGCGAAAAAGAGCGTGACGGCGATCTTGCCGACATCGGAAAATTCGGTGAACAGGCTGACGACGCCGCGCTCGATCGGATTGGCGATTTCGCCGGCGAGCCGGTAATGATTGGCGGTGTGATAATAGACCACCGCCATGGCCGCGAATCCGCGCAGGCAATCGACGTAGCCAAGTCTTTTGTCAGCGGGCCTATCCATGGCTGGCCTCAAGCGGCGCGAGCGGGGCGGGCGCATTCGTCGTTCCGTCCTGCCGCCGCAGCCAGCGCTGGCGCGAGGCCTCTATGCCCCAGATTCCGCCGAGCGACAGGAAGAAGAAGCGCCAATGGTCGAGGTCGATCTGCAAGCCCTGCATGAAGAAGGCGAAGGTCGCGGCGAACAGGATCTGCGACTCCCGCATCCAGGGATGGCGCGTCAGGCATTGGCGGAAGCCGACGTAGCAGGTCGAGAGCACCAGGAGGATGAAGCTGAATCCGCCAAGCCAGCCGTTGGAGGCGAAGGCGTTGACGTAGGAATTGTGCGGATCGAGGCCGAAGGTCAGGCGAAAGCGAAGCGGGCCGAAACCGTTGGGGCGCTCCATCAGCATGGGAATGGAGCGGAGCTGATTGCCGAAGCGGCCGTTCGGGGCGTCGTCATAGTCTTGAGAGACGGTGGCGCGCTGGAAGAAGAAGTCGCGGACGCTTTCAACCGACAGCGCCCCCGCCAGCGCGACGCCGGCAAGGATGAAAAAGACCGCGGCGCCGCTCAGGATGCGCAGGCGCATTTTTGGCGTGTCGGCGGTCTTGATGAGAAAACCGATGATCATCAGGATCGAGAGGATTGCAGCGCCCCAGGAGCCGCGCGAGAACGACAGGAACAAAGCGGTGACGATGAGCGCCAGGCTGGGGGCGACAAGCCAGAAATGCCGCATGCGTCCAAGCAGCAGCCGCTGGACGAGATAGAGCAGGCCGGTGACGAGATAGGTGCCGAGAACGTTCGGGTCCTTGAAGGGCGCCATGGCGCGGCCATGGCTGACCCATTCGTCGTCGGCGCCGAAGGCGCCGTACCAGGTGGTGACGGCGATGGCGCTGGCGAGAACACAGCTTGCGACATAGCCGGTGAGCATGAGGTCGGTGCGTCGCGTCGTGCGCTCCGACAGGAAAAGCGCGTAAAACACCCCGGTTGACGTGATGAACAGGGTGTAGACCATGAAATTGGAGGGATCCGGCTCGTCCCAATAGGGGATCAGCGCGATATAGCCGCCGAGAACCCAGAGCACGATCAGGCCGATGAAGAGCGTGACCGCGCGATGCACGCTGAAGCCGCCAAGCGCCCAAAGCGCGATGGTGATGAGGATGAGGAAATCGTAAGGCGAGGGCTCGATGAAAACCACCGATCCGCTGGCGACCGTCAGCCAGAAGAACCAGTCGACCAGCTTGTTGTAATCGAAGGTTCTTCGCGCAAATCCCTGCGGCGGTTGCGCAGCGAGGCCCAAATCGGTCACGTCGCCGCCTCCGCAACGACGGGTGGGGCGCCGCGGCAGAACGCCAGGGTTTCGCGATAGGCGGCCAGGCCTGAAGTCGACCATGACGCCGACATTGAAATTTGCCGCGACATGCCGCGCCAGGAGTTCATGTTCGGCCGCAACGGCGGCGTCGTCCTTGCCGAGGGCGCAGAGCATGGCCCGGGCCAAAGCCGCGGGATCGTCTCGCGGGATCAGGCGGTCGCGGCAGGGGCCGAAGATTTCCGAGAGGCCGCCGACATCGGTGGCGATGACGGTCTTGCCGGCGGCGATCGCCTCCATCGCCACATAGGGCAGCGATTCGGCGCGGCTCGGCGCCACCACGATGCGGCCGAGCGTGAAGGCCTCGCGGGCGTCGAGGGCGCCATAGAAGGCGACGTGGCGGTTGAGATCGTAGTGCTCGACCATCGCGGCGAGGCGTTCGTATTCGTGCCCCGATCCGACAATGGCGAGGCGCGGCGTCACGGCGCCGGCGGCATGGATCGAGGCGAGCGCCTCTATCAGGGTGTCGATGCCCTTGAAGCTCGACAATTCGCCGACATAGAGGAAATCCGCCGCGTCGGGCGCGGCGGCGACGGGCGAGAATTCCTCCGGGCGCAAGCCGTTCTTGGCGACGCGCTGCATTGCCCCGGTGTTTCCTACCGCTTCCGCGTATTGCCGCGCGATGTAATCGCTTTCAAACAGCAGCAGGTCCGTCCGGCTCTCGACGATGCGTTCGACAACGATGTAAAGCCAGTGCCCGGGCTGCCGGTGGAAGCTGCCGCCATGCGGCGTATAGACGCGGGCCGCGCGCTTCAGGCCCGGCAAATAGCCGAGCGCCCGCGTGTAGAGTCCGCCTTTCGAGCCGTGGCCGTGGACGACGTCGGGCTTCAGCCGCAAGGCCTCGGAATAAACTCGCGTCATCGCGGCGAGGTCCGAGAGGTGCGGTTCGCGTCGCATCGGGAAACGCTTGACGCCAAGTGCGAGCGAAGGCGCAAACAGCGCCAGTTGCCGCGCGGCCTTTTCGCCTCCGGTGGTCGAATTCGGCGATGATTCCAACGGCGTGGCCGCGCGCAGCCTGCTCGCGGGCCACGTCCATGACGTGGCGGAACAGGCCGCCGACGGGCGCCCTCAGCACGTGGAGGATGCGCAAGCTTCGCTCAGGAGAATCCATTTTTCCCGCAAATCCGAAAACCCTAGTTTTTTAAACGGCAAAAATTAATAAATCGGGTCGGACGACGGTCGAAGTCCGATCCAATGCGACGCCTTTCGACGCGTTTTTCGTTAATAGACGTTGGAGTTGCGCAGCAGCGCGAGGGGGGTCAGCAGCAGGATGTATATGTCGAGCAGGACGGACCAGTTCTCGATATAGTCAAGATCGAATTCGACGCGCCGCTGGATCTTTTCGAACGTGTCGGTCTCGCCGCGCCAGCCGTTGACCTGCGCCCATCCGGTGACCCCGGGCTTGACGCGATGACGGGCGAAATAGCCGTCCACCACCTTGTCGTAATCCCAGTCGGCGGCCTTGGCGTCGACAGCGTGCGGACGAGGGCCGACGAGCGACAGGTCGCCCCGCAACACGTTGATCAATTGCGGCAATTCGTCGAGCGACGTCTTGCGGATGAAGCGGCCGAACGGCGTCACGCGCGGATCGTTGCGCGTCACCAGCTTTTGCGCCAGCGGGTCGCATTGATCGACGTAGAGCGAGCGGAATTTCAGGACGGTGATGCGCTCGTTGTTGAATCCGTGCCGCTGCTGGCGAAACAGCACCGGCCCGCGCGAGGTCAGCCGCACCCCGATCGCCACCGCGAGCAGCACGGGCGAAAGGACGAGCAGCAGGAGCGCCCCGACGATGCGGTCGAAGACCGCCTTGAAGGCCACGGCCCCTTCGGACATGGGCTTGTCGAGCACGTCGAACACCGGCACGTTGCCGATGTAGGAATAGGAGCGCGGGCGAAAGCGCAGGCGATTGGCGTGCGCGGCCAGCCTGATGTCGACCGGCAGCACCCACAATTTGCGCAGCATGGCGAGTATGCGACCCTCGGCGGTGATCGGCAGGGCGAAGATCACCTGATCGACGCGCACATGCCGGGCGAAGGCGAGGAGATCGTCGATCGTGCCGAGCTTGGGATAGCCGGCGACGACATCGGGCGTGCGCTCATCGTCGCGGTCATCGAACAGGCCGAGAATGCGCAGGTCGGGGCAGGACTGCCGGGACAGGGCGTTGAGCAGCATTTCAGCCAGCGGGCCGCCGCCGACGATCACGGCGTAGCGGTCAAGACGGCCGCGCCGCGTCAGCCAGCGCGTCAAAACTCCGGCCGCCGCGCGCGCGACGAACAGCGTCGCAAGGCCGGTCGCGAACCACAGGCCGAGCCAGCCACGCGAAAACGTCGCTTCGATGCGCAGGAAGAAGGCGATGGACATGGCCGCGAGAACGACCGCGCCCCAGCACAGGACGATGCGCAGGCCGGTGGCAAGCGGCGCGCGCAGGGAGTCGAGCGAATAAGCGCCGATGGATTGCAGCAGCAGCGACATGCCGAGCGACATGGCGGGAATGGCCAGGAGGTAACTGGTCTGCATTCCATATTCGGAGGGGACGTGCAGGGCGTGGACCAGGAAGCCGACGCCGACCAGCGCCAGCAATTCGACCAGTCGCAGGCCGCCGGTCAGGGCGACGCCCGACAGGCTCGGCTTCAGCTTGTTCTGGACAACGGCTTCCGCCGGCAGGGCATGCAGCATAACACCACTCGACAGGCCCCTGACGCCGCCTTGAAAAAACGGCGGCGCGAACGGGCGTTACCAACCCGCCCATCCCGAAAGACAGGCTTTGACTGCCCTGATAATAATCGATCATGCCAAGTAAGGAACCGTTAAGACTAAGAAATCCTGTCTTTCGGTTATTTACCTTTATTCAGGAAATTTGGCCTGGCGCCAAAATCTTGTCAGAAGAACCGTTCGTGCACGAAGATCGTGTCGCCGGGCCTGACGGGCTGGGTCACCGGCACGTCGCTGGCGGCGGTGTGGCCGTCCTGCGTGCGGGTCAGTTCGGCCTGGTCCTTGCGGGCGCGGGGCGTGTAGCCGCCGGCGATCGCCACCGCCGTCTCGACGGTCATGCCGTTGACATAGGGATATTGCCCGGCGGTCTGAACTTCGCCGAGCACGAAGAAGGGCCGGTAGGCCTCGACCTCGACGGAAACGCGGGGCTCGCGCACATAGCCGGCGCGCAGCTTCTCCTCGATCTCGCGCGCGAGTTGCGCCGGCGTGCGGCCGGTGGCCGGCACCAGGCCGATCAAGGGCATGGCGATATGGCCGGAACTGTCGACGTTGAAGGAATTGCTCAGCGAATCCTGGCCGAACACGATGACGCGCAGGCGGTCGCCGGCTGCGAGCTGATAGGGGGTCGCGTTGTCCTGGAATTCCGGACTGGGCCTGTGCATGCTGGCGCACCCCTGGAGGGGCGCCGCAAGGGCGATGCAAACACAAAGAAGAATTCGGCGCATTGGCTTCACAACCTGACCAGAAGCGGGCGCCGCGGCATTGCGGCTTTGCGGGCAAATTATCGGTTCATGGTTAACAAAGCTTTGACCCTTCTCGTCTTGCAGTTAACCCCGCCTCAACCATAACCGGACTATCCTGCGTCCGGGTTGATGGAGTTTGTGATGAGCGCGGGCAACTACGATTACGACGCCAGCAGCGGCCGGCAAGAAATCGATCTCGGGGGTATCGGAGCCGCCATAGGGCGCAAGAAGCGCCTCGTGATCGGCGCGACGCTTGGCGCCGCGGCGGCGGCGCTCGTGTTCTGCACATTGGTCAAGCCGCGCTACATGGCGGAATCGCGCATCATCGTCGAGAACCAGGAAAGCTATTTCACCCGCTCCGATCCGGATTCCGCGCGAGGCGTGGACTCGCCGGGATTCTTCGATACCGAGGCGGTGAACAGCCAGATCCAGCTCCTCACCTCGCGCGATCTCGGCCGCAAGGCCGTGCAGATTCTCGGCCTCAAGGGCAATCCCGAATTCGACCCGTCCAGCGGCAATCCCCTCGCGCAGCTTGCGATCCTGCTCGGCCTCTCCGCCGATCCATCCGCGCAGACGGCCGAAGACCGGGTGCTGATCAATTTCTTCGACCATCTGACGGTCATGTCGCCGACCAAGACGCGCGTGCTGCAAGTCGAGTTTTCCGCGCATGACCCGGAGCTGGCGGCGCGCGGCGCCAATGCCGTCGCCGACCTCTACATCGAGCTGAAAATGCTCGCCAAGCGCAACGATGCGCATCAGGCGGCGGAATCGCTGAAGCCGCAGATCATCGCGCTCGAGGCGCAGGTCGCCCAGGCCGATTCGAAAGTCGAACAGTTCCGCGCCAAGAACGGCCTGTTCGAAATCGATTCCACCACCAAGACGGCGCCGAAACAGCAATTGGGCGAGATCGCGACGAAGCTCGCAGATGCGCGCTCGGCGCAATCGGAGGCGCAGGCCAAGGCGAGGGGATTGCGCGACCTGTTGCGCCAGGGGCGGCTTGGCGACGCCGGCGAAATATCCAGCAACGATCTCGTCCGGCGCATCGCCGACCAGCGCGTCATCGTCCGCTCGCAGCTCGCCTCGGAATCGCGCACGCTTCTTCCAGGCCATCCGCGCATCAAGGAGCTCGAGGCGCAGCTGTCCGACATAGAGACGCAATTGCGCGCGGCGGTCGAAAAGGCGGCGCGCGGCCTCGACAATGACTCGAAGGTCGCGGGCGCGCGGGTCGCCAATCTCACGGCTCTGCTCGAGGAGCAGAAAAGCGCCGTGGGCGTCAGCACCGCCGACGAATCGCAATTGCTCGAACTCGAGCGCAACGCCAAGACGCTGAAGGACCAGCTCGTCAGCCAGGCGGCGAAATACCAGGCGGCGCTGTCGCGCGACAATGCGGATTCCTCGCCGGCCGACGCGCGCATCATTTCGCGCGCCATGGCGCCGAGCCTGCCGGTTTTCCCAAAAAAGCTGCCGGTCACCATTTTCGCCGCGATCGCCGCGCTGGTTCTGACGATCGGCGGCATCGCCGCTCGTGAAATGATGAGCGAAAGCGCGTCCGGCCAGCCGAAGCGGCCGCCGCCGCCGCCGCGTGAAATGGGCGCCGAAGGGCGCGCCGCCGCATCGCGCGCCTCTGCGGGTTCGGCCGGTCCTGCCGCTTCTGCGGCCGGCGGGATCGCGCGCGCCTCTGACGACGATGGGTCGCCGCTGCTGAGCCGCCTGAAACGCGCCGTCGCCGATTACGCCGCGCCGGCAGTCGCTCTCGACGGGGAGACGCAAAAATCCGCCGCGCTCCAACATTCCGCTGCGCCGGACGTCTGGGCGCCGGCGGACTCCTCGAATGGTCGCAACGCCGCGCCAACCTCGGCCCGCGGCCTTGTCGGCCGCATCGCGCAGGCGGCGGCGCAGGGCGGCGTCAAGGTGCTGATCGCCAGCGCCGAGGATTCCGAGCCTTCATGCGCCAGCCTCAAACTGTCGCGCGCACTGGCGCGCGAGGGCAGGGCCGTCCTGGTGCAGATCGACGATTCCGACTTCTATCTGCGCGACGCGCTCGAACATGCGGCGAGCGGCGCGCCCGAGGAGGGCCAGCCGGGCCTCGCGCAATTGCTCGAAGGCGAGGCCTCGTTCGCCGAAGCCATCTATCGCGACGGCGCCACACGCCTGCATATCGTCCAGTCGGGCGGCGCGGTGCAAACCGATTCCGACGATCTGCACATGATTCTCGACGCCTTGCAGGCGACGTATGATTTCGTGCTGATCGCCTGCGGGTCGAAAGCTGCGGCGACGCATCTGCCGGCCGAAGCCGCGCTGACGGTGATTTTCGCCGAGGATCGGCGCGCGCGCGATTTCCTGCACGACGATTTCGAGGCGGCCGGCGCTCGCGCCATCGCCCTCGCCGGACTGGATCCGCAAGGCGAGATCGTCGAGACCGCGGCCTAACAGGGGCCGAATATGTCTTCGAAGGACCGACGCAGGGCGATGTCGAGGTCGTCCATGCCGACGGGCAGGCCGAGATCGACGAGGCTCGTCACGCCGAGATGGTTTTCCGCTATGCCGCAAGGCACGATGCCGGAAAAATGCTGGAGGTTCGGCTCGACATTCAGCGCGATGCCGTGGAAGGACACCCAGCGCCGCATCCGCACGCCGATCGCCGCGATCTTGTCCTCGGCGACCTCGCCTTTCATCCCCCGCGGCTTTTCCGGCCTTTGCACCCAGACGCCCACGCGGCCCTCGCGGATTTCGCCGCGGACGTTGAAGTTTTGCAGCGTGGCGATGATCCAGCCTTCCAACGCGGCGACGTAGCAGCGCACATCCTTCTTGCGGCGGTTGAGGTCGAGCATGACATAGGCCACCCGCTGGCCCGGGCCATGATAGGTGAACTGGCCGCCGCGCCCGGTCGCATGCACCGGAAAGCGCGAATCGAGCAGGTCCTGCGGTTGCGCCGAAGTGCCCGCGGTATAAAGCGGCGGATGTTCGACCAGCCAGACCAGCTCCGGCGCGCTCCCCTCGGATATGGCGGCGACGCGCGCCTCCATGAAGGCGACGGCCTCGTCATAGGGCGTCAATCCCTCGGAAATGCGCCATTCGACAGGCGGCGAGCCGGGGGCGGGGAGGAGGAGATTTGGCAAGCGGCGCTCTTTTTGTGGCGTAAAAGTTGAAAGTGGCCGCGCCCCTTCTCCCCTTGCGGGAGAAGGTGGATCGCCGAAGGCGAGACGGATGAGGGGGATGCGCCCCAAGTGCCCCCTCATCCGGCGCTTCGCGCCACCTTCTCCCGCAAGGGGAGAAGGGAAGCCGCGGCTTCGATCGTGCTTATCGCGCGATGGTCGCGCCGCGTCGAGAAAAAAGCCGCGCGGAAGATTTGCAGCTGAACAGCTTGCCACGGCGGAAGCGATTTGTTAGACGACGCGCCTACCGATTGTTCGGCCTCGCGCCGCAACGATCCTTTCCTGCGGCCATGGCGGAATTGGTAGACGCGCTAGCTTGAGGTGCTAGTCCTTTAACCGGGGTGGAGGTTCGAGTCCTCTTGGCCGCACCACTTTTCAAAAGTGGCGTTGAAATAACTACGTTTTTTTGATTTTGGCCCGCACCATTTTGACAGGTGTGGGAATAGGCGTTTCCGCGCTATGATCGTATGGCAAAGCGCCAAAATCGGCCAAATTGGACGCGCCCTTGGCGCTGCATGCCAAAGATCGCCGCCGCGAAATTCTCTTTCTGCGCCAGAGCGCGCTTTTCAATCAAATGCCACGACAGCACCGCCAGGACGGACGTGATTGTTGCCGACAGGACAACCATTTGGGCGACTGTGAGAGTCGGCCAGAGCGAGATCAGCGTCTGCTGCACCGCAAAGGCGAAAATATACACGCCGTAGGAATAGTCGCCGATCCCATTGATTGCTCGGATTGAACCGTCAAAAGCATAAGCGAAATTCAGCACAAGCGGCGCCAGGAGCACGAAATAGCAGACAACGAACGCGCGATGATCAAACGTGGATGCGACAAGGATAGCGGCAATCGTCAAAAACAATAATCGCGATACAAAGATCTTGTCGCGCCATACATAGAAGCTTGCTCCTTGCAAAAAGAAATATACCCACTCAAGCCAAGGTCTCATATTTCCGCCGACAAATTTGAATTTCATCAAAACGATTAAATAGACGATACTGAATATCGTCACGATGAATTTGAATGTGACTGTGCGAAAGGAGGACGGGAAAATGGACAAGACGAGCCATGTTGAGGCAAAATATAAGTACATTTTCAATTCGGTCGGGAGTGTCCATAGCGAGCCATTTGCCGCATCCTTGAATGGATTGGTCTCGAACACGCCCGGAAGATTCCAGCCAACGCCATAAAACAATGTCGCCGTTTTGATGAAATATTCGGATGTTTTCGGCGATGTGAGATAATCCGGGAGCGGAAGCCTCGTCATGGCCGGACCCAGCGCAAAGACCGTCAACACGAGCACGCCCCACAGCGCGGGGAAGATTTGAAGAATGCGCGCAACGGCGAAGTCCACCAGTCTCGCGCGGTTCAGCAGGCTCGACGTAATAAGAAAACCGCTGGTGATGAAAAAGACATCCACTGCCAATTGCCCCAACGATATGCCGATCAGGCGCGCGAGGGGTTCGCGATCTGACGCGCCAGAGAGTGAAAAGCTATGGCTGACAAGCACAGCGAGCGCCGCTGCAAGCCTCAACAGGTTGAAATTGTTGTCCCTGCCTCGGGCGCAATCGGATAAAAGCATTTCTGGCCCAAATGTCTCAAGATAGGTGCGATTGACGCCATACACTTCATTGAGTCAATGAGCGTCTGGGCGCCGTCTTCGTCTCAGCCGCTCAAGGCTTCGCGGGCGCTTCGGGCATGGCCGGCGCGTCGCCCTGAAGCTTGTCGCCTTGGATCTGCGCGGGTACTCCGTCCGATCCCGCTGGCTCCCGCGCCCCCATCGGAGGCCCCGCGACGCCCATGCGCTTCAAGGTGGCGTCGGTTTCCGAGCTCCAGCCTTCGGGCGCCTGGCGCAATTCGGGCGGCTTTTCGCCCGGCGCCAGGTGAACAACCCGGAAATGCTCGGCCTTCAGGGCCGCGAGCAGAGAGGGAACCATGTCGGCGGTCTGCCTGCGCGGGTCGTGCAGCAGCAATATGCCGCCGCCAGTGCGGCGCAGCCTCGACATCACCAGCTTGAGCTCCTCCTGCGGCGTCATGTCGTTCCAGTCGGAAGCCCAGAGATCGGCGCCGAAGACCGGAACATTCCTTTTCGCCAGCGCCGCCAGAAGTTCCGGCGAATCGCCGAAACCCGGAAAACGGAAGAAATTCGATATTTTCTGGCCGCCGGCGGCGGCATTCACCGCGGCGGCGCCGTCGTCTATGTCCTTGAGCGCGGCGGCGGTGGTCAGGCTTCGCAGGGTGTGCGCGGGATGGGTGTTGGAATGGTGCCCGACCGTGTCGCCATCGGCGATTTCCCGCCTGACCAGGTCGGGACGCTCCTTGGCCATCCGGCCGACGAGAAAGAACGTGGCCTTGACGCATTCCGCCTCGAGCGCCGCGAGAACGCGCGCGGTGGCCGCCGACGGGCCGTCGTCGAAGGTCAGGACGACCTCGTGGTCTTTCAGTGCGAGGGTTTGCGGATAGGTCTTCAGGCCGACCCGGGGCGCTCCGCCAACGGAAAGGGTCCGCGACACGCCCAGGGCGTCCGGCCCGCACGGTTCCGCCCGCACGGCGCCGCCAACAAGAACTGCGAAAAGCAGCGTGATTGTTAAAAATTTGTTTGCCATCATCATAAAAGTCCGCGGCGCCATCCGTTCGCCGGATTTGCCGCTCTTTTGGACGCCGAGCGAAGGCATTGCAAGCGCGAAGGCGCGAGACCGAGCGTATCTGCGGGTTCGCGGTGACTGTCCCAAGGCGTGGCTTGCCAAGGCTGAAGAATTCGTTTCAAGTCGGTCCAGGCAGAGGTTGACGCATATTAAGGACTTGTTGCCACCTCAGGGGTAATTTGTTCGCATGTATGATTTCACGATCAAGACCTTCATGCGACTGGCGCCCTCATTCTTGCGGGTGGCGCTGCCTGGCGTCATTTTATCGCTCGCGGCCTGCGGTTCCGACCCGAACTTCACGGCGTCGAGCAAAAAGCCGCTGACCGGCTCCCGCTCCGGCGCCTACAAGGCGACGGAAGCGACGGAATTGGCGCAGAGTTTCTCCATTCACGGCGTCGACGTGTCCAAATACCAGGGCGATCCCGACTGGATGGCGGTCCACGAGGGCGGCGTGCAGTTCGCCTATATCAAGGCGACCGAGGGCGGCGACCGGATCGACCCCAAATTCTTCAGGAACTGGACCGGGGCCAAGGCGGCGGGCCTGCCGCATGGCGCCTATCACTTCGTTTACTGGTGCCGCTCCCCGCAGGAGCAGATGGCCTGGTTCGAAAAGAACGTGCCGGCCGAAGCCGACGCTCTTCCGCCCGTGCTCGACGTCGAGGCCACGCCGACTTCGCCGACCTGCCGCCGCCACTTGCAGCGCGAGCAAACGCTGCAGGAAATGAAGAGCATGCTCGTCGAGATGGAGCGCTTCTACGGCAAGAAACCGATCATTTACACGACCGTCGATTTCCACGAGGCGATTCTCTACGACAACGCCCTGTCGGAATATCCGATGTGGATTCGCTCGACCAAGCAGCGGCCCTCCGCGAAATACGGCGACCGCAACTGGCGTTTCTGGCAATACCAGTCCGACGGTTGGGTCAAGGGCATTCCGACCCGCGTCGACCGCAACGCCTTCTACGGCGACACGAAGGATTGGCAGACCTGGTTGAACACCAACGGGTTTGCGCAGAAATAACAATAACTTGTACGTTCGCGTTAAGTCAGCGCCTTAACAGGGTTACGGGGCGGGGAAGAGCGCGTCGGTCTTGCCGGAGAGACGGTAGGCGAACAGTCCGAACCACTCGCGCAGGGCGATCTCGAAATTGCGGATCGCCAGCGTCGAATCGCCCGGCGGCCGCAGGTCTTCCCAGGTTCCATAGGTTCGAAAATCAACGGGATAGGCGATGGGCGTCATGCCCAGGGCGCGGAAAATGCCCATGGCGCGCGGCATGTGATAGGCGGAAGTGATCAACAGCCAGCGCTCGTCCTTCCCCGGATGCACAAGTTTTTGGGTATTTGCGGCGTTTTCCCAGGTGTTGCGCGACTCGTCCTCGAAGACCATGCGATCCCCGGGCACCCCGAGTTCGCTCCACAGTTTGCGCGCGACCTGCGCTTCCCTGACATCGGTGTGGATGAGGGCGTTGGTTCCGCCGGAGAAAACCAGCGTCGCCTGCGGATAGCGGCGCGCGAGCGCCACGGCCTCGGTCATCCGCTCCGCCGCCTCGTTAAGGGAGGCCTGGCCTCGGCTGTTGGTGATGCGCTCGTCGACGGCGCCGCCGAGCACGATAATGCCTTTTGGCGGCTCCATGGCCTGCGATTGGATGGGAAAGCGGTCCTCCAGCGAACGCAGCAGCAGGGACGAAATTGGCGAAAAGGCGACCAGCGCGAGCGCGATGGCGGAGGCGAGCGCCAGCGGGCGGCCGAATTTTTTACGCGGCGCGTAATAGAGGCCGAAGCAAAGCCCGAGCAGAACAAGATGCAGCGGCGAAGCGAAAAACCAGAGAAGCTTTGAGAGGATGAAGAACATCTGGCGTCTCTGGTTTCGTCTTCTTGACGCGATCGGGGGCCGTTTCGCTTGAAAACGCTATGTATTATTACTCGCTGCGCGGAAGGCCGAGTTGATAGACGCCGCGGAAATCGTCGGGATCGGCGGGTTTGCCCTTGCGAAAGATCACCAGCCGGCCCTGCCGCGCCAGCGCGACGGCGGCGGCGCGCACCTTGTGCAGGTGGGAGCGCCAGCCGAGATCGTCCTCCTCGCGCTGGTGCGCGAAAGCCTTGGCCGCGTCGGTCGGGCAAATCGTCTTGCCGGGGCCTGCCGCGGTGCAAAGCGCGAGAATCGTTTCGGCCAGAGGATCGTTCTGGGGGGCTTTCTGGGGATCGTTTTCGGTCATGCCGCCTTTTCGGCAATACCGCGCCTTCGGTCAAGTTCGGCAAGTTGACGCCGTCGAACCGGTGCGCTCCAATCGCAGACAAGGAGATTTTACATGTCTTCAAAAATCACTTACGGCGTCCAGCAGATGCTCGCCGAAGCCAATGCCGCGGTCAAAACCTTGACGCTTGACGAGGCGCAGGCGCTGCTCGGGCGCGAGGACGTGCAATTCGTCGATCTGCGCGATCCGCGCGAACTCCAGCGCGAGGGCCGCATTCCCGGCGCCTTCCACTGTCCGCGCGGCATGCTGGAATTCTGGATCGATCCGGCAAGCCCTTACGCCAAGCCGCAATTCCAGGCCGACAAGACCTTTGTGTTCTTCTGCGCCGGCGGGATGCGCTCGGCGCTTTCGGCCCAGGTCGCCCAAAGGATGGGGCTCGCGCCCGTCGCCCATATCGAGGGCGGCTTTTCCGCCTGGAAGAAGGCCGGCGCGCCGTTTGAGCCGCCTGACGAGAAGACGGAAAAGAGGTTCTGAACGCATGCCCCCCACGCTCTTCATCGCCAACAAGGCCTATTCATCCTGGTCCGCGCGCCCCTGGTTGTTGATGCGCGCCCTGGACATTCCCTTCTTCGAGGAGACGACGCCGCTCTATCTCGACGGATCGCGCGAGAAAATGCTGCGGGAAGGGCCGACCGGCAAGTTCCCCGTCCTGCGCGACGGGGAACTGGCGATCTGGGATTCGCTGGCGATCATCGAATACCTGGCCGAGAAATTTCCTGCGAAAAAGGTCTGGCCCAGGGAGGCGCGCGACCGGGCGCAAGCGCGATCGCTCTGCGCGGAAATGCATTCGGGATTCATGCCGTTCCGCCAGAACTGCCCGACCAATTTTCGTCGCGAAAGGCGCGAGACGCCGCGCGAGATCGACGAGGCCGCGCAGGCCGATCTCGCGCGCATCGACCAGATTTTCTCTGGCGCGCGGGGGCCGTTCCTGTTTGGCGACTTTTGCGCCGCCGACGCATTTTTCGCGCCGGTGGTCAGCCGCATTGACGCCTACGCGTTGAAGCTTTCCGCAGGGGCGGCCGGCTATTGCGAAAGGATTTTGGCGCTGCCGGCGTTCCGGGACTGGCGCGAGGGCGCAAAGGCCGAGGCATGGATCATTGAGAAGTGGGAGGGGCTTTGAAGCGGTTTTGACTCCGGCGCGGGTCCGTTCTCTAATGCCGCGGAGTCAGTTCCGGGAGGCCGCAAATGGGTGAATTCGCCGATATAGATGTCAGGACCATCGACGGCGCGACCCAGAAAATGGGCGATTACCGCGGAAAAATATCGTCGCGCACGGCCAATGGGCGGCGCCCTTCCTCAAGGTCATGGACCCGGACTGGTTGGAGGTGGTGCACGAGCGATCGCAGTTTCTGTTCCTGAAGTATTGGACCGGCCCGGATTGGGAGGTCGCCGCGCGGCCCTTGGTTTGCCTGACCTTGAGCGCCCTGGCGATCGCCGACGCGCGTGCCCGCAAGTTGAGCGTTGCCGCCATGCTCGTCGGCACGTCCGGCCTTGCGGTCGCTTTCATAGCAGGCACCATCGGCCCGGTGCCGATATTGCTGCAGGGTCAGGCCTGGCGCTGGATGTGGGTCACGAGCTTTGTGAGCATCCTGCTGCTGGCTCCCACGCTTAAGAGCGTGTGGCGGGACGGGCGCTGCGGCGTTTTGTCCGGCAAACCGAGCTATTGCGCGCCGGAGGGGTGCGAGATCGTCGCCTATACTCGCCCACGCCGACGAGGACGGCGCGAAGGCCGCGATCGATCTCGCCGCCGCGCTCGGCGCGCCCGATAAACCGTCCGCGCGCGCGTCGCTCGAGCTGCCCGGCCTACCGACCGGCGTGCTCGACGTCTCGGCCGTCGCGCGGGCGATCGCCCATCTGACGCCCGAAGGCGCAATCGTGATCGACGAGGCGCTCACCGCCAGCCGAAGCTGCAAGCGGCGCTGGCGCGAGCCGGCCGCACGACCATCTGCCGATCACGGCGGCGCGATGGCAGGCACTGAGCTCGCCGTGGGCGCGGCGCTCGCCGCGCCCGGCCGCAAGGTGGTCTGTGCGCAAGCCGACGGCAGCGGCGCCTCCACCTGCAGGCGCTGTGGACGATGGCGCGCGAGAAGGCTCGATGCGACGGTCTCGTCTTCGCCAACCGCTCTTACGCCATCCTGAACATCGAGGCCGAGCGGGTCGGGACCTCGCTCGGCGCCAAGGGCCGCGCGCTGCTCGACTGCACGATCCGGAGCTGAACTGGACGCAGATCGCCGATGGCATCGGCGTCGAAGCGAGCGGCGCGCGACCGCCAAGGAGTTCCCGAGCAATACCAGTCAGCGATGAACGGCCGCGGCCCGCGGCTGATCGAGGCGATGATCTAGCGGATGTTGCCTTTCGATGGCGCCACTCTCCGCCATCATCGCAAGCAACGCGAAGCGACCCCGACTTAAGCCGTCGCTGCCTGGACGCCCGGGTCAATCCCGGCCACGACATTCCGCCGTGACGACAGCCTCCTCTC